>CAVROF010000018.1:0-240104 GCA_963722775.1 uncultured Gammaproteobacteria bacterium
CTATCGACGTACCGTGTTACGCCTGTATTCCTGGTGGTAATGCTGACTGTGTTCGGCCAATCGTACGCGGCTGACACCGAATCGCCCCGCGACGTACGTCTGAGTGCCGAGGCCGTAGCGGCCGACCTGGCCCTTGCGCGCGAGGCGCTGGAGACGATTCATGCCGGCTACGACCGTTACACGAATCGCGCAGTGCTGGACGCTCAATGGGCATCGCTCGAGGCTGAAGCGACTGACGGAATGACGCACGGTGAACTGTATCTGGGTGTCTCCCGAGTGCTGGCCACGATTCGTTGCAATCACACCAAGGCCGAACTGCCCGACGATATGGAGGCGGCGCGGAAGAGCGAGCCGACGTACCTGCCGTTCCGTTACCGCTTCTTCCACGGGCGCATGTTCGTGACGCAGGCAGCCGGCGGCGTCGACCTGGCGGCGCAGGACGAGGTGCTTACCATCGACGGCCGAACGGTTACCGATCTAATTGCCGATGTAATGGCCGTGTTCCCGGTCGACGGCGATACGGACTACGTTAAAGAACACTTGATTAGCTCGTTCGGGGAGTTCATGGGGCCGGCGTTCGAGCATTTCATGCCATTCCTGTACGCCATTAAGGCTGATGCGGAACTGACGGTGCGTCGCGCGACTGGCGCCGAGGAGACGCTGCGCGTCCGGCGGCTAACGTTTGACAACTATGCAGCAATCACCGACGAGAAGCGCTTTGGCGCCAATTTTGTCGACGCGGTGCGCTTCGAGACGTTGGGCGACGATGCGGCCTATTTGGCCGTCGACACGTTCATCAACTACCGCAAGCCGGTGAAGCCCGACAGCATCTACAAGCCGATCTTCGAACAGTTGCGCAGGGAGGGCCGCACCAAGCTGATTGTCGACCTGCGTCGCAACGGCGGAGGGTCCGATGACGCGGCGTGGGGTTTGTTTCGTTGGTTGATCCGTGAACCGGTGCAGCCCACGCCCGAAATCTGGACGCGCTTTGCTCACATCAGCCCGGAACTGCGCGAACACCTCAGCACCTGGGAACCGCGCGCCTTGCGGCCTGATCCAGGTTGGTTCGATAAGCTCGACGATAAGTACTACAGGGTTGTTGCGAAGAAGGCGGGTGCACCCGGGAGGCCATTGAAGCCGAAGCGCGGTGCTTTCGACGGCAAAGTGGTCATGTTGACGAGCTACGGCAACGCTTCGGGCGTGACCCACCTTCTGGCCGCGCTGCGCGGTGTCGATCGCGCGACGTTCATTGGCGAACCGACGGGTGGCGCGTCAACCGGCGCAACGGCCGGCGTCATCGCGTTTCTCACATTACCGGAAAGCGGAATCCGGGTGCGCATCCCATTGCAGCGCACCATCATGGCCAACGCCAATAAGCTGGACTCGCGCGGTGGCATACGGCCGGATATCGAGGTGCTACAGACCCTCGAGAGTGCGTTCGCAGGCGAGGACCCAGCGCTGGCGGCGGCGAAAGCGTTTTTCGGATTGTAAAAAAGCAAACATCGTCACAAAGCGCTACCGCGCCAGAGGTATGAACAATGCGAAGACATGCACTTGTCGACATCGCAATTTTGGCGCTCGTGTTCTGGGGTGTCTGGTCGCTGCGGTTCGCCGGAGTTGAGAATATCGGCCTCTGGTCCATATTGGCGGCGGTCGGTGCGGGCGCGTTGTTGCTGGCAATACGAAAGGAGTCCTGGCGCGACATTGGTTTGCACGCAGGTGGCGACGCGCGCTTTGTAATAAGCCGCGCCGCGGAGTTCTCGATACTGGTACTCGTGACCGGATTTACGGTGATTGGCCTTGCGACTGCGTTCGGCTACCCGCCGAGTCAATCCTCTGTGCTCACACAGCAGCCGGAATCTCTTTCCGGATTTCTTCTCGACATAGTGTTTGGCGTCTGGATCGGCGCCGCGATAGGCGAAGAGCTTTTCTTCCGTGGATTATTGCTGACCAAATTTACAACCTTGTTCGGCGCGGGACGATTGGCGCTGGTACTGGCGGTTCTTGCACAGGCTATCTGGTTTGGTGCCGGCCACGTTTCGCAAGGGGTCAGCGGCATGATTATGACGGGAGCCATTGGCGCCGTTGTGGGTACATATTTCGTCACCCGCGGGCGCCGCGCCCTTATTCCCCTGATGATCGGGCACGGACTTGTCGATACCGTGTCTCAAACGATTTACTTCTTTAGTTGACAGCGAGGGTCACCGTCGAGCGTCCACCTGTTGCGGCGGGTCAGTGTTGGCACTGGTTCGATCAGCTCCGGGCAAGTGATTTGCCTGACTAGTCGCCGCTTCCAGCGAACTCGGCTGCTTCAGCCTCAGCCTCTTCCATCATCTCGCGTACTTCGGTCAGGGTCGGCGCGTCAGGGTCTACTTCCACGATGTTGTGTACCACGCGCGCCCGCACCATGTATTCGGCCGGATCGTAATGGATGACGCCGACAGGAACGCCCATCGGCGTGCCCGCGACTTCGCTGATGTAATTGCGCAGATGTTCGTTTAGCGGCTGCCCTTCAGCATCGACCTGTGCGTCGACCAGCTGTGCCAGTCGTTCTTCTGCCGGCACCGTGTCGTCTTCAAGTGGCGTGTGCGCTTCAAAATACAGTGCGCCGTCACGCCGTCCGAACTGGTACGGCTCATTGATGATTGTCACCACTTCGCCCACATCGACCAGCGTGTAGAGAACTTCGATGTTCTCCGGATACAGGCGCACGCAGCCGTGACTGACGCGCATGCCGACACCATACGGCGTATTCGTGCCGTGAATCAGGTAGCCGGGCATATCGAGCTTGAGCACGCGGTGCCCGAGTGGATTGTCGGGGCCGGGCGGGACAACCGAGGGCAGCGGGTCACCCATCTCTGCATGTTCACGCCTTACCGAGGCCGGCACCCACCAGTGCGGGTCCTTTGCTTTCGATACCACCTCGGTTTCGCCCAGGGGCGTCTCCCAACCGACGCGCCCGATACCAATCGGGTAGGTCTGGACTTGCTGTAGCTCGCCTTCCTCGACAGCCGGGAAGTAGAACAAGCGTTTGGTCGCGATGTTCAGGATCATGCCGCGCTGCTCGACATTCGGCAGCACATACTGTGTCGGCAATAGAATGGCGGTTCCATCACCGGGTAACCAGGGATCCACGCCGGGATTGGCTGCGATTATTTCGTCGTAGCCAAGTCCGTAGGTGCGTGCGAGATCAGATAGCGTATCTTCGCCGCGCGCGAAGACCACCTGTGGTTCCCCAACGACTGTCTGGCCGGCCGACTCGATTACAAATGTATTGGGGTCCAGCGGGTCCTGTACCGGACGCTGGTCGAACGGCACCGCCTTTGCGCCGCCGCCCTTGCTGACCGACGACCACAGGTCATCAAGCGTCGCGCATCCACCGAGCGCCAGGAGCGGCAGCAGGAATAATACGCGCCGGGCTATCAAGTGCCCTCTTTCTCTTTCTCTGTCTCTTTAACGAAGCGCGGGCTTGCGCCACCGCAGTCAGGCTGGCGACCTTCGGCCAGTGCCTGATTGTACAGGGGCAACGTCTTCTGCCACTCACTGACCAGGTTCTCGATGCGCGTTTCACTCGAAGGGTGAGTGGACAGGAATTCCGCGGGACGATTTTCGGCGCCGGCATTCATGCGCTGCCAGAGTGGCACCGACTCACGCGGATCAAATCCGGCGCGTGCCATGTACTCGAGACCGATGACGTCCGCTTCGGATTCCTGGCCGCGCTTGTACGGCAGGCTGATACCGAATGCCGCGCCGGCCGCGAGCGCCTGCTGCGCGGTATACGTCGCACCGGAGTACCCGCCACCAAGAATGACCGCAGCTACATTAATTCCGATTCGCGTCAGGTCAGAATTCATCGCGCGATCGGCCGAATGATTAGCGGTGACGTGCGCAATCTCATGCCCGATAACGGTTGCCAGCTGGTCTTCGTTTTCCGTGACCTTGAGGATGCCGCTCAGGACGCCGATCTTGCCGCCCGGCATGGCAAAGGCGTTAACCGATTCGCTTTCGAATATTGCCAGCTCCCACTCGATGTCGTTATAGGGAGGCTCCAGCACCTCGACGACAGCCTGCGCTACGCAGGCAACGAAATCGATGGTTTCCCTGTCGGTCACCAGCGGCATGCTCGCCCGCATCTGGTTGAACGCCCGATTGGCCTCAGACTCCATCTCGGCTCTTGATTGCTGCGTCGGGGCGGACGCGCAGGAAGACAGCAGAAAAGCCACGAAGACCAACGGGACCAGCGATGTGATTCGATACGTGCTCATGGGAACTCCCGGGAAGCTGGCAGGATTATAACGTTTCGGCAGGCCGCGAACCTGCTCAAAGTTTGACCACGCTGCCGGATACCAGTTCCACCATTAGCGCGGCAGGCGTGACTCTACTTTACGGCGCCAGCCCGCGGCGCGGGCCTTTTCGATCGCGCTGTCGACGTTGACGCATCAGGCGTTTCTGCAGCGGTTGCTTGATCTTGTATTCAATGAGGTACAGGTCCCGATCCTCTGCCTTTTGGCTCAGCAGCTCGTCGCTGGTGCTGATCTCGTCGGTGAGACCCAGCTCAAGCGCGCGCGTGCCGTACCAGTACTCTCCCGTCGCGACCTTCTCGAGATCGAGATCGCTGCGGTATTTCGCAATGGCGTCTTTGAACAGCGCGTGTACGTCCTCGAGCTCTTCTTTTAGTTTCGCCCTGTCCTCGTCTGTGTTCTTGCCGAACATCGTAACGGTACGTTTGTGTTTGCCAGCCGTGATCTGCTCGAAATCCACACCGTGGTTGTCCAGCAGTCGATTGAAGTTGGGAAGCTGTGCAAGCACGCCGATCGAACCGATAATCGCGAACGGCGCAGCATAGATTTTCGACGCGACGCAGGCCATCAGGTAACCACCGCTGGCGGCCACCTTGTCGACACACACCACGAGAGGAATACCGCGGTCACGAATTCTCGACAGCTGCGATGCGGCAAATCCGTGCTCATGCACCATGCCACCATGATTCTCAAGGCGAACGATCACTTCATCGTCTTTCGCCCGCAACATCCAGAATTGCACTGACTTCTTCGCGCAATGATGCGGCGGCACTCGCTTTGAGGTCACCTTTGAAATCGATAACGAAACTGCGCGGGCGCTCGGACGACTCCTTGCTGGCAGCCTTGGCCTCTTTCTTGCGTTTCTTCGCCGCCTTCTTTTGTTCGCCTTTGCTCGACACCGCATCTCGCAGCGCGTTGGCCAGTGTCTTGTATTTCTTGTTCAGGCTCTCAACTTCGAGACCTTCATGAGACGCCTTTCGTCCGGCAGACGCCGCGACAACGATAACCACGACGATCGCAACGACGATCGTGATGGCTTTCAGCAAAAAAAGTCCGTACTCGGCAAAAAAAGCAGCCATGATTTCCTCTTAAAAGTGCGGCTATCGCTAGACTGCGATACCAACGTTGTTTTTCTGTAGCACCTGTTCGGCGCGGTAGCTTGAGCGAACCATCGGGCCTGCAACGACCTCGATAAACCCTCGTTCGAGACCTTCCTGGCGGTACGCTTCAAATTCCTCCGGCGACACATAGCGTTCAACCGGCAGGTGGTTCGGTGTTGGACGCAGGTACTGGCCCAGCGTCAGGATGTCGACATTCGCCTCGCGCAGATCATCCATCGTCCTGAGAATCTCCGTATCACGCTCGCCGAGACCCAGCATAAGGCTCGTCTTGGTCAGAACGTCGGGCCGGTGGGCCTTGGCATGATCAAGAACGGCGATCGTCTGTTCGTAGCTCGCGCGCGGATCGCGCACCGGGTGCGTCAGTCGCTTCACGGTCTCAACGTTTTGCGCAAACACTTCGAGGCCGGAGTCGACCACGAGTTCGACGTGCGCCATAACCCCATTGAAGTCCGGGGTAAGTGCCTCGACGGCGGTCTTCGGGTTCAGCTTCTTGATCTCCCGCACGCACTCGGCGTAGTGCGAAGCCCCGCCATCGGCAAGGTCGTCGCGATCAACGGATGTGATAACCACATATTCGAGGCCCATCAGTTTGACCGCTTTGCCGGTATTCGCCGGCTCATCCGCATCCAGCCAGCCTTTCGGGTTCCCGGTATCAACAGCGCAGAAGCGGCAGGCCCGCGTGCATACGGAACCGAGCACCATGATCGTCGCTGTGCCGGCATTCCAGCACTCGCCGATATTCGGGCACATCGATTCTTCGCAGACAGTACTCAGCCTGTGTTCGTGCACGATCTGGCGGGTTCCCGAGTAACCCTTGCCCGACGGCATCTGCGCGCGCAGCCACTTGGGCTTGTCGCCGCGCACGAGCGGCGCGGACTCACGCCCCTGCTTCTGGCCATTCTTGATGGCCGAGAAACCGGCGTCGGTCTTGTACTTGCTGCCACTCTGGATGACAGGGATGCTACGGAGTTCTTCGTCTGCCTTGCTCATGCGCGATTAGCTTGCTGCTGAATTTTCGGGGGCAGCATTGTCGCATAAAAAGATCCCGGCCGGAGCCGGGAGAGTCAGGGGGAAATGTTACGACGCGCCAGAAGTGTTCAGTGCAACCTGGACCAGCTAACTAGCTTGACCGCGCTTTGCCTCAGGTCAAAGTTGCTGGCCAGGATGGCTTCAATGTCATGCGTATCCGAGTCCTGTGCCATTGGGCTGTTCAGCTCAACGATCCCGCAAAACTCGTTACCGCCGCGATACTCCGTGTCGGTGAGAATGAATTGCGTGTAGTACTTGGCAGACATGGGTTCACATTACGCGCGCGAACCTGAACCGACTGTGAGCCAGAGCACAAAAACCCGGTGAAAGGGACAATTCGCGCAAAAATTAGACTTGTGTCACTATTTATTTACGAAACTGCGCTGTGGAAGCGTAAAATCAGGGACTTGACTGACACGGCGCACAGATTTTGCCTTGCAGCATATGTAATATTCGGGCTTCATCTGCCTCCGCTTGGGCGGATTTCGGACTGGCAATACCCTGAGGGATCCAAAACATGGTTGCGAAAACCCATTTCGTGAAACTCGTCGTCGCAGGACTGGTGCTGCTCGCAGCAGGCCAGGGCTACGCACAGAACGAGCTACGCAATACGTTCTTCAAAGAAGCTGACGCCGCCAAGGCGGCCGCTGACGCGGCTGACGCCAAGCTCCTTGCACCGCGCACCTACGAGCGCGGCATGAAGGAATACACGGACGCTGAACTCTCGCTGCAGCGCGGCCGCAATATCGAGATTGTGCGCTCGAATGCTTCAGACGCAACCCGCTACCTGAAAGAGGCTGCCGACAAGGCTCGACTCGCAAGGACGGCACTGGCACAGGTTATGAAGAGCCGCCAGGATGCAGCAAACGCCCGCGCACCTGACCTGTCCCAGGACTTGTGGATGCAGGCGCAGCGCAAGTTCGCAGAGGCCATCCGACTAATGGAGCGCGGCGACCTGAAGAATGCCAAGCGCCGGGATATTGAGGCGACCACCCTGTACCGCGAAGCGGAACTGGTCGCTATCAAGGCACAATACCTGTCGGAGACGCGCCGACTGCTGGCGGACGCCGACCGAGCCCGTGTTGGACGTTATGCGCCCATTACGCTGGGCATCGCGAAGCAGCTGCTGGCTGACGCCGAGCGCGAACTCAGCGAAAACCGCTACGACACCGACCTGCCTCGCAGCCTCGCGCGCCGCGCCAACTACGAGGCGAAACACGCTATCTATCTTTCCGAAGTCGTCCGCAAAGTGCGGGACAAGGACCTCACGGCCGAGCAACTCGTTCTGCAGTGGGAAGACCCGCTGCGGCAGATAGCGGGAGTTGCTGACGCGCAGCCAGACATGGAAACCGGCCCGGATAACCTGACCGCGGAACTGGTCGCCTATTTCGAGAATCAGGCAAGCGAACTGCAGGCCCTGCAGCAGGAAAAGGCTGAGAGCGAAGTCCGCATAGCCGACATGGAAGAAGAACTGCGAGCGCTCGACAAGCGCCTGGGTGGTGCAACGACTGAACGTGCCGCACTCGTCCAGCGTCTGGAGGCTCAAGCTCGTGTCAAGCAGCAGTTCGAACAGGTCGAGAAGTTGTTTGGCTCAGAAGAAGCACGCGTATTCCGCCAGGCCGACACTGTCATCCTGCGACTCGTGGGGCTGAGCTTCGACAGCGGCGCATCGCAGATCAAGTCCGAGAACTTCGACCTGCTTGGCAAAGTCGAGAAAGCGATCGATATTTTCCCGCGTAGCGAACTGATTATTGAAGGCCACACCGATTCGCACGGGGGTGACGACCTTAACCAGAAGCTGTCACAGCAACGCGCCGAGTCGGTTCAGCAATACATGATTAACGCGATGCGTATTCCGACATATCGCCTGATCGCGACGGGCTATGGCGAAACGCGTCCGGTCGCCAGCAATGAGACAGCTGCCGGGCGTGCGCGCAATCGTCGCATCGACATAGTGATCAAGCCGAATAAGGACGCTACTAACTAGACGGCTGCAAATGAGCATCCAGGCCGCGCCACCATGACACGATGGTGTGCGCGGTCTTTTCGTTTACGAGGTAGCCGTACTCGGCGTGAACATTGAGCTCACCGTTCAAGCGGTAGTAATTAAGAACCGCCTCGTCCTCGAAGGTCTCGATGAGCCCAAGCTCCAGCATCTCGGCGAAGTCATTCGCAAGCGCCCGATCGAGAGCGGTCAGGTCGCCAACAGCCGCCAGATTCTTCCATCGCCGGATATTGGCCGGGTAGCGGTCATAGCCGGACTTGTCGGCGCCCTTCAGTCGTCTCTGCATGTAGCGTTGGCCGAGCGGGCTGCCCATTGTCAGCAGCAGATCGACCTGCGCACGATCGCGTGCGTCGTGGCTGAGTTCCCAGAGGCAGTCGTAGGCAATAACGGACCCCATGCTGTGGGCGAGCAGCAACACCGGCCGATGCGCAAGCGCGGCCACCTGCAACGGGACTTGCAGCATGCGGCGTGCGTGCGCCGCAATGCCGTTATCGTCACTGAGGTAACGTAGCAGGTCGCGCAGGTGTACCTCCATACGCTCTCCGGCGACATGCGGAATGAGGAACGGCATCATATCGCCAAGGGTATAGATCCAGCGCGTTAGCTTGCGTCTCCAGGACGTCGCCTCGGCCACGTCCGCTGCACTTGCCCCGCGCTGTTCAATCACCGCTGCGATAGCTTCTGTATCGATCGAGATATCACGATGCTCGTGATAGAAATCGTAGGTCCAGGAGACAAGCTCGAACGCGCTCTCATTCGCCTCAACCGCTTGCGCGACCTCAACGTCGACGCGGCGCAGGCCCGTCAGCAGACAGCGCAGCAACGCCTCACGGTGTTTCTCAGGCTCCGGCTTCGGCAGCAGCCCGGGGACATAGATGATCAGCGGCATCGTCCGGTCAGCCATGGCCCAGCAGCGCCTCCAGCTCACCAACGTGTGCCACTTCGGCATCGGGCAGCGCGTAATCGTCCGGCCAGTCGTCGCCGTCGCGATTCACCCAGACAGTACGCAGACCGGCCTCGCGAGCTCCATGCACGTCATACAACGGGTGATCGCCAACGTGCAGCGTTTCAGCCGCGCTTGCCCCGCCCACGGCTACCGCTTCATCAAAGATTGGCCGTTCCGGTTTCGCGGCGCCGGCCATCACCGCATTGACGTGGCCATGGAACAGGTCGTCGATCCCGATTTTCGCAAGGTCTGCATTGCCGTTCGTCACAGCAACCAGGACATATCGTCTGGCAAGTGCCTCCAGCGCGGGCCGTGCTTCGGGAAACATCTCGACATCGTTGCGTACTTCGTCGAAAACGGCGAACGCCTCATCGACAAGGAAGTCTGCGTAGCCAGCCGAGGTGGCGATCTCGATGAGCACGGTGTGGCGCAGGAACGTCAGGTCGTGAGCCCTATGCGCGTGCGTTTCGGCCACGCGCTTGCGAACCTCCCAGATATCCGCGGGCTCGAACATCTGTGTTATGCGCGGATAGTTTTCCCCAAGCCATTCGTACAGGCGTGTCTCGGCGCGCCGGATAACCGGATGAATGGCCCAGAGTGTGTCATCCAGGTCGAGCGTTATGGTGCGGATGCCGTTCACGAGATCCGGTTGCCTGTCAGGTTGCAATAAACGAACATTGTGAGGTCAAGCCCAACGGGGAGCAAGGTAATGAAATATCTTCATACGATGGTGCGGGTCGCGGATGTCGACGCATCCCTCGACTTTTACTGCAATCAACTCGGTCTCGTTGAACTCCGGCGTCACGACAGCGAGCAAGGTCGCTTCACGCTGATCTTCCTGGCGGCGCCCGGTGACGAAGACGCGCAGGTCGAACTGACGCACAACTGGGACCCCGAGGCGTATGACGAGGGCCGCAACTTCGGCCATCTCGCCTACCAGGTCGACGATATCTATGCCTTGTGCCAGAAACTCATGGATGCAGGCGTCACGATCAACCGCCCGCCACGCGATGGCCGCATGGCGTTCGTGCGCTCACCCGATAATATTTCGATCGAATTACTGCAGAAAGGTGATGCCCAGCCTGCGCAGGAACCCTGGGCCTCGATGCCCAGCGTCGGTCACTGGTAGTCAGGCTGCCGGGGGCATGAGCGGTGGCAGCGGATCGTCCGCCGCTGCTGCGTCCCTGCTCGTCACGATGGTCACGTTGCGCAGTGCGCTGGCAAGCGCATTGCCGTCCCAGTTGCCACCGTCCTTGCTGTAGCTCGCTGCAGATAGTGAACGCAACTCATCGCTGAGCGGCGGCGCGACGCGACTCGCAAACTCACCAATGCTGCGCGGTGCTGCGGTGGGCCACTGCAGACGCCCCCACTCCAAAATCGCATTGCGCACTGCCCCACCGTCACCGGCGGCCGCTGCCTTGCGGGCAGTCTTCAGAAGCTGGCCTTGTTGCTTGTGTGTGGGAGGCGGCTCGGGCTCGCGAGGCTCGCGACTTCTCCGCGGCGTTGAGCGTGACGACCACCACCAGGCCGCCAGTGTCAGCAGCCAGAGTATGGCCAGGACTTCAGTCGCCCGTTGCCAGGTGCTAATGACGGCCAGCGCCTCCTCGGGATCCTGGACAGCCGTCGCGGCTGCCTCCACGGCTGCGGGCTCCACAGCAACCTCCGGTTTGACGACCGGGGCTACCGGCAGGCCCTTTATGATCAGCGTACGTGCCGGCAGTCTTGCCACCTTCCATGCGGCTGCCTCGATGTCCCACCAGGGCACCTCAAGCGCTGGCAGCTTTAGCTCGCCACCGGCCAGCCCAATGATGGCGTACTGATCCTTGCGAACGCCGCGCAGGCCCCCGGCTTCCTGAGTGCGCGTCAGTTCAGGCTTGTCCGCGTACACATTGAGGCCGTCAACTTCGGGAGGCTCAAGCGCCGGCAATTGCGTTTCGATTTGCCCGAGTGCGCTCAGTGTCACGTGGCGTGTGACCGGCTCCCCCGCTTCCATTTCCTCGGGTGGACGCGACCAATCGTCGCTGAGCTGCACATCGCGTGCCGGCAACCAGGCAGCATTGGGAAAGTCGGCCGGTCGCGCCGGAATCGGCAAGATATTGATCGTATGAGACTGCGACTCGAAGACCTTGCGACCCGTTATGCGCCCGTCGCGCAATACGCGCGCTTCGAAGCGAGCGGGTGAAATCTGAATCTCGCCGCTTTCCTGCGGGTACAACGCAATAACACGTTCGATCACGTTGTAGGCTCGACCGTTGAGCACGGCTTCGTACTGCCGCTCATCACCGGCCAGTTCAGCCAGTGTTTCAACACCGGTGATCGACGGCTCGCGCAGGGCTGGCTGACGCGTCGGGACGGCCCGATAGATACGTATCCGATAGAGGATCTGCGACTGCACATAGGCCTCTTCCAGATCGACTTCGCTCGTCACAAACACGTCGGCTTCGCCCGGTGGCGCATTGGTTTGTTCGTTGACAACAATGCGTACCGGGTTGCTCTGCTCATTGCCGAGCTTGATCGGGGGAATGAACTGCTCGCCGGTCGCCTTCGGCATCAACAGGACCGTCCAGGTCAGGCTGCGACGAATATCGCCATTGAGTATTGATGTGTTGCTCAGCTTGCTGACCTGGCCGACGAAATAGTTCTCTTCCAGCACGGTAAGGTCGGGCTCGAGATCGGTGTTCGAGTCGACGACGATTTCCAGCGTGAACGACTCATTGACGTCAACGGTCGGGCGATCGACTCTGGCTGTAACCGTTGCCACGGCAGTCGCCGCGTACAACAGGCACACAAACAGCACGACCGATTGCCGGAATAGTTTGTGAATTCTTACCACGGTTGCACCTCGTCGTCGGGCCACACGTCTCTTCCTTCCTGGTCCTTTCCGTAACGCTGGTACTGGTAACGGAACTTGCGCCGCAGCAAGCCACCGGGGTCGTCAGGGATGCGGCGGAGCCACTGCTCCATTGCCTGCTGCTGCTCCTGCTGCTGTCGGAGTTCGGCGAGCTCGGCTTCTGTCAGCTGCTGGGGCTGTTCACCCTGCTCGGCCTCTTCGGCTGCGCGCTGCAGTTCCTCCTGCAGCGCCTGCAGGTCTTCCTCGCTCATTTCTTCTTCGCCACGCTGCGACGAGTCGCTTTCCTGGGCTTGCTGCTCCGACTGGGACGATCCTTCCTGCCCCTGCTGGTCCTGCTCGCTCTCGCCGTCGGATTCCTGGCCTTCGCCTCCGGGGTTCTCTGTCGATTGCTGGTCGTCGCCCTGCGCTTGTTGTTCCTGTTCCTGCTGGTCTTTCAGGCTCTTGACGAGGTCCAGGTTGTACTGCGCGTCCTCGTTTCCGGGCTCCATTTCGAGCACCTGTTCGTAGGCATCGATCGCGGCATCGAACTCACGCTGCTGGGCCATCGCATTACCCAGGTTGTACAGGTTGCGCGTATCACCACTCTCTGCGAATTCGGCCGCGCTGCCCGCATAGTCACCGGCCTGGTAGCGTGCGACGCCGCGCCATTCAGTGTCCTCGAACAGGACCGCCGCGTCCGCCGCACTGCCTTCCTGCAGCGCCCGCTGTGCCTGCTGATTGCTATTGAGCCACAGGTCGCCCCACAGGGACGCCTCGGCCGGTTCCGGTAGCGGGACGATGAAGATCACCAGCACCAGAACCCATCCCTTGCGGAAAGCGAGGGCCGCGAGCGGCAGCAACAGCAGTACGAGCCATGGCCCTTCTTCGCGCCACTGGTCTGTCGCGAGCGAACTCTCATCAGCGGCCGCCGCCGCAGCGGCTGAAACCTCACCCGACAACAGGTAATCGAGATCGCTGTTATCGGCTGACAGCACGGCGAACTGGCCACCGCCCGCAGCAGCGAGATCACGCAAGCCGCGTTCTTCGAGCCGCGCTACGGCCAGCTTGCCGCGATTGTCCGTGACAAAGCCTCCGGCCAGGCGTGGTATAGGCGCGCCCTCGCGCGTACCAACTCCAAGGATCGACAGAGCAAATCCGGCTTCCCTGAGATCGCGCGCCGCCCTTTCGGCAGCGGGTGACGAACCGCCGTCCGTCACCAGCAGCACCTCGCCAATGCCGACACCGGCCTGTTCAAGCAAGGATTGTCCCTTGCGAATGCCAACTTCCGGATAGCTGCCGCGGCTTGGCATGATGTCGGTGCTGAGGCTGCTGACCAGTGCCGCGATGGTGTCGGTGTCGTCGGTCAGCGGGGTCACCGTAAACGCATTGGCCGTGTACACGAGCAACGCGGTCTGCCCACTTTGTCGTCGTTCGAGCAAGCCGAAAATTTTCAGCTTGGCGCGCTCCAGACGGCTCGGCGCAATGTCCTGGGCATCCATGGAACGCGACAGGTCGAGCGCCACGACGAGCGCCTGCTCAGCACGGAAGACGGGCTGGTCGACACGTTCCCACGCCGGGCCCGCCAGCGCGGCCGACGCGATGATGCCGCCAAGGCCGAGCAACCACCAACGGTAGTCGGTGCCACGCCCCGGTGTTCGTGACAGCACGTGCGGCATCAGTGCCGGGTCGATGATGTTGCGCCAGTTGCCGGCGCCGAGCTGGCGCCTCGCAAGCAATACCGCGACCGCGACGACGAAGGGAATCGCGAGCAGCCAGGCAGGTCGCAACCAGTGGAAGTCAGCCAGCATGTGCCCGCACCTCCGCCCGGCGCCGTAGCACGACGCGTTGCATCAGGCCCGCAAGGCCCAGAAGACCGACCAGCCCGAACGCCATACCGAGCGGCCAGTAGTAATACGACTTCACCGGTCGAAAGCCCGACTCCGGCTCCTCGACGGGCTCGAGTTCGTCAACGAGCGAATAGATGTCCTGCAGGCTGGCTGTATCGGTCGCCCGGAAATAACGCCCGCCAGTCAGTTGCGCGATCCGCGTCAGCGTCTCTTCGTCGAGATCCGCAGACGGGTTGATGTTGCGGCGCCCGCCGACCAGCGATGACACGTCCAGTGACTCTGCCCCGATGCCAATGGTATAGATGCGCAACCCGACCTGCTGGGCCAGCTCGGCGGCCTTGAGCGGCTGCACTTCACCTGCCGTGTTCGCGCCGTCAGTCAGCAGCACGAGTACCTGTTCGCCCGCATCTTCTTTCTGCTCATGCACGCGGCGCACAGCCAGCGTGATGGCATCGCCGATGGCCGTCTTCTCGCCGGCAAGCCCGATTTCGGCTTCCAGCAACAGGATCTTCACCGTGGCACGATCCAGGGTCAGCGGTACCTGCAGATAGGCGCGTTCACCAAACAGGATCAGGCCGATTCGATCGCCTTCACGACGTGTTATGAAATCGCTCGCCACGGCCTTGGTAGCCGTCAGCCGATCAACGCGGCGTCCTGCCAGCTCAAAGTCCTTCTGGTCCATACTGCCCGACAGGTCGACAGCCAGCATCAGGTTGCGACCGGCGACAGGCACATCGAGTTCATCACCAATGCGTTCGGGGCGCGCGGCAGCCAGTACCAGCAGGCACCATGCGAGGACGGCGACCAGGACACGCCAGTTCAAGAATTGCTCGGCGTCCGAGCGATCCTTGAGCGACTCAAATCCGCGCAGGTTTGGCACGCGCAGACCCGCCTCGGAAAGGCCGCGTGCTTCGGGCAGCAGCTTGCGCACGAGGAACGGCAGCGGCAGCGCGATCAGTGCCCAGGGCCAGGCGAGCGACCACATCAGGAATTACCTCCGACCGGCGCACTCAGGCGCATGCGTACTGCGGCGAGCAGCGCGCTGACATCAATGTCGGAGAAATCGCCTTCCGGGTCGCGATACGGCAAATTCATCAGGCTTTTGCCACCTTCGGTATGGAAGTACGGCAGCGGCATGCCGCGATCGAGCCAGGCCAGCCACTCAGCGCCTGTAAGCCCCGCGACTTCCTCGCGCGGTGCGTAGGCGAGCATGCCGCGGCGCAGCAATTCGGAGAGCTGCTTACCCAGCGTAACCGGGTCGCGGTGGACGAGGTACTCAGATTCATAGCGTGCCAGTTCGCGCATCGCGTAACGGCGCGGGCCGTTGAATTGCCAACGTCGAAAGGCGCGCCAGAGAACGTAGCTCAGAACGAGGCCAAGGATTACGATGACGCCCCACCATCCGGGCGCAAGCGGCCACCACCCGATCGCATCGGGCAGGTGCAGGTCACGCAATGGCAATGTGTTCTCGTCCATACCTAGTGGGTCCTGCGCCCCAGTGCCGTCTGCAACGCGCTCACCGGATCGTCATCTGTCGACATCGGCATCAGGTGCACCCCGTAGCGCTGGCAAAACTTCTCAAGCTCCTCCAGCCGCGCTTCGTACGCATGTTCGTAGTCACGCCGTGCGGGCGCCGCGTAGGTATCGATGGCCAGTTCGTCGTGTGGCGACACAAGACGGTAGCGCCCCGGCGGCGGCAGCTCACGCTCCAGCGGGTCGCTAAGAAATACGGCCAGGACTTCGTTGTGCCGGGCTACGCTTGACAGATAAGACTGGGCGGCCCGTGAGAAACCGGCAAAGTCGCTGATCACGACGACGAGAGAGCCTGGCCGCGTCACCCGCCGCAGCGCCGACATCGCCTGCGTCAGCGCGTCCTCATTCCTGGCTTTTGAATCACGCCGCACCCAATCCGGATGCTCGACGAGTTCGTGCACAAAGCGCAGTGCCGCGCGTCGCCCAAGACGCGGCTTGAGTTCACGATGTGTGGTGTCACCAAATATCAGACCGCCCAGCCGGTCACCACGATGATGCGCCGCCCACGACAACAGCGCCGCCGCGCGGCTCGCGTTAACTGACTTGAAGCAACCCTGGGTAGCAAAGTGCATGTTCGAACGCAGGTCGACTGCGATGAGGACGGGACGCTCGCGTTCTTCGCGAAACAGCTTTGTGTAGGCCGTCGTGCTGCGTGCCGTAACGCGCCAGTCGATACTGCGTGGATCGTCACCCGGCTGGTATGGCCGCGATTCATCAAACTCCATGCCGCGGCCGCGAAAGCGCGAGACGTAGGCACCTGTCTGCAACGAGTTAACGCGCAGCACGTTGAGTGCGATCGCGCGCGCAGGTCCGGCCAGCCGGATCAGGCCAGCCTGACTGACGCTGACCGGCGACGCACCTTCATGGATGTGATCTAGACGCACCACGATGCCTGGTGTCCTGTTTGCTTGGTTCGTTGACTTTCAGAAAGCCTGCAAAGCACTAGGGGACCCCGACTCCGTCGAGGACGCCCTTAATCACCGATTCAGCGTCGACGCCGTCAGCCTCGGCTTCGAAACTGAGTACCAGGCGATGCCGCAGGACATCGGGCGCGACCGCCTGGATATCTTCGGGACCAACGAAGTCGCGGCCGGCAAGCCAGGCATGCGCACGCGCAGCGCGGTCGATACCCATGCTCGCGCGCGGACTGGCCCCGTAGAGAACCTGTCCGTCAAGCGCGCTGTCGACAGCGCCCGGGTTACGGGTCGCGACAACGACATTGACGATGTATTCCTCGAGTTCCTTCGCAAGGTGCAGGTTCAGGATGTCCTGGCGTGCCTGCATGATCGACTCGAGAGACAAGAGCTCCGGAGGCTGGAAGGCATCGCGTTCGCCCTGCTTCGCTTCGTCGCGGTTCAGCACCAGAATGCGGCGCTCGTCTTCGACAGTGGGGTAACCGACCTCGACGTGCAGCAGGAAGCGGTCGAGCTGGGCTTCCGGCAGCGGATAGGTGCCCTCCTGTTCGATCGGGTTCTGGGTCGCCATGACCATGAACAGGTCTTCGAGCGGGTAGCTGCTGGCGCCCACCGAGATCTGGCGTTCTTCCATGGCCTCAAGCAATGCCGACTGCACCTTGGCCGGCGCACGGTTGATCTCATCGGCGAGGATCAGGTTATGAAACAGCGGGCCCTTGCGGAATTCGAATGTACCTTCCTGCGGGCGGTAGATATCTGTACCGGTCAGGTCGGCTGGCAACAAATCGGGCGTGAACTGCAGACGGTGGAAGTCACCCTCGATACTCTCGGCAAGCACCTTGATCGCGCGCGTCTTGGCAAGACCGGGGGCACCTTCAACCAGCAGGTGACCATCGCACAGCAGCGCAATCAACATGCGGTTGATCAGGTGTGCCTGGCCGATAATCAGCCCGCTCGCATGAGCCTCTAGTTTTTGGAACTGTTCTGCGACGCTCATTGCTTACTCCAGAGATAAATGCGGCGTGTCATTCTAGTGATGATGCCCGTGCGCGCCAACCGGTCGCGGGCATTTTTGGTCATTATCTTCCCTGTTTGAGTAGTATTGACCCCAATTCCGACAATGGCGGATCGAATACATTGCATTTGATTGAAAGAAAACCCTGTTTCCGCAAGCTTGTGGCGGGCTTGTTATTGGCCATCGGCCCGCTCGCTGCCTGCGAAAATGGGCCTGCCGAGGCTGTACCTGCAGCGCTTCCCGACAAGCCTGAACCGGCCGCATCGACCTGTGGGGAAAAAGGTACCCTGCAGGCCATGCTGTCGGGCGCGATTAGCGCCAGGCTGGACTGGCCGGACGAAGCATTGCGCTGCGAAAGCATGCCAAGGCCGGGTGCTGAAGGTGTGCGCCTGAGATTTTCGGGCGAGGTCCGTGAAGAACGGCTCGCCATCATCATCGCCCTGCCCGCCCTCAATCCCGGCGAGACGGGCAACGAATTCGACAGCAACGTCACGATCTCAGTCGAGGGTAGCGGTCGATTTTTCAGCGCCCCGAATCTGGACACCTGCTGGACTGACATCGCCGTCAACGAGCCCATTGAGGAAGGCTCCGACACCTACCATGTTCTGGGCGGACTGACCTGCGTGGCCCCGCTGGGCGAGATCAATGGTGACGGCTTCGTCGATATCCAGCTGTTGAGATTCAGCGGTATCGCCAACTGGAGTGCGACATGAGAATTATCGCCGCGATGCTCTGCCTGGGGCTGGCAGCCTGCAGTCCCCAACCAGCGGTAAAAACGGGAACAATGCCGGACCTCGACGGGAGCTTCAGGTTTGCGGAACTCGAGATCATCAATGACGCAGGCGAATCTTTGATGTTTGACGTCTATCTCGCCGAAAACCCCGAGCAGCAGCAACGCGGGTTGATGTTTGTTCGCAGCATGCCCGACACCACGGGGATGTTATTCATTTACGAAGATGACGACATTCACGCAATGTGGATGAAGAACACGTTTATTCCTCTCGATATGATTTTTGCACGCAGCGATGGAACCGTGTCATCAGTCATTAGCAATACGACTCCGCGCACCCTGAACTCGAACCGGTCGAGGGAACCTGTCCGCTACGTGCTTGAGCTGAACGCCGGCATTGCGCGGCGCATGGGTATTGACCAGGGCAGCCGACTCATTTGGGATGTTAGTGAGTAGCAATGACAGGAAAAACTGGCAGGTGCTGACCCGGATTACAGCGTGGCAGCGATCGAGTCAGCGAGATAGTTAACATTCTTCGCGGTGATGCCGGCTGTATTAATGCGGCTGGAGCCCACCATGTACACCCCGTAGTCGCGCTTCAGGCGATTGACCTGGTCCTCGGAGATACCAAGGAAGCAGAACATGCCGGTGGCACGAACGAGATGGGAGAAATCGTGGCCTGGCGCTTTCTCAATGAGTGCTTCGTTGAGCAACACACGCATCTCGCGCAGGCGACCTCGCATTTCTGCCAGCTCGACTCGCCAGGCGGCCCTGAGGTCCGGGTCGTTGAGAATGGTGCTGACGACAACCGCTCCGTGATCGGGCGGTACCGAATATATCGTGCGCACAATGCTGTTGATCTGGCTGAAGACGATATCGCGCGATGCCTTGTCTGCAGCCAGCATCGACAGACTGCCGACGCGGTCGCGGTACAGGCCGAAATTCTTCGAACAGGAACCTGAGACGATCATCTCTGGAACGCGGCCGGCAAAATGTCGAACCGCGAACGCGTCGTCCATGAGGCTCTGCGCAAAACCCTGGTATGCAATGTCGATAAACGGCACAAGTCCGCGCTCCACGACAACGTCCGCGATCGCCTCCCACTCTTCCTCCGACGGGTCCATTCCCGACGGGTTGTGGCAGCAGGCATGCAGCAGAACCACGTCACCCGCGTCGACCTTGCCGAGTGCGTCGAGCATTGCGTCGATCCGGATGACATGCTTATCGGTGTCGTAGTACGGGTAGGCTTCCAGCGTCACGCCCGCCCCACCGAGTAACGGAATGTGATTTGCCCAGGTTGGGTCGCTGACCCAGACCTTCGCGTCGGGACGTGCCCGCAGGATCAGGCTGGCCGCGACGCGCAGGCTGCCGGATCCGCCTGGTGCCTGGATCGTCGCGATGCGATCGGGATCTGACCGAGTCGGAAAAGATGAGGTCCTGCATCGCGGCATTGAAATTCGGGTCACCGGCTGTGCCGATGTAGGCCTTGCTTTCCTGCGTGTCGACGAGGCGTTGTTCCGCCAGTTTGACGACATCGAGAACCGGCGTCTCGCCCTCAGCGGTTCGAAAAACCCCAACACCGAGATCGATCTTCTCGGGACGTGGGTCGTTCTTGTGCTCGGTAATAAGACCGAGAATAGCGTCGGCCGGCGCAGCCTGCAGGAATTCAAACAAGATGGGTCTCCAGTGCGATCAGGACAGGCTCAGCCTGTTCCCATGCATTGTACAAACAATGCACACCCGCACAAATGAAAACGCCGGCTGGCAGCCGGCGTTCTCGAATCGAGCCTGTCGAAGTGTTGCTCAGATCAGGCTTTGGGCGCCCATACTGAGCACCAGCCATTGGCGTTGACCGCTTTGCCCGGGAAAATCTGGCACGGACGCCATGTGTCGCCGTCCTTACCCTGTATCAGGGCGCAGTTGGCACAATTCTGGTTAGCAGCCGGATTGTTGCGCGATGCAGCATCAACGGTCGACGCGTCGTGCGTGTATTTCATCGCCTTGGCCATCGGATCGTCTGTCGCAAGCTGCGGCAGGTCTGCGGCGCGCGCTTCACGGCCAGGTTGTACAAAGTAGCCAGCAGCCGCGACGGCTGAAAGCTGGAGGAATTTGCGGCGTGCGATTTTGCTCAACGGAGTCTCCTTGGTGCAGTTCAATCTGGTGTTTGAGGCGCGCATCTTACCTAAGTTTCCTGAACGCCCGCACAACGACCTGTTCACCTGATTCCCTGGTATTTTGAGAACGATTCTCATTACGTGCTGGAACCCGCACCACTACGATATACTGCCCTGCCGTGCTATCGGAACTCAGCTTAATGACAGGCCGCAGCCAGCCAATTGCCGTCACGAGAATTCGCGGTCATTTGCGCGAATCGGTGGATGATCGAGTGGCGGTCGAGGAGCCGCTGGAGATTCGTCTTGGCTACGAACAGGGCGGCCAGCGACACACAAAGAGCATCTCGATCACGATGCGCACACCCGGCGACGACGAGGACCTCGCCGTCGGGTTCCTGTTCTCGGAGGGCATCCTGCGTTCCGCGGATGACCTTGCCATCGTGAAACCCTGCAGCTGGCGATAATACGATTCGCGTCGAACTCGAGGCCGGGGTTGCCGTCGACCTTGATCGCCTGCAACGGCACTTCTACACCACCTCGAGCTGTGGAGTCTGCGGAAAAGCCTCGCTTGATGCCCTGCGAGTGCTGGGTTTGGAACGTCTGTCAGCCGTTGACGGGCAGTTCTCCCGCAGCGCAATCGTCGGCGTTCCCGAGCGGCTGCGCGCGGCTCAGAAGACCTTCGACGAAACCGGTGGTCTGCATGCCGCCGCCGTCTTCGACCCACATGGTGAACTCATCGTCGTGCGCGAAGATGTTGGTCGACACAATGCGGTCGACAAGGTTGTCGGCTTCCTGCTCTCAGAGGGACGCCTGCCAGCCCGGGATTTCGGACTTATGGTCTCCGGGCGCGCCAGCTTCGAACTCATGCAGAAAACACTTGTCGCGGGCATGCCGCTGCTCGCGGCAGTCAGCGCGCCCTCAAGCCTTGCAGTCGAGCTGGCGCGGGAGTTCAATGTGACGCTAGTAGGGTTTTTGCGCGGCGAGAATTTCAATATTTACGCTGGCGAGGAACGGATTGCCTGATGAATGACCAGACTACCGAGTCGATTTCGCACATCGTCCAACGCTTTGCTGCACGGCCGGAGATGCTCGTGCAGATCCTGCAAGCGATCGTGCAGGCCCACGGCTGGATATCCGAGGACACGAAGAAACAGCTCGCCAGCGACCTGAACCTGTCGCGCGCCGACGTACACGGGGTGGTCGAGTACTACCACGACTTCCGTACGGAGAAGCCGGGGAAACACATCGTCAAGATTTGCCAGGCGGAAGCCTGCCAGGCAATGGGCAGTCGCGAACTGACACTACATGCCAACGCTGCGGTTGATGGCGATACGACCATCGAGCCGGTGTACTGCCTCGGTAACTGCGCCTGCGCTCCGGCCGTCATGGTCAACGGCAAGACCATCGGCCGAGTCGATAGCAGCCGCTTCGACGCACTCGTTGCCGAGCTGCGGGAGATCGTCTGATGAATGTCACCAAGATCTATATCCCGCGCGAAACGACATCCATTTCCGTCGGCGCCGACGAAGTCGCGATCGCGATCGCCCGCGAGGCCAAGCAGTCCGGCACCGCAATCCAGCTCGTACGCAACGGTTCCTGGGGTGCCTGCTGGCTGGAGCCACTGGTCGAAGTTGAGGTCGACGGCGTGCGCATCGCGTACAGCAACGTCGAAGCCGATGATGTGCCGGGGCTGTTCGCAGCGGGTTTACTCGAGGGCGGTGACCACGCGAAACGTCTGGGGCCCATTAATGAAGTGCCCTATCTGATCAGTCAGGACCGGTGGACGTTCTGGCGTTGCGGCCTGACTGAAGCACTGTCGCTCGAGGATTTCCTGCTGCACCAGGGTTTCAAGGCGCTGCAAAAGGCCTGGGACATGGGCGCCAATGCCGTTATAGACACCGTAACCGAATCCGGCCTGCGTGGCCGCGGCGGTGCAGGTTTCCCTGCGGGCATTAAGTGGCGCACCGTTGCCGATACCGAGGGCGAGCAGAAGTACATCGCCTGTAACGCGGATGAAGGCGACAGCGGTACGTTCTCGGATCGCATGCTCATGGAAGGCGATCCCTTCGGCTTGATAGAAGCGCTGGCTATTGCCGGCTTCGCCGTCGGCGCCAACAAGGGATATATCTACCTGCGCTCCGAATACCCCCTTACGAACACAATCCTGTCCCGCGCTATCGCTACGGCGCGCGAAGCCGGCTGGCTTGGAACCGATATTCAGGGCAGTGGTTTCGATTTCGACATCGAACTGCACCTCGGTGCGGGCTCTTATGTCTGTGGCGAAGAAACCGCCATGCTGGAAAGTCTGGAAGGCAAAAAGGGCATCGTGCGCTATAAGCCTCCCCTGCCAGCCCATGAGGGGCTGTTCGGCAAGCCGACCGTCGTGAACAACGTCGTGACACTTGCCTCCGTACCCAACATCATCAACCTCGGTGGCGAGCGCTATGCCGGCATGGGCGTCAATCGCTCCAAAGGCACGCTCGCGTTTCAGCTCGCTGGCAACATCAAACGCGGCGGGCTCGTCGAAAAATCCTTCGGTATCACGCTGCGCGAACTGATCGAGGAATACGGCGGCGGCACGGCCTCGGGCCGACCCGTCAAAGCCGTCCAGGTGGGCGGTCCACTAGGGGCCTACCTGCCGGAATCTCAGCTGGACACACCGCTCGACTACGAGGCCTTTAGCGAGATGGGCGCAATGATCGGTCACGGCGGCATCGTCGTTTTCGATGACACTGCAGACATGGCGCAGCAGGCGCGATTCGCCATGGAATTTTGCGCTATTGAATCCTGCGGCAAGTGCACGCCCTGCCGAATCGGCTCCACGCGGGGCGTAGAGGTCATCGACCGCATGATCAGCGGCGAAAAACGCGAGGAGAATTACGATTTGCTGGTCGAACTCTGCGATACCATGGAGGACGCTTCACTGTGTGCCATGGGCGGTATGACGCCCTATCCGGTTCGCAGCGTGCTCAAGCACTTCGCGGAAGACTTCGCGTCGGGCGCAGGAAAACAGGCAATCGGCAATGAATAAGACACGCCAGACAGACCTCGGCACACCGGCGAGCGGAACTGAAGAGACCGTCCAGGTAGAAATTGACGGCCTCCCGGCAACGGTCAAAGCCGGTACGAGCATCCTGCGCGCAGCGCGCGAATCGGGGGTCGATATCCCCAAGCTGTGCGCCACCGACAGCCTGAAACCTTTCGGCTCCTGCCGCATGTGCCTGGTCGAAGTTGAAGGTCGCAAGGGCTACCCCGCCTCCTGCACGACGCCGGTGGAAGCCGGCATGAAAATCCGCACCCAGACGGAGGCCCTGGCCACGCTGCGGCGCAACGTGATGGAGCTGTATATCTCCGATCACCCACTCGATTGCCTGACCTGTTCAGCCAACGGCGACTGCGAACTCCAGGACATGGCGGGCGCCGTCGGGCTGCGCGATGTGCGCTACGGTTTCGACGGCGAGAATCACCTCGACGCACCCGTCGACGCCAGTAACCCCTATTTCCAGTTCGATGCCTCGAAGTGCATCGTCTGCTCGCGCTGTGTGCGTGCCTGTGACGAGGTTCAGGGTACGTTTGCCCTGACTATCGAGGGCCGCGGCTTCAACTCCAAGGTCTCCGCCGGTATCAGCGAGGACTTCCTCGACTCCGAATGTGTCTCCTGCGGCGCCTGTGTGCAGGCATGCCCGACCGCGACACTTATGGAGAAGAGCATCGTCGATCACGGCCAGCCGGATCATGCCGTTATCACGACCTGCGCTTACTGCGGTGTCGGCTGTTCCTTCCAGGTCGAGATGAAAGGTGACCAGGTCGTTCGCATGACGCCGTACAAGGATGGCCAGGCTAATCATGGTCACTCCTGCGTCAAGGGCCGGTTTGCATGGGGCTATGCCTCGCACCGCGATCGTATCCTGAAGCCGATGATTCGCGAGAACACGTCGGATCCATGGCGCGAAGTCGAGTGGGAGGAAGCGATTCAGTACACCGCGGAGCGCTTCAAGGCGATCCAGAAGGAGCATGGCCGCAAATCGATCGGTGGCATCACCTCGTCACGTTGCACGAATGAAGAAGTGTTCGTCGTGCAAAAACTCGTACGCGCGGCCATGGGTAACAACAACGTCGACACTTGCGCCCGTGTGTGCCATTCGCCGACCGGCTATGGTCTCAAGACCACGCTGGGAACGTCGGCCGGTACGCAGCCGTTCGACAGTGTGATGGATGCCGATGTCATCGTGGTCATTGGCGCCAACCCGACCGTCGGCCACCCGGTATTTGCGTCGCAGATGAAGCGCCGCCTGCGTGAAGGCGCACAACTTATTGTCGTCGATCCGCGTGAGATCGGGCTCGTGCGCTCGCCGCATATTGAAGCCGCGCATCACCTCAACCTGCTGCCGGGTACCAACGTTCCGATCGTTAACGCCCTCGCCCACGTCATTGTGAGCGAAGGACTCACGGACGAAGAGTACGTAAAAGAACGCTGTGACCTCGAGTCCTGGGAATCATGGAAGACGATGATTCTCAGGAAAGAGAACTCACCCGAAGAAGTGGCAAAGGTGTCAGGCGTCGATGCCGAGACGATTCGCGCCGCCGCGCGCCTGTTTGGCAACGCGAAAAACGGTGCGATCTATTACGGCCTCGGGGTAACCGAGCACAGCCAGGGTTCGACCATGGTCATGGGCATGGCCAACCTGGCCATGGCGACCGGCAACATCGGCCGCTCCGGTGTTGGCGTAAACCCGCTGCGTGGCCAGAACAACGTGCAGGGCTCCTGCGACATGGGCTCCTTCCCGCATGAACTTGCCGGTTACCGGCATATCTCGGGCGAAGAAGTGCGCACGCAATTCGAACAGCACTGGGGCGTCACGCTCGACCCGGAACCGGGCTTCCGCATTCCGAACATGTTCGACGCGGCCTGCGCCGGTGAATTCAAGGGCATGTACATCCAGGGTGAGGATGTCGCGCAGTCCGACCCCGACACGCATCACGTCGAGGCGGCGCTCTCCAGCATGGAGTGCATTGTCGTGCAGGACCTGTTCCTGAATGAGACGGCAAAGTTTGCGCACGTATTCCTGCCGGGCACATCATTCCTTGAGAAGAACGGCACCTTTATTAACGCCGAACGGCGCATCAATCGCGTGCGCAAGGTCATGGAGCCGCAGCAGGGCAAGGATGAGTGGCTCATCACCCAGGAACTCGCGCAGGCGATGGGTTACAACATGAACTACGCAGGCGCCGCTGACATCATGGACGAGATCGCGGAACTTACTCCCACGTTCAACAACGTGAGCTTCGATTTCCTCGACGAAGTCGGCAGTGTGCAATGGCCCTGCAATGACGATGCGCCGATGGGTACACCGGTCATGCATGTCGGAGCCTTCGTACGTGGCAAGGGGCTGTTCGTCGAAACGGATTACGTACCCACCGAGGAACGTACCAATCGCAAGTTCCCGCTGTTGCTCACCACCGGGCGAATTCTTTCGCAGTACAACGTCGGGGCACAGACACGACGCACGGACAACAACGTCTGGTATGGCGAGGACCTGCTTGAGGTGCATCCGTCAGATGCCGAAATGCGCGGCATTCGCGACGGCGAAATGGTCGCGCTGGCAAGTCGCAAGGGCGACATTACGCTGCGCGCCAAGATCACAACTCGAGTAAAACCGGGTGTTGTCTACACAACCTTCCACAACCCGGAGACCGGCGCGAATGTTGTTACCACCGAGTATGCGGACTGGGCGACCGACTGCCCCGAGTACAAAGTGACCGCCGTGCAGATTACGCCGGCATCGCGCCGCTCGGAGTGGCAGGAAGAGTTTGCAGCGAGAGCCGAAGAACAGCGCCGGCTCGCACGGCCTGCCGAGTCGAGTTAGCTACACGCGGCTAAGAAATCAGCGCCGGCATTTTATTTCCAGTGACGCAAAGTCCTGGATATAGGCGTGAGCCTCGGATACTGCCCTGCCGACATTACCGTTATTGCCGCTGGTCGGCGACGCAGCACGCATCCACCATCCGTTCTTGCGGTCACCCTCGCGGTGATACGACGGTCGTACGGTCCAGCGATACGTCTTGCAGGCCTCGAGCGGCACGGTGACGGTATGTTGCAGGCCAGGAACCTGCTTCGCCGAATACACGGGGCGACTTGAGTCATAAATTTCGATGTCCCAAAGGACATCGGCGCCTGCTACAGCGCTTGCCGCAGCGTCAGGCAGTTCGAACTGCCAGGCCAGGGTCGGCGTCAGCGACTCGGTACGTCCCTGCCAGTCATTCTTCTTGACGCTCTTGATATTGTCCGTAGCGACCGGTGCCAGAACAGCCGGTTGTGCAACGCGTTCGTAAAGTTCGGCAGAAATCTCGCGGCCGATGTAATGCCGCGCAAAGACCCGATACTGGTGCCACAGGGCCGAATCGTCTTTGAGCCAGTTCTTTAGCGTGTCGCGATCCTCGTATTTAACCTCCCGGCGGTACAGCGTCGACCTGTCGGAAAGTCGTTCGAGTTTCGCGGTTGCAGACGTCGTAATGATCGCCTCTCTTTTCTGCACGTTGAGCGTGAGCTCGTCGATACTGATATACAGGATCGCCTCTGTGCCTTCGGGGATCGGCGTGGTCACGGCGAAAAGCTTGGGGTCCAACGAATCGACATTCTTCAGCCCCCAGAACACATCCGTCGCAAGCGCCGAGTTCGTCAGCGGTTGCTCTACCGTGTCTGAAAGATCTTCGGTCAGGCGGTCTCGCAGCTCCTGGACCTGGCGTTGAGCCGAGCCCGTGATGCCGCCAACAATCATCCCGATCTCCCGGAGCAGCGGAATCGGAATATTGACGGGCACATGGCCGACCTCCACCGGAATGCTGCCGACGCCCGAGCCCTTCGCTACGCCACCCGCCAGTCCAAGCGTCTTCTTGCCGTAGGTACCTGTAACGGACTCGCTGGCATCGCCGTTAATCGGGAGAATCACAATCCTGGAGATCGTTGTACGTAACTCTTCCGACATGTGTGTCGGCGCCTGCGGCGCAACAGCTTCAGTGCCTGCGCCCTCTTGAGCCGCTACCGCCCAGGTCGGGAACGACAGGGCGACGGCAGCCAGCAACCCGTCGCGAAACCAGCCGTGGGACTTGTCGATCAGTTCAGTCGCCAACGGCTCACTACCTGTCGATCCTGGTAAATTTGGTGCCTTCGAGCGTCAGGTTGTACATCAGCCCCTTGGAGCCAAAGATAAAACCGACGATCGGGTCACGCACATTGTCGCTATCGATCGTCTTGCCTGCACCGATGTCGATCAACGCGACCGATCCGTCGACGCCAACACGCCATCCTTCCGATTTGCGAAAGCGGTCGAGCGCTTCACGTGTCATGAACACGATCACCATGGATTTGGCCTGTGCGCCTAACTGAAAACCAACGGACCCGGCCGCGACGCGGTAGTAATCGACCGGCGCACCACCAACACGCAAGACACCTTCGCCCGTTTCACCACCAACACCGATGCCGGCTTTGTAGACCTTTGGAAAAACGAGATAACCGGCGGCCTGGTTCAGAAAAACGTCGGCACCGTTAACCTGCTGCCGAAACTCCTGCACAGCCTGGTCCGAACTGCGGTCCAGCCCGCCGGCCGACGTCACGCAGCCAGACAGGACAGACAGCATTGCCACAAAGGCAAATATTTTCAATAACTTGTTAATTTTCAACATGGTAAGAACTCTCGCATGATTCGATGAACGCTTCCAACATGGGCCGCAGCGTATCACGGAGACGGGATGCTCTGCGGGCATCGAAGGTTGTTGACGCCTCGTTGAGATAGACACGCTGGGCGATCTCGAGTTGCATGGCATGCACGCCGGACTCCGGGCTGCCGTAGTGGCGAGTAATGTAGCCGCCCTTGAAACGACCATTAACGACATAGCTGTAGGAACTGGCATCGGCAACGGCAGCCACACGATCCGTCGCTGAGGCTGCGCAGCTAAGCCCGCCATTTGTCCCAATGTTCAATTCGGACAGCTCGCCGTCGAACAGTCGTGGCACGACACTGGCAATAGAATGCGCGTCCCACAGCAGCGCACAACCATGCTTCTTCCGCAGCGAGCGAAGCGCGTTTTCCAGTCTGTCGTGATACGGCTGCCAATACGTTGCGACGCGCTGCCGCATCTCCTCGTCGTTGATGCCGGACCCGCTGTAAATATCCTCGCCGGCGAACGTTTGCAGCGGGCAAAGACCCGTCGCAACCTGACCCGGGTACAGCGTGTCATCGGTTGCGGCCCGATTCAGATCTACAACGTAGCGTGAGTAGTTGGCGACGAGCATGCTGGCGCCGAGTTCGCGCGCAAAACTGTAGAGCTCAGCGACGTGCCAGTCCGTATCCGGCACCGCTGCACCTGCTGCTGTCATTCGTGCACGAATATCGGCCGGCAGGTGAATGCCGTCGTGCGGCACGCTGATCAACAGCGGCGACGTGCCTTCATAATAATTAAAGACGTCGATCATCGGCTAAGGCTAGGCAATATTGACGCGGCGTACTGGCAGTACTCCCCGTTGTCGATCGTAGCTGAGACTCGCCGGATATCCGCAGACAGCGAACGATCCTCTTCGTATACCGGTGACAGCTCCCGAATCGATGCCATCACGTCCTCAATGGCCTCCGAACTTGTTTCGGGGCGATGAAAATCGATGCCCTGCGCCGCAGCGAGCAATTCGATGGCAACGATGTTCTCTACATTATCGACCATGGTGTGCAGCCGACGTGCGGCAAAGGTTGCCATGCTGACGTGGTCTTCCTGGTTTGCCGATGTCGGGATGCTATCGACACTCGCCGGATGTGCGTGTGACTTATTCTCAGACGCGAGCGCCGCGGCCGTCACCTGCGCCATCATGAAGCCGCTGTTCAGGCCGCCCTCCCTGACCAGGAACGCCGGCAATCCGCTTAAGTGCGCGTCGATAAGCACTGCGATGCGGCGTTCCGACAGCGCACCGATTTCGGCGATCGCCAGCGCCAGGTAATCCGCGGCGAGGGCGACCGGTTCCGCGTGAAAATTGCCGCCAGAAAGGACCACCCCGGAATCCGTGAATACGAGCGGGTTATCAGTCACAGCATTGGCTTCTGTCTCAAGCACCTTGCACACATGACGCAGCACATCGAGGCACGCGCCCATGACCTGTGGCTGGCAGCGAATCGAGTACGGATCCTGCACGCGATCGCATTCCACATGTGACGCGCGAATGTCGCTGCCACGCATGAGGTCGCGCAGTACCGCGGCGACTGCGATCTGCCCGCCGTGGCCGCGCACACTTTGAATACGCCGGTCGAACGGTGTATCGCTGCCCTTGATGGCATCGGACGACATCGCCCCGGCCATCAGCGCAGCGGACAGAATATTCTCGGTGCGGAACACGCCGCCGAGCGCGAGTGCGGTAGACACCTGTGTGCCGTTGAGCAATGCGAGACCTTCTTTTGGCGCGAGCTGAATCGGTTCGATACCGGCCTCTTTCAACGCGATGGCCGCTGGCACGAGATTGCCGTTTACGCGTACCTCGCCAATGCCGATCAGCGCGCCAGCCATGTGGGCGAGTGGCGCCAGGTCGCCGGACGCACCGACAGAACCACGCGATGGAATACGCGGATAGATCCGCTTATTGATCAGGGCACAGAGTTTCTCTACCAGTTCGAGGCGAACACCCGAGAAACCTTCTGCCAGAGCGATGACTTTCATGAGCATGATGAGCCGCACGATTTCGTCGTCGAGATCTTCGCCCACGCCAACAGCGTGAGAACGCACGAGGTTTTCCTGGAGATGCACGAGTTCATCGTCGCTGATACGGACCGACGCCAGCTGTCCAAATCCCGTATTGACGCCGTACACGCGGTCGCCGTGAGCGAGGACGTCGTCAATCAGCTCATTGGATTCGGCAACGCGCCGCCGGGCACTGTCACCCAATTCGACGGTCACATGGTCAAGCCAGACACGGCGTAACTCGGCCAGCGTTATGAGCTGGTTGTCGACCAGCAGCTTCATGATTGTCTCCCGCTGCCGACCATGGGCAGATTGAGTCCGTGCTCTCGCGCACAGTCGATGGCGATGTCGTAACCTGCGTCGGCGTGGCGCATGACGCCACTGGCCGGATCGTTCCACAACACACGGCCTATACGCTTGTCTGCTGCTTCGGTGCCGTCGCACACAATGACCAGGCCTGCGTGCTGCGAATAACCCATGCCAACGCCGCCACCATGATGGAACGATACCCAGGTTGCCCCACCTGCTGTACTCAGCAGTGCATTCAACAATGGCCAGTCCGAGACCGCATCGCTGCCATCTTTCATGGACTCGGTTTCGCGATTCGGGCTGGCGACGGAACCACTGTCGAGGTGGTCGCGGCCAATAACGACGGGGGCCTTGAGCTCACCATTGCGAACCATCTCGTTGAAGGCGAGACCCAACTTGTCGCGCTGCCCGAGGCCTACCCAGCAAATGCGTGACGGTAAGCCCTGGAAATGGATACGCTCTCGTGCCGCGTCGAGCCACTGGTGCAGATGCAGATCGTCGGGGATGAGCTCCTTAACTTTCGCGTCGGTCTTGTAGATGTCCTCGGGGTCGCCCGAAAGCGCTGCCCAGCGGAACGGTCCAACGCCGCGGCAGAAAAGCGGTCGCACGTACGCCGGCACGAAGCCCGGGAAGTCGAATGCGTTCTTGAGGCCTTCATTGAATGCCTCCTGACGAATGTTGTTGCCGTAATCAAAGGTCGGGATACCCTGGCTCTGGAACGCCAGCATCGCCTCGACATGCACGACCATCGACTTCACAGACGCAGCGGCAACCGCATCGGGATCGCTCTCACGCTTCTCAATCCATTCTTCTACGGTCCAGCCGATTGGCAGGTAACCATTGGCGGGATCATGTGCCGAGGTTTGATCGGTCACCGCGTCCGGGCGAACGCCGCGCTTGACGAGTTCAGGAAGAATCTCCGCGGCATTGCCGAGCAGGCCGACCGATACGGCTTTCTTGTCAGCCACGGCCTGGTCGATGATCGCCAGCGCGTCGTCGAGCGTCTCCGCACGCGTGTCCAGGTAGCCAGTCTCGAGGCGCATGTCGATGCGGTCTGACTGGCACTCTATCGCCAGCATCGACGCGCCGGCCATTGTTGCGGCCAGCGGCTGCGCGCCGCCCATGCCACCCAGCCCTGCGGTCAGGATCCAGCGTCCGGCGAGATCGCCGTCATAATGCTGACGGCCCATTTCGACAAACGTCTCGTAGGTGCCCTGGACGATGCCCTGGCTGCCGATGTAGATCCACGACCCTGCAGTCATCTGGCCATACATCATCAGGCCCTTGCGATCGAGCTCGCGGAAGTGCTCCCAGTTTGCCCAGGCGGGTACGAGATTGGAGTTGGCGATGAGCACGCGGGGCGCGTCCTCATGCGTCTTGAACACGCCCACCGGCTTGCCCGACTGCACGAGCAGGGTTTCATCCGCCTCGAGCTCCCTGAGTGTCTCGACAATCTTGTCGAAGCATTCCCAGTTGCGGGCCGCCTTGCCAATGCCGCCATAGACGACAAGGTCCTGGGGCCGCTCGGCAACCTGTGGATCGAGGTTATTCATCAGCATGCGCAGCGGCGCTTCCGTGAGCCAGCTCTTGGCGCTCAGCTGAACGCCGGTTGGCGCTTTAATTGTTCTGCTCATTTCTTCAGGTTCTCCAGCTGTACGACGTCGGCCGGCATCGGCCGCGACGTTCCGGGTGGGGCGTAGTGTCCGGTCAGCTCATAGCGGCTACCCGGATGGTGCAAGCGAGCGAAAGTAACGGCGCGTCCTTTCGACCAGGTACGGCGAAGCACGACGAGCGAAGGTTCGTCACCGTCCATGTGCAGATGCTGACGGACCGCGCTGTTGGGCATGCTCGCCCTGACAACCTGTTCAGCCTCCTGGAGTGGCGCCACCGATGTCAGGTAGGCACTCGGTGTAACGCGTTCGAAGTCCTGCTCCATGCAGGCCGGCGCAAAACTCGCAAGCACGTGACGATCTTCGACCTGCACAGGCACATTGTTTTCGTAGTGCACGAGCAGCAAGTGAAATATTTCGGTCCCCTGCGATACATGCAGCGCTCGGGCCACTTCGCCACGCGCACGCAGGCGTGCCTGGCGCACTACTGTGCTCGAATGGCTATGGCCGCGACTCTTGATCTCATCTGCAATGTTCTGCACCTCGAGCAGGTGCGACTGCGAGCGAAAATCCGAAACGAAAGTACCGCGCCCTGCAATGCGCTCGACGTAACCTTCATCGTTCAGTTCGCGCAGTGCGCGATTGGCTGTCATGCGTGAGACGTTCATGGCTTCGACGAGGTCGTTCTCTGACGGCACACGATCGCTGGGAGCAAGCTCACCCGACGAAATCTGTCCGATGATCAGGTCCTTGAGCTGCTGGTAGCGGGGTTTGGCGGTATTCACGTCCTGCTCCCCAGTCGCTCCAGCGCCGCTGCGAATTCTGCGCGTGCACGTTCCCGATCGACATGCACAGTGTCTTCTACACACCAGCGCCCATCGACCATCACCCGCTCGACGGGCAACGGATAACCGGAGAACACGAGCGCATCGAGCCGCGAATCGTCGTTATGACCAGCGAGCATCGGGTCGTCATCGCAAAGTGCAACGATATCCGCGGGCGCGCCTGCCTCGATGCCGACCGCCTGTCGTCCCGCGGCGAGTGCGCCACCTTCGAGCGCGCGCGCAAACAGTTCGCTACCAACGTGACTGTGGCGCAGCGACACGACGTTGCGTGATTGCGTGGCGAGCCTCTGTCCGTACTCCAGCCAGCGGAGTTCTTCGAAAGGATTGATCGAGATGTGGCTGTCAGAGCCGATGGCGATACGACCCCCGTGGTTGAGATAGTCGTGCAGCGGAAACAGGCCATCACCGAGATTAGCCTCCGTACTTGGACACAGCACAGCCACGGCACCCGTGCCTGCCAGGGCCGCTACCTCGTCTGCGTCCATATGTGTTGCATGAACAAGACTCCAGGCAGCATCTACATCGAAATTCTCAAGCAGCCAGCGAACCGGCCGGCGGCCATACGAGGCGAAGCATTGCTCAACCTCGCGCTGCTGCTCGGCAACGTGAATGTGCATCGGCACGCCGGTCTCACCGGCGACTGCCGCGATTCGACGCAGCGATTCCTGACTCACTGCGCGCAAGCTGTGAGCCCCGATGCCGATACTGAGCGGACCGTCGCACTGTGGCGCTACGCGCTCGAAATGCTGCAGGAATTCGTCGACGGGCATGGCGAACGACGCCTGCTGCGCTGTCGGCTCCTGATCCTCAAAGCCGGCACGCTCGTAGTGCACGGGAACGTAGGTCAGGCGAATGCCGCTGTCACGCGCCGCGGTCGCAATCGCCTTGAACATCGTGTCGGTGGCACCAGCATCCAGCGGGTCGCGATGCAGGTAATGAAATTCAGCCACTGCTGTGAACCCCGACCGAAGCATCTCGCAGTACGCCTGTCGCGCAATTGCTGTGAGCTCTTCGGCACCGACACGCCCTGCCAGTTCGTACATGCGTTCTCGCCAGGACCAGAAGTTGTCACGACCGGCAGGCGAACGCACTTCGGTGTGGCCCGCAAGCGCACGCTGGAAGGCGTGAGAATGTGCGTTGCACAGCCCCGGAATGACGCAGCCCAGTGTTTCATCACAACCGTCGGGCGCAGCGCCGCTCTCCACGTCCGCGATGCGCCCGCCATCCAGCGTCAGCCGGACATTGTCGTTCCAGCCGCCGGGCAGCAGGGCTTTGCGCGCGAAGAGTGTGCTCATAGGGGGCTCTCTAAGTTGTATATACAGGTTAGTGCATGGTACCGTTCAATGCAATGGATCTGCTGCTCACAGACGCCCGAATCGCGACAATGGCGGGCGATGACTACGGCGTTATCGACGACGGTGCCGTCGCCATTGCCGATGGCCGGATCACCTGGATTGGTCCGCAGTCCGACCTGCCAGACGGCGCCGCCACAACGACCCGTTCTGTAGCCGGGCGCTGGATTACTCCCGCCCTGATCGACTGCCATACGCACCTCGTGTTCGGCGGCGATCGCGCCGGTGAGTTCGAGCAGCGGCTGCGCGGCGCCAGCTACGAGGACATCGCGCGTGCCGGCGGCGGCATCATGTCGACAGTACGGGCGACGCGTGCGGCGTCAGCAGACGAACTGTATGCAGCTGCCCTGCCGCGAGTGCAGGCGCTGGCCGCAGAAGGCGTCGGTACCATTGAGATCAAATCCGGTTACGGGCTCAGCATCGAGAGCGAACTCAAAATGCTCTCCGTCGCGCGACAGCTGGGTGAGGCAACGCCCGTAACGATTCGCACAACGTTGCTGGCAGCGCACACTGTGCCACCTGAATTTCAGGACAATGCGGATGACTACATCGACCTGATTTGCGATGAGCTCCTTCCCGAGGTTGTGGCCGGACGCCTTGCCGATGCAGTTGATGCTTACTGTGAGTCGATCGCCTTCAGCACCGACCAGGTCGAGAAGCTCTTCGAACGATCGACCGAACTCGGCCTGCCCGTCAAGCTGCATGCCGACCAGCTCAGCGACGGCGGCGGCGCGGCATTGGCTGCTCGGTTCAATGCGTTGTCGGCGGACCACCTCGAGTACACGTCGCCGGCCGGGGTTACCGCAATGGCGGCATCCGGTGCGGTTGCCGTACTCCTCCCGGGCGCGTTCCTGACACTGGGCGAAACGCAGTTGCCGCCAATCGATGCCCTGCGTGAACAAGGCGTGCCCATTGCAGTGGCCACCGACTGCAATCCTGGAACGTCACCCATTTGCAGTATTCGTACGGCGATGATGCTGGCGGCGCGGCAGTTCCGGCTCACGCCGGAAGAGTGCCTTGCCGGTGTGACCCGGGTTGCAGCAACGGCGCTCGGGCTCGACGATCGTGGCACCCTGGAAAGCGGCAAGCGTGCCGACATTGCCGTCTGGGATGTCAGCCACCCGCGCGAACTTGCTTACTGGATCGGCACACCGCAGCTTTCGGAGTTATTGCTGGCGGATACTCTATAGCCAATGCACACTACCCGGCCGTGAACGCCGACCTCCTCCAACGCAAGAGTTTCATCATCACGCTGGGCCTGCTAACGGCCGTAGCGGCGTTGACTGTCGATCTCAGTCTGCCGGCAATACCGGCCATGGTGCAGGCACTGGACACATCGTTGTCACGCGGCCAGCAGATCGTCGGCATCTTCATGATCGGCATGGCCTGTGGGCAAATTCCGGCCGGTCTGTTCTCCGATCGCCTGGGTCGGCTGCCCACTCTCTATGTGGGCATGACGATCTTCGCGATCGCGGCGATCGTTGCGGCATCGGCAAATAACATGGATGTGCTGCTTGCAGCTCGATTTGTACAGGGAATCGGTGCCGCATCCGCAATTGTTTTGTCGCGTGCGATCGTCCGCGATGTCGCATCGGGGAAGGACGCGGCCAGGCTAATGTCCCTGATGACCATGATCTTCACGGTTGCGCCTGTCGTGGCCCCGAGTATCGGTGCCCTGCTGGTAGCCGCTTGGGGCTGGCGAGCGCCGTTCATCGTCATCGCGCTGTGCGGCGGCATCATCATGTTTGGAATTCGAACCAATATTCCGGAAACACATGTGCCGAATGTGGGCGAACACCCGGGACGCCAGCTGCAATCGAGTTTTCGGGAATTCTTTTCACACCGCCAGTCTATTTTCGCGTTGCTGCTCATCGTCCTGCCACCGGCGGGATTCATGTCGGTCATTGCTGTGTCAGCGGCGCTGACCGTTGAGATCTACGGATACTCGATCCAGGAATACGGCCTGATTTTCGCGTGTGCAGGTGTGTCTATTCTCATCGGTTCGACGGCGAACCGCTGGCTGGTCGTGCGCTTTGATCAGTTGCAGCTCATCGGCCTGGGAGTCGGCCTGATCTTCGCTGCGAGCGCCCAACTCGCCGTAATTGCGTGGCTCGACACTGCGCCGTTCTGGTGGTTGTGGTCCTGCGTCTGCCTGTTCATGTTTACGATCGCTGTTCTGATGTCGAACGCGACAGTGCTGGCACTCGATCCCTTACCGCGTATCGCCGGGGTCGCATCATCGATTCTCGGAACACTGCAGAACATCATGGCTGCGACTGGTGCTCTTGTCGGAGCCTCAATTTACGACGGTACGGTAAGAAACACCGTGATCATCATGGCGACCGTAGGCTTGCTCACGACCTTTATTTTCCTGCTGCGCCCGCTGATTGCGCCGGGCGACCTGGTACACCACCCGGACGAACTGGCGCGGGACTGAGAACGACTTGCTAGGGAAGCCGGGTCAGGACCCGGTCCACAGCTTGTCGAGACTGGGTCGGCGTAATCTTCGGGTAGCCAAACCAGAGCATTCCCACGACGAAGGCCTCTGCTTCGTCGACGCCGATAATTTCGAAGAACCGCGCGTCGCGTGTAATCGCACCCGTGGTCCACTTGGAGCCGACGCCGGCTTTCCACAGGTACAATGTGAAGTTCTGCACCGCGGCACAGCATGCGGCGTAGTCTTCCCGCTCGCGCAACGCATCCTCGTTGCGCTGGCAGGTCACAATCAGCCAACCAGGTTTCTCGCTCCAGCTGCAGCGCTTGTGCTCAGCGAGCTCGGCACCTTTCGCGGCAGTGACCATTTCCCCGCAAAGGTCGATGATACGACCGACGGTCTCCTCGCCCGGCAGGATGAAGCGCCATGGCTCAGACACGTAGTGATTGGGCGCCCAGGTAGCAACCTCTATGGCTTCGTGAACGAGCTCGTCAGGAACAGGCGTTTGAATGTACTGGTTAACAGTGCGGCGCCCGCGCAGAACCCGGGCAAACTCCCGGAGCTCCTGCGTTTCATAACTTGGTGCCTTCTTCATCAGACCCGCTCAATAATCATGGCGATTCCCTGCCCTACGCCAATGCACATGGCGCAAAGCGCGTAGCGGCCGCCGGTGCGGCCCAGCTGATAAGCAGCCGTTGTTACGAGGCGGGCCCCGGACATACCCAGTGGATGCCCAAGGGCGATCGCACCGCCATTGGGGTTAACAATGTCCGCGTCGTCCGCCACGCCAAGCTGCCTCAGCGTCGCGAGACCTTGCGAAGCAAAGGCCTCATTCAATTCGATAACGTCCATCTGTCCGATCGTCAATCCGCTGGTTTCAAGCACTTTTTGTGAAGCGGGCGCCGGGCCAATACCCATGATGCGAGGCTCTACCCCGGCAACGGCCCAGCCAACAACGCGCGCCAGCGGCTCTAGCTGATTCGCTTTCGCGGCATCCTCGGAGGCGACCAGCATGGCGCAGGCGCCGTCGTTGATACCGGAGGCGTTGCCAGCCGTAATCGTCCCGTCACTGCGGACAATCGGACGTAGTTTTGCGAGCGCCTCGAGCGTCGAACCAGGACGTGGATGCTCATCCGCAGCCACGATCAGGTCATCGCCGCGGCGCTGCGGAATCGAGACCGGAATAATCTCGTCATCGAATCGCCCTGCCGCTATCGCGGCTTCCGCCTTTAGCTGGCTGCGCAGCGCGAAGGCATCCTGGTCTTCGCGCGAGATCAGGAATCCGGCCGCGACGTTCTCGGCCGTCTCGGCCATTGAATCAATGCCGTATTGCTCTTCGAGTTTCTTATTGACGAAGCGCCAGCCAAGCGTCGTATCGTACAACTCGGCATTACGGCCAAACGCATGTGCTTGCTTCGGCATTACGAAGGGCGCGCGCGACATCGACTCGACGCCGCCAGCGATACCGAGCGCCATGCCTCCCGTCCTGATGCTGTCTGCGATGTTGCCAACCGCGTTCATTCCCGAACCACACAGGCGATTGACGGTGACCGCCGGCACCGTCACAGGCAACCCGGCAAGCAGGACGGCCATGCGACCGACATTACGATTGTCTTCACCGGCCTGATTGGCACAACCGTAGGCAAGGTCCTCGATGGCCACAGGATTGAGATTCTCGTTACGCTCGAGCAATGCGGTAATCGGCAGGGCCGCGAGATCGTCCGTGCGTACGGACGACAATGCACCTCCGTAACGCCCGATCGGCGTCCGGACTGCGTCGCAAATAAATGCTTCGGCCACCAGGCTATTTCCCGCCATGCGTCATGCGACGCACGACGTCATTCCTGGATAGATCAGTTCGCAATCCCATTTCCTGCATCCTCTTCAGTGACCAAAGGAACCTATATCTGGTTGGTAACCGCTCTCTCACTGTAAATTCGGCCAAGGCGAATCGCGACAAGAATCCACGCGATGGCGACTCCCCCGATAACCGCCGCGATACCAACAAGACCGAAGCCCAGTTTATCCGCAAGCAGTGTGAAAACCCACGCTGTGAGCACATCGCCACCTCGGTAAACGACGACGTCTATTACGGGTTTTGCCTTGAAACGAGTCTCGCGATCGAGGACCGTAAACAGCATTTCCCTGCTCGGCCTGGTAATCGCGTAATTACCCACGCGTCGGCCAATCTGGAAGATGGCAAGGATCAGCAGAACCGGTGACGCAACCAGGGCGATAATCCCCAGCGCGACCAGTCCCGGGACCATTGCCAACGCCGTCTGCATACCGAGCTTACTCACTATCCGGCTGGTAATGAGTGCAGCCGTAATTAACGTCAGAACATTCGTCGTTATCTCAATTAACGACCAGACCTTGGCTCGAAACTCGAGGGAGTACTCACGGGTAAGGTCCTGTATCTCGAAATATACGAACGTGTTGATTGTCACGTAGAAGAGGATAAAGGCGCAAAGCCAGAGCAGGTATCGGTCGGAAAACAGCACCGAGAAACCTGAAAATGGGTTTGTCCCAAGCGCCTGCTGCGAGCCTGGCTCCGCAAGTGATTCCTCGTTATGCAGTTGCGTGACCTTGAGGCGTCGCAGCACCGGAATTACAAGCACCGGAACCGTCAGCAAGCCCGCCGACATCAACAGCAGGCCGTTGGCGCCAAGTCGATCGACCAGCGATGCTGTAATCACCGGGCCGATGATCGCTCCAACCGTCGTGCCGGCCGCAATGACGCCGAACACCCTCCGCGCCTGCTCCTTGTTAAACACATCGGTCATGAAACTCCAGAAGACCGACAGGTTGAACAGGCTGAAGACACTGACCCAGACATAGAACCCCTTGTTGACCAGGGTTGGGTCAGGGAGTGTGGTCCGAAACAGGTACAACGCCAGGAACGTCAGGGCGAAGAAAACGTAGACGGCCGGCACCATGGTCCGAAACCGAATGAAGGTCAGCGCCACGCCGTACAGTGCGACGGCAAACAGGCTGAGTCCGAAGTTGATCGTCCAGGTAATGCTAAGTCCGACATTACCCCAATCCGCACCGAGTGCATCTCGAAGCGGTTTCAGGATCGAATACGACGTCATCAGAACGAGGACGAGCCCGAACGCCAGCAGAACCGCAGCAACCTCGTTCTTCTCTATCTTCGCTACGGCGGAAAGAAAACTTTTCGAGGTAGCCATGAGTGACTCCGTGCCTTAATGACAAGCCACGGAGCCTATCACTAGAGCGTGTCAGTCTGCAGCAGCTATCGCCCTCGCCGCGGCCAGCAGTTCGTCAGCCGGTAGCCGTTTCTTGTAGTCAGGGTTGATAAACGTAAAGGCAATTACTCCATCTCGGCCGATAGCAAACACCGCTGGAACCGGCAGTATGCCGTGACGCTCCATTGACGATTTCGTGTAACCATCGCCCTTGTTCTTTACGTAGTCGATCGTGCGTTGCCCCGCTTTGAAGGCGATGCCCAACGCGATAGATGCCTGCGCATTGGCATCCGAGAGAATGGTGTAATCGAGTCCGTCGATGTCTTCCTGTGCCTGCTGCTCGAGGCTGTCGTACAGCAGCTCGGGGCGGTCACCACTGAGAAACAGCACATCGATGCCGAGCGCACGAATCTCGGGAATCACATGCCGCATGTCGGACAGATACACGTTGCAGTAGGGACACCAGCCGCCACGGAACACGAGCAGCATCGCGGGCTTGTCGAGTTTCCCCGGGTTGAAGTCAAAGGCTTCGGAGTCGACGGTCTCGACGACAAAACGAGGCGCCTGGTCGCCAACGGCCAATGGCTGAATCAGGTCGGCCGACTCGGCGATGGGCGTATCGGCATGGCCCTGGCGAATAGCGGTGCTGTACACCAGGCTGAACGTAAGGACGGCGACCAGCGCGGCCGGGATAAGTAAACGTGTCATGGGGATCTCCAATAGTCGAGGAGTAGACCACGTTCCCCGGTGATTTATTACTCGTGCCGCAGGGCCTCAATCGGATCCAGCGAAGCCGCACGTTTTGCGGGCCAGATTCCAAACACCATACCGACCGCGGCGCTGAAGCCGAAAGCTGTAATGGCCGAGTTCGCGGTCACCACGGTTTGCCATCCCGCGTAGCGGGCAAGCAGCGCCGAGACTGTCGCGCCAAGCGCCAGGCCGATGAGACCGCCCAGGAGGCACAGAATGGTCGACTCAACCAGGAACTGCAGCAGGATGTTGCCGCGAGTCGCCCCAAGCGCCTTGCGCACGCCGATCTCTCGCGTCCGCTCGGTGACGGTCACCAACATGATGTTCATGATGCCAATGCCGCCGACCACCAGGCTGACCCCGGCGATGCCCGCGAGCAGGTAGGTGAACACCTCGGTCGCTTCCTGGCGAGACTGGGCGAACTGTCGCCGGTCCATGATCGCAAAGTCATTGTCCTTGCCCGGCAGCACGCCATGCTCCCGACGCAGGATTCGTTCAATTTCCAGCATCGCCATTTCGGTGGAAGACGTGTCAGCCACCAGCGCGCTGATGGTCTGGACGAACTCATTACCGCTCACACGGAACTGCGCTGTCGATAACGGAATCCAGATATCGTCGTCCGGATTACGCCACCCCGAACCGCCTTTCGCTTCCAGGACACCAATGATCTCGAACTTGATCGACCGAACCTGGATCGACCGCCCGATCAGCGCTGCCGGATCAGCATCGAGCATGCCCGGCAATTCCGCGCCCAGCACAACAACGCGTTTGCGTGCCGCGTCATCGGCCGACGTGAACATGCCACCGTGTGTGAAATTAAAGCCGTGCACGTCGGGGTAATTGGGTGTGGTGCCAATCACCGACACGTTCAGGTTGCGGTTGCCGTACTTGATCTGGAAGCGACTGTTGATTTCGGGCACCACTGCGGTGACGTGTTTCATTCCCCTGGATAACGCCAGCGCGTCATCGGTAGTCAGCGTCTGCTGGTCGCGTGCAACACCCCGACTGAACCACGCTGACGACTGAATTGACAGGATGTTTCCACCCATCGCTGCCATTTGTTCATCAATTTGCCGCTGCGCGCCGGTGCCAAGCGCAACCATTGTGATCACCGCTCCGACACCGATAACAATACCGAGCATCGTAAGCAGGGCACGAAACAGATTGCTTCGAATCGATGCCAGGGATATACGAATGGTTTCTCCGAACAGCATGGTGTCAGCCGATTCCCGGCACTCCTCGAATGCGACGATTGATAAAGTTCTGAAGGTCCTGCTGTGTTTCCAGGAGGTGTGAACTTGGCAACACCAGCACCCTCTCGTTGTCATCCAGGCCGCTTAAAACTTCAACATTGTCCAGATCGGTAACGCCCGTGGTCACTTTGCGGATTTCCCGGCCCGGTGTATCGAGGACGACCCAGAATTCACCGCCGAAGCGGTAGTCTGTAGCCTGGCCGCCGTCGCGTCTGCTACCTCGCTGCCCCGGTTGTGGCCGACTTCCGCCGGCTGGCCGGCTCTCGCCGCCGCCCAGCGCGGCTGTAATATCTTCGACCGACCGACCGAGAATCAACGCTGTCGATTCAAGGTCTCGACGTGTCCTGAGCGCCATGACCGGAATCGTCATGGCATCGGCAGCGCGCGCTATCGATATCTCAACTTCGGCATTCATGCCCGGCAAAAGCAGCCCGTCCGGATTCTGGATGGACACGAGCACGGCGAACATCGTGACGTTCTGGTCGACCACCGCCTGCGGTTCGATCTTCAGAACTTCACCGGGGAACGGCTGGTTGGGATATGCCGCCACGGACACGCTCACCTGCATACCTGGCTGAATCTTGCCGATATCAGTTTCGTCAACCAGCGAGCGAATCTGCACGGCACTCAGGTCCGCCATCTGCATCAGCAATGTGCCGCCCGCAAAGTCCTGCGTTGGCGAGGAAATGACCTGGCCAATCTCGACGGGCTTGAAGATGATCGTGCCGCCAATGGGCGCCCGGATATCCGTGTCGTCTACCGCAATCCGCGCGTTCTCGACAGCCACATTGGCCGTCACAACCTGTGCTTCAGCATTCGCCAGGTCAAGCGTTGCCTGCTCAAGGTCCGATTGTGTCAGGGTGCCATTGCTGACCAGTGATTCGACACGCGCCTTTTGCGTTGTGGCGATCTCGCGACGCGAGATGGCCGCCTTCAGTTCGGCGTCGGACTGCGCGAGACGATTGCGCACGATGCGCGGATCGATGCGCACCATCAGGGTGCCTTCCTCGACCAGGTCGCCAGTCTCCACCTGAATATCGAGAACTTCACCCGATGCTTTCGATTTAACCTCGACGGTAGCGAGCGGCTCAACGATGCCAGCCGAGCTCACTGCGACTTCAAGCGTGCGCCGCTCGATACCCGCCGTGTCATAAACAAGGGTGGTGTCTTCCTGTTCGGCGCAGGCACCCAGCAGCATGATCGGGAGAATGGTCAATATGCGTTTCATTAAGTTTCACTCGTATCTTCGTCGCTGACAACGTTGCCGTCGCTTAAGCGTACGATGCGGTTGGCGCGGTCAGCGATGTGTTTCTCGTGCGTGACTACAATCAATGTGTTGCCCTGGCTCCTGAGTTGGTCGAAGAGACTCATGATCTCTTCACCGGTGGTCGAATCCAGGTTGCCGGTTGGCTCGTCGGCCAGCAGGATACTGGGGTTCGTAACCAATGCCCTCGCAATCGCAACACGCTGGCGCTGCCCGCCGGACATCTCTGATGGTCGATGCGCCATGCGATCGGCCAGGCCGACTGTTTCCAGCGCAGCCGTCGCAAGTTCGTGGCGTTCTTTGCGCTTCTTGCCGCTGTAGACGAGAGGCACTTCCACGTTTGCCAGGGCCGACATCCTCGGCAACAGGTTGAATGTCTGGAAAATGAAACCGATATCACGATTCCGGATACGCGCCAGCTGCCGTTCATCCATGGTCGACACGCGTTCATTGTTCAGCCAGTACTCGCCGTCGGTAGGACGATCAAGGCAGCCGATGATGTTCATCAGCGTGGACTTGCCCGACCCCGACTGACCCATGATGGCAAGGTACTCGTTGCGATGCACATCAAGATCGACACATTGCAGCGCATCGATATAGCCACCGCCCATAACGTAGCGACGCTGGAGGCGTTCGAGACGAATTATCGCTGTGGAGGTGTGGCTCATTATCGGGCTGGATCGTTAATCGGCCCGCAAGAATAAACCAAATGAGAAGGCTATATGGCCTTTTCGAGGAGATCTTCGCCGCGGATGTCGGTGACGCCACGACACCTGGCTTTGGCGCGGTACATGGCCTGGTCGGCCTCGCGGAGCAGCCCGGTCAACGTGTTTGCGTTTTTCGGATAGAGCGCAAGGCCGATACTCGCTTTGCACACCAGTTTCTGGCGGCCGATGTTGTAGGGCTCTTCGAGTGAGCTGGTCAGGCGTTTCGCCAGCTTATCGGCCGTCTGGGAATCGACGTCGGGAACCAGCGCCACAAATTCGTCACCGCCCGGGCGGCCAATGATGTCGCAGGATCGCAGGCTCTTCTTTAGCCGCTCCGCGGCGATCTTGAGAAGCTGGTCGCCAACCTCGTGTCCAAACTGATCGTTGATGCCTTTGAACTCGTTCAGGTCGATGAACAGCAATGCGCCCGTCGCATCGTCCTCGCTCTGCGTCAGTCGCTGGGTGGCGTCGCGTTCAAAGCCACGGCGATTCAGTGCGCCGGTCAGCGGATCCAACGTTGCGATCGAATCCATCTGCCGCTCTTTCGCCTTGCGATCCGTAATATCGACAAAGGTGGCTGCAATGTCTTCACCAACGGGCTCGCAGATGACCCGCAGCCAGCGGGCGAGACCATTCTGGCGCTGCCGAACCTCAAAATCGAGGCACTGGCCGCTTTCTGCCGAATGGGCAAACCGGCGCATGACGTCATCAATCACGTCATCATCCATTCCCGATACGGCATGGCGAATAACCTGGGTGGCCGAACAGTCGATAAGGTCATCCGCTTTTGATCCGAGGAACCTGCCAGCCGCGGAATTAGCGAAAATGCTGCGAAGCGCCCTCTGGCCGTCTTCTGCCTCAACCCACGAGAAGCGCACGATTCCGTTTACTGAATGGTCGATCAACGTGCGCAGCAGCTTTTCACTCTTGCGAACTTCACTCTGTGCTTTCTCAACGTCGCTTACGTCACGGAACATGAGCACCTGGCCACTGCGAGCGGATGCCCGCGTGGACAGGATCGACGATACCTGTACGTGCAGGAAACGCCCGGTCGCCGTCATCATCTTCTGCGGCTCACCGGTATTAAGCGCCTCGAATACTTCCGGCGCTTCATTGCCGAACAGATCCTCGAGCGGCGTTCGCAATGCCTGCGCCTCGTTTATAGACAGCATGTTTTCAGCCGTGTGGTTCAAACCAATGACGCGGCACTGATCGTCGATGACAACGACAGGATCCTGCATGTTCTGGAACACGGTCTCGTAGGCAAGTGGCGAAAACTCGATAATCTGCTCGCCAAAAATCAGCCAGGCGTAGATAGGCAGGAATGCCGCGAACACGAGCGGGACGTAGGACAGCGTATCGGGCCCGATACCGACATCGTATGCAATAGTCGAGGCAATCGGGCCGATACACGCAGCCGTCAACAGGAACAAGCCGCGCCGATGCGCCGGCGCAACGGCCGAGCTGTGCGCGAGCAAGGTCATTATTGCGGAGCCGATAACCAGGTAGCTAAACGGCAAGTGTGCGAACAGGAACCACGGGCCCCACTTCACCGGATACGTCAGGAACTCGCCGGCCTCATTGGTAAACGGGCCGTACCACATCAGCTCGTGGGAGGCGTTGGTTGCTGCCAGCAAAATCGAAATGACTGGCAAGATGAGCAATACAACCAGTCGCAAACCCGTCGTCTCGGTACCTGTGTATTCCCGGAAGCAGACGTACGCGACGATGGGCACCAGTGCGGTCCCGATGAAATGCCCGGTGCGACCGATCGAGAACATCATGAACGACTCGGACAGGAGCTCTATGGCGCCGCCGATGACCCAGAAACTGATGACAATGAACAACACGCCGATCGGCATGCTGCCAACCTCGCGCTTGGACGTAAGCAAACGCAGCCCCATCAACGCGTAGCAGGCGGCGCTGAAAATAAGCAGTACGGATAGTCCGGAGTCCAGGTTCATCGATTTTCGAATTGATTTAACGAAATATTGACGTTAATGATAGAGCCCGTAAGCGATTGACTCCCGGAACTGTTTCTCAGGATCGCAACACCGTTTTTGCCAAACATGGTCGAAAACTCCCAGAAACGGTGAGGATTCACCGCGACGCTTTGGGGGAGACCAGTCCAGGTTATTGAATAAAATACAGTTTTTGGCGGAAGGCCGTGCGACCCAGTGAATCAAGCAGGGCGAGGTAGCGCTCGGCCCCACCCTCGGCTTCGAGCGCTTTTTGCCGATACAGATCGTCCTCGCTACGGGCGCTAAGGCGCCAGTAAAGCAGCGTCACGGTCATCGCCAGCCGAGCACGCACAAGGTCGAACAACAGGTCCGCTTCCAGACTGTTGAGGGGCGTTATCGAGTGATACGCCTCAACAAACGGCACAATGAACTGCAGCGGTTCGGCCTCGAAAACTCGCAAATACGACGCGGCGATTGCGACGTCGAACAGGAGTGGCGCCTTCATCATGTCACCGAAATCGATAAAGCCGATTCCCTCATCAGCGAGCAGAACGTTACCCGGATTCGCGTCGGCATGAATGACCTGGGAGCGTAGCTTCCCGAGTGCCGGCAGAACACGCTCCTCGAAGTCATCAATGACGCTTTCGACTCTATCCCGGACTGACGAATCCGTAATATTTTCAAGGAGTTTTCGGAGCTCGACCGTGCGCCGCAGATCCCACAACAACACCGGATTCTCCCCCGCATGTGAGTATGCGGCGAGGGCCGCGTCGAGCCGGGCCAGTGCCCGGCCAAACTTGCCACTCGTGGCGGTATCGAGAGGCTGGGCCTCCAGCGGCACACCATTGACCCAGGTGACAATCCGCAGGCGGTAGGTCGCATTATCGTCCGCAATATGCCCCGATGCTTCGCCTGCCAACGTGCGATACACCCGTGGCACAGGCAGGTCGGCGGCCTTCTCGAGGTGGAGCAGTGCGCCGATCTGGAAGTCGGTTGCAGCCGCATCCTCGGCAGCACTCGTCACCTTGGCAACGTATTTTTCGCCTGCGCTGCACCGCAGCAGGAAGTTCTGGTCCCGCTCGCTAACCAGCGGCGAATACTCACCAAACAGTCCGAACTGCACCTCGATAGCACGGGCGACCGCCTCTGTGGCCAGCGAGGGTGCCTCCGCCGATATGGCTGTCAGGGCGACTGAGTCGGTCATCATGGCGCGAGTGTCGCCAATGCCAGCGACGCTGTAAACCGCGCCATTGTCTGGATCCAGTCTTGAAAACTGTCGATTGCGTCCCGTTCTGTTGAACATAATTGGGCAAAAATTACCTGATACATGGACCGTCTGTTGAAAATAGCCAGATCCGGGACGCCGGACACCGGTGTCCAGTTTCGACAAAGCGCGTACGGGAGAGACGACATTCAGTCTTTCCTGCGTGACGTGCTGGCGATCGCGAATGCCTCTGTTGAGGGCAATCGCTATATCGTGGTGGGCGTCGATTTCGATAGCAAAGGCCGCAAACAGGCGCATGCGATCGATGCCGAGGACTTCTCCGGAAAGCCTTCGTATCAGTCACTGGCAAACGAATTCATCGAACCGCCGGTTCGCATCCGCTATAAACCGGTGTCGCTGGATGGCAAGCGCGTCGGCGTCTTTGAGGTCGGTGACTGCCAGGATCGGCCCTACATGATGCGCGCCGACTTCTCCGAACAACTGCGTCGCGGCGACGCCTACAAGCGCGTCAAGAATTCACCCGTCAAAATGGGACGGCGCCAGTTGATGGAACTGTTCGAACGAAAATTCCGGGACTCAGTCTCCGCCGGCGATATCGAAATCGGATTCCCGGGTGAGATTATTCACAAGGAGCTCACGCTGCCGACCTGCGACCTGTCGGCAATGCCCTCCGCACTCGCATCCTTGAAGCTCCAGGAGATGCTCGACATTCGCAATAAATCCAAGAGTTCGGGATCGACGACCATGGTGGCGCGCCTCACACACGCACGTCTGTATGGCACTGACGATCCCTATGTCGATCGCTCGCCTGAAGACATCATGCAGGAGCTTAGCCAGATACGAAGCAAGTACCGGAACCAGGATAGTCACTTCCTGTTCCACGAGCGCGCGGAACGACTGCAGATGGTCGTAGTCAACCAGGGTAAGGAACCGATAATCGACGCATCGCTCGCGATCGCGCTACCGAATCACAACTCGTTCTACGTTGCGGACAGCCCGCCCAGGCGTCAGGTCGAGGATCGCTTTGTTACCAGGACGCCGGATGAAATTGCGAACTACCCGGCTGTAGTGATTAAGGATGATGCGATCAACATCACCGCAAAGATCGGTGATATTCCTGTCGGCGAACCGATTGACGTTTTCGCATCACCGCTGCTCTTGTGTATCGGCAGCGAACTGAGCGAGCGACGTTTTGGTATGCGTTACCAGTTACATGGCCAGAATCTGCGAGCGCCGGCGTCGGGGCAGCTGAAACTCACCTTCCGTTAGGTAGTCCACTTCTCAACGTGGGGCGCGGTATAGCGCTCGAACTGCCGGATAAGCCTGGCCGGATCCGAATCACACAACAGCATGTTGCGATTCTCCGTGCGCAAAAAGCCCTCGGCGCTGGCATTGTCCAGGTAGGCAAGCAGATGATCGAAGTAGCCATCTGTGTTGAGCAGGCCGCAGGGCTTGTCATGGAAGCGCAGCTGCCCCCAGGTGACGATCTCGACAATCTCTTCGAGCGTACCGAAGCCGCCCGGCATCGCGATGAACCCGTCAGACAGCGCGGCCATCATTGTCTTACGTGCGTGCATTGACGCGACAACGTGTAACTCCGTCAGGCCCTGGTGCGCGATTTCCTTTTCGCACAACATCTGAGGAATAACGCCGTGTACCTTACCGCCCTGCTCCAGAACCGCGTCCGCGATAACCCCCATGATGCCCATGTCAGCACCACCGTAGACCAGTTCGAGGTCATGCCGCACCAGGACATCGGCGAGTTCCCGCGCGGCGGCCGCGTATTCCGGACGCCTGCCCGCGTTCGAGCCGCAATACACGCAGATCCTGCGCATGGGTCAGGCCGACTTGGCCGGGGCTTTTGCGCCATGGACGATCCTGGCGATTTCCGGACGATGCCGTTCGAGCTCTTCCGGCGTTAGCGCGTCAAGCTCATGCGGGAAAACAAGCCACTCGTCAGTCTCACGCAGGAAGTAGTCGGGCAACAGGTCAGTCTGGTTGCGACTTGGCTTAAACCAGGGCACGGCCACCCTGATGTCCTCAGGCGTATTCCCGCGAGCGCGGCTGCCCAGCTCCTCGACGACCGCCTTGATCGTGTTGCCGGTATCGAAGACGTCGTCGACGATCAGGACGCGGTCGTCGTGACAAATCTTCTTGATGATGTAGTTCAGACCATGCACGGCCACATGGCCGCGCTGGTCGACGCCCGTGTAGGACGACGTACGAATAGCGATGTGGTCTGACGCTACGCCGCAGTAAGTCAGCGTCTCCTGCAACGCCATGCCGACCGGGGTGCCCCCACGCCAGATCGCGATGATCATCGTAGGCTCGAAGCCGCTCTCGATGACCTTGATGCCGAGTTCGATGGAGTCCTCGAGGAGGTCCTGGGCGGAAAGTACTGTCTTGTCCATTGTTATTCTCTTGAATGCGGACTAAGGAGGAGCCGTATAATGGCAGACTTCGATTTTAGCTCAGCACAGCGCGAGTACAAGAATAATGAATGAGCGATTTATTGCGGCGGACGACCTGCTTCGGGATTCGTTCCAGCTGGCAGCCAATATTTACGAGGCGGGATTCAAGCCGGACTTCCTGGTCGGCCTGTGGCGCGGCGGCAGCGCCGTCGGCATCGCGGTGCAGGAGGGGCTTGACTACTTCGGGGTCAAAACCGACCACATTGCCATCCGCACCTCTTATGCCGGTGCACGCAGCTACTCGCAGATGGTGGACAAGGCCGATTCCATCCGCGTGCACGGCCTGCAGTACCTGCTTGAGAACCTGTGCTCACATCACTCGATGTTGATCGTCGATGATGTCTATAGCACCGGCTCAAGCGTTACCGCCGTCCTGGAGCAGCTGGCCCGCAAGACACGACGGAACCTGCCCCATGATATCCGGGTCGCTACGGTCTGGTACCGGCCCAGCGAGAAGACCCTGCGGGTGCCTGAGTATTACGTACACGAGACCACCGACTGGCTCGTGTTGCCGTATGAACTGTCGGGCTTCTCGATTAACGAGCTCACGGAGAATCGCCCTGAGATGACTGGCCTGCTTAAGCGCCTGGCACCCCACGTCAAGACGGACGACGACCTGCCGGTCGGATGACCGACGACACCCGGCTTCTACGCATCCTGTTTGATGCGGCCGTCGCGGCCGCCAGCCCGGCCGCATGCGTTCCGCTGTGGCTCGAAGACAAGCCAGCCGGCAATGTCATTGTCGTGGGTGCCGGCAAAGCGGCAGCCAGCATGGCGCTCGTGCTTGAACAGCAATGGGCTGCGCCACTGGATGGGCTGGTCATCGTTCCCTACGGCCATGGCGCTGACTGCGAGCACATAGAAGTCGTCGAGGCCGCACATCCTGTACCGGACGAAAATGGCGTGGCGGCCACGCGCCGCATCCTGGACATGGTCGCCAACCTCTCGGCCGACGACACGGTCGTATGCCTGTTATCGGGTGGCGGTTCGTCCCTGTTATGCGCCCCGGCGCCCGGCATCACGCTCGAGGAAAAGCAGGCCAGGACCTCCGAGTTACTAAGGAGTGGCGCGGCGATTCACGAGATCAACGCGGCCCGCAAAGAGCTGTCGGCCGTCAAAGGTGGAAAGCTGGCCGCGGCATGCGCGCCGGCCAACGTCATTACCCTGATCATCTCGGACGTCCCGGGAACGACCCATCCGTTGTCGCGTCGGGCCCCACTGTTGTCGATGCGGCGGCGGCACGTGAAAGCGACGTTCGCATCCTGGCGACCAGCGATGACGCACTCCAGGCGGCTGCACTGCGCGCCCTGGAACTCGACATCAGCCCCTACCTGCTTGGCGACCTCGCTGGCGATGCGCGTGAGCTCGCCGAGAAGCATGCGCGGCTCGCCATCGACATCGCCGAAGGCCGGGGCCCGGTGGAGCCGCCCTGTGTAATCCTCTCCGGCGGCGAAACCACGGTGCGTGTAACCGGCAATGGTCGCGGCGGGCGCAACGGCGAGTATGGGCTCGCACTGGCGATCGCGCTGAATGGGCGTGCAGGAATATCGGCACTCGCTGCTGACACGGATGGCATCGATGGCGCCGGCGACAATGCGGGGTGTCTAATCCATCCCGACACGCTGCAGCGGTCACCGCATGATGCGCTTGCGTTGCAGGCGAATAATGACAGCTATACGTTCTTTGACGCGCTTGGGGATCTGGTTATGACCGGCCCAACCCGCACTAATGTGAATGACTTTCGCGCGATTCTTGTGCGCTAGTTATCCAGGTGTGAAACCAGCACGCCGATAAGGTCGCTGGACGTAACCATTCCGACCAGGTGCCGTTTGCGGTCGATCACCGGCAGTGCGTGAAAACCACCCACCGACAGCTTTTCTGCCGCGTCACGTAAGGTCGCGCTCTTGTTCACGACGATGACCTTGGTCTCCATGATCTGGTTTACGGTCGCGTCGGAGACGATCGGCAACTTGCCATCCAGAAGGTGGAGTTTGAGGAAGTCGGACGAGGAGACAATGCCGACAAGGCGCCCGTCTTCGACGACAGGCAGGTGGTTAATGACATTACTATTGAGCAGGCGCCGGGCTTCAGCCGCGCTGGTCTGCGGACTGATGGTCGCCGGGTCAGGCGTCATGACTTGAACGATAGGTATATCGCGCATTCAGCCTCCTGTTTCGGTTATCCGAAACTATGAAACGATTGCGTCGACGCCATCTAGTCGGGACTATACGTACACCATCCCCAGCGAGTCAGATCATGCAAGACCTACCCCATATTTATCGAGTTGCGGCATCGGCGGAAGGCGCTGCCAATGTGATGTTATCAGCCGATGGACTTCCCGACCTGGAGACAGCCGGACCACCCGAGTTCGGTGGACCCGGCGATGTCTGGTCCCCGGAAACGATGCTGGTCGGCGCAGTTGCCAATTGCTTCGTGCTGAGTTTCAGGGCTATCGCGAGAACGGCGAAGCTCGAATGGCTAATGCTCGAGTGCCAGGCGGAAGGCGAGCTCGACAAGATCGAGAAGTTCACTCAATTCACGGCGTTCAGGGTCAGCGCAAAATTAACCGTGCCGCCCGGGACGAATGAGAAGAAGGCAAACACGATTCTCGAAAAGGCCGAGAAATACTGCCTGATAACGAACTCGATGAAGGCGGACTCACACCTGGAGACGGAGGTAATCGTCGCCGATTGAGAGTATTTCTCCGCATGGATAAATTACCCGTTGAATTTCTGGCGCTCGCTCTTCTTGCGCTGTCATCAATCGCGGTAGGTGACGAGCCAAGGGCCTGGCCGGACCTGAGCGATTTCGATTTCGTCGCCGGTCGCGCCGCGACGAAAGCCGATATTGAAGATCGCAGGGCCGTTTTCCTGCTTCAGTCTGATGACGTTTCCGCCGGGATTCCGCTGGAAATCGAGATTCCCCAGTACGCATACCACACCAATTCGGAAACGAATGAACGGACCGCTGTAGTGGTTGTTCAGGCTGAAGAGTTGGACGGAAAGAAATACGTTGGCGCGGTAACCATCGGTTCGCGCAAGCGCCTTTTGGGTTATCTCTGGGAGTTTTACCTTTTTGGGGAAACGCCCACGAACCTGATTGCCGGCGAATTCCTGGATCGAGGAAATCGTTGTTACGGAGAAGATGCCGGTATCCAAGATCCGCTACGAACTCAGACTCGCAGAGGAGCGACTCTACGAGGAATTCAACCAACTCAACGATGACGATGCCTATGACATTGCGTGTCGTAAGTACCGTCCTGTAGGCAGCCAGATTTTGCGGAGAAAGTGCAAAGCAAATCTGTACTGGCGTGCTTTGGAAGAAGGCCGTGGAAGACGAAGCAACAACCTGGACCCTCAATCCCGTTCCGAATTCAAAGAAGCACGAGAAACTGTTGAGAGAAAAAATGCTGACCCTGGCGATGGAGAACCAGGAGCTGCGAGCTGTGCTGGCCGAGAGAAAAGTGTTGTTAGAGGCTCTGGAGCAACGGAAGGATAAGCCTGAAAAATGACGGCCGAGAGAACACACGTGCGCCCGAAACTTCTAACTTCGATAGCTTTGATATTCGGAGCTACGGCAGTAATGGTAGTTGTCGGGCTACCCGCTTTTTTTGCTACCTGGCTAGCCGTTCTTGGCCTCTTTCTCTATTCGAGGCTAGCAGAGCGTGCCGTCATTTTCTCTGACTGGTCTTGGTTCCGGATTTTGATGACAATCGGTTTGGGATTGGGAGTACCCTATGTGATTCTATTGGCTACCGCCGGGTTTTGAGGGGTTTGTCTCGCGAAACGCTCAAGTGGCCCAGCCTGCGACAACGGCTCACTGACCACGCAAGGAATCAGTCTTTGTGAAAATTCAATCGTCATGGATCTTCGACTGCAGTCCGGACGACATCTTTCCTCATTTTTTCTTTGCTCGCATGGACGAGTCGTATCCGTTCGCATTCCGATTTGGGATCCCCAAACCACTCAGTTGCAAAGTTCTGGAGGGTGAGCCCAAGGTAGGTAATACGCGCCAATGCACGACGGACAGAGGTTACATTCAACAAGAAATTGTTGACCTCGTTCAGGATAGAAAGCTCGTCTACGAGATGCGGAAAACGAATGTTTGGTGTCGTAATTGGGTGTCGTTTCTGCAGGACACGTTCCTGCTTGAGCCTATTGAAGGAAACAAGACCCGGGTGCGAAGGATTACGGAGTTCAGGGGCGTTGCAAAAATTCCGGTTTTGAGTACGCTGGCACTGTGGTTTTCGCTAAAACAGGCGCATCGATATGCGGCAAAGAACTGGCGCCGACTGTCTTCTGAGCTAAAACAACAACGCGCGGCTTTCACCTGATGAAACGAACCTACGAAAAACAACCTCCTCCCGCCTGGCAAAAAAAACTGCTGCTGTTGGTTGGTTTCCTGTTCGGCGCAACGGTGCTTTTGTTTGCCGCCTGGGCGATCATTCTTTTTCTCGGGGCAGGCGCCGAATAGTCAGTGAGCCTGGCTAACCCCGCAGCTTGTTGACGCGGTCGACCCCTCCCAGTCCAGATCTGCGACGCCTTGCCAGGCATCGCCCGCCCGCGCGACCAGGTGGACACGACCGAATGACGCATGTCGATCCACGGCCGTTACCGCAAAGCCCGCGGCAGTGAGTTCATCGCTCACCGTTGCCGGCCAGCCCCGTTCGGGAGTCATTTCGAGGTTCACTTCTTCCGCACGCATGACCCGCTCACCCGATTCCGTCTCACCTCGGACCGGATGGACGCGCGGCAATGCAACAGCGGCGGCCGGGTCATGCCCCTGATCAACATGGCGTGAGATGGTCTGGACAATCGCGGACAGGATTCGAATACCCCCGGCCGCGCCCAGCGCCAGCACGACTTCACCATCGCGGGTCACGACTGTCGGAGCTATCGTTGTGCGCGGCCGCGAGCCTGGTTTCTGGTCTGCTGCCGACAGGTAGTTACCCATCGTCGCCGCGTAGACGAAACCAAGCTCGGGTGTGATGACCCTGGACCCAAACAGCGGTCCTACCGTTTGCGTAATACTGACGATACGCCCGTCGCAATCCGCAATGGTGAAATGCGACGTGTGATGACTGTCCGGCCCCCACTGATCGCCACTCCAGTCGGTGTTCGCTGCGAGCAGGCGATCGCTGTCTGTCGTCAATACGGCCGCGGTCACAACGGAACCAGCGGGCGGTATCCTGATACTCGCAGCCTGTTCCGCAGCCCACGCCTTGTCCGCAACCCGTGCCAGGTCGAGCTCAGCTCGGTCATCGGTCATGCTGTTAATTGTTAGCCCCAATACCTGGTTCATGACGGCGGCCCATTGCGCTTCCGACAGTCCCGCCATGTCGACGTTCTCGAGAATGTTGAGGGCCTTAACCACCAGACCGCCACCCGCCGGTGCCGCCAGCGAATGAATCTCGTAGCCTCGATACTGCGTACTGATGTAGCGGCCATTGAGAACCTCGTATGCAGCAAGGTCGTCGGCAGAAACGTACCCGCCGTTTGCCGCCATGTCGGCAGCGATCTGCCGGGCAATTTCTCCCTTGTAGAAATCTTCAGCACCCGCTTTTGCGAGTCGTGTAATTGTCTGCGCGAGGGCCGGCTGCGTTACCAGGTCGCCAGCATCATAGGCGGTACCGTCCGCTTCGATGAATACCTGTTGAAAACCCGGGTTGTCCTTGAATTGTTCCAGGCCATTTTCATGACGCGCTGCGGCACCCGGTAATAACGCGTAACCTTCGCGCGCGATTCGCGCTGGCTCCTGCAACAAATCGGACCACGGCAACGAACCATGCTCCGCGTGTAGTCGGGCGAGTCCTGCAACGACGCCCGGCGTGGCGATAGTGCTGTAGCCCTGCCCGACCGGCTCTTCCGGTGGCGTGTACGTAGCCGGCACTTCGGTCATCCCGTTGTAGCCCTGGTAATCGCCATTCGGTGACCTGACAAGCATCTGCGCACGGCCACCCAGGTTGCTCATGGAAGGTTCCACGACCGCAAGCGTGAAGCCAGCCGCCACCGCCGCATCGGCTGCGTTACCACCCTTGTTCAGCACAGCCTGTGCCGCGTTCGTCGCCAACGGATGTGCAGTGGCAACCATGCCGTTACTCAGTTCTGTTTGCTGAGTGGTAGGCGCAGGCTGGCAACCGGCTGCGGCGAGCAGCGCAAGTAACAAAGCAACACACACTCGACTCATTGGACCTTCACTCCGTTCACATACGTGGCCGCGATGTTGCGATCGTCGGCCAGCGTGATCAGCGCGAATAGTTTTTCTTCAATTGTCTCGGCCGCGGCGGTGCGCCGGGCCGTCAGGTTGGAACCCTCGTAGTCGAGCACGACGAAGTCCGCCTCTTTGCCGCTTGCGAAATTACCGATCTTGTCGTCGAGGTACAGCGCTTCGGCGGCACCGAGGGTCGCAAGGAACAGGGCGCGTGTCGCAGGCAGCGCGTGTTCCTGCAGGTGCAACACTTTATAGGCTTCGCTGGCTGTCTTGAGTAGCGACAGACTCGTGCCGCCACCGACATCAGTACCCAGCCCGCATCGGATACCCGCGTCCCGGAATGCGGGCAGGTCAAACAGGCCGCTACCCAGGAACAGGTTTGATGTCGGACAAAACGCGGCAGCTCCCCCATGGGCAGACATGCTCGCTCGATCCTCATCGTCCATGTGCAGGCAATGCGCAAACACAGCACGCTCTCTCAGCAGGCCATGTTGTTCGTACACGTCCAGGTAACTGCGGCTGTCGGGAAACCGCCTTGCGATCTCGTCAACCTCGTCCATGTTCTCCGCGAGATGCGTATGAATCCAGACATCGGGGTACTCGCTCGCCAGTCGGCCCGCCGCTGCGAGCTGCTGGGCTGAGGACGTGAGCGCAAAGCGCGGCGTAATCGCGTAGCCAAGACGCCCTTTGCCGTGCCAGCGCTCGATCAGCGCCTTGCTGTCGGCATAACCTGTCTCCGCGTCGTCGCGCAATTCCTCTGGGCAGTTGCTGTCCATCAGCACCTTGCCCGCTATAAGTCGCATGCCTTTCGCGTCGGCAGCCTCGAAGATAGCGTCAGCGGAGTGCGGGTGAACAGTGCCAAATACGAGCGCCGTGGTCGTGCCGTTCGTCAGCAGCTCATCGATGAACACGCCGGCGACTTCACGCGCGTGGTCTGGGTCGGCGAATTTTGCCTCGGCAGGAAACGCGTACCGGTTGAGCCAGTCGAGCAGCTGCGCGCCATAGGAGCCAATAATATCGAGCTGCGGGAAATGCACATGGCAGTCGATAAACCCGGGAACGATGAGCTTGCCTGTGTAGTCGATGACTGCGGTATCGGCCGCCAGCTCACTCAGCAGTTTCGGCGCAGCGCCCGCAGCGACAATGTGCCCCTCGTCGACGACCAGCACGCCATCTTCAAAATATTCGTAGGCCGACTGGTTCGAATGGTCGCCCGGGTCGGCAAGGCAGTGCAGAATCGATGCGCGCAGCGCCTGCACTACACGGCCTCCAGCATTACGATTCGATCGAGCGAGTGTGTGTCGCAGTTCGCCTGTTTGCCACCGCGATCAACAATCAGGAAGTCCTGGCCCACGTCGAAGGCAATCAGGGGCATATGCCAGGTGCCGCGATGATAGTTGATCCCCTGCCGGCCATTCGTAACAAAGGCCCTCAGCTCATCTGCATCGACACTTTCACCCGGCGGCGCAACCACGACAACCATACGACAGGGTTTGAGCGGTACGAATGCCTGGCTGCCGAGCGGATGCCGTTCGACCATATCGATGCGTAGCGGCAGCAACGTTGGCGCGCGGCAGCGAGCAATGCTGATCGACACGTCGCCGTCGCCGAGGTCGACGTCGCACAGGTCATCGAAGCGCTGAAAGCGCGCTTCATTCATGACGTTGGGACTGTCCAGCGCTCCCTCGATGACATCTCCGTAGGGCGCAAAGCGCTCCCGCGTCAGCAGCTCAGGCTTTAATGACAGCGTACCAGCGTCAACCATGAACCTGCCCGAAAAGCCGGATACGGCTCACGCCACCGTCAGGGTAGATCGACATGCGCACATGACTGACCGGGCCGATCTCCTCAAGCGCGTCGTCGAAGTAATGCTGCTGATCCATCTTGAGTTGCGCTTCCGGCAGCAACGTTTGCCACTTGTCCGAATCGTTGCCTGCGTCGTCATCGCTGTCGAACATTGCCGCTTCCAGCGATACCCGATCGGGGTAGTTACCTTTGAAATGCGCCGTGTCGATTTCGGCGCGCTCGATTACGCCGGGCTGGCCCAGCGCGAGGATCACCCAGTCGTTGCCGGGACCACGCCGCCTTGCCGTTTCCCATCCATCACCCATGTTGGCACCACGACCCGGCGCCGTGAGATTGTGAACGGAACCGTAGTGCTCATCGCTGCACGCAATCGGGCGGCCGCCATGTTCGACAGCTACAAGGTCAACGTAGCCATCTACATCGGTGAAATCCGCCTTCACCTCACCGAAGATACGCAGCCGCGCGACGCCACCATCGGGATAGATGTGTAAACGCACGTGCGTAAAAATTGTCTCGTTGCGCGCATCCAGATAGTGATGCGAGTTACCAGCAAGATCGACCTTTGGCACAAGCTCGACCCAGCCATCTGCCGGTACACTCCTCGTTGCTGACACAGGCTTCTATCGATGCCTGCGGCGGGAAATTGCCGGTGAAATGGCTCGTATCGATGTCGAAACCGTGGATGACCCCCGGCACACCGAGCCGAATAACGCAGTAGTCGTGCCCCGGCTCGCGTTTGCGGCGACTTTCCCAGCCGTCCATCCACTTACCATGGTCGTCGTATTTGTCGTCGATAAATACCGGCTCCGCATACTGGATCAAACGCTCCTTGGCGCCGAAGAACTCGTCCGTCGAGAAGGTGACCCGTGAACCAAGACGCGGTCGCTCCAGCTGTACCCATTTTTGAACTGCGTGCGTCATAGTTCGCTCCCAATCGCGTCCAGACGCAGGCGCGCTATTTTGTGGATTTCGGCGAGCGCCGTTTCGAATTCGGTATCGTAGTCGTTCTTCAGCCGTGCGCTGAACGCCTCAAGGATCTCGGCACGATTGCTTCGGCGTACCGCCATGACAAAGGGAAAACCGAATTTCTCTTTATAGGCATCATTCAAAGCCTGGAAACGTTCGTACTCAACCTTCGAACACTGATCCAGCCCGGCACTTGCCTGTTCTTCGGTCGAGTCTTCGGTCAGCTCCCCGGCTATCTGCGCCTTGCCGGCCAGGTCCGGGTGTGCCCGAATCAATTTGAGCTGCTGTTCGGTATCGGCATTGTCGACGCAGTCGGCCATGAGCTCCGCAAGTCGGCTGGTGTCGTCAATATCTGCCGCAAACGCGGCAACATGCGCCGCAACCCAGGGCGAGTGCTCATACACGCCGGCGTAGCGGGCGATGAAATCATGGCTGTCCATTAGCCGTTCTCCTGCGGCGGATGTTGCTCCCGCCAGTGTTTTGCAATAGCCAGTCGGGTCGCAATCCAGACATCGTCCTGCTTGCCGAGGTGGTCAAGGAATTTCGCCACGGCCGCTGCCCTGCCGGGACGGCCAGCCAGTCGGCAATGCAACCCGATCGACATCATCCGTCCGCCTTCAGCGTGAAGGACCTCGAACGTGTCTTTTAGGTAGCGATAAAACTGCTTGCCGGAGTTGAAGCCCTGCGCGGTGGCAAAACGCATGTCATTGGCGTCAAGCGTATAGGGAACCATAAGCTGCGGTGTCGGAAATTCGTAGTTCCAGTATGGCAGGTCGTCAGAATAGCAATCGGCGTTATAGGTAAAGCCGCCCTCTTCGGCCGCGAGCCTGTGACTGTTCGGGCTGCAGCGCCCCAGGTACCACCCGGTTGGCCGCGCGCCCGTTACTCGCGTGTGCATGTCGATGGCTTTCGCAAGATGGGCGCGTTCCGTCGCTGCGTCGACATGCTGGTAGTCGATCCAGCGATAGCCGTGACTCGCGATTTCCCAGCCCGCGTCCTGCATGGCCTTGACGGCATCCGGATTACGCTCGAGGGCCATCGCGACGCCGAATACGGTGACCGGCGTCTTGTTGGCGGTGAACATTCGGTGGAGCCGCCAGAAGCCGGCGCGCGAGCCGTATTCATAAATCGACTCCATGTTCATATGGCGCTCACCCTCGATGGGTTGCGCGCCGATAATCTCCGAGAGAAACGCTTCCGACGCGCTGTCGCCGTGCAGCACACAGTTCTCGCCACCTTCTTCGTAGTTGATGACGAATTGCACCGCCGTGCGGGCACCGCCAGGCCAGTTAGCATCGGGCGGATTCGCACCGTAGCCACGCATGTCTCTTGGATAATCTGTCATTGGTCCGCCTGCAGGCCCAGGTACCACGCATCGATGACCAGCCGCTCCTCGTCCGTCATGTCGGTCAGGTTGCCGATGGGCATGACTCGCGTGACGACGGTCTGCTGGTAGATGCGGTCGGCCTCGGTGAGGATTTGTTTATCGGTGTCGAACACGATGCCCAGCGGCGCGACCGGGAACGCAGGATGCACCGGCGCACCGGAATGACAGCTCGTGCAGCGTGCATTGATGACATTGCGAACCTGGTCAAACGAGACTTCAGCGCCAGCCGACGCCTGTGAGCGCGGCGCAATGGCAGCGGCGATCGCTGCGAGTAGTACAACGGCCAGTATGGCGGGCAGCGCCGACGCCTTACCCTTGTGGCGCGCGACGAAATAGATTCGGATGAGCGCGCCCGCCAGCGATATGCCAATCAGGATCAGCCAGTTGTACTCGTGCCCGTAGGCCATCGCAAAATGGTTGCTCGTCATGACGAACAAGACGGGCAGGGTAAAGTACGTGTTGTGCACGGAACGCTGCTTGCCACGCTGGCCATGAATCGGGTCTGGCGTCTCGCCGCGCTCTGCCGCGGCAACCATGAGCTTCTGGCCCGGGATGATGACGAAGAATACGTTGGCCACCATGATCGTGCCGAGTACGACGCCGAAGTGAATATAGGCACCACGGCCGCCAAACAATTCGCACAGGCCCCAGGCCAGCAACCCGGACAGCACCAGCAGGATGCCGCCAAATACACGTGTATCGCGAGCCAGCGGTGACTTGCACAACACGTCGTATACGAGCCAGCCGCCGATGATGAACGCAATGGCGATGCCCACTGCAACCGGCGCCGAGAAATCGGCAACCGACCGGTCGATCAGGTAAACCTCGGCGCCATACCAGTACATCAACGCCGTGAGAAAGATTCCGGAAAGCCAGGTCGTGTAGGCCTCCCATTTGAACCAGTGAAGACGCTCAGGCAATGCCTGCGGTGCGACCTTGTATTTCTGTGCATGATAAAAACCGCCACCGTGCACCGACCAAACCTCACCGCCAACGCCTTTCTCATCATCGGCCGGATCCTTCGGCGGTTCGAGATGATCGTCGAGCCAGATGAAATAAAACGACGCACCAATCCATGCGACGCCGGCGATAACATGCAGCCAGCGCACCAGGAGGTTAAGCCAATCAGCGATATACGCTTCCATGTATACGTGTTGTTCCTATTTGCCTATCGGGTGGACGTTGTCAGGATACTCCGCATCAGCCACCGCTGCTTTCAGCTCCCTGACTTTCAGTATCTCGGCTGCCGTCGACACCGCAATCTCAGCGGGCTTCTTGCCGCTGATGCCGTCGACGCCGATCGGGCAGACGAGCGAGTCGATCATGGCCGCAGGCATGCCCTGCTGCCGGTAACGCTTCTCGAAACGGCGTCGCTTGGAGACGGAGCCGATAAGCCCGCAATAGCGCGCATCGCCACGTCGCAGGATGCGATCGCCAACATCGAAATCAATCGCGTGGCTGTGCGTCATGATCAGGTAGTAGCTGTCCGGTGGCATCGCGGCCACCTCGAGTGCGGGTTCTGACGCCTCGATAGCCCGGACATTCGCGGGCACATCGCGGAAGATATTGCGCCGGCTATCGATCCAGCGAATGTTGCATTCGAGACGCGACAAGGCACTGACAACCGCCGACCCCACGTGCCCGGCACCAAACACGGCAATATTGAAATCGGACCTTACGACAGGTTCAAAGAGCTCCTGCACATTGCGTTGCGCACCCGGTCCATCGTCCAGAATTGCTCGCGCAGCGCCGACCAGTTCCGCATCCGCCACCGATTCATCGACACCGAATACACGGTCGGCAGTAACCACAAATTTCGCGGGCGCTGATTGCGAAATACGCGTCGCGACAACCGCCGGTTCGCGCTGGCCGTGCAACGCGCGCAAGTCACGCAACCAGGCCGGCATGCCGCCGGCAACAGGTTCGAAGAGAATCTCCACGACGCCGCCGCAACACTGGCCCATCGACGAACCCAGCGGGAAGCTGCGCAGCGCGAGCTTTTCCTCGGCAAGCATGCCGACGGCAACGCGCGTGCTCTGATACTCCAGTTGCCCGCCACCTATCGTGCCGATTGTTTCGCTGGCCGTGACGATCATCTTCGCGCCTATTTCTCGCGGTGCCGAACCACGAATGCCCGCAACCGTCACGAGTACGGCCGGCTCACCTGCCGCACTCAGGTCACTCAGTTCGTCGATCCACTCATTCATCGGCGACACCTTGCAGCGCACGCAGGATCGCCTCGGGCGTAGCGGGCGCCTGCAGGTCCGGCAAAACCCGGTCCTGGTCGGCAATCGCGTCGCGCAAGGCGAAGAAGGCAGACAAGCCGAGCATCAATGGCGGCTCACCGACCGCTTTGGAGCGATAGATCGTCTTCTCGCGATTGGCGGAGTTTTGCAGCAGTTCGACGCGGAAGTCCGGCGCGAGATCCGAGCAGGTCGGTATCTTGTAGGTCGACGGTGCGTGGGTGCCGAGGTCGCCCTTGTCGTTCCACCAGAGCTCTTCGGACGTCAACCAGCCTACGCCCTGAACGTAGCCGCCTTCGACCTGGCCGAGATCGACGGCCGGATTCAACGAATCACCGCAGTCGTGGAGGATATCGGCGCGCAATACCCGATTCTCACCGGTCAGCGTATCGACAACGATCTCGGTAACGGCAGCGCCGTAAGCGTAGTAATAGAACGGGCGACCGGTAAACGTCGTGCGATCGTAGTTAATCTTTGGCGTACGGTAGTACCCCGTTGCCGACAGTGAAACGCGATTCGCCCAGGCGAGCTGCACCAGTTCCGAAAAGTCCATGATTCGGTCCGCGATATGCGCAACGTTGTCGCGGAAGTCTATCTCCGCTTCCGATACACCATAGTGCCTCGCGGCAAACGCCGTAATGCGTTTGCGAATCTTCGCTGCCGCCTTCTGGGCGGCCTTGCCGTTCATGTCCGAGCCGCTCGACGCCGCGGTTGCAGACGCATTGGGTACCTTGCTCGTATCCGCCGCTGTCGTCCGCACGCGCTCGATACTGATGCCAAATTCGTCGGCAACGACCTGCGCGACTTTCACATACAGGCCCTGTCCCATCTCGGTGCCGCCGTGGTTCAACTGCACGGTGCCGTCCTTGTAGACATGGACGAGCGCACCGGCCTGGTTTAGCAGCGTTGACGTAAACGAGATACCAAACTTGACCGGCGTGATAGCGATGCCGCGCTTCAATACCCTGCTATCGGCATTAAATGCGCGGATTGATTTGCGGCGTTCTTCGTAATCACTGCTTGCCAGCAGGCGATCGAACAGTTCGTCGGCGATATTGTCTTCGACGACCTGCTGGTAGTGAGTAACGTTGCGATCTTCGGTGCCATAGAAATTCTGGCGCCGTACGGCAAGCGGATCCTTGCCAAGGGTCCGCGCAATATCGTCGATGACGTATTCAATGGCGAACATGCCCTGCGGGCCGCCGAAGCCACGAAACGCCGTGTTGGACACTGTGTTCGTCTTGCAGCGGTGCGACAGGATGCGGACGTTCTCGAGAAAATAGGCGTTGTCGCAATGAAACATGGCGCGGTCGTTTACGGGACCGGACAGATCGGCCGACATGCCGCAGCGTGCCGCAAATTCGAAATCGATCCCCTGGATACGGCCTTCGTCGTCAAATCCCACGTCGTAGTCGATCACGAAGTCGTGGCGCTTGCCCGTCATGATCATGTCGTCATCACGATCGAGCCGCAGCTTGCAGGGCCTGCCGGTCTTGTCCGCTGCCAGCGCCGCAATGCAGGCGATCAGGGCCGCCTGGCTCTCCTTGCCGCCGAAGGCGCCGCCCATGCGCCGACAGATTACGACGATGTCCTTGGACTCGCGTTGCGTCGCATGCGCAACGATGCCCTGCACCTCATCCGGATGTTGCGTCGAACTGTAGACAAGGATGCCGCCATCTTCCTGCGGAATGGCCATCGCGATATGGCCTTCGAGGTAGAACTGGTCCTGCCCGCCGTGCGACACGCGCCGCCGCAGGCGGTGCGGTGCTGCCTCGAGCGCGGCATCGGGATCGCCCCGTACCAGCGTCTCGGATGGCAGGACAAACGAGTTCTTTTCAACGGCAGTAAGCGGGTCGAGAATTGCCTCGAGTTCGTCGTAGTCGACATTCGCCTTGTGCGCGGCCTTGCGGGCCGCATCGACCGTCTCAGCTGCGACCACGAATAAAGGCTGACCGACATACTGCACGAGCCCGTCCGCTAACAGGGGATCGTCCTTGATGATCGATCCGTAATTATTTTCGCCGGGAATATCGGCCGCTGTGCACGTATCTATGACGCCGTCCGCCGCGAGAACATCCGACAGGTCAAGGTTGCGGACGTTGGCATGCGCCACCGTACTCATCCCCACGGCGAGATGCAGCAGGTCGCGCGGTTCGGGCAGGTCGTCCGTGTAGGCTGCCCGCCCTGAAACGTGCAGATGCGCGCTATCGTGCGGCAGCGGTTTGCCGACGGCTCTAGCGACCATACGTGTACACCGTTTCCTCTACTTCGCCCCGTGATTCCATCCAGAAGCGGCGCAGCAGGTTCTGCACGGCGACCAGGCGTATGTCCGCAGATGCCCGCATATCACTGATCGGCGTAAAGTCCTCCGCGAGCGCGGCGCAGGCTCGGTCGATCGTCTCCAGAGTCCAGGGCGCGTCGTTTATTGCCTGCTCACAGAGCTCGGCATGCCTGATCGTTGCCGCCAGGCCACCGCAGGCCATTCGAAAACGGGTCACCGTCTCGCCGTCGAGCTCGAGACTGTAGGCCGTACATACGGCAGAAATGTCCTGGTCGAAACGCTTCGACCATTTGTGGCTGGCGACTCGCAGCCCGTCGCGCGCCAGCGGCACCCGAATACACGCGACAAACTCGCCGGGCTGCAGATCGTTCACCTGGTAATCGTGATAAAACTCGTCGAGACCGAGCTCTCGTTCCCGGTCGCCACGACGCAGGACAAGGCTTGCGCCAAGCACCATGAGCGCTGGCATGGAGTCGCCTATCGGGGAGCCATTCGCGACGTTGCCGCCCAGCGTGCCCGCGTTGCGTATCGGCGGCGATGCAAATCGCCGGAACAGTTCGTCGAGGCCAGGATACTGCTGCACGATTGCTGCGCCCGCCTCTGTGATCGAGACGGCTCCGCCAATCTCAAGGTGACTTGCTGACGTATGCAGCTCGAGCAGTTCTGCGACGCGGCCCGTATAGATGACGGTTTCCAGCTCACGATGCTGTTTTGTTACCCACAAGCCAATATCCGTGCCGCCCGCGAGAATCGTCGCGTCGGGATACTGCTCATATACCCTGGCGAACGTTGCAACATCCTGCGGCGCAAAAAACCGCCGACCGTTGTTTTCCAGCGCAAGATCGCCGTCACGCCGAACGGCGCCAAGCGCGTCGAGATGTTGCTGTGCATCCCAGTCGTCGCCCTGTTCATGCATGACCTGTGCGGCGGCAATAATCGGTCGGTAGCCTGTGCAACGGCACAGGTTTCCTGCAAGTGCGTCGTCGATCTCCCGGCGTGACGGCACCGCGTTCGTTCGATACAGCACGTACAACGACATAACGAAACCCGGCGTACAGAAACCGCACTGCGAGCCGTGCTGGTCGACCATGGCCTGTTGCACGGGATGCAGTCCACCGTCCCTGCCATGCAGACCTTCGACCGTAATCAGTTCCTTGCCATCCAGTGTGGGCAGAAACTGAATGCATGAGTTGATCGTCTTGAGCTCGATGTCATTGCCGCTGCGGTCAATCTCGACAACCACGACCGTGCACGCGCCGCAGTCACCTTCGGCACAGCCTTCCTTGGTGCCGGTCATGCGCAGGTCTTCGCGCAGGAACTGCAGCACCGTACGCGTCGGGTCGGCAACTTCCGTTTCAACAGGTTTGCCGTTCAGTACAAAGCGAATCGTGTTCGCGGACATGTGGTCAGCTGCCCCGGTACGTCGAATACGACCAGGGTGAGGCCAGCAGCGGCACGTGGTAGTCCTCGTCCCCATTGATAGCAAAACGAATCACGACCGTGTCGAGAAACGCGGGTGTCCCGAGTTCAACGTTGCGCTTGCGAAAATAGTCGCCGATATCGAACTCAAGCTCATAGGTGCCCGTCGTCATGAGTTCGTCTTCGAGCAGGGGATACGGTGTCCGTCCATCCTCATTGGTGGTCGCACTCACGATAAGTTCACGCGAATTGCCAAGCAGGAACAAACGAATGTCGACGTTCTGCGCCGGACCGCCGTGTGCCGTGTCGAGAATGTGTGTTGTCAATCGGCTCATCTTGCTCCCTTAGCTGCCGGAACTTGTTGTGCTGGGATTATACGCCGTCGATGCGACGGCGCGCGCCCTCCACCTGTGGTAGTTCGGGGCACAGAAAAATTACCAGGCGCTTAGCGGGCGAGTAACTCATCACGCCGCGTTCCCAGCGCCTTAAGGCGGCGGCCGTCGAGTACGTCGGCAAACTGTTCAGCGAGCACGGTATCGTTAAGTGCAGCCAACGCGTCCCGCCAGCCGTCGCTGACCGGGACGGTCGCTCTCGCGAGGTGGGGAGGACGCCCTTTCGCATTCTTGAACGCGCGTTCGTGCTCGACAAGAATCAGCCGCCAACCGGAAGGATCGTAAAGCATGCGCCGCAGACTGCGGCCTTCGTTGTAAATCAGGATATCGAAGACGTACATCGCCTCCCATTGCAGCGGCAATGCGCATTGCGCTGAGCCGCTCCCTCCTGACGACGAGCGCTTCTCCTCGTCACTGGCTTTTTCGGGGAAGAATTGCAGCGACCCTTCGGCGTTACCGACTGTGCGACGCACGGTGACGGGCACCATATCGAGCCCCAACAGGCGATCGAGCCGGTAGGCCGCAACATCGGGGAAAAAAACCTTGCTGCGACGTTTGCTGAAGATCGCGGACACGGTGTGCGTATTATCGGATACCTGGACCAGCGTACGACCCGCTTTCTCCCTCGGTTTCGAGACAATCTCGCCGGTGGCCAGCAGCTGCTGCAGAGCATCAGCTGACAGGTCGCCAGATCGCATTCCGACTCGGCGCGGATGTGCTATTGGCTCATAGGGTTCGGTACCTGACTGGTTGAAGACCCGCAACTCATTGCCTTCCATAACAAGCGCATTGCCACTGCCCTTGTAGTAGAAGTTCAGCATCCCGGTATCGACTTCGATGACACGGCCACCGAAGCGCTGTAATACCTTGCGCGTGGGCGTCGGCGTGTGCCCGACCACAACGCGGTGCGCGCCAATCGCATCAAGCGATGCCTGCAGTCGGTGCCCTTCGATGATCTCGCTGCAAGCAATGTTGCCGCGATACCAGAGCGGGCCGTCAGAATGCAGTACCGGTGCGTCGCCGAGTCTTCTCACGGCAGCCACTGCGTCGAGAACTTCCTGCGAGGCGTCGAGAGGTGGCATGTATTTCCCAATAATCTCTTCGTGATCGTAGAACGAATCGGTGGGGAGCAGTACCTCCGCTTTCGTCAGGACTGCCAGGGCGTTAACGTAGTCGACGAGATCCTGCTTCAAGCCGCGGTTGATGCCGTCCAGCCCGAGGTCTGCGACTTCGGGCGGCAGCCCACCGTGAACGAAAGCGGTACCATTAACGACCGCAATTACATTCTTCTCGAGCAGCCACTTGCCATAGATGCCGTCGGCGCTGAATGCCTCACGCAGCGCGAAGTAGCCTTGTGGGAACAAGCTGTCGAAGCGCTGCTTCAGGTCCAGGCGGTTTGGACCGGCACGACGCTGCCACGCGCGGAACCAGCGGTCACGCTGCAAGCGTGTTTCGTCGTCAGCAAACGCATCGTATTCGGATTTACTGACGTAACGCAGGTCGCCGATCATGTTCATCGACTCGTGATTGCCGATCAACACCTGGACCTTGCCGCCAGCCGCCTCGGCCTCGCCCTCTAGTCGCATAAGCAGGTCCAGCGCATCGCGGGATCGTGGGCCACGATCCAGCAGGTCACCGACAATGACCAGGTAGGAATCGCCGCCGGCCCACCCCAGATCCTCGTCGAGGATACCGACGTTAGACAGTGTCTCCACCATGGCTTCGTACGCGCCGTGAACGTCAGCAATAGCGACGACCCGTTGCACGCCATCCGCTCGCCAGTCACTGGCATGGGATCCCGTCGCCACAAGCAGTAGCACGAGAAGGGCAATAAGCGGCTTGCGCAGGACTATAAACACATTCCAATGTCCTTTAGGTAGGGGTCGTTGAGTGTAGAGGCTGTGCTAGACTTTGACCACCTGAGCGGACGACAGATCAATAAAAATGACGACGCTGCGAGCGATTCTTTTGCTACTGGTACTCACGCTCTGCACGACCGCGAGCGGCGAAACCAAGGCCGACACTACAGCCCCTCTGTTCACGAGCAATGACATCCTGGACGTCACGATCAGGGCGCCGTTCACCACTATCATGCGTGAACGGTCTGTCGATGAGGATCAGCCGGCCACACTGACCTACAGCGATGCCGAGGCCGGTGAAGTCACGGTCGAACTGGGCATTCGCACAAGGGGTCGCTTTCGCCGCCAGTCCACGACCTGCAAATGGGCGCCGCTGCGCCTCAACTTCAAGAAATCCGCCGTCAAGGAAACCGTGTTTGCCGGCTCGGACAAAATGAAACTCGTGACACACTGCCGCAAGAGATCCGTGGTCTATTCCCAGGCCTTGCTGTCAGAGCACCTGGCGTATCGCATCTTTAACCTGCTGACAGACGCGAGCTTCCGCGTTCGCCTGATGCGTGTTACCTACGTCGACACCGACAAAAAAGATCGCGAGAACACCGAGTTCGCTTTCATGATTGAACACAAAGACCAGATTGCCTCGCGTATCGGCCTGAAAGTGAACGAAACGGCGTCGACCGAGATCGAATTTCTCGACGGACCCCATACGAACCTGAGTTCGCTATATCAATACCTGATCGGCAACACCGATTTCTCACCGATACGTGCGGCGCCCGGAGAGCCCTGTTGCCACAACTACGTTTTGTTCGGTGCCGAGAAGGGCAGTATTTTGCCCATTCCCTACGATTTCGATATGTCCGGTATCGTGGACGCGCCGCATTCGGCGCCCAGTGCGAACTTTAAATTGCGGAATGTGCGGCAGCGCCTGTATCGCGGCCGTTGCTCCAACAATGAGCACGTTGCGGCCTCAGTCCAGACATTTATCGACCGCAAAGACGGGATCTACGATCTCGTTACCTCGAATGAGTTCTACAAGACCAATACTCGCAAGGATACCCTGCGCTTCCTCAACGAGTTCTACCGGGTCATAGAGAGCCCGAAGATGGTTCAATCCCAGTTGATCCGCGAGTGCATTGGCCCCGATTAGGGCAGCCAGTCGGAAAGAATCTTGGCCAGCCGCGGATGGATGTAGTAACCGATCGAGCTGTGCGGGTTTGATTTCCCGTAGCGGACGGCCAGGTTAAATATGCGGTAGTCGTGCACCGCACTGACTCGTCGCTGCACCATCATCTTCTTGAAATCATCGGCCAGCGTCGTGTCATGGCAACTGTAATCGTCTTCGGCCGCCAGGTTGTGCCACGAAATCACATTGCTCGGGAAGCGGTTCTCGTCGCGCTCCTTCGCTCCAAGCAGGCGTTTTTGTACGGTGCGATCACCGAGCGGCGAACCCAGTGTCAACCATTGATCGACCTTGTAGTCGCCGTACTCTTTATAGGTCTCGGTGTCGTTCGACAGCTCCCAAAGGACGTCGTAGGCGATGACGCTGCCGGTGCCGTGCGTCACGAGCATGATCTTGTCGCCGCGATCCATGAATGCGCACAACTTTTCGCGCAAGCGCCTGCGTGCCTCCTCTGCAAATTCGAGATCGTCCAGGTACGCCGCGAAGTCTTTCGCGATCTTGCCTAATACCGGCATGCGAAAACCGACCGCGCCAAGCAGCGGTGCGCCGACATCCATGAAGAACTCGGGCAACGCGGACTTGCCCGGCAGCTTGTCGTAGACCCGGATACCGAACCTCTTGCGAGGGGTGATCTCGCGCAATGCTTGCAGCGCGCTTCGCCGGTCACCGACATCGAGAGTCTCATCGTAGCTCTTGCCCTTGCGCTGCAGGACGCCAGCATTCAGGTCGCCGTACCACGCGAGGTCAATCGACAGCTTGTCGAAACACTCCACACAGTTGGGAAAATCTCGTTCCAGGCCGGCGCGCATAGCCGTCGCTGCCAGCTCCAGGTACGTGGCTGCCGCGGGTTTGAAGTCCCGCCCGTGGACCAGCAGGACGCTGCGGTTTTGCTGTACTTCTTCAGTCATCTTTACTGACGAACCCCTAGTACTCGTCTTCGCCGGCGTCGCGACGCGTCAGCATCGTCAGGAAAGGACCGGCGAGTGTCTTGCCATACTCCAGTTTCCAGATAACCAGCGTGGCAATCACGAATGTAAACGAAATAACAGCCGCGATACTGACGGCACCAATACCGGCGCCGAGGCCAATGCCGATCGCCACAAAGATATACATCGCGTCCGACGGCTGGTCCAGCGTGAAGCGGAAGCGGACAGCTGCGACCACACCGGCGAGACTAAATGCGAGCGCGATACTATTGACGACGATCATGGCGATGCCGGTCACGACAACAGGCAGGATGATGATGGTCTGCAGGAACGACTGGTCGATGCGCCGGGCACGGCTCGTAATAAAGTACGCCCAGGAAATCGGCACAGTGACGATCAGCGCACCGACTGAGGCAAGCAGCAGTCGGATCGGTGACGACGGAGATAGCAGTTCCCGTTCCGCGCGCGTGTAGATCGGCTCGAACGTGTCCATATCTGACGCCTGCAGGTCATCAATACCGCCCACCGGCAGGTACTCCGCCAGCGCCGGATACCGCCTGAGCGCGAACAGAACCAGGAAGACCCAGAACGCGTAGTACATCAGGATCAGCGTGAGTGGAATCAGCAAACTTCCCGAACGTCGCATCGTCTTACTCCCCACCCGGCCAGTTGTCATTGAGCGTCATCAGCGACAGAATTTCAAACAGCATCTGTGCGCCGACCTGCGCCGTATTTTTGTGGCGTCATTGCATCACGATACCGGCTAATGCACGAATTCGCCATATCAATTGGCAGCCGCGCGATGGTAGGCTATGCGGCGTTTTCACCTCGCAGACAGGCTTAAGATGACAGACTCGGTCCAACTTCTCGGCATCAGCAACGCAATCGTCGATGTGCTCGCACACGTAGATGGCGACTTCCTGCAGACAATAGGCGCAGAGCCGGGCTCAATGACACTGATCGACAAGGATCGTGCACACGAGATCTATAACCAGATGGGGCCTGCTACGGAGATGTCCGGCGGCTCGGTCGCTAACACGGTGGCCGGTTTCGCCAACCTGGGTGGTTCAACGGCGTACATCGGCAAAGTCCGGGACGACCAGCTGGGCCGAATTTTCAATCACGACATGAAATCGCTTGGCGTGGACATCCGTCTGCAGAAATCCGCAAACGGTGCCCCTACGGCACGCAGCCACGTACTCATTTCCGATGATGGCCAGCGCACGATGCAAACCTACCTCGGCGCCTGCCTCGAACTCGGTCTTGCAGACATCACCGAAGACACTATCGGCTCCCCCAAGGCGATTCTGCTCGAAGGTTACGTGTGGGACATCGCGGAAGGCCCGGCCCTCGCGCGCAAAGCTGTCGATATCGCCCGCCGCAATGGCACGGCGGTTGCCCTGTCACTTTCAGATTCGTTCTGCGTGGAACGGCATCGTGATTCCTTCGAGGAGTTTGTGCGCGATGGTGTCGACATCGTCGTTGCCGACGAGGACGAGGTAAACGCCCTGGTCCAGACGAGCAGCTTCGACGACACGCTCCTGGCACTGAACGAGTACAGCAACCTCTTCGCGATCACACGCTCGGCAAAGGGTTCGGTCATCGTCCATGGGGATGAAAAGATCCTGCAGGCGGCGGCCGGCGTCGAAAAGATCATCGATACAACCGGTGCTGGCGATGCTTACTGCGCCGGCTTCCTGTTTGGCTGGGCCAACGACCTGCCGCTCAGCCAGTGCGCACAGTACGGGACGTACTGCGCGACCCAGGTCATTCAACAGCTGGGTGCCCGTATCGAACCTGGCCTTCTCGACGGTTTTGAAGTGCGCTAGCCGGAGCCCAGGTCTACCTCGTCAACGATACCAACAACGATTGATCGCACCGGCGCGCTGGCGTCATCGAGAATCTGCCGCGCACCGCTGCCCTCATCGAGAATCAGGACAGTTTCGCCTCTGCCTGCCCCGATACCGTCCATGGCAATGATGTACGCACCCGTGGGTTTACACCGCTGATCGAGACGCTCGGCGAGCAGCAGTTTGCGCCCATCGACGACTGGATGATGAATGGTCGAAACGACGTTGCCTGTTATGCGGCCGAGTATCATCAGTCCAGCTCCTTCTTCGTGTAGTTGTGCACCTCGTCAACGAGGCCGACGATGGCATCATCGACCGGGACGAACCATGGATCCAGCGAGAGCGCAGCTTCGCGGCTGGCGACCCAGTAGATAACCTGACCCGGTCCCGCCATACGCGTGCCGTCCGCACACACCAGCGGCTCTCCGTCAGGTTTGCCTTGTCTGTCCAGCGGCTGCACCCAGAGCAGTGGAGTCGCGGACAATTCGTCAACGAGCATTGCCGGTACGACCGTACCGATTACGCGTCCCAGGAGCATGCAACCTCCTCCGGATATTCAGCACCTGATGGCTCCCACCCGGAGCAGGCTTCGAAACGAGTACCCTGGTCAAGGACCGAGCGCAGGTCGGAATCGAGTCGTGGCAGGAGTGTGCGAGCCAGAAGCTGTCCACCGGCTCGCTCGCTGCAAATGTCGAGTGCTGTTTCGACATCGAACAGATCACCGCTCATCAATGCCAGGGCGTGACCGCCAAGGTCGTCGCCGAGGCGGACTTCGGAAATGTACAACGGGCGTACTCTTAACGGCGCCGTCAACGGCGGCGAGCAGCGCGGGCGAAGACCGTGTTTCGACGACGGCCAGGGAGTCGCCCTCCAGCTTGCGCCGGATACCGAGCACAGCGTCGTGCAGAGCGGGATGAACATCACCGAGAAATACTTTGCCGCTCAGTGCGCTGCGACTCTCCCCAACCTGAATCCCGACCGCATAGGCTTCTTCGGTACTTGCGACACTGCCGCCGACAAGAATGAGGAAACGACCCGGATGAATGGTGCCGCAGCGCAACAATGCGATCGGCGATCGCTTGACCATGACATCACTCGCCAGGATGCCGGCGGCAACGCTCTCAAATTCCAGTAACGCGATCGCTCCGTGTCGCTTCTTGTTCGGCACCTCGAGTCTCAGACGATGCGGAAGTGATCGACCATGACACAGCGTCGCAAGCGGCTGAATGCAACAGGCCCGGTAAGGCCTTCCCCGGTCGGGCTTGCAATGGTGAAACTGGTGGGGCCTTCGCCCCCTTCGCCGAGCCCGGCGAAGAACGGACCATTTTTCGTGAAGATACTGGTGTTGATTGTGCGTGCCATACGACTCAAAGCATCGATATCGCGCGAGTACATGCCGGCCGAGTGCCCGTAGCCATGCTCGGCCTCCTTGGCGAGATCGATTGCCTGATCTACGTCGCGCACTGCGGTGACCGGCAAGACCGGCATCATTTGCTCAGTCCAGATCAGGGGATGACCATTCGTGACGCGCGCAACAATCAATCTCGGATCACCCTGTGACGCAATGCCTGCGCGGGCGAGTATTTCGCTCGCGTTCTTGCCTATCAGGTCTTTCTCGACCGTGCCGCGCTGCCGTCGTCCGGGATACTCGCTGAAAATCACGTTGGTGACTTTGTGCAGCTCGCGCTCGGTCAGCACGCGCGCACCATGCCGACCCATGTGTTGAATCAATTCGTCCACAATGCTCTCGACCGCGATCACTTCCTTTTCGTCGACGCATACGATGTTGTTGTCGAAGGATGCCCCGGCAATGATCTTGCGGGCGGCGAATTCGAGGTCGGCCGTTGCATCGACTACGACCGGCGGATTTCCGGGTCCTGCACAGATTGCGCGTTTGCCACTGGTCATTGCCTGGCGCACCACGCCGCTGCCACCAGTGACGGCCAGGATACGAACGCCCTCGTGCCCCATCAGCTGCTGTGCGGACTCAATGGTCGGTGTCGCTACTGCGGTGACAAGGTTCGCGGGCCCGCCGGCGCGTGTTATCGCGTGGTGCAACAGGCGCACATTGGCCATGGAGCATTCCCGTGCATTTGGATGCACGTTGAACACGATGCTGTTGCCCGCAGAAACCATGGCGATGGTGTTGCAGATAATGGTCGAGGTCGGATTCGTTGTCGGCGTGATCGCGCCAATGACGCCGTAAGGCGCATATTCGGTCAGTGTCAGACCGCTGTCTCCGGTAACCGCCTGCGGTGTGAGCACCTCGGTTCCCGAGGTCTTACGCGTAACCAGACGGTTCTTTATTATCTTGTCTTCGACGCGCCCGAGACCGGTTTCCGCGTGCGCGAGGCGTGCAAGTTCCTCGGCGTTTTCAAGCATCGACTCGCGGATAGACGCGATGATTTTTTGTCGCCCCTCGAGGGACATGCCATCCAGTTCGCGGAACGCGGTAGCGGCCGCATCGACCGCGTCATCTACCGTCGCAAATACACCGTCTCCCAGCGCCTCGCGAGGAGCGCCGGTTGAATCGATGATCGGGACGCGGCGTCGCGCAGCTGCCGCTGGGCTCTTTGCCGGTGATGTCGGTGCCGACATCCTCTCGGCGAGGCGTGTGGCGATGATATCAACCTGGCGATCACTCAGAAGACCGGCGTTTCCGCCCGGACGGCTCATGCGTCACTCTCCCCCTTGCGGTATTTTTCGACACCCTCGATTTCCCAGGTGTCAACGATGGCCATGACTACCGCATCGACCGGCTTGTTGTCGGTGCGTTCAGTCTGGCGCGCTGATGAACCGCTGGCAAACAGGACCATTTCGCCGACACCCGCGCCGACCGCGTCCACTGCAACCACCGAGCCGCCCGCCGGCTTGTTGTCATGGCCCCAGAGACCGAGCATGAGGAACCTGAGACCGCCGAGCTTGGCGTCCTTTTCAGTCGCGACGACAGTGCCGAGTACTTTTGCGAGCTTCACTGCAATACCGTGCGCGCGGCCATTACTTCTTCGCCGTGCCGGGTTCGCGACCCAGTGGGATAGTGGCATCGACGCCAGAGTGCGGACGTGCGATCACGTGCACAGCGACGACATCACCAATCACGAGCTCCCGCCGTACGGCCAGCGTCGCAGGCCGCTCTCACTGCGGCAACATCGCCGCGCACGACAGCGGTCGTGTAGCCGCCACCCGTCTTCTCGTAACTTACGAGTTCGACTTTTGCTGCTTTGACCATTGCGTCGGCCGCTTCCACCATGGCCGGGAAACTCCGGCACTCGATCATTCCTAATGCTTCTGACATCGCCTTGCTCCTCGCGAATCGGGCCTTCGAACCCGGTTTGAACTAGAAAATTATTTCTTCGTCACCTTGCCGGTGACTTCCTTGATAGCTTGTGTCGCTGCTTCTTGCGCGACGACAACATCGCGCTCCTCGCCACCGATATAGACGCGGCCATAGCTGCCGACCGCCCGGACATCAAGAATATTGATATCCGCCGCTTTCTCCGCTTCGTTTGCTGCCAGCGCCGCATACCCCGCGGGCTCGACCTCGAGTACAAACAGGGTCTGACCGGCGAGAATCATGTTGCCGAAGCGAAAACGGTTGATCAGCATCGTCTGGGTGTCTTCGAGATGGCGCACCACCTGGTTGGCGACGACGCGCGGTTTGTGCCGGTCCTTCTCCTCGAGACCCAGTTCATCAAGGATGGCCTGCCCGGCCTGGCGCACATCGGCCTGGCTATCGGAATGCAATTCGAGCATGCCGTAGTGGCGCTCGACGATCTGCATGCCGGCTGTCACGTCGGTCGACTTTAGCGCCACATCGAGAATGTGGTTGATCGCCATACCGGGTGCAATTTCTACGAACAGGCTCGCTTGCCCCACCTTGGGCAGGTAGCCCTTCGAGATCGTCGCCTGGTAGGACGCGAACTGCGGCTGCAGGGAATCAAGAAAAACGTAAGCTCTCAGATCAACCATTGATGCAACTCCTCAAGCGCTAACGCTTGTTGCTTTTGCTTCCCGTACGATACCGATGCTGGCGCTCGCGCCCAGGCGCGTTGCACCCGCCTCGATCATTGCCTTCGCATCGTCGTACGAACTGATACCGCCGGACGCCTTGACCTCCATGCCGGCACCGCGCACGACTTCGGCCATTAATGCCACGTCGCTGACTGTCGCGCCGCCGGTCGAGAAACCCGTCGACGTCTTGACGAAATGGGCGCGCGCCTGGCGCGCAAGTTCCGACGCGCGCCGCTTCTCGTCATCGGTCAGCAACGCGGTTTCCAAAATAACCTTGCACACTGCACCGCCATCGACGCAGTCCTCCACCACGGCACGGATATCGCGGAGCACGAGAGCGTCGTCGCCACTCTTGAGCGCACCGATATTCAGCACCATGTCGATCTCACGCGCGCCGTTGCGGATCGCACGGCGTGCCTCCATGGCCTTGATTGCGGGTTCGGTGGCGCCGAGCGGGAAGCCAACGACCGTGCAGGTGAGGACCTCACTGCCGCGCAGCAAGCTTGCAGCCAACGATACCCAGGTCGGGTTGATGCAGACCGACCGGAAATTGAACTCGAGGGCCTCGGCGCAAAGCGTGCGAATCTGCTCCTCGGTCGCCGCAGGCTTGAGCAACGTATGGTCGATATAGCGAGCCAGATCGCCAGGGATGTCGCCTGGCCGTTCCGCAGGCGCGACACTCGTCAGGCCGGTGGCGCCGAGTCGTACAAACTTGCGCGCCGCGTCGGGGTCGGCGCCAACCGACGCTCCATTCGGTTCCGGCGTGGACATCGGGCCCAGGATTTCATGCAAGCGGCTGACAACGCGCTCAATGTCCTGATCGGACAGGCTCAGGTCAGAGACCTCCTCGCCAAACATGGCCACGCGATTCAGGTGACGTGTCTCTGTACATTCGGTCGCGAGCCAGGTGTCCACAATCTGTTTGGCCAGTCCCGCACCAATGAGGCCGGCTCCGAGAGTCAGCACGTTGGCGTCGTTATGCTCGCGGCTATTGCGGGCGCTGGACAGATCATAGGCCAGTGCCGCCCGGACACCCGGGACCTTGTTCGCGGCCATGCAAGAACCGATACCGGCGCCGTCTATCATGATGCCCACGTCCGCTGCACCGCTCGCTACAGCCTCGGCAACCGCACGGGCAAACACCGGGTAGTCAACTGCTTCATGGGATGAAGTACCTACGTCACTGACCTGGTATCCCGCGGCCTTAAGGTGCGCCGCAAGCACAGCCTTGAGGTCAAAGCCGCCGTGGTCGGCACCAATGGCAATGCTGTTCGGACGACTCATGCCCATACCGCCGAATCGTCAGCACGTCCGGCACGGGGAGCCGATCCCTCTGCACTCGATTCCGCGTCGAGAATCTGCTGCAACTTCATTACATGAAGTCGAAGGCGTTCACGGCCCAGATCCGTGAGACGAAATTCTGTCACGGTGCGTCTTCCCTTGGCGGTTTTGCGAATGTTGATGTAGCCCACGTCGGAGAGTTTCCTGGTTTGCACGTGAAGGTTACCGTCGGACAAACTTGTGGCCGCCTTCATCTCCATAAAGGTCACCGGAAGGCCGGGAACGAGCGTGGCCAGGATACCGAGGCGACAGGGGGCGCTAATCATTTCGTCGAATTGAAGCTTCACGAGCTCACTTACTTTGTTTCGCGAAGTATCTGCCCCGATTCGGGCCCTGTCAAGGGCTGATAACGCAGATCGACTTAAACTACTTTGTTTTATGAAGTTATGTAACTAAAGGGCTGCAGGCCGATAGTGGTTTTAAGCTGTGACCACAGGACGGGGACGGATCAGGTAGCCGAACACGCCTCGCGTGTTCCATCCCCACCACGTAGTTTGATCGGAGTGCCAGCTCGGCTATGGATTCGGCTACCTGATCCGACTCCGTCTTTTGCCACCGCGCAGGGTTCACATCCGGAACCCGCGACATGGCGTTGGCGGGCGTGGCGGATAACACTCCCGAATCCATAGCCGCAGGCGTGTTCGGGAGTGTTATCCGCCGCGCCCACCGTAGGTAAGGTGTCAGGTGGCTACGGCTGCGACCGTCTCGAGTGCAACGGTGATCATCTCGTCAAATGACGTTGCACGATCCTCGGACGAAAGGTGCTTCCCGTTTGGAATATCATCGCTCACCGTGCAGATCGCCAGCGCCTCGGCATTGTTCTCGGCCGCAATCGGGAAAATCCCGGCGGCCTCCATCTCGATACCGTAGATGTTGTACTTCGCCATGGTTTCGAACATGTCGGTATCGGGCGTATAGAAGAGGTCAGCCGAGAAGATATTTCCGACATGGTGTCGTACGCCTGCGGCCCTTGCGGCGGCTACCGCTTTTTCCACGAGGTCGTAACTCGCCAGGGCCGCCAGGTCGTAGCCGCCGAAGCGCATCCGATTGACCCCCGAGTCCGTCGACGCGCCCATCGCGATCACGATGTCGCGCAACTGTACGTCCGGGTGTGTCGTCCCGCAGCTGCCCACGCGCATCACACGCTTCACGCCGTACGCGGTGATGAGTTCATGCGTATAGATCGAGGCCGACGGGATTCCCATACCGTGCGCCATGACCGATATGGCCTTGCCCCGATACGTACCCGTGTAACCCCACATATTGCGCACGTCAGAGACCCGACGCGCATCGTCGAAAAACGTCGTCGCGATGTATTCCGCCCGCAGGGGATCACCCGGCATCAGCACTGTTTCCGCGAAATCGCCGGGTGCCGCATTGATATGAGCCGTTGCCATTATTCTTGTTCCACCCGCTTCTGGAGCCCCCAAGGGGCCCGATATTACGCTATTGTCCGTTAGATGGGCGGCAAAGCAAAACGAGAGATGTACACCGGCGAACGGTGCTACATCACCGAGATTGTCAACGAGGCAGCATGGCCCGAATTCTCTATTGCCCGCTGCCGCGTGGAGCCGGGCGCCACGACCCAGTCGCATGCCGTTTCCGTCCACGAGATTTATGTCATCGAGACCGGTTCGGGTCGCATGCACCTGGGAGATGCGCCGTCATTCGACGTCTCCGCGGGCGATACCGTTACCATCCCGAAACACGTCGCCCAGAGCATCTCGAACACCGGCAGCGAGGACCTCGTGTTCTGTTGCGTGTGCGCCCCGAAATTTTCGCAGGATTGCTACACCTCGCTGGAATAACGGCGCTATACTGCGCAGACGCTTAATCAGGAGACAAGCCAATGTGTGGTTCAAACACAACAACTCAATAAGAACTCCACTTCTCGACTGGCGCTGGTGAGCGCCATTGCACTGAGCCTCTCAGGGCTGTTTGCAATGCCCGCCTCGGCCCAAACGGAAGGGGTTCTCGAAGAAATTATTGTTACGGCGCAGAAACGTGAGCAGAGCCTGGAAGACGTTCCGGCCTCGGTATCCACGATCTCCGGCGATTCTGTGAATGACTACCTCGGTTCTGCCGAGAATATTCGCGCACTCGCGGGCCGCGTTCCGAGCCTGCAGATCGAATCCTCGAATGGCCGCACGCAGCCGCGCTTCTACATTCGCGGCCTTGGCAATATCGACTTCGATAACAACGCTAACCAACCGGTTGCGATGGTCTTCGACGACGTCGCGCTCGAAAACAACGTGCTGCGCAGTCTCCCGTTGTACGACATCCAGCGCGTCGAGGTTCTCAAGGGCCCACAGGGCTCGCTCTTCGGCCGTAACACCAACGCCGGCCTCGTCAAGATCGACTCGGTCAAGCCGAGCTTTGAGTTTGGTGGCTACGGCGCGCTGTCTTATGGCGATCGCAATACCATGGGCATCGAAGTTGCCGCAGGTGGCGGCCTGACCGAAACACTGGCCGTCCGCGTTGCTGTTAAGAACCTGAGCCGCGACAACTGGGTCGACAACCTTGCCGCCGGCACGCCGGGCGATGATTTCGGCAAGTTCGACGAAACGGCCCTGCGCGTCTTGCTGCTCTGGCAGCCGAGCGACGACTTCCGCGGCCTGTTCAAAGTCCACGGATTTAACCAGGACGGTACGCAGCCGCAGATCTTCTACGCGAATGCCATTCAGTTGGGATCATCAGGTGTGCGTCCAGAGTTCGACATCGAAAAAGCCAACCATGACGGGTTTTCCACCATGGATCTGGAGCATCAGGGCGCGTCCGCAAATCTTGTGTGGGATTTTGGCGACTCGACAATCACCTCGATTACGGCGTACGACTCGGTTGAGAACTTCCAGGCAGCCGACGTCGATGGCGGCCTGCTATCGTTTGACCCGGCTGACATCGGTTCGCTTGGACGGCAGGTCTTCTTCAACGTGACCACGGGCGACGGACTTGATGACCACTACCAGATCACCCAGGAATTCCGGATTGCGACCGACAGGGATGGATTTTTCTCGCAGGTTGGCTTGTTTTATTTCGACGAGGAAATCGACGTCCTGTCGCGTGACTACGAGCTGAATTATTCGGACATCGTGAACCAGAAGACGAAGTCATGGGCCGTTTTCGGACAGGTTGACATCGAACTGAACAGCATACTCAACCTGATCGTCGGTGGTCGCTGGACCAGCGACGACAAATATCTCGAAGTCATACCGGGCCCGACTTCAAGCTCACCGGCAGACACCATCGACATTGGCGACGACTACTTCAACTGGGATGTCGCACTGAATCTCACGCCGAATGATGACCTGAGCTGGTACGCCCGCGTATCGAATGCCTCACGTGGACCGGTGACACTTGGCCGCTTCGGTTTCACGAGTTCGGCCGATACCGAAACGAGTAATGCCGTCGAGGTTGGCTTCAAGGCCACCTTGCTTGACGGTCGTGCGCGCTGGAATGGCGCAGCGTACTCGTTCCGCAACGACGACCATCAGCTCACGGCGACCGGCGGTGCGTTCAATGTCAACCAGCTGCTTAACGCCAATCACGTTAACGGTAACGGCATCGAAATGGATGTCGAGGTTCTGCTATCCGATCAATTCCGCGTGATCGCCAACGCCAGCTGGAATAACACGAAGATCGATGACGGAACCCTGCGCGACGATCTCTGCGGCTCAAACCCGACCTGTACGGGCCTTGATCCGGTCGTTGGCAGCCGCGTCGGACCCTTCGGACCGGTCACGGAAGTGTCGATCAATGGCAACCCGCTGCCACGTTCGCCTGAGTGGATCGCCAACCTGATCCTGCAGTACGACATGCCGATGGAATCAGGCGCCGCGCTCTACATCAACACGGACTGGAACTACCGCAGCGAGTCGAACATCTTCCTGCATCGTTCCGTCGAGTTTGTTGCAGAAAAACGCGCGCTCGGTGGCCTGCGTCTCGGCTACCGCAGTGCCGATGGCAACTGGGACCTGGCTCTTGTCGGCCGCAACATTACCGACGAGATCGTGGTCGATGGCGCGCTCAACTTCCTGAACCTGACGGCGTTTGTTAACGAGCCCAGGTACTGGGGCGGCGAATTCCGTTACGACTTCGGCAACTGATTCGCTGCATAGCATTACTGCTGGCGCTGGCCGGCTGCTCGAATGCCGAGCAGCCGGCTACGCTGGTTTTTGAAGCTGCCGGTCGTCTCGAAAATCCCAATATTCGCGAAGCCAGCGGCCTCGCACGGTCGCAGCGCCAGCCCGGCGTTCTGTGGACGATCAATGACTCCGGCGCGCAGGAAGTCCTTTACGCCATAGACCAAAGTGGCGCGGACCTCGGTCGCACCGAACTCAAGAAAATCGAAAAACAAGGACTGGGAAGACCTCGCCTCGTTTGCACTGGACGGCGATCCCTACGTTATGGTTGCCGACATCGGCGACAACGATGCTCGGCACAAGTCCCGCAAACTCTACTTCCTGAAAGAACCCAGGGCCGGCAAGAAAGACACGACGGTCGACTGGGAAGTCACATTCGAATACCCCAACGGGCCGCGCGATGCCGAGGCCGCCGCAATCGATATCGAGAACGAACGCGTTCTGATCCTCAGCAAGCGCGACATACCGCCGTCGTTATACGAGGTTCCGCTGCGAACAGCGGATGACAGAAAAGTCACCGCAAAATGGTTGGGCACAGTGAACGGACTGCCCAAACCCAGTCGCCAGGATGTCGAATTCGCGCCCAGGACCAAAGACTGGCACTGGCAGCCATCGAGCATGGATATCTCTGCGGACAATCGCGCGGCTGTCGTCCTGACCTATCGCGCCGTCTACTATTTCCTGCGCCGCCCCGACCAGGACTGGTTCGACGCGCTCAACACACGGCCAATTCGCATCAGCCTCGGCAATTTCCCGAATGCCGAGGCCGTTGCCTTCGCCGACGACAATCGAACGGTGATGGTTACCGGTGAGAACAAGAACTCGCTGCTATTGCGCATCGACCTCGACGTCCCGATGGTCGCGGCGGATGAGCAGGAACAGTGACGTCACGGTGATGTCGTTCAACGTTCAGAACCTGTTCGACAATGTCGACGACCCTGGCAAAGACGATAAGGCGTATCTGCCTCTGGCTGCGAAACAGAATGACGCTCATATCGCCGCGTGCAACGAGATCCCGGTAGAAAGCTGGCGCGACGAGTGCCTGTATCTCGACTGGAGCGATGCTGCACTCGATTTCAAACTTGGCGTGCTCGCCGAGACAATCCGGCAAGTTAACGACGGACGCGGTGCCGACATCATCGCGTTGCAGGAGGTCGAAAATGTCGGCGTACTTGAACGACTGCGTAACGAGTACCTCGGGGATCTTGGGTACCTGCCCGCTATCCTTATAGAGGGCACCGACACGCGGGGCATCGATGTCGCTTTCCTGTCGAAGCTGCCGCTGCTCGGTGACGCCAGGCTGCACCCGCTGGAATTACCGGAATTCCCGGATCGCCAGGGCGATACGCGCGGCGTTCTGCAGGCGGACTTTGCCATGCCGGACGGTTCGGTGCTGACGGGCTTCAGTGTCCACTTTCCGGCGCCATTTCATCCGACCGCGATGCGCGAGTCGGCCTACGAACACCTGAACCAATTGCGCAACGCCCTGCCCGACCATCACCGTGTATTCGCGGCTGGCGATTTCAACACGACCAGCACCGAGGACCAGCGCGAAGGACTGCTCGACCGCTATGCGAGGCCAGGCTGGACAGTCGCCCACGACACGGGCTGCGATGGCTGCAAAGGCACCCATTACTACGGCCGTGACGAGACCTGGTCGTTTCTCGATATGATCCTGTTTTCTCCGAACCGTGGTAAAAACGCAACAGCCCGAATTCGCGCTGATTCGGTGGCGATCGCCAACAAAAACCCGGCCCAGGTGTCGGAAGACGGGACGCCGGAGCGCTTCCGCAGCGCGGCACAAACCGGAATTTCCGATCACTGGCCCATGACCGCAACGATCGAACTGACAGAAAAACAATAGCTTGTAACTTTTTCGTAACCCTGTTTCTTTTGACAGGTGGCCAAACGAACGCCGCGCCTCGGATTGGCGCTCACAAACACGTTTAAACCCTTATTGCGCAAGCATTTTCGCTGCGTTAGATTACCGCCACTCAATTAAGAAATGGTCCGGAATCGCGCTGTCGGCGTTGGTTCCTGGACGAAAATAAAGCCTAGCGAAATCTGATTGTCGTATTTGGGCAGTAGGGTTTCGCACTTTCCTATGACGGGGATCAATAATGAAATACAAATCTCGATTTCTTGGATCGACTCTGGCGGCGTTTAGGCACGTCTCGGTCGCGGCATTTGCCGCTATCGTGCTGCTGGCCGCCCCTGTTGCGTCAAACGCACAGGAAACGACCACTGCGGTTCGCGGTGTCGTTACGACGCCTGACGGCGCTCCAGCCGCCTCACAGTCGGTAACCATTACCGACACACGAACCGGCGCCACGCGTGCTACGACGACGAATGACAGCGGTGCGTTCAGCATTCGCGGTCTGCCAGTAGGCGGCCCATACACCATTCTCGTCCGGTCATCTCAGTACCAGGATGCACGCGTTACGGACGTCTTTACGAACCTGTCCGCCGCCGCGTCGTTCAACATCTCACTGGGCGTCGCCGATGATGCGATCGAAGAGATTGTCGTAACCGCACAGCTGGTCGCAGTACAGCAGCTGGCTGTCGGACCCGGCACGGCATTCAGTATCGACGATATCGAAGCGATGCCGAGCATCGCACGCCAGATTCGAGATGTTATTCGTATTGATCCGCGCGTAAGCCTCGGTCGTGCCGACAACGGCGCCGGTTCAGGCATCAACTGCCTGGGCGGAAACTCGCGCTCAAACGCATTTACGATTGACGGTGCCGTCGCGAATGACGGATTCGGCCTCAACGAAGGCACGGGCACGTCGGCGCGCTTCGCGTTTCCGGTTCCCTACGACACGGTCGCCTCGGCGTCTGTCGAATTCGCCCCGATCGATGTTCAGTACAGCCAGTTCACGGGCTGTGCAATCAACATTGTTACCAAGCCCGGCTCTAACGAGTTCCACGGCTCGGCGTTCTACCTGTACAACGAAAAAGGTCTGACCGGCACGACGCTTAACGGCCGTACGGTTATCAGCGACCCGTTCGAAGACAAGAACTTCGGCTTTGACTTCAGTGGCCCGATCATCAAGGACACGTTGTTCTTCACCGTCGCTTACGAAGAGACGGACGAAGGCGGCGTGCAGAACAGCGGCCCGATCGGTGGCGGTTTTGCCAACGAAGACTGGCTGACGGTTGCCGAAGCCAATGAAATTGCCGGCGTTCTCCTCAATCAGTACGGTCGCGATGTCGGCCCGATCGTGAGGAACCTGCCACAGACCAGCGAGCGCTGGTTTGCCCGCTTCGACTGGAACATCAACGACGATCACCGCGCCGAGTTTACGTACACCATGCTCGACGAGCTGAACCTCGATCCGGACGATCTCGGGTTCGGCGGTTTCACGTTCAAGGACAACTTCGAATTCGAAGGCATCGATCAGGAAACCATGTCGCTGCGCCTGTTCTCAAACTGGACCGACAAGCTCTCGACTGAGTTCCGTTATTCGAACTTTGACGTGATCGATATCCAGGGACCAGCCGGTGGCGGTGAAGCACAGGATGCCGAATCCGATTACGCGTATCGAAGTCGGCGACATCTTCACCAGCGGACCGGGATTCTTCCGCTCTGCAAACGATCTGCAAGTACACCATCGATCAGGTCAAGTTGTCGGCTGACTACGTGATGGGCGACCACACGCTGACGGTCGGCTTCGAGCAGGAAACTCGCGACATCTTCAACCTGTTCATTCCCGACGCAACGGGCACGATCACCTTCGACGACACGGCCGCGCTGATCGCAGGTACGGCCAATGGCATCGTAATGAACGGTTCGTTCACCCAGGTTGCCGCTGATGCCGCCGCCGCATTCGAGCGCGACATCAACAGCTTCTACCTGCAGGACGAATGGCAGATGAACGATGTTCTTACCCTCATCGCCGGTGTCCGTTTCGACCAGTACAAGTCGGATGACACACCGATCGCCAACCCCGTATTCCAGACACGCTACGGCTTCACCAATACCCAGACCTTTGACGGCCTGGAGCTTGTGCAGCCACGCCTCGGCCTGACCTGGGACCTGGGAGACAACAAGTTTGGCTCAACCGTGCTCAGCGCCGGCTACGGCGTGTTCGGTGGCGGTGATCCGACCGTGCACTTTGCCAACGCCTACCAGAACTTCGGTGGCGCCATTGGTTTCGGTGGCGATTTCAGCGCCGCGTGTGCTGCGGATCCAAACGTCCTGCAGGTTACGGATGGTACCGGCCAGTTCACAGGTCTCCCCGACTGTATCCGCCAGGCAGCGGCTGATAGCGCCAATGCCAACACGGGCGCAGTTGCCGCTGTTGACCCGAACTTCGAACTGCCGGAAAACCATCGCTGGAGCATCGGGCTGAATCACGTCATGTCGTCCGACAACGCGTGGCTCGACGGCTGGGAAATCCAGGCTGACTACATCTACACGGACCACAAGAATGCTGTCGACTGGGTTGACCTGCGACTGACTCCGAATGGCGTCATCCTGCCTGACGGACGCCGCAGTTCTTCGAAGTCGACCCGACGCTGCCTGGTTGTACGGCGACGTTCAATGGCATTCGCCAGGGATTCAGCAACGCCGGCACCAACGGTGGACTGTGTGACGATACGAGCAATCAGAATCAGGACATCCTGATGACGAATGGCGTCGAGGGTTCAACCACGTCCTTCTCTCTGCAGTTTGCGAGGGACCTCGAATTCTCCGACAGGACTTCTCTGAATGTTGGCCTCGGCTACGCCTGGCTTGACGCGGAAGTCGGCAACCCGGTCAACAGCTCAACGGCCGGCTCGAGCTACGAGGAGGTCGCCAAGATCTCCATCAACAACAATACGCTGGGACCAGCGCTGTGGGCGAACGAGCATAACTTTGTGCTCCGGGCTCGTCTGAAGCACTACTGGAACGACAACAACGCGACCTCGATCGCAATGTTCTACCAACGTCGTTCCGGTCGTCCGTTCAGCTACGCGTATGAAGACGATACGGTTGAAGAGTACTTCGGCGATTCAGACGACGAGTCGAGCGTGCTGATCTATGTACCGACTGGACCGAGCGATCCGCTGATGGACTTCTCGAACCTCTCGCAGGCTGAGATTGACGGTCTGTTCGACTTCTTCGACGCCACCGGCCTGAGCGCTTACGCAGGCGGCATCGCACCGAAGAACGGCTTCAACTCGCCCTGGAGCTCGGACCTCGATATGCGCATCCAGCAGGACATCGGGTTGTGGAAGGAACACCAGGTACAGCTCTTCTTCGACATCGAAAATGTCCTGAACCTGTTCTCGGATGACAACAACAAGCGTTATGCCGACACAGACGATATTCAGGAAGCTGTACGCGTTCTGGAGATCAACGAGAGATCGCCTGCGATCAACAACACCGCGCAGTACGAAATCACGCGCTGGTATGACGAAGGCCAGAACCAGGACGTTGATGACTCTGTCTGGCGCATCCAGGTAGGTATACGTTACAAGTTCTAAAGAACCAACAGCAGTAAAGAGAAAGGGCGGCCCCTGTTACAGGGGCCGCCTTTTTTTGTGGTACCGGACACCTTTTACCGTGTCTAAGGTGTCCGGTACCTTATTCGAAGCAGGGCTGCTTGCCTTCGCGGAGTTGATGATATCGGCGATTATCTTCTGTTACCGGCACACCAATCCCCTGCCCCAGTCCCTGCGCCCTGACGATTGCATCGAACACGAGATACTTGAGCTCCGAACCCGGGCGTGAGGCGAAGCGGTCCTTCGGGAGGTTATAGCCGTCGCCGCCGCCGAACAGGAAGTCCGGCACGACGAGAACGTATTCCCTGTCGGCCTCAATCTCCTGCCAGCCGGTGTCAGCCGGTACCTGCAAACTGACGATGCGGTCGAACTCGTTGCGACTGCGATCGACGCACACGCGAAATCCGGAGATTTGCGGAAAGTAGCCCTGGCTTTCGGGCCCGCCACGGTAACCAGCCTCCATAACGTCCTTGAACTGGGCACCGGTCAAGGTCGTGTAACGCAGAAATGAGCTGAAGCCAAAGGTCCGGCCAATGTCCTCGAACAGGATGTCGCCCTCAATGTAGTCGTCAATCCGCAGCGTGCCGCTGTTGATAAACGCGAGATCGGCCTGTGGGTCCCCAAACGCTCCACGCATCTGGTCCGCCACGAAATTGCCCCAACTGGTCTCGCCGCTGCGAATGGTTTCCTCGCGGACATCCATCTTGAGCGCGGCAGCACCGATGCGTGCCTCGAGGAAGGGAAACTTCTCCAGCAGCTGATCACGCCACTTGTTGGCAAGAACCTCATAGGCCGGATCGAACGCGACCGTCTCATCGAGCACGATACGCCGCTCGTTGACGACGTAATTATTGTCGGCATCGAAATCGACGTCGATCTGCCAGATAAGCCGTGCATTCGATGCGCCCTTCATAACGATCGCGGAGCCCGGCTCCTTGCTGTATTGAGGCTCGTGTTCATGGCCGCCGACGATGAAGGCCAGCTTCGGGTATTTCGCCTGCAGTCTCGCGATGTCGACGTCCTGCCACATGTGGATATGGGTGACCCCGATAATCAGGTCGACGCCGCGAGCGTCGAGCGCGGCAATCGCCTGTTCGGCGGCCGCCTGGTAGTCAGGATCGATGTCGACGTAGGTCCGCGTGTTGCCGCCGTCCGCACCGTGCAGGGTCACCGAGAAGACACCCACGGTCTTGTTACCGTGCTGGAACGTGAAGCCGGAACGAAGCGCCGCATCGGCCGCAGTGTCACCCGTCTTGAAGGTGTAGTTGTCACCCAGCCAGACGAAGTCGGACGCCTGTATTGCCGCGACAAGCTGCTTCGGTCCACGGCGGTCAAACTCGTGATTGCCAGCGGTCGCGTAAAGCGGCGCCACCGCATTCATGAAATTCATCGCATCGACCATCTGCAGGCCGTCCCAGAGCTGGCTCTCGAGCGACGGGTACAGGAAGTCGCCGCCGTGCAGGATGCGCACGTCACGGCCCTGCGACTGCAGTTCGCGAACCAGTGTGATGACTCGGCTAAAGCCGCCCGCGGTGTTGTCCTCGACAGCGCCAACGCGATACGTGTCGTTCAGGTGGATAAACGTCAGTCCGGATGACTGCGTGACGGGGGCCGTGGCACAGGCCGACAGGAGCAGCAGCGCAGTGGCGAGTAGTGTAGTGATTTTTTTCATGCCGGCATGCTAACCTGATTTGATGAATACGACACGCCTGCTGGCGGCTGTAACCGCCCTAACAATGCTCGCGGCCTGCGCCGTCGAGGTACCGACTTACACCCCTGAGAAAGACCTTGCTCATGGCTGGGTCAGCCACTCGGCCGATTACGCGGCGCTCACGCGGCAGGTTTACGCCGTCGCAACGCGGGACCTGGAACGCTTTGTAGCCGATACGTCATGGACAGCCATGCCGGGGCAGACTGACGCTCAGGACCTGCCACCCGCAGTCATCCTGGATGTCGACGAAACCGTCATCAACAACGTCGATTTCCAGCTCGCGTTCGAACGGCCCTTCACGGACCGCAAACTGGAAATGTGGGATCGCCAGCACGTCGCCAGGCCGGTGCCCGGTGTCGTCGAGTTTATTGCGGCCGCCCGCGAGGCTGGCGTTACGGCATTCTTCCTGACCAATCGGCCCTGCGAGCAATACCCGGACGAAGACAGCGCGTGCCCGCAGAAGCAAACCGTCATTGATGGTATTCGCGAACTGGGCATCCCGGTCGAGCCGGAGTTCGTTTCACTCGCGCTCGAGCAACCCGGCTGGTTTGGGGAGAAAGTGGTCAGGCGTCAGCATATTGCCCGTGACTATCGCATCATCATGCTGGTTGGTGACGATTTTGCCGACTTCGTGCCCTGCGCACGCAACTCCTTTTATCCGCCCTGCACGGAACCGGCGACCCGTGCCAGTCGCGCCACGGACGTACGAAAATACGAGCGGTACTGGGGCAATGGCTGGTACATCCTGCCGGGCCCGATGCACGGATCGTGGACGTCCGTGCGCTAATTTGCGCCTTTTCGCTGCTATGATAGGAGCATAAGAAACAAGAACATCCGAAGGGAGACTCATGTCCAAAGTTAAGTGTGGCCTGATCCAGATGGCGCTCAAGGGCGACGGCAATATGGAACCGGAAGCGATCCGGGACCGCATGATCGAAGCCCATATTCCCTACATAGAAGATGCGGGCAAACAGGGTGTCCAGGTGCTCTGCTTCCAGGAGGTGTTCACCCAGCCCTACTTCTGCCCGAGCCAGGACCGCAAATGGTACGCGGCGGCTGAAAAAATCCCCGACGGCTACACGACGCGGCTCATGCAGGAGTTTGCTGCGAAGTACAACATGGTCATCGTCGTGCCCGATCTACGAGGAGCACATGACGGGCGTGTACTACAACACGGCCGCCGTCATCGACGCGGACGGCAAATTCCTCGGCAAGTACCGCAAGACGCACATCCCGCAGGTCGACCCTGGGTTTTACGAAAAGTTTTTCTTCAAGCCCGGCGACCTCGGCTATCCTGTTTTCGAAACGGCCTACCTGAAACTCGGTGTTTACATCTGTTACGACAGGCACTTCCCGGAGGGGTGGCGTGCGCTGGCACTGAATGGCGCCGAGTACATCGTGAACCCGTCTGCCACTGTCGCCGGACTCAGCAAGTACCTGTGGGAACTCGAACAACCGGCGTCGGCTGCGGCCAACGGTGTGTTCATCGGCGCCATCAACCGCATCGGTACTGAAGAGCCCTGGGCATCGACACACAACATGGGCGAGTTTTACGGCTCGAGCTACATCGTGAACCCGCGCGGCGCGATAGAGGCGCAGGCCAGTTACGGCGACGATGAACTGCTCGTCCACGAAATTGATCTCGACCTGGTCCGTGAAGTTCGCGACACCTGGCAGTTCTTCCGCGACCGCCGCCCGGAGACCTACGGTCCACTGACCGATGACTGACCTGCAGACACTCAGCACACTGCGTACCGTCGGCGAGCACATCGAGCTCGACGTCGGCACCGATCTGCTTGAGAGCCCGCGCTACAACGAAGACATCGCACCGACGAAAGCGTCACAACGCACATGGACACGCTGGAACGTGGCATCCCTGTGGGTGGGCATGGCGATTTGCGTGCCAACCTACACGCTCGGCGGAGTTCTTACGGCGTACTTCGGATTGTCAGTATCTGAAGCGCTGTGGACCATCCTGGTCGCCAACGTCATCGTACTGATTCCGCTAACGCTCAACGCATTCCCCGGAACCCGCTACGGCATCCCATGCCCGGTCGTGTTGCGCGCCTCCTTCGGCATCATCGGTTCCAATGTGCCATCGCTGATCCGAGCGCTGGTTGCCTGTGGCTGGTTTGGCGTACAGACCCTGTTTGGCGGTATCGCCATACACCTGATGTTGTCCGCAATATTTCCCGCCTGGGAGGCACTCGGTGGCACCGGCGAAGTGCTGGGCTTTTTCATTTTCTGGATCGCGAACCTGGCAGTGGTCATCCGCGGTTCGGAGTCGATCAAGCGCCTCGAGGCGCTGGCTGCGCCGCTGCTGCTCATCGTGGCCGTAGGCCTGCTGGTCTGGGCCTTGCCCAAAATCTCGCTGGCTGAGGTGTTGGCAACACCGGCCACGCGTCCTGAAGGCGAGCCCATAACGAAGTATTTCCTGTCCGGACTGACGGCCATGGTGGGATTCTGGGCGACGCTGTCGCTGAACATCCCGGACTTCAGTCGCTATGCGCGCCACCAGCGCAGCCAGGTCATTGGCCAGATCATCGGCCTGCCGCTGACGATGCTGCTGTTCGCCGGCCTCGGCGTGGTGTTGACGGCGGCTTCGGTGGAACTGACGGGTGAAGTGATTTCAGACCCGATTAACCTGATCGGCCGTATCGATAGTGACATCGGCGTCGTTATCGCCATGATCATGATCATCATCGCGACAATATCGACGAACACGGCGGCCAACATCGTGTCGCCGACCAACGTATTCCAGAACGTCGCACCCAAGATCATCAACGAGGATCGCGGCGTCATCATTACGGGCCTCATCGGCCTGGCGCTCATGAGCTGGGAGCTCCTGAAGAAGCTCGGCTGGCTCGAAACCGACGTCAGCGTCGAAAGCCTGTACTCGAACTGGCTGCTCGGTTACTCAAGCCTGCTCGGACCGATCGCGGGCATCATGGTGGTCGATTACTTCCTGATCAAGAACCAGGAGTACAACCTGATCGCGCTGTACAAGGACGATGCAGGTTACCCCGCCTGGAACCGGGCGGGCTTCATTGCCTTCCTCTTCCCGGTTGCCCTGACACTGATTGCGATCGTCACGGGCAAGATCATGTGGTTCTACGACTACGGCTGGTTTACAGGCTCTATCCTCGGCGGCGTTCTCTACTACTTCGTTGCCCGACGCGGAGATTCAAAATGACAGTACTTATCAAGGGCGGCACCGTCGTCAACGCGGACCAATCAATACGTGCGGACGTACTTTGCGAAAACGGCATCATCACAGCCGTGGGCGAAGGGATCGACGCACCGAGCGGCGCGACCGTCGTCGACGCGGGCGGGCAGTTCGTCATGCCCGGTGGCATCGATCCGCACACGCACATGCAGCTGCCATTCATGGGCACCGTAACCACCGAGGACTTCTACTCGGGGACAGCGGCGGGCCTGGCCGGCGGCACTACGATGATCATCGACTTCGCGATCCCGAACCCACAGCAGAACCTCATTGAAGCCTACCTGCAGTGGCGCGAATGGGCCGAAAAATCGGTAGCCGACTACAGCTTCCACGTGGCGGTAACCTGGTGGGACGACAGCGTCCACAAGGACATGGAAACCCTGGTGCGCGACCACGGCGTCAACAGCTTCAAACACTTCATGGCCTACAAGGGCGCCATCATGGCGGACGATGAGATACTCGTTAACAGTTTCTCGCGCTGCACTCGAACTCGGCGCCATACCGACTGTGCATGCCGAGAATGGTGAACTCGTATTCCGCCTGCAGAAGGAGCTGTTTGAGAAAGGCATCACGGGTCCCGAGGCCCATCCGCTGTCACGCCCGCCCGAGTGCGAAGGCGAAGCGGCGAACCGCGCCATTCGGATCGCAGAAGTTCTCAAGGTGCCGGTCTACATCGTGCACAACTCCTGCAAGCAATCGCTTGAAGCGATTACACGGGCGCGCAACGAAGGCCAGCGCGTCTTCGGCGAGGTGCTCGCCGGGCATTTGCTCGTTGACGATTCTGTCTATCGTCATCCCGACTTCGACACAGCGGCCGCCCATGTCATGAGCCCGCCGTTCCGCAGCCCGGAACATCAGAAGGCGCTGTGGCATGGCCTGCAGTCCGGAAACCTGCAAACGACCGCAACCGATCACTGCTGCTTCTGCGCCGAACAAAAGGCCATGGGCAAGGATGACTTCCGGGCGATCCCGAACGGCACCGGCGGAGTCGAAAATCGCATGGAGGTGCTCTGGCACCATGGCGTCGGCGAGGGCCGCCTGACAATGAACGAGTTTGTCGCCGTCACTTCGACCAATGCGGCGCAGATTTTCAACATCTACCCGCGCAAAGGCAGTGTGTCGGTCGGTGCAGATGCCGATATCGTTGTCTGGGACCCGGAGGCCACGAAGACCATTTCCGCAAAGACCCATCACCAGAAGGTCGAGTACAACATTTTCGAGGGCATGGAGGTCAAAGGCTGTGCATCGCACACCCTCAGCCGGGGCAAGGTCGTTTGGGCCAACGGACAGCTGGATGTTGAGCGCGGTGCCGGGCGCTATGTCGACAGGCCCCCGTTCGCGCCATACTACGAGGCTCTCAGGAAACAGGCACAGGCGGCCGAACCGGTTCCTGTGGCAAGGTAAGCGACATGACTGTCGAAACAGAACCGAATGTTCGTCCGCGCCGTCTTAGCAAGGACGAGATCGAGGCAAATTTTGCGGACCTGCATCCGCCGCTGTCGCGCTCGGAAGCCCTGATCGAGGCGGACCGTTGCTACTTCTGCTACGACGCACCCTGTACGACAGCCTGCCCGACGGGCATCGACATCCCGGGGTTTATCCAGAAGATACGCAGCGACAATATTCGTGGCTCCGCGCAGACGATCTTTCGCGAGAACATCATGGGCGGTATGTGTGCGCGCGTCTGCCCAACCGAGGTTCTGTGTGAAGAAGCCTGCGTCCGCAATACGCACGAAGAAAAGCCAGTGGAAATCGGGCTGCTGCAACGCTACGCGACTGACCCGTTAATCGATGCCGGTACCCAGCTATTCACACGCGCCCCGTCCAGCGGCAAGAAAGTCGCGGTCGTCGGTGGCGGGCCTGCGGGACTGTCCTGCGCGCATCGTCTTGCCGTACTCGGTCATGACGTTGTGATATTCAATCGCGACGAAAAACCCGGCGGGCTGAACGAGTACGGTATCGCCGCGTACAAGACGGTCGATGACTTCGCACAAATCGAGATCAACTACATCCTGTCCGTCGGGGGCATCGACGTTCGACACAAGGTGACCCTGGGTAAGGATATCCAGCTATCCGAACTGGTCAGGGACTTCGATGCGGTTTTCTTAGGTATAGGGCTCGGACAGTCCAACGACCTCGGCATTGACGGCGAAGACAAGAAAGGCGTGATCAATGCCATCGACTACATCGCGGAACTGCGCCAGGCCGACGACAAGAGCCGGTTACCCATTGGCAAGACCGTGGTCGTGATTGGCGGCGGCATGACAGCAATCGACATTGCTGTGCAGAGCCGGCACCTCGGGGCGCAGCAGGTGCACATGGTATACCGCCGCGGACCCGAGAAAATGAGTGCCAGCGTATTTGAACAAGCGCTTGCGCAAACCAGCGGCGTCACCATTCATCATCGGGCCCCGCCCAAACGAATACTCGGCGACGATCATGTCACGGGTGTCGAGTTCGAAACTGACGACGGCAAGTTCGTCCTGTTTGCCGACATGGTCTTCAAGGCCATCGGCCAGCAAATGGAAGGCATTGGTGACCTGGACATGGAGAACGGTCGTATGGTGGTCAACGACGGCCACCGGACCTCGCACGAAAAAGTGTGGGCGGGTGGCGACTGTGTCGTCGGCGGCGACGACCTCACTGTGAGTGCCGTCCAGCATGGCAAGGTTGCTGCGATCGACATCGACCGGCACCTGAGGGAGCAATAAGATGGCTGACCTCAAATCGACCTTCCTGGGTATCGAGTCCCCCAATCCGTTCTGGCTCGCGTCGGCACCCCCAACCGACAAGGCCTACAACGTCAATCGAGCGTTCGAGGCCGGCTGGGGCGGGGTTGTCTGGAAGACGCTCGGCGAGGAAGGGCCCCCGATCGTCAACGTCAGCGGCCCGCGCTACAGCGCGCTGCACAGCAACGATCGGCGTGTCATCGGGTTCAACAACATCGAATTGATCACCGACCGGCCACTGCAGACGAATCTCGACGAGATTCGGCAGGTCAAGAAAGACTGGCCGGACCGTGCGGTCGTGGTGTCGGTTATGTTGCCGATGAACGAGGAGGCCTGGGCGAAGAACCTGCCGATGATCGAGGACACCGGCTGCGATGCATTCGAACTGAACTTCGGCTGCCCGCATGGCATGTCAGAACGCGGCATGGGCGCCGCTGTCGGCCAGGTACCGGAGTACATCCAGATGGCCGCCGAATGGGCAAAGGCGGCGTCTTCAATCCCCGTCATCGTCAAACTGACGCCCAATGTCGCAAACATCCTGCCGCCAGCCAGGGCCGCGCTGGACGGTGGCGCCGACGCCGTGTCGCTGATCAACACCATCAACTCCATCATGCGCGTTAACTACGACACGCTGACAATGTTTCCAACGACTGACGGTATGGGCACACATGGCGGCTACTGTGGTGAGGCCGTGAAGCCCATCGCGCTCAATATGGTTGCCGAAATCGCACGCACCAAGGCGACGCGGGCGTTGCCGATTTCCGGGATCGGCGGCATCACCGACTGGCGCGATGCTGTCGATTTCCTGGCCCTCGGCGCGACCAACGTCCAGATCTGTACGGCGGCGATGGTCTATGGCTTCAAGATTATCGATGACCTGGTCGACGGACTGAGCGTATTTCTTGACGACAAGGGCATAACGCTGGACCAACTGATCGGTCACGCAGTGCCCAGCGTCACGGACTGGCAGCACCTGAATCTCAACTACGTCGAGAAAGCCGTCATCGACCAGGATTTGTGTATCAAGTGCGGGCGCTGTCACGTGGTTTGTGAGGACACAGCACACCAGGCAATTACGCACACGGTCGACGGTGAACGCCGCTTCGAAGTCATTGATGACGAGTGCGTAGGGTGCAACCTGTGCGTCAGTATCTGTCCCGTCGATAGCTGCATAACCATGAAGCAGACGAGCGACGACAGCGCAGACAAACTCAATTGGACCGCCCACCCCAACAATCCGATGCGTAACACGGACTAGTTTATGAGCCTCGACAACGAAGACCTGATCAATGCCGCGACGGAAGCGCGCCGGAATGCGTACAACCGTTACTCAAACTACAGTGTCGGTGCAGCTATCGTCGACGACCGCGGGCACCTGCATGTCGGCTGCAATATCGAGAATGCCGCCTACCCGCTCGGCAGTTGCGCCGAGGCCGGCGCTATCGCAGCCATGGTGCAGCAAGGCGGAAAACGAATCGTGAAGATTGCAGTCGTCGGCGGCCCCGGCGAAGTCGGCCCGTGCACACCGTGCGGCGGATGCCGCCAGCGGATCAATGAATTCGCTGACGGCAACACCGTAATCCTCGCTATCGATGACAGCGGAAAGTGGCAGGAGTACTCAATCGACGACCTCCTGCCAGCATCTTTCCACCTGCCCTAGTCCTGCAGCCCCCTTCCCGGTGTCCACGGCACCCTGGCCGTGTCCATTGCGTCTTTCAGCCCGGCGTACTCGGTATCGACGAGACGTGTCAGCTCGGCAACCGTTTCGTCGTAGAGCTTGCGCGCTATCCGGTACGACTGCTGCTGCGCTGCGGTCGGGCCGTGCGCGTTGCTCGAGGGATCAAACCGCGCGTGCCAGAGGCGTGCCTGCACTGACATGATCGGCAGGTCATTGTAGAAATCACGCAGCTCATTGCCCGTGAGCACTTCCTGAGCATCTCTTAGCTGTTGCTGCAGAGAATGTGCGACTTCGTACAACGAACCATCCGTCATGGACCGTCCCAGCGTTGCCTTGACAGCATCGAGTTCGCCGATCACCCCTTCAACCGCGGCGGATGTTCCCGACGCTGCACGAATCAGCTCCTCGAGCTGTGATTCGAAGACCACGCGTTGTTCCTGAGTGCGCTCCGGGTATTACAGGATCCGGACGAATCGAAACAACGTCGAAGGACTGGGTCTGGCCAAGATCAACAAGGGCACCGTCGACGCGCTTCTGCATGGTGACCGAGTAACGGCCCGGCACTACAAGAACGCCGACACCTTCGTGTGCTTCCTCACCTTCCTCAACCGGTGCCCACGGCTCTACCGACGGGTATCGCAGATCCCAGGCGACGCGATTGAAGCCCGCCGTCGCAGGTGCAATGACCTGGTCGATAATCGAACCATCGGCCGAACCGAATCGTGAATACGATGGCCGGGGCGTCCTCACGCGACTCGGCAATGACCGTATCCCAGTCGACTGCGACAACATTCTCGTTGTTCTTTTCTTTTTCTTTCTCCCGTTCACGCCGTGCGTCCTTGCTGCTCTGGACTTCTTCGGCAAGGTAGTACGTAAACGTGGCACCGAATGCGGGATTCGGCGCGGTCCAGAACGAGTCGCCCTGGCTTGCCTTACAGCCCGGCGTTCCGTCACAGCCCATCGGGCTGCGCGGGAACATACCAATCGGCCTTGCGAACGGGAAACAGGACGCTGCCGCTCTTGAGCATGCTGTCAGAAACGTCACGCAGCGGCGTGTAGTCGTCAAGCACGTAGAAACTGCGACCAAAAGTCGCGCCGACGAGGTCATTCTCACGCGTCTGGATCACGAGATCGCGGAACGAAATATTCGGCGCACCACCTTTGAGCTTGGTCCAGGTGCCGCCGCCATTCACCGTGAAGAACACACCGAATTCCGAACCGACGAACATCAGCCCCGGCTTGACGTGATCCTGTACGACGCGCCACAACACGTGACGTTCCGGCAGGTTGCCCGAGATGCTCTTCCAGCTACGTCCGCGATTCTCGCTCTTGAGAATGTAAGGCGCGAAATCGCCGCTCTTATGATCGTCGACCACCACGTAAACCGTGTCCGGATCGTGCAGGTCAGCTTTAATGTCGTTGACGAAGAAACGATTGGGTACGCCCGGCAGCTTGTTGATCGTGCGCCAGTTCGCGCCGTCGTCCTCGCTGACCTGGATCAGGCCGTCATCGGTTCCCGCATACACGAGACCCTCGACCAGTGGCGATTCCGACAACGATGTAATCGTGTTGAACTGCGACATCGCCCAAAGATCTCGCGGCGCGTCGTAGCTCCAGGTACGGCCCATGATCGGCTGACGCACACGATTTTCGTTACGCGTCAGGTCGCTGCTGATGGGTGTCCAGCTGTCGCCGTAGTTGTCGCTCTTCCAGACACGCTGTGTCGCAAAATAGAGCGTCTTCGAATCATGCGGGCTGATCAGGATCGGGGAGTCCCAGTTATACCGATCCGGCGGTTCGCCTTCGCGCGCCTGCGGTTTGATGTAGACCCGCTCGCCCGTACGTCGGTCGTAGCGCGTCAGGTTGCCCTGCTGCCACTGTGCATAAATGATGTCGGGGTTGTTCGGATCAACAGCCGACTGATGGCCATCGCCAAACATGGTGACAAACCAGTCACTGGTACGAATTCCGACGTGGTTCATTGTCCGCGATGGTCCGCCCTGGCTGTTGTTGTCCTGCGTGCCGCCGTAGATGTTGTAGAACGGCTCGTCGTAGTCGACCGCCACCTTGTAATACTGTGTGATCGGCAGATTATTGACGAAACGCCACGTCGTGCCGAGGTCGAATGACTCGTAGACGCCACCGTCGGTTCCGATCAACAGGTAGTTCTCATCGTCTTCGCGAAACGCCAGCGCGTGATGATCACCGTGCTTGGTGTCATGCGGCAGCGGGATAAACGTATCGCCAGCGTCCTGCGTCATCCGCATCAATGCATCCATCTGGTAGACGTGGCCTTCGAAATGCGGGCTCGCAAAGATCTCCTGGTAGTAGTGCGGCCCGGTGCCACCGGAGAGATAGTCGTTCTTTTTCTCCCAGCTTTCGCCGCCGTCATCCGAGCGCCAGAATCCACCTGTGCGATTGTCGAGCTCAATGGTCGCGTAGATTGTGTCGGGGTCCTGCGGGCTGATCGCCAGTCCTGTCTTACCCATTATTTCTTCCGGCAGGCCGTTGGTCAGCTCTCGCCAGGTCTCGCCGCCATCCTCTGACTTGTGGATGCCTGTTCCCGGGCCACCGTCCATGACGACGGCGACGTTGCGCAGGCGCTGCCACGTCACGGCGTACATCACATCCGGATTGCGCGGGTCCATGTGGACCTCATTGACGCCCGTGTACTGGTCGTCCTTATCCGTATTGCCATGGCCGTCGCCGAGCACCTTGCGCCAGTTCTGCCCGCCATCGGTGGATTTGTAGAGGCCTCGATCGCCCCCGCCAGACCAGAGTGGCCCCTGCACAGCAACAAAAATCGTATCCGAGTCACGCGGGTCGATGCGAATCATGCCGATGTGCTCGGAATTCTCGAGCCCCAGATTCTCCCAGCTCTGGCCACCGTCGCGACTGCGGTAGATGCCGTCGCCGTAGCCAACGTGACGTCCGCTCACGTTCTCGCCGGTACCTACCCAGACCGTGTTCGGGTTATTCGGGTCGAGCGTAATGCAACCGATGGAGTAGGAACCCTCATTGTCGAAGATTGGCGTCCACGTCGTACTCGCGTTGGTCGTCTTCCACACGCCACCACTGCCAACACCCACGTACCAGGTGCTCGTATCGGTCGGATCTATCACGATGTCAGAAATACGTCCCGACATGAATGCCGGTCCGACGCTGCGCATCTCGAGTCCCATGAACGTGGCTTCATTGAAGCCGGGCTCTTTTTCCTCTTCGGCATAGGCTGCTGAAAAAACAAATGCAGCGAGTACAAGAATTAACCTGCGGTATTTCATAACGACCCCTTACTTGTTGCGTTTCTTCTTCGGCCTGGGAGGCGGAAGTTCTCTTTCTGTGATGACGAAAAGCTCTGTCAGCCATTCGGCATCTTCAATTTCGTCCTCGATCAGGAACGAGTTCTTTGCCCCTTCATACGGGGGTGCCTCGACAACCATGCCGATATACTCGCGCCCCGCCTCGGTCGGCTTGACGAACAGCTGATTATCGCAGATCAACGCGACAACTTTGCCGTTGAGGTACAAGGTCGTACCACCAAACATGTGGCGATAACTCAGATCACAGCCGTTCTGGACCTGATCTACAACGAAGTCAATGAAATCCTGATCGTTAGGCATAATTATCCACCTCGTCACGCCCGGGCAGCGATGATTGTGCACCCATCTTGGTCGTTGCAGCCGCGCCTGCTGCACACGCAAAGCGCAGCGCCTGAGCCGGTTCCTGCCCCTCGACGAGCGCCACTGTCAGCGCGGCTGTAAAAGTATCGCCCGCACCGGTCGTGTCGACGGCTGTCACGGTGGGCGGCGTTGCCTCGGCAATAATCTCACCACCTTGCTCCAGCGTCGCCGTGCCCGAACCACGGGTAGTGGCGATCAGGCCGGTGCAGGCTGTGAGCGCATTGCCGTACCAGGCCGACTCGGTTTCGTTTACAACAACCAGGTCGGCGCGCTGTAGCACCGCCACATCGATCCGCATCGCGGGTGCCAGGTTGACGCAGAAGAACCCGCCAAAGGTCTGCGCGGCGTGCGCGACGGTATCGACGGGCACTTCCAGCTGACAAATCAGGGCATCGGTCTCGGGTGGCTCGAAATCGTCCGGTTGCAGCAAACGGTTCGCGCCCGGTGCAACAACGATCTGGTTTTCCCCGGAGGGGGCGACCGCGATCAGGGCCGTCCCTGTTGCCGCACCGGCTACTGTTTTGCAGTTAGCAAGGTCTACGCCGCCTTCCCTGAGCAGTGCCAGCGCCTCATCTGCCGAGCTATCCTCTCCGACCCGCGCAATGAGGCTGACATTTGCCCCGAGGCGCTGCGCTGCGAGCGCCTGGTTAGCACCTTTGCCACCCGGAAAGTGGTGCAGTTCAGCATCCGTTATTGTCTCGCCCGGCGCTGGCAACTTTGCCGCTTTGGCGACGATGTCGAGATTGACCGAACCAATGACAGTGATAGTCGGCATGCTCAGTCTCCGAACACAGTCAGTTTCTCGACCAGCAGGTCGTAGAAGCCATCTGCGTCTACTTCAAAAGCCCAATCGACATTGTGTGGTCGATCCGTCACGTGCCAGAAATCGACAGCGGTGTGCCCCATCGTCAGCTCCGATTGCGTTTCGACGGACAGGTTGCAGGCCCTGGTTGCAAACAGCTCCGGGCGCAACAACCACGCTACCGTGCAGGGATCGTGCAGGGGCGCACCTTCCGAACCGTACTTCTTTGTATCGTAACGATGAAAAAAGCTAAGCATGTCGGCGGTTGCCGTCGCGACAGCGTTGCCGACATCGCGAATACGCGCTACCCGCTCGCGGGTGGACAGAACCTGGTGCGTTACATCGAGGCCCATCGCGGTCACCGGTTTCCCACACTGGTAGACGATCTGTGCGGCGTGCGGATCGACGAGAACATTAAATTCAGCCGACGGCGATCGATTGCCGCCTTCACGCATGGCACCGCCCATGGATACGATGCGGTCCACAGCATCGAGTATATTCCGGTCGCGGTTGATGGCCGCTGCGATGTTCGTCATCGGCCCGGTAGGCACCAGGGTGACTGTCCCCTCCCCGGCCGTGCGCAGTGTTTCCACGATAAAGTCGACCGCGTGTTCGTCCTGCAGCGGCGTCTCGGGTTCGAATACATCGACGCCATCGATACCGGTAGCACCATGGATATACTCGGCCGTGATCGCGTCCAGAATCAGCGGTTTTTTATAGCCGGCGTAAACCCGCATATCCGTGCGGCCAGCGATGTCGCACATCATGCGCGCATTACGTTGGGTCAACTCGAGCGGGACATTTCCTGCCACCGTTGTGATGCCGAGTACATCAAGTTCGTCCGGGGAGGCGAGCGCAAGGAACAGGGCGACAGCGTCGTCCTGCCCCGGATCACAGTCGATGATGATCTTGCGCGGTGCCACGTCGTCAGAACGTCAGCAACAACCCGGCCAACGCTGCGCTCATCAGGTTGGACAATGAGCCTGCCAGGACTGCTTTCAATCCCAGCTGTCCGATCAGGTCGCGTTTTTCAGGTACCAGTACGCCGAGGCCGCCGAGCAGGATGGCGATGGATGACAGGTTCGCAAAGCCACACAGTGAGAAGGTCACGATCGCGACGGTACGGGGTGTCATGCCTGCCAGGTAATCGTTCAGGTGTGAGAACGCAACAAACTCGTTGAGAATCAGCTTCTCACCGAACAGCGCGCCCGCGGCCTGCGCTTCTTCCCAGGGAACGCTGAGCAGGAACATCAGCGGCTGGAATATCCTGCCAAGAATCATTTGCAGCGTCAGTTCGTAACCAAACCATCCTGCGACCCAGCCGACCAGTCCGTTGAACAACGCAATCAAGGCCACAAACGCAATCAACATGGCACCGATGTTGGCTGCCAGGCGTAAGCCGTCCGTCGTACCCGATGCGGCGGCGAGAATGACGTTCTTGTGCTGGCTCTTTTCCATGACGAGTTTTTCGTGCTGGCCGGATTTCACGACCTCGTCGTCAGGCATCACGATCTTGGCCATGAGCAGGCCGCCGGGCGCCGCCATAAATGCGGCGGCAAGCAGGTACTTGAGCTCAGCGCCCATGAGCGCGTAACCGGCAAGAACGGTACCAGCAATCGACGCGAGTCCGGACACCATGACCGCAAACATCTGCGCCTCGGTCAGTCCCTTGAGGTAGGGCCTGACAGCCAGCGGTGCCTCCGTTTGCCCAACAAAGATATTAGCCGCAGCGTTCATCGACTCGACCGCACCCGTGCCGATGACCTTGTGCAGGAAACCACCCACGAGCTTGACGACCCACTCCATCACACGCAGGTGATACAGCACGGACATCAAGGCCGAGAAAAATATGATGATCGGCAGGACGTTGATCGCGAAGCTGAAGCCAATGACCTCGGTATTCGCGAGTGGCCCGAATACCATATCGATGCCCGCTTGCGAGAAACCGATGACGGCCATAACGCCGTTACTCAGGAACTTAATACCGGCGCGCCCTACGTCCCAATACAGCACGATCGTCGCAACGACGACCTGCAGGGCAAACGCAGCACCAACGATGCGCAGGTTTACGGCCTTACGATTGCTGGAGAACAGGAACGCGATTGCAAGGATTACGACGATCCCGACGATGCCGATGTAATTGGACATGAACTCCCCCGACAGCTTCTTATTATTTGATCGGGTAGTTTACCGCATAGCGGCCCTCTAACCGGTCAAAATCTCGCAGATCACGGGGCGTTCGTGCGGCGCTTCGTCACCCAGCGATATCGCGGCAAGCAGATTCTGTTCAGCCTGCTCAGCGGCGGCTTCGGAAGCGGCGTGAATAACTGCGAGCGGTGTGCTGCTGTCGAGCACCGTGCCGGTCGGCGCGATATCACTGAAGCCCACAGACAGGTCCAGTTTTTCACCCACCTGGCGACGTCCGCCACCGAGCTCGATGATCGCGTTGCCCACCGCGCGTGTGTCCACGGCTGTCACAATGCCCTTCGCGTAAACCGGGCGAATAAGAGGTGCCTTCGGCAGGTAACCGGCATGCTTCTCAAGCAGATCGCCCGGACCGCCCAGCGCTTCGACCATGGCCGCGAATTTCTCGGCAGCCCTGCCACTGCTGACCGCTTCCTCACAACGAGCGGCAGCTTCCAGGCGGTCGTCAGCCTCGCCGGACACGATGAGCATTTCGGTACACAGGGCCATGGTGACGTCATTGAGGCGAGCCTCACGTGCGTCGTTGCGCAGGAACAGGATCGACTCTTCGATTTCCAGGGCATTGCCGGCCGTACGTCCAAGCACTTCATTCATGTCGGTAATGACAGCATGCGTCCGGAGCCCCGCTTTCGCCGCCGTAGCAATAATGCTCTGGGCCAGTTCGCGAGCCCGGTCCATCGATTCCATGAAGGCACCGTTGCCGACCTTCACGTCCATTACGAGGCCTTGCAAACCTGCCGCGATCTTCTTGGAAAGAATAGACGCCGTGATCAGCGGTACAGACTCAACCGTGCCCGTTACATCGCGAATCGAATAGAAGCGCCTGTCCGCTGGCGCGAGATCCGGCGTCTGACCAATGATCGCGCAGTTCACCGCCGCGACCACGTCGCGGAACGTATCGAGATCGGGCGTTGCATTGTAGCCGGGGATCGACTCTGCCTTGTCCGTGGTACCGCCAGTGTGGCCGAGCCCCCTGCCGGAAATCATCGGCACGTAACAGCCGCAGGCAGCCATGATCGGGGCCAGCAGGAAACTTACCTTGTCGCCAACGCCGCCTGTTGAATGTTTGTCGACGACCGGCGCGGTGTAAATCTCGGGATCCCAATCGAGAACGGTACCCGACGCCGCCATCGCCAGTGTCAGCTTGGCCGCTTCGCCGAAACTCATGGAGTTCAGGAACACGGCCATTGCCAACGCCGACACCTGTTCGGCCGGTAGACTCTCGTCGGCAAGACCGTCAACGAAGAACTGGATCTCCTCGTCGCTAAGCTCGCCGCCGTCCCGTTTTTTGCGTATTACATCCGTGAATAACATCTTGTTCCCTACTCAAATCCGCGCAACGGCAATGTGGCGTCGCGCTGTAGCCAGTTTTCTGCAGGATAGGCGCACTGCCGATCGATCACATGCAGCGTATACGCGTGACGTGATTTTACAGAGCGATTTGCCGCGCTCAGGTGCGGCATGCGGCCATCGAAGATAACGAGCGTGCCTGCCGACGCTTCGGCGGCAACTTTACGATCCTCGGGCCATGGCGTGTCGTCGAGCGTTTCGGTAACGAGCTTGCCATCTGCCTTGCGGTAATTACGTTTCTTCAGCGGCAGTTTGTGGCCACCGGGAATGAAATGCATACAGCCGTTCTCAAGGGTCGCGTCTTCAAGCGCAAACCAGAAACCAATACAGGACTCGGGCTCGGTGTAGATGTAGGTGGAATCCTGGTGGCAGACCACTTCGCCGCCGATGTGCGGTGGCTTGAAGATGTACATCGACTGCAGGATAGCCGGGTCGACGAAGCCGACTCGCCGGGCCACTTCGGCCAGTTCCGGCGTTCGCGAGAACGCATCAAACACCGGATCCAGGTCGTGCATCGCGTGACCCATCTTGTTCAGGCAGTATTCTTTCGCCTGGCGCAGTTCGCCGGCCTTATCAAATGCATCGTCCTCAAGAAAGAATCGAATCTTGTCGCCCGAGTCGATGAAATAGCTGTCGTCGAGCTGTGTTTGCCGGGTCGTCGAGAATACGCTGCGCACTTCTGCCGGATCGAAATCCGCAACCAGCTCATTGGCTCGCTGCTGCAGCGCGCGACAGGCCGCCACCGGCACGAAATCGCGCAACACCAGTACGCCTGCCTTGTGAAACGCAGCGACCATATCCTCCGTAAGACGCCCTTCGGCAGGAGCCGCGAACGCCGGAATTTCATCGAGAATGTCAACGGACATAGCCATTAGCAGTCACCTTAGATCACCGATACGAGCCAAACAAGCGAGGCAATTCGGTATACTTGTCCGCACTCCAATTCAGCCTGAGTTGTTAACACTACTTTAATCTTTCCCGAGGGAACAATAATGAAGAACGATGGGATAAAAAGGGTTTCGTTTGCCTGCATTGCGGCATCACTGGCGATATCGCCGCTGGCGCTGGCACAGGACGACGAAGCTCTTATTGAAGAAATCATGGTCACTGCCACCAAGCGTGAGCAAAGCATCTACGAAGTCCCGGTCGCCGTCAGTGCATTCCAGGGCGACCAGCTCGCACAGCAGGGCATCGTCGACATTATCGACATCGGCAAGTTCGTGCCCAACCTCAACATCACGCAGTTTTCGGCGGGCCACAACTCGTCGTCGAATCCGTTTATCCGCGGCATCGGCCTGCAGGATCACCTGATCACGACCGACCCGGGCGTCAGCGTTTATGTCGATGGTGTCTACCTCGGCCGCCAGGTGGGCCAGAACTGGAGCATTGCGAATATTGAACGCATCGAAGTTCTGCGCGGACCGCAGGGCACGTTGTACGGCCGCAACTCCATTGGCGGCGCCATCAATATCATCACGAAGACACCGGGTGTTGATCCGGGCGGCAAAGTCAGCGTAGAGGCTGGCAGTCGAGACCGCCTGAACGCGGACTTCTACGCAGACGCCGAGCTAAGCGACGCTATCGCAGTCTCGCTGACCGGCGGCTTCAAGAAACGCGGCGGCGTTGGCACCTTCCTCAACCTGCCGAATGCGGGTTTGCGCGTGGGTGAGAACCAGGAAGTATTCGGTCGCGTTGCACTTCGTTTCAACGTGAGTGACGACGCATCCATCACGGTTGCGGCAGATGCCAACGACGGTGAGGGCGGCCTCCGTCCCTACACTACGTTGATCGATGAACTGCCAAACGGTGCGGTGTACGGCGCAGGCTACAGGAACTCTGATGTCTCCCTGGACCCCTATGACAACAACACCGGCCAGGCGAGCCAGGCGCTCGTGACCAACAAGGCCTCCGGCGTAGCGATTACGCTCGACTGGGACGTGAGCGACACCTACAACACCAAGGTCATCGCCAGCTCCCGCAAATCGGAATACAAGTCGGGCCTCGACGATGACAGCTTCGTCGATGACTTCCTGTCGTTCCCGGAGATCGGCGAAGCGGACCAGACCTCTGTCGAATGGCAGGTCAGCGGCAACTTCGACGACTGGGACTTTGTCTCGGGCCTGTATTACTTCACAGAGGACGGATCGAACAACCAGGATCCAACAATCTTCCTGACGTTCCCGGGCACGTTCTATCTGCAGCAGGACGTCACCAGCCAGGCGATATTTGCCAACTTTGGCTACGATGTCAGCGACAAGACGCGTATTTCTGCCGGACTACGCTATACCGAAGACCAGAAGGATGCAGAAACCAACGTCGGCAACGGCCTGTACCTTGACTCGCGTGACTTCGACGAGCTCAGTTGGGAAGTCGCTGCAAACCATTCGTTTGACAATGGCTTGAACATCTACGGCACGATCCAGAACGGTTACCAGTCTGGCCAGTACCCGGCGCGCCCGTTCTGCCTGTTCGGCGATACGACCCCGATCGATGACGACATTGACTGTTTCAAGGCTACCGACAACATCACGGCGACGAACTACGAGATCGGCATTAAAGGCCAGCCGTTCGATGGCTTCCAGATGAGCGCCGTTGTATTTTTCACGCAGTACAAGGATCTCCCTTACCAGATCAGCACCACGACGGGCGGTGGATTCAATACGGAAAATGCCATTGTTGACCAGGACTCGACGGGGTTCGAGTGGGAAAGCACGTTCCACATCACGGACGACTTCCTGTTCCACGCGACGCTTGGCTACATCGATGTCAGCATCGAGTCGACAGCGGGCATTCCGCTGCCGACGGCAGTCGCTCCGCTTACGCCCGAGTTAACCGCCTCGCTCAGTCCTGAAGTCCATTTTGACATGGATAGCGGTGGAGAGATTGTTGTGCGCGTTGACTGGTCGTACCGCGACGAGATGTACGGTGAGCCGACGAACGATCCGGGTCGCCTGACCAAGATCGATAGTCGCGACCTGATCAACTTCGACATCGCATACCACACGGCTGACGGTATGTGGACGACGGCGCTCTACGGTCGCAACGCGACGGACGAGCGTTACGACAATGCGCGCCTCAATACAGGTGACTACGTGTTACGCATTCTCAGCAACGATGTCAGTGAGTTTGGCCTGCGCTTTGTCAGGAATTTCTGATGTAGCAGAAGCCCGCAGGACAAGAGAGCCGGCCCTGGGCCGGCTCTTTTTTTGCTCGGGTAACGCCAGGGTCGGGTGCTACAATGCGCTCCTACGGGGGATTTATGACCACCATAAGATGCTGTTTATTAAGTCTTTTTTTATTATTCGCCTTGTCCGGCTGCCAGCCCGACCCGGCGACCGGCGAAACGCCTGCCGAGGCCGCCGCTGACCAGATCGACCTGATCGTCAAAGGCGCACACATCGTAACGATGGATGCAGAGGGGACCGTCATTGAAGACGGTGCCGTTGCCGTCGACGAGGGCGTAATCCTGGCCATCGGCAACGCGGCCGATATCGACGCGAATTACTCCGCGGTGGAGACGCTCGATGGTGGCAATCGCGTCGTCATGCCCGGACTCGTGAACGGCCATTCACATGCGGCAATGACTCTGTTGCGCGGTATCGCCGACGACCTCGCCCTGATGGACTGGCTGCAGAACTACATCTTTCCCGCCGAGGTCGAGTTCGTTGATACCGAGTTTGTGCGGATAGGCACCGAACTCGCCTGCTGGGAGATGATCCGTGGCGGTACGACGACGTTTGTCGACATGTATTACTACCCCGATACGATTGCGGAAGTGGTCGACAGCTGCGGCATGCGTGCGCTTGTTTCAGCCACTGTTATTGACCAGCGCAGTCCCGACGCCGAGAACGCAGATGACTCCATCGCCAAGGGCAATGGTTTTATCGAACGCTGGCAGGGAAAGAACTCACGCATCACACCCATTTTCGGACCGCATGCAAACTACACTCTGAATGTCGAGCAACTGGCCGCCACGCGGGCTGCCGCCATGCAGTACGGCGTGCCGATCAGTATTCACGTTTCCGAGTCGCCGTTCGAGCTGCAGTATTCGCAGGATACCTACGGCATGACCAGCATCAAGCTGTATGAGTCAATCGGCTTCTTCGAAGGCCCGACCATCGCTGCGCATGTGGTGTGGCCAACCGATGAGGAAATCTCGATTCTGGCCGAACGCAAGGTGGGTGTGATTCACAACCCGACATCCAACATGAAAATTGCATCCGGCATTGCCCCGGTAGCCAGGATGCTCGACGCCGGCGTACGTATCGGACTCGGCACCGATGGGGCAGCCAGTAATAACGATCTCGATATGTGGGAGGAGATGCGACTTGCGTCATTCCTGCAGAAAGTCGATCGCATGGACCCTGAAGTCCTGCCGGCCCTCACCGTGCTCAAAATGGCTACACACGGCGGTGCTACCGCCATTGGCCTGGGCGACAAGGTGGGCTCACTGGAAGTCGGCAAACGTGCCGACCTGATCCAGGTGGCTTTCGACGATGTCCATCACGTACCGACTTACGACGTCATCTCTCATCTTGTCTACGTCAGTGACGAACAGGACGTTGCATCGGTAGTTGTCGACGGCAAGGTCCTGATGAGAGAGCGCGAAATGCTCACGATCGACACCGCTCGCGTGACAGCGGAAGCGACTGAACTCGCCGCCAGAATCCAGGCTGCGCTCGATACCCGAAACCAGGAGAAATAAAATGACCATAGAAAGCATTGCTGTTCTGCTCATCATCGGCGCGATCGCCGGCTGGCTCGCCGGAAAACTAATGAAGGGCGGTGGCTTCGGAATCGCCGGCAACATCGTCGTCGGCATCATTGGCGCGATTATCGGCAAGTCTGTTTTTGGCCTGCTGGGCGTCTCGGCCGGCGGTATGATTGGGACGATCATCATGGCGACGATCGGCGCGGCGATCCTGCTATTCGTTGTCGGGCTGGTCAAGAAATAATCCGGGGTCGCAATTATGGGTAGAAATATTGGTGCCGGACTTGCCGGCGTATTGGTTGCGATGCTGTCAGTCTGGCTGGTGCAGACGATCGGGCACGCCGTTTACCCGCCGCCGGCGGATATCGACCTGAACGATATTGAGGCCATGAAGGCTTACGTCGCGGGGTTGCCGATTGGCGCCCTGCTGTTTGTTGTTGCGTCGTATTTTATCGGCACCACGGTGGGAACCTGTGTTGCGTGTGCCATCGGCACGATGTTGCCGAGAATTTATGCGCTTCTCGTTGGCTGTTTCATGCTGGTCGCCACGACCATGAACGTCATGATGATTCCACATCCGACCTGGTTCATCGTTGCGGCGGTGGTTGCTATCGTCATCGGTGCCTGGCTTGGCACAATGTGCAAGCGGGCGAGCGCCGGAAACGATGCATGACGGCTATCCAGGACCTCCTGCCCCACAATCATTGTTACGGGTGCGGGCCGGACAACCCGAAGGGCATGCAGATCAAGAGCCACTGGCACGGCGATGAGACAGTCTGTGTCTATACGCCGCGCCCGGAGCAGTGTGCCGGCCCGAAGCAATTTTTCTACGGCGGCGCGATTGCCAGCCTGATCGATTGCCATAGCGTTGGTACCGCCATATCGAACTATTACCGGCAGGAAGGCCGCCAACCCGGGGATGGCGAGGAAATCTGGTGCGTCACGGGCAAGCTAAGCGTGGACTACCTGGCACCCACACCTATCGACCATGACGTGACCTTGCGTGCGACGATCGAAGAGTGCCACGAGCGCAAGACTATTTTGCGGTGCAGGTTCTATTCGGGTGAGACACAGACCGCCGAGGGCCAGGTCATCGCGATTCGCGTGCCTAATTCCTGGCGGGAATAAAACTGGTGCCGTAGTCCATCGGCTCGAGATCGAAGTGGCTTGCGAGGCTCTGCCCGATATCAGCGAAAGTATCGCGACGGCCTAGCGAACCGGCTTCGAGCATCTTGCCGTAGGCCAGTACCGGGATGTGCTCCCGCGTGTGATCGCTGCCAGGCCAGGTGGGGTCGCAGCCGTGATCGGCACACAGTACCAGCAGATCGTCATCTCGCATGAGCTCCAGCACCTCGGGCAAAGCGCTCGTCGAAATACTCCAGCGCCGCGGCGTAGCCGTCCACGTCGCGCCGATGGCCATACAGCATGTCGAAGTCGACAAAGTTCGTGAAAATGATCGAGTTGTCGCCCGCGTCTTTCATGGCCTCTACCGTCGCATCGAACAGCGCCGCGTTGCCGCTGGCCTTGATCTTCGTCGTAATGCCCTGGTGCGCGTAGATGTCAGCGATCTTGCCGATACTGATAACGTCCCCACCCTTCTCTACCAGTTTGTCGAGCACGGTCGGAGCATGCGGCGGCGTGGTCAGGTCGCGGCGATTGCCGGTACGCACGTAGGTATCCGGACCATCCCCCACGAACGGGCGCGCGATGATGCGACCGATGTTGTATTCGTCGACGAGTTCTCTTGCGATATCGCAGAGCTCGTAAAGTCGATCGAGGCCGAAGGCCTCCTCGTGGCAGGCGATCTGGAACACACTGTCAGCTGACGTGTAGACGATAGGTTTGCCGGTACGCACGTGCTCGTCGCCAAGTTCGGCGATTATCGTCGTGCCAGATGCATGGCAGTTACCCAGCACGCCAGGCAGGTTCGCACGTTCAATCAGCTTGTTCAGTAGCTCGGGCGGAAACGTGTCGGTCTTGCCCGTGAAATAACCCCAGTCGAACAGCACGGGCAAGCCGGCGATTTCCCAGTGGCCGCTCGGCGTGTCCTTGCCGCTCGACATCTCTGCTGCATGGCCATAGGCACCCATGATCTCGACATTGGTGTCAACGCCGGCCGCAAAGTTGCCGGTGCTCTCAGCGCCTGCATGGAACAGGCCCATTTTCGCGAGATTCGGCAATTTCAGGGGGTGGCCGGACTCGGCACGCACGCGCGCGATATTGCCGAACGTATCGGCACCAACATCACCAAACTTTTCAGCATCGGCGGTGGCGCCGATACCGAAAGAATCCAATACGAGGATGATTGCTCTGGTCATAGTCCTTTCGTGTCACTGTAAGGCGAAGAAGAATCCCGCCAGCGATGCATTCAACAGGTTGACCAGTGTACCTCCAATCACCGCCTTTAGACCAAGTCTTGCTATGTCATGGCGCCTCGATGGTGCGATAGCACCCAGCCCGCCGAGCAGGATGGCAATGGACGCGAGATTGGAAAAGCCACACAGCGCAAAGGTCACGACCAGCTGCGTATAGGGCGACAAAGTCTCCTTGATCCCGACGAAGGTGTAGTACGCGTAGAATTCATTGATCACGAGTTTCTGGCCGATCAGGCTGCCGGCGATGGCAGCCTCATCCCACGGCACGCCCAGCAGAAATGCGATGGGCGCAAACAATTTGCCGAGTATCCACTGCACGGTCAGGCCCTCGATACCGACCAGGCCTCCTCCCAGTTCCAGCAGACCGTTGACCAGGAAGATGAGTCCGACGAAGGCGACCAGCATGGCACCGACGCTAAGGGCGACCTGCAAGCCAATCATCGCGCCATTGCCGATCGCCTCGAAAATATTGACGGGCTTGTCTTCCTCGGCGACTTCTTCGGGCTCCGGTCGTTCGTCGTGCGGCACAGTCTCCGGTATCAGGATCTTGGCCATCATGAGCCCGCCCGGCGCCGCCATGAAACTGGCTGTGATCAGGTACTTGAGCTCAATGCCCATTTGCGCGTAACCCATCATGACGGCACCCGCGATCGTCGCGCAGCCGCCGGTCATGACGGCGAACAATTCCGACTGAGTCATACTCTTGAGGTAGGGTCGAACGACAAGAGGCGCATCCGTGTGGCCCACAAAGATATTGGATACGGCCGATACCGATTCGGCGTGGCTCGTGCCAAGTAGCCGGTGCAACCAGCCACCGAGCGTGCCCACGACTCGTTGCATGATGCCAAGGTAATACAGTACCGACATGAGCGCGGCGAAGAACACGATAACGGGCAGTACATTGAACGCGACCGTGAAGCCCAACGACGATTCAATCTGTGTGCCGAAGAGGAATTCGATGCCGTGCTTGCCCTGGTTGATCACGAACTGGACACCCCGCACGACTTTGTCGAGAACCGCCCCGCCTTGCGGGACGTACAGGACGATCGCAGCCACCGTCGCCTGAATCACAAATGCGATACCGACAGTGCGGATCCTGATGGCACCGCGGTTGGACGACATCAGGTATGCGATGCCCAGGATCGTCGCGACGCCAACAAGACTCATTACTGCCTGCATTCACCTACTCCAGTTCGAGATAGCGATCCCTGTCGGGACCGTTTCCCTCGTGGTCCACTCCGGTATCCCGCCAGCCCCGGCGCAGATAAAAATCATAGGCCGGCGTATTCGGGTCTGTGCGCAAACGCACCGGGCCTGGCGCCAGGCTCCGCAATTGCTCGACCGCCGCCTCCAGCAGGTCCTTCCCCATTCCGTAACCCGATTTTTCCGGCAGGACGAACAACGCGTTGATCTCACGCGTGTCCCCGGTCGCCAAAGAGAAACCTTCTATTCGGTCACCGCATATCGCACACCACCCGGCCACCTCCCCGGCTTGCAGCTGCTCTGCAACCCGCTCACGTGTAATCCCGATCTCGCGCAGTTCATCGTCGCTCATATGATTGTGCTGGACGGACGTTCGCACCCGGAATATGGCGTCCATGTCGTCGACGGTCATTGGCCGGATCGCGTGAATCACAGGGCGGTGATCAATGTACGAATCAATGCCGCTCAACTCCGGGCCAACCGACACGAACCGCCATCCAAGCGCTGCGCAGGCGTCCCGGTCCCACGGGCCGTCACCGTAGTAGGTTACGGACCTCAGGCCGTCACCGAGCTGCCCCAGTGCGATTTGCATGATTCCCGTCCGTTCGCGGTGATCGTTGGCGGTTGCCAGCGGGATGTTCGCGTAGTCGATACCGGCCGACTGGAGTTTCAGCTCGGCGCTCTCGCGCCAGCCACCGGTCGCAATGGCAACAGCATGCGATTCGGATGCAGACAGTTCTCGCAGCAGCCCGGATGCGCCCGGGACCTCAATGAACGGCCCGTGTGTTTCGATGTGCTCTCGCAATAACGCCACAAAGTGCGACTTGATTTCGTCCATCGGTTCCCGGGCAACGGGGATGTCGTTATCGGCGAGGATCTGGGAGAGGATGCCTGTGTCGGTGACGTAATCATACGCGTGCAGTGACGGTCTCAATATCACCGGGCCCAGCACAGCGCCGACCGCCGCCCGGTAGAGGGCGTCGTCGACTGCCGCCGATTCCAACAGCGTGCCGTCAATGTCAAAAATTATGGCGTGCACAACGAATCCTGACCGGTTAGTGAATTTTAAGTCCGAAGAAACCAACGATAACCGAAAGTACCCACAGAAGGGACGTCGGCACCAGCAATATGCCTGCCAGCACTCGCCAGTATTTTTTGCTATTTAGCGTCAGAAAAAGCGGACCTGCAAACACACCCCAGAATAAGACGGGCGTAATGAGATAGAACCAGATCTTCTGGTATGGCGAGAACTCCAGGACAATCCGATATGTCCATGACACGATGCTAAGCAAGGCGCTTAAGATTGCGACCACCAGGACAATTCGCTTGCCCGTCATTGAGGCACTCGCCACGGCGGGTACCGCCTGTTTTCGCCACCATGAAAAACGCAGATGACGTTGCCGGCCGGGTCGCGCAAATACGCCTCTCGCCAGAGCCAACGCTGGTCTACCGGCTGCGCGTCAAAATTGAGCCCCTCGGCTTCCAGTTCGCGCACGCGTTGATCGACGTCTTTAACCTCAAAGTAGATGGTTACGCCCGTCGAGTCAGCGAGATCGTCAACGGCATGCACGGACAGCGTCGCGCCATGCTCCGTCTCGAACCGCGCATAGCGCGGCGGACTGTCTACGATCTGTACGAGCCCGAGCGCCTTATAAAATGCAACGGAGGCATCGTAGTCGGTGGTCGGGAGAGTTATCTGGTTTAGCTCCATCTGGCAAGAATTCTCCTCAAAAACAAAAGGCCCGCAAAACGGGCCTCTTGAACAAACTGTCAGACTGCCCTAATGGTGTCCAGGCGTTGCCGGTTCCATCGTGCTTTCGCCATAGTACTCGACACGCGTGTCCTCGATGTAGCTACCTTCCAGGGACATCAGCCAGATCAGCACGATTAAGGCCGCCGGTGGTCCCAGAATTGCCACTTTCAATGCAAGACGCTCCCAGCCCATGTGCATGAAGATCCAGACGATGCCGCTGGCTTTCAGGAACATAAAAAGCAGGATCAATAATGTACGCAACGAGCCGTGGTTCATGAAATCGGTCGCGTAGGACATACCACTCAAGACGAATAGTGCGCCCCACATGATCCAGTAGATCTTCAGTGGATGTTGTTGTCCTTCTTCGGCCATACCCAATACTCCTGCCGACTACCAGAGATAGAAGAGTGCGAAAATAAATACCCAGACGAGATCGACGAAGTGCCAGTACAGGCCGGCAATTTCGACGACTTCGTAGTTACCACGTTTTTCGTAGTAACCACGTCTTACGCGGAACGCGATGACCAGAAGGTAGATAACACCGGCCGACACATGCATGCCATGGAAGCCCGTGATCATGAAGAAACTCGAGCCGAACTGGGCGGCGCCGAACGGGTTCTCCCAGGGACGCACACCTTCCGAGATTAGCTTGGTCCACTCGAAGGCCTGCATGCCGACAAACGTTGCGCCGAGTAATGCGGTTGCGACCATGAGCCAGAACGTTTTGTTGCGATCCTTGCGGTAGCCCATATTCACTGCGATTGCCATTGTTCCGGATGACGTGATCAGGACGAACGTCATAATCGCGATAAGTAACAGCGGCACCTGGACGCCAAATGCCTCCAGCGCAAACACTTCCGAGGGACTCGGCCACGGATCGGTCGTCGCGATACGGACCGACATGTAGGCGACCAGGAAGCAGCTGAAGATGAAGGTGTCCGAGAGCAGGAAGATCCACATCATGGCCTTGCCCCAGGGCACACCGAATACCTGCTTGTCCTTGGACCAGTCTTCTACAAGACCTTTTTTGCCGGGCGCCTCTGCGCCGCCATCCAGTACCGCTTCAGACATAAGGACCCCTCAGGCCATTTGAGTTACGTCGATAACAGCAATCCAAAAAGAATCAGCCACACCAGCAACAGGAAGTGCCAGTAAATCGTGCACAGCTCGATACTGCGCCGAATCGCGCTGCCTTCTGCTGTGCCCAACATCACGCGCGCCGTCGCCCGTGCCCAGACGTACATACCGCCGATAATGTGCACAGCGTGCGCGCCGGTCAGAAAATAGAAAAAGGCATTCGACGGGTTGTTCGTAATGAACTGTCCACCTGCCTGAAGCTGTTGCCACGCGACAAATTGCCCGACTACGAAGCTCGCAGTCAGCAGACCGGTCACAATCAGGCCCGGTTTCAGCCGTGATACCTGACCGCTTACCGCTCCATTGCGTGTCCACTGGAAAGCGAGACTCGCCAGAATGAGCATTGCCGTATTCGTCCACAGCAACTGCGGCTCGGTCATCGGCACCCAGTCGCCAAGCTCCATGCGCAGGGAATACGCACTCAGGATCAGGGCGAAGAATGAGGTGACGACGGCCAACAGCGTCATCAATGCAATCAGCCGCGTGTTGCTGCTGCCACCGAGTGGCCCGTGGTGTGCCGTCGCGCTGACTTGCTCAGCCACCCAGGGCTGCGTATTGAACGACTGCTTCAGCAGCCACCCCAGCAGGGTGACCAGGATGATCGCCAGTACGATAAGCCCGATTTCCATTAGTGCTCTTCTCCATGCTCACGTCCCGCCGGCGCTTTGTCGGCCGGCACGTTTTGCGGAATGAAGTCATCTTCGTATCCCGGCACGCTGTAGTCGTAGGCCCAGCGATGTACCTCAGGCAATTCGTGCCCCCAGTTGCCATGCTTGGGCGGATGATCCGGCGTTTGCCACTCGAGCGTGGTTGCATCCCAGGGGTTCGGGTCCGACTTCGGTCCACGCGTCAGGCTCCAGAAGACGTTGATGAAGAACAGTATTTGCGTCGCCGCCACGAACAGCGCCGACATCGTTATGAACGCGTTCAGATCCTGGGCTGACTCCGGCAGGAACTCCGTATTGCCCATGGAGAAGTAGCGCCTTGGCACACCGGCAAATCCGAGGTAGTGCATTGGCAGGTAAATCGCGTAAGTGCCCAGGAACGTCATCCAGAAGTGCCATTTACCGAGCGTCTCGTTGTACATCTTGCCCGTGATCTTCGGCCACCAGTGGTAAATGGCACCGAACACGACGAGCACTGGCGACACGCCCATCACCATGTGGAAGTGCGCCACCACGAAATAGGTGTCGGAGAGCGGCAGGTCGATCGTTACGTTACCCAGGAATAGCCCCGTCAGGCCGCCATGAATAAACGTGAAGATAAAGCCGATCGCGAACAGCATGGGCACTCTCAGGTGAATGTTGCCTTCCCACAGAGTGAGTACCCAGTTGTAGACCTTGATGGCCGTCGGGACCGCGATGATCAGCGTCGTCGTTGCAAAGAAGAAACCGAAGTACGGATTCATACCGGACACGTACATATGGTGTGCCCAGACGATGAAACTCAGCCCGCCAATCGCAATGATGGCCCACACCATCATGCGGTAACCGAAGATATTCTTGCGCGCGTGCGTCGACAGGAGATCGGAAACGATACCGAAGGCCGGTAGCGCCACGATGTAGACCTCGGGATGGCCAAAGAACCAGAACAGGTGCTGGAACAGGATCGGGCTGCCGCCCGTGTAACCCGGGTCCGCGCCCATCGATGAAATGGCCGGCATGAAGAAGCTCGTCATGAGGGTCTTGTCGAACAACATCATGATCGCGCTAACCAGCAATGCCGGGAAGGCCAGCAGGCCCAGAATCGTCGCGATGAATATGCCCCAGACCGACAGCGGCAGACGCATCAGCGTCATGCCTTTACAGCGTGCCTGCAGTACCGTCGTAACGTAGTTCAGGCCGCCCATCGTAAAGGCGACGATGAACACGGCCAGCGATACAAGCATCAACAGGATGCCCCAATCGGTGCCTGGTGTGCCCTGCATGATGGCTTGCGGCGGATAGAGGGTCCAGCCGGCGCCCGTCGACCCACCCGGCACAAAAAAACTGGCAATCAGGATAATGACCGACAGCAGGTAGACCCAGTAACTGAGCATGTTCAGGTACGGGAACACCATGTCGCGCGCACCGCATTGCAGCGGGATCAGGTAGTTGCCGAAACCGCCCAGGAACAAGGCGGTGAGCAGGTAGATCACCATGATCATGCCGTGCATGGTGATGAACTGGTAATAGTTCTCAGGATTGATGAACGAAAACTGATCCGGAAACCCGAGCTGCAGGCGCATCATCGCCGACAGGCCCAGCGCGATCAGCCCAACGAAGACGGCCGTAATGCCGTACTGCACGGCAATGACCTTATGGTCCTGACTCCAGATGTACTTCGTAATAAACGTCTGCGGATCGTGGTGTTCTTGTTCGTGATCACGATCAGCGATTGCAACGTATGACATAGATCCGACCCTATAGCGTGTTGATGTAGGCGACGAGATCCTTCACAGCCTGCTCGTCGTACAGCGACTGGCCCATCAATCCCATCTGGAACCCGTAATAGTCCTGTGGATGTGAGCCACGCACATCATTCCTGAAATTGTGAAGCTGGCGTTCGAGATACCAGTCCGACATGCCGGCGACTCGCGGCGCATTGAGCGCCTGCACGCCCATGCCATCCTTGCCGTGACAATAGGCACAGACGTTGTACTGTTTCGCGCCGGCGACCGGGTTACCACCTTCGCTTGTCGACTCAGCGGGGTTATCCGGGAACGTCCGGATATGCGCCACAACATTATCGACCGCCTGCTCATCGACCAGCATCGCGACCATACCGGTCATCTGCTGACCCAATGAGTCTGCTGGATCCGTGCCGCGCAGGCCCTTCTTGTAGTTCATGATCTGGCGTTTGAGATACCAGGCCGACTGACCGGCGATCTTCGGCGCGTTCATCGCGACATTGCCTTCGCCCTGCGGCCCGTGACAGGTCGAGCAGACCGTATATTGCGCTGCGCCGATATCTGCGTTGCCTGCTGGTTGCGCGTTCAGCGCACTATAGGTCGACTGATTTGCAAGCCACGTATCGTAGTCGCCAGCACTGTCGACGACGACGGCACCGCGCATCGTGTGGTGTCCGATGCCACACAGTTCTTCACAGAGGATTTCGAATCGGCCTTCCCTCGTCGGCGTCAGCCACAGGAAGGTATTCATGCCGGGCACCAGGTCCATCTTTACGCGGAACTGGGCCACGGCGAAATCGTGCAGGACATCTTTAGAGCGCAGTAGAAACTTGACGGGCTTGTCGATGGGGACGTGAACCTCGGGGTTGTACACGAGGATGTCGTCCTGGCCGTTCGGATCATCCGGGTCCATGCCGAACGGGTTGTCGTTCGTTATGCGCTCCGCATCGACCTCGCCCAGCTTGCCGTCTTCGCCCGGTAGCCGGAAGGTCCAGTGCCATTGCTGGCCGACGGCCTCAACGACATGCGCCTCCTCGGGAACGTCCACGAACTTCGCCCAGACAAACAGGCCGGGCGTTAGCATGGCCGCCACACCGACCGCGGTTAGCGCCGTCAGCCAGGTTTCGAGTTTCTTGTTCTCAGGCTCATAGGTCGCTCTTGCGCCCTTGCGATACCGGAATTTGATGACGCAGTACGCCATGAAGAGGTTCACAGCGACGAAGACGAAGCCAGTCACGTAGAGGGTGATGTCGACTGTGAAGTCCACCATCCCCCAGTTGGAAGCCAACTCGGTAAATGTCCATGGACTTAGGAGATGAAACAGGAGCGAGCCAACGACAAGCAGAATCAGTACAACGGCTAAAGGCATACGACGTACATCCCCCGGTATTGATTATTTTTTCGTTCTTACCTCGCTAATCAACATACGGCAAAAGGTACGTATTTTCCACAATAGACCCTTAATCAGAGGCCTATTTCCCGCTTGACTTTCTCCTCGGCTTTCTTGAGATCCGACTGGAGTCGGTCCAGTTCCTGTTGCAGAGGCCCCGTCAGCATTGCGGTTTCGGCTTTGAGTTCGATCGCCGGTATTGCAGCCGCGATGTTGACCGGTGGCGGCACCGGTTGATCCGGCGCGCGCCAGTTTGCAATAGCAATTACGGCAACGGCGGCGGCCACGCCAGTGATCGTGCTCGCCCACCAGAAAAGCGGTGGCCTGGCCACGGTCGCCGGGCGACTGTCTTCGAACTCGGGCGTTACGGCACGTAACGATGCTTCGATACGACGATCGAGTTCATCGGATACGGACACGTCGATTCGCTGTGCGTCATCGTGTAATTGTCTGGCTAGCTTATCCATAGGCTTCACTTTTTTGGGCGGCACCGTTCAGGTGCGTCTCCAGCACACGCCGCCCTCTCATCAGGTTGACTTTGGTCCAGGACGCTGAGCGGTCCAGCGCTTTGGAAATATCGTTAACGGACATGTCTTCGGCATAGCGCAACCACATGGCTGCGTACACCTCGTCGTTGAGCAGCTGGCGTGCACTGACCCACAGATTTTCTGTCTCGGAGTCGGCGATGCACTGCTGGAGCGGGTCGTTCTCTTCATCACGCAGGTCGCCGATCTCCACGAGGTCAGGACCGCGCAACCTGGCGGCATTGCGAATCGCAATACGGTACAGCCAGGTGCTGAAACGCCAGCGCGGATCGTAGGAATGCAGGTAGCGAAACGCCGCTATCAACGTGTCCTGTAACACGTCCTCCGCATCCGCATAGCTCGCGCTACGCGTCAGCAGAAAGCGCAGCAGGCGCACTCTGTAAGCACGCACGAGGTCCGCGAACGCGTCCGCGGACCCCGCTTTCGCGGCGGCAATCAGTTTGAGTTCGTCATTCACTTAGCGTCCGAACAACGAAATCCGGGGCGATCGCCAGGGAAATGCTCAGGTTGTTACCACTGGCTTCAACCTTCGTGCCCCGCAATACAGCAACCGTTTCCGCATCCATCTCATCACTGAATGACATCAGGCTCACCAGACCACGAACCACGCTGGCCAGCGATTCGGCCATTTCAGGCTCGGTTGTCACCAACCTGGCCTCGAGAGCGAGTTTGTCGGCCGCCGCGGCTATCATGAACGCAACCTGTTCGGTGTTGCGCAGAATATTGGAATCCCAGTTCGAGTCGCCGTCATCGCCCATGGCCGTCGAGTTCATGCCCGCCTGCAACAGGGTCTTCTCCGCCGAAAGCACCAGCAGGGCGCCCTTGTGGCTCTTCCTGCCTGCAATTTTACCGTTATTCGCAAGCAGTGCCTGCATCTGCTCTTCGGAACCGGTAATCAGGATCTTGTTCTTGAGCGCCAGGCTGACCCATGCTTCGTCTTCAAGCGAATCGATATCTATTTCGATATCGCCGTCAGACAGCTTGAGGCTCTCATCGCCGTCTTTGCCCGAAAAATAGTAGTAGGTTTTGCCTGAGGCTTTGAGTGGAGTGAGATCACCATCGGCGGCAATGAAGGTCATTACTTTGTCCCTGGTCTCCTGGCTGATGTTGCCCTCAAACAGGATTACAGGCCCGGAGCCTTCCAGCGAGAAGGCTGTCATGCTGTCGAGCTCCCTGTCCAGATCAATGCCAGCGTCTTCCTTGATGTCGGAAAACGCCTCGTCCTGGAGCCAGGCATAGAGGCCCTGACCCGGTCCATCCTTACGCATTTGCTCGAGATCAATGTGGAAATACCAGACGGCCGACCCCGGGAGGTCCTCCACGTCTGCGGTGGCCAGCACCGGCACGCTCAGTAACAGTCCAACAACCAGAATTTTCAAAAAACGCATCGACGTACCCTCAAATCAAGTTCTCGTACAGTTATAGGGGCGGTCGCTGGATTTGGTTACACGTCAGGCTGATTTTTTTTGCCGCTGGTCATGTAACTCACGCCATAGGTCAGCACCAGCCCGGCGATGAAACCCGGGATTGCCTCGTACAGGCCGTGGTAGTCAGCCTTGAACCAGGTCAGCCAGGCGACGCTCGCCAGGAATCCTCCGGACATGCCAGCCAGCACGCCCTCCCAGGTGATGCGCTTGTAATAAAGGATACCCAGTATGACAGGGCCGAACGCGGACCCGAGCCCCGACCACGATGCCAGTACGAAATGGAAGATAACGCGTGGCTCCTGGATACCCAGCACGACGGCGATGGCGCCGATCACGATCGTCACGATTTTGCCGTAGCTTGCCAGGCGGGCGTCACTCTCATCGCTGCCCATGATCTTCTGGTAGGTATCACGCACCACGGACGAGGACGCCAGAAGCAGTAGCGAATCGACTGTGGACATGATCGCGGACAGAACCACCACAAGCAGCATTCCTGCGATAATCGGCGGGAACAGATTGTTCGAGATGACCGGGAAAATTGTCTCCGGATCTTCGAGACCCGGATACAGAGCGCGACCTGCGACTCCGGCCGTTACGGCTCCCGCGGCGAAGATAAAAAGCACGACCAGCGACACAATGCGTGCTTTCCGGATCTCCATATCATCGCGCGCCGACATGTAGCGAATCAGCAATTGCGGCACACCGATAAACGGCAGGCCGATAGCGACAAAGCTCGCGATGCCAATCCAGACTGGCTTGCCGGTAAATGCAAACATGTCGAGCAGCGCAGGGTCCTGCTGAGACAGGGAGAGCTTCACCTCGCCCCACCCACCGGACGCAATAATGGCTGCTGCAGGCACCGCTACAAGACCCAGCAACATGAGTACACCCTGCACCACGTCGGTATAGGACACGGCCTTGTAGCCGCCGACAAACGTGTACCCAATGATGAACACCGCGCCGACGATGACGCCGGTCTTGTAATCCATCCCCAGGAAACTCGAGAACGCCTTGCCCGACGCCACCATTTGCGCCGTCACATACGTTGTCACCATGACCAGGATGATCAGTACGGCAATGCCGCGAACCAGGTGCCATTTGTCCTGAAATTTTGATGCGAGCACATCCGGCACCGTGATCGCATCCGTCTCATCACCCAGTTTCTTGAGCTTGCGCGACACCAGTCCCCACGACAGCCCGATGCCGATGATTTGACCAACGACGACCCAGTAAGCCTGCGCGCCGACCGCGTAACCCATACCGGACAGACCGAGCAGCAACCAACCACTTTCGCCCGTCGCATTGGTGCTGAACGCCACTACCCAGTACGGCAGCTTCTTGCCTGCCAGATAGAAGCCCGACAGGGTGTGCGTTTCGCGTCGACTCCAGATCGCCAGTGCAGCAAGGATGCCGAGATAAACAATGAGGACGGTGACGGTGGTGGACATAGGCGCAGGCTGCTCTGGAGTCAGCCGATGGGAGATCCGGGCGGCACCGTCGCCGGGGCCAGGGCCTTGATGGCGTCAGGGTTATCCATGAGGCGCCGGATCTCCTGTTCGGCGAAACGGTAATGGGCTCGCGATACGCGATCGCGCGAACTGCGTCCCGATAACCAGTCCTGCAGCTCAGTTACCGCCGCGTATGCGCGAGCACGCACATCGCCGTCAGCGCTTTCGTCAAATGCCAGCACCATCAATCCGTACAGGACCTGCATGTTGGTCTGACGCTGAATCGCCGCCTCGATTCCGCTGCCGGGTTCCGCATACCAGCTCGCGCTGAGCAGGCCCTGGGCGATGGTATCGAAACCAATCGATCCTGCCCGTTCAAGGCGTGCTGCCCTGTTCGGGTCGAGCAGAACCTGCAGGGTGAGGGCAACCGAGCTGCGCGCGGGTGCGATCGCATCGAAATTCCCGCCGGTAGCGCCGGCGAAGGTTTCACGGGATTTCGGGTCGTTCGGCACGCGCGGTGTGATCGCATCAGCGAGGCTCTGCGGCAAACTCAGAACCGTCGGGTCCAGCGTTGCCAGCAAGGCATCGATAGCTTGCTGCTGGCGCGCCACCGCTACCGGGCGGCCGTCAGCCTGTGCATCGCCACGCAAGCGGTAGCTGAAATACTGTCCGCCTATGAGTTTGCCGACTGCCTGAATCTGAAACCGGTGCAGCAGATAGATCGGCACCAGGGTTTCTTCAATAGTCGCCAGTGGCCGACCGATGCGAATATTGCGCTCCGAAAATCGCTGCAGGGCAATTTCGCGAACCCGCATCAGGTGTTCGAGTTCAGCAATAGCATCAGCGCCGTTGTCCCAGAGGTTGCCGTCCGGATGTGAGGTGGAAACCGAACGGGCATCCATGTCGGCGACGTATTTGAAACCCTGGCGAAACGTCTCGCGCAAAATATCTGCCCGCCCTTTTGCACGATTAACACCGTCCGGAAAATCCTGGTAAGCATAAAGCACTGTCCGCTTGTCCCATTCACCTATGCCGACGTCATAGGCTTCCGACAGGTCGAGATCACCCTCTGCGGTGATGCGAACCAGGGGCGCAGGGTAATCCATGACCGAGGCGCGATCCTGGGTGCTGGCCGCGAAGTTATGCTCGAAACCGAGCGTGTGCCCAACTTCATGTGCAGATAGCTGGCGAATTCGTGCGAGCGACATCTCCAGCATTTCGGGCGGCACCGACTCGTCATCGTACGGGGCCAACAGGCCTTCGGCGATCAGGTAGTCCTGCCGAACACGTAGCGAACCAAGCGACACGTGTCCCTTCAGAATCTCGCCCGTACGCGGGTCGAGAACCGACGATCCATACGACCAGCCACGTGTCGAGCGATGCACCCACTGGATAACGTTGTAACGCACGTCCATCGGGTCGGCGCCTTCGGGCAACATCTCAACCCGATAAGCGTCTTTGTAGCCCGCCGCTTCGAATGCCTGGGCCCACCATCGCGCGCCATCGAGCAACGCGGATCGCACGGGCTCGGGCGCGCCTCGATCCAGGTAGTAGATTATGGGCTCAACGGCCTCGCTAACGCTCGGCCGAGGGGTCCTTCTTCTGCAGCCGATGGCGGCGCCCGAAATCTTTGATCAACTGGGCACCAATCGGTGTCGCATAGTCCACAAACCCGCCGCTGTCGTAGCGCAACCCGATTACGCCGGCGCGCGGATCATAAGGAAGCGGCTCGTAGTTATCGTCGGGCAAACGAATGAACGAGTGGTGGACATGGACAGTCAGTGCAGTGCTGTCAGGTACAACGGTCGGCAAATGCGGCCCGGTAGCACTGCCGACAAGTGTGATGATCGCCTCAACTTCGGTGTTATCCGGAAATGCTTTCGTTCGTGGCAGAAAAATAGCGGAACGTGAATCGTCTACGCTGAAACTGCCTTCGCCCGCGGCTGCCAGTCGCGCACCCAACGCATGCGAATCACGAACAAAAAAAGCGGTGGCATCGATAATCGTCGACGTATCGTCACTATCGATATCGGTAAAGCCCCAGATTACAGACCGGGCGAACGATTCCGCGATCGCCTGGCGCTCATCGGCGTTATCGCTGCGCGCGCGATACTGGAGATTGTCTTCAACGAGCAGGACCTTCGGGCCGCTGCGCATGAAACGCACGATCTTCGTCGAACCAAGCTGCCCACGATCAAGCCCGAGGTCATTGGAGCCGACACCTCGTGGCAACGATGTCTGGTAAATGAAGGGCACGTCGAAATCCTCGACGCGCACCAGCATGCGGCCCGTATCCTCATCCCACCACGTGTCGATGAATCCTTCGAAGGACCGGTACGCGGTCACATCGATTGACGCCTGCTGGGCGGAGCCCTGTCCGGCGATTAGCAGCAGGTACAGCGCGAGTGTCCAACACAGGAAACGGTTTGGCATTACTTCTCCTTGCGGGCTGAAGGTCGGTCCGACTTCAGCAATCGATCAGGATTGGCGCGTGATGCGGCCGGCTATGATCCCGGCGATCAGCACGAAGAGCCCCATGCCGAGCAGGTACTCGGGAAAGGACCGCGTGATGCCGCAGTAGTAGACGCCGGCTATCACGATCGCCTGGAATGCGTTGATGAAAAAGCTGTCACGCTTCATGGCTTTGGGGAAACGAATTCTCGAGATCATAAGCAGCGCGAGCACAAACATCATGACGGGCAGATAGAGGTGCAACGGCAACAGGCTTGCCACATCGGGGTGGTGAATCAGAACGAGTATCACCGCCGGTACGAGTCCGCCACCCGCGGCCGTGATTGGCACGCCAGCAAACCAGCCAGTGCTCGGCTGATCGGAAGTCAGGTTGAATCGCGCCAGGCGCATAGCACCCGTCAGCGCAAAGACGGCGATTGCAAGCATCAACACCCAGAATTGTCCCGACTCGTACTCGATACCGCCGATCTCCATGCCGGCATTCAAAACCAGCACGGCCGGCGCGACGCCGAACGAGACCAGGTCGGCCATGGAGTCAAACTCAGCACCAAAATCGGAGGTCGCTTTGAGCAGGCGCGCGGACACGCCGTCCATCACATCGAGCAGTGCGCACCAGACGATAAGCCATGCAGCCAGTTCAAGTTCGCCCAGCTGTGTCGTCACAATTGACGCAATTCCGAGCAACAGGCTCAGCGCAGTGAATCCGTTGGGTATGGTGTAGCGAAGGCGGCTGCTCAAGGGCTTTTAACCTCTTATTATTCGTGGACCCATTTTGCATCCGGTGGCTTTGATTATCCACCAATCAACTGACTTAAGGTCAGCCACCCCACCAGCTGGTGCCCCGGACGTTGGCCCCATTGCCAGTAATGCCAATCGGACCACGCGGCACGGTCAGCTGCATGCGCATACCATCGCGGTCGATTTCGATCACAACCTCTTCGCCAGGCTCGCCCTGCATCGTCTGGTTGCGGAGATCCGACATGCTGAATACCCGCTCCCCGTCGTAACTCACGACCTGGTCTCCCGCCTGCATCCCGGCACGGGTGCCTGGCGACCCGCCCAGGACCTGCGTGATGTTGACCGCCGTCGGCTGCCCCTGTACCTCAAGGTAGCGGGCGTAGGCATCGTCGCCGATGTCGGACCGAAGAATGGACTGGGTGGAGTTCATGGGCGCGAACCTGTCGAGAGTCTCCCCGTTGCGCTGCGCTTCCCACGCAGCCTGCATGGCCTTGTACTGAGCCTCGGACTCCTGCTGCAGGATTCGCCGGGCCTCATCCTCAGAAAAACCGCCTTCCACCATTCTGCCAACCCGCCGTTCCTGGTAACGCGTGATCCAGTCCCGCGTTCCCGCGGATGACTCGGGTGCTGCCGCGCGCACGCGCTCGGCCGACTCCCGCCGATCGGCTACCGCACGATTGCCAGAGCCCTCTATTCGTTCGATCTCCTCGAACAGCATTGCCAGCGTATCTTCGAGCGCGATTCGAGCTTCACGCTCCTCGCCGACTATTTGCTCGAGGCGCGCAAGCCTGTCCTCGTCACTGGCACTCTCGGGCAGCGCGACAGCGTCAGCCTGCTGCATCGAGTGGCTGCTGGTTGCTTCCTCGCCGCCAATCCAGGCGCCAACAGCAAATCCGACAAGAAGGCTGACGACGATAGCGAGAGCGATCCTGTTCATGCGCACTCCCTGGAGTTACTCCGCGATCTGCGCGGCAACGACCTGTGCCGGACAGCCCGATCCCGCCGTGTACGGTCCCAGCGCGGTATTGACGCTGGCAACCCCTCCAGGCGCTATTTGTCCGCCAACGTTGAATCGTTTCTGCTGCGGGCGGCCCGACGCATCGTTGTACTGAACGGCGATCTCTACGCCCGTGACCTGCACAGAGGTCTCATTTCTAACCGAAACAACGAGATTCTCGCTGTTATCAGCCGAGCAAGCGTGATTAATGTAGGCACCCGGATTCGATGGCAGATCCAGGCGGACAAGCTCACCGGTTGCGGCCGCGCCGTACTCGCCGCCACCCTGGGCTACAACCTTGAAGTGCTGGATGGCCTCGGGAAAGTTTCCTCGCGCCTTGGCGATGTCACCGAGCGCGTAATGCGCAGGCGCCGTCGGCAACAGCGCGATACTGTTTTCGAGGTCAACAACGGCCGCCTCTACCTGGCCGAGCTCCTTCCTCGCGAGCCCACGCTGCAGGTGGTAGTAGAAGAAATTGTCACGGCGCTCGAGGGCACGGCCGTAATTGGTCACTGCCCAGTCGAATTTGTCTTCGACAAGGCGGATATCGCCCCGCAGGGCGTGAAAGTGCGCCTCGTCAGGAAACAGCTTGATCGCCTGGTTGACCTTCGCGAGCGCAAGCTCAGTATTCTTCTCGGCGAGCGCCTTGCGACCTTCGTCATAGGCTTCGTAGGCCGGCTTCAGCTGGTTGGTTTTGCGCATTACGGCCTGGTATTCGCGCTCGCCGCGCATGCCGCCAGGCGGCAAGGTGCTGGCCGTGGCGACGTTTGTGCGCACGCGCTCCCGTGACGGCGGATGGCTGGCGAAGAGCCCGCTCAACCAGTCGGAGCGGCGGTCCTCACTGAGGCGTACAAAGGTCTCCTGGAGCGCCACGGCACCCTGCGGATCGTAGCCGGCCTTTGACATGTATTGCATGCCATAGCGGTCGGATTCGAGCTCCGCGCTGCGGCCATACTTGGCCAGGCCGGCCTGCGCCAACAAATTGGCCCCCCCGACGATCAGGCCACCGTAGTCACTGTCACTGGCCGCGATAGCCGTACCTAAAACACCGACCTGCATGAGCATCGCGCGTGACTGCTGGCTGGCAGAGTGCCGCGCCGCGGCGTGTACAGCCTCGTGACCGAGCACAGCAGCTAGTTCGGCTTCGGATTCCATCTCGGTCAGCAGGCCGCGATTGACCGCAATCTTGCCGCCGGGTAGCGCCCAGGCGTTGGGTACCGAGTTGTTTAGCACGACGAACTCGTAAGGCAGATTGACACCACTCTGGGATGCCACATTTTGCCCAACCCGTTGCACATAAGCCGTCAGTTCCGGATCGATGTCGTAAACGCCGCCCTGTGATTGCTGCATCGGCGAGTAGTTCTGTTTACCCATCTCGATTTCCTGCGCAGTGCTCATCATCATGAATTCACGCTGGCCGGTAACCGGATTAATCGAGCATCCCGTCGCTATTAGTAAACTGAGCAGCAGGAAAATAGTTGCCTTACGCATTACGTCACCCTCATCATGATCCCTTCAAGTATAACGCCAGATAAACCACGAATATCAGGAGTGACGCCGCATGTGACTAAAAGGTCACGAGCTGCGTCAGTTCTGTCACTACACCGCATATCCAAATAGGTAAGGGAGATAGAAAATGGGACTGTTTGACTTTGTAAAAGACGTTGGCCGCCAGATCTTCGACACCGATGACGAAGCCGCCGACACAATCAAGAATCACCTCGAGGTAAAGACTCACGGTCTCAGCAACCTGGAAGTTGAATTTGATGATGGCACCGTGACCCTGTGTGGCGACTGCTCCACCCAGGCGGCTCGCGACCAGGCCATCCTGATCGCCGGCAACATCAAGGGCGTAGAGAAGATTGTCGCCGACGACCTGCGCGCGCCGGAGCCTAAACCTGAAGAGCCGGAGGAAAAAGCCGAGATCTATGAAATCGTGAGCGGCGATACGCTGGGCGCCATCGCCAAGCGCTTCTACGGCAATCCCTCGAAGTACACGAAGATCTTCGAGGCCAACAAGGACATTATTTCCGACCCGAACAAGATCTACCCGGGCCAGAAAATCCGCATTCCACCCAAAGACTGAATATCAAGGAAGAAAATATGGACCTTATGGACCTGTTAAAAGCATCGGGCGGTGGCGACAGCGTTGGCCAGCTGGCCAGCGCCGTAGGCCTCGGCTCATCGGACACATCGAAGCTCGTTGAATCACTGGCGCCCGCGTTGATGCGAGGGCTGCAAAAGAATACCGCGAGCGACGATGGACTTGCCGGCTTTCGCCGGGCCCTCGAAACGGGCGGTCATGATCGTTATATCGACGACCCGTCACTTATGGCTGCCGCCGAAACCCGCGCGGACGGCAACAATATCCTCGGCCATATCTTTGGCTCGAAGGATGTGAGCCGTAACGTCGCGGCGAAGGCCGCCGAGGACACCGGAATCGACGCCAGCCTGATCAAGAAGGCGCTGCCGTTGCTCGCATCGCTCGCCATGGGCGCCATGAGCAAGAAGACCTCGGCCGGACGTGACGTCGCCCCATCGGTAGAAAGCGGCGGGCTCGGCTCGCTGGGCGACCTGCTCGGCAAAGTCAGCGGCTCAGGAGGCCTCGACGACATTCTTGGGATGGCACGCAAGTTCTTCTAGCAACAGGCGGCCCCGCACCCGCGGGGCCGCATCTTCTCTTCGTAAGGGGTTTTCCCAATAGTGCCCGCAGCCCTGACAGGGCCACACTGTGAGCCATGGATACGGACGCAAGAACACTCATGACGGAGCTGCGGGAAGACCACCGCAACATGACCGTTGTACTGGACCTTCTCGACGGACTCATCGAGGAGATGGACGTTGGCAAGAACCCGGATTTCGAGCTGTTCGATGAAATCATGCGTTACATGACGGTCTACCCGGACGCCGTGCATCACCCTAAAGAAGATATCGTCTATGAGCAGTTGCGCGAGGCGCGACCCGATCTCGCCGAAGACCTGGATCACGTGCCTGACGACCATAGCGACATCGCACACCTTGGATTGCTGTTGCGAGACGAGATAGAAGCCGTGATTGCCGGCAGCGCGGTGGTGCGCCGCGAAAAGATGATTGAGGACGCCGTCGCCTATGTGAAGCGTCTGCGCAATCATATTCAATGGGAAGAAAGTGACCTCTTCAAGCGCATCGACAAGATGCTTGACGCATCGGCTGTGCAGGTCGACGTGTCGGACTACGAACGTATCAAGGACCCGGTATTCGAACTCGAGATTGAAGCGGGCTTTCGCCGGCTGATCGCCAGTCTCCGGTAGCCGGCCTCTAGAAGTACCACGCTATCTGCGCGAACACACCTGCGTCCACCGACAGGTAACGGTTCGCGACTGCGGTTTCAATGCCGCCAAACTCGCTGCCGTTAGCGCCGATCGGCACGTTGAGGCTGCCCAGCAGCGTCATATTGTCGGACAGGCTGTAACTCGTTACGAACTGGAACAGCGCGCTCGGATCGCCGACGTTCACAAGTAAGGTCGGCGTCAACGACCACAACGGTGTCATCTCGACCAGTACATTTGCCGCCAGGTAATGGCGCCCTGACGTGAACAGCTCTCCTCGCGCGAGGCGTAACGCCAGGTCCGGGTTGCCGGCTATGCCCGCCGGGTCATAGCGGCCGCTCCCTTGCCCGAACCCGTTGTAGTAGTACTCCACGGCGCCGCTCATATTTTTGCCACCCCGGATCCACGAGTACATCAGGTTGGTAACGAACTGCACGCGGGTATCGGCGCTCGCGTCGGTTACGACCAGGTCGGCACTCCATACGGCCCCGCCGACGGGATGTCCTACACCGATCCCGACTGTTGTGTCGCCATAGCTGTGCGCCACGAGAAGATCGAATTCAGCCAGGCCGGCAAAACCGTGGTACTTGACCGCCGCGGTCGCCTGATCTCCTTCCGTGTCGCCGGTTAGCGGGTTGCGGCGAGCAACGTACGCCGCCTGTACGTCGTTGCCGTTATCCTGCAGGTATTGCAGATAGAGCATGTCGTCGCCGGTCTTGTACTCGGTGTCGATAGCCGTCGGATTGAACGGGTTAACAAGGTCCATGGGCGCATACACGAGCCCATTACCCCAGGAAAGCGCCTGGCGCCCGAAGCGCACCACGGTTTTCTCGCTGGTGTAGCCAACCCAGAAGCGATCCAGCCGATGCAGCAGAGCGCTGTCACCGCCCTCGGTCAGCACATCCGTGAGATTGAACAGGCGACGATCGTCATTCGGCAAGCCGCCGCCGAACCGGATCGTGTCACCCTGCAGGCCAACCAGCTGATAGGCCGAGTCAAAGGTCCAGTGACCGGATTTGAATGACAGGTTCAGCCGCAAGTCCGCTGTAACGTCCAGCGCATTGGCCCCGACCAGCTCTCTGTAGAGACTGTTATCGGGAAAACTCTGGCCGACCAGTCGCAGCTTGGTATGGCCACCGAACTCGGTTTTGACGTCGTCGGCCGCCGCGACCGAGGCCAGCAGCAGGAATATGAGTATGGCGCTACGCGGCATGCTGCTCTATGTCATCGACTATGCGGCCGTCCAGCATGCGCACCAGGCGTTTGGCATAGGCCTGGACGCGCTGATCATGTGTCGCGATCACGAATGTGGTGTTGTGATGCTCATTGAGTTCGGTAAACAACTCCATGAGTTCGGTCGAGGTCTTCGAATCGAGATTGGCTGTCGGCTCGTCGGCCAGCACAAGCTCTGGTCGGGACACAATAGCGCGCGCCACCGCAACACGTTGCTGCTGTCCACCGGACATCTCGGCCGGTCGCCGGTTCTCGAGGCCCTTTAGCCCGACCTCCTCGAGAATAGCGAAGGATTTATCTCGACGCTCGGCCGCGGGCACACCCTGTACCTGCATAACGAACTCGACGTTTTCCTGGGCTGTCAGAACGGGAATCAGGTTGTACGCCTGGAATACGAAGCCAATGTTGGCGAGACGCAGGTCGGCAAGCTCGCCCTTGCTCATCTGGTCGATACGCTCGCCGGCAATCCAGACTTCGCCGCTGTCGGGAATGTCGAGCCCACCGATGGCATTTAGCAGGGTCGTCTTGCCACCACCCGACGGTGACATCAGGCAGACGAACTCTCCTTTCTCAATCTCGACGCTCAGATGATCGAGCGCTTTGATGTCCTGGTCGCCCTGGCGGTAGGTCTTGCACAAGTCGATACAACGTACTGCACTCATCATCACACCTTTGTTATCGCTTCAACCGGCTCGTAACGCGATGCTCGCCACGCGGGTGACAGGCTCGCAAGAAAGCCGAGAATCATGACGACGACATTCGACAAAATGACGTCATTAATATCGAGATTCGGATACAGCACGCTCGCCGCGCCGAACATTTCCATGCCTTTGGCCACCGCCGAAATGTCGATACCGCTTTCGAGCGGTTTGATCGTGGCCCAGGCGAGGAGATCACCGATCACCAGGCCCACGGCCAGCAGCATCATGGACTCAATGAGAATTTGTCCGAGTATGCTCGCGGGCTTCATGCCCAGCGCGAGCATCAATCCGATTTCGCGGATGCGTTCAAATACCGCCATCACCAGCGTATTCACGAGCCCGAACGAGAGCGCCAGGAATATGACTATGACCCAGATCAGCATGAACCCGTCCATCATGCCCATCATCGTGCCCAGGTACGTATCGACCTCCGTCCAGCGGCTGACCCGCACCGAATCGTCAACCAGCCCGACTACCCTGCTATAGACAGGCTCAACATCGCGATAGTCATCGCCGAGGAATACGACCTCGGTCACCGTGTCCCCGATCCTTAACATGTCCTGTGCCGTGTGTTTACCGACGAACGCATAGGATTCTTCCGTGGCCTCCATCTCTGCGTGAAACAGGCCGACCACGCGAAAGCCACGATCAGCAATCTCGTTTTCCGGATCCTGGCTCATCAGCACAACACGCTTGCCCACCCGGGTTTCCAGCGTATCCGCAAGCTTGGCACCCAGAACGACGCCTTTGTCGTCCGGTCCCTCAAGAAAACGACCCTCGACATTGTCGTAGTCGACGAACGAGAACGACGCTTCTGCAGCCGGATCGATTCCGAGAAGCGTCACGCCACGCGACTCGCGTTCGCTTGTGACGACCGCAGGAACCCGAACCCTCGCCGCCCAGGCCGTGAAGCCCGCATCGTTGAAGCGGGCGGCGAGCTCCGTGTCGCTGAAGGCCACTCGATTGTTGACGCTCGGATCGTCAAGGTACTCCGGATCGTGAATCTGTACGTGGCCGGGAATAACACTGATGCCGTCCACGATCATCTGGTCAACCATGCCGCGGGTCAGCGCGGTCATGAAGATCATTGCCCAGGTACCGACTGCAATGGCGCTCAGCATGACGACGGTGCGCCGGTGATTACGCCACAGGTAGCGCCAGGCGAGCCGACTCAGGACGAAGAACATTTGCATTAATTTGTCCTCATCGCTTCCACCGGGTGCAGGCGGTGCAGGCGCAGCGCCGGATACGTCGCCGCTGCCAGCGTGAACAGGAACACGACGAGCGGGCCGGCGAACATCGTGAGCAGTGTGGCCCGGGGGTAGACACGACCTGGCAAGTTGAAGTTGGCCACCATCTCCTCCATGCCCGGGTAGGTAAATCCGTTAACGGTAAACCACGTGGTGAATAGCGCGCCGACGATCGCACCGAGCAGCAAGCCGATGAACCCCATCATGGCCGTTTCGAGCATGACGAGCCGCCCCAGCCGTCCGGGCTTCAGACCGAGTGCCATGACGATACCGAACTCATGGGTTCTCTCGAGCACCGACATGAGCTGCGTATTCAGGACACTGAACGCCACGAGGATCACGAGAATCCCGTACATGAAGAAGGCGCTGCTCATGTCAGCCTGGATCGCCTGCTTCAGGCCTGGCTGCAGCGCGTCCCAGCCGTGCACAACCAATCCATCGTTTTCAGGCAGCATCGCCTCGACGCGCTGCTGCAGTGCGTCCGCCTGGTCCAGGTCGGGCGCCAGGATGACGACCTGGTGGCCGGCGCCATTCATATAGAAGACATCCTGGAATGTGCCGAGCGGCATCTCCGCAATGTTGCGATCGATCTCGCGCACCCCGCTGTTGAAGATACCGACCACATTGACGACCGCCGCCGCAAACGAACCATCGACGCCGCTACCCAGCAGGGTCAGCTCATCGCCAATACCAATTCGCAGGTTGCGAGCAAGCGTCTCGCCGATCACGATTTCTGCCGCATCTTCCTGCTCGAGATAGCGTCCTTGCGCAATCAACCCGGGAATATTGGATACCCTGGCCTCGAATTCCGGCTCCACGCCGTAGATGCCGATGCCGTAACTGCGCTCTTCGCTCGACGCGAGGCCGAACGCCCAGCCCCGCGCGGCGACCAGGTCGGTGTTCAGCTCCTGCCGCAGATGAGCGGCCAGCGGCCGCACGTTGGGCACCACCTGGCGCATCTTCTGTTCGTCCTTGTACCCGGGCGCCTGGATCTGCATGTGTCCGCTGAAAACCTGCAGCGTGTTGTCGATCATGAGACCGTACATGCCGAACTGCAGCGATATCATGAAAACCAATAGTGTGTTCGAAAACACCATGGCCCCGATCGTGAGCCAGGTCCGGCGCGCGTGCCGCCACAGGTTTCGCCATGCGAGGCGCAGGACGATGTTCATTCAATTAGTCTCGCGGGTTCCGCAGGTTTGACAGCGTGAAGACGCTGTCTTTCAGGTCAAGCTCGTACTGAACATCATTGACAGCGATTTCCGTCCACTCGTCAGGCTGATCCGTCTTCGCCATGCGTTGCCGTTTGGCGATCGTTCGCCCGCCCATTTCGGCGATCTCCAGTGACCTGAGCGTTTTCACAAGCTCACCATCCTGATCGAAAAAGGCGTGCTCCAACACAACGTGATCTTCGCGAATGGTCAGGACCTCGCTACCCCAGACGACCGCTGCATCCTCATTAGGAATTGATTCGATCCGGTATATCGTGATGCCGTCCTCCTCGCTGGTCGAAAGGATCGTATGGGCATACAGGTCGATGATGTCATCGGCTCGCGAAATGTCCTTGTTCGAGAAGTCCGACCCCATCCAGCTCTGCCCCATCATCGACGACGGCACCTTGATCACCCGATTGATCTTGGGCGAAAACGTCCACATGCTGTTGTCGTCGGTAAGCGTGCCGTTACCGCGGTCCTTTTTCGGCTCCATAACCCGCACCAGCGAACGGTCGTCGCCCTTGGTCCAGGCCTGCATGGTCATCGAGCGCTCCCAGTCGGGGCGGTGGATGATCATGGTCATTTCCGTGTACGAGGTCAGGCCTCGCCAGTGATTTACAGCATCGCGTACGATCTGCGTCGCATCGCGTTCCTCGCCAGCAGACACGGCCGGCAACGCGAGAAGTAGCAGCGGAAACAGGAAACGGTGGTTCATAGGGGTATGAGACCATTATTTAGGCCAATGCTCAGTATTTCACATCCGTAGTTACCGAGCATCCTGACTGTCTGCTAAGCTTGCGCCACGGTTTTTAGGGAACCCCCGTATGCGCGATTTCATAGAAGAATTAAAGCGCCGCAACGTCGCGAAGGTCGCTCTGGTCTACATCATCGCCGGCTGGCTGACGATGCAGGTCGTCGACGTTATGTTCCCTGCACTCCATTTGCCCGAGTGGCTGATCTCGGCGGTCGCAGCCTTCGTCCTCATCGGGTTTCCGTTCGCTGTCATTTTTGCCTGGGCGTTCGAAATGACACCCGAAGGTCTCAAGCGCGAAAAGGATGTCGATCGCAGCGAGTCCATCACGCCCCGGACCGGGCAGAAGCTGAATCACGTAGCAATGGTTATCCTCGCCATCGCGGTGGTATTCCTGCTCGTCGACAAGTTCGCATTTCAGGCGGACACCGAAGTTCCGGACACGGAAGTCATAGCCACCGCTCCCGAAGAAAAACCGTCGATCGCGGTTTTACCCTTTGTGAACATGAGTGGCGATGTCGAGAACGAGTACTTTTCAGACGGGCTTTCGGAAGAACTCCTGAACCTGCTCGCCAAGATCCCGCAGCTTCATGTTGCCGGACGCACCTCATCTTTCAAGTTCAAGGGCACGAACGAAGACCTGCGCATAATCGGTGAGGCTCTGAACGTCGCGCACGTGCTCGAAGGCAGTGTGAGGAAATCCGGCGCACGACTGCGCATCACAGCGCAGCTCATCGACACACAGAATGGCTATCATCTCTGGTCGGAAAACTACGATCGTGAACTGACGGATATTTTCGCCATTCAGGACGAGATCGCTGGTCATGTCGTCGAGGAACTGAAGGCTCACCTTCTTGGGGCGGAGGTTGCAGCAGCGACTCAGGGCACGACCAATATCGAAGCCTACAATCAGTTCCTGCGCGGTAATTACTTCATCGATAACACCAGCGCGGAGAATCTCGAAAAAGCGCGCATCGCTTACGAAACCGCCATCGAATTCGATCCAGACTTTGCGCGCGCGTACGCCGGCCTGGCCGTCGCTCTGCAGCAGACCTACAGTGGCTGGACGTCGAGCAGTAGCGGCTCTTTTATTGAGAATTTCCAGCACATCCGCGAAGTGGCCGACAAAGCGATAGAACTCGACCCTGAAAATCCTGAGTCACTCATCGCGCAGACCATAGTTGCACTACTTATCAACTGGGATCTCCCCACTGCGCGCATGCAAACCGAAAAAGCACTCAGGATTTCGCCAAACGATCTCGCGGCGCTCGGCTGGCACGGCTCCAACCTGACATTTCTCGGTGAGTTCGAAGCGGCGGAAGATGTCCTCACAAAGGCGTTGGAGATTGACCCACTATCGCTCGCGACACTGCGCACGCTCGGTGATGTCTACATGGTTAGCGGTCGCTGTGACCTCGCAATTGAGACCTACCAACGCGCACTGAGCCTGGCGCCCGACACCGGTCGATTTTATGGGCGAATTGCCCGCTGCGAACTTTTCCAGGGAGACCTGGAAGCGGCAAAGCAATTCAATGCCAGAGAACCGGTAGTTTGGGTACGCGCCACCAACGACCTGGTTCTCCTGGGACGCGAAGGGTCGGTTGAAGAATGGCAGGCTGCTGTTGCGAATTATGAAGACGAGTACGGCTTCGGTAACTCTTACCAGATGGCCGAGATCTACGCCGACAAAGGCGATATGGACAAGACCTTCGAGTGGCTGGATCACACGGCCCGGGTCAAGGACCCGGGTGGGCCCTGGGCGCTGATTATGCCCTTTTTTGATGAGGCCAAGAAGGACCCGCGCTGGAAAGAGTACGAGGCAAAATTCGGCCTCTAGCCCCCGCACTACCACCGCTAATCAACTACTTGCAGAAACACAGTAGGTGTTTCTCGCAATGGCGCGCGCCCCCCTCGGGGATAGACTCAAAGTCGGGAGGAACAAAAGAGAAAAAGAAAGGACGGAACTATGTTCAGCATCGAAGCAATCATGAGTACCAACCTGATCACGGTGCCTCCGTCCGCGACTCTGGCCGAGGCTCGGACGCTCATGCACGATCACCGGATTCATCATCTCCCGGTTATGGATGGTGAGAATCTAACGGGCCTGATGTCATTAACGAACGTGCTCGCCGCCACGGACAGCTTTCTGCGAGACGACGGCACCCGCATTCATGCCAATGAAATTGGCATCATGGATGTGATGGTGACGGACGTGGCGACGGTCGACGTCAACGCCAGCCTGCGTCATGCGGCGCTGTTTCTTGAGAAACATAAGATTGGCTGCCTGCCCGTTCTCGACGATGGCAAAGTTGTCGGCATCATCACGGACACAGATTTCGTTGCGGTCGCTATAAATCTCCTCGAGCAGCTCGAGGAGACGGAACCGGTCGACGACGATTACGACGACGTCGACGTCGCCTGATCGGCTGCTTTCGCTTTTTCCCTCTTGCGGAGCGCGTACTCAGCATCGCGCTCCGAGCCCAGCAAAATAGCCACCCAGCGCGTTCTATCGTCGTTTTCCAACGCCATCTTCAGGGTCATTGTCAGTGGCACTGACAACAGCATGCCGACAGGTCCGAAGATCCAGCCCCACGCGATCAAGCCGACGAACACGACCAGCGGTGAGATACCCACGCCGTAACCCATAAGGCGCGGTTCGAGAAAGTTACCAAAGACGAGATTGATGCTGATGAATCCCACCGCTGTCGCACCGGCGGCGCCCGGACCGATCTGGATAAGTGCAAGCAATACGGCCGGTACCGCCGCGATAATCGAGCCAATGGTGGGCACGTAGTTGAGCAGGAATGCAAACATGGCCCAGAGCAACGGAAAGTCGACATGGAGCGCCCACGTCAGCAGCCCGGCACACACGCCGGTCGCCATGCTGACAAGTGTCTTGATACCCAGGTAGCGACCCAGGTTCTGCATGAAGTCGCGCGCACCCTGCAACGAATCGGCGCTTCTGCCAAACGCGGCCTGAAATTTCGTTTTTGCCGTACCCGCCTCAAGCAGAATGAAAATCATCGTGAAGATGATGAGGAAGGTATTCGTCAATACGTCGCGGAGACCATTCAGGATACCGGCGACGAGTGCCATGGCAAAGCCAGGGTCAATCATATCGCTCATGCTCTCGGTCGATTCATCAACCTTCAGGTGTTTGACGAGGAATTCGAACGCCTGCTGATTGATGGCGTCGAGCCTGGCCTGGTAGGTCGGTAACGCCGCCGTAAAGTCGGCAATGGACGTGCCGAGAATCGTACCGACGACCACAAGCAGGAGCATCAGCATCGTGACGATGAGCAACGCAGCCAGTACGGAAGGCACTCGATGCGCCTGCAGCCAGAGCATCGGGCGCACGGTAATCAGTGCGAGGAATGCTGCAACCAGGAACGGGACCAGCAGTACTGACATCATCTGCATGCCGTAGATCACGACGACCACAGCTGCGGCCATGATGATGGCACTGGTCCTGGTTTGTAGTATCGGTTCCACGGTCAGATTATCTCACAAGGTGTTATTTCTTTTCTTTCGCCGTGTACAACTCTGCCTCTTCGCGCGTGAGCTGGTCGATCTTCACGGTCCAGCGAGCCAGCGTCGAGCTGATACGCAGCTGGTACAGGCCGGCTGAATGAAACAATTTGACGCCGTTGCCGCGATGCTTGGTATACAACACACGCCCGACATGGCGGCTGGTCTTGGCCTCTACTAACGTAATTTCGAGACCCATCATCGCCTCGAAATCGCCATCGAGGCGCCAGTCGATAATCCATGGTGACTCAACGCGAAAAATAGCCGTCGTCATATTGCCGGAGCCCTTGAACTCGGCAACGCGAGTCTTGGCATCTGCGGGCATGCTCGCGAACCGTGAGCAATATCGAGACGAGAAGGATGGTTAGTTTGCGCATAGTGACCTCTGTGCGGATTCTAGCACTTCAAATAGCGCAGCGAGTCCGGGATGAATGCCCGCGCTGCCCGTCCAGTCAGACTTTCCACGGCATCTGCGGTTCCCGTGTTGCCCTCTTCGAGCATGGTGAGCTGGTCCCGCGTAACCGGGTAGAACGGCAGCCAGTCAAACAGCGTTGCTCCAATGCGCATGACCCACAAAGGCATTGGCAGGATGATCTTCGTCTTGCCTGCAGCAGCAGCGACACGTTGCACGATTTCGCGCCAGTCCAGCGTCTCGGGCCCTGCGAGCTCGATGGTCTTGCCGATCGTGCCGCCATCCTTCAGTGACGCGCAGAAGGCATCGGCTACGTCCTTAATATGCACCGGCGACATCCGCACGCCCGGGAACGCAACGGCCGGCAATGGCGGCTTGATCATGTCCCGAAACAGCTGCGTCGCGAACTCCATCGTGCCGCGCGGATCGCCGAAAATGACCGACGGCCGCAACACGGTTACGTCGAGCCCGCTGTTCAGCGCATGTATCTCTGCGCGGCGTTTGGTCGCCTGGTACCTGGTACCCGGGTCTTTGACCCCGATGGCACTCATTAACAGCAGGCGCCGGACGCCAGCTTGCCGCGCGGCGGCGACTGTATCGACCACGCCCTGGTACTGGGTTTGCTCAAAGGTGATGCCGCGGCGTGGGAACTCGCGCAGCAATCCAACGTTGTAGATCGCCGCGTCGCAGCCCTCCAGCACGGCTGACAGGGTGGCTGTCGAATCCAGATCACCCGTCACCACATTTACTTTAGCGGGTTGCTGGACTTTGTGCTCACTACCAGGCCTCACGAGCACACTCACGTCATGCCCTGCGTCGAGCAAGGCATCAACCAGATACCCCCCGACAAACCCGGTGCCACCAATTATTCCAACTCGCACAGTCAGCGTGCTCCTTTGCATCTATGTCGTAGCCTTAAGACAGGCTTTGTCGCAAGAAAATCCCTGTAGACTGCCATAATGATGTCCACTCGCCCGCTTGTCACTCTTGCTGGTGTTGCCTGCATCGCATTAGTCGCCCTCCTGTTCGCAGACATGCCTGCCCCCGCCGCTGCCATGAAGTTCATTGCGTCGTCAGCGTTTGTTGCTCTCGCCATTCGTGGCGGCGCGTTGGCCTCGGTCTACGGCCGCCTCATCCTTGCCGGCCTGGCGCTCTCGTGGTGCGGGGACATGTTTCTTATCGGGCCGTCAAGGACCGCGTTCCTGGCCGGGCTGGTCGCCTTCCTGCTGGCCCATGTTGCCTACGTCGCGGCATTTGTCCGACACGGCTACGAACGCCGCTGGATTTGGGTGGCCATGGTGCCGGTCACCGCCATCGCCATTGGCGTCTTTGTCTGGCTGGAGCCATACACCCCGCCCGACCTCCTGAACCCGGTGCGCGCCTATGTTGCAGTGATCAGCCTGATGGTGATCTTCGCTATTGGCACGCAGGGACGCGGCGGTTCGACGCTAATCGTTGCCGGCGCGACGCTGTTTTTCCTGTCCGACCTGTCTGTAGCATCGCTGCGACTGGTGCAAACGGAGTACCCGACCTACATCATTGGTCTGCCGCTCTACTATGCGGGTCAGGTTTGCCTGGCGTTGAGCTCTTCACAATCGCGATCCCACTGAGGCGTCCCGGCAAAGCGCTCGACCAGGAAATCGATAAACGCCCGAACGCGATAGGAGAGGTGACGTGTCGGCGGATACACCGCGTAGGCCGGTGATGTCGGCCAGTCTGTGTCCGTGAGAATCGGGACCAGGTTGCCACGACGAATGGCTTCGGCGGCGAGAAAGGCAGGTTGGATGATGATACCGAGGCCATGTGCGGCGGCATTCGACAGGAAGTCCCCGCTCGACGCGCGCATGGCTGTCCTGACCTCGACGACTTTCTTCTTGCCCCGCTCGTCCGTCCATGACCACCGGTCCGGTTCTGCGAGATTCGAGTACACGAGGCAGTCGTGATCGCTTAGCTCTTCCGGTGACTCGGGCATGCCGTGCGTATTGAGGTAGTGCGGGGACGCGGCAACGACCGTTCTCGAGTCGAACAGCTTGCGTGCGATGAGTGAGGAGTCCTTTAAATGCGCGATGCGAACAGCAACATCGATACCCTCTTCCACGAGGTCGATCCGACGGTCGTTCAGATCGAGATCGAACTTCAGCCGGGGATGTCGTTTGCAGAATGCCGCAATGGGCTTGCACATATGACGCACGCCGAACGACAGGGGTAACGCCACTCGCAGCGTCCCTCGCAGTTCGCCGTGCTCCTGCTGGACGGCGGCCTCTGCCTCGTCGAGGTCGGCCAGAATACGTGAGCTGTGCTCATAGAAGCTCTTCCCGGTGTCTGTCAGGTTAAGCACGCGGGTCGTGCGCCGCAGCAATTGCACGCCCAGGCGCTCCTCCAATGCCGATACGCGCCGGCTCACGGCCGACTTGGCCGTATCGAGGCGATCAGCGGCCGCCGTAAAGCTGCCCGCCTCCACTACGGCCACAAACGCCTGTAAATCCTCGAACTTATCCATATTGTTGCGTATTTTAGAACAATCTTGTCCAAAAACCAGTATTTATCTTATATCCGTCAACAGCGAGACTATCGCCAACGTATGGAAATAGACAAACCTGGAGACATCCCCATGACCACAGCAACGCCACTCAAGATCCTCGAAGTGCAGGCAAGCGCCCGCAGCGCCGGTTCCATCAGTCGCGATCTCACAGCCGACCTGATCGCAGCGCTTAAGGATCGTCACGGCAACGTGGAAGTGACGCAACGCGACCTCGCAAATGGCCTGCCCTTCATCGATGAAGCCTGGGTCGGCGCGAACTTCACGCCGGATGAGGATCGGACGAATACGCACCGGCAGATCCTGTCCCGGTCCGATGACCTTGTTGCGGAACTGCAGGCGGCCGACGTGATTGTGATTGGCGCACCGATCTACAATTTCTCGGTTCCGGCTGTCCTCAAGGCGTGGATCGACATGATTGCTCGCGCCCGGCTGACATTTGAATACACTGAAAACGGCCCCGTCGGGCTGCTCAAGGACAAGAAGGTCTACGCTGTCGTGCCCTCCGGTGGCGTACCTGTCGGCAGCCCGGTGGACTTCGCGACGCCTTACCTGCGCCATGCCCTCGGCTTTGTGGGCATCACCGACGTCGAGATCATCGGGGCCCAGGGCGCCGATCGTGGTAACGATGAGGCACTCGATAGCGCACGTGCCCGCATTGCGGAATTGATTCACCTGGCGCCAAAAGCGGCCTGAGCTGGAAGGAGACACTCATGCTAGACATTATTCGTTCAGACGAGCGCGGCGGTGCAGACCACGGCTGGCTGCAGGCGAAACACACGTTTTCGTTTGCGGAATATCAAAACCCTGAACGCGTGCACTTCGGCAAGCTTCGTGTAATCAACGAGGACCGTATTGCTCCCGGGCAGGGCTTCGCAACGCATCCGCACAACGACATGGAGATCGTGACGTACATCATCAGCGGAGCGATCGAACATAAAGACAGCATGGGCAACGGCACTGTTATCTCCGCCGGAGAAGTGCAGCGCATGACGGCAGGTACGGGCGTACTGCACAGCGAGTTCAATCATTCCAAGGAAGAAGAACTCCACCTGCTGCAGATCTGGATTTTCCCGGAGGAAAAGAATCTTGCGCCAGGCTATGAGCAAACCCTGTTCAGCCGTGAAGAAAAACTCAACCGCCTGCGCCTGGTTGGTTCGCGCGACGGCAGGGAGGGTTCGGTGACTATCCACCAGGATGTCGATCTGTACGCCAGCATTGTCGAAAAAGGCAAAAACGTCGTGCTTGATGACGTTGCAGACCGGCGTGTCTTCGTGCAAATCGTATCGGGAAGCGTTGACGTGAATGGCGAAACGCTCTTCGCCGGAGACGGTGTGCAAATTCGCGGCGAGACAGTAATAGACGTCACGGCAAACGACGACGCCGAACTACTGATGTTCAGTATGAGTTGAACGCTTTGGGTTAGAATGCCGCCATGCGAACTCTGACCCTGATAGCGGGCCTGTGCCTCGCCGCCTGCGGTGGCGGTGGCAGCAGCTCTGCCGCGCCACCCAATCCGCCACCTGCCTCGACGATGATCAGCGAGATTCAGGGCACTGGCGCGACCAGCCCCATGGAAGGCCAGGCGGTTACCGTAACCGGAATCGTCACCGGCGACTTCCAGGAAAACGACACGGACGACCGCAGGAACCTCGGTGGCTTCTACCTGCAGGATGGTCCACCCGACACAGACCTCCAGACTTCCGACGGTGTGTTTGTGTTCGACGGCACGAACCCGGCCACGGATATTGATGCAGGCGACGTCGTTGAAGTGACAGGTACGGTGACCGAGTACTTTGGCGAGACGCAGATCAATGCGACGTCCGTTCGGGTGGTCGGAGTCGGAGCGGTTGTTGCCCGGCCCTTAAGCCTTCCCTTTAATGCGACCACGACCAACAGTGACGGCGACCTTATCGCCGATCTCGAACGCTATGAGGGCATGCTTGTTGAGCTTCTCGGACCGCTGACCGTGAGCGGTCACCACAATCTTGGGCGCTTCGGCACAGCCATCCTATCGGAAGGTGGCCGGCTCATTCAGTTCACGAATAGCAATGCGCCCGATATCGCTGGATATACGGCGCACAAAGATATGAACGCACGCCGCTCGATCATCCTGGACGACGGCCTGCGTACGCAGAACCCGGCTGAAATTCACTACCTCGGCGCTGGCGCGTCGGCAAATTACTCGATCCGTTCCGGCGACACGCTGGACGGGGTCATCGGCGTACTCAGGTACTCCCGCGGCAGCGGCGGCGACGGTGACGAAACCTGGCGCCTGATGCCGACCGTAGACCCGCAATTCACAGCAGCCAATCCACGACCGGGTGCGCCTGCGATCGGCGGCACGATTCGAGTAGCAAGTTTCAATGTGCTCAACTTCTTTACCACGATCGATGGCGGACAATCCAACTGCGGACCGCAGAGCAACCAATCGTGTCGGGGCGCAGACAGTAACGCCGAGTTTGGGCGGCAACTTGAAAAGACCGTCACCGCGCTCACCATGCTCGATGCGGACATCATCGGTCTGATCGAGCTTGAAAATAACGCAAGCGAATCTCTAAGTACGCTTGCTAACGCCATGAACGCGCGCGCAGGAACTGCAGACTACACCTGGGTTGATACGGGTACGATCCATAACGACGTCATAAAGACAGGTTTCGTTTACCGCAGCTCGCGAGTATCGACAGTTGGTAATTTCGCGGTGCTCGACCGCAGTGTCGATTCACGCTTCAATGACGCGCGTAACCGACCGGCGCTTGCCCAGTCTTTCGTGCTTGATGCATCAGGGGCCGTTCTTACGGTAGCCGTGAACCATCTCAAGTCGAAGGGTTCATCCTGCGATGCGGATGGCGACCCGAACCTCGGGGACGGCCAGGGCAACTGCAATATCACACGAACCAATGCGGCCGCCGCTTTGGCTGACTGGCTGGCTACCGACCCGACCGGAAGCGGTGATAGCGACGTTCTGATTATTGGCGACTTGAACGCATACGTTGAAGAAGATCCTCTGACGACGTTTGCCAGCGCCGGGTTTACGAACCTGCTGGAGTCCCGGACGGATCCGTACTCGTTTGCATTCGACGCTCAGTCTGGCGCCCTCGATCACGCCCTCGTGTCCGCGAGCCTTGCGCCGCAGGTTGTCGAGACAATGGAATGGCACATCAACGCCGACGAACCACGGCTGCTCGACTACAACCTCGAAAACGGTCGCGACCCGAACCTGTTTGACGGCGCTACGCCTTACAGGGCATCCGACCACGACCCGGTTGTGATCGGCATCGACCTGACCAACTAGGGATTACTCCACAGAACGGGCGAATGCGTTAGTCGAGATCGTTCAGCAACGTGTGCAACTCATCGCGCAGCACCTCGAGCGCTCCGACAATCTCTTGTTCGCTGGCCCTGTCTGGCCCCAGTGTTTCCCAATTTCGGCCCCACGTTACCTTCAGAGCGTCGGCCGCATCAGGAACCGGTGACTCGAGAATCATGGCGAGGTCGTGAATCGCGAGAACAAGCGCCCAGCCAGTTCGCGGATTGCCCTTGTCGTTTTCATCATCGTCCCAGTGCCGATGCAGCACAACCTGGTGCAGCTCACCAATATTGCGAAGAACCTCAATCGCTACGATGCGCTGGTTGCGGTTGTACTCGCTCGCCTCATTGCGCCACGTGTTATAGCCGAGGCTCGTTACTGCGATGACAAGACTGATGATTGCGACGAGGTTACGCCGAACCTGGTCGTAGATGCTATTGCTGGGCTTCATAGCTGAGACAGACCGGCTACCGGGCGGATTTATTTCCATGAGCTTCTGCTTACGGCCCGATGGAGGCACTCAGGATCAAATTGGCCGTGTGGAAAACCGCTAAGCGAAGCGCTTGCGCAATGTCGTTGACGCCATCGACAGCGCCGCCGCGGCCAACAGGCAATAGCCGCCGAGGTAGATCATCTGCGTCGGCAGCGCTATCCCTCGGTCAATCAGCGTCCCTGTGAGTCCTGGCCCGGCAGCGGTCGCGAATACTCCGGCCGAAACGGTGACCGCACGAATCGACCCAAGATAAGCAGTCCCGTAAATTTCGGGCCACATAGAGCCAAATAAGGTCGCCGATATTCCGTAGCTGATACCGAGGAGGATCATCACAACGAATAAGGTGGCGGGCGGCCCACTGAACGCAAGTGCCAAACAAGAGGACGATAGTGGCAGGAGGCTGTACGGCAGTATGGCCGGCGTACCAAAGCGGTCAACCAGCGCACCGGTAATCAGTGCACAGCCGATTGTTGTCAACGACATCACAAGCAACGATAACGCGAACAGTTGTGGCGGCCAGTCATGCAAAGCAGTCATGTAATTCTGGTGATAGAAAATTGTTGTGCCAATAAACGGTGGCGCAAGCACGCCGGTTAACAGCACCCAGAAAATCGGATCTCGCATTACTTCCCGTCGCGTCCAGCTACGAACATGACGCGGAGAATTCTTAAGCTTGGCGTCGCGTGCGTGCGGTTCGCGAGCTTGCTGGTAGGCCCAAAACGCAAACGGCAACCCGATCAACAGCAAGGCAGCTGCGCCTGCCACCCAGCCGGTTTGATATCCGTACGCGATAGCGATCGTAGCGAAGACGAGCGGAATCGTCGCCTCGCCGCCCTGGTGACCGAGTACGACCAGGGAAATGGCTCGACCGCGCCCGGCGACGAACCAGCGCCCCGTTGCTGTCAGCGCGATATGCGTCATCATTCCCTGACCGAACAAGCGCAGTAAGAAAATCGCTATTACAAGGACTGTGACAGAAGGTGCGTAACCCGCCATCAATGTAGCGGCCGCCAGTACCGGCATTACAACGGCGATCATTTTGTGGGCCGGAATCAGGTCAACGAGGCGACCAAGAAATGGCAAACAAAGCGCGCTGGCCAAAGTCGCGAACATATAGAGCCGGCCGATCTCTCCGTGACTCAGACTAAAGGCAGACTGCCATTCGGCGATGGACGCCGATATGAAATACGTCTGTCCAAAACTCGAAAAGTAAGTCAGCGTGAAGCCGCCGGCTATCCACCGAAAATTGTCTCCAATAAATTTCAGCATGCCGCTATTTTCTGGCCCGTGCGCGGTATTTCCTGCCCTTTATTGGCCGATCATTGAGCTGCCGTATTGCTTTCGGCACGTGCCCATTCTGCACCGCAACATACCCGTAATTGTCAAACAGGTCGATTTTGCCAACCGCGTCTCCCGGGATGCCGCCTTGCGCTGTCAAAGCGCCCACCAAATCACCGGGACGCAGTTTATTTTTCCGCCCGCCGCTGATCTGGATTGTGGTCATTAACGGCACGAGCGTGTCGTCACCGCGCCTGGCGTCGGGAATGCCACGTTTTTGAATCAGCGCATCCGGGAGCGACTTCTCGATTTCTTCCAGTCGCCACATCTCGCGTTCTTCAACGAGACTTACCGCAACTCCCGTTTTCCCGGCACGCCCGGTTCTACCGATGCGGTGCACATACACCTCCGCTTGCGGCGGCAATTCGTAATTGAAGACTGCATCGATATCTTTCACGTCCAGTCCACGGGCAGCAACATCGGTGGCAACAAGCACGCTCGCGCTCCGATTTGAGAAACGCACCAGCACCTGGTTTCTCTGTGCCTGGTCGAGATCGCCGTGCAGTGCAATCGCAACAATATTCTCTGACTGCAAATACCTGGCAACCTCGGCGCAATCCACCTTGGTGTTACAAAACACGAGGTTGAGCTCTCCGCCCCACGCACGCAATGTCCGCACGAGTTCCGCATTTCGATTTTCGCGAGTCACAGAACACCATGTCTGCGCAATCTGCGCGGGCTGTTCATCATCGGTAACATCAACCGTTCGTGGCTCATGCTGCACTCTTCGGCTGATATCGGCGATCGCCTCGGGATACGTTGCACTAAACAACAGCGTCTGCCGTTTCGCCGGAACGTAGGCAAGGATCGCATCAATCTCATCCATGAATCCCATGTCCAGCATTCGGTCTGCTTCATCGAGTACGAGTGCATTGAGAGAGCCGAGATCAATATTGCCGCTGCGTAAATGTTTGTGCACGCGTCCCGGTGTGCCGACAATGATGTGAGGACTGCGTTGCAGCGACGCCGTTTGATCACGCAGCGGTGAGCCTCCACAAACACTGAGGACTTTGATGTTCGGAATTGCCCGGGCTAGTCGGCGAATTTCTCTGGCGACCTGATCGGCCAATTCGCGCGTGGGGCATAGCACCAGCGCCTGCACCATGAACGACGACACATCCAGCTTATTGAGAACGCCCAAACCAAAAGCGGCCGTTTTTCCACTACCCGTTTTCGCACGTGCCAGTACGTCCACGCCGGCGAGCAACAAGGGCAGAGTCTCAGCCTGCACCATAGTCATCTCGGTATAGCCCAGATCGGCCAGGTTGCCGAGTAATTCTGGTTTCAGATCGAGATCGTCAAATTTCGTAGAGGAAGACAAGATTCGTTACCTAGTCATGCGCGGGCGCTTTTTCGCCCAGTTCAGCAGGAACGCCCGGCCAATGAGATGCCGAGTGATTGCGCTGCAGCCAGAGCAACCAGACGACTACCGCTATGCCGATTGCCGCAACAACCGTCAGGAACAGGAAGTAATTCTGATGCCCAACAGGCCCGGGGTTTGCGTCAAGTATGCGGCCCGTAATCGGTCCGAAAAATATCTCAGGCGTGTAGCCAATAAAGGACACGGTTCCGGCAACGGCGCCCGTCAGATACAAAGGTACCTGGTTCTCTTCGAGCAGAGCGAAATACACTCCGCGCAACATAAATACGGCAAACACGCTGACGAAGAGATTCCCATAGATAATGTTTAGTCCGGGTCCTGCCGGCGCCGTGGTGGCCAGTATGCCGTAGGAGACCACCAACAGGCCAAAGCAGATTCCCACCGTCTTGCCGGCGGCCCAGCGGTCGGCTACGAACCCGGCTGCAATAGCTGCAACAGGCCGGACGTAGGTCGCATACGCCGTGATCTTCGCGCTTTCGACTTCGTTCATGCCCAGGACCTGCACGGCGTACAGCGAATAATTGTCAAACCCCTTGTAACCGCAATAGGCACAAATAATGACGCCCGCCTGCGCCCACACCAGCGGCCGCCCCAGCACCGCAACGGAGTTGCGTAACAGGGCGCGAGTCGAGTCACCGATATGTTTGACGGGCGGAATGACGATCCACGTCAGAGCCGCCGCTGCCAGGGTAACGAACGAATAAAAGAAGATGACCGTGCGGAACGCAGCCCGCCGCTCCACGTTGTTTAGTTGATCGAGGTTGTCCGGCATGAACATGGCGAACAACACGACGCCACCTGAAGCCAGCAAGGCCGCGACGAGGCCACGCCCACCCTCGAGAATGCCGAACGCCCTGCCCTGTTCATCGTGACCACCCCATTCGCGAGTGGCACGAATCAGTGCCGCCCAGAACAACAGGATGGTGGTGACGCCCCAATAGGCAAACAGGAGCGCGAGGCCGACGGGACCCGGGTAAGTGGCCATGTAAAGACCACCGGCGCTGGTTGCGATGAGTGACGCGGTTAGCAGGGATCTCGCGGAAAATCGGTCGGCCAGCGCCCCCCCGGGGAAATACGCAATCATCGCCATCACGCCATACGCAGCAAAAAAATCACCCAGTTGCGTATTCGTCAACCCAAATGCTTCGAGAATAGTCGGGCGAAAAAACCGCGTGGTATGGAACGGGAGCAGGAAAACAATTTCGCCCGCGAAAACGAGCGTCAACATGAGCATGAAACGCGCTAACATCTACCCACCATACAGGATCGCTCGAGGAGAGAGCTGATGAAACGGGTTTCACTGGTCGTATTGCTGGTCACTCTGACTTTGGGAACGACAGCAAATGCAGACACACCGGACACGATGCGTGTCGACTATTTTCACAGCGGTAACAACACTACCGAGATGTTTTCGCTCGACCAGGTCGTTGTCGAACCGCTTCCCTGGACTGGCAACATGTCACAGCCCCTCGACAAGACGTCGCGTGGCAAATACCTGTTTGAAATTATTGATCCGGACAACGGAAACGTCGCCTGGTCGCGCAGCTTCAGCAGCATCTACGGCGAATGGGAAACAACCGGAGAGTCGCGTCGCATCAATCGCGCGTTCCATGAGTCGGTTCGATTCCCGGCTCAGGACGCTACTTTCGAACTCGTCATCAAGAAACGCGGGCCCGGCAACGAGTTCGCCGAGGTTTGGCGTATCAAACTGGACCCGACGGACGTACTCGTACACCGCGAGTCGGCTATGTTCGCCGAGCATGTTGTCGCTATCCACAAGAGCGGCGATCCGGCAAACAAGGTCGACCTGTTATTAATGGGTGATGGCTACACAGCAGATGAGCAGGACGCGTTCATCGCCAAGGCCCAGGAACTGACAGACGTCCTGTTCTCGACATCACCGTTCAAGGAACGCATGGATGATTTCAACGTCTGGGCTGTGGCGCCGCCGGCGGCGGAGTCGGGCGTATCTCGTCCGTCAACAGGAACATTCAGAGACTCCCCAATCAGCGCCACCTACGATGCATTTCGTTCGGAGCGCTATGTCCTGACGTTCGACAACAAGGCGATGCGGCGTATCGCCTCGTCGACACCGTATGACTTCATTGAGATCCTCACCAACAGCGAGGTGTACGGCGGCGGCGGCATCTACGGTCTTTTCAGCACCGCTGCTGCGAACAGCGAATGGGCACCGTACCTGTTCGTTCACGAATTCGGTCACCATTTTGCGGGCCTTGCCGATGAGTACTACACGAGCTCGGTCATGTACGAAGCGCCTGCCGAAATCACAGAGCCGTACGAGCCCAATGTTACGGCGTTGCTGGATCCGGACAACCTGAAGTGGAAACACCTTGTAGCACCGAACACGCCGCTGCCTACGTCCTGGCCGAAGGAGAAGTTCGAAGAGCACTCGATCGCCTACCAGGAGATTCGGCGCCAGATGCGTGCCGACAACGTCCCCGAAGAAGAGATGAACAAGCTGTTTCGGGACAACCAGGAATTCGTCGAAGAACTGTTCGACGAGTCGGGCAGCAAGGGTGTGGTCGGTGCATTCGAAGGCGGCAACTACCAGGCGACAGGCTACTACCGCTCCGCGCAGAACTGCCTGATGTTTACGCGTACGGAGGCCTTTTGTGCTGTGTGCGCAGAGGCGATCGAAAAGGTCATCGACGAATACACCGTGCAGGAGTGATCGGTCATGCCCATTCGAATAATCGTCGCTGCCGTTCTGGTTACTCTAGCGGGACTCTCTCAAGCCGCACCGGACGCTAAGTCATTTGGCGCGTTACCCGACATTCGCGACGCCGCGATATCACCGGATGCCAGCCAGATTGCGATGATCATGAATGTTGACGGTGTATATGCCGTGCGCGTACTGCGCATCGGCAACCCCAGCGAACCGATTCGCGCTGTTGGACTCAATATTGGCGTGAGACCGAGTTGGATACGTTGGGTGAACAATGAACGCATTCTCGTCAAGCTGTCGCAATACGAGACTATTCATGGCAGGCCGGGATATGGATCTTTCATTTTCACTCTCGACGCCAATACAATGGAGGGCAGAATCCTGGTACGCCCCAAGGGCATGCTGCGCCAGAACAATGCTTATGTGATCGACTTTCTGGACGACGACCCGGATCACATATTGATGGCATTTTCCGATCGCACTCAGAGCAGGGACGATATCCAGCGCGTCAACGTTGAGTCCGGAAAGTACACGCGGGTGAAGCGCGGCCTGGAGGGAGTGCAATCCTGGTACACCGATCAACGGGGAGAGCCGAGAGTTGGACAGGGTCGTATCGACAAGGTCGGCGATGAGTTCGAATGGCGACTGCTAATCCGTGACGCCGAGGCCGACAAGTGGCGGCCGTCCAAGGATTTTCCGGGTCTCGGTCCTGATACAACAATTATTGGATTCAACAAGAATCCGAACGAACTACTGATCGGGCATCGTGGCGAGATGGACACGCTGGGCGTTTATGTCTACGACCTCGAGAAGAAGGAAATCGGCGAACAACTGTTCCACAATGAAGGATTATGACGTCAGCGGTGTGGTCAGAAACGTTGACGGCGCAATAATTGGCGTTCAGTACATTGCTGACACCCGTCAAACGGAATTGCTTGGGGATCACGATACGCACTTCGGCCGGATGCGTATGGGATTTGGCGATTACGACGTCAGCTTTGTCGATCAATCAAGAGACGGAAGTCGGCTGATCTTCCGGATTTCCAACTCAAGCGATCCGGGATCCCTGCTGCTATCGGATAGCACCAACAACAAGATCGTGCGGCTATCGCATAATCGCAGCCAACTATCAGCCGGTGAAATGGGCTCGGTGGTCGCCGTCAAATACGAGTCGCGTGATGGGACGCAGATTCCGGCCTACATTACTCTTCCACCAACTATTAACAACGTCGAGGCAGCGAGAAATGTTCCGACGATAATTTTGCCGCATGGTGGCCCGTATTCCAGATCGTATCGGCGATTTGACTACTTCGCGCAGTTCTTCGCGACACGTGGATACGTGGTGGTGCAAATGAACTTTCGCGGCTCGGCCGGGTATGGCGAAGTCTACGAAGATGCGGGCCGCAATAACTGGGTGCTGATGCAAGAGGACGTCGAGGACGCAACCAGATGGGCACTGAAACAAGGTATCGCCGATCCTGACCGCACCTGTATCGCGGGCTGGTCGTACGGCGGGTATGCCGCTTTAATGGGCTCGATTAAGAATCCCGACCTGTATGCGTGCGCGATTTCCATAGCTGGAGTGACAGACATTCAACGCCAGGCATCGGTTCAGCGCTACTATGAGTTCGGAGAAACCGCGGCCAGGAACTTCTACTTAAGCGGATTCGAAGACAAGCAGGCCATGAACGACAACTCCCCGGTGCGGCGCGCCGATGAACTGACCGTGCCACTATTCCTCGCGCACGCGAACGAAGATCTCAATGTGCATTTCGACCAATTCGAGCAAATGCGAAAAGCTCTGAAAAAGAGTGACGTCAAGGTAGTTTACCTTGAGGTCAAAGGTGACGATCATTATTTTTCCGAGCAAAAGAATCGCGAGGCGCTTTTCATGGGACTTCACGAGTTCCTGGAAACTACCAACGGCCCCAGCGAATTTGCGAACTAGGGACCTACTGATTACAAATCAGGTGCGCAACCGATAACCCGTCTTAAAGATGTACCGCACCACCAGCAGGCAGGCCACCAGGAAACCGACCGTCATGGTGAGGCTGAGACCAATCGCGACATCGGCATTCTCGTAGAAGCTCCAGCGGAAGCCGCTGATCAGGTAGACGACCGGGTTGAACAGACTAATCGTCTGCCAGGTCGGCGGTAGCATGCTGATCGAGTAGAACGTGCCGCCAAGGAACGTCAGGGGCATGATCACGAGGATCGGCACGATCGTCAGCTTCTCCCAACCGTCGGCCCAGACGCCGAGGATAAAGCCGAACAGGCAGAAGGACACGCACGTCAGGACGAGGAACGTCGCCATGATGATCGGATGCGCGATCTCGATATCAACAAAAAGGCTCGCGGTAGCCAGGATAATCGAACCAATAATCACCGACTTGGTAGCCGCCGCCCCGACGTAGCCAAGTAAGACCTCGCCGTAAGAGACCGGTGCTGAAAGCACTTCGAAGATCGTTCCTGTGAACTTCGGGAAGTAAATAGCGAACGAGGAGTTCGAAATACTCTCGGTCATTACCGACAGCATGATCAGCCCTGGGACGATAAACGACCCGTAGCTGACGCCATCAATCTCGGTGATGCGCGAGCCGATGGCCGAGCCGAAGATCACGAAGTACAGGGACGTCGACAATACTGGCGCAACAATGCTCTGCACAACGGTGCGAAACATTCGGGCCATCTCGAATCGGTAGATCGCTCTTATGGCGTGAAAATTCATCGGTCTCTGTGCACCAGGTCCACAAAAATCTCCTCGAGCGAACTCTGCGATGTCTGCAGGTCGTTGAATCGAATGCCTACATCGCGCAGGTCCTTAATCAGGTCCGTGATGCCGGTGTGTTCACCCCGGGTGTCGTAGTGGTACGTCAGCTCACGCTGGTCGTCGCTGAGCTCCAGTCCGTACCGTGACAGTTTGTCGGGAACTTCGTCGAGTTCATCATAAAGGTGCAGCATCAGCTGCTTCTTGCCCATGTCGCGCATGAGCTTGTTTTTCTCTTCGACGATGATGATCTCGCCGTTGTTGATCACACCTACCCGGTCGGCGAGCTGCTCCGCTTCTTCGATGTAGTGCGTCGTCAGGATGACGGTCACGCCCTCGTCGCGCAGCGAGTTCAACCACGTTCCACATGTCCTGGCGCAGCTCGACATCGACACCGGCCGTCGGCTCGTCGAGAAACAGGACCTCGGGTTCATGCGCCAGCGCTTTCGCAATCAGCACGCGGCGCTTCATGCCGCCCGAGAGCATCATGATCATCGTGTCGCGCTTGTCCCACAGCGACAGTGACTTCAGTACCTTGTCGATATGCTCGTCGTTGGGCGGCTTGCCGAACAGGCCACGACTGAAACGCAATGTATTGCGTACGGTCTCAAACGTTTCGGTGGGCAGTTCCTGCGGGACGAGACCAATCCTCGCGCGCGTCTCGCGGAACCCGGTGACTATGTCGTGGCCGTCGACGAGCACCTTACCACCGCTGGGGTTGACGATGCCGCAGACGATATTGATCAGCGTGGTCTTGCCGGCACCGTTCGGGCCGAGCAGCCCGAAGATCTCGCCCTTGTTGATCTCGAGGTCAACGTCCTTGAGGGCCTGGAAGCCACCGGCATAGGTCTTGGTCAGACCCTTTATCGAGATCACTGAGCGCATGCGCCCTAGGATACGACGGATTTCCTCCAATGCGGTAGCACTGCTTAGAGCGACTCGATGAAGTCGCGAGCTATTCGGCCGGTCGAATACTCGCTCAGATTGTTGTGTCCGGCGCCTTCAATAACGACGAGCTCTTTCGGTTCCACTGCTCGTTCGACGAGCTCCCGTCCCAGCCCTAGCGGGATGATCGCGTCCTTTTCACCGTGGATCACAAGCAGTGGCATGTCGATGTGATCGATGTAGTCCTCGGATCGGTAGCTGTCCCTCAGGAAGAAGGTGGCCACCAGCAAGGCGTAGTGTTCGCGCGCGACGGCGACGGCTGACGACATGGGTGCCTCGAGAATGAGTCCCTTTGCGTCAACTCTTGCCGCAAGCTGCACGGCAACGCCGCTGCCAATGGACTCTCCGTAAATGACAATGTCATCGGCCTCGATTCCCGACGCCCTCAAGTAGTCGTAGGCTAGCTGCGAGGCCTCGTGAAAGCCGGGCTCAGACGGCTCGCCCGCATTGCCACCGTATCCCGGATAACCGAGCACGAATACGCCATAGCCATGCGCCATGAGTTCGCGAAACCGGTAGGCCCGATGCTCTACCGCGCCAGCATTGCCGTGAAAGAACAGCACCGTCGGGCGATCGGCTTCTGGCCTGGCGAACCAGCTAATCAGCTCGACGTTGGACGCAGTCGTGAGCGCAACCTCCCCGACCTGGTCAAGCCAACGTCCGCCGGAGTGACACGCTCCAATGATGGGATGTACATCATGTCTCGCTGCTTGGCGTACACGAGTGCGTTGAACGCGAAATACACCGTCAGAAACGAGATCAGGAAAACCTTGAAGTTTCTCAACCTGTCTTCCTCGCTTGCGGGAGCAGAACGGCACTGAACATCAGGAGGATGCACTGGAGTTGCGCCAAGGTCAGGTCGGCCAGAACGACATGACTGTCGGCACGCAGATACTCAATAAAGAAACGTATGAGCGCGTAACTGCAGATCGTAAGGACCGCAATGGTGCCCGGCGCGAGACGGCGCCATGGCACGCGCGACAGCAACAGAAGCACTACCAGCAACAGTCCGGCTTCGTAGAGCTGCACCGCGTGCACGGGCAACGACGCAAGGGCACCCGGCTCGATCATGCCCATCTCCAGGTGTTGTTCGTACGCGAGGCTACCCGGCGGGTACTGGGCACCCTGCAGAACGGCCTGCTGCTGAGAGATGACGTCGCCCCAACAGCACCCCGCCAGGAAGCAGCCGACACGGTGCAGCATGAGCGCCGCCATGGTCGGCAAAGCGAATATGTCCAGCAGCCGCCAGAATGGTAGCTTCGCAACGCGGCTGTAAATGAACAGTGCCAAAGCCCCGACGCCGAGGATAGCGAACAGTCGCACGCGGACGCCGTCGTCTGCGGACACGAGCAGCGCCATCAAGGTTCCTCCGACCACGCCAGCACTGATAGTGACCGGTATCAGCAAATCGACGTGCGACGGATCGACGGAAACCGAAATTGCATTGCGCCGCGCTAGAAACCACGCGAGTGTGATCGCGGCGAGGAAGATCAGCCCGTACGGCGTCACCCAGGACGCTGCATCAAAGTGGGAATACACTGTCTTCCCTATTCAAACGCGACAGATTTCTCGAACCGTTCCTGGGCCGCATCCAATTCCTCGCCTTCGAGCCTGCGCAGCGTCAGGGAATCGCCGTACATGTCCTCGTCATCGACATTCTTCTTGATAACACGCTCGAATTGGCGGCGCATGTCGCGCACGTAGTTGCCCTCGTAGCCACTGGGCTCGGGGATACCCTCGAAACCATCGTAGTCCAAGTCCAGCATGTGCAGCAGGAACTGGTTCGCGTCAGTTTTCTGCAGGCGGAATACGAGCCAGTAGTCCGGCAGGAAGCTGCCGTCGTCATTTATGCCGCCGGCCATTTCCCAGGTCATGAACTTCTCGCCACCCAGCTTGGCCAGCCACGCCTTGTAAACAGCCGCTGGCTTCACCTCACTACCGCTGCCCTCGACTCCAATCACCAGCCAGGTCCGCTTGTCCCAGGGTCGAAACAGGTAATAGGCCGTCGTCGTCATCGTCCGCTGTCAACGCCCAGACGCCGTTCAGTTCCGGATCGACGCGACTCCGCTCCGGATCACCGACAGGCACAGGCATGCATGCCAGCAATACCGACGATAATCGGGATAATCACCAGCATCAGAGCCGCACCACTGAAACTACGAATCTTGGGGGTCATGGTCCTCACCTCTCACGTTCTGTACGCGCTTTGGCACGAGTGTCAGGTTAGCCGGACCCAGATCAACAGGCCTGAGGAAAACCTGACCATCCCCTGATGATAGCTGATCGCCGGTAATACCAACGGCAATTAGCCGGTCTGGTCTACCAATGGACAAATTCGCCCCCCTACTCTGGACCATTCTGACCCTCGTGATTATTGCTGCGGCCGTAACGCTGTGGGCCAATCGTCCCCGCAGGCTCAGCGTCGAGGCGCCGGTACCTGCAGATTTCCCCGCAGCGGGTTTCTCGCACGACGCCTTTGCCGGTTTACTGCGGACCTACGTCTCGCAGGACGGACGAGTGGATTACGAGCGCTGGCACGACACACCCCAATCCGTCGCCGCACTGGACGCGTACCTCGCGGCGATTGATGCGTTCAGTCCCGACACAACGCCAGAACGCTTCGAGACACGAGACGATGAGCTGGCGTACTGGATGTACGGCTACAATGCATGGGTCATAAAAGGTGTCCTGCTCAACTGGCCGCTTGACAGCGTCACGGACGTCAAGGCACCGCTGGAAGTCGTGAAGGGCATGGGCTTCTTTTATCAACTGCGGTTTCCGTTCGGCGGGAAATACATGAGCCTGTTTACGGTGGAGAATGACAGAATCCGCAAGGGCTTCCAGGACCCGCGGATTCACTTCGTCCTGAACTGCGCGAGCGAGAGTTGCCCCGTCGCTCGCCCCGAGCTGCCGACCGGTGACGAATTGCAGCGCCTGCTCGATACGGCCGCAACGGAGTTCATCAACGACAGCCGGAACGTGCGCGTCGATCACGAAGACCAGACCGTTGTCCTGTCGACCATTTTCAAGTGGTACAAGGGCGACTTCGTGAATCACATGGTTGCGCTGGGAAGACCAGCAGAGCGCGGGCTGCTCGACTACCTCGAAACGGTTGCCGACAAGCCCTTGCTGAACGACCTGCAGCGAGCCAGCGACTACTCGATCGAGTTTCGCGACTACGACTGGCGCCTGAACGGCACGGATTAACTACTCCAGCATCTCAAGTAGCTTGCGGACGGTATTCCAGTTGCGGCCCGTCGCCTCGACACCCAGCAGCTTCTCGGCGTCGTTCGCAAGTTTCGAGCGAGCGATTCCGTCAGGTGCAAAGAGATAGAGCGCATCGGTCGTGAGCGTGAACTCTTCGCTTGGGCTCTTGCGTGCTTCGAGACCATCAACATCGGGGGAAGCGGGACCAGCCAGGTAAGAGATATGGAGCTGCTTGCCTTCCACTTTTTTTTCTTTGTAGGGGTTCGCCCTCGATACCGACTTGAAGCGATCACCGGGAATGACAAGCACGCGTGGCGCAAACCCGAACTGCTTTTCTATCGCGGTCGTTATCGCCATGGCGTCCGGCGCTGCAGTAGCGGACAGCACTACATTGCCACTCTGGATATAGGTCTTAACGGACTCACACCCCAGTGATTCGAGGATGTCTCGCAGCTCCTTCATCGGCAGGCTGTTGCGGCCACCGACGTTGATGCCGCGAAGGAGGATAACGTATCGGGTCACCGGCAATTCGACCTGAACTCACTCTTACTCGAGATCCAGAATATCCGCGTACGCGAAAAGGCCAGCCGCGCCGCCCGTATGCAGAAAGACAATGCGTTGGCTATTGTCGAATCGACCTCGACGTACATAGTCAATCATTCCGGCCAGCGCCTTACCGCTGTAGACCGGATCAAATAACAGGCCTTCCGTGCGCGCCAGCAATAGCACGGCTTCGTTCATCCCATCGGTCGGTTGCCCATAGCCAGGACCAATGTAATTACAGTCCGCGATGATGTCCTCGCGCGCAACGCACCCGGGTTTGTCGACCAGCTCCGCGGTCTCAACAGCGAGCTTATAGACTTTGTCTTCCTGCGCGTCCTGCGGTGCGTTGACGCCAATACCGAGAATTGGCAGGTCACTGCCACTGCCCCTCAGGCCAACTGCAAGACCGGCATGCGTTCCCGCGCTTCCCGTGGCCGTAACGATATGGTCAAAGCGAACATCCTGCTCGTCGCACTGCTTTAACAACTCTTCGCCGCATCCGACATAACCAAGAGCACCAACGGGATTCGATGCGCCCCCGGGCACGATATACGGCACACCGCCGGCCGCACGCACTTCGCCCGCGACCTCGTCCATAGCCAAGTCGAAGTCTGTTCCCGCTGCATATTCCCGAAGCCCTGCGCCGAAAATCCGGTCGAGCAGGACGTTGCCCGAATTTCGGTAGAGCTCGCTCGGATCGCTCACGCGGTGCTCAAGCAGCACCTCACATTTCAGACCGAGCTTGCAAGCTGCCGCCGCTGTCTGTCGAACGTGATTGGATTGCACGGCGCCAACCGTGATGATCGTATCAGCGCCTCGCTCCTGCGCCTCGCCCATCGAGAACTCGAGCTTGCGTGTCTTGTTCCCGCCGGTTGCGAGCCCGGTGCAATCGTCTCGCTTGACCCAGATCTCGGGACCGCCAAGTTCTTCGCTAAGTCGTGGCAGGATCTCAAGCGGGGTCGGAAGATGTGCCAGTTGAACGCGGGGGAAGCCACTCAGCAGCATGTTCTTGTCCTTGTTATTTGGCTGATCTGACTCCTATCCTACCGCAACACGGTAAGTGCCAGACACCCTGGTTTTGGCTAGGACGAAACCGGTACGAGCGTACCGTCGATTGTGCGTAAGAGCTGTGATGACTCCAGGTCCACCTGGTTGCGGCCGGCCCGCTTCGATCGATATAGCGCCTGTCGGCCCGCAGCACAATGTCATCCAGTGACTTGTCTTTCTCCGAAATGGCGGCGACGCCGAAACTCGCAGTTATCGGAAGACCAACGATAGTTATATCCAGCGGCGTTGCACCGATCTTTGCGCAAAGCTGGTCCGCAATTGCCATGGCATCTCGAAGGTCGGTCCCTGGCAGGAGTAAGGCAAACTCTTCGCCGCCCACGCGTGCGACAATATCTTCCTGGCGACGTGACTCGGCAAACAGTCGTGCGAAATGAACGAGTGCACTATCGGCGCAGCCGCTTCGTGCAATTCTGCTTGGTAACATAGCCACTCCCATAAAAAGGGCGCAACGATTGTTGCGCCCTCTAATCGATGTGAAAGCTAACGAATCAGGAAAACTGATTCATCGTATTGTCTTCACCGGCAGCCTTCAGGGCAGCATCTCCCGAGAAGTACTCCTTGTGATCGTCACCGATGTCCGAACCGGACATGTTCTGGTGCCTGACGCACGCGATGCCATTTCGAATCTCCTCACGCTGCACGTGCAGGACGTAGCCCAGCATACCCAGATCACCGAAGTACTCTTTCGCAAGAGTGTCGGTCGACAACGCGGCCGTGTGGTACGTCGGCAGCGTGATCAGGTGGTGGAAAATCCCGGCTTCGCGAGCAGCGTCGGCCTGGAACGTCCGAATCTTGTCGTCCGCTTCGACTGACAACTCGGTGTCATCGTAATCGATGCTCATCAGCTGGTCGCGATCGTACGCCGAGACATCCTTGCCCTCTTCCACCCAGGCATCGAAAACCTGCTGGCGGAAGTTCAACGTCCAGTTGAACGACGGGCTGTTGTTGTAGACCAGCTTCGCGTTCGGGATGACTTCCCGGATACGGTTGACCATGCCACCGATCTGGCCGATATGCGGCTTCTCGGTCTCGATCCAGAGAAGATCTGCGCCGTTCTGCAGTGATGTGATGCTGTCCAGCACGCAGCGGTCTTCACCGGTCCCAGGACGGAACTGGAACAGATTGCTCGGCAGGCGTTTCGGGTGAACGAACTTGCCGTTCCGCTTCATTAGTACGTCACCATTCTTTAAATCTTCGGGTGTGACTTCGTCGCAGTCGAGGAACGAGTTGTACTGATCCCCGAGGTCACCCTTCTCGTGCGTCACAGCGATTTGCTTGGTCAGGCCTGCGCCAAGCGAGTCAGTGCGCGCCACGATAATGCCGTCGTCAACGCCGAGCTCAAGGAACGCATAGCGGATAGCGCGGATCTTCGCGAGGAAGTCCTCGTGCGGCACCGTGACCTTGCCGTCCTGGTGACCACATTGTTTCTCATCGGACACCTGGTTCTCGATCTGCAGAGCGCAGGCACCCGCTTCAATCATCTTCTTGGCGAGCAGATACGTCGCCTCCGCGTTGCCGAAGCCCGCATCGATGTCCGCGATAATCGGCACAACGTGGGTCTGGAAATTGTCGATCTGGTTCCTGATGTCCCGTTCCCCAACAGCATTCCCCTCCTCACCGGCCTTGTCGAGTTCACGGAACAGGCCACTGAGTTCGCGGGCATCGGCCTGGCGCAGGAACGTATAGAGCTCCTCGATCAGGGCCGGCACCGAGGTCTTCTCGTGCATCGACTGGTCGGGCAGCGGGCCGAACTCGGATCGCAGGGCTGCGACCATCCAGCCCGACAGGTACAGGTAGCGCCGGTCGGTGCTGTTGAAGTGCTTCTTGATCGAAATCATCTTCTGCTGACCGATGAAGCCATGCCAGCAACCGAGTGACTGGGTGTACTGCGACGGATCGGCGTCGTAGCGGGCCATGTCCTTACGCATGATCCCGGCCGTATACCTGGCGATATCCAGGCCGGTCTGAAATCGATTCTGCGCTTTCATGCGCGCAACGTATTCTGGGTCAATAGCATCCCAGGCACTGCCTTGGCTGGCGATCAGCCCTGCGGCGGCCTGGACGTCGTCGGCGTACTGTGACATGACAAATCCTCGTATCTAAAAGCTGTTTTGCAGGCCAAAGACATGCCTGCTGCGCCCAGTTTACGCCTGGCTAACGCGAAATTTCACAAAAAGAATTTGACAGTGTGAATTTCACAAGAAGAAGGTGCTAGTGGCGGACGGTCACCGACTTGACCTGGGCGAACACGCGGTCACCGGGCTTCAGACCGAGGCGCCTGACTGATCGGTTGGTCACCTGCGCAAGCAGGTCCTGATTCCCTATTCCCAGACGAACGAGAGCCGTCGCGGAATCAACCGTATGCACTGCCTCGATCGTCGCGCGAATAACGTTCTGGATTGTCGTTTGCGATGGCCGTTCGCGCGCGATACTCACGTCGCTTGCCGCCACGCGCAGGCGCATTGGATTCGGACCCACCTCAAACTCACCAGGCACCCAGATATCGCCATCCCCGAAGTCAAACCTCGTCAGCCCTTCCTCGTGATCGATGGGCGTTGCCCAAAGCACCACACCCGCATTCCGCCCGGATAACATGGGTACGTCGACGCGGGATACCACATCAAACAAATCGCCGTCCGCCGCGACCTTGCCGTCTTCGAGCAGAATCAGGTGATCGCAGAGTCGGCTTATCTCATCGATATCGTGACTCACGTAGATGACAGGCACGGCCAGCTCGTCGTGAAGGCGATCAAAATACGGTAGCAATTCGTCCTTGCGGCGTCGATCAAGCGAGGCCAGCGGCTCATCCATCAGTACGATATCCGGAGAGCGCAGCAAAGCCGCAGCGATCGCGACACGCTGTGCTTCGCCCCCGGACAACGAATCCGGTTTGCGATCCAGCAGCTCACCAATGCCGAGCATATCCACGACAGGTGCACTGTCGACCCTGTGCGTTGTAGCACGCCGCGCGCCGTACTCGATGTTGCCGCGCACGCTCAGGTGCGGGAACAGCGCCGGATCCTGAAACACATAGCCAACGTTACGCTTGTGAATGGGAAGACCATCCTCTTGCTCCAGTCCGGCGATACACCTCAACAGTGTTGTCTTCCCCGATCCGGATTCGCCGAAGACACCGGTAATTCCGATATCGGGGACCTCAACATCGATATCGAGCTCGAAGCTTTCCCGCATTAGCTTGTGCCGCAGACGAATCATCGACCACCCCACCGTCGGTTGAGCACGAACATCGCCACCAGCACGACGAACGCGAAACCGATCAAAACCAGGGACATGCGATGTGCGGCCGCGTAGTTTAGTGACTCGACATGATCGTAGATCGCAATCGAAACGACCCGCGTCTCGCCCGGAATATTGCCGCCGACCATGAGCACAACGCCAAATTCTCCGAGCGTATGCGCAAAGCTCAGGACGATTCCGCTGACAAAACCACGCACCGACAATGGCACCACGACGGAGAAGAACGCATCGAGGCGTGACGCGCCGAGCGTCCACGCGCGCTCAAGATACTGCCGCGGAAGCGATTCGAAGGCGTTCTGCATTGGCTGCACGGCGAACGGCAGGCTGTAGACACAGGAGGCAATCACCAGCCCGCTGAATGAGAACGTCAGCGCACTTCCAGTCAGCTGAACCCACCAGCTGCCGATTGCGCCGTCCGGACCGAGAAGTATGAGCAGGTAAAAGCCGAGGACGGTGGGCGGTAACACGATCGGCATCGCCACAACGGCCTGTACCGCAGGTTTCCACCGCGTTCTGGTCTGGGACAACCACCACGCAATGGGGGTTCCGATCAGGATCAGGATTGCGGTCGTAAACGTCGCAAGCTGGATCGACAACCACATAGGCTGGAAAGCACTCACTGCAGCACTCCGTAGCCGTGACGGCTCATGGTGTCACGTGCATCGCCGGAACGCAGGTACTCAAGAAATCGTCGCGCGTTAGCGTTGCTTGCCGCGCGCTCGAGCAACACTGCCTGCTGCTCAATGACAGTGTATGAGGAGACTGGCACCTCCCACACACACCCCGCCTCGGGCAGCTGCGGCGCCCCTACTTGCGACTTCGCTATGAAACCGACAACTGCATTCCCTGTCGCGACGAACTGCAGTGTCTGATTAATATTCTCACCGTACACCGCCCGCGCGGACACTGATTCCCAGCCGCCCTCGGCCTTAAGAAACTCTACCGCGGCTTTCCCGTACGGAGCCGTTTTTGGGTTTGCCAACGCAACGTGCCCACTGCCTTCGTCCGCCAGGGCAGCGAGGCAGTCTTCTGCATCACGCGACCACAGCACAAGCGCGCCTTGCGCGTACGTGAATCGGGATTCGGCAACAGCGTGCCCGGACTCTTCCAGCCGCTTCGGGCGTTCGGTATCGGCAGCGAGGAAAACGTCGAACGGCGCACCATTCACGATCTGTGCGTACAGTTTTCCGGTCGATCCATTGCTGATGCGAACGATAACGCCGGTTTCGCTCGCGAATCTCGCCGCAAGCTCGGCCGCAGGCCTCGAGAAATTACTGGCTACAGCGACTGTGATGGTGTCGGCAGCCAGCACCGGTCCGAAGACCAGTGTAAGGCTCACCATGAATGCGCGAGCGCGCACGGGTGGCCTTCGTCAATCCGCAAGCTCAGCTTTCTTGAGCCGCCGATACTGATGCAGCAGGGGTTCGGTATAACCGCTGGGCTGATCGCAGCCCTCGAACACCAATGCGCACGCGGCCTGGAAAGCGATGCTTGTGGCATAGTCGTCACTCATACGTTCATATGATGCATCACCCTCATTCTGCCTGTCGACGACTTTCGCCATGCGCGTAAAGGTCTCCAGAACCTGCTCTTTCGTGACCACACCATGGAGTAACCAGTTCGCCATGTGCTGACTGGAGATGCGCAGCGTGGCTCGATCTTCCATGAGACCCACATCGTCGATGTCGGGTACTTTCGAACACCCTACGCCCTGATCGATCCAGCGCACCACGTAGCCGAGGATTCCCTGCGCGTTGTTGTCGAGTTCAGCCTGAATTTCTTCCGCCGTCAGGCCACTGACATCGCCCAGTGGCGGCGTCAGGATGTCATCGAGACTGGCCATGCCGCGTTTCGCAAGCTCTTTCTGGCGAGTGCGTACATCAACTGCATGATAGTGCGTCGCGTGCAGCGTCGCGGCCGTGGGCGATGGCACCCAGGCACAATTCGCGCCCGCCTCCGGATGGGCCTGCTTGGTGTCGAGCATTCGCCGCATTTCGTCTGGCATTGCCCACATACCCTTGCCGATCTGCGCCCTGCCCGGCAAGCCGCAGGCAATACCGACATCAACGTTGCGATTCTCGTACGCAAGAATCCACGGCTGTTCCTTAATCGCATCTTTTCGAAACACCGTGCCTGCCTGGGTACTGGTGAAGATCTCATCGCCCGTCCGGTCGAGGAAACCCGTGTTAATGAACACGATGCGTTGGCGCACAGCGCGAATGCACTCGGCGAGATTGACCGTTGTGCGTCGCTCTTCGTCCATTACGCCGACCTTGAGCGTATTCGGTTCCAGCCTGAACAGTTCTTCGACGCGGCCGAACAGAGTGTCGGTGAATACGACTTCTTGCGGCCCATGCATTTTCGGCTTAACGATGTAGATGCTGCCGGTACGACTATTAGGCTGCATACCGTCGCGGCGACGATCCGTCATGGCACAGGCTGTGGTGATCACTGCGTCCAGGATACCTTCGAACACCTGGTTGCCTTCGCTATCGAGCACTGCATCGGTCGTCATCAAGTGACCCACGTTGCGGACGAGCATCAGGCTACGACCACTTAAGGCGAAGGTCTCGCCATGCGGGTCGACATAAACGCGATCCCGACTGAGCGAACGCGTCATCTTCTTGCCGCCCTTGTCAAAGGTCGCCTCGAGGTTTGCCTGCATCAACCCCAACCAGTTGCGATAGACGCCCACCTTGTCTTCGGCATCGACGGCCGCAACCGAGTCCTCACAGTCCTGAATCGTGGTTATCGCCGATTCGAGAACGATGTCCGCGAGGTTCGCGGTGGCGTCTTTGCCAATCGGATGCGTCGGATCGATGAGCATCTCGATATGCAGGCCATTATTTTGAAAAAGATAACCGCATCGCCCCCCGTCACCCTGGTGACCTGCGTACTGGGACGGATCGGTAAGGCCGACCGCCCCGCCGTGCGCCAGCGATGCAACGAACACATCACCCTCATCAGTGCGATCCAGACCGTATGCATTCACATCCGCATGACTGACCCCGTCAAGGGGCAGCGCGGCATCAAGAAACTCGGTTGCATAGCGAATAACCGCTGCGCCGCGCGCGGGATTGTAAGAGCCGGAGCGCTCCTGGCCGTTATCGTCACTAATTGCGTCTGTACCGTACAACGCGTCGTACAAACTTCCCCAGCGTGCGTTAGCCGCGTTGATTGCAAACCTTGGGTTCGAAACCGGGACAACGAGTTGCGGACCTGCCACCTCGGCGATTTCCCTGTCGACATTCCCGGTTTCGACGGTGAAGGGCTCGCCCTCGGGCACGAGGTAGCCAATTTCCTTCAGAAAGTCCACGTACTCATCATGACTCCAGGCCTTCCCACGTCTGGCAATATGCCAGGCATCAATGCCCTGTTGAATCTCATGGCGCCTGTCGAGCAGGGCTCGATTGAGCGGGCTCAGGTCATCAATAATTGCCTCAAGTCCGGGCCAGAATGTGTCCGGGGCGATGCCGATCGCCGGCAAGAGTTCGTCGTCAATGAACTGCCCGAAGATGGGCGAGATCGTCAACGTGGAAATATTTCTGGTTTCTTCACTACTCATTATCTTGAACCGTGGAGGAATGCATGCGCATTACCTCCTGTAAGGTGAACTTCTGTCAACCGCATGGGCCAGCTAGCTATACTACCGGCACGCATGCTAAATTTCACAATTGAAATTTGACATAGTTAATTTAACAAACGGTGTAAACCATGACTGTTCATCAGGGCATCCGCCGTAAGGCGCACTTCCTGGGCACCAAGATAAAGAGCCTGAGGAAACGCAATCGCTTAACGCTTGAGGACCTCTCGGTACGCTGCGTCCAGATGGATGCCGAGGCTGGCCCTTCGGTGTCCTACCTGTCGATGATAGAGAACGGCAAACGCGTTCCGTCCGAGCGCTTACTCGAGATAATTGCGGAGATTTTCCAGAAGGATACGAACTGGTTCTTCGATGAATCGCTCGACGAAGAGGCCATTGACCTCGCCCCCTCCGCCGCCGTTAGCGGCATGCCTCTCGAGCCCGGGTTCCTGTTTTCAGAGTCTCTGCTCCAGCTTGCTATTCCTGAGCTTCTCGCACAGACGGGTACGACCGGCCGGCAGTTCGCACACCTGCTCATTCGGACGCATCAGGAACAGAACCAGAACCGTTTCCCGGACATCGAGCGGGCCGCCGAGCGCGTCGGCCGCAAGCATTTCCCGATGCGGGTGGACGATGTCTTTGCCATCGCCAAGGAGCTGGGTCTTGAGATTCAGTGGTTCGATAACTCGGCATTCAAGGACAAAGGGGACAACGAAAAACCACTGAGCACTCTCGTCCGTTCGTTCTACGACGCACCCAACAAGGTTTATCTGAACCGCATCCTCGAAGACAATCCGTCGCGACTGAAATTCGACCTGGCCAACCAGATAGCGCATAAGGTACTTCACGATGGCGACGGCGCGCGTGCGCCACAGGTCTCGGGCGGCCGGGTTTCGGGACGCCGTCATGACTCCGATTCACTGAACGTCGATGCCAAGGACATCCTGTACGCATGGCGTGATTTCGAGTGCAGCTATTTCGCGGCGGCCCTGCTCGCACCCAAGACACCGTTTCGACAGTTCCTTGCGCGCAATTCCTATGCCATCGACTCGGGCGACAAGGCCGAGCTGACCAACACGCTGGTGATGCGTCGCATGTCGAGCGTGTCGCCCTACCCGTTCTGGCATTATTTCGACGCGTACCCGCCGGGTAACCTGCGCGCCGTGTATCGGGGCAATGGCATTCCGCTGCCCTGGGGCAACATGCGTCTGGTCTCGGATCCGTGCCAGCACTGGGCTGTATTTCGCATGCTCAACTCGCGCTCGAATAAACCGTCGGCACAGATCTCGGTGCTGCGCTCGGGCGACGACAAGCGACTCTATTGCTGTGAGTCGATACGCAGCAAGGACGCCGCTGGTAACCCACACGTACTTTGCGCTGGCGTTGACCTTGCGCCGGCTCTAAAAGCCCAGAATATCGATCCGGACGATACGATCGACATGATCGAGTCCAGCTGCAACCGTGGTGGCGGGACGGCACCCGTTCCGACAGAGGCACGCAGGCAGCTGGAGAGTATCTCCAAGATCCTCAACATCGGCTGGATCGGAGAAGGATCATCGAAAGACGCAACGATCATCTGTCAGCGCAGTTCCAACTGCCCACGCGACAAGCATTGCCTCGGCAAGGCACCGCCAAAACTGCGGCCGCAGATCGACCAGATCCGCGAAGCGCTCGTTAAGGCCTGATCGTATACGCCCTCACGCAAGCCAGGCCGAGCGTAAATTGACAGATATATATTAGACTTTTATAATATAAAGACATTTTTGTTGTTCTGGTTGTAAACCATGACCAAGCCTGACGTATCTGCCTTCTTCGACGAAGCCACCTTTACGGTGACCTATGTGGTCAGCGACCCGGCCACGGGGCGTGCCGCTGTTGTCGACCCAGTTCTCGACTTTGATCCGGCATCGGGGCGGACATCAACGTCATCCGCAGACGAAGTCGTTGCCTTTGTAGAGGACAACAAGCTGCGTGTTGACTGGATTCTCGAGACGCACATCCACGCTGACCACCTTAGCGGCGCGCCTTATATCAGCGAGTCGCTGGGCGGCAAAGCGGCCATCGGTAAAGACGTCACGGCCGTACAGGAGACCTTCAAAGGTGTGTTCAATCTCAAGGACCTTGCCACCGATGGCAGCCAGTTCGAGCACCTGTTCGCAGATGCCGAGACATTTTCTGTCGGCGACATTGAAGCTTATGTTATTGCCACGCCCGGACACACACCTGCCTGCGTCACCTACGTTATCGGGGATGCGGCATTCGTCGGTGACACGCTGTTCATGCCCGACTTCGGCAGCGCCCGCACCGATTTTCCGGGAGGCAGTGCACCGCAGCTTTATGAATCAATCCAGAAGATCCTGGCCCTTCCGGACGACACAAGATTATTTATGTGCCATGACTACAAGGCTCCGGGGCGCGATGTCTATGCATGGGAGACCAGTGTGGCCGAACAACGGGCGAACAATATCCACATAAACGATAAGGTATCGCGCGACGAATTTGTCGCCATGCGCGAAGGACGCGATAGCCAGCTGGGAATGCCAAAGCTCATTCTCCCATCCCTGCAGGTAAATCTGCGCGCTGGCCAGCTTCCGGAACCCGAGGACAATAACATTCGCTACCTCAAGCTTCCTCTGGACGCGGTCTGATCCAGTGGCCATCTACCGTCTTAGTGAATCCTGTGCCGTCGCATCGCAAATTCAGGCGGCCGATGTCGCCGGTCTCGCGGCTGATGGATTCACAGCAGTCATTTGTAACCGGCCGGATGGAGAGGATTTCGGCCAGCCCACAGCTGACGCAATCGCTGCCGCGTGTGAGGCGCATGACATAGCGTTCCACTTCATACCCATCGACCGTAGCGGCCTGACCATGGACATGGTGGACAGTTTTCGCAACGCGGTCGCTGCCAGCGCAGGCCAGGTGCTGGCCTACTGCCGTTCGGGCCAGCGGTCGTCGGTAATCTGGCGGGCGAGCGGCTCGCCCTAGCCCTCCAGCTTCTTCCGGAATCTCTGCATGCCGCCGATCCAGCGATCGTGGTCATTTGCCTTGCGCTGAAAATACGTTGCCACCTGCGGGTGAGTCAGAATAAGAAAGCGCCCGCCAAGAGACTCATCGACAATGATGTCGGCTACGTCTTCGGCGCGCATGATCCCATCGACATCATTGCCGCCGAAGCCACCGTCCATCGAGTCAGAGTCGTCCGCAATTCCGATCATGCGAGTCGCGACTGCCTGCGGACAAACCACCGACACGTTGATTCCACGATGGCCATAGTCGATCGCGAGCGATTCGGCGAAGGCCACGGCCGCATGCTTGGTGGCAGAGTATGCAGCATCGCCGATCTGGCTAAGCAGCCCGGCCGCTGAAGCAACACTGACCAGGTGGCCACCGCCGCGTTCGAGCATGCGGGGCACCAGGGCCCGAGCGGCGTAGACATGTGCCATGACGTTGATCCGCCAGCAGGCCTCCCAACGATCATCCACCGGATTGAGTCCGCCTTCAGCCGAGATGGCACCGCTTTCGCCGTCGCCGAACCCGACGCCCGCGTTGGAAACAAAGAAATCGATGGCGCCGATGTCCTGCTCGACTTCGTCAACCAGTTTGCCTATTGCGGCTTCATCTGCGACGTCGACGACGCGCGCAACGCCGCCAATTTCGGCAGCCACCGTCTCCGCAGCCGCACCATCAACATCGACGACAACCACCGTCGCGCCATCACGATGCAGGCGCCGGCAGAGTGCGCGGCCTATCCCGTGACCGCCGCCGGTAACCACTGCCGTTCGAATATCCAAGGCGAGCGCTAAATCCTGTCTCGCAAAGTGTAGTACAACATGCCGAGAACCATGCCTGGATAACGCAGCAATGTGCCGCCTGGAAACGTGTGGATCGGCAGATTGGCGAATACATCGAAGCGACCGGCGACGCCGGCAATTGCCTCGGCAATCACCTTACCCGCGAAAGTGGCTGTAATTATCCCGTGCCCTGAATAGCCCTGCCCAAAGAACACATTGGGCTCCAGGCGCCCAAGATGGGGCAAGCGATTGACCGTGACCGATAGCGTGCCGCCCCAGGCATAGTCGACGCCTACGTCTTTCAGCTGAGGAAAGAGTTTGAGCATGTACGGACGCACGAACTTCGCAATGTCTTTCGGAAAACCGGGCCGATAGTTCTCACCACCGCCAAACAGCAGACGGTGATCATCGGACATCCTGAAGTAGTTCACGACGAATCGTGTGTCATGCACGCCAAAGCGTCCGTTTATCACCTCGCGAGCACGTTCCTTACCCAGCGGTTCCGTGGCGATCATGAAATTATTGATCGGCATGATCTTGCCGGCTGAGCGCGGTTCGAGATCGCCAAGATAGCCGTTGCAGGCAAGGACGATAAATGACGCGTTCACACTGCCTGTCGCCGTCGTGACGACAGCCGGATCCGTTCTCGTGTACGAAGTCACCCGCGAGTTCTCGTAAATACGAACGCCGGCATCGCTCGCCGCCCGGGCAAGTCCAAGCGTGTAGTTAAGAGGATGCAGATTCAGTGCCTCTGTATCGTAGAGACCCTCGACGAAATCATTCGTCGCCACATACTCATGAGTCTCTTCCGCATTGAGCGCGCGACAAAACGGGTAGTCGTAGCGTTCTGTAAGTGCATCGGCCAATTCCTGCGCCCAGCCGAGGTAGCGTTTCTTGTGGACGCCCACCAGCTGGCCCTTCTGCAGGTCGCACGGAATTTTGTGCTTCTCTACCCTGTTTCGAATTTCCTCCTTCGCGAGTTCGGCGAAGTTCCACAGCTGCCGCGAACGGGGAACATCAAATTGTTCTTCGGCCTCCAGCACATCCTGTCGTTGTCCGCTGCCGACCAACCCGCCATTGCGGCCGGACGCGCCATAGCCGACACGTTCGGCTTCAAGCACGACAACGCTCATGCCGAGCTCGGCGAGATTCAGCGCCGCCGACAAGCCAGTAAAGCCTGCACCGATGACGCACACATCGGCCGTCAGCTCCTCCTCCAGGGCTGGTCTGTCTTCGAGTCCCTGCGCTGTCGCAACGTAATAGCTATCGGGATGACCTGGGTCGTTTGCATGTGCCACGTAAAGAACCTTCTATTAAATGCTGGACTGTGGCCGAATCGGGCTACCGTCAAAGAAACGACTGTACCTCAGCGGCTCGAGGTCCGTACCGGTATCGGTGCCGGTCAACATGCCCGCAAGCGCCTTGCCAGCACCGGGCCCCAGACCGAATCCATGGCCACTAAGACCTGTTGCGATGTGGAAACCCGGCAGCTTCGGCACATCACTGAATACCGGCACGACGTCCGGCGTCATTTCGATCATCCCCGCCCAGCTCTCAACAATGGGCGTCTCGGCCAGTTGCGGAAACATCTTGTCCAGGTTCTTTCGAATCCCCTTGAGAACACCAGGATCGGGCTCTGGATCAAGAACGCGTGTTTGCTCAAACGGCGTCACTTCGTCAAGCTCCCAGCTTTTGGGCTGTCGCCATTCGTCCAGGAACTCTTTGCCAATCGACAAGCGCAGCACCTTGAGTTCCTGCAACAAAGCAGGAATAAACTTGATGCTCCAGCGCAGCGTCGACGGCGTTATCGGGTGTTTGATGATTGTTCCGTGCGCAATGGTATAGCCGCCGTCCTGGCGGCGACGAATTCCGAGAAGTTCATCAAACACATTGCCGTCGAGCACGTTTTCGCAGGCAGCGGTGCGTGCCACGGTCCCGCGAACCTTGAGCTGCGGCAACGCGATGCCCAACGACCGACAAAACAGGGCCGACCATGCGCCCGCAGCACACAATGTCGTGGAGGTGCGGATGGTGCCGTGCTCGGTGACGACGGCGGACACGCTGCCGCCGCTGGTCTCCAGACCGCGCACCGCGCATGACGTGAGCAACGTGGCACCGGCACGTTCTGCGGCACGCGCAATCGCAGGCACGGCCTTGTGCGGCTCCGCGCGACCATCGGCCTCTGTGTAGAGCGCTCCATGCCAGTCGACCGGTGAGTCACCCAGGTGTTTCCTGATCTCGCTGGCCGACAACACGCGTGACTCGATGCCGTATTCATCGGCAATACCGAGCCATTTATCAATCGACTCCAGTTCCTTGCGGCTTCTCGCAGTGAAATAGCAACCACGCCGAACAAAGCCGACATCTTCGCCGGTTTCCTGTTCGAGCGTATCCCAGATGCGCAGCGACTCCAGCATCATCGGAATCTCACGAGTGTCACGCCCCTGGACGCGCACCCAGCCCCAGTTGCGTCCGGATTGTTCGCCCGCAATATGGCCTTTCTCGCACAACACGACCTTGATGCCCTGCTTCGCAAGAAACCACGCCGTGGAGACGCCGACAATTCCGCCACCAATGATGACGATGTCTGCCTTGTCCGGAATTTTCGCCGGTGGCTGCAGCGGTCGCGTCCAGGTCGACGCGACGATTGTCGAATCCACTTCCGTCATGTACGGTCCATGCCCATGTCCGAATCGATTCGCACAGTATCCGATATACCGCCGCTGATCGCGACCTCCGTCGTGCGCGGCAGTGAGCAGGGCCAGAGCCATGGCGGTGTGTTTATTGTTGATCCGGCTACACAGTCTGTTACCCAGGTCTAGACTGGAACACCGCTGATATCGACTGGTCAGGAAGAGGCTGGGATCGCGGCCTTCGCGGCATCGCGTTCCACGATGGGGAGGTTTACATCGCCGCAAGCGATGAGCTGTTCGTTTACGACCAGCAGTTCACAAGGCTGCGCTCATTCCGGAACCCCTACCTCAAACACTGTCACGAAATCTGTGTTTACGATGGCAAGTTGTACGTAACCAGTACGGGCTTCGACAGTATTCTGGCCTTTGACTGTCTGCGCAGGCGTTTTCCTGGGGCCTGCATGTCGCCAAGATTGACGGCAACTGGGAAGCACATCGCTTCGACCCCAAGACCAATGCCGGACCTCCGGACCGAAATCAATTACACATCAACCATGTCGACTGCAGCGCCAAGGGGCTCTCGTTTGCAGGCCTGCGGACGCGCGGCATTATTGGGTTGGCCCCGATTCCAGTCTGAAGCCACAGGTCGAACTGCCGGAAGGCGTACACAATGCCTGCCTGACCAGCGACGGTGTCGTATTTAACGATACTGCGGCAAACTTCCTCCGCTACGTGAAGCGAAAAGGGGACGAGCGCCACTTCGCCTATCCAGTCTATGACGCAGATGATCTGGAGTTCGCGGGTATCGATGATTCGAAGATTGCGAGGCAGGGCTTTGGTCGCGGTCTGTGTCTTATTGACGAGCGCTACGTCGCTGCCGGCTCGTCACCATCGACAGTGACCGTGTTCGACCTCGCCAGCGGCCAGACCGTGTTCTCAGTGAATTTCTCGATGGATATTCGCAATGCCATTCACGGGCTGGAGGTCTGGCCCTACCCTATAGTCCCGCAGTAGCTATCGCTGCGGCGACCGCCGTCGGGTTCCCCGTGTGACGAATATTGACACCGGATATCCCGGGAATTCCGCGTAGCTGCCGCATGACCTCCACACACGCCAAAAGCCCCTCCGCTGCCGCATCATCCGCGTCCATAATGCGTTTTGTGGTCGCCTCCGGTATCAACGCGATCGGGTTATGTTTCTTGTAGTCACGAGCGCTTTCACGTGAATCCAGCAACGGCACTTCAACGATGACGGAAGCACGGTGCAGTATTTTCTTTTCGACCAGTTTGGCCATGTAGGCGCCCAGCAATCGCGTATTCAGGCATGGCTGCGTGTACAGGACATTGACGCCTGCATCCAGGCTCTCAACGATGCGTGTGGCCTCCCAACTTTCGGCTGGATCGAATACCGTTACGTAGGTGCCCACCATGAATCCGGGCGGCGAAACCAGGGCCGTCTCCTCATTGATTCGCCGGACCATGCCAATGAATCGCGTCTCGTTGGTGTCGAAGACGCCCTTGCCGCGCAGAAACTCCTTGCGTGACAGCTTTTCGCCACGGGAAATAACCAGCGACGTAACGCCAAGCGCTGCGGCGCCCAGAAGCTCTGCCTGCAATGCGATTCGATTGCGGTCACGCGCGGTCAGGTGGACGACCGGATCTACGCCATGCCGCAGCACAATTGCCGCCGCCGCGATCGCCGACATGTGGCCGACAGCCTCACGATCATCAATAACCTGAACAGCGTCGACTGCCGGCGCGAGCACGGCGACCGTTGCCTCAATCTCCTCCGCCATCGTCGTTGGCTGGAGCGGCAAATCTGCCGTGACAACAAAGTCCTTTTGGCGAATAGCATCGCGCAGCGTATTCAATACCTGTCCGTCCCTCTCATGCGAAACGCCATGATACCAGTGGACCACGAACCTCGGTTAGACTACCGCGACCATGATCCAGCTCCCAGAACAAAATCGGGTCCGCGAGTTTCGCGTCTTTCTCGATGCCTGCGGCTACAACACCGAGCAGCTGACGCAGCGTATCGGCCGCGCCCGCCCGCCTGCCGCGGGCGAAGAACAACAGATGTTCGACGACTCCCGGCAAATAACGACACTTAATGTCCTTGTCCGCTTGTTCTTGCTCGGCGCGCCCGTCGACAAACTCACGGTCGACGAATTCCTGCCCGATGGGGTTGCGGAATTCTGTCACGATGCCGGCCTGCTGCAAGCAGACGGTAATATCGTAAATGGTCGCGTGGTCATTATTCCGGTTGACGACCTCTTATTTGCATCCGACGCGTTTCGCATTCTGGGTACAGACGAGGCCCAGGACTTCGTGCTGCCGGCCAGCACCCACTCAGCGAACTTCCTGCGCTTCCTGACGATGCAGGACAAGGTTGACGATACACTGGATCTTGGTTGCGGCTGCGGTATTCACGCGCTGTTCGCAGCTCGGCACAGCCATCGCGTCGTCGCGACGGACATCAGCCCGCATGCCATTGCCTATACGCGATTTAACGCCATGCTTAATGACATCGACAATGTCGAGTGTATTGAGGGCAGCCTGTTTGAGCCGGTTGCCGGGCAGCAGTTTGATCTCATTATCAGCAATCCGCCCTTCGTGATTGGCCCCTCAGAATCGTTTGTCTATCGTGACAACGCGATGGAGCTCGACGAGTTCTGCAAATTGCTTGTCGGGGAAGCGCCTCGCTACCTTAAAGATGGTGCGTATCTGCAGATGCTCTGCGAATGGGTAGAAGTCGAAGACGAGGCCTGGGCGGACCGCATCAGCGGCTGGATACGAGGCTGCGATGCGTGGGTATTGCACGCGACGCCGTTGTCACCCGCATCGTACGCCCAGCAGAGAACCGGCGACCTGTCAGGGGAGTCGGTCAATGCGGGTCTGGAATCCGAGTGGACGGCCTACTTCGAGCGACACAATGTTCGTGCCATCCACCCCGGTATGCTCGTACTGCGGCGTCGCGATGGAGCGAACTGGCTGCACGTTCAGAACCTGCCTGCCGATGTAACTCACCCAGCTGGGGAGGCCGTTTCGGCGGGTATCGCTGCGGTGGATTTTCTGGAAGCCTGCGACGACAGCGCCCTACTGGCAGCCACGCTTGGATTGGCCAGCGACCTGGCGGCGGAGCAGGTCCAGCCAAGCGACGACATCGCGGGCGTTCGTCTGCGGTTGAACAATGGCCTGTCGGCGGAAGCGGATATTGATGGCGCGGTGGCAGCGTTCATCAACCTGTTCAACGGCGAACGAACGGTCGGCGATTGTGTATCCGAGTTTGCCAAGGTTGCCGACGCAGACGCGGAGCAGCTCTCTCGGGACTTGCTTGCCATCGTGCGCGTGTTCGTCAGCCGGGGTTTCCTGGTACCCGAAGAATTCGATTAAAAAAAGGGCAGCCTGAGCTGCCCTTGTCTGTTGCTTGTCACCGTTGTCTATTGCCAGGTGTATGAGAATCGAACGCCAAATTCGCGTGGACGATTGGTCACGACTCTCTGCCTGCCCCAGAAGTAGTCCATAAATAGCGAATTGTTAAACAGGGTAGCGCGCTCATCCAGGACATTGCTGACGAAGCCTTCAAGCCTCCAGTTGTCGGAGGTTAATCCGGCCCGAATATCCAGGATGCCGTAGGAGTCCTGCTTGTACTGTGGCGCGCTTGTCGCCTCGAGCGGCGCACCGACGGCAATGGCCTCAAGCTGGTTCAATGACTCGTCCTGCCACGTGTACTGGCCTCGCAGGTAAACATTTTCTCCCTGGAATACCGGCCAGTTGAACTGGGCAAACGTGCTGTACTTGAGCTCCGGCACATTCGGCAGCTGCGAACCCTTCGGCACCGGGACGGTAACTTCGAATGCCTCCGAAGTTTCGGCTTTGACGTAGCCGATATTCAGGCCCAGATCGACGCTGTCGCTGGGTGCGGCACGCAGGTCGAATTCAAGGCCCAATTGTTCGGCATCGCCCACATTTGCGACCATGACCTGGAACGGCTGGTTGCACAGGTCGACGTCCGCAATCTCGCCCGGCGCACAGACCCGGAAGCTCGGGTCAACCGCTTCGATTTGGTAATTCTCCCACTTACCCGTATAGACCGTTGCGTTAATCTGCAAACGACCGTCCAGCCAGCGCGTCTTGGCGCCAACTTCGAAGTTCTTGAGGAGATCAGGTTCATACGCTTGAGGAAACACAGTGAACGGCGTGCGGTTTCGGTTGGCACCGCCGGAACGGAAACCTTCTGAATACAGGGCGTAGATCATCTTGTCTTCGTCGATTGTGTACTCGACGGTCACCTTTGGCACGAAGTCGTCGTTGCCACCCTGCGGACTCGTTGAACTTCTAAAACCAGTCAGGAACGGCTTGTCCACATAGTAGAACCGATCCATTTCCTGGTCGAAGAAGCGAGCTCCGACCTCTGCGGTCAGGCGGTCTGTGAGGTTGTAGCTGAAGTTGCCGAACACAGCCCATTGCTTCCACTCGGTATCGTCCACCGACAGCCACCAGGACGGGTCAACGCCTGACGCTGCGTAGGTATACGTCCAGTAGGCGTAGGCCAGCGACTCGAGAAATTCTGGCGTGCGCGCACGATACTCCCAGTACTCGCTCTTCTCTTCGTAGAAGGCACCCAATACCCAGCGGTAGTTGTCCCCGCTCTGCGACAGGCGAATCTCCTGGGTGAAACGATCGTTCTTCTGGTTCTGCGTATTGAAACCGATCGTGTCCTGATCGTTTGGTAAGGTCGAATAAAAGTAGAGGTAACCCGTATTCGGATCGACGTTAATACCACCGGCCCCAAAATAATGATTCTCGGCCCCAGAGAAGCCCGACCAGCAGTAGGTCGCAAACAACGGGCAGAAATTATAGTTGAAGTACGCCGAGTACGTTGTCCTGTCGAACGTGTAGTCCAGCTTGCGGTCAAAGTAACTGGTGATCGAGACAACGTCGACACTGCCGAAGCTGCCCTCGATGGTCAGCGCTCCCTGTGTCCAGTCATCGTCGCGCGTATCGCTGAAGAATTTGACGGTCTGCAGATCGCCAACGGTCGGATCGTAGTCGTTCAGGCCGTGCGCCTCCATCTTCTGGTGCATGGCGCTGGCAGTAACCGACCACTCATCATTGACGAACCACTTCGCCGCAATTCGTCCCCCCGTAAAGTCGACAGCGTTCATGTCGTCCTGCACGAGATTGGCATTGTTGCGGGTACCGCGCATTGGCGACACACCCAGAACGTTGTCGACAAAGCCGCCATCTTCGGCCGTATAGCCAACAAGGCGTATAGCAAACTTATCTTCAATCAACGGCATGTTGAGCCAGCCGCTGACTTCATGACTAATGGACGACTGGTTACCCTTGCGAACCATCATCTCGGCGTTCGCCGAGAATGCGGTTGGGTCAGGCTTGTTAGTGATAATGCGCAGCGTGCCGGATTGCGAGCTGTCGCCGTACAGCGTGCCCTGCGGGCCGGCCAGTGCTTCTACCCGTTCGATGTCAACCATGCGGGGTTCAGGATTAACAGAGAACTGTGTGAGCGGCTGTTCGTCGATATACAGGGCGGATGACGAGGCTGCGATAAATGCGCCCGGGTTATCCGAGACGCCGCGGAAAATGATTTTATTCGCACCGGCAACACTGCCGACGTGGTAGACGCTGGGCAACATGCGTATCGTATCTTCGAGATTCAGCAGACCCTGATTCTTGAGGTCTTCACCGGTCAGCGCCTGGATACTGCCGCCGATGTCCTGGAGGCTTTCCTCTCGCTTGCGAGCCGTTACCGTGATTTCTTCGATGCCAGAGCTACGCGCACCCTGCTCCTGAGCCTGCACGTCGTCCGAGTGTCCGGCAACCGCCATCGAAACAGCGACAGCTAAAGCACTCTTTACAGGAATGCCGTCCGTAGTCGTAACATCAGCCATGTTTTAACCCCCCGTTGGTCGTAGTGGCTTCAAAAGTCACTATCTTGCCGAGTTTACTATCATTTTTTGCCCTGATACAACAATGATGGCCCGCGCAGCGCGGCCTTTACGTTCCACTATTTGCAATGTTGCAACAGTTACTGGTTTTGTTATGTACTCGTCGCTATGAACATCGATCAACCTCTTAAGGATCTTGGCCCGGTTGAGACAGGACCACTGTTGGATGCCGTTCTGGGCCTCGATGACGAGGCCTGGTTGTTGAATATCAATCGACAAAACGATTATGAGGTCCACAGCCAGACGCAATCCGTGGTCATGATCTTTTGCGACGGACCGCCGCAAGACCTCACGGTAAGCAAGGAAGCGGGCTGGGACCTCCTGGCCGACGCCGCAATTCCGGTCATGCACGACTTGATTGGCCGCTTCTATCCGCCAGGCGGCACAATCATCCGGGCCATGGCGGCGAAGCTTCTGTCAGGTGGACGAATCAACCCGCATTTCGATAGCCATGCCACGTTTCGCGCGAGCCACCGCATTCATGTGCCGATTACGACGAATAATCGCGTGCGCTTTACGATTGACGGCAAGCCGTGCCGCCTGGAGCTCGGTAATGCCTACGAAATCAATAATCAGAAGACGCACAGCGTCATCAACAGCGGCAAGAACGACCGCATCACGTTCATCTTTGACTACATGCCGCCCGATTTCGTCGCGGGCCGCTAATCCGGATAGCGTTCAGGCTGCCAGTCCTCTGGCAAAGTTCGCAGCAGAGGTTCAAGCACTTCGATCATTGGCCCGAGGTGCGCCTCGTAGCGGCGCCACAGGTGTTTTGACGACGAGTAAATTGGCTTGCGAACCTGTTCGGAACTCGCCGTTTTGACGGCTCGTTCATTTTCGTAGAAGCGCAGGCACGCGTCGTCCCAGGGCAATTCGCAGTGCTCGAGAATGCGCCGCACCTGTGCCTCGAGATCGTCAACAACATCCTCGTACTGGACGTCGAGCACCGTGCCCGGCAGCACATCATGCCAATGATCCATGAGTCGCTGGTACTGGGCGTAAAACTCCGCCAGTTCGAACTGATCGTAAGTAAAGGGCTGGCCACGGGCGAACAGCTGCTTGAAGCTGCCGAGGCAACTATCCAGCGGATGTCGCCTGGCATTGATGACTTTCGCGTTGGGCAGAATGAGGCTCAGGAACCCAACGTGCGCAAAATTATTCGGCAACTTGTCCGTGAAGCGCGGCAGGTCCGTCTCACGATGTCGCTTCGTGCGGCGGAGGTACTCTTCACCTAATGCGGCAAACTCAGCGTCGTCCAGAAACGAAGTAACGCCTGGATATACTTTGCGATCCTCGCGATGCAGGCCGATCGAGCGCGCAACGCGGCCAAGGTCGGGCAGCTCATGCGTCCCTTCGACGTCAGGGTGACTGGCAAGGATCTGCTCGATGAGCGTGGAGCCGGACCTCGGCAGACCCACAATCAGGATCGGCGCATTGCTTGGTACCGCGACGCCACGGCGTTCGGCGACGAATTCGCTGTTGAGAACGTCTCTATGAAACTGTCGTGCAGGTCTACGGTCTGCACCGGGTCATACGTTTCGCGCTGACGACGGTTTCATTGCCTTGATCGTAGTCATTCGAACGCCGTCTCGTAATCACCTGCTTGTCTTCATACGCTTTGCCCAGCGCGAAAGGAAATTCGCCCGTTGCTCATCCGCGAGGCGTTCCTCGGCATCTCGCTTTTCCATGACGTCGATATCGTCGTGGTGGAAGCGAAAGGTCTTCAGATTTGCGAGACTCCACCACGTTTCCCCATGGTCCGGATTGTGCTGCACGCATTCTCGATAGTTCGCAATCGCTTCGTCCTGTGTGGCCGACGGTCTTGAGAACATGACCAATTCCAGACAACGCCCCGAAGTTACCTGGTCAATTTCGACGGCCTTTTCAAACGCTTCATTGCCTCGTCATGCTCGTCCGATCATGCGTATTTGTCGTTCCGGCAGCGTGTAGGATTTGGTTGTGCGGCTCCAGGCGAATCGACGCTCGAACGCCTCGATCGCCTCGTCGGTGCGTCCTGCTCCTGATGGGCCAGCCCGATATCCATCCAGCACTGGAAGTAAGTCAGGCGCGATCTCGAGGGCACGCTCCAGCAGGACTTGCGCGTCGCTCCATTGCTTGGCTCGCATAGCGACGCCGGCAAGCAGGCGCAGTGCGTCAACGTTCTCGGGATCCTTGGTTAACACGTCGCGATATCGCTTCTCTGCTTCGCGAATGTTACCCATGCGCTGCAACTGCAGCCCACGCACGAGATCTTCGCGATGCGGCGTCAGCTTGAACGACTGCTTCGAACTACTGAGACGCCTCGTCGTCGCGACCCAGACGATCCAGGACCTTGGCCTTCTTGAAACGTACCGACGCATTGCCGGGGTCGAGTTCGGACGCCCGCTCCAGCGCTTCGAGCGCATCAGGCAAACGGCCCTGCATGATCAGCGCATCCGCCAAAGTCTCGATGCGCGCGCGTGAAGTTCGGATACATGCGGACGGCGCGAGACAGCGTGTGTTCGGCTTCCTCGGCTCGGTTCTGCTTAAGCATCGCGGCGCCGAGCAAGCTGAGGAGGTTTGCGTCACGCGGGAAGGCGTCGAGCGCCTGTCGGCAGATACGTTCTGCCATTTGTGCGTCGCCGGCACGCAGAAAGGTCATGGCACGGTCGAACGAGGCCTTTGATGTATCGAGTTCGTGTTGTTGCACGTTACTTGTTTCCGTGACGTTCTGTTGAATAGCGGCGGCCGGAATCATAACAGCGAGCGCGGCAAGCGGTGCAACAAACAACGGGTGAATGGAGCCAAGCCAGCCGCCAACCTGCTCATACCAGAAGATCTGCGAAGTACACCCCGCAACCGCGGATACGAGGATCGCCCAGAACCCCGCATGTGCGGGCGTCTTGTCCCAGAAAATCGACATAATGAATGGGATGAAGATCGCAGCCGGCGCCACCAGCGTCGCAAACACGACAAGGCTCACCACCCCCGGAAATATCAGCGAGATACCAAGAGACATGGCTGCAAACACGGCTGTGATCACGCGCGAGTGAAAGATCTTTTTCTCGTCACTGGCACCCTCGCCGAAGATGGGCTCGTACAGATCCTGCACGGCAAGCGATGACGCGGCGGCCAGGAACGACGACGAGGTCGACATCGTGGCGGCGATAATCGCGGTCATGATCAATGCCCGCACACCTTCGGGCAACACCTGCGCGACGAGTTCCGGCAGGGCCTGGTTTTCATTCTCAAGGCCCGGCAGGAGCGCCGCAGCCACGAGACCCAGCAACGCGACGCAGCCGCCGAAGACGACGTAGTTACAGCCCGTGAAGATGTACGCAAAGCGTGCGGTCTCGGCATCTTTGGCCGCCAGCGCGCGCTGCATGTACGCCTGGTCCACGCCGTAGCTGTAGAGGGCAAGCGCCCCCCAGGCGAGTGGTGTCCACAATCCAAGCTGGGTAAAGCTGAAGTGCTCCTTGGGCAGGCTTGCTGTGCAGGCCGTCGATGCCGCCAACCGCGTTCAGCGCAAGCACTACGGCGAGAATGATGCCGACCATGAGGACGACGTATTGCAGGGCATCGGTCCAGACGACAGCCCAAAGGCCACCCATCATCGTGTAGATCGCGAATGCGGCGGTGACGATTAACGACGCCTGTGCGACGGTCAGGTTGAAGAGCGCCGACAGCAAGAGCGCGGACACGAGGATCTGGACCGCAACAAAAGCGACCGCCTCGATAATCTCGAGCACAGCCGTCAGGCGCTGCGTGCTAACGCCGAACTTCATGCCGATGTACTCGGGGATGGTCGTTAGCCGCATGCGGCGCAAACGCGGTGCGATGAGTATTCCGAGCAGAATGTAGGCTGGAATTGCTGCGTAGTTCCAGAATATTCCCGACAGGCCGATCGCGTAGACCAGGCCTGCACCACCAATCAGCCCGGACCCGGAGAACTCTGTTGCGGCAAGACTCAGCGACGCCGGCAGCCTGCCCAGCTGGCGCCCGCACAGGTGGAAGTCCTCAGTGCTGTGGATGCGTTTCGACCAGTATCGACCGATGCCGAGGACAAGGCCGATGTATGCCGCGAAGATGATAATGTCTAACATGCTCGTTCCTTATAACTGCCACGAAACCCAACATGCAACACGACGTCATTATTATCGGCGCCGGCCACAACGGACTGACGGCAGCCGCCTATCTCGCCAAAGCCGGGAAAAAAGTGCTGGTGCTGGAACGCCGTGCCGTCGTTGGTGGTTGCGCTGTAACCGAAGAAGTTGATCCGGAACTGGCACCGGGTTGCCGTGTATCGACGGCGTCCTACATCGCGAGCATGCTGCGCCCGACGATTATCAAGGATCTCAAACTCGGTTCCTATGGACTGAAGATGGTCGCGTGCGACCCCGGTGTGCAGGCCGCGTTTGATGATGGTGATGTCGTCGCCTGGTGGGGAGACGAGCGCAGGATGCGTGCGGAACTGGAGCGCGTTGCACCGAATGACGTTGAGCGCTTCTTCGCGACCGAGGAAGAACTCAAGCGCCTCGCCGCTTTCCTGCAGCCGTTTTTCCTGGAATCACCCCCTGACCTGCATGCGCAGGGCATCGACAAGCTGTCCGAACTGTGGAGAACCTGGCGACGTTTTCGCGGCATTACGGGTGACGACATCAGCGGACTGGTTCGCTTCCTGACCGGCTCGTTAGGCGAGTTCCTCGATCGTCGCTTCGAGTCGGACAAACTCAAGCGGCTGATCCTGTCGAACAGTTTGTACGGCAAGCACGGCGGTCCCTACCAGCCCGGCACCGCCATGGGCCTGTTGTTTCATTTGCTGAGCGGCGGCGATACCGAACAACAGGCCTGGCAGGGACATGTAATCGGTGGCATGGGCGCAATAACCCAGGCATTGCGTAAGGCGTGCGAAGACCTCGGCGCCGAAGTGCGCACGTCGACCGCCGGTACGGCACATCAATATTGCGAATGGCAAAGCAACCGGCGTGACGCTTGAGTCCGGCGATGTGTGCGACGCGCGTCTGCGTGGTTTCAAATGCCGACCCGAAGCGCACGTTCCTCGGCCTCGTGAAAGCCTCTGAACTCGACGACGAATTCCGGCGCAATGTGGAGAACATCCGCATGGACGGCCCGGCAGGTAAAGTGAACTTCGTTTTGTCGGAAGAACCACAGGTCAATGGCATGCCTGATGACCGTTCCAAATCACAGCGCTCGCTGTTCACCCTGATTCCGACGCTCCAGGAAGCCGAAGATAACTACAACGCGTCGCAGCGCGGCGAACTGCCCGAGCGCCTCTGGGTAGATTGCGTGCTGGCGTCGAACGCCGACGACACACTCGCGCCGGCGGGCGGCATATGCTGACCTGTTTCGTGCAGTACCTGCCCTATGCGCCGAAAGACGGCGGTTGGGACGATCACCGCGAGAGACTGGGGGATCGCGTAACCGAACTCATCGGCCAGTTCGCGCCCAATGTTCCCGCATCGGTAATCGCCAGGCGCGTCTATACGCCCGTTGATCTCGAAGAGACCTTTGGCATCACCGAGGGCAATATCTTCCACGGCGACATCTCGCTGGAACAAATGTTCTTCATGCGACCGCTGCCACGCTGGTCACACTACAGGACGCCCGTCGCGAATCTCTGGCTTTGCGGTGCCGGCACCCACCCGGGAGGCGGCGTAACCGGCGCGCCCGGACACAATGCGGCGCACGCCATCCTGCGGGATCTGTGACGAGAGTACGCGCTCCAGAATGATTTCTGCACTACCCTGTAACACGGTTACCGACGACTCCAGGACGGATTATGTCGAAACGCTTTGCAGGGACCGCATTGCTAGTCGCGCTGTTAGCAACAGGCGCGCACGCAGAATCGCCTGGCCGCCACAGCCCTGTCGATGCCGGTGAGCGTGTCATTACCTTCGGTGATAGCGGTTGGGAGTTATTTCGGCCGGTGTGCCGGGAACAAACCCCGTTTGACCTGACCTACCTGACGCACGATCTTCTCAAAGAGCGCGCCGGTCTCGGTCTGCGCTTTCATTCTTCGACTCATCTGACGATCGTTTTCGAAGTAGATCCGTTCACTCAGAGTCGAAACCTGATCGGTCCAAATTACGATTTCGGTATCGGCGCCACGACGCTCGCGCTGCGCTTTTCCTTTTAGGCCTGTCGATCCCGCGGCCTGATCAGCCACCACAAGACCCAGGCCGCCCACACCGCGATTATCGGCAGGACGATCCAGTACTCGGCTTCCTTCGGCAGTGTCCAGCCGGGCGCTCCGCGCGCCGTTGCGATAGCCACAAGGCAGACAATCGGCCAGTACACCGTGATGCCCATCGCCGCAATCATCGCGCCCCTGCCCCATTGCCAGTCTTTCGCCATCCCGATGAGACCGGCCAGTAGCAAGGGCATGTAGAACACGGCATCGCCCAGGGCGAAGCCGTACCAGAACGCGGCCCCGACCTCCGTGATTTTTTCTGCCGGCTCCTGCGTACCCATCGCGACACCGTAGTCATAATTAAGAGCGCTGATGCCCTGCGCGTAAACGAGGTACACGAGGAACAACCAACCCGTCACCTGGATAAAGATAAATGCTCTGCCCCTGGCCATGTTCTTTCCTATTCGGTCGCGCCGACTTGTATGCTACGCCGATGACCACGCACGTCTACTTCGACCTCGACGGAACGCTGACGGATCCTTACGAAGGCATCACCAACTGCATCCTGTATGCACTCGATGAACTTGGCTTTCCGCGACCGGACGACGACTACCTCTACAGCTGTATCGGGCCGCCGTTGTGGGACACATTCCCGGAACTGGTTGGTCAGGACCTGACACGCAAGGCCGTCGACCTGTACCGCGAACGCTTCGTCGATACCGGCTGGAAAGAGAACAAACCCTACGACGGCATCGTCGATGCCCTGGAGGCCATTGCCAGTGCCGGCCACCTGCTGTTCGTCGCAACGGCAAAACCACACATGCATGCCGCACGCATTGTCGATCACTTCGGTATGGGGGAGTTTTTCGCCACCGTATACGGCAGCGAACTTGACGGGACACGCGGCACCAAGACTGAGCTGCTCGAATTCGCGATCGGTCGCAACCCGGGCGGCGTGCAACACATCATGGTGGGGGATCGTAAACACGACCTTATCGGCGCCGTGGCCAATGCCATGATGCCGATTGGTGTGGCTTATGGCTATGGATCGGTCGAAGAGCTCACCGCTGCGGGCGCAACCGCAATCGCGGCCTCACCCGCTGACCTGCCCGGCATTCTTACCTGAGCGCATCGCGGATGGCCCGAATGTGTGCGGGCCCCATGCGACAACAACCACCGACAATCTTCGCGCCTGCATCAACCCATGCCAGCGCCGCCTCTGCACAATCACCCGGCGTCACCGTACCTGTCCAGGAATTGTCCTCGACGTGATAGGTCTCGCCCGAGTTCGGGTAAGCCATGATCGCCTTGTCAGGCAGTGCGCCAAGAAGTCGTGCCACGAGCTCCGGCGCATACTGTGGCGGTGTGCAGTTGATACCCACCGCAACGACGGTCGGGTGATCCGCGAACATCGCGGCAACCACTTCAAGCGGCGTTCCATCGACGACATGAGCACCATCCCGACAGGAGAAGCTGATCCAGGCCGGCATGCTGCACTCAGAAAGCAACTTCGCCAGCACTTCGGCCTCGAGCTTCGACGGAATAGTCTCGAGCGCGAGTACGTCAGCACCGCAACTATCGAACAAAGCGAGGCGCGACGCGTGAAAACTGCGCAGCGTTTCCGCGGTAACGCCGTAGTCGCCGCTATATTCGGAGCCGTCGTGCAACATCGCTCCGTATGGGCCGAGGCTGGCTGCAACTAAAGGAACAAACTCAAGCCCTGGATTGTCCTGCAGGTATTCGTCACGTGACCGTTTGGCGAGTTCGACAGACAGGAGCATCAACTCATCCGCCTCTATCGCTGAGATGCCCCGAGTCGCAAAACCTTCCCGGCTGGCCTGGTAGCTGGCCGTTGCCACACATTCTGCGCCGACATCGAGGTACGCCCTTGTTGCCGTGACAATCGCCTCCGGGTTGGATTGCAGCAGGGACGCAGACCAGAGCGTATTGCCAATATCGCAACCCTGTGCCTCGAGCTGCGTCGCCAGGCCACCGTCGAGGATCATCGGTACATCCCTTCTGAGGGCTTCAATAAAAGATTTATTCGTCATCATGTTCCAGCTTACTTCACAGAGATGGGGCGCGCTTGCTACTGTAGGGCTCAACTCAGGGGAAGTGATTTATGCGAAAGTTCCTGGTCGCGGCGTTCGCCGCCCTGCTCCTGTCGGCCTGCCAGCAGGCACCCGAACCGGAAGACAGACTCCTGGCGGTGCGCTGCGGCAACGTCATTGATGGACTTGCTGATGAGGCGCTCGGCGGCAAGCTCGTTCTTATCCGTAACGATCGTATCGAAAGCGTCGATACGATCGGAGATATTCCCGAAGGTGCCGAGGTGCTGGACCTGTCGGGCTACACCTGTCTGCCAGGCCTGATCGATACGCATACTCACATTGCGTTGAAACATGACGACTCAAGCGACCTGACCATTTACTACCGTCGTAGCATGGCCGAGACCATGGCGATTACCCTGGCCAACGCAAATACGACGCTGCAGGCCGGTTTTACAACGGTTCGAAATGTCGGCGACTACTTTCCGGAGGCCATTATCAAAGCCCGCGACCAGATTCAGCAGGGACGGGCACCGGGGCCACGCATACAAACCGCGGGTTCCTACCTGACGATTCCAGGTGGCGGCGGCGATCTCGTCGTGCCCGGTCATGATGAAAGTGAAATTCCTGCCGGTATTCGCATTGGCGTAGCGCGCGGGCCCGAAGAATTCGCCGCTGCCACACAGCGTGTGCTGGACAACGGCGCGGACATGATCAAGGTGATCGCCTCGGGTGCAGTATTCGCATTTGGGGGTGTGCCCGGCTCGCCCGAAATGACACGCGAGGAAATTGCGGCCGTCGTCGAAGTTGCCCACGCCAACGGCGTGAAGGTGACAGCTCATGCGCACGGGGCGCAGTCCATCAAGGACGCGATCCTCGCTGGTGTCGACTCGATAGAACACGCCTCACTTGCCGACGATGAGGCCATCGCGCTTGCGGCTGAGCGCGGCGTCGCGTTTTCAATGGATGTGTACAACGGCACGTTCACGGCCGAGGTTGGAAAGGAACTCGGCTATCCAGATGAGTTCATGCGCAAGAATGAGGAGACAACCGAGGCGCAGCGGATCGTTTTCGAGAAAGCCTACGCTGCCGGCGTGCCGATTCTCTACGGAACCGATGCGGGCGTTTCACCGCACGGTTATAACGGCAAGCAGTTCGAGGTCATGGTGCGGCGCGGCATGACGCCAATGGATGCCATCAAGAGTGCCACCTCACTCGCTGCCGAACACATGGGTATGGCCGCGGACGTCGGTGCAATCGAAGTGGGACGCTTTGGGGATCTCATTGCAGTAAGGAGCAATCCGCTGGCAAATGTCGCTGTGTTCCAGGATGTGCCGGTGGTTATCAAGGGTGGCACTGTTGTAAAGAAGGTCGCCCCCAAGAAGCCACAGTTTGCCGATGCCGTCTATCACACCGGGAAGATCTACACGGTGAACCCCAACCAGCCTCGGGCGCAGGCCGTGGCTATCCGCAATGGCAGGATCGAGTTCGTTGGCTCCGACGATGCGGTGCGGGCCCACATAGGCCCCAACACGGCTACCTACGACCTGCGCGGGCGCCTCATGCTGCCTGGTTTCCAGGACGCGCACGTGCACCCGCTGTATTCAGGCCTTGAGGCGCTGAGTTGTTACCTGGGAGAGGCAGCCACCGTTGAGCACTACCGGACCGTCGTGTCGGCCTGTGCTGAGAGAATCAACGACCGCGAGTGGATCACGGGCGGCGGCTGGTCGATGGCGGCTTTCGGTCCGGGCGCAAAGGCCGGTAAAGACATTCTCGACGAACTCGTCCCCGACCGGCCCGTCTACCTGACAACACAGGACGGCCACACCGGCTGGGCGAACAGTCGAGCTCTCGAAATCGCGGGCATCACGAACAGCACGCCCGACCCGATCGATGGTTTCATCGATCGTGACCCGGAGACCGGCGAGGCAATCGGCAGTCTGCAGGAAGGTGCCATGCGACTCGTTGCCCGGCATGTACCGCCACCAACGCCGGAGGAGCGCCTGGCTGCGCTCGAATACGCCCGCGACCTGATGCACAGCGTCGGCATCACGTCATTCCAGAAAGCCTATGCCAGTGAGGCCGATCTGCAGACTTACGAGCAGCTCGACAAGATGGGCAAACTCAATATGCGCGTCGTCGCAGCCTTGCTCTGGGACGCAAAAGGTCCGGTCGAACAGATTGAGACCATGAAGCGTCTGCGAGAGCGGTACACAAAGGGAAATCTGCGTGCCACGAGCGTCAAGATCTTTGTCGATGGCGTCATGGAAAACTATACGGCTGTCATGCTGGAGCCTTACCTGGTCGAGAGCGGGACACGAGGGACTCCGATGATCGATCCGGGCGAGATGATCGAAGTTGTCAGCGATCTCGCCGCCGAGGGCTTCCAGGTGCACTTCCATGCATTGGGCGACGGCGCGGCACGCTACGCGCTGGATGCGATAGAAGAAGCAAACAAGCGTCATGGCAATGCCGATTTGCGGCACCATCTGTCGCATCTCCAGGTGGTTCATCCGGATGACCATGCGCGATTTGCAGAACTCGGCGCCGTCGCTAACTTCCAGCCACTGTGGGCCTATGCGGATGAATATGTCGTCGATCTCACTCTGCCGTTTATCACCGAAGAAACGGCGCGCTGGATGTATCCAATCAAGTCGATACTCGACGCCGGCGGAAAAGTCGCGTTCGGCAGCGACTGGTCCGTGTCATCAGTGAACCCGATGCCGCAAATAGAGACAGCAATCACGCGCGTGGACGCGGATAGCCATGCAACCGCGGTGATGAATCCTGAACAACGCATAAGCATTGAACAGGCAATCGAAGCGTTTACATTGGGTTCCGCTTACGTCAACCATCAGGAGGATGTAACCGGCTCGATCGAGATCGGCAAATTCGCCGACCTGATCGTGCTCAACCAGAAGCTGTTCGAGATTAAGCCAGAGAAGATCTCCGATACCAAAGTCTTGCTGACACTGTTTGGGGGTAAAGCGGTTTACGGTAATCCCGCTGATCTCTAAAGACTGCGGCGAAGCTGCCCTATTGCAATGAAAGCGCCGGGGAGCCGACCAACAGGTCACTCTCCCCGGCGCTTCGCCGTCCCTTGCTACTCGTACTTAGTCTTCAATTTCCACGGAATCGGCGAAGCCGTCCGCGTCTTCGTCTTCAACTTCAACGTAGTCGCCAGCGACGGGGACCCCGTTTTCGAAGAACGTGTTCTCATCCAGGCTAAAGGTGACGTTGAGTACAGTCAGTGACACGTCATCGATGGCATCAAGCGGGCCTTTTATTTCATAACCCATGTCGTCCTCAAGATGCAGGGATGAGGCAATGATTGAGCCGTCGTCTGCCCATCGGGCTTCGACCTCGACCTTCGCACCGTCCGCAATGCCGTGAGATCGAAGTGGTTCATAGCTTCGTCGTCACGGAACATCGTTTCGCTGTTAACGACAACGTCAACGGTCCCCATGGCCATGCCGAACGACAGCTCGACGGTGCCATCCCTCGGTCCCGTCGATCCGAGAACCGTGGCATCACCCTTGAACTCAAGCTCATCTTCCTCAAGCTCGATCTCGTCGACCTGCAACACACTCATTAAGATAAAAACCTTCAACTTCGACGGTAAGACCAGCGGCTGAACCATCGGCTATGCTGTCCATGAGGCTTTCGGGTTTGTACTCGGTGTTGTCGCTGAAGGCGATCATCACATCTCTGACTGACCAGGTTTCAGTGTCCGCATCGTAGTTCAGCATTCCCTTGACTTCGACCTCGTCGTCATCATCATCGCCGAAATGATCGTCATCCTCGAGCTCGACCTTGGTGACCAGAATGGAGTCGGGGAAACCGACAGGATCAGGAATGGTGCCTTCAACTTCGACGTACTGATCGTTCGCAATACCGACTGATGGTATCTCGGCACCGGCCGCCACCGTCACGTCCAATACGCTGCCGTTCTTCAGTACGAGCACGAAATGAATCGGCATCGTCATACTCGGTGACTGTGCCCTTGGCTTCAAAGTCATCATCTGCCGAATCCTGTTTCTCAACGTACGATGCAACCAGGATGTCGCCGTCATACTCGCCACTGACTTCCACGTTGTCGTCGTTCATTATCGTATCGAAGCTAAAAGCAGCATCATCTTCGCCGTCGAAGTTGGTGCTGTTCTGATGAACTCGAACCATGGTATTCATGACGGTAAAAGTCTTGATCGATGGGTCGGCCGCATCAGGAGCAAGATCCTCGACGAGGCCTTCCACTTCGTCGTCGTACGAGACACTGCTTGCGCTGCCCGTCCGACCATCTGCGTTCACGGAACCCTGCACTTTCACGACCATGCCGACAGCCAATGCGCTGTCGTCTGACGCGCTCGCGTCATCAACGTCGTAAGACGCGCCATTCGTGTCGTATTCTACGCCGTTGACGTAAACGCTGCCGAATCCGGTGATCATGCCAACAGCGGATTTTGCTGTCGCTGACGGCGGCACCGGTGTGGTATCGCCCGATCCCCCAGAGCTTCCGCAGGCGGCTAGTGTGAGCGACAACATAAGTGCTATGCCCAATGGCGCGAAAGTTGTCCTGTACTTCGTCGCATCGTGTTTCAATGTAGTACTCCCAAGCAAAATATGATCTTCACCACCAACACGAATGTGAACCTCGAAAAGGTTCCATCGAGCATGTCGGGATTTGGAGACAATACTTATTCGAATGACGACATGGTTATCGCCAGAGCAAACTACTCACGCGTTTGACTCTGGTGACTTGGCAGGGAGCAGCCGCTTGACGCCGCTCTCCACACCTACCAGCAAGCCGCCAATGAGGACACCAAAAAGGCCGTTAAATAACATTGCTGCGAGAACGGTGGAAAAACCGCCGGCCGGGAGTTCCTGGGCCAGCAATTCAACATGATGCAGGGAGTCGGCCACCGCCGGAATACTGTGCACCAGAATGCCGCCGCCCACCAGGAACATGGCTGCAGTCCCGACCACGGACAGCGTTCTCATGAACTTCGGCGCGAAACGCAGGATCCATTCTCCGAACCAGTGTTGAAAACGAATCCATTTCGATTCGCCTTGTTTGTCGATAAGGTGCATACCGAGGTCATCGAGTTTGACTATGCCGGCAACAAGGCCGTACACGCCAACTGTGATAACGGCGGCGGCAATGGATAGCACAGCAATGCGCGTTACGAGGTCAGCGTCCTGAACCGTGCCGAGCACGATGACAATGATCTCGGCGGACAAAATAGCGTCAGTACGAATGGCACCGCGAATGCGCTTTTTCTCGAAAGCGACCATTTGAACTTTTTTGTCGGTCACTGCTTTCAGTCGTGCGGTGTGTTGCTCCTCATCCTCCGCGGCAAGGTGCAGAAATCGATGGGCTATTTTCTCGAAGCCCTCGTAACAAAGGAATGCGCCGCCCAGCATGAGAAGCGGAGTAATGGTCCATGGCAAAAAGGCGCTCAGGGCCAGAGCGATCGGCACCATAATGAGTTTGTTGAGGGCGGAGCCCTTGAACACCGCCCAGACGACTGGCAACTCTCGTGCCGGCCGAACGCCGGTTACCTGCTGTGCATTAAGCGCGAGATCATCGCCGAGTACTCCGGCGGTTTTCTTTGCAGCAACCTTGCTAAACGCCGCCACATCATCCAATAGTGTGGCGATATCGTCGATTAGGGCTAGTAGACTGGTTCCGGCCAAAAGAGGCTCCTTTATTCTTGTTCAGTAATTCTTCTCATTATTCTGCCTCCAGCTCGGACCAGATCTCGCGGACCCAGTCACGTATTTGTAACGATTCCTGCCATCGATCCGACAGCTCGTTTTGCTCCGCATCCGTGATTGCGTATGGCGGCGGGCCAAGCTCGCACAGGAAAACAAGCGTCGCGTCGTCGTTATTGCGTTGCCGCCACATGCGCATACCCTCCTTCCACCAGCCTTTGAATATATCGACCCACTGCCGATGCTGTCGAAAATTTATCTGGATCTGCACCTGCTCGCGGTTCGCGATACGACCCTGAAAGCAGTCGGAGCGTTCGAGTACTGATTGAATGTACGCTGCGTCGCGCTCGGGTACGGGCGCGCGTAACTCCCGGTCAACCACGAAGTGCGACAGGTCAGCACAGAGACGCATCTCTGGAACCAGGTCCATGAGTTGCAGCGTGAAGTACAAATCATTGAGCAGGCCATCCCGGTGTGTCTCGAACAGCATCGGCATGCGCTTGCGTTCCGCCGTGCCGATCCAGTCGCGCACGATCGGGACGGCATCCTCAGGTCGGATCGGCATGACGCCGCTAATCACATTGACCATGCAGGCATTCATGTCGTTGGCGAAGTCGAGCAAGGGCTCCATGTCACCGGGTGCATACGGAAATGCGTTGACCATGCACCCCAGTCCGTTTTTTTCGAACAGATACTGCTTGTCCAGGTTGTCGGCTATCTCCTCTACCGACGGATCGAGGCACATGCCGTCGAAGCCGGCCTCGGCTACCATCGCGAACGCCTCCTCGTCGCTGCGCTCCGCCCGGTTGGGATTGCGGAGCTGCATGCCCCAGAGTGACTGGTAGATTTCGAGTGTCTGCACCTTACCCATTTCTCCTGTCGCGCCCTGCAACCAGGGCGTCAACGGCGATCGCGCCATTCTCATGCACTATAACGGGATTCACATCGACTTCAGCCAATAGATCACGGAGCGCTGCCGCCATCTCGGAGAATCGCGCAGCGGCTTCGCAAAAAGCATCAATATCCGCGGCCGGCTTGCCTCTGACGCCGTCAAGCAAGGGCCGAAGCTTCAGGCGATCGATACATCGGCGCGCATGTGCCGCGTCAAACGGTGGCAGCGCGAACTGTATGTCGGCAATTGTCTCGGCAAGCACTCCACCAGACCCGATAAGTACCACCGGGCCATACTGTGGATCGCGTTTGACGCCAAGGAACATCTCGACACCCGTTGGCGCCATGGAAGACACGAGAACATCATCACCCAGCTGGCGACTCATGCTCTCATACGCATTTCGCAACTGCTGTTCGTCCTGAATATCGAGCACTACCCCACACTCATCGGACTTGTGAAGCAGTCCCACTTTGGCGGTCTTTAACGCGACCGGATACGCAATTCGGACAGCGGCTGCCAGTACGTCATCCTCATTTTTCGCCAGTTCATACGCGGTCGTCGCGACACCGAAGTCCGCGAGTAATGTCAGCGAGTCGCCTTCGCTCAGAGTTACACCGGTCGCGAGCCTGTCCTGCCATCGCTCGACAACCTGCTGGTCTGCCGCCCCTGGTGCCGCAGGCTCGCGCCGCTGAAAGTCACGATAAGCAAACAAGGCGCGTACACCTGCAAGGAACTGACTGACGCCATCGAGGACCGGAAGACCGGCATGCGTGCTTGTAACAGCGGCCCGGTCGTAGCCGGTTCCCTGTCGTGCAGCGACGAGCGCAACCGGTTTGCCGGAGTCAGTTCGTGCACGCTGCATGTACCCGAGGTAGCTGGGGTAGATCTTGCCACCCGGCGCACGATCGTGAATGACACCCGCAATAGCCGTACCGGGGTCCTGCATCATCAGCGTCAGGCAGCGCGTGATGTTCTCCGCCGCATCGGGTCCACCACGACTCCACGCGTCGAGCGGATTAACCGCCGGCAATTCAGGCTCGAGCACTGCTTCGAGCGATGCGATCGTCTCGTCGGTCAGCTCGGTAAGTGGCACGTCCGCATCATCCGCGAGATCGACAAGCAGCTGCCGCTCGCCACCCGAGTCATGCAGCGTCACCAGCCCGCCCGCCGCGACCGGATACATCTCGGCGAACATGATCAGCATCGTTGTGAACTCATCCTGATCGCGGGCGCGTTGCACACCGTAGCGGTCAAACAGGGCTTCGTAGGTCGCGTCGTCACCGGCCATCGCGCCGGAATGAGATACGGTCAGAGCCGCCGACTTTTCAGTGCGTCCGACCTTGAGTGCGACGATCGGGATGCGCCGCTCCGCTGCCTTCGCGAGAGCCGCCGCGAAACCTTCAGGATTGCGGGCCGTTTCGATGAACAGGCCTACGACTCGTGTCTCGGGAAGATCGAGAACGAAGTCCAGGTACTCGTCCATGGTGACACCGAGTTCATTGCCCGTAGACACGGCGACGTTGATACGCACACGCTCATCGCAGTCGATGATGCCCGACATGCCGGAACCCGAATGACTGATTAGTGCGACATTGCCGGGCGCCTCATGTGACGTGCTATCGAAGCCACAGGTCCAGACGTGATCGCGGACGTTGTAGAAGCCCATGCCGTTGGCACCGCACACGAGCATGCCCGACACCTGGATCTTCTCGCGAACCCTCTCGCGGAGTGGCGGGTCCGAATCATCGTCGAGGTAGAGCGTGGACTGCAGGACTGCGGCGGGAACGCCGGCGGCTATAGCTTCGTCCAGCGAGTCTTCAATACGGTGGTCACCGACCGCGAAGATGACAAGGTCTGGCGTCTCAGGCAGATCTGCGAGTGACGCGTAACAACGATGACCCTGCAGTTCGTCATAGCTGGGATTGACGGGATAGATGTTCCCCGGGTAGCCGCCCAGGCCGAGATTCCTGAGTGCCCACTCGCCCATGGAGTCGGTACGTGCCGACGCGCCCACAACCGCGACCGAACGCGGCCGCAGCAGTGGGTCGAGGCGGTGCTTCACGACCGGCTCCTGCTAATACGGTCCGGGCGGTGTTGCACCGCGTCGCGGCGGGAACCAGAACGGCTTGTCCACGACGGTCGCCTTCGCCATCTTGCGGTTCCAGTGCATCTCGCGCTGGTAGTAGATCTCGACCCAGACCGTGTCGCCGGGTTTGCCGTGCGGTGTTTTTACGGTGCCGAGAGCAATGTTCTGTTTGCAGACCGGCGACCACACGGCCGAGGTAACAAATCCAATGTTGCCGCCGCGCGCCTTTGCGTTTGAGAAGATGTAGGAATGGTGCGCCTCCTTGTTGCCCTCGATGTCGAGTTTGACGAGGCGCCACGTCGACCCACTGCGCTTTTCTTCTGCCAGCGCCCGGCGACCGTTGAAGTTCGGCTTCTTGAAGTCGACCAGCCAGTCGAGGCCCAGCTCCAGCGGGGAACGTGACACGCCGGTGCGCACCGTTTCGTCGGCTGGCAGGAACTCCTCGTACGCTGCGAGATAACCAGCCTCGATCCGTGCCATCTCGAGTGCCGTCGTGCCGATGGCGCGAATGCCGTGCAGCTTGCCGGCCTCGAACAATGCGTCCCAGAGCGCTTCCGCCTTATCGGGGTCAATCCAAAGCTCGTAGCCCAGGTCACCCGTGAAGCCTGTGCGTGAAATCATGAGCTCGGTGCCCTGGAAATCAGAATGCATCAGGCCGAACGGTTTCAACGCCTCGAGACCTTCGAGGTTCATTTTGCTGAGCACGCTGTACGACGTCGGACCCTGCACCGCGAGTGCCGCGACATCTTCGGTCTCGTGGGCAATCGTCACGTCGAAGCCAATTGCCGCGGCTTTCAGCCATGCAAAATGGCGCTCCTGCGAGCACAGGCGATATTCCCCTTCGCGCAGGTGGAAGATCGTTCCGTCGTCGATGACCTGACCGTTGTCGTCACACCAGACCGCGTAAGCGACGCGCCCGGGACGAACTTTCGCCATGTCGCGCGTGACCAGTCGGTTCAGGTAGTCCAGCGCGTCTGGTCCCGTAATACGGTACTTGGTCATCGGCGTCAGGTCGAACACGCCTGTCGCATTACGAATCGCAAAGTATTCGGTATCGGAACAGTAAAGCTGATCTGCGCTCGAATAGCCCTTCCACTGATGCCACTCGTTGACGGTGTCGAGACTCTCGAGGCGAGAATAGAACGGCGACTTCAGGCGCCCTTGATGTACTGGCTCGTGCTTCATGCTGCTTTCTCCCGCCTCAGGATCGTTCGGGCCGCGTTCCTGCCCGCTGCACCGCTGACACCTCCGCCCGGATGCGCGCCCGCACCGCAGAGGAACAGGCCATCGATCGGCAACGCGTACTGCGCCGCACCGTTAACCGGACGCACAAACAGGAACTGGTCCAGCGTCAACTCGGCGTGATGCCAGTGGCCACCCGTAATGTGAAATTCGCTTTCGATGTCAGCCGGCGTCAGCAGTTCGCTGGCCGTGATGCGTTGTTCAATATCCGGGGCATACTTCGCGATCGTTGCGACAACGGCCTGCCTGAACGCTTCTCTTCGCCGCGTCGTCCCATCCTTGCTTAAGCGCGTATGGCGCGTACTGCACGACAGCGGACATGACGTGCTTCCCGGTCGGCGCCAGCGATGCATCGCGGAAACTCGGAAACGTCATTTCGACGACCGGGTGCGGTGAGAACTCACCGTACTTGGCCGGGTTGAATGCGCGTTCGACGTAGTGCTCGTCCCCTGCAATAACGATCCGCTGGCCGAAGTCCTTCTTGTCCAGGCCCTTGATCGATGGCAGCCCGTCAAGCGCGAGGTGCAACTTGGCCGCGTTCCCGCGTGCGCGCAGGTGATGAATGCGACGGCCGAAACCGGTTTCGACGTGCCTGGCACCGACGAGGTCCATGACTGTGCGCTTCGGATCGGCGTTCGAGATAACCGTGTAGCTCGAGAATGTCTCTCCACTCTCGGTTTCCACACCTGTCACCCGGCCGTTATCCACGACGATTCGCTTCACGGGCATGCTCGTCCGAATCGTGACGCCCGCGCTCCGGGCGGCTTTTGCGAGTTCCTCACTGATGGCGCCCATACCGCCCTGCGGCACGGAGGTGCGTCCGTGATCGCCGGCCTGGCGATACAGGTAGGTCATGATCGTGTTTGGGGAACGCGGCCCCAGGTGGGTACCGAGTACAGCATCGAGACTGATGGCTCCCTTGAGCTAGCGGACTGTCGAAACGTTCGGTCAACTCATCGTGGATGTTCATGCCGATGAGCCGGAGGAACTCCTGCATCTCTTCCTTGCCAAGGCGACGAATATCGAAGCCGAGCTGTGCCAGCGTGAATAGATCCTTGAAATTCTTCGTACCGAGACGCGGTGGCGACTTGTTGAGATAAGTACGCAGCAGATCGGCGAACCGTGTCATGCGTTTACGAAAACGACGGTACTGTTCGGCGTCGTCAGCCGAAACACCTTCAACCTTGTTACCGGTGATACGCAGGTGCTGGCCGATCTTCGGCAAGAGCGATCGTCGTCATGTCCTCGGTCGCGAGCTTCGGCGAGAGCTTAAGCTCTTTGCGGACTTCCGGCTGCAACTGGTACAGCAGGTGCGCGCAGGCCGAAACGGAATACCCGTCGGCGAATTCGCGCGTCACCGCGGCGCCACCCACCTGGTCGTTTGCTTCCAGAACCAGCACGTTCTTGCCCGCCTTCGCGAGCAGCGCCGAACAGACGAGGCCGTTATGGCCAGCTCCGACGACTATGGCATCGTATTTATCAGTCATCGCCCCAGTTCTCCGGAACAGTGTTCGGCCTTCTCAGGTCGGAAAGAATCTCGCGCGCCGCATTCGCACCCGGCGCCGCCATGATGCCGCCACCCGGGTGGTTGCTCGATCCGCACATATACAGGCCGCTGACCGGTCCGCGGTACTGCGCGTAACCCGGTATCGGGCGGTTGAAGAGCAGCTGGTCCATCGTCAGTTCGCCGTGGAATATATTGCCCTCGGTGATGCCGATCTCATCTTCGATGTCCTGCGGCGTACGAATCTCGGCATGCAGGATCAGGTCCTTGAAATCAGGGCTGTAATTCGCGATCTGGTTGATCACCGTCTCGCCGAACGCCTCTTTTTCTTCCTGCGTCCAGCGGCGACCGTCAATCTGGTGTGGGCAGTACTGCACGAAGCAGCTCATGAAGTGCTTGCCCGGCGGCGCCATCGTCGGATCGCTCAGCGTCGGGATTACCATGTCGATGTAGGGGTCCTGTGACCAGGTGCCGGACTTCCAGTCGTCATAGGCGCGCTCCATGCGTTCCATCGAATCGATGAAATGCATATCGCTGTGATACAGGGAGCTCCCTTCGGGCAGCGCAGGGAACGTCGGCAAGCCATCCAGGGCGATGTTCACTTTTCCGGATGAGCCGCGAATCTTGAAGTTCTCAACGCGCTTGTGGAATTTCTCGGGCAGGTCGCTCTTGTCCATGCACGTCAGGAACGTGCGTTTCACATCCATGGCCGAAACGACGATGCGACCGTGGATTTCATCACCATTCTCAAGTGCGACGCCGGTAACCTTGCCATTCTTAACGATGATCTGGTCGACGCCGGACTCGGTCCGCAATTCACCGCCGGCCGCCTGGTAGGCACCCGCGATCGCCTTCGACACAGCCCCGGTGCCACCACGCGCGAAACCCCAGGATCCTACGTTACCGTCGACATCACCCATGTAATGATGCAGCAGGACATACGCTGTCCCCGGTGAGTGAATACCCAGCGCGGTGCCGATGATGCCGCTTCCCGAAAAAGCCGCCTTGATCACATCCGTTTCGAAGTACTCATCGAGGTATTCGGCAACGCTCATCGTCCAGAAGCGAATCGTTTCGTACATGCGCTCCTCGCCCATGCCCATGAACTTGCTGCCTATGCGCGCGAGCTCCATCAGGTCTTTGGGTTTGAACGATGTCGGATCCGGTGCCGTACTCAGCAGGAAATCGCGAATAAAGCGGCACTGGCGCATTGTGTCTGCCGAATACGTCTTGTAAGCATCTGCGTCGTGACGAGAGAAGCGCGCCATCTCGCGATAGGCGACCTCTTCGTCGTGGTAGGAACCGTAGTAGTCGCCGTTCTCCATGAACTGCACTGAACCACCGTAAGGCGTTACCTGCAGTCCGTGTTTGTGCAGCTCCAGCTCGCGATAAATTTCCGGGCGCAGGAGACTGCATACGTAGGAGCAGTTTGAGTACCACCAGTCCTTGTAAAGATTGCGACTCACGGTGGCACCACCGATGTAGTCGTTCTTCTCCACGCAGACGACATCCAATCCGGCTTTCGCGAGGAAAGCGGCGTTGGTCAGGCCGTTATGCCCCGCACCAACAACAATTGCGTCATAAGTTTTCATGCGTTGTTTCCAGTTTCGGAAGCGTAATGTCCACCGCCCGTTCGAACTTGTCCAGTGTTTCGCCAAGACATCCCACATTGTGAGATTCGCACAGAAACCACGGCTCGCGCGAGTCGGGTTCGACGAGTATTCCAAGATCATGCAGTGCCGGAGCCAGGGCGTCGTAGAACTTGTAGTCGGAGTGCACCCACTCACGATAATTATTCGGCGGCTGTTCCGCGAAAAACAGACCCATGAGCGACGGGTGACCTGTAAAGCTGTGCGGTATACCCCGGTCGCCAAGTATCTGTCCGAGACCTGCCTGCAGTTTCCTGCCGTACTTTTCTATGTCGGCCAGCGCGGTCGTCTCGTCAAGAATCTCAAGCGTCTTTGCTGCAGCTGCCAGCGAGACGCTGTGCGCTGTAAATGTGCCGCCGTGAGCTACGCCATCGCCGATATTTCGCATTACGTCTTCGCGTCCGGCCAGCACGGACAATGGATAACCGTTGCCAATCGCTTTCGCAAAGGTGCAAAGATCTGCTTTGATGCCATACAGCTCCTGGACGCCACCTTTGGCCACGCGGAAGCCCGTTTTGACCTCGTCAATGATCAGCAGGACGTCGTAGCGATCGCAGATTTCCCGCACATCCTTCATGTACTGGGCATCCGCGGTAATCGCGCAGCAATTACCCATGATGGGCTCCATCAGGAACGCGCCGATCTCGTTGTGCTTTTTCTTTAGCAGGTCTTCGAGCGCGTTCGCATCGTTCATTGGCACGAGGTGAAACAGCTGCCTGGTCACTGCCGGAACGCCGTCACCGTAGGGCTCGATGGACGGCTCCGCATCTCCTGGCAGCCAGTCGTCAAACTCCTTCCCCCACATGACCAGGTTGGACAAGCCGTGGTACCCGCCCTCCATGACCACGTGGCTATCCTTGCCGGTGAATGCGCGCGCTACCCGCATCGCTGCCATTACTGCTTCGGTGCCTGAGTTCGAAAAGCGCACAAGTTCGGCGGCCGGGACCATCTTGTTGATGCGGCACGCAACTTCGTATTCCTTTTCCGTCGATAAGGCGAAGACACCGCCGACGTTCATACCCTCACGAGCAGCCTCGTCAACGCGCTCGTCTGCATAGCCCAGGATGGTCGGACCATAACCGAGGCGGTAATCGATGTACTCGTTGCCGTCGATATCCCAGATCCGCCCGCCCTTGCCATGATCGACATAGATCGTCTTGTCGTCTCCCCAGTAACGGAAGTTGGACGCGACGCCGAGCGGCAGTTTCGAGCGGGCTTTTAGAAAGTGCTCGTTAGATCGGGCGAGTTTGCGCATGCCGAAACAGGTAACCAAAAATGAATGAGTATTCATTCATATTATGGCAGAATCAGCCCATGGCAGCCACCGCGAAAAACGCCGGACGCACGGCCAGCCGCGAGCGACGGCGTGGCCAGCTGATTGCCGCGACAATGAAATGCATTGCCCGTAAAGGTATGAGCAGCACGTCGATTGGTGACGTCGCCAGGGAAGCCGGCCTGTCGCAGGGCATTGTGAACCTGCATTTCGAGAGCAAGGACAACCTGCTCACCGAGACGCTGCGGCACCTGGCGGACGACTACAAGACGCGTTTCAACAGGGCACTCGAATCCTCAGGACCCGATGCCGCAAACAAGCTGCTCGCCGTGATGCAGCTCGACCTCCGCCCTTCCGTTATCGATCGGCAAAAAATCGCCGTGTGGTTCGCGTTCTGGGGCGAGGTCAAGTCGCGACCGACCTATCGCAGAATCTGTAATGAGCAGGACCGGTATTACGAAGAGGTCGTCGCGAGTCTCTGCGCAGAGATCATCGTGGACGGCAACTACCAGGACGTGAGTGCGACATCGGTCGCCACAGCCCTGACATCGATGACCAACGGCATGTGGCTGTCATACCTGATCAGCCCGCGTTCGTTCGACCGCGACCGGGCGATGCGTGCGATCACAGACCTGCTGCGGCGCTATTTCCCACATCATTATTCCTGACGAGAACGCCATGGAAATTCCTTTGAGCAAAGATGCCCGAAAGTGGCAACGAATCGCCCGCCAGTACGCCGATGAGTATCTGCAGCCGCACGAAGTCGAAGCGGAACTGAATGAGGGCGTATTGCCCGCCGGGATAACGGCCCGAAACAAGCAGCGCGCCATCGAACTCGGGTTCACGGCAATCGACGTGCCGAAGAGTCACGGCGGACTCGAACTGCCCATGGAGTCGCAGGCCGCGATCTGGGAACAGCTCGGTCGTGTTACCAACGCATTGTCATGGTGTTTCCCCGAGGCCCAGTCGTGGATGTTCGAGGCCTGCACGGAGGAGCAACTACAGAACTACATCCTGCCGATGATGCGCGGTGAGAAAAAAGACTGCTATGCGATTACGGAAGCTGGCCCGGGATCGGATATTTCAGGCCTCGAGGCGACGGCAGTTCGCCACGGCGACGACTACGTGCTGAACGGGGAGAAATGGTACGTAACAAGCGGCAACCTTTCGACCTTCATGTGGTTCCAGGCGAACCTGCCCGACGAGGACGATGAAGCGCTGTTCCTCGTCGACACCGACACTCCGGGTATCGAGATCATCGCCAACCCGAAGTTCAGCCACACCTACGCATCGCATCACCCGACCTACCTGTTCAAGGACGTACGTATCCCTGTAGCACAGCGCGTTGGGCAACCCGGCGATGGTATGGCCTTTACGCACAGCTGGTTCCGGCATGAACGCCTTATGATCGGCGCCCGCAGCTGCGGTGCCATGGCGAGGCTCATCGAAGATACGATGGCCTTCGCTAACGAACGCATCATCGATGGCGCCCCATTGAGCGAGAAACAGGCCATTCAGTTCATGCTTGCCGATTGCGCGACCGAGTTGTATGCCGCTCGGCTCATGACTTATGACGCGGCCCGCGCCTCCGACGACGGCGCCGACCTCAAGACACAGCACAGTCGCTGCTCCATGGTGAAACTCTACGTATCGGAAGCCGCTAACCGCGTCGCCGACCGTGCCGTCCAGATCTTCGGCGGGCGCGGCTACATGCGCGAGAACGTAGCCGAGCGTTTCTTCCGTGAACTCCGGGTCGACCGCATATGGGAGGGCACGAGCGAGATACAACGGCTTATAATCGCTCGATCGCTTTTGAAGCGCGGCCTGGACGGCATGTGACGAAGACACGACTGACCCTCGTAAGCTACCTGGCAGCCGCCGTCGCCCTCGGCGCCTGCACCGATACGTCAAATGAAGATACGTCCGGGCAGAATGTCGTCAACGTCTATAACTGGGCCGACTACATCGACCCTGACGCCATCGCACTGTTCGAAGCCGAAACCGGCATCAAGGTGAACTACGATACCTACGACTCGTCGGAAGTCCTTGACGTCAAACTGCTGACCGGCAACAGCGGCTACGACGTCGTCATGCACAGCAACCGCTTCGCCACACGCCTCGCACCGATCGGTATTTTCGAGAAGCTCGACATGAGCAGGCTCGAAAACCTGGGCAATCTCGACCCGGACTTAATGGCGCGCCTTGATATCTTTGAGTCGGTCCGGGGATACCAGGTCCCTTACCACTGGGGAACGACGGGCTATGCATGGAACGCCGAACTGGTTCGCGAACGACTTCCCGATCACCCGATGGACAGCGCCGACGTGATCTTCGACCCGGAGATCGTCGCAAAACTCGCCGACTGTGGCGTCAGCCTGCTCGACAGCACATCCGACCTGTTTCCGATGACGCTCGTTTACCTTGGCCATGACCCCGCATCGTTTGATGCGGCGAGTGTTGCAGAAATTGAAGAGACCTTGCAGTCCGTTCGACCGCATGTCCGCTACTTCAGCAATACGAAGATGATATCGGACCTGCCAAACAAGGAGGTCTGCGTCGCGATGAGCTGGTCCGGTGACTATGCAACTGCCAAAGCACGCGCCAGTGAGGCCGGTCTCGATATCGACTTACGCTACACCATGCCAAAAGAGGGCTCGGGGCTTTGGGTCGATGGTCTCTACATACTCGCGGACGCGCCGCACAGGGATAACGCCTATCGATTTATCGATTTCCTGCAACGTGGTGACATCGCGGCCCTGAACGCCACGCAAACCTTCTACGCCAACGCGAATCGCGCGTCGTGGGAATTTCTCGATCCCGCGACTCATTAACAATCCGGCGATCTACCCGAGTGACGAGGACTGGGAACGAATCTATGCGATACCGCAGCCGTCACCCAAGGAAGACCGTGTCATGACCCGAACCTATGCGCGGATCAAGAGCGGTATATGAAGGATTTCATTCGCATTCGAGGCATTAGCAAACACTTCGGTGATTTCGCTGCCGTCGATAATGTCGACCTGACGATCGAGAAGGGAGAGCTGTTCTCGATTCTCGGCGGCTCGGGCTGCGGCAAGACGACACTGCTGCGGATGCTGGCCGGCTTCGAAACGCCGACGGCGGGCACGATTGAGATCGATGGCGTAGACGTGACTCAACAGCCGCCCTACGAACGTCACGTCAATATGATGTTCCAGTCCTACGCCGTGTTTCCCCACATGTCTGTCGAGAAGAACATTGCGTATGGCCTGCGCAAGGAGAAAACACCAGGGAAGGAGATTGCGAGGCGGGTCGACGAAATGCTCGAACTGGTACAGCTCGGTGATCTTCGAGCGCGCAAGCCGGATCAGTTGTCAGGCGGGCAACGACAGCGCGTTGCGCTCGCTCGCGCGCTGATCAAGCAGCCGAAAGTCCTGCTGCTTGACGAACCCCTCGCCGCTCTCGACAAGAAGTTGCGCGAACGAACCCAGTTCGAACTCATGAACATCCAGGACGAACTGGGGGTCACCTTCGTCGTGGTCACTCATGATCAGGAAGAAGCGATGACGCTGTCGTCACGAATCGCCGTAATGGATAACGGCCGCTTCCAGCAGGTTGGTACTCCCAAGGCAATCTACGAATTTCCTGCCAACCGGTTTGTCGCTGAGTTCATCGGCACGATCAACACATTCAAAGGGCGAGTAGCTGCCGTCGCTGAGGACGGCATCAAGGTCTTCTCCACCGAGGCCGGCGTGATGCTCACTGCACTCGGCAAGCAGCTCGTCGAAGAAGGACAGGAGATCGACGTAGCCGTTCGCCCGGAGAAGATTTTCGTCAGCAAGGAAAAACCTGACAATGATGACGACGTCTGCATTAAGGGTGTCGTTGACGACCTTGGCTACCTGGGCAACCGGTCCCTGTACCGGATTCGGCTGGAGACCGGCAAGATCGTGCAGGTCAGCTCGCAAAATCGTCGCAGGTCGGTCACGCGTTTCCTCGAGTGGGAAGACACGGTCTGGATTTCGTGGCGCCCGCGCAGCGCCGTGATACTGCTGGACTAGGCGTATGTGGAAGAAAGCCTTTATCGCTGCGCCGTACCTGTGGTTGTTGCTATTTTTTCTTGCACCGTTCGCGATCGTACTGAAGATCAGTCTCGCTGATCCCGTATTTGGCCAGCCACCCTATTCGCAAGCCGTGTCGCTGGATAACTTCGCCTTCCTGTTCTCCGACAAGCTGTACGCGGTCACTTACCTGCGATCTGTTTTCATGGCAGGCTGCGCGACGCTGCTTTGCCTGGCCTTAGGATTCCCGATGGCGTACGGCATTGCGCGCTCCAGCCAGGCCACTCGCAGCCTGCTGTTAATGCTGATCATCCTGCCTTTCTGGATCTCGTTCCTGCTTCGTGTGTACGCATGGATGGGCCTCATGAATAACTACGGCACGATTAATTCATTGCTTCTATGGGCGGGCGTAATCGATCAGCCCATTCAGCTCATGTACACCGACTTTGCGGTGTTCGTCGGTCTCGTCTATTCCTATCTGCCGTTCATGATTCTGCCGCTGTATGCGTCGCTTGAACGTATGGACCTCGACCTGGTGGAAGCCGCACAGGATCTCGGTGCCTCGAGATCGCGGGCGTTCTGGGACGTGACCTGGCCGCTGGCGCGCCCGGGTGTCATCGCGGGCTGTTTGCTGGTATTTATCCCTGCCATCGGCGAGTACGTCATTCCCTATCTGCTCGGTGGTCCGGAATCGCTTACTCATCGGCCGGGTGCTCTTCGATGAGTTCTTCGTCAATCGTGACTGGCCGCTGGCGTCAGCAGTAGCCATCGTCCTGCTGCTGTTGCTCGTGGTTCCCATTGTGCTGCTGCAACGTTACCAGGCCCGCGACCAGGAGAGCACAGCATGACTCGGCAGTCCCGCTTCATTGTGTCCGTGCTCGCCTTTGGCTATGCGTTCCTCTATTTACCACTGGTGCTGGTCGTCGTGTATTCCTTCAATGACTCGCGCATTGCCACGGTCTGGGGAGGCTTTTCGACGCGCTGGTACGGCGAGCTTTTGCGCAACGAACAGATTCTCGATGCGGCTTTCCTGAGCCTCCGTATCGCGCTCACATCCGCGACGATCGCAACGATACTCGGGACCATGGCGGGAATCGCGCTCGCGCGTTTTCGCCGTTTCAAAGGTCGCACGCTTCTCTCGGGAATGATCACTTCTCCTATGGTGATGCCCGAGGTCATTACAGGGCTGTCGCTGCTGCTGTTGTTCGTCACGCTTCAGCAACTTACCGGGTGGCCGGCGCAGCGAGGGTTCGGGACGATCACTATCGCCCATACAACATTCGCGATGGCCTACGTCGCCATCATCGTTCAATCGCGCCTGATGGCAATGGACGAATCACTTGAAGAAGCCGCGATGGATCTCGGCGGTCATCCGCTGCGTGTGATGTTCGATATCACCTTGCCACTGATCGCGCCGGCCATGGTCGCCGGGTGGCTGCTTGCCTTCACGCTGTCGCTGGATGACCTCGTCATCGCCAGCTTCGTGTCCGGCCCGGGCAGCAATACCCTGCCCATGTACATTTTCTCGAAAGTGAAACTGGGCGTATCGCCTGACATCAACGCCCTGGCGACGTTGATTATCCTGTTTGTCAGTAGCGGCGTCCTGCTGTCGTGGCTGGTCGCACGCCGCAGGACCTAGGCCTGCAATTCCCGCAGGATCCACTCGATATAGGAACGCTCTTCTTTCTCCATAGTCGAGAACGGGCCCGGCTCGTAGTACTTCGAGTGCACACCTTTGGAATTGTTGACGATGATTTCCTTGTCGGAAATGGTCGTGACATCCCACAGCCAGGTCAATTCGTCGATGTCGTAGTCTTTTCCTTCTACGGCATCGCCCCGCACCATCCAGTAGATCTCGCATCGCGAGCTGTTATGGTCGATCGGGGTAAAGACATAGGCCACGATATGGTCGCTATACGCGAGCATGAATGAGAATGGGCCGAAGTTGAAATCGGAACCTCCGTGGTCGTAGTCCGTAAACTCGCCAAGCAACGGCGCGACCGGGCTACCATCCTTGCTGCCTGTTTTGTATTTCTCAAACAGTGCCGTCCGGCTGTACGCATAACCCATCTCACCCGGAGGGGCGGCTGTGTCGGTGAAATCAATGTTGATGTCGCGCACACCACAAGCCGCCATCCGCTCTTCCATATGCTTCTGCACCCTGGCCCTCCGGTCCTCGCCGAGCATCAGGGTGTGCATCCGAGCGTATTCCGGATGCGCCGTCGCGCAGTGGTAGCACTCCTGGTAGTTCTCTATGGACAGCTTCCAGTTCGCAGAAATTTCGTAGGTCTTTTGTGCGGCAACCTTGAGGTTCTCGAAATCAAACATCGCCATCGGCTCGGCGAGGTCGCGCCTGCAGCTTTCGAGGGACAGAGGTTTGTCGGTAAAGCACACGAATACGAGTCCATGTACAACTTCGACCGATACGCGTTTGAGTGAGCGGGATTCCTTGTCGAAGTCATCCGGCATATCTCTCGCCGCAATGAGTTTGCCATCGAGATCGTACATCCAGCCGTGATATGGGCAGGAAAACTTGTCGGTATTGCCGTTAGCTTCCAGGCACACGAGCGAGCCGCGGTGGCGACAGACATTGGCGAAGCCATTCAGTCCACCATCCTCGCCGCGCACGATGATTGCGGACTCGCCAGCAACGTTCAGGACGCGAAAATCGCCGGGTTCAGCAAACTGCGAAACATGCCCGGCGAAAATCCAGTTCTGATAGATAATTCGTTCGAGCTCCAGCTCATAGACCGCCGGATCGGTATAAAACCGTTGATCCAGCGAGTAGCCCGGCCGCTGGTTTGCGATAAGTTGTTCGATCGAACGCATAGCTAATTTCACACTATGAAACAAAAGGTCAAACGTATTGCTACGATAGCACAGGACATTTTTGTTCCGACATATGGAGTTTTCAAGAACAGGCACGAGCAATGAACGACCGGTACGACGACATTGAGCAACTGCTCCGCGACAGGCAACCCGGCCTGCCCGTCTATTGCATCTACCCGCACGTTTATCGGGACGCCGCGACACACTTCATGATCGATCATGCCTCCGGCGGACATCGATGTCGGCGACTACATCGAGTTTGGCAGCATAGGGGCCTACAGCCTGAGCGGACGAACGACATTCAATGGGTTCCACAGCGAAGATGTCGTGACCATCGCGTCGGAATCCTGCCTGCCACCAGGCTGAATGCGCGATATACTCCCCATCACTGCCAATACATACAAAAATAATGGGGATCAACATGGCAGAAAACGCTTTTCACCAGCCCCTTACGGGGCATGCCGAATTCGACAGGCTGATCGCGGAGTTCGCAGACGAACCCGATCCCGATCGCGCCGAGCGTATTCGCAGCAGTATCTGGGACAGGTTTGGCGTCGACGGCACCGTGTTCATTTCGGATATGGCAAGTTTCTCGAGTACGTCGCGAAAGCTCGGCGTTTGTCACTTTCTGAAGATGATCCATCGCGCCCGGCAAATTGTTGCGCCGGTTATCGAAGGCAAACAACGGAATCTTGCTGAAATGCGATGCCGACAACTGTTACGCGTTTTTCGAGAGCCCCGACGATGCCATCAAGGCCAGCTTCGACGTGAACGCTGCCTTGTTCCGTGCCAATGACGACTTTGGTATCGGCGAACAGATCTATCTGTCTGTCGGCATCGACTATGGGCGGCTGCTTTTGGTCGGTGACGTGGAATTTTTCGGCGACCCGGTGAATACCGCCTCAAAGCTGGGCGAAGACCTGGCTGTCCGTGAAGAGGTACTCGTGACGCATCGCGCCATCGAGCAGTCCGCTTTCGTGATCCCGGAACTGGCAGAGCGCATGGTGGCGCGCATTTCCGAGATTGAGATCAAGTATGTGCGACTACCCATGACCGAAGTGACCGGAGAGCACTAGAATCATGGGAAGAGAATCGGATGACACGCAGGCATTACGCCAGATTCTGGAGGTCACTCGCAAACTCGCCGCGCCCTTTGATCTCGACACAATGCTCGCCGAAGTCGTCGATGCATCGCGCGAGGTACTAAATGCTGACCGCGGCACGGTATTTCTCTATGACGATAAAGCCAACGAACTCGTCGTGCGCGTTGGAACCGATCTGGACCACATTCGCATTCCGGCGAACAAGGGCATCGTCGGCGAGTCCGCGCAGACGCGCAAACTGATCAACGTCCCCGACTGTTATGCCGACGATCGTTTTAATCGCGCGATCGACAGGCAGACGGGTTATCGCTCGCGCTGCATGTTGACCATCCCGTTGATCGGGTACGAAGAGTCGCTGGTCGGCGTCCTGCAGATACTCAACAAGAAAGAAGGCGTGTTTGACGAGAAAGACGAGTTCGTCGGACAGGCACTTGCCGCGCAGGCCGCGGTCGTACTGCACCGTGCAAGGGTTACGGAACAGATGATTGCGTCGGAGCGTCTCGACCGTGAGATATCGGTAGCGCGGGACGTTCAGATGGGCACCCTGCCGAAGAATATGCCCGTGATCGACGGCTACGAATTCGGTGGCGCTTTCGCGCCGACCGATCAGACGGGCGGCGACCTCTACGACTTTGTTCCGCTCGACGACAAACGCCTGTTCCTGCTTATGGGCGATGCCACCGGCCATGGCATTGGTCCGGCGCTCAGTGCGACCCAGGTGCGCGCCATGCTGCGCGTTGCGATTCGCCTGGAGTCCAGCCTTGACGACGCCTTCGTGCACATCAACGACCAGCTCTGTGAAGACCTGCCCGATGACCGCTTCGTCACCGGCTTCTTCGGCTTGTTGGACGCAGACACCCACACGGTCCGTTTCCACTCCGGCGGCCAGGGCCCGATCATGCATTATCAGGCCGAGATGGCTGAGTTCGAGTGGCATCCGGCAACGACGTTTCCACTCGGGTACATGCCGCAGTCGGACTTGCAGCCCCCGGTTGTGTCAGTACTCGAGCCCGGCGATGTGCTCGGCCTGATTTCCGATGGTATCTACGAATACGAAAATGAACACGGCGCGCAGTTCGGCCGCCAGGGTGTGATCCGGGTGCTGGATGAACACCCTGATGCGAGCGCCCAGGAACTCGTCGACAAGATTATGGCCGCTGCCCGCGAACACGGCGGTACGGCACCCCAGGCCGACGACATCACGATCGTCCTCGCCCGCCGGCTGCCCGAGTAAACTCGGCCATGCGACGCGACTTCCCCAGGAACCTCGACTCGCTGTCACCGCTGTACGAATTCGCCCAGGAGATATTCGAAAGCAACGATATCTCGCCGGGCGTGCGCTTCCCGGTCCACCTCGCAATGGAAGAGCTGTTCGTCAATATGGTCAAGTACAACCCGGACGTACCGACCGACATCACCGTGGAGGTGACAGTCACCTTTTTGGGGGAAGCCACTAACGACGCCACCTCCAGCAAGGAGGTGACTGTCACTTTGGTGGATGACGGCGGCGTCGAGTTTGACGTGACGGCGAAGCGCAACGTGAACATCGACGCCCCCCTCGAGGAACGCACACCCGGCGGCTTGGGCATACACCTCATCCAGAATCTGGCCGACAGGCTCGAATACACCTACAAAGATGGCCGGGGCGAGGTTATATTTACCAAGGGCTCAGGGAACGAAGATGTTTGAGATCGAATACGGAGATAACGGCGAGGTTTTGTACCGTGGGCGGCTGGATGCCGCGCAATGCGAGAAAGCGCAGGGGTTCATGGATGGACTGGAGGGCGCCAGTACGCTGGATTTTGCCGACCTTGAATACATCTCCAGTGCCGGCCTCGGTATACTGCTGAAGACACAGAAACGCCTTGTGGGGAGTAGCGCAGGGCTAAAAATAATTAACGTCAACAACCACATACACGACGTCTTCCGGTATTCCGGGTTTCACACCATTTTCGACATAGAAGCAAAAGAATAAGTCGAAGCTATATCTCACCAACATTTTGCCGGGTCAATTGTATGTATGAGTAAGACAGACGATACGAAATTGATTGAACGGTGCATTGCAGGCGACCGGCAGGCATTTGAGGCCTTGTTGGCTGAGTACGAGAAACCCGTATATAACGCGGCCTATCGGATGCTCAACAACCAGGACGATGCCAGGGATGTGACCCAGACGGTTTTCCTGAAGGTATTCCAGAATTTTGGCCAGTACGACCCGTCGCGCCGTTTCTTCAGTTGGATCTACCGAATCACGTTGAATGAATCGATCAACTGGCTCGGCAAGGCAAACAGACTCGAGCCGCTGGCTTTCGACGCGGCCGATGAAGGGAAAGGACCGGAGCAGGAGTTTGAGAGCGCCAGGGTGTCTGCCACCGTGCAGGCGGCGCTGATGACCATCAATACCGACTATCGGACCGTCGTAATTTTGAAGCACTTCCTGGGATGCAGTTATGTGGAAATCGGCGAAATCCTCGAACTCCCGGAAAAGACTGTTAAATCACGTCTTTACACTGCTCGACAGCAGCTTAAAGACCAACTGACCGATTTGGGCTGATGACTATAGAGCAAGAATTCACAGACCTGATCTATGCCGACATCGACGGTGAGATCAGCGAAGCAGAGAAAGCCGAACTGCAGGCGTTCCTCAGCGACAACGCTGAGGGACGTGCATTGCACGACGAGCTTGCTTCGCTCTGCAATACGCTCGACAGCGTCGAACAGGAAGCGCCCCCGCCCTACCTGAGGGATATCATCATGAATTCCGCACCACCGCCCCGGAGCAAAGAAGAATCCCCGGGGTTCCTCCAGATATTGTTTGCAACGCCTGCGTTGAAGTACGCGGTAACGTTCGCGGCCGGCGTGTTTCTCACGCTTAGCATGTTGAGTTCCAGCCAGATTTCAAACCAGACCTTTGACAAGGTAACGGGGCTCGTCGGCACGGTAGCCGAGCCTGTCAATACGACGTTTGCCCGATCTGTGACGCTGAGCGAGACCGATATTGCGGGCATTGTGTCGTTGCGCAGCGCCGGTTCACTCATGATTCTCGATTTCGATTTGGTCTCTACGGACCATATAGAGGTTCAGGCCGACTACACCGACAAGACGATCTGGTTTAACGGCTTTGCGCAGCTCGAGAGCGAAGGAACGACAGTTTCTGCCGGAACGGGCCGGGTGCGGCTGAGCATGGAAGAAGGGAAACGGCGCTATGCCGTTTATCTGCAGAACAAGGGCGCCCGTAGCACAACCATCAGCCTGCGCTTTCTGGCTGATGGCAAGGTCGTCCATCAGGCGAAGCTCGACTATTCGCCTGGTCACTGAAGCCCTGCAAGACCGGATCGCGAATCGATTGGCGCAAAGCACCAACTTTTTCACGATCAGCCGGTACTGCAGTTAAGACGAACAGCACAGAGCCCTCCAGAGGGCCAAGGGGATGGAAAGATGGCTACAAGCAACAAAGCAATTCCTGTCATATTAATCGGCGTGGCAGCGCTGGCCGTGGTCGCGTATTTCGGGATGAACAACCCGCCGGGTGACGAAGTCGCCGGCACGGTTGCCCCGGCAGAGCGCTATCGCGCGACCCAGGACAATGAAATCCAGCTCGGCGATGAGTCGATCCAGGAAGTCATGCAGTCCGACGCGTTTGCGCGCCTGGTCGCCGATGACGCATTCCGCGATGCCATGCGCAGCGAAGCGTTCCGTGATGCACTGGCAAGCAACGCGCTTCGCGACGCTTTCGCCAGCGCCTCATTCCGTGACGCAATGTCCAGCGAAGCGTTCCGTGAGGCACTGTCCAGCGATCGCCTTCGCGACGCATTTTCGAATGCCTCGATGCGCGATGCCTTCGCCAGCGCCTCATTCCAGGATGCGCTGAATAGCGACGCGTTACGTGAGGCCTTTACGAGCCGTTCGATGCAGGACGCCTTCGCAAACGCCTCTTTCCGCGACGCGATGTCGAGCGAGGCATTCCGCGATGCGTTACGTAGCGACAGCCTGCGCGAGTCAATGATGAGCCAATCGTTCGCCGACGCACTGCGCAGCGAAAACTATCGTGACGCATTCAGCAGCGCGGCATGGGCCGACGCGATGCGCAGCAACGCATTCGCCGACGCACTGAGTAGCGCTTCGTTCCGCGACGCTCTGGCCAGCGACAACCTGCGTAATGCATTTGCCAGCCAGTCGTTTGCCGATGCACTGTCCAGCGAGAACCTGCGCAACGCGCTGTCGAGTGAGGCTCTGCGCGAAGCACTGACCAGCGACGCACTGCGCGAAGCCTTTGCCAGCGCTTCGTTCCGCGACGCAATGGCCAGCAACGCATTCCGCGATGCACTCTCCAGTGATGCACTGCGCGACGCCTTCGCCAGCCCTTCGTTCCGCGATGCAATGGCCAGCAACGCCTTCCGTGATGCACTGGCCGCCGACAATTTACGCCTGGCATTTTCAAATCGCGGATTCATGGAAGCCCTGCGTTCCGACGCTCTGAGAGATAACCTGAGCGAGCGGTAGGCCCTTATCCCCGGCCTCACGCTCAGGCGAACAAGGGGAGGAAAAACCTGAGGACGCGACCTGGTTCGCGTCCTCAGTACATTGGGGGAATGAAGGGGGAGAACATGCGTAACGCAGGCGCCCGATATTTGATCACCATGGCACTGGCCGTCCTGGTCGGTGCCAACGCGTTTGGGCAGCAACTCAGTTCCGTCGAGACGGATAAGCTCAGGCTGCTGTACTTCGACCCGACCGAAACCTACCTCGTCCCGCGAGTCATTCAGACGTTTCATAATTCGATCGAGCGTCAGGAAAGCATCCTCGGTTATACGCCTGACGAAAAAATCACGATCCTGCTGACGGACTTTGCCGATTACGGCAATGCCGGAGCGACGTCCGTGCCCGCGAGCTCCATCGTTGTCGACATTGCACCCATTCCCCTGACATTCGAAACGTCGGCCGTAACCGAACGAATGTATACGATCATGAACCACGAACTGGTTCATATCAGCAACACCGACCAGGCCGCGCCGGCCGACCTCAAGGCCCGCCGTTTTTTCCGCGGAAAAGTACTCGCCGTCCCTGAACATCCCGAGACGATTCTTTACCAGTACCTTACAGCTCCCCGCAAAACCAGCCCGCGTTGGTTCCTTGAAGGCATGGCGGTATTTCTCGAGACCTGGATGGCAGGCGGTCACGGCCGCGCCCAGGGCGCCTACGACGAAATGGTCTTCCGCGCCATGGTTCGTGATGGCGCACACTTCTATGACCCGCTTGGTCTCGTGGCGGAAGGCGTCAAGGTCGACTTCCAGGTAGGCGCCAACGCGTACCTCTACGGCGCGCGCTTCATCACCTGGCTTGCCTACGAGCATTCTCCCGAGAAAGTGGTCGAGTGGGCACAACGTAACGAAGGCAGCCGCCGCTCCTATGAGGAGGAGTTCAATCGTGTGTTCGGCAAGCGTCTGAATGACGCCTGGCAAGACTGGATCACGTTCGAACACAAGTACCAGGAAGACAATCTCGCGCGCATCCGCGAATTCCCGACGACCCCTTACGAAACCCTCACACGCGAGGCCGTCGGTTCGATCTCGCGTGCCTATTACGACGCCGGCACCAACAGCCTGATTGCCGGCTTTCGCGAGCCGGGCGTGACGGCAAATATCGGCGAACTTTCGCTCGAGAACGGCGACCTTCGACGCCTTAAGGACGTCAAGGGACCAATGGTCTACCGCGTCGCCTCGGTCGCCTTCGACAAAGACTCGGACACCATTTTTTACACGACCGACAACTACGCCTATCGTGATTTGATGCAGCTGGATCGCAAGACAGGCAAGGCCAGTATGCTGCAGCGCGACGCGCGTATCGGCGAGATCGTTTTCAATCAACAAGACCGTTCGCTGTGGGGCGTGCGTCACCTGAATGGTTACGCGTCGATAGTGCACATCCCACATCCATATACGGAGTGGAATCTCGTAAAGACCCTGCCCTACGGCGGTATTGCCTACGATCTCGACATATCACCCGACGGCACAAAACTGTCAGGTTCGTTTGGCGACCTCCAGGGAAAACACGCTCTGCAGGTTCACGACATTGAGACGCTGCTGGACGACAGGTTCGAACCTGTTGCCGAGTACGTCTTCGGCGATACGATTCCGGAGAGCTTTGTATTTTCGCCCGATGGTCGATACCTGTTCGGCAGCAGTTACTACACTGGCGTGTCGAACATTTTTCGCTTCGAGTATCAAACCGGCGCGCTCGAAGCGGTCAGCAATACTGAGACCGGCTTCTTCCGCCCGATACCGATCGATAACGACAACCTGATTGTTTTCAGTTACACGGGGCAGGGGTTCATTCCGGCCCGAATTGCCGCCGAGCCGCTCGACGACGTGAGTCCAATCGTCTACCTCGGGGCGCGGACCATTGCGAAACACCCGGTGCTCGAAACCTGGCGTGCAGGCTCACCCGATGACATCGATGCCGAGGAGCGCATCGTCTCGCGAGGTAGCTATTCGGCAATCGAGAATCTCGGCACAGAATCAATATACCCGGTGCTGCTGGGATATAAGGACTCAGTCTCTGTTGGCCTCAAAGCAAACTTCTCCGACAAATTGCGTCTCGATACGCTGAGTATCGGTGCAGGCTACTCAACCGACAGCGACCTGCCCTCCGACGAGCGCCCCAACTTCAGCATCGTCTATCGCCACAATGTCATCAGCTCGAGCCCAATTGCCGGTGCGTGGACGTTCTCGGCCAAACGAAACAACGCTGACTTCTATGACCTCTTCGGTCCGACCAAACGCAGCCGCAAGGGTAACCAGTTCTCGATCGAGTTCGACAGAGCGCTGGTCTCGGACAGCCCGCGGCGGCTCGACCTGGCAATGAACCTGAGCCATTTCACGGATGTGGACAGCCTGCCGCGCTACCAGAACATCCCGGCGACTTTTGATCGAATATCAGCGTTCGGGGCAAGCCTGGACTATGCAGATGTGAAGGCTTCGCTCGGTGCCGTTGATGACGAGAAGGGCTATAGGTGGAACCTTGGAACCAGCGTCAACCACGTCGACTCAGACACGATCCCCAAATTGGTAGCCGGGTTCGACGTCGGTTTTGCCCTGCCCTGGAAGCACTCATCCATCTGGCTGCGCAACTCGGCCGGCGGAGCGTTTGGTGAGGCTTCGGACGTGTTTGCGAATTTCTACTTCGGCGGCTTCGGCAACAACTACGTGGATCGCAGCTCGGTCAAACGTTACCGCGACGCCATTTCGATGCCGGGCTTTGAGATCAATGCTGTACCAGGTCGCAATTTCCACCGCACAATGCTCGAGTGGAACCTGCCCCCTATACGATTCACGCGAGTCGGCACTCCGGGCTTCTACCTGAGCTGGGCACGACCTGCCGTTTTCGTGAATGCTCTGACAACGAACTTCGACGACAGTACGATCCGCCAGGAAGTACAAAGCGCAGGTTTTCAGATCGATTTTCGCTTCACCATCCTGTCGCGCCTGAATATGACCCTGTCGGCAGGCTATGCGAAAGGCTTCGGTAACAGCATAATTCCCGATGATGAGGAGTTCATGTTGTCGCTGAAGATATTGTGACCGGAAACTATGTAATCCATACCTTGCTTGGCCTGCTGCCCGTATGCTGTTTCCTGGCAGCACTCATTTACCTGGACAGCTACAAGCTTGTTCCAATCCGCTGGGTTCTCTCTGCAATCGGGCTCGGCTGTATCGCAGGCGTCCTCAGCTATCCGCTGAATGCAGGTGCCGCGAAGCTGCTCGACATCGAGTTCGTGTCGCTGACCCGATATGTTGCCCCATTTGTCGAGGAGTCCCTCAAAGCGATCATCATCGTTGCACTGGTGCGCAACAATCGGGTTGGATTTCTTGTCGATGCTGCGATTTTCGGCTTTGCGGTCGGCGCCGGATTCGCCATCTTTGAGAACCTGTATTACCTGCAGGTAGCGCCTGGCATGCAACTCGGCACGTGGATCGTTCGCGGCTTCGGCACCGCCATCATGCACGGCGGCGCCACTGCGATCTTCGCTATCGTGTCGCATACATTGATGGGCCAGCACCCGACGAAGGGCAACGTCCTCCTGTTGCCGGGATTTATCGTCGCCGTCATTGCTCATTCTGTCTACAACCACTTCTTTTTCGCACCGATCATCAACACGTTGATCATCCTGGCATCCCTGCCACTGCTGCTGACAGTCGTTTTCCAGCAAAGCGAACAATCGGTTTCAGACTGGTTGGGCATGGGTTTCGACGCGGACACCGAGCTACTTCAGATTATCAACTCCGGTGAATTTTCGGCGTCCAATGTCGGCATGTACCTGCACTCATTGAAACAAAAGTTCGAAGGACCGGTCGTTGTCGACCTGCTCTGCTACCTGCGCCTGCACACGGAACTGTCAATCCGGGCCAAGGGTCTGCTCATGATGCGCGAACAGGGTTTCAAGGATAAACCCGGGGAAGAAACGAAGGCTAAGCTCGAGGAACTGAAGTTCCTCGAATCGAGTATCGGTACGACAGGGCTGCTGGCCATGAAACCCTTCATGCGCATGAGCCAGAAAGACCTATGGCAGTTCTACATGCTCTCTCACTAGAAGCTCAGCGATAGTCATAGCTTGCAGGCGCAGCGAGCGTTCTGAGGAATGCCTCGAGATATGCCAGTTCGCGCTTGCTAAGGCGCAATGGCTTCGCCTCGTTATGGCCGATCATGGCGTCCGGCGCCTCATTATAGTGCGCCAGCATATCCGCCAACGTGGCGACCTGGCCCTTATGGCCGTAAGGCGCCGTATTCTCGATGTTGCGTAGCGACGGTGTACGAAAGGCGCCAATCAGTTCCGGACCCGTGCGCGCGAAGTCCAGTTCGGCACATTCCCTGGCCGGATCGTCGCTGTGTGCGCCCCTGCAGTTGAAGGGCTGCTCCAGCACCTCGCGAATGCCGACGACCCTGCCTTTGTCAGGCACCTCACCCTCGAAATTGATCAGACCTGTGTTGTGAAACTCGTTGTTGGTGAGGAGCGGGCCGTTGTGGCACTGCGTGCAACTGGCTTCGCCGATGAACAACCGCAGACCGCGAACCTCCGCATCGGTGAACAAAGCCGTTTGCTGCGCTTCGTCACCAGCTACCACAGCTGCGACATAGCGGTCGAAACGCGATGGCGTCGGCATAATCGTGCGCTCGAAGGCGGCAATAGCCTTGCCGATGTTCGAGAACATCGTATCGACACTCGACGCTTCGCCGAACAGCGCCTTGTACATGCGCCAGTAGTCCTTGTCTTCGACAACGATCGCGATGGTCGTGAGCCTGTTGACAGCGTGCTCATTGGGAGTCTTCGAGCGGCGACAGGGCCTGCGACCACTGACTGTCCCGACGACCATCCCAGTACAGCCAGGGACTGTAGGCCGTGCCAACGATGCTGGGGGTATTGCGTTTCGACATGCCGATCGCAACGCCCTTCGGCAGACCATCAGTAAAGTGTCGCTCGGGCTGGTGACAGGTCGCACAGGAAATCGAACCATTAGCGCTGAAGCGGGTATCGAAGAACAAGCGGCGGCCAAGCTCCACGGCGCGTGGATCATCAGCGACGGCGTTAGTAGGATCCGGCGGCAGGTCCGGAAGCGATTCGAGCCAAAGGGACTCCAGAACGGCGATGCCCTCTTCTGACCAGCCTCGCGGCTGATAATCCCACCTGGCGACGAGCCAAATGACCGTCGCGATCGTTATTGCAAGAGCAGCAACTGTGATGGGGCGAATTCTCACAGGGTTAACGACACCACCACGGTTTGCTCTGAATCGTCGCTCCTGATCGTGATGACCATCTCCCAATAGCCGCTCATATGAAAACGCACACCGTCAAGACGATAGTCTCCACCGCCCAGCTCTTCAGTGACGCGCGGTTTCGTTGGCAAGCCGTGATCGTGAACCGGCATACCGCCGTCCACGTCAATCTCCGCGCCTTCGACCGGCGCTCCCTGGGCGGTTTCGACATGCAGGACCCAGCTGTGCATACGATTGATCTCGGGCGGACCATCGGGTGTCGAATACGTGACAACGAACTCGGACGCTTGTGCTGCCTGCGGCATATGAAGCGCTGCGACACCGAGCAACAGCAGAGCCGGTGCAGACTTGCCGAACCATCGTCGGAGCCGGCCGCTCATGACGAGATAGTGGACCTGAACCAGCACGAGTAACGCGATGAGCGCCGGCCAGTATCCCCAACCGGTAAATCCGACTTCGAACGGAAAAACGGCCGCATAGACAACGCCCGTCTCGGGATGCTGTGCCGAGACTATTCCGATGAAGTCACCCTCTTCCGCAAACGTGTGAGCAACCCTGTACACATCCGGTTCCTGCATGGCACTTTTGTGAAACACCGTGACCGCATCGAGGTCTTCAATGGCCGCGACGTGCTCCATCTGGGCAAATCGGCCTTTTCCGGTCACATCCCTGATGATGCGAAAGTCGATTGGCATCGTTTGCAGCGCGTCGTGCATGTATTCCATGACGAAGACACTCTCAGCCGCAGCCGGCAGATCTTCGCAGAACTGCTCGTGGCCACTGACCCGTGGCTGGTAGATCTTGAAATGGGCGCGCAGGTAGTTAACCTTGATGACGCAAATATCGTCTTCTTCCACGACACCACCATGCGCGAGCGCAACCGATGGCATCGCCAGCAGAAAAATCAGAAGCGCCAGTCCGGACCGAATCATGAGACTATTCTTAACATGAATTTTCTGTTCAGCACACTCGCGCTGCTGCTGGGGCCGTTCATCTACGCCCTCGGCCGGCGAAATCGTGCAATCAGACATGGTCTGGATGCATTCATCATCATCGCCGTGGCATGGATCATTGGTGTGCACATTATTCCCGATTCTGTCGAGACAGGCGGCCTGCTCGCGATTGCTTTCCTGGCAGCCGGGATCGCGTTCCCGCTGGTTATGCAGCGTGTCCTGCACGTTGCGACAGGAACGACCCACTTCGCAATGACCATACTGGCCGCGATGGCCCTTGCCTTGCACGCCATCATCGATGGCATCGCGCTTATTCCCGGTCATGGCGAGCACCTGCCCGCGGCCGTCATATTGCATCGCCTGCCGGTCGGCATGGCTATCTGGTGGACGTTTCGACCGACGATCGGCCGCGCATCTGCTATTGCGGCATTCGTAATCATCATTGCGGCGACCGGATCTGCCTTCTACTCCGCCACGCCTGTGGTCGAACTGGCCGAGAGCAGGAGCTTCGCGCTGTTCCAGGCCTTTGTCTCGGGATCACTAATCGACCTGGTCGTCTCACTGGGCCGCCAGATGTGGAAAACCCGCGCCGACTAGTCGGTCAGGGTCCGGAAAAAACTACAGGCCGCCCGAGTTCGGCTCGCCCTTACGGTGGAAATGACCGCGGTAGAAGATCAGTGGGTCTTCGTCGCGATCCTCAAGGCGCAGCACACGACCGACGATGATCTTATGATCACCACCGTCGTGGCGCACCTCAGTGCGGCACTCAAAGCATGCGGCATACTCCGGGAGTATCGGTGCCCCGTGCAGGCCTTCACGGCATTCGAGGTCATCAAACTTATCGGTGCGTCTGCTGGCGAACCGCGATGACAGCTCCTGTTGTCCGATCGTCAACACGTTGACCGCGAAGTACTCCGCGCGCATGAACGTTTCGTAATTAGCAGAGTTGTTGGCGATGCTCCAGAGCACGAGTGGCGGGTCCATGGACACCGAGTTAAAGCTACTGACGGTCATGCCTGCCCAATCGCCGGTGGCATCGACAGTGGTTACGACGGCGACGCCTGTTGCGAAACAACCCAGTGCACGTCGAAATTCGTCCAGGTTGATTTGAGGATCATCAGTGCTCAAGCGGGTTTCCTTGCGGGTCAGCGAAGTAGGCAGGCGTTACGGTAACATCCGGGCATTTTGAAATCAGGTGTAAGATCTAACTTTGGCACACGGAGGCCGCAACGCGGATATTGCCATGCCCCACATGCGGCCCGGTCAGCGCATTCGATTCTGGTCCCCGAGGTTTCTGAATCAACCCGATGTCGCGGCGCCGGGACTATTGCGATTGCTCGCCGGCATCGGCATGTTCTCTGTCGCCGGCGTGCCGATGTATGCAGTCGCACTGGCTGTAACCGGCACTGACATAGACAGCTCGGAAGCGATCTATGTAGCGGTAGTCCACTTCGTCCTGCCACTCGGATTATTCTACGCGGTCAACGCAAACAGTCCGCTGAGCAGGCCTATCGTGACGGTCTATTTCGTGGTACTCGCCGTAGCAACCTATCTGGGCAAAGGATTCCTCGGACATCTTGCCGCCGATCATGTTGTCACTCAGGCCGCAACTATCGTCATCCTTCCCGTTATTCTTGCTGTGGCTGTATGCGACGCCGAAGATGCGTGTGTACTACGCATTGATCCGCGGCCGGGATGTGCCGTTTGAGCTCGAGGCGCGGCGGGACGACCTGACCACGACTGACTGGCTGGGACCAAGAGGCAAAGCAATCCTGTCCACACTCCTCGATAACCTGGAGACGATCGTGCTTGTGGGCTTCATACTCGCAACCCTTGCCGCGTTCCTGAGTGTCTAGTCTGACCTCACGTAGCCGGGCTCGCCTCGAATAACATCCAGCTGCCTGAAGAACACGGCGAGCAAACCGCCCGCAATGAGATGCCACACGCCCCAGACGGCGGCTATCGCCGCCGCGCCGCCCAATCCTTTCAACTGGCTCAGCAGAATGACGAGTGCCAGGCCCGAATTTTGAATGCCGATCTCGAAAGTGAGTGCTCGCCGCGTCGGCGACAAGCGTGACAGCGCCCTGCCGGCCAGTGCACCCGTCGCGAATGCCACCGCGTTATGCAGGACAACGATCCCACCAAGCAGCGGTAGCGCCGGGAACAGCACGGGAAAGAAATAAACGATGCCGTAGATGATTACGCCCACAAGGACCGATACGCCCAACACCGTCGTGCGTTGTTTGATGCGCGCAGCAACATCCGGCGCCTTGGTCGCCACCACCATGCCGAGCACCAACGGTACGGCCAGCAGGAACGTTGTCTGCGCGACGAAAATGAGCGGATTGACGTCGAGCGTTCGCAGTAGCGTTGCCGTCGGTTCATACGCCTGCGACCAGAACAGAATGGACGTCGGCGTCAGAATAGCCGCCAGCAGGCTCGACGTCGCCGTCAACGCCACGGACGTGGCAACATTGCCGCGCGACAGGTAGGTCAGTAAATTCGAAACGGCACCACCCGGGCAACAGGCGACGACAATCATGCCCAGCGCAATCGACGCTGCCGGCCGCAACACCAAGATGAGCAGAAACGTCACGAGCGGCAGGATCACGACCTGCGAAATCACACCGCCCGCGAACAACAGAGGCTTGTCACGCAGAAATGCGAAGTCCTCTACGCGCAGCCCCAGTGCAACACTGAACATGACCAGGACCAACGCCAGCGCGACACCGGTCTGTCCGACCGGGTCGAGCACGATCCGCAGGCTGTCGAGGGCCCCGATATCCAACTACAGCATCTCCGATTCGACGAAGGGCTTCACGCCGACCGCCTTGTACAACTCGTCCGGTTTATAGGCCGTATTGCCCTTCATCACGAGTGTGGCCCGTCGAATTGCAGAAATATCCACGAGTGGGTTGCCCTCAACGAGAACAAGGTCCGAATCCTTGCCCACCGTAATCGAACCCGTTCGATCGTCGACGCCAACAATACGCGCCGAGTCCAGCGACGCGATCCGCAGCACATCGGCATTCGAGATACCCGCTTCGGAGTAGAGCTCAAGCTCGCGATGGATCGTGAAGGCGGCGACGTTGTCGCTTCCCGGCACAATCTGTACACCATTGTCGTGGAGCTTCTTGATCATCGCAGCCTGGGCAACGGCAGATGCGGCCCATTCATCGACTTTACCGCGCATGTCCATGTCAACCTTGTAATAGCCGCGGGCCACGTTGGTCGGCAGATGCTCAATCACGGGCGCAAACGTCGGGTTCGGATTACCCGCCAGATGCGTTAGCTGCTCCATGAAAATTGCCGCTGTCGGATCAATTGTCGTGCCCTTCTCCACGAACAGCGCGATGTAGTCCTCGACTTTCTTGCTATCGAGATCGAGTTTGCCCGCTTCGTCGCCGTACAAGGTGAAGCGCAATTGTTTGCGGGTGTCTTCACGATCGCCGGCAAGGAAGTTCAGGAACACCATGTTGATATGCTGAATCTCGTCATAACCGGCGCGAACCGCCTGCTCAGCGGACATGAACGCAGGAATGTGGCCGCTCAAACGCATGCCGTGGCTGTGCGTCCGCTCCGCGATGTCGTCTACCCACTCCGGATCGATCGAGCTGTAGAGCTTGATCTGCATGTAACCGTTTTCGGCATAGAAGTCGACGCGCTCAAGCGCCTCTTCGAGCGACTCGACCGTGTCACCGGTCGCATAGGGGCTGGCCTGGTCTATAAATCCGGAGCGATAGGTGTTTGGTCCAATCACTTCGCCCGAGTCATGCTTGGCCGTCAGTTCCATTATCTGTTCGTGGACGCTGCCGATATCTCGCACGCTTGTGATGCCACCGGCGATATTGAGCACACCGTCCGACAGTCCGAAGTGGCCGTGCATGTCCCACATGCCGGGCATGAGGCTCTTGCCGCTTCCGTCAATGTGCTTCGCGCCAGGAACATCGATCACCGCTTCGGAAAGCGCCGTGATCCTGCCACCCTCGACCATGACGTAATGATCTTCCAGCAAGACGCCATTCTCGACGTCAACGACATCGACGGCGTCGAATATCAGCGCCCCATCCTGCGGGTAAGCGAGACTGCCGGACATACGCTCGACCATGACCGCGTCCTGCTCAAGCTGAATCGCACTGAGCTGGGCCAGGACATCAGGGCTCCAACCCTTGGGGAACATTCCCATGTAGCCCGAGTAGTCGAGCACGATTAGTTCCAGGTCCTCGTTCAGCCAGGCGTAGGCCGGCGTAAACCCAAGTCCTGAAACCGCATACAGCGATAACGTGACCGGTCCGTCGGGCGACTCGACTTCAGCGTCCGTGAGCCGCTCAACTCGCGCTGTGCCCGAGGGCAACACGGCGATTTCGCCGTCCATGTTCTTCATCGCCGCACGCACGAACTCTGTCCAGCCCAGCGCACCGGACTCCGTCGCGAGATAGAAACCCGGCTCGTCTGTTTTCACGCTGCCGTTCTCGCCGGCTGTGGACCACGTTGCGACACCGTCTTCGTATCTGAACGTCTCGTCGATCGGCGCCTGGAACGGTGAAATACCCGTAATCCGCTGCGCGACCGGAATGCCGTCCGGATTCAGCTGCAACTCCGAGTTCACCGTGTATTCGCGGTTATTCCAGTGTATGAAAGACTCAACCACCACCTTGCCATCACCCGTGCGCGTAATCGTGGACTTGCCTGCCTCGGTTCCCTGCGAAACCCACTCAAATTCGGATGTCTCACCGACCGCGTTCTCAGCCTCCACCGGCGCGTCGACTGGCTCCTGACCGCAACCCCACAGCAGGGCCAGCAACGGGGCCATCGTTATTGTCGCGAGTCTCATTATTCTTCTCCCTGGTGAGCGCTGAAGAACTCGAACAGTAATCGAGACCCCCAGAAATCGGTGTTTTCTTCCGGAGCGATGCAAATCGTCTGATCCGGCATGCTGGCCGCCTGAAGCTCGGTCACACAGTAGCCGTTGCTGCCGCGAAAGTCTGCTGTGCCTGGCCAGCGATGATTGCCTTCCGGCCACAGGCAGTCGATGGAAGGCTCACCGGTAGCCCCGCAGGCAATCGTGCACTGCACATTCTTGCCCGCAATGACGGGTGATGACCAGTCTTCAATCTCCACGCCGCAGGACTGGCCCTCGTTCCAGTGACGCGTGACCGACGTCGTGCTCGCAAAGAACCAGCCGCCCGAACTGACGCGACCGTCCGCGGGAACCGCCTCGTCCGCGCCGCCGTTAATCTGCAACAACGGCAGGCGCTTCGTTGGCGTGCACTCGAATCCCCGCTCGAGGCGGCCTCCGACCAGCGCGACCGAAGCGAACAGTTCCGAGGCCTCGCACGCCATGCGATTGGCCATCATTGCACCGTTGCTGAATCCGGTGATATGCAGGCGTTGGGCATCGACGTTCCAGTTGCTGGTGATCTGAGCGACCAGTGCTCGCAGGAAACCGACATCGTCGTTGCAGGAGCTCCAGCCGCATTTGCCACAGTTGCCGCACTCCGGCGGGCATGGCACCTGAACGCGATCCGGAGTACAGATGGGGCCGTCAGGCCCGCTATCGAATCCGTCCGAGATGTGATTCCACGATGTCACTTCCCAGGGCTCGCCGCCATCTGCGCTCGACATGAACCAGGTGCCCTGCGGATACACCATGACGTAGCCGTATTCCTCGGCGTACTGGTTCAGGCCCTGAGTGACTTCCGCCTCGGTACCTGTGGCGGTACCGCCATAACCGTGCATGAAAATGGCAGCGGGGAGTTCCTGTTGCCCGTCGTAACTGGTTGGCAGAAATACAAAATACTCGCGCGTGATCCCGTCATGCTGCAGCGTATGGCGCTGCATTTCAGGTTGATGGACTGCCACCTTGTCGCTGCAGGCCGCCAGCGCAAGGGACGCCATTAATACGAGTAGGATCTTGTTCATAGCGCCACATCATAGCGGTTCTTGCTATGCTTGCCGAAAAACGAGACCTGATTCGGGGGAATTCCTGTGAAATTATCATCAGTCGCACTCGCGACTTTTGTCCTGTTGGCTGCGGGCTGTGACAAGTCGGCCGACGACAACGGCCCCAACGGCTCGGTACCGTTCGAGAGCCGCTATGTGGGCCTTGCTGCCCAAACCACGCTCATTACGGGCGCCACGATCCTCACCGGGACCGGTGAACGTCTCGATAATGCTGACCTGTTGCTGGTCGACGGCAAAATCGCCGAAATCGGCACAGGCCTGAGCGCAGCGGGCGCGGACGTTGTCGATGCCGAGGGCAAGTGGGTAACCCCGGGCGTCATCGACGTACACTCGCATCTCGGCGTGTATGCCTCGCCCGGCACGCAGTCTCACTCCGACGGCAACGAGGCGACGGCGCCCGTGACGGCCCAGGTCTGGGCGGAACACAGCGTCTGGCCGAACGACCCGGGCTTTACGACCGCGCTCGCCGGCGGCGTAACGGCCATGCAGATCCTCCCGGGTTCCGCCAACCTGATTGGCGGTCGCGGCGTGACACTCAAGAATGTCCCGGGCCGCAATGTCATGGACATGAAATTCCCGGGCGCCCCGCATGGCCTCAAAATGGCCTGCGGCGAAAACCCCAAGCGCGTTTACGGCGGTCGTAGCCAGGCGCCAGCAACACGCATGGGTAACGTGGCGGGTTATCGCGCGGCATGGATCGACGCAGCCGAGTATCGCGACAAGATCAAAGCGGCCGAGGCGGGCCAGGGCGAAAAACCCAAACGCGACCTGCAACTCGAAACGCTTATGGGTGTGCTCGAAGGCGAAATTATCGTGCACAACCATTGTTATCGCGCCGACGAGATGTCGGTCATGCTCGAGATTGCGAAAGAGTTTGGCTACAAGGTTGGCACCTTCCACCACGCCGTCGAGTCCTACAAGATCGCCGACCTGCTGGCGGAAGCGGACACCTGCTCCGCAATGTGGGCCGACTGGTGGGGCTTCAAGATGGAAGCCTTCGATGGAATTCGTGAGAACGCAGCGATCGTCGACAAGGCGGGTGCCTGCGCGATCATTCATTCGGATTCGGGTATAGGCATTCAACGCCTCAACCAGGAAACGGCGAAAGTCATGGGCGCTGCGGCGCGCGTGGGCATGGACATATCCGCCCGAGAGTGCGATTCGCTGGATCACGGCCAATGCCGCCAAGTCACTCGGTATTGCCGACCAGACGGGTACGCTCGAGGCCGGCAAGATGGCTGACGTCGTCGTCTGGGATGGCAACCCGTTCAGCGTCTACACCAGGGCCGAACGCGTCTACATAGATGGCGCGCTCGCCTTCGAACGCGGCAACGATGCCGTCAACCCGGTTACTGATTTCACGCTCGGCACCGCAGCTGCCGCTGGAGGTGCACGATGAGCCGCCTTATTGCCGGACTCGCCCTCCTCGCTCTGGCACTGCCGGCCTCTGCCGCCACAACGGCCATTGTTGGCGGCAAGGTACATACCGTCGGGCCGCAGGGCACGATCGAGAATGGCACGGTCCTGATCGTCGATGGACGCATTGCGGCTGTCGGCACCGATGTCGATGTGCCGGCCGACGCCGAGACCATTGACGCGAGTGGCAAGATCGTTACGCCCGGACTGTTCTCACCGTTCGGCCAGCTCGGCCTCGTTGAAGTTGGATTCTCGGCAGGTCCGCTCGACTACTCACAACGGGGCGAACAGTTCACCGCCGGTTTCGATATTGCGGACGCCTACAATCCACGTTCGACGCTCATTCCGATTAACCGCATTGAAGGTGTGACCCGTGCGGTCGTTGCTCCGTCACCCGGATATCCCGACGAGACCGGGCAAGGACACATCCTCGCCGGCCTCGCCGCCATCGTGAACCTCGGCGATGGCGATTTTCTGGACCAGCGGGCCGCGGCGATGGTTGTCGTACTCGGTGAAGGTGGTGCATCACTCTCGGGTGGAACGCGTACAGGTGCGTGGCTGACACTGCGCAATTCGTTGGATGAAGCACTCGACTATCGCGAAAACAAAGGTGACTTCGAGCGCGGTATGCGCCGCACCTACACGCACAGCATGGCAGACCTCGATGCGCTGCAGGGCGTCATCAACGGCAACACGCCGGTGATCGTGAGCATCGACCGTGCCAGCGACATCGAAGTGCTGATTGATCTGGTCAACGAGTACGGCATTAGCGCCATTATCATCGGTGGCTCGGAAGCCTGGATGCTGGCCAGGGAACTTGCGGCAGCGCGCATTCCGGTCATCGTCGGCCCGACGGCCAACCTGCCCGGCAACTTCGATCGCATCAACGCGCGGCTGGGTACAGCATCCATTCTCGTCAATGCCGGCGTCAAAGTCGCGATTGCAGATTCGGATGCGCAGACGCACAACGCTCGCAATATGACGCAGTCGGCCGGTAATGCGGTTGCCTTCGGTCTCGACTGGGATGCGGCACTGCGTGCCATTACGCTCACGCCCGCCGAGATCTTCGGCATGGCAGCGACGACGGGCAGTCTTGAGATCGGTAAAGCCGCCGATGTCGTGATCTGGCCTGGCGACCCGCTTGAGCTGACGAACTACCCGGACGCCGTGTTCATCAATGGTGAGGCTGTGCCGATGGTTAGCCGCCAGACCTTGCTGCGCGATCGCTATTTGCAGACGGACAAGCCGCCGGCGTATCGCGACTGACGCCGGATCTTCAGCACAACGCCAGCTTGCCGGCGCGGAGCTCGAAGACTCGATCTGCGGCCCGCAACACGGCTGGGCTGTGCGTAACGACAATGCGCGTGGCCGGGAGGCGCACCAGAGATCGCAACACGAGGCTCTCTGTGTCGGCGTCGAGGCCGCTCGTAAACTCGTCCAGCAGGAGCAGCGTGGGACGACGGTACAGCGCACGGGCAAACAGTATGCGCTGCACCTGCCCGGTCGATAGCGCCGACCCAAGGTCGCCGATTGGCGTTTCGTAGGCCATCGGCAGCGCTTCGATAGCGCTGTCGACCGCTGCGAGACCAGCCACCTTGCGTATGCGCTTGTCGCTGCGTGCCGGGTCAAAGAGCGCAATATTTTCAGCGATGGAGCCTGCCATCAGGGCATCGTCATGAAAGACAGTGGCAATGCTGCGTCGGACGGATGCCTGCGGCCATTGATTAACAGGCTTGCCGTCGTAACAGAGTGCGCCGGATGACGGTTGCTCGATCCCGGCAAACAAACGCAACAACGTACTCTTACCGCTGCCCGAGCATCCGCAGATGGCAATCAGCTCACCACGAGCAATGTCGACCGAGACTTCGCTCAGTAGTGGCGTATCCGAGCCCGGGTGCATAAAGGTCAGTTTGCCCGCCACGATGTTTCCTGCGAGCCTGGGCCGAGCCTCCGGCTCGCCCACGGGCGCTTCAACCTCATTGAATACGATGTCCGCCAGGCGATCCAGCGGCACCTGCAGGAGCCGATACTCGAAGATACGGTTGATGATACCGCCCGCCCTTGTCACGAACATGGCGGCGTAGGCGACGCATGCGGAGAGAGTGCCGACCGACATCTCGCCACCCTGCACCTGCTGCGCAAGCAGAAATACGATGCCAATGTGCAAACCCTGGAACAGCGCCTGATGCACGGCGCCATCGGCAATAGCCAGGTTACCGGCACGTATCTGGGTGTTGATACGGCGCACAAGAAGATTCTGCCAGTCCGTGGTTCGGCATGACTCGCCTGCACACATCTTGATCGACTGTATGCTGCGCAAACTCTCCAGCAGGTGCGACTGGGCGGCCGCATCTGCGCGCACAACTTTGCTCGTCTGTTCGAGCATGGCCGGAAATATCAGCATCCGCCAGAGCAGGTACGCGCTGGCTGCAGCGCCTGTAACGAGTGCAAGCGTGGGCGAATAGACGACCATCAGTACCACAACGATGAGAAGGAATACGCAATCGAGTACCAGGGCTGGCAAGGATTCGGTCATGAACGCCTGAATCCCCACCAGCGAGCGCAGGCGCTGCTGGATGTCGCCGGTTCGCCTCGCACGAAACCAGGATACCGGTAGTCGCAGCAGGTGCCTTAGCACGCGCGACGCGAGACCGAACACTGTCACCTGCGACAGAAATTGAAACGTCAGTTGTCGCAGAACGCTTGCGACGATCTGAAAAACAGCAATCACCGCAAAGCCCAGTGCAAGCGTATGCAGCAGCAGGTGGTCGCCGCGTGTAAGGACCTGGTCGATGACGGTTTGCAGGTAGAGCGGCATAACCAGCAGCAGCAACTCCGACACGACGGCCAGCACGAGTGCGCTCGAAACTGACCGGGCAAAGCCCCGGTCAACCACCACAAGATCGGTGAGCTTCAGTCGGCGTGCCGGCTTTCGCTGTACAAATCCCTCAGTCGGTACGAGCTCAAGAACCACACCGGTGAATTTTGCGTTCGCCTCCTCAAACGACACGCTGAGCGCGCCGCCGGCCGGATCATGAATCAGCAGTCGCGTGCCCGTTACTTTTCTGAGCACAACAAAGTGATTGAACCCCCAGTGCAAAATACAGGGTTGCCGCAGGCGCGTAAGCTCCGACAGGCGGCACCGCAGCGCTCGCGCGGACAATTGCAGGGCTTCCGCCATTCGTATCAACGAAGCAAGATTTGTCCCGGTCAGTGAAGTGCCAAAGCGGCGACGCAGGCTGGCCAGGTCTGCAGTGTTCCCGAAATAGGCCGCGACCATGGCGATGCAGGCCAGACCGCAGTCGGCGACCGTTGACTGCCGAATGACGGGCAGGCGCGCCAGGCCGGACACATTCAGCCACGGTATCACTCGGTATTGCATTCAGAGGCGCGCCCGTATTGGGGCCAGGAACCAGTCAGCCAGGCAACGGCTCTCCAGCACTATCTCCGCAGCCAACGCCATGCCGGGACGCAACGCGTAGCGACCCTGCGCGTCTTCAACATAGTCATCGGCGACATGAATACGAACTTTGTAGGCAGCCTCCCGTAATCCGGATGCCACCGGCATATCGCCGGGCAGAGAAACGAACCCGGCGACCGCGGCGACCTCGCCTCGGGCTGTTCCGAATTGCTGATGAGGAAATGCGTCATAGAGGAGCCGGACAGTCTGCCCGGGGCGCACCATGCCAACGGCCCGCGACGGTACATAAACATCAGCAACCAGCGACGAATGCTCAGGGATTACGGTCGCCAACAACTGCTGCGGGCGAATGGAGCTACCCCCCACGACGTCGACCGTCGCAAGCGTTCCGTTGACCGGAGATCGCACGCTGAGTGATCGCTGTTGTTCGTGCAGGGCGATGCGTTGCTGCAATTCGCCGCGTTCCATGCCGAGGAGTGCGAGCCGCCGTTCGAGTTCGATTCCGAGGCGCTGCTGCGCCGCGAGCAGTTCGTTGCGCTTGCGGCCGAGCGAATTTCGCTCCTGGCGAAGACGTGCAACAGACTGCTGCATCGTCGCCAGCTCGTCCCGCTGCCGGACCACGTCTACCTTCGCAATCGCACCGCGTTTGAGGGCCGACTCCAGGTTCTTGAGGCGATCGGTATTACGTTCCACACGCCCGCCCTGCTCTCGCTGCTGGCTATCGAGCGCATCGATTTCTCGGTCAAGCCGCAGTAACTGAGCTTCGAGCGCACGATGATCCGAACCGAATTGCTCGCGTGCCAGTCCTGCCCGGTCGCCGACGCCGGCCAGTTGCTCTTCAAGATTCTCGAGCGCCAGCAGAACGGCATCTGTGCCATCACCCAGCGTCACTTTCGACGTAAGCCGCACGATAGGGTCGCCGCGTCGAACAGGGTCGCCTGCCACTTGGTCAATGGTAGCGACTGTCGCGAAATCGCTGTGTGCCAACCGCACGACGCCGGGCTCGACCACCAGCCAGCCGCGAACGGTCTCCTTGCGCGCGTACTCCACATGCCACAGGAATGAGCCTGCAATAACCACGAACGTCGCACAAAACAGCGCCAGCCAGACCCAGGGTCTCGGCATGAGAGCGATTGGCCGGCCGTCGAGCCTCGATGCCAGCGCGTTGATCGCGTTTTGGCGAAATAGGTTTTCAGTCTGCCTGGCCTGCATGCCCTATTAGTAGGACATGAGCACAGCCCTGGGCAAAAACAAAATGGCAGCAATACGCACAAAAAGGCGGCGGCCTCGTTCGCACCTGGCACCCCTGCTATCCTCCCGGCATGACGAATGCCGATGTCCTTATTATTGGTGGCGGCGCAGCCGGCCTCATGTGCGCCATTACCGCAGCGGGACGTGGGCGAAACGTCATTGTTCTCGAGGGATCCAACAGGATTGGCAAGAAAATCCTGATGTCGGGCGGTGGCCGGTGCAACTTCACAAACCTCTACTGCGAGCCGTCGAACTTCCTGTCCCACAACCCGCACTTCTGCAAATCGGCCCTGTCGCGCTACTCACAGCACGACTTCATCGCGCTGGTTGCAAAACACGGCATCGCCTACCACGAGAAGACAGCCGGCCAGCTGTTCTGCGATACATCGTCCAAAGACATCGTTGCGATGCTGCAGAGCGAGTGCGACGCGGCCGGTGTGCGCATCGTGACGCAGAGCGACATCCAGGGCGTGGCATATGATGAGGAGTACGAAGTCCACTGTGGCAGCGGCAGGTTCAGCGCGCCATCCCTGGTCATCGCATCGGGAGGGCTCTCTATACCCAAGATGGGCGCATCAGGACTCGGCTATGACATTGCCCGGCAGTTCGGGCTCAACGTCTTTGAAACGCATGCCGGCCTGGTGCCTTTCACGTTTACGGGCGCGCTGCATGAACTCATGGAGCGCTTGTCGGGTATCAGCGTGCGTGCGTCGGTAACCGCCAACGGCACGACCTTCGTCGAAGATATTCTCTTTACGCATCGCGGCCTGAGCGGACCGGCCATCCTGCAGGCTTCAAGCTTCTGGCATCCGGGCGACACTATTGAAATCGACCTCCTGCCCGGGATCGATGCCAGCGAACTACTGGTCACCACGAAAGCCGAACAGCCACGAGCGCTGCTGCGCACCGTCCTCGCTGCACACCTGGCGCGAGCGCTGGTGGTTGAGCTTCAGGATCACCTCTGGCGTCGACGCGCGGAAACGCCGTTGGCCGAACAAAGCAACGACAGCCTTCGTGAACTTGGACGTACCCTCAACCGGTGGATCATCAAGCCGGCCGCAACCGAGGGCTACCGAACGGCCGAGGTGACACTGGGCGGCGTCGATACGAACGAGCTGTCGTCGAAAACCATGGAGAGCCACCGCCAGCCGGGGCTCTATTTCATCGGGGAGGTCGTGGACGTGACCGGCCATCTCGGCGGCTTCAATTTTCAGTGGGCGTGGTCGTCTGGCTATGCCGCGGGTCTCGTCGTCTGATCTGCTAACGTTGTCGCGTTACCAGCCTGGCGGTAGCGGGCGCGATATGCACTAACCGAATACAGGTATAACGAAAGCGTCTGGCGATCGTCTTGTTCTGCGTTCCCGCCTATATAGACTCGGCATTCTTATGAATGCAAACGTTGAAACCCTGTTTCCGGACCGGACCGAAGTCTACGACAGTATCGCAGACCTGGTGCCGGGACCGAATAACCCGACGCCAATGGTACGTATTGGAGAGCGCTTTAATCCGTACCCCGACTTCGAGCTCCTTGTAAAACTCGAAGGCATGAATCCATTTGGGTCGATCAAAGATCGCACCGCCATGTTCATGCTCAATGGCCTGCAGCTTACCGCCGACCAATCGCTGGTCGAGCCCTCGGCGGGAAACACGGGCATCGCCCTCGCTGCGCTCGCCAACGCCCAGGGAACGCCGATCGAGATCGCGGTTCCGGATGGAGTACCGGAGGAAAAGAAGGCGCTCCTCAGGTTCCTCGGCGCCGAACTCATCGAAGTTGAGGACGAACTGTGCCCCATCTACCCCTCCGAAGGAGCACGCGGTGTAGTGAAGAGCATGGTTGAGAGCGAGGCCTATGGCGGCAAGTACGTCAGCCCAAACCAGTACGAGAGTGAGCTTAACGTCGCTGCGCACTACCACACGACCGGCCCGGAAATCTGGCGCCAGACCGGTGGCCGACTCGACTATTTCTTTGCCGGCATCGGCACGGGCGGCACGATAACGGGCGTCGGGCGTTACCTGAAGGAACGCAACCCGAACATCAGGATCATTGGCGTCGAACCAGCCGTTCGCCACCACAAGCTATCGGGACTGAAGCGCGTTACCGGTTTGCCCGAGGAGCACTTCCCGAAGATCCTCGACAGGGACGTCATCGACGAATACATATCGGTGACGGACGAAGAGGCCTTCAAGGCGGGTATCAGAGTGGCTCGCAGCGACGGCGTCATGGTGGGACCGACGACCGGTGCACTGCTGCACGCAGCGATGGAATGGGCCGCGGATCATAAGGGGACGGCCGTCGTCATCTCCGGCGACAATGCGGCAAAGTACGTCTCCGCCTACGCAGAGTATCTATAGCCCGGCAACCATCCGCCCGAACTCATCGACTTTGTCCCAGTCGGTGAACTCGACCACTGCGGTCGGATCGGTTGGGCCCTTCGTCATCCACATGATCAACCGAATCATCTGCTTGTCGACAAAGCCGTAGTCGGGGTAGCTGATCTTGCCTGCAAAGACCCCCAGGTTCTGCGGTTGCCACTCAATTTGCCTGAGAAACTTCTGCAGGTAGGGGTTGGTCTCGGGTGTGTTCTTCTCTGGTTTGCGAGCCACGACGTTGACCGAGAACAGCGCATTTGGATGGGCCTCCAGCGTAGCCTGGTTCTTGCTGATGAAGTCGTACACTGCCGGTTGGTGCTTGCCGTAACGAATGCTGGCGCCAATCACGACTTTGTCGAAATCGCGCCCCTCCAGCGTCGGACCGTCTATCAGGTTGACCAGGTCAACGCTGTCACCGCCCTGCTCAACAACCGACTGCAGGCGCTTGCATATCTCCACCGTGTGACCGTCAGTCGTCGAATAGAGTATGAGTACTTTTGCCATCTGGAACCTCCACTAATAATGGTGCAAAGTACAGCAGGAGATTATCCATGGCCAGCCACGCTGACATCGAGCAGGTACGGGAGCAGCTTCGGTCGATTCACGACCGGGCGACCGCTCTGGAGGCGAAGTACGCGACCGATCTCTCCGGCGTGCATCCGGCATTTCGCGAGGGCGCCAGGAACCTGGTTCACTACCTCGCGCTGCGCAAGTCCAATACGCATGATCTGCGCGAGAAACTGCGCCGACTCGGCCTGTCATCGCTTGCCCAGGCGGAACGCAATGTTCTTGGCTCCATCGACGCGGTGCAGATAGCGATCGATCGCCTCGTCGGCGGTGGCGCAGTAGACCCAGACGCCCTTGCGGCGGCACTCCAGCGTTCGAATCCTACGGCCGACGAGCATCGACAGGCCATACTTGGCCGCAGCCCGGAAGGTCGGGATGTGAGCATCATGGTCACACTGGGGACGGAGGCTGCCGACAGCCCCGCGCTGGTCGCCGAAATGCTGGCTGCTGGCATGAACCTGGCGCGTATCAACTGCGCTCGCGATGATCCGACGACGTGGAAACGCATGGTCGACAACATCCGCCGAGCGGCGGATGACGCGGGCACTGAATGCCGCATTGTCATGGACCTGTCGGGCCCCAAACTGCGAACCGGGGAACTCAAGCCGGGGCCACGCGTTATTCACATCCGGCCTAAACGGGACCCCTTGGGTCGCGTTATCGCGCCACGCCGAATTCGCCTGATACCGGATGACGTGCTGCAACACGGCACCAAGGTCGCCGTGATCCCGGTGCCCCGAGAATGCATTGAGCAGGCGCAGGAAGGCGACAGGATTCGCTTCCGGGATACGCGCGGCAAGAAGCGACGTCTCGTTGTCTCTACTAAAGACGACAAGGGGCTCGTGCTCGAGTCCTTCCAGGGCGCCTATATCGCGACCGGAACGACGCTCACCCTGAAACCTGCCGGCGAGGGAGAAAAACGCACCTACGAGGTAGGCGAGCTTCCTGCCGTCGAGCTGCCGCTGCTCCTGCACGTGGGCGATACGCTGATCATTCACGGGGACGCGATACCCGGTGAACCCGCCATCGAGGATGCCGACGGCCTGGTTCTGGAGCCGGCACACATCGCCTGCCAGCAGCCGGAAGTGTTCGAGTATTTGTCACCGGGTGAGGCGATATCGCTCAACGATGGAAAGATTTCGGGGGTTATTCGCGACATAAGCGATGAGCAACTCGAGGTGGAGATCACCAAGGCAAAACCGACAGGCAGTCGCCTGCGAGGACAGCGTGGTATCAACTTCCCGGACAGCGATATCCGCTTACCTGGCCTGACCAAAACCGACGAGGAAAACCTCGTGTTCATCGCGGAGCACGCCGATGCAGTCAGTCTGTCATTCATTCGCAAGCCGAAAGATGTCGAAGTGTTGTTGGCAGCACTGGACGAGCTGTCCGCCAACCAACTCGGGCTCATCATCAAGGTCGAAACCAGCAAGGGTTTCAAGAGCCTGCCCAAGGTCATGCTTGCCGCGATGCGGCGCTATCCCGTGGCCGTGATGATCGCCCGCGGCGACCTGGCTGTGGAATGTGGGTGGGAGCGCCTCGCTGAACTGCAGGAGGAAATTCTGTGGGTTTGCGAAGCCGCCCGCGTGCCTGTTATGTGGGCGACTCAGGTACTCGAACAGGAAGCGAAAAAAGGTCTGCCCTCGCGCGCGGAAATAACCGACGCGGCGCAATCGCAACGTGCGGACTGCGTCATGCTCAACAAGGGACCACATATCCTCGCGGCAATCCGCACACTCGACAGCATCCTGCGGAGCATGCAGTCGCTGCACTTCAGGAAGACATCCTGACAGGAGGTATAAGTACATGGCTGGAGTCGACGGACGCGTAGCCCTTGTGACGGGTGGAGGTCGCGGCATAGGACGTGCGACAGCGGGTCTTTTGGCGTCCCGCGGTGCTCAGGTGCTGTGTGTCGGACGAAGTCAGCAGGAACTGGAGAGCACCGGCTTCGAATACTCGGTAGCCGATCTTGGAACGCCAGAAGGTTGCGCCAAGGCGGTGGCAGATACCGTGCAACGACTCGGGCCCGTTGAAATTCTTGTCTGCAACCATGGCATCGGGTCTGCACACGAAAAAGTTGTCTGGGAACAGGAACCAGAAGTCTGGGACGAGTCGATGCGGATCAATCTTGATGGACCGTTTCATCTTTCGAGGCTGGTGATGCCGGGAATGGTCGAACGCCATTACGGTCGACTCGTTTACACGAGTTCCACGGCCGGCCTGGTCGCCGAGCATGCAGGCAGTGCCTACAACAGCTCCAAGCATGGGTTGCTGGGACTGATGCGCTCGGTTGCCCAGGATGGCGGGGCTTATGGCATTACGTCGAACGCAGTATTGCCCGGCTGGGTCCGTACCGAAATGGCCGAGCGCTCGGCGCGCCAGGAAGCTATCGATCGCAACATCTCGACCGAGCAAGTGTGGAAGGAACGGGCTGCGCTGTATCCTCCCGGCCGCGTTGTCACGCCTGAGGAAGTCGCAGAGATGATCGCGTTCCTGGCGTCGGAGGAATCCAGCGGCGTCAGCGGAGAGGCGATCAGGGTTGCGCTTGGGAGCGTGTGGTAGGTCTCAGCTACCCTTGGACTACCCGGGCCGCCAACTGGATTTGACTGAAGGAGCTACACAACGCGCTCAAGTCGCTGTCGAACGTAATTGCCCCTATGACGACTTTGTTGGAACGTTGCTTGTTGGTGTTTTCTTCGGCGTTGGAACGAGATGGACGCGGCCGTGTTTGCCTCTGTGCCGTTCGTTCAATTGGGCAACAATCTCCTCCACCTCCCCGGTGACAGCGTTGAGGCTTCCTTGCCGGCAGCCCTGAATGCTGTTGTCGCCTCTAAACGCGATCACATAGCGATACCAGTTGGAGCCTTCAGCACCAGTCGGAGGCTTTGCTCGCTGAATAGATACCATTTCGTAGGATTGTCGCACTGCTGAGGTTTCTCCAGTCATTAGCCCCCCACTATAGAACTAGTTGGGCTTCAATGCTCGGAAGTGTGCGCTTTTTGGTCTGTAGCCGTCGCTCACCGGAGTCTGGCCCTACAACAGGAATGGTACGAAGCGGCGTGTCTGCGCCATATAGTCCTGATAGTCCTGGCCGAACTGAGCCACATTCTCTGCTTCCTCAGCCCTTGCAGTTGCAGTTATGGCCAGGCTAGCAATGACAGCCAGAACGAGTGTGATCATCGATACAGACTTGAGAAGCGCGCCCCAAGCGGCGCATTGAGTACGACGAGGGCGAGTATGGCTTCGAAGGCGAAAAAGCGCGAGAAGCCGTGCGATGTTGGACTGAGGAGCGACCAGCTCGACAGCCAGACGATCGGAATGGAGCCTATGGCAAAAACGACTATGGAGGTCATGATCTCAATCGGTCAGCGCGGTTCTAAATGATTGTCCGGCAGTTGAGCATTCTTCGTTGTCGTTGAACGGCCGGCCGCTTTGGTTCAGTAGATCGGGTTTGATCCCCGCAATCAATGAGTCTTTCTTGCCCGTCCCCAAAAGTAGTAGAGACTGACCAGACTGTCTTCATACATTTCAACTTCAAAGCCGAGTCTTTCCAGTTCACCCACAAATTCATTCTGCCGAAACATTTCTTCGTAAGGGTGCTCCAGGAGCCTCTTTAGAGGTTTCCCAATACCTCTTTCCCATGTTTCAACAGGAAGCTCTTCAAAAAACAATTCTCCGTTCGCGTTTAAGGTCCTATGAAGCTCGGCCAGGGCCTCACGCCAATTGGGAACATGGTGAATGATTCCAAAATCGATCGCGAGATCGAAACTACTGTCAGTAAACGGAAGTCTTGCGGCATCTCCTTGCAGGAACAGGGCATTTTTTAGACCGCGCTCCTTCCTTCTGGCTCTCTCTACCATTTTCGGATCCAGGTCTATACCGACGTATTGTTGGGGGCTGAACAAGTCACAAATGATTCTAGCCCCTGCTCCCTGCCCACAACCGATTTCCAGAATCGTATCGGTTCGCCCATTGCATAGATTTTTCAGGCGAGGAGCTTCGAGGCGCTTCTGAATTAGCCCACGAATCGGATTGTTCATTGCCCAGTATTCGATTGGGTTCAATATCATTGCGTGGCTTCTTTTTGTTACCAGCAAAAGCTCAATTGTCGGCCGTCTGCTCTGGCTCAGTAGCCGTCGTTCATCATTCTAACAGTCCAGGGGCTGCTTTCGCAGCGCATACCTGCCCTTCACTCTCAGCCAGCGTGACAGGCTGCGTAGGGCCGCAAGCGGTCGTTTCACTTGGAGCAGATAGTCACGGTTCCCGTTTGAGTAATGTCCGAAGAAGTGCGAATGGCGTATGCGTAGACAGTGGCTCTGACTCTTCGCCTGGCGTAACGGCATTGCAGTCGTCCGCGACCTGATATCGGGCATGCTCATTGTCATGGCAATAAAGACAAAGCAACTCCCAGTTACTGCCGTCCGTTGGATTATTGTCATGGTTGTGGTCCTTGTGATGAACCGTGAGCTCGCGCAGATTTTTGCCGCTAAACTCACGGCCACAACGTGCGCATATCTTGGGGTACAGCTTTAAGGCCTGCGCCCTGTAGCCCTTCTCGCGCTGCGCGCTCTCGCGCCGAGCCATTTCAACAATCCGATCCCCAGCGGTGATGTCATATGGTTTTTTCTTCGGTGACATACCTGCATCCTCAGGCTTTTGAACTCATGAGATCGCATCTGAACGTAATGTCCGACCCCACCCGAATGTCCCGCCATGTCTCTCGTCCAGACGCTTCAACGCCAACAGCGAAGTGGTCAGAGAAAAACTCGAATCCGTTCGCGAGCTTACTTGTGCGTTTTCCCATACTCATAAAAACACAGGGAGCGTACTCGACATCCAGTTCAACGCTGACTACAGTGCCGCGCCACACCACTTGTTGATTGCCGAATTGCGAGGAGAGAATCTTATCATCTGCCCCGGTATTGCAAGACGCGACTATCGACTCAACAAAGCGGTCCCAACTATGTCTCCAATCATCTTGATTCAAAGGGATCTCACAATCTTGACGATGTCTGCTTCGG
>CAVROF010000019.1:0-95045 GCA_963722775.1 uncultured Gammaproteobacteria bacterium
GCCGCCGATATTCAGAATGACGCGCTTGCTATTCGTGCCACCGAACAACCAGTCGTGAAAGGGCGGAACCAGGGGCGCCCCCTGGCCGCCCGCCGCAATATCCGCGCTGCGGAAGTCGGCGACAGTGGTTATCCCGGTTCCGCTCGCGATCGCCGTCGGGTTGCCGATTTGCAGTGAATACGGAGTGACAGCGTCGGGTTGATGGCGGATCGTCTGGCCGTGACTGCCCACGGCCAGAACGTCGCCGGCTGGAATGCCACTCTTGTCCAGCAGTTCCAGGGCAGCATCCCGGAAGCACTCGCCGACCTGCCGGTCGATAGACCCGATGTTTTCGATAGGCTGGTCAACCGGTGTTGTGACGGCATTCAACAGCGCGCGGCGGAGCGTGTCGGGGTACGCCTTCTCATGTGTTGCCGCAATGTTGACGCTGTTCCCGTCGAAACTCGCAAGCACGGCGTCAATGCCGTCCATGCTCGTGCCGGACATCAGGCCAATGTAGATATCGGGCATGCCGCTACTGAGCGTTGAGGGCGATCGATGCTACCTGGGTACTCTTGAACTTTTCGAGTTCTTCGAGAATCGGGGCTGCCTCGGTGAGGAACTGCTGACGGTATTCTTCCTTGATCGGTTCGGCGTCGGGTAATGAGACTGTACGCGGGTTCCGATGCACGCCGTTGAGGCGATATTCGTAATGCAGATGGTTGGCTGTCGCAAGTCCGGTCATGCCGACGTAGCCAATGGTCTGTCCCTGCCGGATTCGCGCACCGACGCGCGCTTTCGCGGCATAGCTCGACATGTGAGCGTACAGCGTCGTGATGTTGCCGCCGTGCTGCACGATAATCACCTTGCCGTAACCGGACTTGGTGCCGCGGAAAATGACTTTGCCGTCGCCGGCCGCCTTGATAGGCGTGCCGCGCGGCGCCGCATAATCTACCCCGCGGTGAGCGCGAATCCTGTTCAGGATGGGATGACGCCGGTTTGGATTGAAGTTTGAGCTGATGCGAGTGAAGTCGACAGGCGCTCGAATGAATGCCTTGCGTACGCTGTCACCATCGGGTGTGAAATAGTCGGTGACGTTGTTCTTGTCCTTGAAACGAATGGCCCGGATCTGGCGGCCATTATTATTGAATTCGGCTGCAATGATCTCGCCGTCGGTCACAAACTCGCCGTCCTGCCAGATTTCCTCGAACTGCACGTAGTAGTTATCGCCCGAACGAATGTCCAGGATGAAGTCAACGTCCCAGGCGAAGATTCCCGCAACGTTCATGATCGTCCTGTCCGACAGACCGGCCTGAGCCGCGCTTTCAAATAACGAACTCTCGATGACACCGTAGGCGTGACGCTTGCGGATCTCGATCGGTCGCTCAATGATCTGCGCCGTGAAGCCTTCCTCCTGCCGCTCAATCTGCAAGGCGTTGGTCAGGTCGAGTTTTGAGTACAGGCTGACGATTTTGCCCGCATCATGGGTGACCTCAAATATATCGCCGGGCTTAATGCGGCGGAAGCGTTGATTCGCTTCGTCGAGCTGGGCGATGGCCATCAGGTGGCCGATGTCGAGGCTATTACGGCGAAACAGCTTTTCCATGGTGTCGCCGCGGCCGACAGTCAGTGACAACCTGTCGAAAACCGGCTCAGGCTCAGGCGCGACTTCCGGCTGAATGGCGTCGCGGGTGATGTCGGCTGCATCGAGCTCTTTAACAGACAACACCGCTGTATCGGCGGCAACCATGACAGGTGTTTCCGGTAGAGCCGGCTGCGGTTCGCTGGTGCTGAGGCCGGTGACGAGTGCGATGCCCATGAGTGGAATACCGAGGCCGACCGCAAACCACTGGATGGCTTTGGATTTAGCGGGCTTTCTCGCGGCAGACGGCTTGTAATCGTGTAGAAGTGGGCTGGCCTGACGACTCAAGTCTGCGTCCCCGTATTTATGGATGTTGCTACTCTACCGTCTGGTATTTTGGAGGTCAAAACTGCACGAGGATGCTACAGTGCGCGAAATTGAATTGCGGCTCGCGCCGCTCCCACAGGCCAGCGCACCAGGTGCGTCAAAAGACACTGGATAATGAGCAGTATTGAGGAACAAATCGCGGAGCTTAGCCGCGGCACGGACGAGGTATTGCCCGAGGATGGGCTCGAGGCGAAGCTGAAACAGGGCCGGCCGCTGGTTGTGAAAGCCGGCTTCGACCCGACCGCGCCGGACCTGCATATCGGGCACACCGTATTGATCAACAAGATGCGGCAGTTCCAGCTGCTGGGCCATGAGGTCGTATTCCTGATCGGTGACTTCACGGGCATGATCGGTGATCCGTCGGGCAAGAACGCCACGCGTCCGCCGCTGACGCCGGAAGATATCAAGGCAAACGCCGAGACCTACGAAAGCCAGATCTTCAAGATTCTCGATCCGGAGCTGACCCGCGTCGAGTTCAATTCGACCTGGATGGGCGACATGGATGCGGCCGGGCTGATCAAGCTCGCCGCACGGCATACGGTCGCCCGTATGCTCGAGCGCGACGATTTCAACAAGCGTTACAAGAGTGGCCAGTCGATTTCCATTCATGAGTTTCTCTACCCACTCGTCCAGGGTTACGACTCGGTCGCCCTGAAGGCCGACGTCGAGCTGGGCGGCACCGACCAGAAGTTCAACCTGCTTGTCGGTCGCCAGCTGCAGCAGGACTACGGTCAGCCGCCGCAGATCGTCATGACGACGCCGCTGCTCGAAGGACTCGACGGCGTTCAGAAGATGTCCAAATCTATGGGGAATTACATTGGTATCACGGAGTCGCCGGGCGAGATGTTTGGCAAACTGATGTCGATTTCTGACGATCTGATGTGGCGGTATTTCGAGGTACTGAGCTTCCGTTCACTCGATGACATTGCCGGATTGAAGAAGGCTGTGGCCGATGGCATGAATCCGCGCGATGCAAAATTTGAACTTGGCGTGGAAATAGTTGCCAGATTTCATGATGACGCCGCGGCTGAAGGCGCTCGCCGGGAGTTTATTTCGCGTTTCCAGAAAGGCGCGATGCCTGACGAGATCCCGGAGGTTTCGCTGGACGCCGAGGACGGGCAGCTTGGCATAGCGCACCTTCTTCGAGGCGCCGGATTGGTCGGCAGCACGTCCGAGGCGTTTCGTATGATCAAACAGGGTGCGGTCAAAATAGACGGCGAGCGCGTCGAAGATCGCGCTTTGCACGTAGAGGCTGGCAGTACGCACATATATCAGGTGGGTAAGCGCAAGTTCGCACGCGTCACGCTCGCCTGAGTTGCAGGTCGCGGTCGTGAGGCCGCGCAAGCAGGAGGTGAATGCAGTGAACAGGATTCTGGCTTTCGCCGCAGCTGCGCTGGTGCTGGCACTGGCGCCGCAGTTCGCAACGGCGCAGTCGGCCGACGCGGACATGCGCGAGCAGTTCGACGCAGTCATTAACGGTCTGAACGACAACAAATTCGACCGGTTCCAGCGTGCGGTGAATGAGAAAGCGCTCATAAATCGCATCTTCGGTACACAGGTCATTGAGGCTGACGTGAGGGAGCAGTTCGCTGCCGGTTTCTCCGGCGCACTGCGGGAGATGTTTATTTCCTCGTTCCCCCGCGCACGTACCCAGGCGGAATCCGGGGGTGAGATTATCGGCACGATCATTGCCTTTCAGTTCCAGGACGGGCAAGGGCGCGCCATCGTTCGCTACCAGGGCAAAGGTTACCGCTTTTCTTATCATTCCTATGAACTGACCAGGAGCCGCAACAAGCTGGTGATCGTGGACTGGTTCGACTACTACAACTCGAGCTGGTTCAGCGAGGATGCGGGCAGCTCGCTGGTGAGAGCCATGCCGGCGCAGGCTTCCGTCCGCGGCATCATGAAGACGCCAAACCCCTCGAAAGGACAGGTGTTCCAGGTGGGCGAGCTCCTGAAAGCCGTGCGCGACCAGAATTCGCAGCGCTACTTTCAGATCTATGACGGGCTCGAGGATGTGCTGCGCAACGAACCGCATATCGTGGTGCTGAACTTCCAGTACTGCCGTACGCTGGGGGATTCTGCGCGACTGGATCAGGCCGTACAGTCGCTGGTCGCGGCCTTCCCGGGAGACGCGTTGTACAGCCTGAGTCTTTCCGCATACTACATTCGCCGCAACCTCTTCGAAGAGGCGATCGCCGAGCTCGATCGCTTTGAGTCAGCACTGGGCATGAAAGACGGCGTGTCTGAGGCCTTCAAAGCGACGTCTGCCATGGCGCTTGGCGATTTCGAGCAAGCTCAGGCGTTTGCGCTGAGTGCCACACAGGTTGAGCCAGGGCTTGAACTCAGCTGGTGGACGTTGCTCAGGGCGAGGACGGCCGCGCAGGACTACGCGGGTGCCACTGAGGCCATGACGCAGCTGGAGGATCGCTTCGGTCACATGCTGATACCGCAGACACTGAGGCGAGATCGCTTCCTTAAAGCGCTCATCGACCAGCAGGAATACAAGGACTGGCGTGCCAAGCGAGACCAGACCTGACACGACGATTGTCGATTGGCACCGTGGCGCTCAAGTACCAGGGCGGCGGGGTCTACGAGTTGACCCAGATGGCCGTTACCCGGGCCTCGCCCTGTACGAGTCTGCGGGATTCGTCCATGAAACCCCGCCTGAGCCGTCGGACTATCAACGAGCAGACGTCTACATGGTCTACCGCGAATCACGAGCATCAGGGCCGAAATAGCCGGTATTCCCCGGGGAAAAGCCACAATCATTGTCCGCCGAACCCATCGGGTGGCAGCCCTTTGAGGGCCGCGTTCAGGCCAGCAAAAAAAACTTCAAGAAAGGTGTTGACGGGGTTCGATTCGCCCGTATAATGCGCGGCTCGCTGAGGGACACGGTGTACCTCAGTGGACTCCCAAAAGTACATGCAGGCGCACGAGGATTGTTGCTAAGGCCTCCTTCGCCTGTATAATGGTGGGTCCGCCCTAATCAAACATCAGCCACGGCTGATCGCGACTTAGGGCTCGTTCTTTAACAACTTAATCAGATAATTTGTGTGGGTGCTTGCGCTGGACTTTGCGAAGGCAAAATCAAGCGTAAGAACCAACCTAAATTCTATATAGTAATTTAGAGTGGGGATTACACTTTAGTAAAAGCTACAAGCTTTCAACTGAAGAGTTTGATCCTGGCTCAGATTGAACGCTGGCGGCATGCCTAACACATGCAAGTCGAACGGAAACGATGGGAGCTTGCTCCCAGGCGTCGAGTGGCGGACGGGTGAGTAATACTTAGGAATCTGCCCATTAGTGGGGGACAACTAGAAGAAATTCTAGCTAATACCGCATACGCCCTACGGGGGAAAGCGGGGGATCTTCGGACCTCGCGCTAATGGATGAGCCTAAGTCGGATTAGCTTGTTGGTGAGGTAATGGCTCACCAAGGCGACGATCCGTAGCTGGTCTGAGAGGACGATCAGCCACACTGGGACTGAGACACGGCCCAGACTCCTACGGGAGGCAGCAGTGGGGAATATTGGACAATGGGCGCAAGCCTGATCCAGCAATGCCGCGTGTGTGAAGAAGGCCTGCGGGTTGTAAAGCACTTTCAGTAGAGAAGAAAAGCCTACGGTTAATAGCCGTGAGTCTTGACGTAACCTACAGAAGAAGCACCGGCTAACTCCGTGCCAGCAGCCGCGGTAATACGGAGGGTGCGAGCGTTAATCGGAATTACTGGGCGTAAAGCGCGCGTAGGCGGCTTTGTCAGTCGGATGTGAAAGCCCCGGGCTTAACCTGGGAATTGCATTCGATACTGCATGGCTAGAGTATGGTAGAGGGAAGTGGAATTCCGGGTGTAGCGGTGAAATGCGTAGATATCCGGAGGAACACCAGTGGCGAAGGCGACTTCCTGGGCCAATACTGACGCTGAGGTGCGAAAGCGTGGGGAGCAAACAGGATTAGATACCCTGGTAGTCCACGCCGTAAACGATGAGAACTAGATGTCGGGAGAAATTGTCTCTCGGTGTCGCAGCTAACGCGTTAAGTTCTCCGCCTGGGGAGTACGCCGGCAACGGTAAAACTCAAAGGAATTGACGGGGACCCGCACAAGCGGTGGAGCATGTGGTTTAATTCGATGCAACGCGAAGAACCTTACCTGCCCTTGACATTGACAGAATCCTGTAGAGATACGGGAGTGCTTCGGCCTGGAAAACAGGTGCTGCATGGCTGTCGTCAGCTCGTGTCGTGAGATGTTGGGTTAAGTCCCGCAACGAGCGCAACCCTTGTCCTTAGTTGCCAGCACGTAATGGTGGGAACTCTAGGGAGACTGCCGGTGACAAACCGGAGGAAGGTGGGGACGACGTCAAGTCATCATGGCCCTTATGGGCAGGGCTACACACGTGCTACAATGGCGAATACAGAGGGTTGCCAACCAGCAATGGTGCGCTAATCCCTTAAAGCTCGTCGTAGTCCGGATCGGAGTCTGCAACTCGACTCCGTGAAGTCGGAATCGCTAGTAATCGCGAATCAGAATGTCGCGGTGAATACGTTCCCGGGTCTTGTACACACCGCCCGTCACACCATGGAAGTAGGTTGCACCAGAAGTAGGTAGTCTAACCCTCGGGAGGACGCTTACCACGGTGTGGCTTATGACTGGGGTGAAGTCGTAACAAGGTAGCCGTACGGGAACGTGCGGCTGGATCACCTCCTTTAAAGAGTAATAAGCAAGCCTTCAAAACGAAGGCGCGAGCTCCTTCACAAGTTATCTGATTACTGCAACAGGCGAAGCTTTGGGTCTGTAGCTCAGTTGGTTAGAGCGCACCCCTGATAAGGGTGAGGTCGGAAGTTCAAATCTTCCCAGACCCACCAGTAAATATCGGGGCCATAGCTCAGCTGGGAGAGCGCCTGCCTTGCACGCAGGAGGTCGGCGGTTCGATCCCGCCTGGCTCCACCATTTACCTGGTCGCGCTGTTGCATACGAGATACAAAATTTTAGAGAGTAGCCAGGTGCTGCTTTCTTTTGCTCTTTAACAATTTGGAAATTTCTGACGTCTTGAGTGGGTGAATCGAATGATTCATTCAATCAAGTGTCGCATTTGCACATGTCGCATGACAGCGGTTCGGCTTGCACAGCCGGACAGCGTTTCTTTTAGATCCGTACGCGCAAAAGGTATACGGTGAAAGAGCGACGCGCCCAATCTCAACAGGATGGCTTATGGCCAGAATGTTTTGGGTTATATGGTCAAGTGACTAAGCGCACATGGTGGATGCCTAGGCAGTAAGAGGCGATGAAGGACGTAGTAGTCTGCGATAAGCCCCGGTTAGCTGACAAACACGCTTACCCGGGGATTTCCGAATGGGGAAACCCACTCAGCTTGCTGAGTATCCATAACTGAATACATAGGTTATGGAGGCGAACGCGGTGAACTGAAACATCTAAGTAGCCGCAGGAAAAGAAATCAACCGAGATTCCCTAAGTAGCGGCGAGCGAACGGGGAACAGCCCAGTTGCCATCAAGCAAACAACTCTAGTGGAACGATCTGGAAAGTTCGGCCATAGACGGTGATAGCCCCGTACACGAAAGATGAGTTTGTGGAGCAACAAAGAGTAGGTCGGGGCACGTGAAACCTTGACTGAACATGGGGGGACCATCCTCCAAGGCTAAATACTCCTTACTGACCGATAGTGAACTAGTACCGTGAGGGAAAGGCGAAAAGAACCCCGGAGAGGGGAGTGAAATAGAACCTGAAACCGTGTGCGTACAAGCAGTGGGAGCCTATCTTCGGATGGGTGACTGCGTACCTTTTGTATAATGGGTCAGCGAGTTGTTTTCAGTTGCAAGCTTAACCACTTAGGGGAGGCGTAGGGAAACCGAGTCTTAATAGGGCGATTTAGTAGCTGGGAGCAGACCCGAAACCGGGCGATCTATCCATGGCCAGGGTGAAGGTGAGGTAATACTCACTGGAGGCCCGAACCGGGTAATGTTGAAAAATTATCGGATGAGTTGTGGATAGGAGTGAAAGGCTAATCAAGCCCGGAGATAGCTGGTTCTCCTCGAAAGCTATTTAGGTAGCGCCTCATGTTTAACTCTGGGGGGTAGAGCACTGTTTCGGCTAGGGGGCCATCCCGGCTTACCAAACCGATGCAAACTCCGAATACCCAGAAGTTCAATCATGGGAGACACACGGCGGGTGCTAACGTCCGTCGTGGAAAGGGAAACAACCCAGACCGCCAGCTAAGGTCCCCAAATCAAAGCTAAGTGGGAAACGAAGTGGGAAGGTATAGACAGCCAGGAGGTTGGCTTAGAAGCAGCCACCCTTTAAAGAAAGCGTAATAGCTCACTGGTCTAATCGGCCCGCGCGGAAGATTTAACGGGGCTCAAGCTTTGTACCGAAGCTGCGGATGCATAGATTTATCTATGCATGGTAGAGGAGCGTTCTGTAAGCCTGTGAAGGTGTGCTGCGAGGCATGCTGGAGGTATCAGAAGTGCGAATGCTGACATGAGTAACGATAATGCGGGTGAAAAACCCGCACGCCGAAAACCCAAGGATTCCTGCGCAACGTTAATCGGCGCAGGGTGAGTCGGCCCCTAAGGCGAGACCGAAAGGTGTAGTCGATGGGAAACTGGTTAATATTCCAGTACTTGGTGTTACTGCGATGGAGGGACGGAGAAGGCTAAATCTACCGGGCGATGGTTGTCCCGGGGAAAGTATGTAGGCTGAGAACTTAGGTAAATCCGGGTTCTTAAGGCTGAGATACGATGACGACCGGTCTTTGTACCGGAAAGTGGTTGATGCCATGCTTCCAGGAAAATCTTCTAAGCTTCAGGTAACACCGAACCGTACCGTAAACCGACACAGGTGGGTGGGGAGAGAATCCTAAGGCGCTTGAGAAAACTCTGGTGAAGGAACTAGGCAAATTGGTACCGTAACTTCGGGAGAAGGTACGCCCCTTTTGGTGAGGAGACTTGCTCTCTAAGCTGATGGGGGTTGCAATGACCAGGTGGCTGCGACTGTTTACTAAAAACACAGCACTCTGCAAACACGAAAGTGGACGTATAGGGTGTGACGCCTGCCCGGTGCCGGAAGGTTAATTGATGGGGTTAGCATTCGTGCGAAGCTCTTGATCGAAGCCCCGGTAAACGGCGGCCGTAACTATAACGGTCCTAAGGTAGCGAAATTCCTTGTCGGGTAAGTTCCGACCTGCACGAATGGCGTAACGATGGCCACACTGTCTCCACCAGAGACTCAGTGAAATTGAAATCGCTGTTAAGATGCAGCGTACCCGCGGCTAGACGGAAAGACCCCGTGCACCTTTACTACAGCTTTACACTGAATTTTGAACATATTTGTGTAGGATAGCTGGGAGGCTTTGAAGCGTGATCGCTAGATTGCGTGGAGCCAACCTTGAAATACCAGCCTGATATGTTTGGAGTTCTAACCTGGGTCCATTATCTGGATCGGGGACCGTGTATGGTGGGTAGTTTGACTGGGGCGGTCTCCTCCTAAAGAGTAACGGAGGAGCGCAATGGTACTCTCAGTACGGTCGGACATCGTACGTTGCGTGCAAAGGCATAAGAGTGCTTGACTGCGAGACAGACACGTCGAGCAGGGGCGAAAGCCGGTCTTAGTGATCCGGTGGTTCTGTATGGAAGGGCCATCGCTCAACGGATAAAAGGTACGCCGGGGATAACAGGCTGATTCCTCCCAAGAGTCCACATCGACGGAGGAGTTTGGCACCTCGATGTCGGCTCATCACATCCTGGGGCTGTAGCAGGTCCCAAGGGTATGGCTGTTCGCCATTTAAAGTGGTACGCGAGCTGGGTTTAGAACGTCGTGAGACAGTTCGGTCCCTATCTGCCGTGGGCGTTGGAAATTTGAGAAGAGCTGCTCCTAGTACGAGAGGACCGGAGTGGACGTATCTCTGGTGTTCCGGTTGTCACGCCAGTGGCATTGCCGGGTAGCTATATACGGACAGGATAACCGCTGAAAGCATCTAAGCGGGAAGCCCCCTTCAAGATTAGATTTCCCTGGAGCTTTAAGCTCCCTTAAGTGCCCTCGAAGACTACGAGGTTGATAGGCTGGGTGTGGAAGCGCAGTAATGTGTGAAGCTAACCAGTACTAATTGCACGTGAGGCTTGATCATATAACGCCAAAGCATTTTGGTTGTTGTGTGCGACATGGAATGCGACACGAAGATAAATCTCAGATTGTCAGAAATTTTCCAGATTGTTTTTATTCCCGGAAATTGGGTGCGGACACCCTATTTCCGACAGGAATTTAGAATCGGATCCCTGAAATAGGGTGTCCGGTACCTAATTTCCTAAACCAGTTTTCTGGCGGCAATAGCGAGTGGGTACCACCCGATCCCTTTTCGAACTCGGAAGTGAAAACACTCAGCGCCGATGGTAGTGTGGGGTTTCCCCATGTGAGAGTAGGACACCGCCAGGATTTATATTTGAAAAAGCCGCAGCCCGTTCAGGGTTGCGGCTTTTTTTTTGAGTCATAAACGGCGTAGCACCACATCGTCGACGCCGGTTCAGCGCGCTTACGACCTCATGCCGCTTGACTCATCGCGGATTAAGTCCAATAGTAGTGCGTAGGCAATCTGTTGCGAATTAGCAACGCTTGGGAGTGGTTGTCGGGATAATCAGCTGTCAGAGGCCGATTGTTGGCGGATTGGACCCCATCGAGGGTTTAAGAATTTTGCTACCATGAAGAAGATTTTGGGGATTAGGAGGACATAAATGAAAATAATTATTAATAAAGGATCAGGCTTATTGTTAGGTCTGGCCGTTGCGACGATCGTTGTGTCGCCGCAACAGTCGTTTGCGCAAAGCGATGAAATGATCGAAGAGATCGTCACCACCGGTACCCGTCGAGCGGATCGCTCGGCCACGGATTCCCCGGTGCCGATCGACGTCATCTCGGGCACCGAGTTTACGCAGGCCGCGTCTGCAGATGTTCAGGATTTATTGCGCACGGCGGTACCGTCATTTGACGTGAATACCCAGCCCATCAGCGACGCAGCTACTGTCTCACGGCCTGCGAACGTACGTGGCCTGTCACCGGACAACGTGTTGATCCTGGTGAACGGCAAACGGCGTCATCGCGGTTCGGTTATTTCGTTCCTTGGCGGCGGTATTTCCGACGGTGCCCAGGGTGTCGATATTTCTTCCATTCCGGCTCTCGCCCTTAAGCAGGTCGAGGTTCTCCGCGACGGTGCATCCTCGCAGTACGGCTCCGACGCCATCGCTGGCGTTATCAACTTCGTGCTGAGAGACGCCGACCAAGGCGCTGACCTGCAGGTTAACTACGGCTCGACCTACGAAGGTGATGGTGACAACTATCGCGTTGCAGGCAACATTGGCTTGCCGCTCGGCAAATCGGGCTTCATTAATTTGACCGGCGAATTCAATGATGTTGAAGGAACGGTCCGGTCAGTGGTGCGTGACGACGTTCTGGCGCTGATTGCGGCCGGTAATACCGACGTGGCTGACTTTCAGACGATTAACTCGTATACGAGTGAAGTCCCGCAATATTGGGGCCAGCCTGATGTTACGGATGACGTCAAATTCTTCGTCAATGCGGGCGTCGACCTGAGCGAAAGCACGGAACTCTACTTTTTCGGAAACTACGCACAACGAACCGCGGAGGGTGGCTTTTTCTTCCGTAACCCGACCAATCGTGGTGGCGTCTATGCCGGCCCTCTGGTCGATCCTGTAACCGGCGCTCTTGATCCTAACGGCGTTGCGTCTGTTCGCGTGGGTGACCTTGATGGTCTGGGTGCTGGCGGCACCTGTCCAGCGGGTATTCCGCTGACGGGTACCGGTGGCTTGATTATGGACCCAGCGGTTCTGGGCGCGGTTACGGCCGATGCGAATTGCTTCTCTTTTGTTGAGACGATTCCGAGTGGCTTTGTGCCTCGCTTTGGTGGTGACAACGAGGACATGGCAATTGCAGTGGGCCTTCGGGGTGAGTTCGATCTTGGTACCGGCCTGAGCTATGACTTTAGCGTGTCGAACGGCTCTAACCGGACGGATTTCTTCATCCGTAACACCGTCAACGCATCGCTCGGCCCGAACACGCCGAGAGATTTCGTTCCCGGTGGGCAGGAGCAGACTGAAACGATGGTCAATGCAGACTTTGTCTACGCTGTTGATGCGGGCTTCGCCTCGGATCTAAACGTCGCGTTTGGCAGCGAGTATCGAAAGGAAGAGTTCGACCTGTTCGCTGGCGATGCCGCGTCGTATGCGCTGGGACCGCTCTCTGATCAGGGCTTCTCGTCCAGTTCAAATGGCTTCGGCGGATTCCCGAACAGCTCGTCCAGCGATCAGGATAGTATCGCTGCCTATGTCGATCTGGAGGCGGATATCACTGACAGGTTCACGCTGCAAGCGGCGGTTCGTTTCGAAGACTTCAGTGAGTTTGGCGATACAACCGATGTCAAGATCGCCGGTATGTTCCATGTGAGTGACACACTTCGCATTCGCGGTGCGTACTCAACCGGCTTCCATGCACCGACTGCCGGACAAGCGAACATCACGAACGTAACCACGCAGAATGTGAATGGCGTACTGCAGGACCAGGGCACCTTGCCGTTGTCTTCTGCGGCAGGTCAGCTGGCGGCAGACTTCATTGAGAGTGACGGCAACGGTCGTCCGCAGTTGGGGCCGGAAGATGCGCGAAACTTCGCATTGGGTGTTTCCTTTGATGTGGGCGAGTCAACCTGGACAATCGATTACTACGACATCCAGCTTGAGGATCGGGTCGCGCTTGGCGCCAATGTGAACTTCCTGGATGCATTGAATTTCGCTGATGGTGGCGTTAATAACTATGCGACTGTATCGGATGCGCTGACCGGTCTTGATGCCGACGGTGTGATCAATCGTCAGGATTTCATCGGTCTGGATGATCTGACAGTATTCCGCTTCTTCTCCAACAGCTTTGATACCACAACCACCGGTATCGACCTTGTCGGTAATTTCGGCTTCGCGCTGGGTAGTGGTGAATCGACAATCACGGTTGCTGCTAACTACAACAAGACGGAAGTGGATGATGTTGGTTCGCTGAATCCGATCGGCGCCGATCGTGTGCGGGCACTTGAAGACTTGCTGCCAAACATCAAGGGTAGTGTGACCTGGACGCATCTCCTGAATAATTTCCGCACAATGCTTCGCGCTAACTACTACGGCGGATGGGATGATACGGGTAACGGCGTCGATGGAATTGGCGCGGAGTTCCTGCTTGATGCTGAGGTCGCCTATCAAGTCAACGATAAGATTGAAGTCGTTGGCGGCTTGTCCAATATCTTCGATACTTACCCTCAAAAGAACCCGGGAGCCGGAGATTTGGGCCAACTCTATTCTGAAGCCAGCCCATTCGGTTTCAATGGAGGTGCCTGGTACCTGCGAGCTCGCATGACATTCTAGAGTTCGTTTAAGCGTTATCGAGAAAGCCCCGCCATGAGCGGGGCTTTTTTTTGCCCCACGTTGTTGGTTACAATTCGCCGCCTCAGCGTCGGCCAGAAGTTTAGAAATGAATCGCTCCGAACAACGTATACCGAAGCTGCGCACGCGTGGCAGGGAAAATCGCCGCAGGCTCCTGGCGGAGGCTGAGCGACTGCTCCTGATGAGCGACGGCAAGCCATTGAAGTTCAGCGATGTCTTCGAAGCGGCCGATGTCTCGCGAGGATCGGCCTATCGCATTTACATTGGAGTCGATGATTTACTGCAGGATCTCGCAGCCGAATGGATAAACAATTTCGCCGATTACCTGACCGCTATCGATCTGGAGACGGAGCCCGAGGATTGGGCTGAGCTCTCCAATAGTATTGTTCAGCGCGGTGCCGAGTACTGGGCCGAGACCGCGAACACGCTCAAAGTGCTGCCGCAAGTAAGGTCAAACGCGCCGGCCAGCTACAGACAGGCTGTGCGGACGATGAGCGACTGCCTGGCCGTGATATTTAATCGTTACTTTGTTGTTCCTGAAGTACCGGGGTGGCTGTCCAAGCTGTCGTTCTTTACGCAGATCTGCGATCTTACGTTCGCCGATGCGGTTCGCAACGATGGCTACATCAGCGAAGAACGCCGGGTAGAGGCGGAGATCCTGTGCCGGACGTACCTCGCATTTTACCTACCCGCCGGGCTGCCTGCCCGTGGCCAGGGTCACTCCTGATGATTGACCTCTACTACTGGCCGACACCGAATGGCCGCAAGATTTCCATCATGCTTGAGGAGTGTGGTCTGGCGTATGAGGTCAAGCGCGTCGATATCGGCGCCGGTGACCAGTTCGATCCGGCATTTCTCGCGATCAGCCCGAACAACAGGATGCCCGCGATTGTTGACCGGGAGACGGGCATCTCGGTCTTCGAGGGCGGGGCAATTCTCATCTACCTTGCCGAAAAAGCCGGCATGTTGCTGCCGACAGAAACCAAAAAGCGCTTCGATGTGCTGCAGTGGCTGTTCTGGCAGGCCGGCGGCCTGGGGCCCATGGCCGGACAACTCAGCCACTTTGTAAACTACGTGCTCGAAGACCAGCCATACGCACACGAGCGATATTTCAACGAATACGATCGCCTGCTGGCCGTTATGGATGTGCGCCTGCGGGACCGCGAGTTCCTGGCCGGTGAGTATTCGATCGCGGATATCGCGAGCTTCCCGTGGGTGATTCCGTATCGACGACTCGGCAACGATCTCGACAAGTTCCCGAACCTGCGTCGCTGGTTCGATGCACTCAAGGAACGACCTGCGGTACAACGTGGTGTTGACGTCGGCAAGGGTTGGCGTCGTGATGAGGCGACGAATACAGAAGCCCGCAAGCTGATGTTCAAGCAGAATTCTGAAACCGTATTTAAGGCGGCCAAAGCGCTGGAGAAGTAATGTGAAATTCTACGATTGTAAGACGGCGCCAAGCCCCCGCCGCGTGCGGATCTTTCTTGTGGAGAAGGGCGTTGACATCGAAACAGTGCAGATTGACCTCGGCACAGGCGAGCAGTTTAGTGACGAGTTCAGGGCCGTAAATCCCGATTGCACCGTTCCGGTACTCGAGCTTGACGATGGCAGCTGCATCAGCGAAGTCACCGCAATCTGTCAGTACATCGAAGACCTGAACCCCGAGCCCGCGCTATTTGGCAGCTCACCGGAGGAACGGGCGCGTGTGAGCATGTGGAACGCAAAAGTCGAGCAGCTGGGACTGTGGGCGATGATGGACGCATTCCGCAACTCGGCGAAGGGGCTCGTGGATCGCGCGCTCCCGGGACCCGAATCGTATGTACAGATACCGGAGCTCGCAGAGCGTGGCCGCAGGCGCCTGGTGCAGTTCTTCGAGCGGCTCAACGACCAGCTGGCCGACAATACTTTCGTCGCCGGTGACAACTACTCGATTGCCGATATTTCAGCCATGGTGCTGGTCGACTTTGCGGGTTGGATCAAGATTACAATCCCGGATGATCTGGAGCACATCGCGCGCTGGTATTCCCAGGTGTCAAAGAGGCCGAGCGCGGCTGCCTGACCTATTGGCGCTCCGCCAGCGAACGAAACCCGAGAAAGAGCAGCAGGCCAATCTTCGCCAGCTCGAGCGATGAGTAAATCGCGTGCGCATAGGAGGCCGGTGGTTCGCCGCCAGAGAGGATGATATCCGTACGCGCAGCCAGCTCGGGAATGAGCCAGGCCCCCTGCGCCAGGACGATCAAAATCAGGACGCTGCACCAGGCCCAGAGCTGCCGGGTGCGATCCGAGACGCGGACGATCAGCAGCAGCAGTACCAGGGCGACAAGTTCAGCCTTGTTGAGGGCAGCGAATACGACCCGCCCAACATCCAGCGCAATTGGCCGTGTGATTGACGTGGCCGTGAAGCGAACCGGGGTGGCGATCATCGAAACACCGACCGTCATCCCAACCCAGGTAAAGCAGACCCAGGCGGGATTCAACAATGCATTTCGAATTCGACGTGCCACGGACATATAATGCACGACCAACCTGCGAATAACACCATGGCCCAAAAACACGAAGCGCAACTGACGTCGACCGTAATGATGATTCGGCCGGCCGGGTTTGAGAGCAATCCACTGACGGCAGCATCCAATCGCTTCCAGGGTAAGTCTTCGTCATCACCGGCCGAACAGCACGCGACAGCACTGCGCGAGTTCGATGAGCTGGTTGCCGCATTGCGTGATGCCGATATCGACGTAATTGTCATCGACGATACGGCCGAGCCACCTACGCCAGACGCTATCTTCCCGAATAACTGGATCAGCACACATGCCGATGGGCGTATCGTGCTGTACCCAATGGAAGCCGAAAACCGGCGCACCGAACGGCGCGCGGATATCGTCGAAAGGCTCGATGCCGGCAGACTAATCAGCGAGATCATCGACCTCTGCGAGCACGAAGCTGACGGACACTACCTGGAGGGGACCGGCAGCATGGTCCTGGATCGAGCCAATCATGTCGCTTATGCCTGCGTTTCGACCAGAACGCACCTGGATCCGCTGGGTGATTTCGCCCAGCGACTCGATTATGACGTCGTCGCATTCGATGCTGTCGACAGTAGCGGAGTGCCGATCTATCACACCAATGTCCTCATGAACGTCGGCGAGAAACTGGCTGTCATCTGCGACGAGGCGATTCCACGGGACGACCAGCGCGAGGCGGTTCTGGCGCGGCTCCGCGACACAGGGCATGACATCCTGCACCTGAGCTATGCGCAGCTTGATGCGTTCGCGGGCAACATGCTCGAGCTTCGCAACCGCAGCGGTGAAAGGGTGATCGCGGTGTCACAGCAGGCCTGGGACTCGCTGGACGCAGAGCAGCGGGCGACGCTTACTGCGAACGGGCGTATCGTCAGTTCTCCGATTGACAATATCGAAGCGTCGGCGGGTGGCAGCGTGCGGTGTATGCTGGCTGAAATCCACCTGCCTGCAAAAGGAGCTAGCCGGCTGTGAGTGATCATTCAGTAGCGCCACACCAATACGCTATCTGGCCAAAAGACCCGGGGGCACACCTGTTTGAGGTGCGCCTGACTGTCGCCGCACCCGACCCGGACGGGCAGGTATTTGCCATGCCGGCGTGGATACCCGGCAGTTACATGATTCGCGACTACGCGAAGCACGTGGTTAGCGCTCGTGCCGAATCCGATGGCCGCGAGATCGCGCTGGAAAAACTCGACAAGAGTCGCTGGCAGGCGGCGGCTACGAATCGAGCGCTGACGCTAATTCTCGAAATCTATGCTCACGACGAAAGCGTGCGCGGCGCGCATCTCGACCAGACGCATGCGTTTTTCAATGGCACCTGCGTGTTCCCGGCCGTAACCGGCCAGGAAGACGTGCCCTGTGAAATCGACATACGGGCACCCGAGAAACCCGTGGGCAAGAACTGGCGCGTCGCGACATCGATGCACAGCAAGGAGGCCGGCCGCTATGACTTCGGGACCTACCGGGCTGACGATTACGCGGAACTGATTGATCACCCGGTCGAGATTGGAGAACTCTCGATCGGTGAGTTTGACGTCTGCGAGATACCTCACGCCATAGCAATTCGCGGTAATACCCGGGTCGACATGGCGCGCCTGTGTCATGACCTGCAGACAATCTGCGAACACCACATTTCATTCCTGGGTGCGCCGCAGGATCTGGATCGCTACCTGTTTCTTCTCAATGCACCGGGCAGTGGCTATGGCGGTCTTGAACATCGCTGGTCGTCGGCGCTGATCTGCGCCCGGGACAACCTGCCCGCACGCGGTGATGAAGGCGTCTCCGACGAATATCGGACGTTTCTCGGTCTCGTCAGCCACGAGTACTTTCATCTCTGGAACATCAAGCGGATGAAGCCGGCGGCGTTCACGCCGTACGATCTTTCGCAGGAATCGCATACGGGCCTGCTGTGGGTGTTCGAAGGCGTGACGTCATACTACGATGACCTGGCACTGGTGCGTAGCGGCCTCATTGGCATGGATAGCTATCTCGAATTGCTCGGACAGACTATTACCCGCGTCTTACGCAGCGGTGGCAGGCGAAAGCAGAGTGTGGCTGAGTCGAGCTTTGACGCGTGGACAAAATTCTATAAACAGGATGCCAATGCGACGAATGCCATTATCAGCTACTACGCTAAAGGCGCACTCATAGCGCTGTCGCTGGATCTCAAGTTGCGCTCGGAAACACACGGCAAGGTCTCCCTGGATAACGTGATGCAGGCGGCGTGGCAGCGTTGGGGCGAAACAGGCGATGGTGTGCCGGAGGCTGGCTTCGAAAAACTGTGCGCCGACGTGTCGGGGCTGGATCTTGAAAACTTCTTCGACGCGACTGTCCGCGGAACCGGGGAGCTACCGCTCGAGACGCTGCTTAAAACCCAGGGTATCGACTATCACCTGCGGCGCTCGGCCGGGGGCAATGATCGCGGTGGGAAATCACAGGAGAATGGCAAACCGCCAGCGGTCTGGCTCGGTGCAATTCTCGCCAGTGACAACGGCAAGTTTGTGTTCAGGGCCGTACACAATGGTGGTCCCGCGGAGCTCGCAGGTATCTCGCCTGCCGATGAATTCGTCGCGCTGGACGGTCTCCGTATCCTGCCCGCGGGAAGCGAGGCGCGTACACGGCGCTACCAGCCCGGTGATAAGTCGGACGTTACGGTGTTTCGCGGCGACGAGCTCATCACACTGCGACTGAAGTGGGCGGAGGCGCCGGCGGATACCTGTTACCTGCAAGCAAGTGACGAGGACGACAGCGAAACAGCATCACGGCGCAAGGCCTGGCTGGGCTAGCGTCCTGACAGGACACCAGGAATGCTCTCGCTGGCCAACCCGACGCTGCGCCTTTTCATTGGCGCCGCGCTCATCAGCCTGTCGCCGGTCTGGGTCAAACTGGTCGATGTGTCTGCGACGTCAAGCGCATTCTGGCGAGTGGCTATCGGGGGCCTTGCGATCGCCACCTACCTGGTCATCTCCCGGCGCCGCCTGCAGTTTTCGGCGCGAATCTGGAAGGTCCTCTTTCTCGCGGCTTTCTTTATTGCACTCGACCTCTGGTTCTATCACCGCAGTATCCAGCTAATCGGCCCGGGCCTGTCAACACTCATCGCCAACTTCCAGGTCTTTGTCATGGCGGCGGCTGGTTTCATTATCCTGAAGGAGCCACCGAGCCGGCAGCAGCTCGTTGCCATCCCTCTGGCGTTATTCGGACTGATGCTGATCGTTGGCATTGACTGGACCGGCCTTCCCGAGAACTACCGCATGGGTATCGTCTTCGGTCTCGGGGCGGCGGTCACCTACGCTGCCTACCTTCTCAGCATGCGTCGCTCACGTCAGGACTCCAGCAACCGTGTGCCAAGCCGCGAAATCGCAGTCGTGTCGCTACTCGCTGCCGCGATGCTGGGTACCGCCGCCCTGGTCGAGGGCGAGTCGCTCGCGATTGGTACATCCGGTGACGTGGTCTGGCTGGCCTGTTACGGCATTCTGTCGCACGGTCTCGGCATGCTGTTTATCACCAGCAGCCTGCCGCATGTCACGACAACCCAGGCCGGGCTGGCGCTTTTGTTGCAGCCCACACTGAGTTTCGTTTGGGATGTTCTGTTTTTTGCGCGCCCGATGTCACCCAAGGAACTGCTGGGCGCTGCGGTCGCGTTATTCGCCATCTATCTCGGATCCAGGACGCGCTCAGAGCAATTGCAGAGCGCCAGCAAGTAGTTCGATATCAAACCGCTCCTGTAAGGGCTGGACTTCGCCGTCGAGATGGGACGCCACCGGCTGGCTGCATTCGATGACGAGCCGGGTCACGGGTTCATGCACGATTTCTTTCTCTTGCATGTGGGTGCCCTTGATGAGCTTCGGCAACAGTCCGAGGATCTTCGTGCGTGAGACTGGCGCCGCAATCAGCAGGTCGAAAACCCCGTCGTTGTTGCGTGCGCCTGGCGCGATGTGGAACATGCCGCCGATCCAGGGGCCATTGGCAACATTGGCAAGCGTGATGGGTCCATCCCAGATTGTTTTGTCCGCCGTAATGCGCATGTGCGGCGTGGCAATGCCGTCGACCATGCTGCGAAGAATCGCGAGCAGGTATACGAGGTCGCCGATCGGCATCCGGTAGGATCGCGCAATTTGCGTGACCTTCGCATCAAAACCAATCCCGGCGCCGTTTGCGAAGAAGCGGTCGTTTATCCGGCCGACATCGACGCCGCGAGGAGAAGCTCCTGCGCCGAGGCGGTCCGCCAGGAGTAATGTAGCGTGTTCCCAGTCAAGGGGAATACTACTGGCCTTGGCAAAATCGTTGCCGGTTCCTGTGGGAATAACACCCAATGCGGCGTCACCATCGGCACGCATAATGCCATTGGCAGCCTCGTGGATACTGCCATCACCACCCGCGACGACGAGACGCCGGGCGCCATGGTCTACGGCTTGCTGCACCTGTCTCTCGAGATGGCCGACATCCTGGCTAAGGTGTACTTCGACAGGGAAACCCGGCTTGCCCAGCAGTTCACGAATGCGCGACTCACGCTTGCCAGCGCGCCCCCGTCCGGCGGCCGGATTCAGAAACAGGTGAACAGTCTCGGCAGTCATAAGCCGATGCTACAATGCGCCGGTCTCTTCTCGCAAAATGGCAGGCGAATGCTGGAACTCGGCGTCAAGTTTCTGATCAGCTATTTTATCGGCTCACTGATGGGCGCGATGATCGTTGGCAAGTTACGTGGCGGAGTCGACATCCGCACGATGGGTAGCGGCAATGCAGGTGGTACCAACGCCCTTCGCACGCAGGGAGTCTTGTTCGCGCTTGGCGTCGTGATCGTCGATGTGGGCAAAGGCGTCATCGGTGCCGGCCTCGTACCGGGCCTCGATATCCCGTTCGTGCCGCGGGACCCCGAAATTTCGCGCACCTGGCTGACGCTGGTATGCGCAGCGGGTGCGGTTCTTGGCCATGTCTGGCCGATCTATCACGGCTTCAAAGGCGGCAAGGGCGCAGCGACGCTGATCGGAACGCTGGTCATTCTGGCACCCAAGCTGATCATTGGTGTGTTGCTGGTATGGGGGTGGGTCCTCGTCATGACTGGCTACGTCGGACTGGCGACGATGACCGCTGCATCCGCGCTGCCGGTCTGGCTGGGCCTCAAACACCTGCCAGATAACCAACCCTTGTTTATCTACCTGACCGTGATGGCCTTGTTTGTCATTTACTGGCATCGCTCCAACATCCGGCGCATGCGGCAAGGAGTAGAACATCGCCACAAGAAAGTCATGTTGTTCAAGTCCAGGGAATCGACCGGCCCCGATGAACAATCTTGACGCGGATGTTATCCGGCAATCCTTAGGCAAGCTTGTAAGCTCAAGGCTGGCGGTGTTCGAGGCCTTGTCTGAAATCGACTCGACGAACAGCTACCTGATGCAACAAGCTGCGCCGGCTCCAGGGCAGGTGCATGTTGTTGTCACCGATAATCAGACGCAGGGTCGTGGGCGTCACGGGCGGACCTGGCAGTCGCCCCCGGGATCCGGTCTCTGCCTGTCGCTGGCTTACACCTTCGAGCAGCAACCGGCCAACCTGTCCGCGCTGACACTGGCGCTCGGCCTGGGGGTCATCGACGCTCTCGAGAGCCTTTGCGTGAGCGGTGTACAGCTTAAATGGCCGAATGATCTGGTCGCCGCCGACGGCAAGCTCGGTGGCATCCTGACCGAAACGCAGGCGCAGCGCTCAGGCGAAATAAGCGTGGTGACGGGCGTCGGACTCAATGTCGATCTTGGTGGGGATCCGGACTTTGGTATCGACACGGACTGGGCGAGACGCGTTAGTGATCTTGCGGGATTTGTTGGCGAAGTTCCGCGGCGCGAGGAACTGGCCGCCCGCCTGATTGACCGCATGGGCGGGACGTTTCTCGAATACGAAACCGGCGGCTTTGGAAGCTTCATACACAAGTGGCCAGGACGAGACTGGCTGCTTGGCCGCGAGCTAACGATAGATACCCCGCAACGTCAGATAACCGGCATCGGTGCCGGTGTCGCCGAAGACGGCGCGTTGCTGGTCGATACCGGCGCGGGCGCCTGCAGCCGGATTACGTCGGGGTCGGTGGTCAATGCCGGTGTTAGAGGTGCTGTCGAATGAAAGCCCTGCTTATGGATGTTGGCAATACCCGGATAAAGTGGGGCGTTTCAGAGGACGGCGAGATTCGCAGGACCGGCCACATTTCTCAGGAGCGAATTCGGGACGGTGGCTTGCGGGCCATGACGACCAAAATCCCCCGCCGCGTGGACGAGGTGTTTGTCAGTAACGTGGCGGGAGCTACCTTCGCAACGCGCCTGTCAGGTGTTGTCGGTGCGCATTGCGATCGGACTGTGCGCTTTGCTCGAAGCGAGCGGAGTGGATGGGGTCTCACGAACCGCTACACGCAACCACGGCGAATGGGCGTTGATCGGTGGGTCGCGATGGTCGGCGCCTGGGCGGAAGTCGGGGCGGCATGCCTGGTTGTCGATGCCGGCACAGCAACCACGATCGATGCGATTGATAGCGACGGACAGCATCTTGGCGGCCAGATTATCCCCGGTGTGGCGACGATGGCCAGCGCGCTGACCGAAGCAACCAGCGACATCCCGGCGGTCCGTCCAGCGCCCGGGCGAGGTAACACGGACCTGGCAATGTTCGGGCGCAATACGGCGGCCGCGGTTCGCGAGGGAGCGCAGAATGCGGTGGCCGGAGCCGTCGACCGGGCGATACGGACTTTGCAATCAAATGCTTATGAGCCCGTTGTTATCTTGACCGGTGGAGACTCGTCGCGCATTCTTACAGCGCTTTGTGAAACACCGTTGCATCGCCCGCACCTCGTTTTGCAGGGACTTGCACATATGCTGGAAACCGCTCGATGAAAAACCTGCTGCTCCTGTTGATTCTCGCAAACGTGCTGTATTTCATGTGGGGCATGTTCACCACCGAGGACCCGGTGTCCGGCATCGCGGTCGTGGAGGAAGCGGATCTCGGGCCTGCACTCCAGGTGACGGCAGGGCAGGACAGCGAGTCGATTACCAGTGTCGGCGCCGTGCTGGGGTCTGGAGACCCCTCAGACCTTGAAGCCTTTGTCGGCCGATCCTGCGTGACAATCGGGCCGCTGACTTTCAGCGGTGATGCCGACTCAGCCGTTCTGGAATACAACAACGAAGGAATGAAAACTGCCCTGCGTAAGGCGAGAGGACAGATTTTCGTAGGCCATTCTGTCCAGATACCGAACGTTGCCAACCGCCAGGATGCGCGCGACATCATCAGGAAACTCGGTGAACAGCAGCTGGGTGACGCTTTTCCCGTAGGTAATGACGAGGACGGCTACGCAATCGCCCTGGGCATCTTCGGTAATGCCGAGAATGCTGAGAAGGTCGAGCTGCAGGCCGGAGCGGCCGGGTTCGAGGTTGTAATCTCGCCGATGATGAAGGAGGACGACATTTTCTTCGTCGATATCGCCCTGCCGCCTGGCAAAGGTGCAGGAGCGATCGTAGAGAAATACGGTGAAGATAAGGTGGCCCTGCGTGGCGCGGCGACCTGTCCCCGGTAATTCGGGTCCTGGCCCTTGTCAGGGACCCTCAAAAACCTAATAATTCGCCACCCTCAGCCGGAATAGCTCAGTTGGTAGAGCAGTTGATTTGTAATCATCAGGTCGCGGGTTCGACTCCTGCTTCCGGCACCAGACACCAAAAGGCCCCTTTCGGGGCCTTTTTTTTGAAATGACGAGGTCTAGTCTTCCGGCCGGTTTTGAAATGTATGTTCGAGCATATATTCTGCGGCAGCATCGACGATTTCATCCGCGAGCTCCGTCTTGCCGCCGCGTGCTGGCATTTCAAAATAACCGGTCTTCGCGTGCTCCATCAGGACTGCCTGCCAGAGGTTTGAACGCCCCTGCCACTCCTGTGGCTGGCCTTCGCGCGGGGCGCCCAGCATGCCGGTTTCATGGCAGCCCGCGCAGTGTTCGGCATAGGCAGCTTCGCCATCGGTAAGCGCAACAGGATCAATCGCGGATGACGACGCGGTATCGCCGTCATTGTGCGCGCAGGATGCCAGCACCAAACCGGCGGCGATCAGTAAAGCGGTCTGTCTCATCACATCACCTCTGAAGCTACTATGCTGGTCTTTCGGCCTGTTGCCAACAATACGCATACCTGCCTACGATGGGGCATGTTAAAAATTACACTTTTCCTGCCGGTCCTGATGATCGGCGCGTGTGCGAATGCCATGCCTGACAATGATGACATGAAGCCGTGGCCGGCCGCCGCCGCCGGCGAAACCCGGTATGTGATTCGGTTGCCGAAGCAAGACGATGAGGATACGCATGGTATCGAGCTTGTCGTCGGCAAGGACCTCGAGGTGGACTGCAATCGACACTGGTTCGGCGGCAAGCTCGAGCGCCAGGTCGTTTCCGGCTGGGGTTATCCGCTGTATCGAGTAAGCAGTATCGCGGGTCCCGCATCAACGATGATGGCGTGTCCCGAAGAGGAGAAGCGCAGGATTTTTGTTGCAGTGCATCTCGACGATCCTATGCTCCGCTACAACAGTAAATTGCCTGTCGTTATTTACGTGCCTGACGGGTTCAGTAGTTCGCTACCGAATCTGGTCTGCCGATGGCGAGGCCCGCGAAGCGACCGCGGAATAACACCTAGTTCTGCTCGCGCAGGAACTCTCCCAGCAGGCGAAACTCATCGGCGCGCTTGCTGCCCTTGCGCCATACGAGTCCGATCGTTCGATAGCTGCGTTCTCCCAGCGGCCAGAGTTTGACCGCTGTGTTTCGCAACAAAGCCGAATCGCGCGCCATCTCGGGAAGAAACGTGATGCCGAGATCGGCGTCGACCATTTCAATGAGCGTCAGCAGGCTGCTTGCGCCGAAACGCCGGACTTTCTCGGTGTCGCGAAGACGGCATGCGGCCAGTGCGTGTTCCCGCAGACAATGGCCGTCCTCCAGCAGCAGGATGCTGTCGGAATCCAGCCGGTTATAGCGATAGTTCTCCGGGTCGACGCGGTCAGTGCCGTCTCGGCATGCAAGACAGAACTCGTCCTTGAATAGCGGCATCTTCTCGACGCCCTGCATCTGCCAGGGCAGGGCGAGCAGCAGCAGGTCGAGTTCGCCATCCATCAGGCGGCGGTAGATGCGTTCGGTGTGGTCTTCGGCGAGTAGTAGTTCAAGCTCCGGGAACCGCTCGCGAAGGCGTGGTAAGGCATCGGGCAGAACGAATGGCGCAATGGTCGGAATGACGCCGAGCCGCAGCTGTCCGGTTAGCGGTTCATTTCGCCCCCGAGCGATTTCGACCAGGCTATCCACATCACGTAACACCAGGCGTGCCTGAACTGCGACCTCCTGTCCGGTGGCGGTGATCGTTACGTTCCGATTCGTGCGGTCGACCAGTTGCGTGCCGAGGTTTGCCTCGAGTTCCTGGATCGCGTTGCTGAATGCTGATTGGGAGACAAAGCAGCGATCCGCAGCACGCCCGAAATGCTCCGTCTCGGTCAGAGCGAGGAAGTAGTGAAGCTGTTTGAGCGTGGGTGTTCGCATGATCTATAAAATCGAATAGTATGACCTAATTAAACCATTTTATATTCTAAATGGAAAGCCTCAGGATAGTGAGCCTACAGATTAAAGAACGCCTGGATGCTTCGCAGCATGCTGGCGTAAACCGAAACAACCATGAAAAAGGAAATAATTATGTTCGAGAATCTTGAAGGCAAACGTATCCCGGACGTTACGTTTCGCACACGTCAGAACCATGAGTGGGTGAACCTCACCAGCGAAGAGATTTTCGCTGGAAAGTCGGTTGTCATCTTCTCTCTGCCGGGCGCATTCACACCGACCTGCTCGTCGTCGCATGTGCCGCGCTACAACCAGCTCGTTCCAAAATTCCAGGACCAGGGCATTGACGAAGTAATTTGCCTATCCGTCAACGACGCTTTCGTCATGAACGAGTGGCAGCGTTCGCAGAACGCAGATCGCGTGACGTTCCTGCCTGACGGTAACGGTGAGTTTTCGGACGGCATGGGCCTGCTGGTCGGCAAGGAAGACCTCGGCTTCGGTCGTCGCTCGTGGCGTTACTCGATGCTGGTTCGCGACGGCGTCATCGAAAAGATGTTCATCGAGCCGGAAGAGCCGGGCGATCCGTTCCACGTGTCCGACGCAGATACGATGCTCAAGTACCTGAACCCAGGCTGCGAATTTCCGTACGACGTCAGCGTATTTTCACGTGAAGGCTGCCCATTCTGCGTACGCGCGAAGGGTCTCCTGACGGACGCAGGTATCGAATTCGAAGAGCTGGTTCTGAACCGGGACTACACGGACAGGACCCTGCGAGCTGTCTCGACAAACACGACGTATCCCCAGGTGTTCATCAACGGACAGCTGATCGGCGGCTCGGACGAGCTTGCCGACTGGCTGACCAAGCACGCAACGCGCAACGCTGCATAATCCTTCCCCTGATTGTGCTTGCGGACCGGGCGGGTGAAAACCCGCCCGGTTTTTTTTGTCTGCCGGGGAGAATTCGACCCGATTCCATAGGGGTCCGATTCTGGCTATTTTGAGTTGGGCCGGGGCGTATACTTTGCTCCATGGACGGCACCGCCATCAGCAACGCTATTTACGAGCGAGCCCGATTATCGCGGGACGCTCGCTTCGACGGTCGTTTCTACGTTGGCGTCCGGACGACAGGAATCTACTGCCGGCCGATCTGTCCCGCGACACCACCCAAGAGTGAGAACGTCACTTTCTACACCACCGCGGCGGCGGCCAGCGAGGCAGGGCTCCGACCCTGTCTGCGATGCAGGCCCGAGTGCGCACCAGGGACACCCGCCTGGGCCGGCACATCCACCACGGTGCAAAGAGGATTGCGCCTGATCGCGGACGGCGCGCTTGACGACGGCAATGTTGAACGTCTTGCCGACAGGCTCGGCGTGACGAGTCGTCACCTGCGTCGCTTGTTCACAAAGCACGTCGGAGCCAGTCCACTGGCAGTGGCTCATACGCAGCGACTGCATTTTGCAAAGCGGCTCATCGACCAGACGGCGCTATCCATGCAGGAGATTTCGGTTGCAGCGGGGTTTGGGAGCGTCCGGCGCTTCAACGACACGTTTCGCAAAACCTATGGACGCACGCCGCGTGAATTGCGCCGCGGGCGGGAACTCACCGTCACGACAACCTCGCTGAGTGTCCTGCTTCCCTATCGGAAACCCTACGGCTGGAAGGGGTTACTCGATTTCTTTGCAGGGCGGGCGACACCTGGAGTCGAGGTCGTCGCTGACGGACGCTATCTGCGGTCTATCGAGGTCGGTGAGGAGCGCGGGCTTATCGACGTCAGGGAGAGCGACGGTGCGCTGTCGCTGACCGTGCATGGCATTGGCACGGCTTCTCTGTTCTCGATCGTACAACGGTCTCGTGGCCTGTTTGATCTCGACGCCCCGATCGACGACATCAGCAAAACCCTGTCACACGACTCTGTCCTGCGGGGATGGCTGAAGGAGAGTCCGGGACTCAGGGTACCGGGTGCATGGGACGGATTTGAACTGACAGTCAGAGCAATTCTCGGTCAGCAGGTCTCGGTCAAGGCAGCCACGACATTTGCGGGCCGCATCGCCGAGCGGTTCGGGGAGCGTATCGACGTGCCTGTCGATGGCCTGCCGAACGCGCCAGACCGCCTGTTCCCTGAACCGCGAAAACTAATGCGGGCGCGGCTCGAAAATCTGGGCGTCATTCGCAGTCGTGCGCAGACGATTCGGGACCTGGCACGCGCAGTGGTCGATGGCTCGCTCAGTTTCGACCTGGCGCAGGATATGCATGAGCATCGCGCAGCGTTGCTGTCGATCAAGGGCATCGGCGAATGGACCGCCGAGTATGTCGCGATGCGCGCGCTCAAGAACCCCGATGCGTTTCCGGCATCGGACCTGGGCTTGTTACGGGCATTTGACGATCCTGATGGCATGCGGCTGCGGCCGACGCAACTGCATGCGCGTGCAGAAGCATGGCGACCATGGCGTGCCTATGCGGCATTATTAATTTGGGGCTCTGAAAAGGGAGCCGGAGGCTGACTATGTACTACTGTTATCTCGATACGCCGATCGGCGAATTGCTGCTGGCTGGCGAGGAGGGCGCGCTCTCGATGATCGGGTTCCCGAAGGGTTCAATGCGCCGCGAGCCGGAGGCCGACTGGATTTTCAATGAGAAACCTCTGGCCAATGCCTGCACTCAGCTGAACGAGTATTTTGCCGGTCGTCGCAAGGAATTCGATCTGCCGTTGAAACTCAACGGAACCGAATTTCAGGTCAGCGTGCTTGAAGCACTGCAGGATATTCCGTACGGGCAAACCACAAGCTATGGCGAGATTGCGAAACGCATCGGGAGACCGAAAGCTGTGCGCGCGGTCGGCGCTGCGAACGGCCGTAACCCCATTCCGATCGTCGTACCATGCCATCGGGTTATCGGCAGCACGGGTGATCTCACCGGGTTTGGAGGTGGTCTCGATACCAAAGAGGCACTGCTCAGGCTCGAAGCCGAGCACACCCAGGATCTGCTATAGCTTCTTGTTTTCCAGCGCCCTGAGCGCGTCCGATGGTTCAACGCCCTGCTTGACGAGATCGTCGGGCTGCAACGTTGTGAATCGCGATTCAAGCGGCAGCACGCCGGCCCAGACCGGCGTGTCGAGATCGCAGGGTTCGTCTGCCGGCATCTTGTCGGAGACCTTGGCCGACGCGGACTCAATGTCGACGGCAATAACGCCGGTCATCTTGAGCTCATTCTCCAAAGACGCTCTGAGCTCGGCGCCGCGCCCCGGCATGGCCTGTTCGTTGATGACATGCAACGCCCGTTTCTTTTCTTCCGGTTCATCGACGAGCCGCGCACGGCCGAAGACCGTGACGGAGCGATAGTTCATGGAGGATGCGAACGCGGAGCGGGCGAATACCAGCCCATCCAGCAGCGTGACGTTGATGCAGGCTTTGCCGGTGCCCTCCAGCATACGAATCAGACGTGCCTTGCGAGCGCCATGCAGAAACAGTGTTTCACCTTCGCGGCCGTACAACATGGGAACGACAACCGGGCCACCGTCCTGGACGACGGCGACATGGGCGACCAGTCCTGCGTCGAGAATCGCATGGACGGTTTCCCTGTCATACGCGGCTTTCTCGCGCAACTGACGCACCTTGTTTTGTTTACTGACAGCGTATTCGGTGGACAAAGGAATCCTCCCTACAGGAATTTAGGTGCGAGATAAAGCGCGACCAGCGACACCAGGAATATGCCGACGATGTTAAGCATCATGCCGGCCCTGACCATCTTCGGAATGGTCAACATTCCGGACCCGAAGACGATCGCATTTGGCGGTGTCGCAACAGGCAGCATGAACGCACAGCTCGCGGCGAACGTAACGGGTACGGTTAATACGATTGGATCAAAACCGGACTCAATCGCAATCGCGCCGACTACGGGCAGGAACGTCGCAGTCGTCGCGATGTTGCTGGTGAGTTCGGTGAGAAAGATAATCATCGCTGCTGCGACTATGACAACCGCTGCGAGCGGTAATGCACCAATAGTCTGCAGACTTCCGCCCAGCCACTCGGCCAGACCGGTACGCGAGACAGCACTCGCCAGTGTGAGGCCGCCACCAAACAGTATCAGTACGCTCCACGGAAGCTGTTCCGCATACGTCCATCTCAATAGCAATGGATCACTCTTGTCACCGCTCGGAATCAGGAACAACGCGACGCCACCGGCCATGGCAATGCCCGAGTCGTCGAGGGCCTCCAGGCCGGGAACGGTTACGAGTAACGGCCGGCTTATCCAGGTCAGCGCCATCAAAACAAACACTGTTGCGACGCGTTTTTCCGGGACGGTAATGGCGCCCAGTTCTTCCTTGAGGTTACGCAGTGCCGCGCGACCCTCATCGGATGTCCTGAAATCGACTTTAAAGGCGAGGCGCGTGAGTACGAGCCAGGCAAGCGGCAGCATCATGGCGGACAGGGGCAGGCCGACCAGCATCCATCTCGAAAAATCGATCTCGGTGCCGTAGGTCTCCTGCATGAAGGCCGCCAGCATGGCGTTGGGTGCGGTACCCACGAGCGTTGCCATGCCGCCGATTGTGGCGCCGTAGGCGACGCCAAGTAACAACGAATATTGGAAGTCGTCCTTGCGCTTGTCGTCCAATCCAACAACGGTCCTGTGAATGACCGCGATAATGGAGACAGCGATCGGCAACAGCATCATGGTCGTCGATGTGTTCATCACCCACATGCTGATCACCGCGCTCGCAAGCATGAAGCCGCCCACCAGCGATCGTCCATTGCCGCCCACATGCTGCAGTACTGTTAATGCAATGCGTCGATGCAGGTTCCAGCGCTGCATGGCAAACGCCACGATGAAGCCGCCCAGGAACAGGTAGATCACCTTGTTTGCATAGGGTGCTGTCGTGTCCTGGATCGTTGCAATGCCGAGCAGCGGAAAGACGACGATCGGCAGCAGGGCGGTCACGGCGATTGGCACGGCCTCCGTTGCCCACCACACGGCCATGAGAATGCCGACAGTCGCTGTCATCCATCCCGCTTCAGACAATCCGGCCGGCGCGCCGACCATGCTCATGGTGATCGCCAGCAGCGGACCGAGAAACAGGCCAACGACCTGGTGCGTTGATCGACCTTCATGGTGCCTATCGGTCAAGCCAGTAACCCCACAACCTTATTCGTTGGAGCAAGCCTACCTGTTTCTCTCAGAAGCGTCGTCGGTTTTGCGAATACAGCCTAGATATAGTGTATTACTCGCCTTCCCATACAAGATGTAGTAGCATTCCGTGCGTACCGACTCGGTACGCACGGAGATGAGATGTAAGAAGGCAATGCGGGCGGTCCGCCATGCCGGATGCGTGAATCAAAGGCGGGCTTTGCGTGAAACCTCTCAACACGCCACCCGAATGACCGGAATCCTGCAACTGGTCAGTGCCATTGATGAAGCGGATTGCCAACCGGGGAAAGAACAACGCCGAATGCGTGCAACATGATGTTCCAGTCATTCGAATGCGAACTGAACCCAGCCGGACACATCTTCTGCTTACTGTGCCGCCCAGATTCTGGGCGGCCTTTTTTATACAGGGATGTTTTTATGCCGCAGAACACACGGATGTGCGGGAGCGGCGTCTTACAGGAACTGTGTTGATGAGAAGAGTCGTACTGCTGATTGCGATGATGTTACTTGCAGCCTGTGCCAGCGGTCCTCCCCAACTTCCTTACCCTGCATTTATCCAGGTCGATGACCTGGCGGACATGTTTATGGCCACCCTGCCGGGCGTTCGTGGCAAGCAACTGGCGGGTGACCCGCAGACGCGGCGTACGAGTAATCGCATTGACCTGCCGCCTGCGTGGAAAGGCACCAGCGGTGGCATGCCGGGACGCTCAACGGAGATTTTCGTCGTAGAGGGTCTGCTGACGATTGCCGATATCGAATTGCCGCCCGGCGGCTACGCTTTTCTGCCATCGGGGTCGCTCGGATTCAATATGGAGTCCAAAGAGGGTGCGCGCATTCTGTACTTCGTCAACGATGTCGATCCCGAATCGATAATTCGTTCGCCGATTATCATTGATGCCGGCCTCCTCGACTGGGCGCCTACAGCGACGTCGGGCATTGCGACCAAGGAACTGCGCAGCGACCCTGGCAATGGCGCCAAAACATGGTTGCTGCGGATTGAAGCAGGATCCTCGGTGCCATGGCAGTCGTCGTCAGCACTCCGCGAAGGCTACCTCCTGCGCGGCACCTATCAGCATAGCGAATGCGTGCTTGGCGAAATTCATACCTCGCAGTACATGCAGGGCGGATACTTCTACCGCCCCGCGGACGCTGTAAACGGTGGGCCCTTGTCAGGTGGTGAGACTGACGCAGTCTGGTTTCTGCGCGAAACCGAACCTGGACATGAGACCACCGTGTCCGGGTGTGTGGCAGTGCCTATTTCCTGACGAGCTTCGTTATCTTCTTGCCGAGCCCCATGAGCTTGGTCAGCGTACTGGTCGGAATGTCGCTCATTTCCTCGTACCAGTTGCTCGTGGTCTCAACAAACTCCAGCATGTTGCGGATGCGTTCCTTGGTAACCGGGTCCGTTTCTTTTTCATTGTCGACCTCATCCACGCAGCCGCGCAGCATGGCCAGCGTCGGATTCAGCTCTCGCTGCTTGCGCTGCTCGATGATGGCGCGAAAGAGATCCCAGACATCGTGCAGGGATTCGAAGTAGTCGCGCCGGTCCCCGAGCACATGGGTCATGCGCACCAGGCCGTAGCTCTGCAGTTCCCGAATACTGGTGCTGACGTTGGAGCGCGCCACGGACAACAGATCGACGATCTCATCGGCGCGCAGCGGCTTTGGTGACAGGTAGAGCAGGGCCTGTATCTGGGCGACGGTGCGGTTAGTGCCCCAGCGCGTGCCCATCTCCCCCCAGTGAAGAACGTACTTTTCTACGGCCGGCGTCATCTGCATAGCGGTATTTCCGTCGTTTCTGTTTGTACAGAAATTACTACGGGACCGTTGCGGTAACAACCACGCGTTGTGGGGCGGGCCAGCCCTCGACGGTCTTCGTGGGGTCCGTTGGGTCAAGCGCCTCGCGCAGCGAGTCAAAGGTCATCCACTCGGTGCTGCGCTGTTCGTCGAGCGTTGTGACCGAGGTATCGATGACCTCGATGTCGGCGTAGCCCGCCTCCTGCAGCCATGAAACGAGCCGCGGCACCGTGGGCAGGGACCACACGTTGCGCATCCGCGCATAACGATTCTCCGGTGTTGCCGCCCGCAGGTCGTCACCCGGCAGATAAATCGTTTCCAGTACCAGTTGCCCGCCGCGCCGCAGCGTCGAACCCAGTTGTGCGAGATGTTTGAGCGGCTCGCGCTGGTGATAAAGAACGCCCATCGAGAACGTGGTGTCGAAGACGTTGTTGGCAGGCGGCGTCTCCTCGAGGCGGCAGGGCAGAATGAAGACAGCCGGGTCCTGCTCGAAGACATTGATCGCGAGGAACTGCATCGCAAAGAGCAGCGTCGGGTCAACGCCGATGACGGTAGCGGCGCCCGCCTTGCGCATCTGTAGCGCGTAGTAGCCGTTACCTGACCCGACGTCGAGGATATTGCGTCCGTCGAGCGGTGCAATACCGTCCCTCACACGCGCCCATTTCCAGTCACTGCGCCATTCGGTGTCAATCACAACGTCGTCGAGCGCCAGCGGTCCCTTCCGCCAGGGATGCAGGCCCCTGAGGCATTCGCGCAGTTTCGCGGTATCGCCACGCAGCGCGGGCAGGTCTTCGACAACCTGGTTCCAGCGTGCCCAGTCGCCATGCGTCTGACCGGTCAGTCGCTGGCGCAGCAGGGGGCCGAGCTCATCGTTCCAATGGCCAAGGCCCAACGAGCCGAGGCAAGCGGCCAGTGCGTCGAAGTCATACATGATCAGCGAATTGCGATAATCGAGACAAAATTGAAGTAACGCAGCCAGACGGCTGAATGCGAAAACCCGATGCGCTGCAGTCGCTGGCGGTGAGCCGCGACGCTTTCGGGAACCAGGACGCTCTCAAGAGCCGCTCTTTTGCGCGCGATTTCGAGGGCGCTGTAATGATTGCGGCGTTTGTGCTCGCGGTGCAGGTCCACGAGGAGTTCTTCCATATGGGCGCTTTCGTCGACGACTTTTTCGGACAGGACCAGCAGGCCACCGTCGTTGAGGCCATCGAAGATACGCTGCACCAGAGCGTCGCGCGCCCCGGGAGCGACGAACTGGAGTGTGTAGTTCAGGACGACCATCGAGGCGTTCGTGAATTCAATGTCGCAAATATCGCCCTCGATAACATCAACCTGAGTTTCAGGGCCGTTCTGCCGGTCGTCCTCGGCGATGATCTCGCGGCATCTCTCGACCATCGCTGGCGCGGAGTCGACCGCGACGACACGGCAACAGGGCTCGCTGATCCCATGGCGCATGGCGACGGTCGCCGCCCCGAGCGAGCAGCCCAGGTCATAGCACGTGGTGCCCGCGCGCACGTAGCGGGCGGCGAGGGAGCCAATTGCCTCGATCGAAGCAGCGTAGCCGGGAATGGAGCGCTGGAGCATGTCCGGGAATACCCGGGCCACCTTCTCGTTGAAACGGAAGGGTTCGGAGCCGTCCTCGGATTTGTAGATATCGTCGTCTTTCATTTCCGCTTCGGGGCTAAAGCCCCTCCAACGTGCCAATTACTTATGGGACAATCGCGCATATGCTACGCGAACTTCACTCAGAACTCGGCATTCCCGAGGATTATGGACGGGACGGAACCCGGCCGCTTTTCGAAGAAGCCACCGACCTGGTAGAGGTCGGGCCCAACCTCGTCGGACGCATGCAGCGCCTGACGCCGGCGACCGCCAGCCGCTGGGCCGACATGCAGGCGGCGGCGGCCGCGGAGGGCGTGATCCTCCTCATCGTCTCCGGATTCAGGAGTATCGAGTACCAGGCGCGCTTGATTCGAAAAAAAATCAATGCAGGACAATCAGTTAGCGAGATTCTTTCGGTCAATGCGGCGCCCGGATTCAGCGAGCACCATACGGGCAGGGCGATCGATATCGCCTCGCCCGGGTCCCGGCCGCTGACCGAGGAGTTCGAGGATTCCGTGGCTTTTCGATGGCTTGAGCGCAATGCCGCTGGCTATGGATTCTCGATGTCGTACCCACGCGATAACGCGGGAGGTTTCATCTACGAACCCTGGCACTGGGCCCAAAACGCCTGATTCCACTGTAAAGCCCCCTGTGAGAAAGGATTCAGGTACAATCCCCGACCCGATCAAAACGTAAAAAAACAGTTGTTTAGCTGTTGACACTGCGACGGCGTAGATAGAAAATGCCCGGCTTGCGTACCGGAGGGGTACTCAAGCGGTCAACGAGGGCAGACTGTAAATCTGCTGGCTATGCCTACGTAGGTTCGAATCCTACCCCCTCCACCAGATGGTGGTTCGTCTGAGTATTTCAGAACGGTCCGGCAGCGTGACGACACAGTATGAATTATGGAATCCGGACGGTTAATGCGAACAGACTGTCAGGATTTTTGCACGCCCGATAAAAGCGGAATGAGTGCGATTCAGGCCGGTGTTCGGCGCGAGGCGAAGGCAGTGTGAATCGTTACTCCTTTTATATAGCGAGGATTCAAAAAGAGGCGGGTGTAGTTCAAAGGTAGAACCTCAGCCTTCCAAGCTGATGATGTGGGTTCGATTCCCATCACCCGCTCCATAATGGAAGGATGTGCACTCGTTAATGAGTTTGCCCACATAGCTCAGGGGCAGAGCACTTCCTTGGTAAGGAAGAGGTCCCCGGTTCAAATCCGGGTGTGGGCTCCAGATTTACAATAGTAGGAGGGCCTTCAGGCCCGAATGGATCGAAAACCAAATCGTAAACCTTGAATCTAGAGATTAGGGACATGTCAAAAGAAAAATTTGAGAGAACAAAACCCCACGTTAACGTTGGCACGATTGGTCACGTTGACCATGGTAAAACGACGCTGACGGCGGCACTGACAAAAGTGATGGCAGAGAAGCACGGTGGTGAAGTCAAGGGTTACGACCAGATCGACAACGCCCCGGAAGAGCGCGAGCGTGGTATCACGATTGCGACGGCGCACGTTGAGTACGAGAGTGACAACCGTCACTACGCTCACGTTGACTGCCCGGGACACGCTGACTACGTGAAGAACATGATCACGGGTGCAGCGCAGATGGACGGTGCGATCCTGGTGGTATCGGCGGCTGACGGCCCGATGCCGCAGACGCGCGAGCACATCCTGCTGGCTCGCCAGGTAGGCGTTCCGTACATCGTTGGTGTACATGAACAAGGCCGACCAGGTTGATGATGAAGAGCTGCTGGAACTGGTTGAGATGGAGATCCGTGATCTGCTGTCGACCTACGAGTTCCCGGGTGATGACACGCCGATCATAACGGGCTCAGCGCTGAAGGCGTTTGAGGGTGACACGTCGGACATTGGTATTCCGTCGATTCACAAGCTGATCGAAGAGATGGACAGCTACATTCCGATGCCGGAGCGTGCGATTGATGGCGATTACCTGATGCCGGTTGAGGACGTGTTCTCAATCTCGGGTCGTGGCACGGTGGTAACGGGTCGTATCGAGCGCGGTATTGTTAGCGTTGGCGACGAGATCGAGATCGTGGGCATCAAGGACACGATGAAGACGACCTGCACGGGCGTGGAGATGTTCCGCAAGCTGCTGGATCGTGGCGAGGCTGGCGATAACGTTGGCGTCCTGCTGCGTGGCACCAAGCGTGAAGAGGTTGAGCGTGGCCAGGTACTGGCGAAGCCGGGATCGATCACGCCGCACACGAAGTTCGAGGCCGAGGTCTACATCCTGACGAAGGATGAGGGCGGTCGTCACACACCGTTCTTCAAGGGCTACCGTCCGCAGTTCTACTTCCGTACGACGGACGTCACGGGTGCTGTTGAGTTGCCGGAAGGCACCGAGATGGTCATGCCGGGCGACAACGTCCAGATGGTCGTTGAGCTGATTGCCCCGATCGCCATGGAAGACGGTCTGCGTTTCGCTATTCGCGAAGGTGGCCGTACCGTTGGTGCCGGCGTCGTCGCGAAGATCATCGAGTAATTTAAAGTAGTGGGAGGGCCTTTAGGCCCGAATTCGCGGCTGAAGCCGTTCCCACAAAGGCAGGCGCGACAGGCCAGTAGCTCAATTGGCAGAGCGGCGGTCTCCAAAACCGCAGGTTGGGGGTTCGATTCCCTCCTGGCCTGCCACTTTTTTGTAGGAGCGGGCTTAAGCCGCGACACATCATGAATGCACAGGCAGAAACAAGTGAGAGTGGTGTCCTCGACATCATAAAGTTGCTGATCGCGGCGGGTGCGCTGGTGGGCGGCTTGTACGCTTATTACTACTATGAGCCGACGATCGCCCAGGCGATTCGCGTTCTCATGGTGCTGGGCGGCGCCGTTGCGGGTATCGGAATTGCGATGACGAGTACGCAGGGGCAGCGCCTCTGGCACTTCATTCAGGGCTCGCGCGTTGAAATTCGCAAGGTTGTCTGGCCAACGAAGCAGGAAACGACGCAGACCGCGATTGCGGTATTCGTCTTCACGCTGGTCATGATGTTGTTCTTCTGGGCGTTGGATTCGGGTCTGCTGTGGCTGACTCGCTCCCTCGTCGGTTAATCAAGAGGAATTCGACAGTGGCCTTACGCTGGTACATCGTGCACGCCTATTCGAACTTCGAGCATCGCGTGAAAAGCGCACTCGAAGAGCGCATCGAGCGCATGGGGTTGCAGGACAAATTTGGAGAGATCCTGGTTCCGACCGAAGAAGTGGTCGAAATGCGGGAAGGCCAGAAGCGTCGCAGCGAACGCAAGTTCTTCCCGGGTTACGTGCTCGTGCAGATGGAAATGGACGACGAGACCTGGCATCTCGTCAAGGAAGTACCGAAGGTGCTCGGCTTCATCGGTGGTTCAAGCGACCGTCCGGCGCCGATTACAGAGAAAGAGGCAGATCGTATTCTGCAGCGCGTCCAGGACGGCGTAGACAAGCCGCGGCCGAAGGTACTGTTCGAGCCGGGCGAGGTCGTGCGCGTCACGGACGGACCGTTCAACGACTTCTCAGGAGTTGTGGAGCAGGTCAACTACGAGAAGAGCAGAATTCAGGTCGGTGTTCAGATTCTCGGGCGTTCAACGCCAGTGGAGCTGGACTTCGGTCAGGTAGAGAAATCGTAGGATTAAGGTGTGTGGGAGGGCCTTTAGGCCCGAATCGCGGCTGCAGCCGCTCCCACCTGGTTAGAAAAGGACGAGGAGCTCGCGAAGAGCGTTTGAACTCGAAGAGGTAGTACAAAATGGCTAAGAAAGTTACCAGCTATATCAAGCTGCAGGTGCCGGCCGGCCAGGCGAACCCGTCTCCGCCCGTTGGTCCCGCCCTCGGTCAGCACGGCGTCAATATCATGGAGTTCTGCAAGGCGTTTAATGCGCAGACCCAGGGTACGGAACCCGGACTGCCCATCCCCGTGATCATTACGGTCTACGCAGACCGCAGTTTCACGTTCATTTCCAAGACTCCGCCCGCCGCAGTTCTGCTGCGTAAAGCAGCCGGCGTCCCAAAGGGCTCCGGTACGCCAAACACGGACAAGGTTGGCAAGGTAAATCGTGCGCAGCTCGAAGAGATCGCGACGACGAAGATGCCCGACCTGACTGCAGCCGACATGGATGCAGCAGTGCGCACCGTAGCCGGCACGGCTCGGAGCATGGGTATTGAGACAGAGGGAGTGAAGTAATGGCTGGCTTGAGCAAGAAGAAGAAGGCAGCTCGCGAGAAGGTTGACGCGACTCGGTCCTACATTATTGAAGAAGCTCTCGACCTCGTTAAGGAGCTGGCTACGGCGAAGTTCCCCGAGAGCATCGACGTGTCCGTAAACCTCGGCGTGGATCCGCGTAAGTCGGACCAGGTCGTGCGCGGCTCGACGGTTCTGCCGAATGGCACGGGTAAGACAGTACGCGTCGCTGTGTTCGCACAGGGCGAGAACGCGGACAAGGCAACGGCTGCGGGCGCTGATATCGTCGGTTTCGAAGACCTTGCCGAATCTGTCAAGAAAGGCGAGATGAACTTCGATGTCGTTATTGCAACGCCGGACGCCATGCGCGTAGTTGGTCAGTTGGGCCAGATCCTCGGTCCGCGCGGGCTGATGCCGAACCCGAAGGTCGGCACGGTCACGGCTGACGTTGAGCTTGCTGTGAAGAATGCCAAGGCAGGTCAGGTGCGTTACCGCACGGACAAAGCCGGCATTATCCATTGCCCTATCGGGCGCGCCGACTTTGAGGTCGATGCGCTGAAAGAGAATCTGAACGCCCTGTTGGCTGACCTGAAAAAGGGCAAGCCTGCAACGGCAAAGGGTTCGTACGTCATGAAGCTGACCGTTTCCTCGACCATGGGGCCGGGCGTGTCAGTTGATCGGGCTTCCGTCGACGCTTAAGTCGGTACGAAGTCCGCAAGAATTTGCCGGCGCAGTTTCGACTGCAAAGGCAATAGCCACACGGATGTGGCGATCGTCGAAGACCACAGGCGATCGGGTTGATTCCTGATCTTAATAACCGCCTGTGCAGATGGTGTTACCTGAGTCAGTTTGATCTGGCAACGGTTACCCATTCGACAAGGGATGGATTCCCTTTGGGTGTAGGAGGCCGTAAGGCCCTCCTACAATTTTATGTAACCGTAAGCCAGGAGATATTCATGGCACTGAGACTCGAAGACAAGAAAGCGCTTGTCAAAGAGGTAAACGCGGTTGCGGGAGAATCTGTTACAGCCGTTGCGGCTGAATACAGAGGTCTGTCTGTTTCGCAGATGACGGAGTTGCGCAAAGAAGCGCGCAATGCCGGTGTGTATATGCGTGTAATCAAAAACACGCTGGCTCGCCGCGCTGTCGAAGGAACGGATTTTGAGTGCATGCAGAACACACTCAAGGGACCAATTCTGCTCGCGTTTGCAAAAGACGATCCAGGTGCCGCTGCCAGGGTTATCAAAAACTTCGCCAAGGAGCATGACGCTCTGCAGGCGGTGTCGCTGTCGGCCGGTGGGCAACTTATGCCCGGGTCTGATCTCGCCATGTTGGCTGATTTGCCAACACTGGATCAGGCGCGTGCAATGCTGCTCGGCGTGTTCGTAGCACCGATGAGCCAATTGGTACGCACACTTGCAGAACCTCCTGCGATGCTTGCTCGGACAATGTCCGCGCGCGGCGAGCAGGATGCTGCTTAAGGTTATTGAACTAACAAATTTCCTGACTCAGGAATTGTATTTTTAGAGGTATTTTTAAAATGGCACTGTCAAACGAAGACCTGCTCAAAGAACTGAGCGCAAAACCCATCATGGAAGTCGTAGAGCTCGTTAAGATGCTCGAAGACGAGTGGGGCGTATCTGCTGCTGCTCCTGTCGCAATTGCTGCCGGCCCCGCTGCCGACGCAGGCGCTGCCGCTGAAGAAAAGACCGAGTTCGACGTGGTTATGACCAGCTTCGGAGCCAACAAGGTATCCGTCATTAAGGCTGTTCGTGCAATCACGGGTCTCGGCCTCAAGGAAGCGAAAGACACCGTTGAAGGCGCACCGTCGACCATTAAGGAAGGCGTCGCCAAAGACGAAGCAGAAGACGTTAAGAAGAAGCTTGAAGAAGCCGGCGCATCGGTTGAGCTGAAATAATGAGCTCAAGCAAAGCTGTTGCTATCGAATGATGCAAACCGGCGGGTTAAAAAGTCGGGCAGGCAGCCAGTCGCTTTGCGGCTGGCTGCTTGTTCGCGTCCGCAAGTAATTAGCAAGGCTAACGAGGATTTCTCGAATGGCATACTCATTCACTGAGAAAAAGCGTATTCGCAAGAACTTTGGCAAGCGTCCAACAATCCTGGACGTGCCATACCTGTTGTCGATCCAGGTAGATTCGTACAATAAGTTCCTGCAGACGGATAAGACAATTGAAGATCGTGGTGACATCGGTCTGCACGCTGCGTTTCAGTCGGTATTCCCGATTGTCAGCTATTCAGGCAATGCCGCTCTCGAATACGTGAGCTACCGCCTGGGCCAGCCCGTATTTGACGTCAAGGAATGTCAGATGCGTGGTTTGACCTACGCGGCCCCGATTCGAGTGCTCGTGCGCCTGGTCATTTATGACAAGGAAGCCAGCGGTACGCCGAAGCCCGTCAAGGATATTCGCGAGCAGGAAGTGTATCTCGGTGAAATGCCGCTGATGACCGATCACGGTACCTTCGTGATTAATGGTACTGAGCGCGTCATCGTTTCCCAGCTGCATCGCTCTCCTGGCGTGTTCTTCGATCACGACAAGGGCAAGACGCATAGCTCTGGCAAGCTGCTGTTCTCGGCACGCGTAATTCCTTACCGCGGCTCCTGGCTCGACATGGAATTCGATCCCAAAGATGCCGTCTTCGCGCGCATTGACCGCCGCCGCAAACTGCCGGTGACGATCATCCTGCGCGCTCTCGAAATGAACAATGAAGAAATGCTCGACATGTTCTTCGAGAACAACGATTTTTACCTCTCCGACAAAGAGATCAAGATGGGTCTCGTGCCGGAGCGCCTGCGTGGCGACACCGCGTCCTTCGATATCAAGCTGGGCCGCAAGCTCATCGTCGAAGAGGGCAAGCGCATCACGGCGAAGCATGTTCGTGACATGTCGAAATCGACCGTCGACAAGTTGGCGGTGCCGAACGAGTACCTCGAGGGCAAGATTCTCGCGCACGATATCGTCGATACTGAGACTGGCGAACTGCTGGCGGCTGCCAACACGGAGCTGACCGCGGAACTCGTTGAGCAATTCATCGAAGCTGGGGTCGACCATATTCGTACCCTGTACGTGAATGACCTCGATCACGGCCCGTTCATCTCGAACACGCTGAACATCGATCCGTCAACGACCCGCCTCGAGGCGTTGGTCGAGATCTACCGCATGATGCGTCCGGGTGAGCCGCCCACCAAGGAAGCGGCTGAGAACCTGTTCCAGAACCTGTTCTTCAACCCCGATCGCTACGACCTCTCGGGCGTCGGCCGTATGAAGTTCAACCGTCGCGTTGGTCGTGATAACTCGGAAGGTGAGGGCGTACTGAACAAGGACGACATCCTCGATGTCCTGTCGACGCTGATCAACATTCGCAACGGCTATGGCACGGTTGACGATATCGACCATCTCGGTAACCGTCGCGTGCGTAGCGTTGGTGAGATGGCCGAAAACGCGTTCCGCGTTGGCCTGGTGCGTGTCGAACGTGCGGTCAAGGAACGCCTGACCCAGGCAGAGGCTGACGGCCTGATGCCGCAGGAGATGATTAACGCGAAGCCGGTTGCTGCGGCCGTTAAGGAGTTCTTCGGCTCGAGCCAGTTGTCGCAGTTCATGGATCAAAACAACCCGTTGTCGGAAGTCACCCACAAACGCCGCGTGTCGGCGCTTGGGCCGGGTGGCCTGACGCGTGAACGTGCCGGTTTCGAAGTCCGTGACGTGCATCCGACGCACTATGGTCGTGTCTGCCCGATTGAGACGCCTGAAGGCCCGAATATCGGCCTGATTAACTCGCTGGCAGTCTATGCGCGTACTAACGAGTACGGCTTTCTCGAGACCCCTTATCGCAAGGTGGTCAACGGCAAGGCAACGATGGATATCGATTACCTCTCGGCTATCGAAGAGAGTCAGTTCATCATCGCTCAGGCCAACTCGGACTTGGACAAGAACGGCAAGTTCACCGAAGATCTGGTCGCGGTTCGTCATAAAAACGAGTTCACGCTGGCCGGCCCCGCTGACGTCAACTACATGGACGTCAGCCCGCGCCAGATTGTCTCGGTTGCCGCTGCGCTCATTCCGTTCCTCGAGCACGATGACGCCAACCGCGCCCTCATGGGATCGAACATGCAGCGACAGGCCGTGCCGACGCTGCGCGCCGAAGCGCCGCTGGTCGGTACCGGTATCGAACGCGCTGTTGCGGTCGATTCCGGCGTAACCGTGGTTGCCCGCCGTGGTGGCCGCGTCGACTCGGTGGATGCATCGCGTATCGTTGTACGTGTTAACGATGACGAAACGACGGCGGCCGAACCGGGTGTCGATATCTACAACCTGACGAAATACACGCGTTCGAACCAGAACACCTGTATTAACCAGCGTCCGCTCGTGAAGAACGGCGATACGATTGCGGCCGGTGACGTCATGGCTGACGGCCCGTCCACCGATATGGGCGAGCTCGCGCTTGGTCAGAATCTGCTGGTCGCGTTCATGCCGTGGAACGGCTACAACTTCGAGGACTCAATCCTGATCTCGGAGCGCGTGGTTAAGGAAGATCGGTTTACGACGATTCATATCGAAGAGTTGCAGTGTGTTGCTCGCGACACCAAGCTCGGGTCCGAAGACATTACCTCGGATATACCGAACGTCGGCGACGCCGCGCTCGCGAAACTCGACGAGTCAGGAATTGCGTTTATTGGCGCCGAAGTTAAAGCTGGCGACATCCTGGTAGGCAAGGTCACGCCGAAGGGTGAGACTCAGCTGACGCCGGAAGAGAAGCTCCTGCGTGCCATTTTTGGTGAGAAAGCCTCCGACGTGAAAGATACGTCGCTGCGCGTCCCGCCAGGCATGGACGGCACCGTTATCGACGTTCGCGTGTTTACGCGTGACGGCGTCGAGAAAGATGCCCGTGCACTGTCGATCGAAAAGTCAGAACTCGAAGCGGTTCGCAAGGATCTCGACGATACGCTGCGTATTCTCGAAGAAGATATCTATGAGCGTGTTGAGCGTATGCTCACGGGCAAGATGGCCCAGGGCGGTCCGAACAAGCTGAAGTCCGGCTCGAAGATCACCAAAGCTTACCTCGATGAGCTCCAGCGAGAAGAGTGGTTCGAAATTCGCCTTAAGAACGACGACGCGAATGAGCAGCTGCAGAAGGCGTTCGAACGCCTGAAGGCACAGCGCGACGAGTTTGATCGCCGCTTCGACGAGAAGAAGATGAAAATCACCGCGGGCGACGACCTGGCTCCGGGCGTGCTCAAGATGACCAAGGTTTACCTGGCCGTTAAGCGTCGCATCCAGCCGGGCGACAAGATGGCCGGTCGTCATGGTAACAAGGGTGTGATCTCTACGATCGTTCCGGTTGAGGATATGCCTTACCTCGAGAACGGTAATCCCGTCGACATCGTCCTGAACCCGCTGGGCGTACCATCACGAATGAACGTCGGTCAGGTGCTGGAAACGCATCTCGGCTGGGCGGCCAAGGGCGTTGGCAACAAGATCAACGAAATGCTCAAGGCCCACGAGTCGATGACCAAGCTCAGGAAGTTCCTGGAAGAGGTCTATAACAAGACCGGCGGCAGGGTTGAGGACATCAAGTCGTTCAGCGATGAAGAGGTCCTCGAGCTTGCGGGTAACCTGACGAACGGTGTACCGACGGCAACCCCGGTATTCGATGGCGCGACTGAAGAGGAGATCAAGGGTCTTCTCAAGCTTGCTGGCCTCGATGTCTCGGGTCAGTCGACGCTGTACGACGGTCGTACAGGCGAGAAATTCGACCGCGAGGTTACGGTTGGCTACATGTACATGTTGAAACTCAACCATCTGGTTGACGACAAGATGCATGCTCGCTCGACCGGTCCCTACTCCCTGGTCACACAGCAGCCGCTGGGTGGTAAGGCGCAGTTCGGCGGCCAGCGCTTCGGTGAGATGGAGGTCTGGGCGCTGGAAGCCTACGGTGCCGCCTACACCTTGCAGGAGATGCTGACGGTCAAGTCGGATGACGTTCAGGGCCGTACCAAGATGTACAAGAACATCGTGGATGGCGAACACTACATGGATGCCGGAATGCCGGAATCGTTCAACGTACTGGTCAAGGAAATTCGTTCCTTGGGCATCAACATTGAGCTGGAGACAGACTAATGAAAGATCTCCTGAAGCTTTTTAAATACCAGAACCCGGTTGACGACTTCGATGCGATTCGCATCGGCCTGGCGTCTCCCGATATGGTCCGGTCGTGGTCGTTTGGTGAGGTGAAGAAGCCTGAGACGATCAACTACCGCACGTTCAAGCCTGAGCGTGATGGCCTGTTCTGCGCAAAGATCTTCGGTCCGATCAAGGACTACGAGTGCCTGTGCGGCAAGTACAAGCGCCTCAAGCATCGCGGCGTAGTCTGCGAGAAGTGTGGTGTTGAAGTTACGCAGACAAAGGTTCGCCGTGAGCGTATGGCGCACATCGAGCTGGCCAGCCCGGTTGCACATATCTGGTTCCTGAAATCGCTGCCGTCGCGTATCGGCCTCATGCTCGACATGACGCTGCGCGAGATCGAGCGTGTCCTGTACTTCGAGGCCTTTGTGGTCGTCGAGCCGGGCATGACCGAACTCGAGCGTGGCCAGCTCATGACCGACGACATGTACCTCGAGGCGCTTGAGCAGTACGGCGACGAATTCGATGCCCGCATGGGTGCCGAGGCTGTTCGCGAAATGCTCATGACGATCGACCTGCAACGCGAAGTAATACAGGTTCGTGAGGACATCGACGCCACGCGTTCGGAAACGAAGATCAAGCGTCTGTCCAAGCGCCTCAAGCTGCTGGAATCGTTCATCGAGTCCGGCAACAAGCCTGAGTGGATGGTGCTGACGGTTCTGCCTGTGCTACCGCCGGACCTGCGTCCGCTGGTACCGCTCGATGGCGGCCGTTTCGCAACGTCGGATCTGAATGACCTGTATCGTCGTGTCATCAACCGTAACAACCGCCTGCGGCGCCTGCTCGAGCTGAATGCTCCGGACATCATTGTTCGCAACGAGAAGCGCATGCTGCAGGAGTCGGTTGACGCATTGCTCGACAACGGTCGTCGCGGCCGCGCCATCACTGGCACCAACAAACGCCCGTTGAAGTCGCTTGCCGACATGATCAAGGGCAAGCAGGGTCGTTTCCGCCAGAACCTTCTTGGTAAGCGCGTCGACTACTCTGGCCGTTCGGTTATCGTGGTTGGTCCGACGCTCAAGCTGCACCAGTGCGGCCTGCCGAAGAAAATGGCGCTCGAGCTCTTCAAGCCGTTTATCTTCTCAAAGCTGCAGTTGCGTGGCGAAGCTACGACAATCAAAGCTGCCAAGCGGCTCGTCGAACGCGAGGGCGCAGAGGTCTGGGATATTCTCGAAGAGGTTATTCGCGAACACCCGGTCATGCTCAACCGCGCACCGACGCTGCACCGTCTTGGCATCCAGGCGTTCGAGCCCGTGCTGATTGAAGGCAAGGCAATCCAGCTGCATCCACTCGTATGTACGGCGTTCAACGCTGACTTCGACGGTGACCAGATGGCTGTTCATGTGCCGCTGTCGATCGAAGCGCAGCTGGAAGCACGCGCCCTGATGATGTCGTCTAACAACATCCTGTCGCCCGCTAACGGTGATCCGATCATCGTACCGTCGCAGGACGTTGTACTGGGCCTGTACTACATGACCCGTACGAAGGTGAATGCGAAGGGCGAGGGAATGGTCCTCGCGAGCCTCGATGAGGCCCGTCGCGCGTTTGAAACCGGTGCCGTAGAACTGCAGGCGCAGGTGAGAGTCCGCGTTACGGTTCACGAAGCCAACGAAGACGGCGAAATCCTGGAAGTCACGAAGATCCTCGATACGACAGTGGGTCGTGCGATGCTCTCGGACATCCTGCCGAAGGGGCTTGAGTTCACGCACATCAATCAAGCGATGTCGAAGAAGGCGATTTCGAACGTCATCAACGCCTGCTACCGGCAGCTCGGCCTGAAGCAAACCGTCGTGTTTGCCGACCGCCTGATGTACACGGGCTTCCGCCTCGCGACGATGGCTGGTATTTCGATCGGCGTGAACGACATGGTCGTGCCGGAAAACAAAGAAGAGATTCTCGCTGCGGCTGAAACCGAGGTTAAAGAGATCCAGGACCAGTACGGTTCGGGTCTGGTAACCGATGGCGAACGCTACAACAAGGTCGTCGACATCTGGTCCCGCACCAACGAGCAGGTCGCGAAAGCGATGATGGACAAGCTCGGTACGGAAACGGTCAAGGACGCCAAAGGCAAAGACGTCGAGCAGGAATCGTTCAATTCGATTTACATGATGGCCGACTCCGGCGCTCGTGGTTCGGCGGCGCAGATTCGTCAGCTTGCTGGTATGCGTGGCCTCATGGCCAAGCCGGATGGCTCGATCATCGAGACGCCGATCACAGCTAACTTCCGCGAGGGTCTGGACGTACTGCAGTACTTCATCTCGACCCACGGGGCTCGTAAGGGTCTGGCCGACACGGCACTCAAGACGGCTAACTCGGGCTACCTGACACGACGTCTCGTTGACGTCGCCCAGGACCTCGTGGTCACGGAAGTGGATTGCGAAACGCGTAATGGTGTGGCGATGGCCCCGATTGTTGAGGGCGGCGATATCGTTGAGCCTTTGACTGAACGTGTATTGGGTCGCGTACTTGCTGAGCCGGTGCTGATCCCGGGTACCGACAGAGTGGCATTCGATGCGGGTACGATGCTCGACGAAGCAACCGTGGCGCATCTCGAAGAACTGTCTATCGACAACGTCATGGTTCGTTCGCCAATTACCTGTGAAATCCGGTACGGCGTTTGTTCGCAGTGTTACGGTCGCGACCTTGCTCGCGGGCACCGCATCAACATCGGCGAAGCCGTCGGCGTGATCGCGGCACAGTCCATCGGTGAGCCGGGCACACAGCTGACGATGCGTACCTTCCATATCGGTGGCGCCGCTTCTCGTTCTGCTGCAATCAACAACATCGAGATCAAGTCGAAGGGTATTGCGAAACTGCTCAACATCAAGACCGTTGCCCACCACAAGGGCTACCTGGTCGCTGTTTCACGCTCCGGTGAAATCTCGGTTGTTAACGCGATGGGTCGCGAGCGCGAGCGCTACAAGGTGCCTTACGGTGCGACAATTACGATCCAGGACAATGCTGAGGTCAAGCAAGGTCAGGTCGTCGCAACCTGGGATCCGCATACCCACCCTGTTGTCACGGAAGTCGAAGGCAGGATCAGGTTCCAGGACTTCATCGACGGTATAACCGTTGCTGAACAGATTGACGAATTCACTGGCCTGACGAGTATCGTTGTTCTCGATCCGAAGAGTCGCGGTGGTGCAGGTAAGGACCTTCGTCCTGTCGCCAAGCTGGTCGACGACGACGGTAAGGACATCTGCTTTGCCAACACCGACATTCCCGCTGTGTACGCGTTGCCCGTCGGCGCCATCATCTCGATGGCCGATGGTGCACAAGTGTCAGTGGGTGACATTATTGCTCGTATCCCGCAGGCTTCATCGAAGACTCGCGATATCACGGGTGGTCTGCCGCGCGTTGCCGACCTGTTCGAAGCTCGCAAGCCGAAAGATCCCGCGATCATGGCTGAGCACACGGGTACGGTCAGCTTTGGCAAAGAAACCAAGGGTAAACGTCGCCTCGTCATCACCGAGGAGAACGGCGAGAGTCATGAGGAGCTGATACCGAAGTGGCGTCACCTCAACGTGTTCGAGGGTGAGCAGGTTGCACAGGGTGAAATCATCGCTGATGGTGAGCCGAACCCGCATGACATCCTGCGCCTGCGTGGCGTTGAGAATCTGGCCGATTACCTCGTTCGCGAGATCCAGGACGTCTATCGTCTGCAGGGCGTGAAGATCAATGACAAGCACATCGAGGTGATTATTCGCCAGATGTTGCGCAAGGTCATAGTCGCAACGGCTGGCGAAAGCAGCTACCTGCGCGGTGAGCAGATCGACAAGGCGCGCTTCTTTGAAGAAGTTGAGCAGCTTGCGGTACAGAATAAGGAGACGCTGACCGCGGAGCCGGTCCTGTTGGGTATTACCAAGGCATCGCTTGCTACCGAGTCGTTCATCTCGGCTGCCTCGTTCCAGGAAACGACCCGCGTCCTCACCGAGGCGTCGGTACGTGGCTTGCGCGACGAGCTTCGCGGTCTCAAGGAGAACGTCATTGTTGGTCGCCTGATTCCGGCCGGAACCGGTTTCGCACATCACGCCGAGCGCCGGCGCACGCGCGAGCAGGACCTGGCGGATCAGCTCAAAGAGCTCGAAATGTCTCAGATCGCAGCGGCCGAGGCGGCTGAAGCGGCCAAAGCGGCTGAGGCTGCCGAAGAAGCGGCGGCTGAGGTTGTTGCGGCAGCGGAATCCGATGTGGCTCCGGAAGGCGGCGAAGAAACGACGACCGCTTAGTAAAATCAAGGACTTAGCGGTTCTGACGGGCGCCAGGTGATGCCAGCTTGACACTGCGACTCGCGCATCACTAAAATGCCCGCCCTTGACCCACGGGGCTCGTCTTGGACGAGCCCCGAGTTTATTTGAAATCGGGGAGCCGTAAGGTGAGCCGATTTTTACCCGATCACTGGCGTAAGAGACGTCCAGCGGCCGGGTGCGCGCGTTTGAATGTGCGCTGAAGACATACTGAAAAATACGTTATTCAACCAGACAAAGAAGAGTGAAGGCCCATGGCCACAGTGAATCAGTTAGTACGTAAGCCTCGCGCCACCAAGCGTGTAAAAAGTGCGGTCCCGGCGCTCGACGCCAGCCCGCAGAAGCGCGGTGTGTGCACGCGTGTTTACACGACGACGCCCAAAAAGCCGAACTCGGCTATGCGTAAGGTCGCTCGTGTACGCCTGACCAATGGCTTCGAAGTAACAAGCTATATCGGTGGTGAAGGCCACAACCTGCAGGAGCACAGCGTCGTGTTGATTCGCGGCGGCCGTGTAAAGGACCTGCCGGGTGTTCGGTACCACACCATTCGCGGCACGCTCGACTGTGCCGGCGTTGCGGATCGCAGGCAGGGCCGTTCGAAGTACGGCACCAAGCGACCAAAATCGTAATAGATAACAGTAGGAGCGGCTTTAGCCGCGAATCCATTTAGAGATTATGAACTAATGTCCAGAAGAACACAGGCACCGAAGCGCACAATCCTTCCCGACCCCAAGTACGGAAGTGAACTCCTCGCCAAGTTCATGAATATGATCATGAGCGACGGCAAGAAGTCTGTTGCTGAGCGCATCATTTATGGTGCACTCGATCGCATCAATGAGCGTGAGACAAAGTCCGATGACAAGGCGCTCGAGTTGCTGGAGACTGCACTCGAGAACGTTAAGCCCGTCGTCGAGGTGAAGTCGCGCCGCGTTGGTGGTGCTACGTACCAGGTGCCGATCGAAGTTCGTCCGGCGCGTCGCCAGACGCTGGCAATGCGTTGGATTATCGATGCGGCTCGCAAGCGCAGCGAAAAATCGATGGCGCATCGTCTTGCTCACGAATTGCTCGACGCTGCAGAAAATCGCGGCACGGCGGTCAAGAAGAAGGAAGACACGCACCGCATGGCTGAGGCGAACAAGGCATTCTCGCATTACCGCTGGTAAGCGAGTAAGCACCTTGATCAATACCCTGTCGTGGCCCGTACAACCCCCATCGAGCGTTACCGCAATATCGGCATCATGGCCCATATTGATGCGGGTAAGACAACCACGACAGAACGCGTCCTCTTCTATACCGGCGTCAGTCACAAGATAGGCGAAGTTCACGACGGCGCAGCCGTCATGGACTGGATGGAGCAGGAACAGGAACGCGGCATTACGATTACGTCGGCCGCAACGACCTGCTTCTGGAAAGGTATGGACGGGCAGTTCGACGAGCATCGGGTCAACATTATCGATACCCCGGGGCACGTCGACTTCACGATTGAAGTAGAGCGCAGCCTGCGCGTGCTGGATGGCGCGGTCACCGTGCTCTGTTCGGTAGGCGGTGTCGAGCCACAAACTGAGACGGTCTGGCGGCAGGGCAACAAGTATCACGTGCCGCGCATGATCTTCGTGAATAAGATGGATCGTGCCGGCGCCGATTACCTGCGCGTGGTTGAGCAGGTGCGCGAACGACTGGGTTCTAATCCGGTAGTGATTCAACTGCCAATTGGTGCGGAAGAAAAATTTGCAGGCGTGATCGACCTCATTCGAATGCGGGCGATCTACTGGGACGAGAGCAACATGGGTACGACCTATGAAGCTCGCGACATTCCCGAGGAACTGCTCGCGGACGCCACGGCGTGGCGCGAAAAAATGGTTGAAGCCGCCGCCGAAGGCGACGAGGAACTTCTGGATAAGTTCCTGGAAGATGGCGAGTTGTCCGAAGACCAGATCCGCAAGGGACTGAGGGCTCGTACGTTGTCCGGCGACGTCGTCGTAGCGATGTGCGGCTCGGCGTTTAAGAATAAGGGTGTGCAGGCGATGCTCGACGCAGTTATCGACTTCATGCCGTCGCCCATCGACGTTCCGGCAATAACCGGACACGTTGATGAGGACACGGAAGAAACACGTCCGGCTGACGACAACGAGCCGTTTGCGGCGCTGGCGTTCAAGATTGCAACGGATCCGTTCGTTGGCAACCTGACATTCTTCCGCGTTTACTCGGGTGTGCTGAACTCGGGCGACACAATTTTTAACCCTGTAAAGGGTAAGAAAGAGCGCATCGGCCGCATACTGCAGATGCACTCGAATGATCGTAAAGAGATCAAGGAAGTCTTCGCCGGCGATATTGCTGCCGCGGTCGGCCTTAAAGATGTCACCACAGGCGACACGCTTTGCGATTTGAAGCAACAGATCATGCTTGAGCGCATGGAGTTTCCGGAGCCGGTTATCTCCGTTGCGGTCGAGCCGAAAACGAAGGCGGACCAGGACAAGATGGGTATGGCGTTGCAGAAGCTCGCCAAAGAGGACCCGTCGTTCCGCGTCCATACGGACGAGGAGTCCAACCAGACGATTATCTCGGGGATGGGCGAGCTACACCTCGACATCATCGTCGATCGCATGAAGCGCGAGTTCAAGGTCGAAGCAAACGTCGGTAAGCCGCAGGTTGCGTATCGAGAAACGCTTCGCAAGCGGGTGGAACAGGAATACAAGTTCGTGCGCCAGACGGGCGGACGCGGTCAATACGGCCATGTCTACCTGCGTATCGAACCGACGGAGGTGGGTGCCGGTTACGAGTTCGTCAACGAAATTGTTGGCGGTTCCGTGCCGAAGGAGTACATTCCTGCCGTCGATCGTGGTGTGCGGGAACAGATGGAAAACGGGGTTGTTGCCGGGTACCCGGTCGTCGATTGCAAGGTTACCTTGTACGACGGCTCCTACCACGACGTCGACTCGAGCGAAATGGCGTTCAAGATAGCGGGTAGCATGGGCTTCCGCGAAGGTGCCGCCAAGGCCAGTCCGGTACTGCTCGAGCCGATTATGAAGGTCGAGGTGGTGACACCTGAGGATTACATGGGAGATGTGATGGGCGATTTGAATCGCCGTCGCGGTCTGCCACAAGGGATGGATGACACGCCTGCGGGCAAGGTTATTCGTGCCGAAGTACCGCTGGCCGAGATGTTCGGCTATGCCACGGACCTGCGTTCGATGAGCCAGGGACGTGCCGTGTACTCAATGGAGTTTCAGAAGTACTCAGAAGTGCCGCAGAATGTTGCGGATTTGGTCATGAAAAAAGCATCGTAGGAGCGGCTTCAGCCGCGATTCAACAACCCGGGATATAGGGCTATGTCAAAAGAAAAATTTGAGAGAACAAAACCCCACGTTAACGTTGGCACGATTGGTCACGTTGACCATGGTAAAACGACGCTGACGGCGGCACTGACAAAAGTGATGGCAGAGAAGCACGGTGGTGAAGTCAAGGGTTACGACCAGATCGACAACGCCCCGGAAGAGCGCGAGCGTGGTATCACGATTGCGACGGCGCACGTTGAGTACGAGAGTGACAACCGTCACTACGCTCACGTTGACTGCCCGGGACACGCTGACTACGTGAAGAACATGATCACGGGTGCAGCGCAGATGGACGGTGCGATCCTGGTGGTATCGGCGGCTGACGGCCCGATGCCGCAGACGCGTGAGCACATCCTGCTGGCTCGCCAGGTAGGCGTTCCGTACATCGTTGTGTACATGAACAAGGCCGACCAGGTTGATGATGAAGAGCTGCTGGAGCTGGTTGAGATGGAGATCCGTGATCTGCTGTCGACCTACGAGTTCCCGGGTGATGACACGCCGATCATAACGGGCTCAGCGCTGAAGGCGTTTGAGGGTGACACGTCGGACATTGGTATTCCGTCGATTCACAAGCTGATCGAAGAGATGGACAGCTACATTCCGATGCCGGAGCGTGCGATTGATGGCGATTACCTGATGCCGGTTGAGGACGTGTTCTCAATCTCGGGTCGAGGTACGGTGGTAACGGGTCGCATCGAGCGCGGTATTGTTAGCGTTGGCGACGAGATCGAGATCGTGGGCATCAAGGACACGATGAAGACGACCTGCACGGGCGTCGAGATGTTCCGGAAGCTGCTGGATCGTGGCGAGGCTGGCGATAACGTTGGCGTCCTGCTGCGTGGCACCAAGCGTGAAGAAGTCGAGCGTGGCCAGGTACTGGCGAAGCCGGGATCGATCACGCCGCACACGAAGTTCGAGGCCGAGGTCTACATCCTGACGAAGGATGAGGGCGGTCGTCACACACCGTTCTTCAAGGGCTACCGTCCGCAGTTCTACTTCCGTACGACGGACGTTACGGGTGCTGTTGAGTTGCCGGAAGGCACCGAGATGGTAATGCCGGGCGACAACGTCCAGATGGTCGTTGAGCTGATTGCGCCGATCGCCATGGAAGACGGTCTGCGTTTCGCTATTCGCGAAGGTGGCCGTACCGTTGGTGCCGGCGTCGTCGCGAAGATCATCGAGTAAATAAATATGAGTGCTAATCAAAATATACGTATTCGCCTGAAAGCCTTCGATCATCGTCTGATCGATACTTCAGCACGTGAAATTGTCGACACGGCCAAGCGCACGGGTGCGACGGTCAAGGGCCCGATTCCCCTTCCTATGAGGAAGGAACGCTTCACGATCCTGATCTCGCCACACGTGAACAAGGATGCTCGTGACCAGTACGAAATCCGTACCCACAAGCGCCTGATGGACATCATGGATCCGACTGACAAGACGGTTGACGCCCTGATGAAGCTCGAGCTTCCAGCGGGCGTTGACGTGCAGATCAAGCTGAATTGATGGCATGGCGGGCCCGCCCTATCGGCGGGTCCGCTAAGTTATTGATTTTGTTGGCTTCCGCAGGAGGCTAAAAAACCCGCGAAAATCACTCGAAAGCGCTTGTAATAAGGGCTCCGAGTCGTATAATTGCGGGCTCGCTGGATCAGGCCGGACCGGGAGTCGGCCCGAACCAGAATAGAAAACCAGTCGCCAGGAAATCGAGGGCGACACGGCAAATCCCGGAACCGCCGTACTGGCTGAATGATCGGTACGGAGCTTAGGGTCAGCCCCAGAGCACAGAGGACACAGTCCTCCGCGATGGCTGGCCCTTTCGCATGTCTGAAATAAGGTACCGGACACCTAATTTCCCGTTCAGGCATGAGGATTTCGGGAAATTAGGTGTCCGGTACCTTAAGTCAGCGGTCGCCAATCGAAGTGGCCGCAGTGAAGATTTTGAATTTAGAGATTGTCACTGACCAAACGAAGTCGGTGCGAGGTTTTGAACATGACGATGGGTCTTGTTGGCCGCAAGTGCGGCATGACACGTGTCTTCACGGACGAGGGAATTTCAATTCCGGTCACCGTGATTGAGGCACAACCAAACCGAATTACACAGGTGAAAACCGTGGAGACCGACGGCTATCGTGCGCTGCAAGTTGCAGCGGGCAGCCGCAAAGCGTCCCGGGTGAGTAAACCTGCAGCCGGCCACTTTGCAGCGGCAAAGGTTGAAGCCGGCGACCTATTTACCGAGTTCCGCCTGGACGATGCCGATGACGGCGAGTTCGAGAAGGGTGGTGAGCTCAAGGTTGACCTCTTCGAGGCAGGCCAGAAGGTCGACGTGATCGGGACTTCAATCGGCAAGGGCTTCGCCGGTACCGTCAAACGTCATAACTTCAGCATGCAGGACGCGACACACGGCAACTCGCTGGCACACCGCGCGCCCGGCTCCATCGGTCAGAACCAGACGCCCGGCCGCGTATTCAAGGGCAAGAAAATGTCCGGCCATATGGGCAACGTTCGCCGCACCATACAGAACCTCGAAGTGGTTCGTGTGGATGCTGAACGCAATGTTCTATTAATCAAGGGCGCTGTCCCGGGTCACGCAGGCGGCAAGGTTATTGTGCGTCCGGCGATCAAGGCCAAGAGATAAGGGCGCCGACGATGAAACTGAAACTCCAGGATAAGGGTTCGGTTGATGTAGCAGAGGCTGCATTCGGCGCGGACTACAACGAAGCTCTCGTACACCAGGTTGTTACGGCATACCTTGCCGGCGGCCGTGCTGGTACCAAGGCCCAGAAGAATCGCGCAGCGGTTCGTGGTGGCGGTGCCAAGCCCTGGCGCCAGAAAGGCACCGGTCGCGCGCGTGCTGGTACGATCCGTAGCCCGATTTGGGTTGGCGGTGGCCGCGCCTTTGCTGCGCAGCCTCGCGATCACGACCAGAAGGTCAACAAGAAAATGTACCGCGCCGCTCTGCGCTCGATGTTGTCAGAGATGGTTCGCCAGGATCGCCTGGTTATCGTCAACGAGCTTGTACTCGAAGCGCCCAAGACCAAGCTGCTGGCTACGAAGTTGAAAGAGCTCGATCTGGACAATGTCCTGATCCTGAACGAGGCGTTCGACGAGAAGGTGTTCCTGGCTGCTCGCAACCTGCCGAATGTAGGCATTTGTGATGTTGCTTCGATGGACCCGGTTGTTTTGATTCGCTTCGAAAAGGTGCTGGTGACGTTGCCGGCGCTGAAGCTGATTGAGGAGCGTCTGTCATGAGCCAGGCTGCACACCAGGAAAGATTAATTACGGTCATCCGCGGCCCGCACCTTTCGGAAAAGGCGCATTTCGCAGCGGAAAAGAACCAGGTCGTTCTGAAAGTTCGTACCGACGCCACGAAGAAAGAAATTCAGCAGGCTGTTGAGTTGCTCTTCGAGGTTAAGGTCGAGAACGTCCAGGTTGTGAACGTCAAAGGCAAGACCAAGCGCTTCCAGCAGACGAAAGGTCGTCGCAACAACTGGAAGAAAGCCTACGTGAGACTGGCTGAAGGGAGCTCTCTCGAAGAGTTCTTCGGCGGCGAATAAGGGTTAGAAGATCATGTCACTGCATAAAGCAAAACCGACATCTGCTGGTCGCCGTTTCGTTGTCACCGTAAAGACGCCGGAGCTGCACAAGGGCAAGCCGTACGCGCCGCTGCTCGACCAGAAGTCATCGAAGGGTGGTCGCAATAACAACGGCCGTATTACCGTGCGTCATCAGGGCGGCGGTCACAAGCAGCGCTATCGCATTATTGACTTCAAGCGTGATAAGGACGGTATTCCGGGCGAAGTAGAACGTCTCGAGTACGACCCGAACCGCAGCGCGCACATCGCGCTGATCAAGTACGCTGATGGAGAGCGCCGCTACATTCTGGCTCCCAAGGGCGTGCGTGCCGGCGCGAAGATAATTAGTGGCGAAGACGCGCCGATCAAGCCGGGTAATGCCCTGCCGATTCGTGCGATTCCCGTTGGTACAACAGTTCATAACGTTGAGATGAAGCCAGGGAAGGGCGGCCAGCTGGTTCGTTCGGCCGGCGCCTCGGCTCAGCTTGCTGCTCGCGAAGGTGCTTACGCAACGCTGCGTCTGCGCTCTGGCGAAATGCGCAGAATTCACATCGACTGCCGCGCAACGGTAGGCGAAGTTGGTCATGGCGAACACAACCTGCGCAAGCTCGGCAAGGCCGGCGCCAAGCGCTGGAGGGGTGTGCGTCCGACGGTTCGTGGTGTTGCGATGAACCCGGTCGATCACCCGCATGGTGGTGGCGAAGGTCGTACCTCAGGTGGCCGTCATCCGGTTAGCCCGTGGGGCACGCCGACCAAGGGCGCGAAGACGCGTTCCAATAAGCGTACGGACAGCATGATTGTTCGCCGTCGCAACAAGAAGCGCTAATTAAGGATTTCGAAGATGCCGCGTAGTGTAAGAAAAGGCCCATTCGTCGATGAGCATTTGGCGAAGAAGGTAGGCGAAGCAGCAAAGAAGAACGATCGTCGTCCGATCAAGACCTGGTCGCGCCGCTCGATGGTATTGCCGGATATGGTCGGTTTGACCATTGCCGTCCATAACGGACGCCAGCACGTACCGGTTCTGATTTCTGAGAACATGGTCGGTCACAAGCTCGGTGAGTTTGCGATGACCCGTACGTTCCGCGGTCACTCCGGTGATCGGAAGACGAAATAGGGGAGCTGGTTCATGCAAGTTGCAGCAACACTCAGATACGCACGTATCTCGCCGCAGAAATGCCGCCTGGTGGCTGATGTCATCCGTGGCAAGTCTGTTGATGAGGCCCTGCGCGCACTGACTTTTTCGCCTAAGAAAAGCGCTCGCATCGTGAAGAAGGTTCTGGAGTCGGCCGTTGCCAACGCAGAACACAACCTCGGTGCAGATATCGACGAATTGAAAGTCGCGACCATTGAAGTTAACGAAGCGCCGACATTCCGTCGTTACCGCGCTCGTGCCAAAGGTCGTGGCGCACGGATTATCAAGCGGAACAGCCACATCACGATCCGGGTAGCAGACGAATCATGAACACGCAATTGAAGATCTACCTGGCTGATCGGCCGGAGACGAGAAAGTAATATGGGCCAGAAAGTACATCCAACAGGCATTCGCCTCGGCATCGTCAAAGATTGGGCTTCCAAGTGGTATGCCGATTCGAAGACGTTCCCGAAGTACATTAGTGCAGATCACCAAATTCGGGTCTACATTAAAAAGAAGCTGAAAGACGCCTCGGTCAGCCGCATCGGCATTGAGCGTCCGGCCAACAAGGTCAACATCACGATTCACACGGCACGTCCGGGCATCGTGATTGGCAAGAAGGGTGAGGACATCGAGAAGCTTCGCATGGAAGTTTCGAAGATGGTCGGCATGGCTATCCAGGATGTCCGCATCAACATTAGCGAAGTTCGCAAGCCTGAGCTCGACGCACAGCTGGTTGCTGAAGGTATTGCACAGCAGCTGGAACGCCGCGTCATGTTCCGTCGCGCCATGAAGCGCGCAGTGACCAACACAATGCGTGTTGGCGCCGAGGGCATCAAGGTGAAAGTTGGCGGTCGCCTGAACGGTGCTGAAATCGCACGTTCGGAGTGGTACCGCGAAGGTCGCGTTCCGCTGCACACACTGCGTGCGGATATCGACTACGGCACGGCTGAAGCACATACAACCTATGGTGTGATCGGCGTGAAGGTATGGATTTTCAAGGGCGAAGTCTTTGACAAGCCCGAAGCGGTCCCGGCCGAGCCTGCGGAAGCAGCTGCCGGCGCTCGTTCGTAAGGAATAGATAGATGTTACAGCCCAAACGGACAAAGTTTCGTAAGCAGATGAAAGGCCGTAACCGCGGTCTGGCACAGCGCGGAAGCAGCGTTTCTTTCGGTGAGTTCGGTCTGAAAGCGACTGATCGCGGACGCCTGACGGCACGTCAGATTGAGGCGGCTCGACGCGCCATGACGCGCTACATCAAGCGCGGCGGCAAGATCTGGATTCGGGTTTTTCCCGACAAGCCGATCACGACCAAGCCGCTTGAAGTTCGCCAGGGTAAGGGTAAAGGCAATGTTGAGTACTGGGTATGCCAGATTCAGCCTGGCCGGGTCCTGTATGAGATGGAAGGTGTAACGGAAGAAATTGCACGCGAGGCATTTCGCCTGGCGGCAGCGAAATTGCCGTTTGGCACCAAGTTTGTAACACGGCAGGTGATGTGATGAAGGCAGCAGATCTTAGATCCAAGTCGGTTGACGAACTCAACGAGGAACTCGTTGCGTTGCGTCGCGAGCAGTTCAACCTGCGCATGCAGCATGCGACGGGCGAATTGACCAGAAATCACGAGCACGGCCGGGTAAGGAAAGACATCGCGCGCGTCAAGACGATCTTGGTTGAGCTTTCGCGTGCAGCGGGTGAAGACAAATGAGTGAAGAAAAGAAAGCACAGCGCACACTGACCGGTCGCGTCGTCAGCAACAAGATGGACAAGACCGTATCGGTTGCCATCGAGCGCCTGATCAAGCATCCGGTCTATGGCAAGTACATTCGCCGTACGACCAAAGTGCTCGCGCACGATGCGGCGAACGAGTGCAAAGCCGGTGATCGCGTAGCGATCTCGGAATGTCGTCCGATTTCAAAGAACAAATTCTGGTCTGTCGTCAACGTTGTTGAACGCGCAGCAGACAAGTAACAACTCTTAGGATTCAGTCATGATTCAGATGCAGACAGTTCTGGACGCAGCCGACAACTCAGGTGCTCGTCGTGTTCAGTGCATCAAGGTTCTCGGCGGCTCGAAGCGCCGTTACGCTGGTGTGGGTGACATCATCAAGGTCAGCGTCAAAGACGCGATCCCGCGTGGCAAGGTCAAGAAGGGTGAGGTTTACAACGCCGTTGTTGTCCGTACGCGCAAGGGTGTGCGCCGTAAAGATGGTTCGCTGATTCGTTTCGACGGCAATGCCGCTGTTTTGCTGAACGCACGTCTTGAGCCGATTGGCACACGTATTTTTGGCCCGGTGACCCGTGAGCTGCGCACGAACCAGTTCATGAAGATCATCTCGCTGGCGCCGGAGGTTCTTTAGATGAACAAGATCAGGAAAGGTGACGAGGTCATTGTCACGACTGGTAAGGACAAGGGCCGCCGCGGCACCGTACTTGAGGTGTTTGCGGACGATCGTGTCCTGGTCGAAGGCGTGAATCTCGCAAAGAAACATATCAAGCCGAACCCGAATATCGGTGAGATGGGAGGCATCAAGGACAAGGCGATGCCACTGGATATTTCGAACGTGCTCGTATTCAACCCGAAGACGAAAAAGGGTGAGCGAGTGGGTTTCCGCGCCGGAAAAGACGGCGGCAAAGTACGCGTCTTCAAGAGCGGCGACGTAGTAGATATTTAGGATTCGACAATAGTGGGAGCGGCTTTAGTCGCGATTCGGGCCTGAAGGCCCTCCCGCAGGTGAAGATTTAGAGAGACGAAAGAGATGTCGAGATTACAGGAAAAATATCAGAACGAGCTGGCTGGAGAGATCCAGAAGAAGCTTGGTCTGAAGAATCCGATGGAAGTACCGAAGATCACCAAGATCACCCTCAACATGGGTGTCGGTGATGCGGTTGCTGACAAGAAGGTCATGGAAAAGGCGCTCGGCGATATGGAAAAGATCGCTGGCCAGAAGCCGGTTGCGACGATTGCCCGCAAGTCGGTTGCAGCGTTCAAGATCCGCGACGGCATGCCGATTGGTTGCAAGGTAACGCTGCGCCGCGAACGCATGTATGAGTTCCTTGATCGCCTCGTCACCATTGCTATCCCGCGTATTCGCGACTTCCGGGGTCTGAACCCGAAGTCGTTTGATAAGCAGGGCAACTACAGCATGGGCGTCCAGGAGCAGATTATTTTCCCGGAAATCAACTACGACGAAATTGACGCGCTGCGTGGAATGGACATTGTGATTACCACGACGGCACGTAATGCAGAGGAAGGTCGGACGCTGTTGGAAGCGTTCAACTTCCCCTTCAAGAAATAGGAAAAACTGTATGGCTAAGAAGTCAATGATTGCGCGTGAACTCAAACGTACCAAGCTGGTAGCGAAGCAGGCTGAGAAGCGTAAAGCGCTGAAAGTAATTATTCGCAATATCCACAGCTCGGACGATGAGCGCGCTGTTGCGCAGGCGAAGCTGAACAAGTTGCCGCGCGACGGCAGCCCGACGCGTCAGCGTAATCGCTGTTCGATTACCGGTCGTCCCCATGGCGTATATCGCAAGTTCGGCCTCGGTCGTAACAAGCTGCGTGAAGCTGCCATGAACGGCGAAATCCCCGGCCTGACGAAAGCCAGCTGGTAGGCGGAGACAGAAGATGAGTATGACCGATCCGATCGCAGACATGCTGACACGCATTCGTAACGGGCAGAAGGCGCGCAAGGTTGCCGTCTCAATGCCGGCTTCGACCGCGAAAGAGGCCATCGCGAAAGTATTGCAGGACGAAGGCTATATCACCGGTTTTGCGACCGATGGTGAAGGCGCTACGAAAGAGCTCACCGTTGAGCTCAAATATTTCGAGGGCGTGCCCGTCATTGAGCAGATCCAGCGCGCGAGTCGCCCGGGTCTGCGTATATACCGCGGCAAGGAAGACTTGCCGAAGGTACTGGGCGGCCTCGGCGTTGCTATCGTTTCTACGTCTGCGGGCGTTATGAGCGATCGCCAGGCACGTGAAAAAGGCGTTGGTGGTGAGGTTCTCTGCATCGTTTCTTAAGGTGCCGAGCTTCATTAGAAAGAGACAGGACTATGTCAAGAGTTGCAAAAGAACCGATTGAGCTGCCGAAGGGCGTCGAGTTCAAACACGACGGCAACGTTGTCACGCTGAAGGGCGGGAACGGCGAATTGTCGATCGAGCTGAATTCGGAAGTAGAGCTCAAGCAGGAAGACAACGTACTGACGCTGGCCCCGCGTTCGGGCTCGCGTTTCGCGACTGCAATCGCAGGCACGATGCGCGCCATTATCGCCAACATGGCGAAGGGCGTGTCGGAAGGCTTCGAGAAGAAACTCGAACTAAAGGGCGTTGGTTATCGCGCGCAGGCACAGGGCAAGAAGCTGAATCTGTCGCTCGGTTTCTCGCACCCCGTCGTCTACGAGGCACCCGAGGGTGTCAGCATCGAGACGCCGAGTCAGACCGAGATCGTCGTCAGAGGCGCCGACAAGCAGAAAGTTGGCCAGGCCGCTGCGGAAATTCGCAGCTTCCGTCCGCCGGAGCCTTATAAGGGCAAGGGCGTTCGCTATTCCGATGAGCGTGTACAGCTCAAGGAAGCGAAGAAGAAATAATCAGGTAAAGCACTCATGAAACTGGACAAGAAACAAAATCGTTTGCGTCGTGCCCGTCGTGGTCGCGCGAAGATTCGCGAACTCAAGGCAAACCGGCTGAGCATCCACCGCACACCACAGCATATCTATGCGCAGGTTATCGGCTCGGATGGTAACAAGGTACTGGCGTCTGCATCGACGCTTGAAGCCGAAGTTCGCAAGGGAATCAAGAGCGGCGGAAACGTCGAAGCTGCGGCCATTGTTGGCGCCCGCATTGCTGAGAAGGCAAAAGCCGTCGGCGTCGATACGGTCGCATTTGATCGTTCCGGTTTCCGTTACCACGGTCGTGTTAAGGCACTGGCTGATGCTGCCCGCGAAGCGGGATTGAAGTTTTAAGGAATTAGAAATGGCAAGAAACGATCAAAATCAAGCTGGCGATGACTTTATTGAAAAGTTGGTCACCGTCAACCGCGTAGCCAAGGTAGTCAAAGGTGGTCGTCAGTTCGGCTTCACTGCATTGACAGTGGTCGGCGACGGACAGGGCCAGGTCGGTTTCGGGTATGGCAAAGCACGTGAAGTGCCGATCGCGATCCAGAAAGCGATGCAGGCTGCACGCCGTAACATGATCAACATCAACCTGAACAACGATACGCTGCAGTACGCCAAGAAAGGCCGCCACGGCGCCACGTTGGTTTACATGCAGCCTGCGTCTGAAGGTACCGGTGTAATCGCGGGTGGCGCCATGCGCGCTGTCTTCGAGGCGGCTGGTGTGCGCAACGTTCTCGCCAAGAGTTACGGTTCGCGCAACCCGATCAACGTTGTTCGCGCAACGATCAAGGGTCTGTCGGAGATTCATTCGCCGCAGGCAATTGCCGCCAAGCGTGGCAAGAAAATCAAGGAGATCCTGGCCTGAGGCCCGGAATTAAATAATTGTAGGAGGGCCTTCAGGCCCGATTCGGGGCTAAAGCCCCTCCCACAGATGAGAACAGAAGAATGGCGAAGCCAAAAGAATTGAAGGTCACTCTGGTCAAGAGCAAGCACGGGCGGCTGAAAAGCCACAAGGCCTGTGTTGCTGGACTGGGTCTCCGCAAAATGCATCAGACGGTTACGGTTATCGATACGCCGGAGAACCGCGGCATGATCAATCGCGTTTCGTACCTGGTATCGGTAGAGGAAGCCTGACATGCGTCTTAACGACATTTCACCTGGCAAGGGTGCGAAGAAAGAAGGCAAGCGCTTCGGCCGCGGACATTCCGCAGGCCAGGGTAAGACGAGTGGTCGTGGCCAGAAGGGACAGAAGTCTCGTTCGGGCGGCTTCCACAAGGTCGGCTTTGAGGGTGGCCAGATGCCACTGCAACGTCGCCTGCCGAAGGTTGGTTTCCGCTCGCGGATGGCCAAGTACTCGGCTGAGCTGCGTTTGCACGAGCTCGAGTTACCGACGGCGGACGTCATCGACATGGACGTTCTCAAGAAAGCGAATCTCGTCCCGGCATTTACGACCAAAGTTAAGGTCATCAAGTCGGGCGAAATCAAGAAGGCTGTGAAGCTGAAAGGTCTGAAGGTCACCAAGGGTGCCCGCGAAGAGATCGAGAAAGCTGGCGGCAGCATCGAAGACTAAATAATGGCAAAGAAGCCCCAACAAAATCCGGCAGAACTGGCGAAGCAGGCGAGTAAACTTGGCGAACTGAAAATTCGCCTGTTGTTCCTCGTGGGCGCGCTGATCGTCTATCGCGTTGGCACCTACATTCCGGTTCCTGGCGTGAACCCGGCTGCGTTGGCGATATGGTTCGAAAATCAGTCAGGCGGCATGTTGGGCATGTTCAACATGTTCTCGGGTGGTGCGCTGGCGCGTTTTGGCATTTTCGCTCTCGGCATCGTCCCGTACATCTCCGCATCGATCATCATGCAGATGGCGAGCCACATCGTTCCGCAGCTCCAGCAGCTACGTAAGGAAGGCGAACAGGGCCGCCGCCAGATCGTGAAGTACACGCGCTATGGCACGGTTGCTCTCGCGAGCTTCCAGTCGATCGCCGCTGCGAGCTTCCTGCAAAACCAGGGCACGTTGGTCAACAATCCCGGTCCGGCATTTCTGATCACGGCATGCATCACACTGGTAACGGGTACGGTATTCCTGATGTGGCTTGGTGAGCAGATCACTGAACGGGGTATCGGTAACGGTATCTCGATGATCATTCTCGCCGGTATCGTTGCGGGTCTTCCGGCCGCTATTGCCGGTACGGCAGAGCTCGTGCGCAACGGTGAAATGGCAGCGATTACTGCAATCCTGATGTTGCTTGGCGGTATCGCGGCAATCGTTTTCGTGACGTTCATGGAGCGTGCGCAACGTCGTATCACGGTCAACTATGCGCGACGGCAACAGGGCAGGAAGATGTTCCAGGCTCAGAGCACGCATTTGCCGTTCAAAATCAACATGTCGGGCGTTATTCCGCCGATCTTTGCCTCGAGCATCCTGATGTTCCCGGCGACGATCGCACAGTTCTTTGGTCAGGCACCCGACCCCAACGCCGCGCAGCGCGCGTTGCAGGTCATCGGTGCGAACCTCGGACCGGGCCAGCCTGTCTACGTATTGCTGTACGCAGCAATGATTATTTTCTTCTGCTTCTTCTACACGGCGCTGATGTACAACTCGAAAGACACAGCGGACAACCTGAAGAAAGCGGGCGCGTTCCTGCCGGGTATTCGGCCGGGCGCCCACACAGCAGAGTACATTGACCGGGTCCTTACCCGACTGACGTTCTGGGGCGCGCTTTACATCGCCGGCGTATGCCTGCTGCCCGAGTTCGTTCGCATGTTCTACCCGAATATGCCGTTCAGCTTCGGCGGCACGAGCCTGCTGATTCTGGTCGTTGTCACGATGGACTTCATGTCGCAAATGCAGGCACATGCAATGAGTCACCAGTACGAAGGCATGATGCAGAAAGCCAACCTGCGTAACTATGGCAGGGATGGACAAACTAGATAGTGGGAGGGCCTTTAGGCCCGAATCGCGGCTAAAGCAGCCGCTCCCGCCAGGTTGAGGAGACAGCTCATGAAAGTAAGAGCATCAGTAAAAAAGATCTGCAGAAACTGCAAAATTATTCGCCGCAAGGGTGTTGTGCGGGTGATCTGCACTGACGCACGGCATAAGCAGCGCCAGGGCTAGACCCCGCGTATTTACGAGGATTTTTTAAGTGGCACGTATAGCAGGCATAAACATCCCGTTGACCAAGCACGTCGTGATTGCACTGACGTCTATCTTCGGTATTGGAAACACGCGCGCGCAGCAGATATGCGAAGCGGCTGGCGTCGCTCCGGACACGCAGGTCAAAGACCTGGCGGAACCCGAAGTAGCGAAGCTTAGAACCGCAGTTGCAGCTTTCACCGTCGAAGGCGATCTGCGTCGCGAGACGTCAATGAACATCAAGCGCCTGATGGACCTCGGTTCTTACCGTGGTATCCGTCATCGCCGTGGTTTGCCGCTGCGTGGCCAGCGCACCCGTACAAACGCCCGGACCCGCAAGGGACCGAAGCGTCCCATTAAGAGGTAAGTCTTAAATGGCTGAAGCGAAGAAAAAGAAGGTTAAAAAGCACGTAGTTGACGCAATTGCGCATATTCATGCTTCCTTCAACAACACGATCATCACGATCACCGACCGCCAGGGTAATGCTCTGTCATGGGCTACGGCCGGCGGCTGCGGTTTCCGTGGATCACGTAAATCCACCCCGTTCGCAGCACAGGTTGCGTCGGACAAAGCGGGCCGTGCGGCTCTCGAGTTCGGTGTGAAGAATGTCGATGTGCGTGTACGTGGGCCAGGCCCGGGTCGCGAATCTGCAGTGCGTGCATTAAACGCCCTGGGATTCCGCATCCAGAATATTGAGGACGTGACGCCGATTCCGCATAACGGATGTCGTCCGCCCAAGAAACGCCGCGTGTAGAGGCTGAACAATGGCAAGATATTTAGGACCAAAGTGTAAACTGTCCCGCCGCGAAGGCACGGATCTGTTTCTTAAGAGCGGCGTACGTCCGCTCGAGTCGAAGTGCAAGCTCGAGGTACCTCCGGGTGGCCCGACGCAGCGTCGTCCGCGCATGTCGGATTATGGCCTGCAGCTTCGCGAAAAGCAGAAACTCCGTCGCATGTACGGCGTACTCGAGCGTCAGTTCCGCAACTACTACAAGCGTGCTGCCCAGCTCAAAGGTTCGACGGGTGAAAACCTGTTGCGCCTGCTGGAGGGTCGTCTCGACAACACTGTTTATCGCATGGGCTTTGCTTCGACACGTGCCGAAGCGCGCCAGCTTGTGAGCCACAAGAGCATCGAAGTTAATGGCAAAGTCGTTAACATTCCGTCGGCTCAGCTCAAGGCGGGAGACGCAATTACTATTCGCGAGAAGGCGAAGAAGCAGCTGCGCATCCAGAGTGCGATAGAAATTGCGAGCCAGGTTGGCCTGCCCGAGTGGGTAGATGTCGACGTCAAAAAAATGGCGGGTGTTTTGAAATCGTTGCCTGATCGTGAAGACGTTCTTCCCGACATCAACGAAAACCTCGTCGTCGAGCTGTACTCGAAGTAATCGGAGGGAGTTTTCCCATGCAGGAATCAGTACACGAATTTCTGAAGCCGCGCGTTGTAAAAGTGACGCCGGTCAACGATCTGCAAGCAAAAGTTGTTATCGAGCCGTTCGAACGCGGCTTTGGCCATACGCTCGGCAATGCGCTGCGCCGCATTCTGCTGTCGTCCATGCCTGGCGCTGCGGTTACGGAAGCCGAGATCGAGGGCGTACTCCATGAGTACACGAGCATCGAAGGCGTTCAGGAAGATGTTGTCGATATTCTCCTGAACCTCAAGCAGGTGGCTGTCACGATGAACAGTCGCGACACGGCGGAACTGCGTGTCTCGAAAAAAGGCCCGGGTCCGGTTACGGCTGGCGACATTCAGCTCGACCATGACGTTGAAATCATGAACCCTGAGATGGTCATCGCCAATCTGACCAAGGCTGGTGAGTTGAACATGATACTGCGCGTAGAGCGTGGCCGTGGCTATCGCCCGGCAACACAGCGGCCGTCGTTCGAAGAACCGGCGGGTCCAATTGGCCGGTTGCAGCTCGACGCCTCGTTCAGCCCGATCGTACGCGTAACGTATAACGTCGAAGCTGCCCGCGTTGAGCAGCGCACCGACCTCGATAAACTGCTGATCGATATCGAAACGAACGGCACTATTGATCCGGAAGAAGCGATTCGTCGCGCCGGTAGCATCCTCAAGGATCAGCTGTCGGTCTTCGTTGACCTGCAGGGTCAGGAAGAAGGTGTAGGCGCACAGGCTGAGAACCAGGTAGATCCAATCCTCCTGCGTCCGGTCGACGAGCTCGAACTTACGGTTCGTTCCGCGAACTGCCTGAAGGCAGAGAACATCATGTACATCGGTGACCTCGTGCAGCGCACCGAAGTAGAACTTCTGCGTACGCCGAATCTCGGCAAGAAATCTCTGACGGAGATTAAAGAAGTTCTTGAAGGCCACGGACTGGGGTTGGGAATGCATCTCGACAACTGGCCACCGGCGAGCCTTCGTCCTGAGCACGAGCTCATGATGTAATTAAAGCGTAGGAGCGGCTTTAGCCGCGATTCGGGCCTGAAGGCCCTCCTACAACAAAGGAAATTAGAAAATGCGTCATAGAAAATCCGGTCGTCGACTGGGTCGTAACAGCTCTCACCGTAAGGCCATGTTCCGTAACATGGCTGCCTCGATGCTGAAGCACGAAACGATTCGTACGACACTGCCAAAAGCCAAAGAACTGCGCCGCGTCGTCGAGCCGCTCATCACGCTCGCGAAGGAAGACAGCGTTGCGAATCGTCGCCTCGCTTTCAATCGCCTGCGCGACAAGGAAGTTGTTGGCAAGCTCTTTTCGGAAATTGGTCCGCGTTTCAAGGAGCGTCCAGGTGGTTACCTGCGCATTCTGAAGACGGGACCGCGCCCGGGCGATGCTGCCCCCATGGCAATTGTTATGCTCATGGAGCAGGCTGCCGAGGTGGCCACAGAAGAGTAGGAGGGCTTTGTGGGAGTGGGCTTCAGCCACCGTGGGAGTGGCTTCAGCCACGAACACGCCTGAAAGCGCTCCAACAGCACTATTAGTAGAAGCCGGGCTCAGCCCGGCTTTTTTTTGCCGTAGAATCGGCGTATGGACAAACAGAAACGCAAGACAGTCTCCCTGGTTCTCGGTAGCGGCGGCGCTCGTGGGCTGGCGCATATCGGGGTCATTCATGTGCTCGAGGAAAAGGGCTACGAGATCACGACCATCGCAGGCTGCTCGATCGGTGCCCTGATCGGTGGGATCTACGCCGCCGGCAAGCTCAGAGAGTACGAGGAGTGGGTCCGTAACCTCACCAAGCTGGACATGGTCAACATGATGGACATTTCCTGGGAAGGGGGTGGCCTGGTCAAGGGCGACAAGATTATTGCGAAGATGATCAAGCTCGTTGGTGATCGTCAGATCGAGGACCTGCCCATCAGTTTCACCGCAGTTGCAACGGAGCTCGAGAGTGGTCGAGAGGTCTGGCTGAGCTCTGGTCCATTGTTCGACGCAATTCGCTCGTCATGTTCGTTGCCTCTGTTTTTCACGCCAGTGAAGTACAAGGAGAAGATGCTGGTCGACGGTGGTGTAGTGAACCCTGTTCCCATTGCGCCGGTGTTCGACGCTCATACGGATCTGACGCTGGCCGTCAACCTCGGCGGCAAACCAGCACGCGAAGAGCCGCTGAAACCTCGCAAGGTCATCGGTTCCTACGATGTCGCGTATATGGTCTTCGATGCGATGCAGAGCACGATTGCCAGACAGAAACTGGCCGCGTATCCGCCGGATCTTGTCATCGACATCCCGCGCGATGCCGCGCGGACGTTCGACGTGGACAAAGCCAGCGAAATGATCGAACTGGGCCGACGGGCGGCGGAGGCTGTTTTGCCGTAAAAGCTCGGCAAGGAGCATGCGTTTCGTACCCATTGAGAGCTTGTAAGTTACTGATAAATAGTGAATAAAAGGCTGTATTCTCGCAAATGTGAGTCGCCTCACAGTGAGTTTCTCGTCCCAGGGATAGAGTGTCACCTAGCGCCCAATGGGATTAGAGCCATTAGCCACGACAATAAAGCCTTTGATGACTGCATGATCCTGTCGAAAGAAGCGTTCGACCCGGATGCCGTGTTTCTCGATGACATCGTCGACGACGATGTATTGCCTTATCTGAGCCTCGAGGTTGACGGCCTGACGACGCCCCGCGAAGGCAGGAAAGGCCGTCTCGAATTGCGTCCCGAAGATATCGCCGCTAACGAACCGGTCCAGCCGGACACCACCATGCCGGTCGCGACGCTCAATCCCGACGCGCTCGAGGTTTACGGGTGGGAGTCCTCTCTCTGGAAGAAGATCAAGGGCTACCTCGGCTTCTGATACCATCTCCAAATGATTTTCAAAGACAAGACCGTCATCATCACCGGCGGCTCCGAAGGCATAGGCGCGGCGACTGCACGTCTGTTCGCTGAAGCTGGCGCCAATTTGTTGCTGGTCGCGCGCAGCAAGAAGAATCTCGAGTCGATAGCTGCCGAGCTGCGCGACAAGACACACGTTGAAATTTTCGCGATGGATGTTACGGACGCCGATGCCTGCGTCGATCTTTTCAAGAAAGCCGATTTCGACTTCGGGCGCGTCGATATTCTCGTCAACAGTGCGGGGTTTCACGCGCGCGGTCCGGTGCGCGACGTCCGTGTCGACGATCTCGGCCGAATGATTGACGTCAATCTCAAGGCGCCGATCATCCTGACGCGACTGGCGTTGCCCTACCTGGAAGACGCCGGCGGTGGCGTGATCATTAATGTCGCGTCGCTATATGGTCGTCTTGCCAGTCCGGGCGTATCGGCGTATTCATCGAGCAAGTTCGGACTCAGGATCTTCACATTTGCGCTGCGCCAGGAGCTGGAGGGCTCCGGCATCAAGGCTGCGGTCGTCTCGCCGGGTCCGGTGGACACAGGTTTTATCATGGAAAACCTGGACGACGTCGACGACATCTCGTTTTCCCAACCGATGAGTACTGCCGAAGAAGTCGGTCAGGCCATTCTGGATCTGTGCGGCAATAACATCGCGGAGCAGGCGATGCCAACGTCCACCGGCATCCTGGCGACCGCCGGTTATCTGATGCCCTGGCTCAGCCGTTTTCTCAGGCCGATGCTTGAAAGAAAAGGCGCGCGCGTCAAAGCACGCTACAAGGCGGAGCGCAGGCAAAAGGATTCGCAATAAAAAAGCGGTCCGCCCTTGGGGGAAAGGACGGACCGCCGACAATCACCGACGATATAGAATGCAGGACGCCGCGGTTGGTTTAGGAAACACGCAGAGTTTCGATAGTTTCTCAATAGCCTGTTTGTTGTCACCATCAACAATCAGCTCTCCAAAAGCAGAGTCCTCATACACCGTCATGATGTATCCCTGCAGCGCTGGCTGCTGTGCTGATGCGGTGTGTGAACACGTCATCAGGACCAGCGTAGCCAACGATACGTAGCGCCTAAGATTTTTGATCTTCATTTCCATACCTCCAGAGAGTGGTTTGCTCTTGCGGACTAACCGTCGGCAAGAAATGTAGGTCCTGTGACGATCCCTGACAAACGACAAAAATCGTGGCGAGAAACGAAAAAAATTCATCATTCGAGCGCGAGTTCCTTTAGTAGCCAGCGCCGAAACGTAGCGATGTGCGGTTGAGCGGCTGCAGCGTCACTGCAGGTGAGGTAATAGGCTTCACTGTATTCGAGCTCATGATCGAAGATCGGCACTAACGACCCCGAGCGAATACGCGCATCGCATAACTGTGCTGGCATCAGAGCTGCGCCCAGACCCTGTTCGGCTGCGGAGCGAGCGCGCAGTGCGCCTGAATAGCTCCACACCGAGCGCGCTTTCGAGTTGCCGTATCTGGTGGCTGACGGCGGATGCAGTCAGGTATAGATCATCAGCGGCGAGGCGAAAACTCTCGTTTTCTGCTGCGGCACAAAATGCGCGCAGCGCGCGCATCGACACGGTTCGATTCCACATAGCCATGCAGACTTACTGCATGAACCATGCCAATCGGAAGATCCGCCAGGTTATTGAATGCTAAGGGCGCTCGGTCGCAGGGTTGCACCGAAACCGGGCATTTCAAATCTATTGAGCGCCGTTATGCAACACGCAGGAAAGCGTCACGAGTCAGGTTCTCCCGGCCGTCAGCCATGACGCGGACGTCGTCTTCGATACGGATGCCGCCAAAGGGCCTCAGCCAGTCAACCGTCTCCCAGTTAACGTGGCCCTCGGCGGGTGTGCCGCGCAGGTTCTCCAGCAACATGTCGATGACATACATACCGGGTTCGATGGTCAGGACCATATCTTCCTCGAGCACGCGCGTCAGGCGCAGGAACGGATGTCCGCTGGGCGGATCGATAATCGTCCCGGACTCGTTCTCCTGATGGCCGCCGACGTCGTGGACCTGGACGCCCAGAAGATGCCCGAGGCCGTGTGGGAAGAACGCTGAGGTCACGCCCGTCTCGAGTAGCGTATCCGGGTTACCGCTGGCAAGCTCCGCGTCCACCAACACCTCTGCGAGCATTTTGTGCGTGCCGACATGCAGGTCGCGATAGTCAACGCCAGCCTGCACCTTGTCGACGATTGCCAGTTCCATCGCATCCATGCGTTCGATGAGTTCCTGAAAGCGTTGGTCACCGTTACCGTAGGTGCGCGTGATATCCGATGCGTAGCCATGTACCTGTGCACCGGCATCAATCAGGAATGAGCGGATCGACTCAGGGGCTTCGCGATCGAGATCGGTGTAGTGCAATACGGCCCCATGGTCGTTGAGTGCGATGATGTTGCCGTAGGGTAGTTCGGGATCGGTGTGGCTGACCGCTTTGCAGTACGCCCGGTGGATGTCGAACTCTGACCGACCGTCGCGGAAGGCGGCTTCCGCCGCAATATGACCCCATGCCCCGCGTTCAGCGGCAAGGCGCATGACGGCGAGCTCGTACTCGGTTTTCACGCCACGCATGAAGTGCAGAATATTGACGGCCGTATTCGGGTTGATGCGTTCAATACCGAAAGCCAGGGTCTCATCGTCAAACTCGCCGATCGCGATGCACTTCTCGCGGTCTGCAGGCAGGTGTGCGGCAATCTCATCGGTCGAATGCACAACCCGAATATCAAAATGGCTGGCCCAGTAGCCGTCTGGTGAGCCCGGCACAACGTGCCAGTAGTCATGCGGCTGATAGTAGATGAGGATCGGTGTTTCGCCTGGTGTGTACACGATATACGAGAACGGCAGCGCAATCAGCGGCGCCCAGCTCACAAAGTGGGGGTTCGCTTTGAACGGGTGGTGATAGTCGTCCAGGAATGCCAGCTTCGGGTTGCCGGAATAGATCACAGCGTGGCTTGCGCCTGCCTGCTCGAGGGCGTGATCGTGGCGGGCCGTAACGGTCTCGAGGTGACTGCCGTACAGGGCACCGAGAGCGGGGTTCTTATCGCCATATTTCGTATTCATGGCGAGGATCATACCCTGTTGCCGCGCTAGTCGGCGAGTGCCATTATGGGCAGCCCATTCCGGGGAGTGGAGCAGAGGATGAGACGACTCGCATGTCTGGTTTTAACCACGTTTTTGGCCCTGGGAAGCACTGTGATGGCGGCTGACCCCGGCTATGATCGGGTGGCTGGTCGCGCCCATGCGTCGCGGTCTGAAGTCATCGCACCACACGGTATGGCGGCAACGAGCCAGCCGCTGGCGACGCAAATTGCGATCGACATTCTTAAGGCGGGTGGCAGCGCCGTCGACGCGGCGATTGCGGCAAACGCAGCGCTCGGGCTGATGGAGCCAACGGGCAGCGGTATTGGCGGCGATCTGTTCGCCATCGTTTGGGATGCCGAGAAGAAAGAACTGACGGGTCTGAACGCTTCCGGTCGCGCGCCGCAAGCGATGACCCTGCAGTACTTCCAGGATCGGGGTATCGAGCAGATTCCGAAATTCGGGCCGTTGCCCGTTAGCGTACCGGGGGCCGTTGATGGCTGGTTCGAGCTGCATGGCCGCTACGGACGCCTTTCGATGGAGGAAGTTCTTGCTCCGGCGATTCGCTATGCCCGTGAGGGCTTTCCGGTCTCCGAGGTCATCGCGCACTACTTCGTGAACAACCGCAATCGGATCGGTCACTACCCGGGATTTGCTGAGACGTTCATGCCGGGTGGCGACGTGCCAAAGAAGGGTGAGATGTTCCGCAATCCACGCCTTGCGAATACCTATGAGGCGATCGCAAAAAAGGGGCGCGATGAGTTCTACAAGGGCAGTATCGCAACAGCGATCGATGCCTACATGGCCGAGCAGGGCGGACTGTTGAGCTATGATGACCTGGCTGCCCACAGGTCAGAGTGGGTTACGCCCGTGTCGACGAACTATCGCGGCTGGGATGTTTACGAATTGCCGCCCAACGGCCAGGGCATTGCTGCATTGCAGATTCTGAACGTGCTCGAGGGCTACGATATCGCAAGCATGGGATTCGGCAGCGCTGAGTATCTGCACACGTTGGTCGAAGCAAAGAAGCTGGCTTTTGAAGATCGGGCGAAATACTACGTCGACATGGATTTTGCCGACGTGCCCGTGGAATGGCTGATCTCAAAGGAGTATGCGGCACAGCGGCGTGCACTGATATCGACCGAACGCGCTTCGACATCACTGCCGGCAGGTGATCGAAAACTCGAAGAAGGGGACACAATCTACCTGACGGTAGCCGATGCCGACGGCAATATGGTGTCGTTGATCCAGAGTAACTATCGCGGCATGGGGTCGGGCATGACGCCCGGCGATCTCGGGTTCGTGCTTCAGGACCGAGCGGAGTTGTTCGCACTCGATGCCGCCCACGCTAACGTCGTCGAAGGGGGCAAACGGCCATTTCATACGATCATTCCGGCATTTGTCATGAAAGATGGCGAGCCACTGATCAGCTTTGGGGTCATGGGCGGCGCGATGCAGCCGCAGGGCCATGCGCAGATTATCGTCAACATGGTGGACTTCGGCATGAACCTGCAGGAGGCCGGCGATGCTGCGCGCATCAATCACACGGGTTCGTCGGAGCCGACGGGATCCGTCATGACAGACGGTGGCATGGTGCATCTTGAAGACGGTTTTAGTGCCGCAACGCGTGCAGCTCTGGAGGAGAAAGGCCACACGCTGGGCGCATCTGACGGCAGCTTCGGTGGCTACCAGGCAATCATGTTCGACAAGGAGCAGGGCGTGTACTATGGCGCCTCCGAAGTACGCAAAGATGGGCAGGCAGCAGGCTACTAATGACGCAGGACACGTTTCTCACGGGCATCACCACGACCGGAACGCCACACATTGGCAACTACGTGGGCGCCATCCGGCCAGGTATTGAAGCCAGCAAGGACCTCGATACCGGGCATTTCTATTTCCTGGCTGATTACCATTCGCTTGCCAAGAACGAAGACCCGGACAAGATCAGCCAATCGACGCTGGAGATTGCAGCCGCGTGGATGGCGCTGGGTCTCGATACCGAGCACGCCTATTTCTACCGGCAATCGGACATTCCCGAGATCCTCGAGCTAACGTGGATCTTGCATGGCATGACGGCCAAGGGCCTGATGAATCGTGCGCACTCCTACAAGGCATCGGTACAGGCGAACGTCGAAGGTGGCGACAAGGACCCGGATAAGGGCGTCACGATGGCGCTGTTCAGTTACCCGATCCTGATGGCGGCCGATATCCTGATGTTCAAGTCCACAAAAGTGCCCGTCGGCCAGGACCAGAAACAGCATGTGGAGATGGCGCGCGATATTGCACAACGCTTCAACCACAATTACGGCGAGACGTTCGTCCTGCCCGAAGCGCTTATCGGTGAAGATACCGCTGTCCTCAAGGGGCTCGATGGCCGAAAAATGTCGAAGAGCTACAACAATACGATTCCGCTGTTTGCACCGGAGAAGAAACTTCGCAAGCTGATCATGAAGATCAAGACAAACAGTCTTGAGCCGGGTGAGCCCAAGGACACGGCCGACAGCACGCTGTTCGACATCTACAAGGCGTTCGCAACGCCGGCAGAGGCCGCCGCCGTCGCGCAGGCGTTTGCCGATGGCATTGCGTGGGGCCAAATGAAACAGCAGCTGTTTGAGTACATCAACGATCACATCAAGCCCGCGCGCGAGGAATACGAGCGGCTGGTATCGGATCCGGCTGTCGTTGAAGCTGAATTGAAGAAAGGTGCGGAGCGCGCCCGGGAATTATCGGTGCCGTATCTGGCGCAAATCAGGGATGCTATCGGTATCAGGAAGCTAGGTTGAGATTATGAACAAAGATCGAATCAAGGAGCTGTTGGCACAGCTGCAGGACGAAATCCGCGATACGGATATGGACGATGAGCTGAAGACGCTCGCGAGCGATCTCGACAGCGATATTCATACCGTCATGGAGAATGACGAGGAAGTCAATGCGCTGATCGATCGGGCCAAGGAAGTGGAAGCCGAATTTGCCACCCGCTACCCGGCGGCTGAGCGCTTCATGCGTGAAGTGATCGATGCCCTCGTGCGGATGGGAATCTAGGCTTCATGGGCAAGCTTGAGATGCGAGATGCATGCGAGCGTTGCTCCCGACCGGCGCGCATCGAGACTTAGTCTGTCGCCAGCATGGAGACGAAATTTTCATCGAAGATCGACGGCTGGCTGATACCGGTATTGATCGTGGCGGTCGGCGGGCTTGTCGCGGCGCTGATCGCCGTCCTGATCGAAGAAACACCCTGGCCGATCCGCGTGCTCGTTGGCGTCGTTACAATTTTCGTCACGTTACTGATGTTCGCAGTCTTCAGGAACACCTTCTATGTCGTAGCCGGCGACACCCTGCGCATCAGGTCCGGCCCGTTCAGATGGAACATCCCGGTAAGAGATATCGTGGAAGTCACGCCCAGCCGAAATCCGCTATCGTCGCCCGCGCTCTCCCTCGATCGCCTGAAGATCTCACTCGGCAAGAGGAAATTTGTCCTCGTGTCGCCGGAGGATAAAGCCGGGTTTATCCGCGCCATTGAACGGGCAAAAGAGGAGGCGAATTGACAGCCGAACGCAGGAAGCACTGGGACGGCGTATACGGTGGCAAGGCGTCAACCGAGGTGTCCTGGTACCAGGAAGTACCCGACAGGTCGCTGCATCTCATTGAAGCTGTTGGGGTTTCACGGGATGACGCCATTATCGATATTGGCGGCGGTGCATCGACGCTGGTCGATCATCTGCTGGACGCCGGATACGGTGACCTGACTGTGTTGGACCTGACCGAGGCAGCGCTCGATCATTCTCGTAAACGGCTGGGTGAGCGTGCCGATTCCGTAAACTGGATTGTCTCGGACGTTGTTCATTTCGAACCGCAACGCTCATACCAGCTCTGGCACGATCGTGCGGTGCTGCATTTCCTGACGGACGCAACGGACCGTGAGCGCTATGTTGATGTGCTAAGCGGGGCGCTCGCGCCCGGCGGCTATGCCGTTATCGCAACATTTGGGCCTGCGGGTCCGCTCAAATGCAGCGGTCTCGAAATTCGTCGCTACGATGTCGGAATGTTGGAAGAGCTGCTGGGCGCAGAGTTTGAGCTGCAGTCCCATGAACTTGAGAATCACCGAACGCCGATGGGCGCAACACAGCAGTTCCTGTATTCGTGCTGGATCAGGAGAGGGGAATAATGAGCATTAATTTTCTTGCCGTGCTGGCAGCGGCGTTGTCGAGTTTTATCCTGGGCGGACTGTGGTATTCGCCCGCCTTGTTCCTGAAGCCCTGGAACAAGGCCATGGGGCGCACTGATAAGGACAACGGACATCCAGCCAAAGTGTTCGGCCTGAGTTTTATTTTCGCGCTGGTGGCGGCTGTCGTCTTCGCCTTGTTGCTTGGGCCGTCGCCGGCTCTCTCGGAGGCCTGGAAAGCCGGGCTCCTGGTTGGCGTGGGTTTTGTGGCGATGAGCTTTGGTATCAATTACCAGTTTGCTAACCGTCCCATCATCGCGTGGCTGATCGATGGCGGCTATCACACGGTGCAGTTTGTGCTTTACGGTTTAATTCTCGGTGCCTGGCACTGATGAAAGAATGGCAGCTCGAGACGGAGCGCCTCTACCTGCGGCGTGTCACTCTCGATGACGCCGATCTTTTGCTAGCTGTCTGGAATGATCCCGCGTTCATAGAGAACGTCGGGGATCGAGGCGTACGTACGACAGCAGAGGCGGTGGAGGCGATGAAGGCGGGCGCTCTGAAGCTCTACCAGGACCACGGCTATGGTCCCTACGCGATGGTGCGCAAGGATGACGGGATCAGGATGGGAATCTGCGGCCTGTTCAAGCGCGACAACCTTGACTACCCCGATATTGGATTTGGTGTGTTGCCCGAGTTCTGCGGCAAGGGTTACGCCGGTGAGGCGGCATTCGCCGTCCTGGAGCACGCTCGCGACGACCTGCAAATTGAGGAACTGACGGCGATTGTTTCGCCGGGCAATGCCCCGTCAATCGGTCTCATTGAAAAGCTTGGGTTGGTGTTCGCCGGAATGATTACAATGCCGGAAGACGATGAGGAAATTTGTCTTTACAGCAGGCGGCTGGGACCGGACTAGCATGGAAATCTTCAACAGAGATGGAGCACGCACCGGATTGTTCTTCGGCGCCACCTCGGGCGTCATTACAACCATCGGCCTTATCGTCGGCCTGAATGCAGGCACCCAGTCGATTACAGCCGTATTGGGAGGCATTCTGGTTATTGCCGTCGCGGACGCCATGTCGGACGCGCTCGGTATTCACCTGGCTGAGGAGGCGAACCCCGATACCACTCACGCGCACGTGTGGGCTGCGACGATCGTGACGTTTTTCACGAAGTTCGTGTTTTCGATCAGTTTCGCCATTCCCCTGCTGCTACTCCCGCTGGACACAGCCGTTGTCGCTTCAGTGGTCTGGGGGATGCTGGTTATCGTGGTTCTCAGCTATTTCCTTGCAAAGTCACAGAATGAATCGCCATTAGCGATTATCGGCGAGCATGCGGGTATTGCGGCCCTCGTGGTCGTGTTGTCGCATTACATTGGTGTGTGGGTGGCCGTTACTTTCGGATAGGAGGCGCTATGGGACAGGCACACAGCTCGAATACGCCGTCATAATGAGTGACGATAAGACAACGGTGAGCTGGCGACGGTTACGCGAATTCGCGGACGTTGACCTGACCCAGTCTTTTGTCCTGTCCTGGCATATGGAGGGGGAGATGCTCGTCGTTGATATCGACCTCTTTCTCGAGCCGGGGCATCCTTTTTACGAAAAACCACGGCCCGCTGAGAAGGTGTGTATCCGGCCCGCGTCCATCGAGTTTCCGTATTGCGACGAGCTCCAGTCTACGCAAACCGGCAGCGGTGAAGTTGCTGAAATATCAGGAAAATTAGGCCTCGGGGCAATCAGCGATCTCGTCGTGACGGAGGATGGTCGATACGCAATCAGTGGCGAATTTGGTACCGTGTCTGTTGTTGCCGAGCGCCCGATACTAAGACTGAAAGGGCCATAAACCCGGGAGGTGCCCGTGAGACCCGAGAACCGCATCGATTACATCGAAATTCCCGTGACGGACCTGCCGAAAGCTCGGGCCTTTCTCGAGGGCATGTTCGGTTGGGAGTTCCAGGAATGGGGCGACGAGTACTTCAGTTTCAGTGACGGTAGGCTCGATGGCGGGTTGCGCAAGGCCGATGAGCCCGCGCCGGCGACCGGCGTTTTGCTGATTTTCTATAGCGAGGACCTGGAACGCGATGTGGTTCGCGTGCAGGAACTTGGCGGCACGATCAGCCAGGAGATTTTTCCATTTCCAGGCGGCCGTCGTTTTCATTTCATCGATCCGGTTGGCACGGAGTTCGCCATTTGGTCGGACAGCACGGAGTAACGGAGTTTCATATATGGCTACCCTGATTGATCACCCCTGCGTACAGCATAAGCTCGGCATCATCCGCGCTGTTGATACAGGGCATAAACGCTTTCGTGAGCTCGCAACGGAGATCACCAAGTTCGTTTGTTATGAAGCGCTCAAGAACATAAAGACGAAAGAGGTGATCGTCGAGACGCCCGTTGCGAAGGCCACATGTCGTGAGATCGATACCGACATTGTCGTCGTACCCATTCTTCGTGCGGGAGTCGGCATGCTGGAAGGCATTCTCGAACTGGTACCTACCGCGCGCGTCGGGTTCGTTGGACTGTACCGCGACGAAGAAACGAAACAACCCGTCACCTACTACGAGCGCTTTCCGCGGCAGATCAAAGGTGGTACCTGTATTGTCATTGATCCCATGCTCGCAACTGGCGGATCGACGGTTGCTGCGCTGGACCTGCTGAAGGCGAGTGGGGCCGAACACATCGTCGTTATCTGCATTGTGACCTGTCCCGAAGGCATTGAACTCGTTGAGGCAGCGCATCCCGATGTAAAGATCTACGCAGCCGCCATCGACGACCATTTGAATGAAAAGAAGTACATCGTCCCAGGCCTTGGCGATGCCGGAGACCGATTGTTTGGAACCTCGAACTAGGAGGCTGAGCCGTGGCCGAGAACAAGACCAAAGCGACAAGAGCGAGCGTTACCGCGTTCATCAATTCGATTGAGGACAAGCAGAAACGTGCCGATGCTCGTAAGGTCGCGACAATGATGCGCAAGGCAACGGGCAAACGTGCAAAGATGTGGGGAGCCAGTATCGTCGGCTACGGAACCTACCACTACAAATATGAGAGTGGCCGCGAAGGCGACTTCATGATTACCGGGTTTTCGCCGCGCAGGCAGGCGCTGACCGTGTATATCCTGGCTGGTTTCGGGCGTTTCGATACGCTCATGGGTAAACTCGGGAAATACAAGACGGGCAAGTCGTGCCTGTATATCAAACGCCTCTCCGATGTGGACGAGAAGGTCCTCGAAAAACTGATCGATGGTTCGGTCAAGTACATGCGCAAGAACTACGAGACCTGGTGAATTGGCAATGACTAATGAAATCCTCAGCTCGCGACTGGAAGGAACGAAGCTGATCATCGAGACGGCGGAGGGCACGCGGACCTATGATTCGCAGTTTCTCGTCGCCGCGTTGCTGGTTTTTGTCGCGCGCGGCAGCGGGAAGATAGAACCGGAAGAGTCGGCAAAGATGATTGAACTCATCGAGAACCATTTTCACCTGCAGGGAGCGGAGTCACTTGAGCTGATCACTACGGCCATGTCGGAATTGACGGACAAACCGACCCTCGGGATGCTGTTGGCTGATCTGGGAAGGACTCTGTCGGACGGTGACAAGGAAGATATTGCCCTCATGGGACTCAAGGTTGTCGCTGCCGACGGCCGCCGGCATTTTGCGGAGATGGAACAGTTCAACAAGGCCATGACGGCCGCCGAGTATTCGACCGGAGATTGTGCATCGAGCATTCGAACGCTATTTCGCTGAAACCATGCCGGGCGACTGAAGAACACCAGGAAGACTATGCAAGCGACAATTAAGAATTTCCTCCGCCTGGAGTCGGCTGGCGGCATAATCCTCATGGCCGCCGCGGCGCTGGCGCTGCTGGCTGCGAATTCCGGCGCGGCGGGACTTTACGCCTACTTCATCGATACGCCGGTCGAGGTTCGTGTCGGCGCTCTGCTGATCGCAAAGCCACTGTTCCTGTGGGTCAACGACGGCCTTATGGCCATCTTCTTCTTCCTGGTCGGGCTCGAACTGAAACGCGAATTCCTGGAAGGCGAATTGTCGCGGCCTGCGAACGTGCTTTTGCCGGCACTGGGGGCCGTTGGTGGCATGGCTGTGCCGGTCGCCGTTTTTGTCTTCATGAACCAGGGCGATGCTGTTGCCATGCAGGGCTGGGCCATTCCGGCCGCAACAGACATAGCATTCGCGCTGGGTATCCTGACTCTGTTGGGTTCGCGGGTCCCGGTGTCCCTCAAGGTATTCCTGGTTTCGATAGCTATCTTCGACGACCTCGGCGCGATCGTGATCATCGCAATTTTTTATTCAGCGGACTTATCGACAACAGCCCTGGCGGTGGCGATGACGTGTCTCGCAGTGCTCACACTCATGAATCGCCGTGGCGTCATGAGTGTGTCTTCCTATGTACTGGTTGGCATCATCATGTGGATCGCAGTGCTGAAGTCCGGAGTGCATGCGACGCTTGCCGGTGTTGCGCTTGCCGGGTTCATACCGATGCGCGACCCGGACAACGAGGGACACTCACCACTCAGCGAGCTCGAACACGACCTGCACCAGGTCGTGGCGTTCGGTGTGCTGCCGCTGTTCGCGTTCGTCAATTCCGGCATCGATCTTGGCGGTGTCGGCATCGAAAATCTACTGCATCCTGTGCCGCTGGGCATTGCCGCGGGTCTTTTCGTGGGCAAACAGGTCGGCATCTTCCTGTTGTGTTTTATCGCGATCAAACTGGGTCTTGCGCGTTTGCCCGATGGCGCCAACTGGGGTGGTCTGTATGGGGTGTCGATTCTGTGTGGTGTCGGATTTACAATGAGTCTGTTCGTCGGTTCCCTCGCGTTCGAGAATACCGTTATTAACAAGGACATGATTTTCGATGAGCGCCTCGGCATCATTCTCGGCTCGTTGTTATCCGGGATCATGGGATACATCGTGCTGTACCTGGCACTGCCCAAAAATCGGGAATGAGCCAGTGGCCGCTACAGGACGATGGGTGGACCCTCGCTCCTGCAGCAGATTCAGAGTTTGATGACGTAATGTCCTGGTTTCCGGATGCGCACTCGGTGGACATCTGGGGAGGACCGAACTTCCGTTACCCGTTCACGAGTGAGACGTTTCGCGAGGACTGCCGTGTTGATGTCATGGCATCCTATGTGCTCCGCAACAGCGCCGGTGAACTGGCGGCCTTCGGACAGTCCTATGAACGTGAAGGGCGAGGGCACCTGGCTCGCCTCGTGTCCAATCCGGCCCTGCGACGCCAGGGCGTCGGCCAGAAACTTATTCGCATGATTATCGCGGCACTGGAGATGACCGGCGGCTACGATGAGTACTCGCTGTTCGTCTACCGCGACAATACACCAGCCTATCAGTGTTACCTGTCACTGGGATTCGTCGTGGTGGAGTATCCGGACGATGCGCCCATGCCTGACAAGTGTTTTTTCCTCACGAGAAAAGCAACAAGGAGAGAATGATGACGCCAGAGTTAACGAGCCTTACCTGGGTGGCCGCGCTGTCGGCTGTGATGTGGTTACCTTATATTCTCAACCTGATCATGGTGCGTGGTCTGGTCGATGCGGTCGGCTATCCCGACGATCCCAAACCCATGGCTGCCTGGGCCGAACGCATGAAAGCCGCTCACTACAACGCCGTTGAAAACATGGTGCTGTTTGCGACACTGGTCCTGATCGCCCATGCGGCCGGAGTCAGCAACCAGACGACCGTTCTCGTTTGCCAGGTGTACTTCTGGGCGCGCCTCGTGCACCTCGTTGCCTACACGCTGGGTATTCCGTGGGTACGTACGCTGTCGTTTGCAGCAGGCTGGATCGCCTGTGTCGCATTGCTGGTCGAACTACTTTAGAAAAGACTCCTGCAGCGTTTCGAGTTCGCCCCAGCGCTCGATTCGCTGTTCCAGTAGCTTCTCGGTCTCACTGAGCTTGTGCAGCTCACGTTGCACGAGTTCCGCATCCTGCGCGTAGATAGTCGGGGGCCGCGATCGCGGCCTGCAGGGTCGCGATGTCTGCCTCAATCTGCTCGATCTCCGCAGGCAGGCTGTCCAGTTCGCGTTGGTCTTTGTAGCTGAGCTTCGTCGCTTTCCTGTTCTTGCGGCGCTCCAGCGCTTCGCGCGTTTTCCGCTCCGCTTCGTAGGGGTTGTCGGTTACCGCCAGCTCATGGCCACGGCGTAACCAGTCGCTGTAGCCGCCCACGTATTCCTGCACCTTGCCGTCCTGCTCGAACACGATGGTGCTGGTGACGACGTTATCCAGGAATTCGCGGTCGTGACTGACGACGATTAGCGTACCGGTGTATTCACAGAGTTTCTGCTCGAGGACCTCAAGCGTTTCGATATCGAGATCGTTTGTCGGTTCATCAAGTACGAGCAGGTTGGCTGGCCGGGTGAACAGCTTGGCGAGGATAACGCGATTGCGTTCTCCGCCCGAGAGTGACTTCACCGGCGTCATCGCCCGCTTTGGACTGAACAGGAATCCCTTCAGATAACCGACGACGTGGCGGTCCTTGCCGTTCAGCTTGATATAGGTGCGGCCCTCACCGACGTTGTGTGCCACCGACTTTTCGAGGTCAAGCGACTGGCGCAGCTGGTCGAAGTATCCGACCTCAATGCCCGTGCCGACTTTCACTGTGCCAGTCTGCGGCTCAAGCTCACCCAGGAGGAGTCGCAGCAGCGTGGTCTTGCCGACGCCGTTATTACCGATCAAGCCGATGCGATCGCCGCGCATGATCTTGATGTCGAAGTCACTGATGACTTTTTCGTCGCCGTAGCTGTAACTGATGTTGCGTGCGCGAATGACTTTGCGTCCGGACTGCTCGGCCTCTTCAATATGAATGCGTGCCTTACTTTCCTTAGCAACGCGATCTTCCCGTTCTTCGCGCATCTTCAGCAACGCACGTACGCGGCCTTCATTGCGTGTCCGGCGTGCCTTGATTCCCTGCCGGACCCAGACTTCCTCTTCGGCGAGCTTCTTGTCGAACTTGTCGTCGGCGACCGCCTCGTCCTCGAGTGATTTTTCCTTTCTTCTCAGGAAGTTATCGTAGTCGCCGGGCCAACTCGTAAGGCGGCCGCGGTCGATCTCGACGATGCGCGTGGCGAGCCGCTGCAGGAACGCGCGATCATGCGTGATGAACAGCACGGCACCCGGGTAGTTGTAAACGCGGTCTTCGAGCCACTTGATGGTCGCGATATCCAGGTGGTTCGTGGGCTCGTCGAGCAACAGCAGGTCTGGCTTTTGCACGAGCGCTTTGGCGAGAGCGACACGCCGCCGCCAGCCGCCCGACAGCTCGTTCATTCTTTTGTCGTCCGGCAGGCTGAGTTCGGTAATCGTTGTTTCGACGCGTTGCTCGAGATGCCAGCCGTCGTGCGCGTCAATCTTCGCGTGCAGGGCTTCGAGGTCGCGCAGACCGTGCTTGTCGAGTTCGAGCTTTGAGCGGCGCTCGTACTCCTTCAGCAACGCTTCGACCTGTGTCAGGCCAGAACGGACAACGTCAGTAACCGGCAGGTCCATTGCCTCAGGTAAGCTTTGTTCCAGTTGGCTGACGATCAGGTCGTCTTTCGCGACGATTTCGCCACGGTCTGCCTCGAGCGTCCCCATGATCAGTTTGAGCGTCGTCGACTTGCCCGCGCCGTTCCTGCCGATCAGGCAGATACGCTCGCCGGGCTCGATCGCGAGTTCGGCGTTGCGCAAGATCAGCTGGTCGCCAAATTCGAGGCCGATGTCATCGAAGCGAAGCAGAGACATGTGGGGTTCCGGAGGGATTTGGCGTGTATCCTACCTGAATAAGAAACCGCGAACAGGGGACACCCATGAGCGAGGAACGCTTTATCGACCTCGAAACACGGCTGGCGCATCAGGACCAGTTACTGCACCAACTTAACGACGTTGTTACCGCGCAGCAGGCAAAATTGATGCAAGTGGAAGAGCTATGCAGCGCGCTGATTGATCGCGTGAAAGCGGTTGGCGACGGCGGTCCAGAGGGTGATCCGGCGGACGAAATTCCGCCTCACTACTAACCCGGAATCAGTCTTTACTGCGTTGACGTATAGTGTCAGGCACGCATTGCCGGAGAGTCATCATGCGTAACAAATTCATGCTATTCATCGTTACCCTGCTGTTCGCGGCGGGCACTGTACCTGCCCAGGACTATGTCCCCGACGAACTCGAGGGCTGGCAAAAGTGGGTTCTCAAGGACAGGGAATACCTGGATTGCCCCTTCCAGTTCGAGCGCAATTCCGCTGAACGATCCAACTTCCTGTGTGCCTGGCCCGGGCGCCTGCAACTCGAGGTCACGGCAACGGGTGGGCGCTTCACGCAGCAATGGACGTTGCATGCAGAGGACCAGTGGATTGCGTTGCCTGGCAGCGAGGAGCACTGGCCCGATCGCGTCACGGTGAACGATCGCTCGGTCGAAGTCATCGCCCGCCAGAATGTACCCAGTGTTCGCCTTGCACCGGGTACCTACCGGGTTGCAGGTCGCTTCGAATGGGATGAGCGCCCCGGCGTGTTGCAGGTGCCGCCAGAAAGCGGGCTGATCTCGCTGAGCGTTGACGGCCGTCCGGTGGCGCGCCCCGAGCTTAATCGCAACGGCGTATTTCTCGGCGAGCGTAAACGCGATACGCGCGCGGTCGATTCGGTACGCCCCGTGATTTACAGGCTGGTGGTCGACGATGTTCCCACCCGGCTCGTGACCATGTTGAGGATCGATGTTTCAGGCGCCGTCCGTGAAGAGCTGTTTGGCCCGATTCTGCCTGAGGGTTTTGTGCCAATAGGGCTGCAAAGCCAGCTTCCTGCAAAACTGGAAGCAGATGGCAACCTGCATTTGCAGGTCCGCCCTGGTCGCTGGGTCATTTACCTGACTGCACGCGCGCCTGAGGTGGCCAATGCGATCGCAGGTCCCGTGCAGGGCACCAACCTCCCCGGGAGCGAGATCTGGAGCTACCAGTCCAACGACAGGCTGCGGGTTACCGCTGCCGAGGGACTGCCGCCGGTGGATCCCGCGCAGGTCGAGGTACCCGACAACTGGCAGTCGTTCCCGGCGTATCGGGTCGACCCGGGGGTCACTTTCGAGATAAGCGAACGCAGCCGTGGCGTCGTATCCGCGAGCAACGAACTCGAACTCTACAGGACCATGTGGCTTGGCTTTGATGGCAAGAGTTTTCTGGTGGAAGACGCTGTGTCAGGAGAAATGCGCACCGACTGGCGTCTCGACATGGGTGGTCCTTACACGCTGCTGGCCGCCGAAGAAGACGGCGAAGCCTTGTTGATTACAAACGGTCCGGCTGCAGGGCAGACCGGCGTCGAAGTTCGCCGCACCGATGTGGGCCTGAGCGCACTGGGGCGCAGCGATACGCGCGGGGCCATGCCCGTCACTGGCTGGCAGGCGCGGTTCACGGATGTCGAAACAACATTGAATCTGCCGCCGGGGCACAAACTGCTGACTGCGCCGGGCGTTGATCTGGCGTCCGGCAGCTGGACGAGCAATTGGCAGCTGCTGGACTTCTTCCTCGTGCTTATCATTACGATCGCGATGTGGCGCCTGTTCAACCCGACGGCTGGAATCATCGCACTGTTCGCGCTTACCTTAAGTTTCCACGAGACGTTCGCGCCCAACTGGCTGTGGCTGAACCTGCTGATTGCCGTTGCGTTGTTGCGCGTGGCGCCTGAAGGGTGGTTGCGACGCATTGTGCGCGGTTACCAGCTCGTAAGTGTCGCGGCCCTCGTGATCGTGCTGGTGCCGTTTATTGCCGGACAGCTCCGTGTTGCGATCTACCCGCAACTCGAGCCGCAGTACGACAGCGGCGTACTCGGTTTCGCTGGCGCAGGCGATGCGCTCTACGACATGCAGGACCCCGCAGCAAACGAAGTCCGCCGGGCTCGCAAGGCAGACGGCATCGTCCCGGAGTCGGTGCCCCTTCGGTCGGAGATGGTCGAAGAGATCGTCGTTACCGCGGCGAAAGTCGAAAGAGAATCATTCTCCCGATATGCGCCCAATGCCATCGTGCAGGCAGGTCCGGGTATCCCTGCCTGGGACTGGAACAACTACACCTTGCACTGGAGTGGCCCCGTCGATGCCGAGCAGGAAATGCGACTGATCATCCTGCCGAGCTGGCTGGTCAGCCTCCTGCGCTTCGTCGAGGTGGGACTGCTGCTGCTGTTCGCAGGCATCATTGCGGCGGAGGTTGCCAATCGCCGCTGGGCACTGCCGGGTGGCTTCGCGCTGGGCCGTAACCAGGCGGCCGGTGTGCTGGCTGTTTTCATGTGTGGGTCACTGCTGGCGGTCAGCCCGCAGGCTGACGCACAGATGCCGGATGCAGAGCTGCTGCAGCAGCTCGAGCAACGTCTGCTGGAGCCGCCCGACTGCATGCCGCGCTGCGCAGAGATTGCCGCGGCCGACGTCAGTGTCGGCGCTAATGCGATCAGCATGGAACTGGACATACATGCGATGGAAGACGTTGCAATCCCGTTGCCGGGCTCCGCACAGGGGTGGCGCCCGGATGTTGTCCTGGTCGACGGTGCCCCAAACGCGCGTGTGCTGCGAATGACCGACGGCTCGTTCTGGTTATCCATGCGGCCCGGACGGCACCGCGTCAGCCTGAGTGGTCCGGTGCCCGCCGTTGATAGTCTCGAGGTGCCGTTCCGTACGCCTGCACGCGTGATCAACGTGGCGAGCGACGGCTGGTTTGTTGCCGGAGTCAAAGACCGCCGCCTGTTGGCAGGCTCCCTGCAGCTGACGCGGCTGCAAGCAGACGATAGCGGTGATGCTGTGCGTTGGGAAAGCAGTCGGTTCCCGGCCTTTGCCCGGATCGAACGCACGATCGAACTGGACCTCGACTGGCGTGTACGTACGACCGTGATCCGCATAGCGCCGGCACAAGGCGCGCTGACGCTCGACGTACCCCTTATCGAGGGCGAGACGATTGTGAGCGGCGAGTTCACCGTGACGGACGGTCGCGTCCTCGTGTCGATGGACCCGCGGCAGCAGTCCGTTAGCTGGGTATCGAACCTGCCGCGGCAATCGCCGTTGACGCTATCTTCCGAGAAAGGTTCGCAGTGGAAGGAAACCTGGCGATTCGCGGTGGGCAATATCTGGAATGCGGCTTTTTCCGGATTGCCTGAAAGCAACAGCGGCGAGTTCAACAGCGACGTGCGCATCGCGGTATTTGATCCACGCGGCGGCGAGCAACTGACGCTCACCGCTACCCGTCCCCAAGCCAGTGAAGGCGCCACGCTGGCGTTCGACTCGGTCGCCTTGACAGCAACGCATGGCAACCGATCCAGTGATGTCAGCCTGGCGTTACAGTATCGGAGCACGCGTGGCGCGCAGCATGTTATTCGTCTGCCCGGCGATGCGGAAGTTACCTCAGTCTCGATCGATGGACGTGACCAGACGTTGCGTGCCGAGGCTGGTGAACTTACGTTGCCGATCCTGCCTGGCGAACACTCAGTCAGTGTTGCCTGGCGTGCAGACGGCGAGATGAGTTTCCGGACCACGACATCGGAAATCGATCTTGGTGCGCCCGCCGGTAATATCGACCTGTCGCTCCAGTTGCCATCGGATCGCTGGCTAATTGGAACGCTGGGGCCGCAACTTGGGCCAGCCGTCCTCTACTGGTCGGAACTCGCCGTGCTGATAATTTTCGCACTGATACTCGGGCGCACGGGGCTCGCGCCGCTGAACAGCTGGCAGTGGTTACTGCTGGGCCTTGGGTTCAGTACCTTCAACTGGCCGGTTCTTGCCGTGGTTGCCGTCTGGCTCCTTGCCTGTGGGGCGAGGGAGCGCATTGCCAGTAGTGAACTGAACTGGTGGCGGTTCAATGTCCTGCAGTTGATTATTGGCGGCGCAACCGTGATTGCGCTGCTGGCCGTGATTACTGCGCTGCCGCAAGGTCTCCTCGGCACACCTGACATGCACGTCGCCGGACATCACTCCTATGGGTCCACACTCGGGTGGTTCGCAGATCGCAGTGTGTCCATGTTGCCGGTCGCTACGGCATTCACGGTCCCCATGTGGATCTACAAGGTTCTGATCCTCGCATGGGCCTTGTGGCTGAGTTTCGCGTTGCTACGCTGGCTGCCATGGGTCTGGCAACGGTTCAGCAGCGACGGGTTCTGGCGCACGAGAAAGGATGAAATCGCATGAGATGGATCTGGATCGGTACGTTTATGGCGGTGCTCGTGTGGTCAGGTATCGGGCCGAAAGACACGGTGACCTGGTGTCTCGAAGTCGCACCGGCGGTGATAGGTGGTGTCGTGCTGTGGTTTACGCGCGAGCGGTTTCCTCTGACGACCCTGGTCTACGTGCTGATCCTCATCCACTGCGTGATCCTTATGATCGGCGGTCACTACACCTATGCGGAAGTGCCACTCGGCGACTGGGTGCGCGACCTCGTTGACGGAACGCGTAACAACTACGACAAGCTGGGCCATTTCGTACAGGGCTTCATCCCCGCGATGATTGCGCGCGAGCTGATGATTCGCCTGCAGATCTTCAACTCTGCACGGTGGCGGGATTTCTTTATTGTCAGTTTCTGCCTGGGGTTCAGTGCGTTCTATGAGCTCATAGAATGGTGGGTCGCGCTGCTGTCCGAAGAGGCGGCGGATGCGTTCCTTGGCACGCAGGGCTATGTATGGGACACCCAGTCCGACATGGGTTGGGCCCTGTTCGGTGCACTAGCTGCACTCATCCTCCTGAGCGGTCTGCATGACCGGCAATTGCGTGAACGCGGATTCGTTTCTGCAGTCTGAGTCACCATGAAGCGATTACTCCTGATATGCGTCCTCGTCCTGTCTGGCGGTCTTGCCCAGGCGGGCGATTGTGTCGTGTTGTTGCATGGCCTGATGCGCGGCGCGACGTCGATGAACAAGATGCAGAGGGGGCTCGACGAGGCCGGGTTCATTACGGCGAATATCGAATACCCGTCGCGCGACCATACGATTGAGGAGCTGGCTGATATTGCTGTGCCCGACGGACTTGCCGCCTGTCGCGAGCACGACGAGGTCGAGCACATTCACTTTGTCACGCACTCGCTGGGCGGCATTCTCCTGCGCCAGTTCCTGAGCACCAACGACGTTCCCGAACTCGGTCGTGTCGTGATGCTGGGGCCACCCAACCAGGGTAGTCTCGCTGCCGACGAGATGGTCGATGTGCCTGGCTTCGACTGGATCAATGGCCCGGCGGGCAGACAACTTGGCAAAGGCGAAGACAGTGTTCCGCTCAAGCTGGGTCCCGCCGACTTCGAACTCGGCGTCATTGCCGGTAACAGGACCATTGACCCGATAACGTCTGCGGTGCTTCCCAATCCTGATGACGGCCGCGTATCGGTGGAGGACACCAAGCTCGAGGGCATGACAGATTTTGTCGTTGTTGATCATTCACATGCGTTCATGATGCGCATGCAGAGGACGATCGACCTGACCATCGCATTTCTTAACGACGGGACGTTTTCAGAGGCAGAAGAAACGCTCTGAAACAGAGCGCCTTTAGCTGAAAGGACAGCATGAGCAAGAAGCGCGCCGCCTATCTCGTCATGGATGATATGGGTGATTTCGTCACCGATTTTCACCTGAGTTTTGAGCCGATGGCCGCGCTCGGATGGGAAACGACAACCGTTCCCTGGCGCAGCGAGCCGGACTGGAGCGAGTTCGACGCCGTCTACATCTGTGTGCCATGGGACTACCCGCAGTTCGCCGATGAGTTCCTGAGCGTGCTTGAAGAGATCGATGGAAGTGGTGCATTGCTGCTCAACGACCTGTCCCTCGTCCGCTGGAATCTCGACAAGTCGTACATGAGAGATGTCGCGGCCCGGGGCGACGATATCGTGCCGAGCAGCTGGTACGACGGATTTGCGGCTGCCGATGTCGCCGGTTTTTTCACGGCGCATGGTGTCGACCAGGTCGTGATTAAACCAACGGTCGGTGGCAATGCACTGGACACGTTCATCCTGACCAACCCGGTACCCGATGACATGCTGGAGCTCCTGGCGAAGCGCTTCACCGGCCGCCCGTTCTTCGTTCAGCCTTTTATCGAGCGCATTCGCGACGAAGGAGAGTATTCCCTGTTTTTTTTCAACGGCGAATACAGTCACGCCATCGTCAAGACTCCCAAGGCAGGTGACTTCCGCGTCCAGGAAGAACACGGTGCACAGATCACGCCAAGCGCTCCGCCCGAGGGCTTGCTGGACGTAGCGCAGCGCGTGTTTTCACACATCGAGCCGCTGCCCGTGTATGGCAGGGGTGACTGGGTGCGCGGCCCCGACGGGCGCTTTCTGCTGATGGAGCTCGAACTGATTGAGCCGTCGCTCTACCTGCGCACCGACTCAGGCGCTGCGCTTCGTTTTGCGCTCGCTTTTGACCAGCGGTTTGAGGAACTCGCCGGTAAATGAACCCTTCGTTGCGGCAACGTCCTCGGGCGTTCCGCTGGCGATGATCTCACCGCCACCATCGCCGCCTTCCGGGCCGAGATCGATAATCCAGTCGGCGGTCTTGATGACATCGAGGTTGTGTTCGATGACGACGACGGTGTTGCCATGGTCGCGCAGGCGATGCAGTACGCCCAACAGTTGTTCGATGTCGTGGAAGTGCAGTCCTGTCGTGGGTTCATCAAGTATGTACAGCGTGTTCCCTGTATCGCGCTTCGAGAGTTCCTTGGCGAGCTTCACACGCTGCGCTTCACCACCTGACAGCGTCGTCGCATTTTGCCCAAGGCGAATGTAGGTCAGGCCGACGTCCATAAGCGTCTGCAGCTTGCGGGCCACGACTGGGACATTCTGGAAAAACACTGCGGCGTCCTCGACGGTCATATCGAGGACTTCGTGAATGTTCTTGCCCTTGTAACGGATCTCGAGGGTCTCGCGGTTATAGCGTTGCCCGCGGCACACATCGCAGGGGACATAAACATCGGGGAGAAAGTGCATTTCTACCTTGATTACACCATCACCCTGGCAGGCTTCGCAGCGCCCGCCTTTCACATTAAAGCTGAAGCGTCCCGGCATGTAGCCGCGCGAACGCGCTTCCTGCGTGCCTGCGAACAACTCACGGATTGGCGTGAACAGGCCGCTGTAGGTTGCCGGGTTGGATCGGGGCGTGCGTCCGATCGGGCTCTGGCTGATATCGATCACCTTGTCGATCGCATCGAGCCCTTCCACGGCTTTATGCGGGGCCGGGTTCCGGCTCGCGCGATTGATCTCCTCGGCGACGGCCTTGTACAGAGTGTCGTTGACGAGCGTGGATTTGCCCGAACCCGACACACCCGTGATGCACGTCATAAGGCCGATCGGAATGGATGCATCGATTCCTTTGAGGTTGTTGCCCGTCGCACCCAGCACACGAATCTGCTTGTCGGCGTCGTTGGGCGTGCGCGATTCGGGTACTTTGATAGCGCGCTTACCCGACAGGTATTGGCCGGTCAGCGATCGAGGTTCCCTCTTGACCTCCTCGGGCGAACCCGCGGCCACCACCTGGCCACCGTGTACGCCGGCACCGGGTCCGAGGTCGACGACGAAGTCAGCGGACATGATGGCTTCCTCATCATGCTCAACGACGATGACCGTATTACCGATATCACGCAGGTGAGTGAGGGTGCCGAGCAGCCGCTGGTTGTCGCGCTGGTGCAGGCCGATCGACGGCTCGTCCAGAATGTACATGACGCCAACCAGCCCCGAGCCGATCTGGCTGGCAAGACGAATGCGCTGCGCTTCACCACCCGACAGCGTTTCGGCACTGCGGTCTAGCGACAGGTAGTCGAGACCGACATCGGAGAGGAAGCTGACGCGATCCGAGATTTCCTTGACGATCTTGTCGGCGATCGTTGCGCGCCAGCCGTCGAGCTGCATGGTGTCGAAGAACTCGCGGACGTGACCGACCGACAGGCTCGTAATTTCCGGCAGCGAGTGATCGCAGATGAACACGTGGCGTGCCGCCTCGTTGAGGCGGGTACCGCTGCAGTTCGGGCAGGCCTGGCTATTGAGGAATTTCGAAAGCTCTTCGCGCACGGCACTCGACTCGGTCTCGCGGTAGCGCCTGTCGAGGTTCGGCAGTACGCCTTCGAAGCGGTGCAGTTTCTTGATCTGCATGCCACGCGAGTTGGCGTAGAAAAACTCGACCTTGTCCGTGCCGCTGCCGTACAGGACGACGTCCTGCAGCTTCTTGCTGAGTTCGTTGAACGGCGTTTCGATATCAAAGCCATAGTGTGACGCCAGGCTCTGGATCATCTGGTAGTAATAGGTGGTCTTGCGATCCCAGCCGCGAATCGCGCCGCCGGCGAGTGACAGCCCCGGGCTTACAACGACTCGCTCAGGATCGAAGAACTGTTTCACACCCAGGCCATCGCAGGTCGGGCAGGCACCGGTGGGGTTGTTAAACGAGAACAGGCGTGGCTCGAGCTCGGTCAGGCTGTAGCCGCAGATATTGCAGGCAAAGCGGTCGGAGAATGTAATCTCTTCCGCGTCGCTGCCATCTATGTAAGCAACACGGGCGACACCATCGGCCAATCGCAGTGTGGTTTCAAACGATTCGGCGAGTCGCAGGCGCAGATCTTCCTCTGCTTTTACCTTGAAGCGATCAACAATCGCGTCGATGTTGTGTTTCTTACGCAGGTCGAGCGAGGGTGGCTGGTCGAGCTCATAGATCTCGCCGTTGATACGTGCGCGGATAAAGCCCTGGGCCTGCAAATCCGCCATGAGTTGCACGTGCTCACCTTTGCGTTCGGCGACCACCGGTGCGAGCAGCATGAGTTTCGTGCCTTCCGGCAGCTCAAGTACATGATCAACCATCTGGCTGACGGTCTGCGCTTCCAGCGTGACATCGTGATCGGGGCACTTTGGCGTACCGGCGCGAGCAAACAGCAGGCGCAGGTAGTCGTAGATTTCGGTGACCGTACCGACCGTCGATCGCGGATTGTGCGAAGTCGACTTTTGTTCGATTGAAATGGCCGGTGAAAGACCATCGATGTGATCGACGTCAGGTTTCTCCATCATCGACAGGAACTGGCGGGCATAGGCCGACAGCGACTCGACATAGCGGCGCTGGCCCTCGGCATAGATAGTGTCGAAGGCGAGCGAGGATTTGCCCGAACCCGACAGGCCCGTAAAAACGATCAGCTGGTCGCGAGGCAGGGTGAGATCGATGTTCTTGAGGTTGTGAGTCCTCGCGCCGGCGATTCGGATAGTGCGGTTTGTCGATTTCATCAAGGAGATTCAGTGGAGAGCGAACAACCTGCTAATATACGCCGCCGCGCCGCCGCGGCGCAAAGGAAGTACGACTTTGGATTCAGAGAAGCCTGACAGCACAGCCATGCAAGCCGACGAACGCCGGTCGGTCGGTATTGTCGCGCTCATCGCGATGATCCGTATGTTCGGTCTGTTCACGCTGCTGCCGGTCCTGTCCCTGTTCGCGCGGGATCTTGAGAATGCGACGCCGCTGCTGATTGGCCTCGCCGTAGGCGGCTACGGCCTGACCCAGGCATGCTTCCAGATTCCGCTCGGAGCCCTGTCCGACCGTATCGGCCGCATCCCGGTCATCGTCGGCGGCCTCGCGATTTTTGCGGCGGGAAGCGTGCTGGCTGGTCTTTCCGAGTCCATTTACGGCCTTGTTGCCGGCCGCCTGTTGCAGGGCGCGGGCGCGATCTCGGCCACCCTGACGGCGCTGATAACCGATGCGACGCGCCCGGAAGTGCGCACGAAATCGATGGCCGTGTTCGGCGTCGGAATCGGCTCATCATTCATGATTGCCATGGTGGCTGGCCCGCTTATCGCGGCGAGCTTCGGCGTTACCGCGCTCTTCTGGATCGGCGCGGCGCTGGCCATCGTTGCTGCACTGATGTTGGGGCTGCTGCCCGAGATTCCGCGACCGGTGCGCCGCGAGAGCTGGAGTCTGCTGCCGGCGTTTCGCCTGGACCTGTTGCGCATCGACTCGTACGTCTTCCTGCTGCACGCGATCATGACGGCGACGTTCGTGGCTCTGCCGTTCCTGCTGCACGATCGCCTGGAAATGCCGCTGACCGAGCAGTGGAAGGTGTATATCGGCGCACTCGTTGTCTCGCTCGGTATTGCTGTGCCCATGATCATGAAAGATCACCACCAGGGGCGGGGCTACCTGATCGGAATCGCCGTAACGCTGATCGTCGTGGCACAGCTTGCGCTGACGTTCTTCGGATTCGCTGTCCTGCCGGTATTCCTCGCGCTCGTGGTCTACTTTGCGGGCTTCAACTTCCTCGAGGCAGGACTGCCGGCACGGCTCTCGGTATTGGCCGAAGACGAAGTGCGTGGCGCCTCGCTGGGCGTGTTCTCGAGCGCCCAGTTCCTCGGCGCTTTCGTCGGCGGGCTGATCGGCGGCCGCTTCCTGGGGCAGGGTCGTCCGACGGACGTATTCTTTGTCTGCGCCCTGATGGGCGGTATCTGGCTGGCCATGCAGGGCTTCGGGAGATTTCCGCGAAAAGACCCATAAATCGGGGTAGCAAAAACCCGGCGCTTCTCTACAATAGGCCCCCCTCGCTGTACCGCGGCGAGTACCTAAACACACTACCAGACAGGGGATCCGTATATGGCCCGCGGAGTAAACAAAGTCATCATCGTTGGTAACCTTGGGGGAGATCCCGAGACGCGCTACATGCCGAGTGGCTCTGCAGTTACCAATTTCACGGTCGCGACCAACGAGTCGTGGAAGGACAAACAAACCGGCGAACAGAAAGAGCGCACCGAGTGGCACAAGGTAGCGATGTTCAATCGCCTGGCCGAAATCGCGGCCGAGTACCTGCGCAAAGGTTCGCAGGTCTATATCGAAGGCAAGCTGCGGACACGCAAGTGGCAGGGCCAGGACGGTCAGGATCGTTACACAACCGAGATTATTGCAGACGAAATGCAGATGCTCGGTGGACGTGGCGGTGCCGGTGGCGGCGGTTCGTTCGGCGGCGGTGGCCAGCAGGGCGGTGGCCAGCAGGGTGGCGGCCAGCAGGGTGGTGGCCAGCAGGGTGGTGGCAATGCTCCTCCCCAGCCGGGTCCCGACGACTTCGACGATGATATTCCCTTCTAGGAAGCACTCCACCAACCGTTAATTCAAAGCCGCGCGGGTTTTCGCTAGCCTGCGCGGCTTTCTCAGTTTGCATATAAAGGAAAAAAACAATGGGCGCGTTCAAGGA
>CAVROF010000020.1:0-339386 GCA_963722775.1 uncultured Gammaproteobacteria bacterium
TGACTGTCACTTCGAGATATCAGCCAGCGGCGGGTAATAAAAACGCGGTGGAACTAGGTAGATTCCCCTATCGTGCTGCTTCAGATGCGCCCACATATGACGATATGGAGGTGTGCCATGAACAGACCAACCATACCGTCTCACCCACTTCTCCATACTCTGATTCTGACCCTTTGTGTGTGTCTCTGCCCGTTGTCTGTCCTCGCCGACGAGCCAGGCCAAACGATCTCAGAACCCGGCTTCCGGCCGCCAAGCGACTATGCCGCTGGCTTCCTCGAAAACGCAGGCGCGATGCAGATCACCGTCCTTCCCACTATCGTTAGAAGAGTAGAGCGTACAGCCCACTCGTTCGCATCGCAGCAGCAAATAGTCGATTTCCTGAATGAGTCCGGGACCGGGACCGCCACGGCTAATTCGCTACGCATCGATCTGGGGCCGCTACGACGACCCTCTCAATGGGAAATTTTCCAGTACGGAATACTGTCAATCGCGGAAAAGCTCAAAGGTCGCGAGCCCGACGCTGACTACACGGTCGTTATGGAACTTCTCGTTCCCGGTGATCGGGCAGTATTTGGCATTGAGATTTACATCATCGACCGACAAGGGAGAAGCGCCTTCTCGTTCCTGCTTAACGCCCACCATGAGTTGTTCGTCGATGCGAAGCTCGTGGCCGAGAACGCCTCGGAGGGCGCCAGGGACCAGATGGTCGAGAGCGCCACGCGGGTCGGATTGGTTGCCCTTGAGGCGCAGATCAAACAGGCGCGTGAATGTATCGCTGCCAGGTCCGAGTTCACGACAACCACAGTCGGGCCCAAAGTCCTGCATGACTTCCAGTCACCGCTTGCTGCAGGCACCAGTCGCAATGGAGTTTCACCAGGTTTCTCAACGTTCAGCGATGGCACCAGTGCTGTGAACCTCTCACGAACAGGCTCACATCCTGCTTTACCCGGAGAAACGACCGGGAATACGGTACTGCAACTGAACCTGGACGTTACCGGCTGGGCCGGCGTCCTCCACCTTACATCTGATGAGGGGATGCAAAGATGGGTACCACAGGACTGGAGCAGCACAGACGGCTTCAGTTTCTGGCTGCACGGCACTAACAGCGCCACGAAGATGTTCGTCGACGTACTCGACAATAGGCAACCCTGCTCACGAAGGGACGATGCTGAACGTTACACCTACGTATTTTGGGATGACGTGCCCGGGTGGCGCTTGATATCTGTGTCATTCAAAGACATGGCCCGGAAGGAGATTCACAACGGTGCCCCGAATGACGGACTGAACCTCGCCGAAGTTCACGGGTGGGGCTTAGGCACCCTGAGTACTGATGGGCCTATGACCTTCTACATTGACGATTTCCGGCTGTGGAGATCCAGTACAGAGGCCGAGCCAGAGACTCTCGAGATCATAGAGCACGAGTTGTTCATTGAAACGCGTCTCAACGATGACACTTCCAGACTTGAAATCGGACCAGACCGCCAGAAGGGGCTCGTCGTCGATAAGGTTCTGAATCTGACTTGCGCATGGTCGCAGTTGACGATCGATCGTGGCTATCGCTATTTCAAGACCGACGAGCGCGCCAGGCTCTCGGGCGACCGGGCGACCGTGCGCATAACGTTATACAAGACACTGCCAGATGGAGTAGCTGTTGGCACCAGGCTAATCCAGGAAGGCAACGCTGAATCGGCGGATTTAATGACCGCAGCGATAGATGCAGAGGAGTTCACAAATGTCTGCGAAGCCCGCGAGGGCGAACCCTAGATCTCCGGGGCCAGCCGCTTCAAGACGATTCGATTTCGTCTGGCTTGGGAAACGCCAACGTCCGGTATAGATGCCGATCGAACGGGCTCCATTCGTCTTCCGGGAGAGCAAGCCGATCGAGGATGGCCCAGAGCGCAGAAGGATTGTGGCCCAGGCCGCAGTGGCTGCCGTAGACGCGGATATTTTCGGTTTCAGGCGAGTCGACGTCGAGGGAGCATTGCCAGGGCACGACCCCGTCGCTCTTGGTGTAGATAGACGTGCACGGCACGGGCGGTGGCCGTTCCGCGCGGTCGACAACTTCGGGTTCGATATGTTCGCTGTAATGACCGTTGATCGTGTGGTAAAGCTGGGACGCCGCGGTGGAATGATGGTGTCGGAACGGGGTGCCCAACGTGATGACCTGGCGCACGTCATCCGGTGACATCCACGCGAGCTCACGTGCGTAGATGCCGCCGAGGCTCCAGCCGATCAAGCTGACCTTGCTGTCGTAGCGCTGGCGAAGTTCCTGAACGCGCTCCATCACCTGGTCGAGCGAAATGTGCAGCGGCCCCATGTTGCGACCGAGCTTCCAGCGGTGGCCCTTGTAGCCGACTCGCTTGAGCAGGTGCCGCAAAGGAAAGGTCGAGCTACCACTGGCCAGAAAACCTGGCAAAACCAGGACCGGGTGACCGTCACCTTTAGGTGCCAGGTGCAGCAGCGGATACATCCATGCATACAGATAGAGCTCGCCGACCGCGCGCGACTCCAGGAGCCTTAAGGCTAGAGAGGGCCTGCTGATTTCACCCGCATCCATCGCAAACTCCTGCCAACGTCGCGTTGGCTTGTTTATCCTGCCTGTCGCAGTATGCAGCCGGCATTTAGTCCTGCGTCGCTTTTGCAGGCCGTTTTTTCGATACGCGTTTGCGCTTCGCCGGACTCTTTGCGGCCTTCTTCAGGTCCTCGAAAGTCTCGGTGAGGCAGTCACAGTAGAACGCAGGATCCGGCATCATGTCGCGGCACGAATTCACACTAATCGTGATCTGCCCGTTGTAACCGATCACCGGCTGAAAAAGCCCCACTCCGTGGGCAACCGGCCCGAGACCGAAGTTGGCGACCATACGCGAGCCCATGGAGTACAGTGGGAAATTCGGACCCGGAACGTTGGTAATCACCGTATTGAAAACGGGTGGCAGCCGCTTCGCCAAACCATAGCGGGCATAAGCGGTCGCCATCAAACCGGTGGTGGTCGACGGTAGAAAATGCGCGGCCTCCGCCGCAAGCGAGGCGCCCATCGTGCGCGTCAGCTTCTTGGCATTCTCACTCTCGACGCGAACGGCACGCAACCGATCCAACGGATCCGCAATATCGCTTCGCACCGGCAGGCTCATCGTCGACACCAGGTTGCCCGCGGCTTCGCGCATCTCGTCCGGACGCGCGGAAACCGGTGCCATCGCCACGAGGGATTCTTCCGGCAATTCGCCCTTGGACTCCAGGTATCGCCTGAGCGCTCCCCCACAAACGCTGACAACCACATCGTTGACGGTCGCACCGTCGATGCGGCCTTTGATCGCACGAATCTCGTCCAGCGAGAAGCTGCGGCCATCAAAGACTCGATGCGGCGAGACGTTCGCATTGAACCGCGTTCGCGGCACCTTCGTCGTGAGTTGGAGCTCCTTGTTGAGCAGGCCGCGACCGAAGCGCCACGCCGTCGGTGCGTTGCGCGCCAGCAGCGAGGCAAATTCGAATGGTTTCTTCGCCGTCGTCACGGCGGACCGCCCTAGCAACTCCATCGCGGTGGGAAAACGCTCCGGATGCCAGTCATTGGCAGGCGACTCCACCGTGTCCTCGGGCGAGACGTCGTGGATAGCCTTCGAAATCTCCGCGCCCGACACGCCGTCGATCGCCGCGTGATGCAATTTTGTCACCAGCGCGAAGCTGCCCTCCGGTACGCCGGCCACGTTGTCGAGACCTTCGATAACGTAGGCCTCCCAAAGCGGTCGGGTGGTATCCAACGGCCGCGCGTGCAGGCGCGCCGTCTGGATACAGAGCTGCCGCCAATCTCCGGGCTTGGGAAGCGCGATGTGCCGTACATGAAACTCGAGATCAAAGTCCGGGTCCTCTATCCAGTACGGATGATCCAGGCTCATAGGCACGGTCACGATGCGCCGGCGGAACGCCCGCGCCTTGTGCACGCGTTTCTCGAAGAATCTCAGGATGTCTTTGAAGCTAACTGCACCGCCCGGAGCGGTCGACTGATCATAGATGGCGAGGCTGCCAATATGCATCGGCATGTTGCCCGTTTCCAGATATAGAAACGACGCGTCGAGTCCAGATAGTTGTTCCATGATTCCTGCCCCCCCCCGCAGCCGTCTCAAGATTGCCGCACCTAAAGTGTTTGTTCATCGATGTACGAGTGAACTCAATTCATCCTCTGGGAGCGATATCCAGTATGACGGGTTCCGCAACGAAGGTACATGCGGATTCTAGCTGGCAGAGTTGCCCCTGCGACTGAGCCCCTACACCGAATGCACAATCGACAAATCATGCAATCGCCTCAAACGGGATCTTCCGAACCTGCGAGAGGTTTGCAGACTTCCTGGCCTGCCAAAGATCATAGTTATTTTGCATGGCTAGCCAACTCTCAGGAGACCGGCCAATCGCCTTGGATAGGCGCAATGCCATCTCGGGACTTACCCCGCTACGCTCGGACACAATACGCGCCAGGGTAGAAGCGGCGACACCCAAACTCTCAGCCAACGATCGGATACTAATATCGAATGGCTCAATATATGTCTCCCGGATAAACTCGCCGGGGTGCGGGGGATTGTGCATAGTCATCAGCGATAGTCCTCGTCGTCCAAAACGTAGGCGTTTCCGTCGTTGAATTCGAAGGTCAGTCTCCAATTGCCGCTGACCCATATCGACCATCGATTCTTCGCCCGACCTTTGAGAGGATGGAGCCGATACCCTGGCACGTCCATATCCTCGGCTACTCGGGCGGTATCGAGCGCCGCTAACTGCAACAGAAGTCGACTCGCGTGTTTGGCCTGAATCCCTGCCTCACGTCCGGATTCATAGTATCTGCGAAGGCCTTTATGCTTGAACGACTTGATCACGGAAATAGTATAGCGTGTTGCGCATCACGCAACAATCTGTCTTACTCCCGAATGTGCCCAGAAACGCAAAAAGTAGCGGGTGGCGACCCTATGCTCTGCGCTCCAGCAGCAGTCGCCGCGTGTAGGGGATCAGTCCACCCGCGTCGATGATGGACTGACGGGCTTGGGGCAGCGGTTCGATGGCGAAGGACTTACCAGCGGTGACGTTCCGGACCTCGCTGTCCCCGATCTCCAACTCATCGCCCTCCTCGGCCTCGATATCGGGGCAGATGATCATTTGCAAACCGACGTTTATCGAATTCTGCAGAAATATCCTTGCGAAGTTTCGGGCCACAACGATCAGATCGTAGCCCTTAATGCACGAGGCGGCCTGTTCGCGTGAGGAACCGCAGCCGAAATTATCCCCGGCCACGATGAAGCTTCCCGCAGGGAACTGCTTCTCCTTGAGCGCCTGATTGAATCCAGTGTTGTCCGCGAAGGCGAACAGCGGCGTCTCCGTCGGCAGCACCGTCGCCATGTATCGGCCCGGGTAGATGATGTCCGTGGAAATGTCGTTATCGAGTCTCAGTACAACTTTGCCTTTGGCCATTTCAGTTCACCTCCCGCGGGTCGGAAATAACGCCGGTCAGCGCGCTTGTCGCTGCCACCAATGGCGAGCACAGGAACACGTCCGCACCCGGGTTACCCATACGGCCCTTAAAGTTGCGATTTGTGGTGGCCAGCGCGGTCTCGTTGTCGCCCAGCGCCCCCTGGTGAATGCCCAGGCAGGGCCCACAGCCAGGATTGCAGACCACGGCGCCGGCTGCGATCAGGTCGCTCAGGTATCCGGCGTTCAGTGCATCAGAGTAAATACGCCACGATGCCGGGAACACGAGCATGCGCGTGCCCTCCGCCACCTGCTTGCCCTTGAGCGTCCGCGCGACAATCTCGATGTCATCAAGACGTCCGTTGGTGCAGGAGCCCACTACGATCTGGTCTATCTTTCTGCCCTTCACCTCGCCGATCGGTTTGACGTTGTCGACTGTGTGCGGGCACGCGATCTGTGGATCAAGCTGCGCCACATCGATCTCCACTACCCGGTCGTAAACCGCGTCCGCATCCGGAGCGAACACATCCAGTTTATCCTCAACCCCGGCCTCGTCCCTCAGGTAACGACGCGTCTCCTCATCCGGTGGCACCACCCCACCGGTTGCACCGGCTTCCACCGACATATTGCAAAGTACCAGGCGGCCCGAAGTCGCCATGTTGCGGATCGTGTCACCGTGAAACTCGATCACCTTGAAGTTCGCACCTTCGGCAGTGAGCTGGCCAACCAGGTGCAGAATCAGATCCTTGGCGTAGACACCGCTCGGGAACTCACCGTTGACCACGACCTTTATGGTGCCCGGTACTTCAACGTTGAGAATACTTCCCAGCGCCCAGACCGCGGCCATCTCCGTGGCGCCGATGCCGAATGCAAAGGCACCGAGCGCACCGTGCGTGGTCGTGTGGCTGTCGGTGCCCACCAGGACCTGGCCGGGCCGTACGTAACCGTTTTCGGGGAGGATCTGATGGCAGATGCCGCCCACGTCGCCCCGCACGTCGTGGAATTTGGAAACCCCCTGCTCCGCGACAAAATCGCGGATCTTCTTCTGGTTGGTTGCCGTCTTCGACGACTCGGCGGGCACACGATGGTCGAAGATGATCGCTATCCTGTCCGGATCCCACACCCGGGACTCCCGCCCGGTGTCTCGAAAGATTTCATTGAACTGGTTGATGACGAGCGCAGCGTTCTCATGCGACATCGCCAGGTGCACTGGTACTTCGAGGACTTCCCCTGCATCCACTGCAGCCCTCTCGCACGCCCGGGCGAGCAACTTCTGTACGTACGTCATGCCCATATCAATCTCCTTCCATCAATAGCCGTCAGACAACCTTCTTCGTCTTCAGAGCGGCCAGTTCATCCTTTGTAATGCCGATGCTCGCCAATACGTCCGCCGTATGTGCCGAAAGTCGCGGTGGTGCCGATGTGATATCTCCCGGCGTTTGTTCGAATTTCGCGGTCAGTGTAAACAGCGGAACCGTGCCAACGCCCTCGATCGGTACATCCTTCAGGGTCTCGCGGTGCCGGATCTGTGGCTGCTTCAGCGCGTCCTCGAGGCTCAGGATTGCGCCGCTCGGCACGCCACTGGCATTGAGTAATTCCACCCATTCCGTTGTGTCGCGCTCCGCCAGCTTTGCTTCCAGGAGCGGCGTCAACGCCTTGCGATTCTGTTTGCGGGCGTCGCGCAACTCGAAGCGTGTATCGGTCTTCAGTTCTGGCAGATCGAGCACATCACAAACCGACTCCCACTGCTCCTGCTTATTGGCCGCGATATTGATATGACCGTCCCGGGTACGGAACACCCCGGATGGCGCCGCCGTAAAGTTGTCATTGCCCATTGGTACCGGCTGCTGCTTCGCGATAAGCAGGTTCGCGGCCACCCAGCCCATGAGGGGCATGATGGAATCGAGCATAGCGATGTCAATGAATTGCCCCTTGCCCGTACGTTCGCGGTGATAAAGGGCCGCCATGATGGCGAAGGCACCGTTTAAACCGCCCACCGTGTCGCAGACAGGAAATCCCGCGCGCAACGGATTCAGCCGCTCGTCTCCATTGACGGCCATCTCGCCGCTAAGACCCTGGATAATCTGATCGTAAGCCGGTTTGTGCGCATCGGGTCCGGTCTGCCCGAATCCCGAGATGGCGCAATAGATCAATCCCGGGTTTATCTCCTTCAAAACGTCGTAACTGAGTCCCAGCCGGTCCATGACGCCGGGCCGGAAATTCTCGACCAGCACGTCCGCATCCTTCGCCAGCTTCTTGAATATCTCTTTGCCCTCAGGAGACTTTGTATTAAGAGTCACCGACTTCTTGTTTGAGTTTTGTGCCAGGAAGCTGGTCCCCATGAGTTGTTCGTTCAGCTCGGTAAGCGTGCCCAGCTTACGTGCCAGATCACCGCTCCCGGGCCTCTCGATCTTGATGACCTCGGCGCCCAAAAGCGCGAGGTGCAGCGTGGCAAAGGGTCCCGCTAGTACATTGGTGAGGTCGAGGACCCGGACGCCCTTCAGTATCTGGTCGCTCATGCCGCCACCTTCTTACGGGTTGATCCGGTCTTGTAGACGCAGCCGGGCATTTCACGCTCGAAATATGCTGCGACGTCACTGGCAACGCTGATTAATGTGTCGAGATCCACATCCGCGCGAAGACCCTGCAGTTGCAATGCGTTCACAAAGTCCTCGGTCGCTACGTTTCCTGCCGCCACCTTTGTAAACGGGCAGCCGCCGAGACCCGCGAACGACGTTTCGAACGAGGTTACGCCGGCATTCATGGCGGCCATGATGTTCGCCATGCCGAGTCCATAGGTGTTATGGAAGTGGCAGGTACCTTCGATGTTGGGGTCGAGGTCGAACACCGCGGCGAACAACCGCTCAACCTGGGCCGGATGGGCGTGGCCGGCCGTGTCGGCCAGGCTGATGTTGTGTAAACCTGCCTCGAGATACGCGGCCACCATCTCGAGCACGCGTTCCTCAGGGATCGGACCTTCAAAACCGCAGCCGAAGGCGGACTGCACCGACACCTGCACTTTTTTCCCCGCGGCCACCGCTTCTTGCGCCGCGCCGATGATGCGGTGTGTGGCCTCCATGGTCGCCATGCCCGTGTTCTTAAGGCTATGGGTCTCGCTGGCGGAGGCGCCCAGGCAGAACATCTCCACCCCGCATGCCAGGCCGCGTTCCACGCCCCTCTCATTCAGCGCGAGTCCTGCAATGGTCGCGCCGGCTCTTTTGTTCCCTACAAGTCGCCGAATCAGTTCATCGGTATCGGCCATCTGCGGAACCTTCACAGGATGGACAAAGGAACCGACCTGCACGATGTCGACACCGCATTCCATCGTGCGACGAACCCAGTCCTCTTTCGTCTCGATTGGAACGACCTCGCGTTCCATTTGTAACCCGTCGCGCGGGCCTACCTCGTGGACAACGATCTGTGTCATTAGGAATCCCTCCTATAGCTTGTCCGCTATCGCTTCGGCCATCTCGAGTGTGGTCGCCGATCCGCCCATGTCGTAGGTTTGCACTTTGCCCTCGCGAACAACCGCGGCGACGGCATCCTCGATCCGCTGCGCCCCGCCGGTCTCACCAAGCCAGTCAAGCATCATCTTGGCGGTCAGGATCGTGGCGATCGGGTTCACTTTGTATTGCCCGGAATACTTGGGGGCCGAGCCATGCGTCGGCTCGAACACAGCGAGCTTTTCACCGATGTTCCCGGAGCAACCGAATCCGAGCCCGCCAACCATCTGGGCGCAAAGGTCGGAGACGATGTCTCCATAAAGATTGGGTGCCACCAGCACGTCATAGTTAAACGGGTTCTTGAGCAGCCACATCGTAATTGCGTCGATATTGGCGTGATCCATGGCGATATCCGGGAAGTCCTTTGCCACCTCGTGCGCTGTCTCAAGGAACAGGCCGTCAGTGGCGCGTACCACGTTGGCCTTGTGTACTACCGTGACCTTCTTGCGCCCGAACTTTTGGGCAAACTCGAAGGCTGCGCGGATGATCCGCTCCGAGCCTTTCCTGGTGTTGATCTTGCAAGAAATAGCGTATTGATCGCCTGGCAGGTCCTCGAAAGCCTTGAAGGCCGGCGCCAATTCTGACAGCACGTCTCGCAGTTTGTCCGGAACGGGGTTGAACTCAACGCCGCTATAGAGATCCTCGGTATTCTCACGGAAGATGACGAGGTCGATACCCTCGTGGTAGTTGAGTGGATTATCGGGGTAGGCCTTGCAAGGCCGCAGACACACGTACAGGTCGAAGAGTTGCCGCATGCGCACGATGGGCGAGCGGTACGTCAGTCCTTTCCCCTGGAGGGCGGGCACCAACTCCTTTTCTGTCTCCTTTACGGGCTTGGAGGTGATGGCACCGAACATGGCGGCATCGACGTTATTGAGCAGGTCAATGGTCCGCGCCGGAAAGGCGTCACCTTCGCTACACCAAAATTCCCAGCCGATATCGCCATGCACATAGTCCGCATCGAGACCCACGCGATCGAGCACTATACGCGCCGCTTCCATGACTTCCTTACCAACGCCATCACCTGGCAACCAGGCGATTCTGTACTTCCTGTCCATGCTGTAACTCTCCTCCGTCTCTTCGCTCCGCTCATGTCTGACGTAGTGAGCTATATGCGGCAATAGTGAAACCGCTTCAAGTCGGAGAAGTACGTAAGGACCAATGTCCGCTGCGGGTCATGGGCTTCCGGTCGGAATCCTGTGACATGGACGCAAAGAGCCTCGTCGAAAAGAAGCTCTCTGGTGGACTGCAGACAAACAGAGTTTTTTGGTGGCGGGGGCGTGATTTGTACGTTAGCAAGGTCTCCTCAACCTCTTACCCTATTAGACGTCCCATTGATCGCAGCTTAGGTCCAGGGCCCTACTCCGCGAATGGCAGTTTTCACCCCGGAATCAACCCGCCGACTGCTTTTCCCAACTTACAAACGTTTGATTCGTTGTGCTGTTCATGCCGTCAATAAGCTGGTCTCGGCCCTTTCCGCTACCTGTCTCAAGCTTTGCGAGAATTTCATCTTGTCCAGTAGCGCCGAGTGGAAACGATACTTCATCTCTATCGCCAACTAGTACAAACCACACGTCCCAGCCCCACGGGGCAGAATCGTTTGTTTGGATTGCAAATCGAACCAAGTCGTTCCACGACAGCGTCTGCGTGTCGCCATTCGGAAACTTCGCGGATACGAAATCGCCTTGATCAACAACAACTACCCCGGTTTCAGATACGGTCAAATTGTGGCGTCCTGTTGGAGTTTCGAACGGCTGCAATGTGGTTTTGCTCAGGTTTAGTGGACACTTTCACTTAGGTCTATATTGACCTATGGAGGTGCACCATGACCCGAAGAAAATGGTACAGCGCTGTGTTTAAGCGCGAAGCACTATGACTCGATAGCCTCGGCAGGATTTGTGCTGTTCCGACAGCCCGTAAGTGTATTCCCCTGAAGTAATGGCCACTACAAAAAGCCGGCTGAAATATGTCAATTTCGTACAACACCTTACGGGTGGCGTTTGCCGATTTCCTTATCCGGTGAGGCGTGCGCGGCGAAGGACTTTGTGTTTCTTAACGGGTCCAGCCACGATCCGGAACTAATCACTTCAACGGTGTAAGTGTCGTCGGTCATCGACTCGGTCCGGAATGTCCAGATTATGAATTCCGCCTCAGGAAACGAATCGCCGGCCAACTGCTCGTCAAACAGACGACACAATGTAGCGTTGTCGTCCATACCAGCGGCCAGCAATCGAATCAGAAACGATTCATTCAGCGCGCACTGCAGGATCTTCCTGCCTGCTTCGTGCAACGCCCTAATCCTGACTGTCGCACGAACGGCATCAGGTTCAGGAAAAATATTCGGAAAAGCTATATAGAGAAGACTCGAAACGTTGAACAGTTGCTCGTGCAAAGCCATGTTTGCGTATTCTTCCCAGGGCTTTTCCTCCGACATGTCGGCCGCGATATTGCTTATCTGCCCCTTGCTGAGGCGGTCACCCAGGCGATACTTCAGCACCAGCGCCGCTGCCTCTTCCGGCTCGAGGTCCTGCAACGCGAGCAAACACATTTCTCGTAATTCGGACTGACCCATGCCGTCCGTCGAACCGAATTCCATTTCGGCGAGCAATTCTGAAAACTCCTTGCCCGTCCATACGTCTGCTAGCTCCTCCAGGATCGAGAAGGTCAAAACATCAACATGAAACGATTCGTCTTCCATAGCCAGGTGGGGCAGTTACGCGCACTTTACACATTTTGTTGCGTATGGCCGCGCTTTCAGCCGTTCCTCGCCAATACTGCCCGCACAATCAATACATGTGCCGTACCGACCGGCAGCAATTTGCGCCAGAGCCAACTTTATCTGGGCAATTTCTTCCATCGTAACTTCGCCAACTTCCTCCAACACCTCGTCGCTTGCCGACTCTGTCGCCGCCTCTGCCCAGTCGTCATCTCCCGGGCTGGAAAGGTCTTCATCAATCTCCTCTGCGCGCTCGGTTAGTTCTAGCAGCATCTGTTCAAGACGCAACTTCGTTTGCTCAATGTCACTCATATAAGCTTCTCTTTAGTTTGCAGGTTATTTGCAGACCGTCGCCATTCTACCACCCTCACCCTGTTGCGACGCTCCCGCGTCGCTGCGGCTGCGAGTGAACCTGTTTTCTACGCAGAACCTGGCCCTGGCCTCGCGCGAGCGAACGAAAAAAACGCCGGCCCTTTCAGGGGCCCGGCATATTTGTTTGGTAGCGGGGGCGTGATTTGCGCTGTTCCGACGCTACCAGGACGAGTTCGCCTGGCCTAAACCTTCTGCATCGCTTCAAGCGATGTCGAAGCGGTCTGCGTTCATCACCTTGCTCCATGCGGCAACAAAGTCGTTTACGAACTTCTCTTTATTGTCGTCCTGCGCATAGACCTCCGCATAGGAACGAAGGATTGAGTTCGAGCCGAACACGAGATCCAGTCTCGTCGCCGTCCACTTGACCTTGTCCGTCTTGCGGTCCCGGATTTCGTACACACCATCGTTTTTGGGCTTGCACGTGTTGCCCATGTCGGTCAGGTTGACGAAGAAGTCGTTCGTCAGTGCGCCCTCACGGTCGGTTAACAAACCGTGCCGGGTGCCCCCATGGTTGGTGCCGAGCACGCGCATGCCACCGACGAGCACGACCATCTCAGGCGCGGTCAGTCCCATAAGCTGCGTGCGATCGAGCATGAGTTCTTCCGGCTTCACGACGTAGTCCTCTTTGAGCCAGTTGCGGTATCCGTCGTGAATGGGTTCCAGCGGTTCAAACGAATCCACATCCGTCATTTCCTGCGTCGCATCGCCACGACCCGGCGCAAATGGCACCTTGACGTCAAAGCCCGCCGCCTTGGCCGCCTGCTCGATGCCGACACTACCCGCCAGCACGATGACATCTGCTACGCTTGCACCAGCTTCAGCCGCGATACCTTCCAGCTTGCCAAGCACCTTGGCGAGGCGTTTTGGCTCGTTGCCTTCCCAATCCTTATGTGGCGCAAGGCGGATACGTGCCCCGTTCGCGCCGCCGCGCAAGTCCGAGCCGCGGAATGTCCTGGCACTGTCCCATGCCGTGGCAACTAACTCGCTGACCGACAGACCGCTCGCTGCGATTTTCGCCTTGACCTCATTCACGTCGTAGCCTGTATTGCCGGCAGGCACCGGATCCTGCCAGATCAGGTCCTCCTCGGGAACGTCAGGACCGATGTAACGCGCCTTCGGCCCCATATCGCGGTGCGTCAGCTTGAACCATGCGCGCGCAAATACGTCTGAGAAGTAACTTGGGTCCTTGTAAAAGCGCTCTGAAATCTTGCGATACTCCGGATCCATCTTCATAGCCATGTCAGCATCGGTCATGATCGGGTTGTGGCGCACCGACGTATCCTCGGAGTCAATCGGCTTGTCCTCCTCCTTGATGTCCACTGGTTCCCACTGCCAGGCGCCCGCGGGACTCTTACGAGATTCCCATTCGTGGTTGAGCAGCATGTCGAAATAACCGTTGTCCCACTTCGTCGGGTGGGTCGTCCAGGCACCCTCCAGACCGCTGGTGACCGAATCGCTGCCAACGCCCCGGGTAGTCGTGTTCATCCATCCGAAGCCCTGCTCCTCCACGTCAGCACCTTCCGGTTCCGGACCCAGCAGGGTCGCATCGCCATTGCCGTGACATTTGCCAACGGTATGCCCGCCGGCAGTGAGAGCGACCGTTTCCTCGTCGTTCATCGCCATGCGCGCAAAGGTCTCGCGCACGTCCCTCGCCGTCTTGAGCGGATCCGGCTGACCGTCCACGCCCTCCGGGTTCACGTAGATCAGGCCCATCATGACCGCGGCCAGTGGGTTTTTGAGTTCCCTTTCGCCCGCGTATCGGCTCTCTGGATTATCGGTCGGCGCCAACCATTCCTTTTCCGAGCCCCAATAAGTGTCCTTCGGCGGATGCCAGATGTCCGCGCGCCCGAAACCGAAGCCGAAGGTCTTCAGCCCCATCGACTCGTAGGCAATATTGCCCGCCAGGATATAGAGGTCGGCCCAACTCAGCTTGTTGCCGTATTTCTGCTTGATCGGCCAGAGCAGGCGGCGAGCCTTGTCGAGATTCGCGTTGTCGGGCCAGGAGTTGATCGGCGCAAATCGCTGGTCGCCGGTGCCGCCACCGCCACGGCCATCAGCAATTCGATAGGTTCCGGCAGCGTGCCATGCCATGCGAATCATCAAACCGCCGTAGTGGCCCCAGTCTGCCGGCCACCAGTCCTGGCTCTCAGTCATCAACGCATGCAGGTCTTTCTTGAGTGTTTCCACATCGAGATTCTTCACCTCTTCTCGATAGTTGAACCCCTCTCCCATCGGATCCGTCTTGCTGTCGTGCTGATGCAGAATGTCGAGATTCAGCGTGTCAGGCCACCATTCCCTATTGGATTGGCCGGCGGTCGTAAGCCCACCGTGCATTACGGGACATTTCGCTTGTGTATCCATATCGCTCTCCGAGAGTCGGGTGGCTCGTTGACGTCCTAAGCAACTGTCTCGGCGAATATCGCAGACGCCGAATCGCCATTGCAGTTGCCTGACCGGGCCGGTAGATGTGCCTGGCGCCATCGCCCGGCAAATTAGACTAAGGCTAGTCCCTATTATACCGCGTAGCCGCTAGTCCTGTTCTGGTAGCAGGGCTCGCTTTCAATTTATTTGTTTGGGGCTCGTCGCTATTCGAGGCGTTGATACTCACGGCGCTCCTTCTGCCTCCTATTGTTCTATCTATCCCACGACATTCGATACACCATAGTGAAAGTTTTTCAAGCCTATAGCTTCGTAAGCCCTACCGGGTGAAAATGGTACCTCTGTCAGACCACTTTGGAGAAAATATTGAAACTGCATCTTGAGAATCTCGAAGGCGCACGAAAAATATTAGTCATTCTCGGTATCCTGTTACTTGTCGTTTCTGGTGTATTTTTGATTGGCAGCCTTTTAGGGATCGTTTCGATGGAGTCACTGGCGATCGGCCAACAATCTGGTCTACGAACGCTGGCAGGAGGTGCCGTGGTAGGTTGTCTGCTTGCCGCAATTGGTTATTGGGATCGATAAAGGAGAACAAAGGTGATTAAGCAATCCGACATATTCATACTTCTGGCCGTCGCAATTTCATTTTTCGTGTCAGGCTATTTATGGTTTTCGGGGCAGCGCGAGGAAGGTCTATTCACAGCTTTATGGGTACCTTCGATCTTGTGTTTCGGCATTTACTTTAAGCTGATCGTACTAGGGGCCTCAAAATCATGAGTACACAGGTAATATTTGTTATAGCGCTATTTGTTTTCGCGCTCATGGTCACTGGACTGGTTCGAACGATGCGCGAGTTTAACCGTGTTACCGATGAGCCATCGAAAAAAAAGGGACCACCGGAAGAACAATAAGACCTTGATACGGAACCGTGTGATTGTGTGGAGTGCAGACTGACTTTGCCATTGCCCCTGTGGGGCTCAGTCATGTCGGCCAGCCCCGCTCGCCTCGGAATGAAACTGCTTTGCAGAACCCGATCCTCACGAAGCCGGCGAGAAGCGCCGCTGATTGGCGTCCGATGTAGCGTTGAACGAAGGACTTCAACGACAAAGAACCGATCCACCGTTTCAGGGTATCCGCCGACGCGGCCAGGGCCTGTTGCTCGTCATCACTGAGCGGCAGGGGCACGCGCTCCGTCGATGCCGACGGCGACCGGGATGCTGAGACAGACGTCTTCTATGCCGTATTCGCCATGGAGCCGCACGCTGATGGGTAGCACGCTGCTCGGGTCTTCCTGGATCGTCCGGACCAGGTGCGCCAGCACCAAACCAATCGCCCAGTTGGTGTAGCCTTTGCGCTCGATGATCTCATACGCGGCAGTGCGTACCTGGCGAAAGATCTCGTCATGACGTTCGGGGTCATAAGCGTGACCCAGGATGGTGTGGTTCAGAATCGGCATTCCACCGACGTTGGCCCTACTCCAGACCGCGAATCCCGAGTCCCCGTGCTCGCCGAGGATCAGCGCATGCACGGAGCGCGTTGGGTGCATGACGGTCCAACTGCTCAGCTATCTGCTTGAACACTGCCACGTTTCGATTCAGCAGCGAGAGCCGATCTTCACCCGGCTCTTGGCTAACCCCTGCGGTGATGATAACAATACCGACGGTATGACGGTGCAACACTAGGTAGTCCTCAGACGTAAGGGTGTCTGGGGCTAGACGGCGCGCGTCACAAGAATTCGCTCTCGACAGGTCTGTGAAGTCCCGCTGAAACAAATTGTTACTGCCCAGGGCCTGCATGCGCGAAGGGCGTGTGCCCGAAGCTCGCGCTGGCTTGCTCTTTATCGGGTAGCGGGGGCGCACTTTGTACGTTAGCAAGGTACGCTAAGCGATTGATCGTAGTGAGCGTGCCGCCAGTGGCTGCATAGGTCCAAGCATCCTACTCCGCGAACCTACACTGTTGTTTAGAGCAGTAGTTGGGTCACACGCTAATTTACTCTGCGACCGGCAGTAACCGCCCAGAAGCGACTGTTGTATCGCTGTGAAAATGCCAAGTGATCTTGGTCAAGTTTGCCTGACTAATCTGACCATTGTGCCGCCTTTGCCAGATTTTCAAAGTCCTCTGTAAGAGTCAGCGCATGCTTGGCGCGTTTCAGTGCCAGCCTTGAGTGGTGCACTGCAGCCATTTCGATATCGTCGTTTCCTAATGACGCGAGTGAGGCAAGCGCTTTTTGTAGCCGAATCTGGACTTCAACTGAGGCTGCGCCATCTCGGGCGATGGGCGCAAATGCGTCATCAAACATGTCGCTAACACTAATTCCTGGAATCTCGACCAGGTCAAATTGGGGCTCTTCCTCATCGTTCACATTCTCTGTCGCCTTGCCCCACTCAGTGAACAGCCGAAGAAATCTGCCGATGACGTCGATTGCCGTACCTGGGTCGTTAACGGCCGAAGAAAGTGCGCGGCTTGCGATTTCCGACAAAGCGATCAACCCAAAACGAGGGTCATCCTCATAAACTCGACAGTCGCCGAGTTGAAACGCGCTTGCCAGCATGGATATGTCCACGTCCGAATGAGCGCCCTCATCCTCAAGAACATGTGAGCCAAGAGGTTTATCGAGGGTGATGAAAGAACCGGGTAGCGACGCCACGGTTATGCGAAGTGACCACTTTTCCGCACATTCCTGGAGTGCTGCGACATCAATGTGCTGAAGATAGCCTACCGCAGTCGCCGGAATCGGAGTGCCCCTGTTTGGAGACTCGGAAACTGGCACCCCACCGAGGTTGCGATTACGTCGACGATCTTGAAGGGCTCGTGCCGTTGCCGCCTCTACTTTATCGATCGTGGTTCCGAGCCGGCCCAGCCTCGCAATTGTATCGACCCAGCGGACGAAGGTAAGAATCACCCAGGCAAAAACGAAGAGCGTTAAAACGAAAAGTGAGAAGTGCCCTGCCCGCTCATAGTAGTGGTTTTTTAGAGCAACGAGCGCGATCAGGCTAAAGATGAACGCGCCGACAAACACCGACAGCGAATTTTGGGAGACATCGTCGGCAATAACCAACGGGAAGGAGCGCGGTGTCGCGTTTCCAGCGGCCGACGCATATGCCGATACCATCGATCCAACCGCAAAGGTGGCGATGACCAACATACTCGCAGCAACAACGGTCAGCAATGCCTCTATAGATTCCGGATCAATTACCGGAAGGCCGGACCCCAGGTTGTAAAGGTCGGGCACCTTTGCCAAAAAGACGCCGCCCAGCGACACGATACAGAAGGCAAGTGGACGCACCCACAAGCGCTCGCGCATGCGGTTAACAATGAATTCTATTCGACTGTTCACGGTGGCCACCTATTAACCGACGTCGCGCCAAAACCTCTGTGCGCCAGAATATTGCTTCGAAGAGTATGACAGGTAGACCCGCTCAGCGCAGATGCCCATGTGAGCAGATCGCCTGCCGAGTTAATAGCCCGGCATGGCGTCATTAGCGACCTCTTTGGCCTAGTTTACCGAAACGACTGCTCTTCGGAAGTAAAGCCGACATTGGCCGAGGGAATGGTGAGCAAGAAAAAAGCCGGCCCCATTGGGGCCGGCCTTCATCAAGTGGTAGCGGGGGCTTGATCTGTGCTGTTCCGACAGTGCGGGCGTGGCTCCGCTTGAAATAGCTCAAGACGAGCGATCTGACCTCTGCCCGCCTTAATGCCTGATCTTAGGGGCCCTCTCCCCATATACGCGCACCAGCAGATCCTGGAACCGTGGATCGTCACGCAGAACATCCCAATGAGGCCAAAAAGCGAGATAGGTCTCCTCGTACGAGCCATCCTCGATGGCCTTGTTCAGCCAGTGCAGGGCCTCATCGACCAACCCGGCCCGGGCGAACAGCTCCCCGATATCGCTCGGATCGACGTAGGTCTCTCTGACCCGGGCAACCAGCGCCTCGGCCATGGCACGCATGGCACCGGTCGGGCCGCCAGCGTCTAGCCCCTCTTCGAGCGCCGCCAGGAGGACAGTATCGCCACGTCGCTCGAGCTCCAGCCGCTCCTCGTCCAGCGCCTCGTCGAAGCGGCCTTGCTGCCAGAAGAACCGTGCAAGCATCCAGTGCGCCGAGTACCGGGGCACCCGCGCCTGCATCGCCGATGCCGCGGTGATGGCCTCGTCAAAGCGGCGTGCCATGTACAGATGACTCGGCAACGGCACACTATGCATTGCGCTGAACGGACTGATCGTCAGAAGTTCGCGCAACCTGTCGACGCTCTCGTCCACGCGCCCTTCGAACAACAGGCAGTCCGACGCGCCATGAATCGCATAGGGCTCCGACGGGTTGAGCCGCAGCGCCTCCTCGAACGATTCGCAGGCACCGTCAAAGTCCCCCGTATACAAACGCGCAAAGCCGAACCCGGAGTGACCGAGGGCAGCCAGAGGGTCCGCCTCAATCGCCTTCAACTCGGCAGCACGGAATCTTTCCTTGGATTCTCTCGGTGGAGCAAAACCGAACATCCCTTGCATCGCATACGCCGCACCGAGTTGACCCCAGGCGAGCGCGAACTTTGGTTCGATCGCGACTGCCGTCTCGAACTGGTCAATGCCGATGCGGATGCCATCCCTGGTAAACCGATCGAATTGCGTAACGGCCAGGGCGTAGGCGTCGACTGCGCGCGGGTCGACTGGGCCCATCCGGTCATGGCTCGGACCATCGACTCCCAGCGACGCCGAGGTGACGGCAATCTCGGCACCGATGGCGTTTGCCATGTCTGAAATCAGGCTGAACACATAGGGCGTCTCGCGCGTGTACCGTTCCGCCCAGAGGTGCTCGTCGCTCCGCCCGTCAATCAGCTGGATAGTCACCTCGATTTTGCTGCCTTCCCGCAACAAGCTGCCCTCGACCAGGGCGTCCACACCCAGTTCCTTGGCAATCTCGGCAGTCGTCAGCTGGCTGTCACGGTAGCGGAGCGTCGATTGCCGCGACGTGACCCGAATCCCGGGGAGCTGCGAAAGCTCTGTTATCAGGAGGTCCTGGAGGCCATCGACGTAATAATCCCGTTCAGGGTCGCCGGTCAGGTTGCTGAGCGGAAGCACGGCGAGCGATTCGAAGACCTCCTTTTGCGGAGTATCAAGTTGAGGTGCACGGGGCCAGAAGACCGTGAAAAAGATCAGTGCGACAATCGCCGCGGCGCCCGCGAACAGGCGCCAGTCGACGAGTCGTGCATGAGTTATTTGAGACGGCGCGTCAAGGCCATGCGGGCGTTCGATCTCTTCGACCACCGCGACGAAGCGGTAGCCTTGCGAACGCACAGTTTCCAGGTAACGGGGATCGTCCGAGTGATCGTCCAGCGCCTTGCGCAGCCGGGCGACGGCCTTGGTGAGCGCCGATTCGCTGATCACCGTGTCGCCCCAGACGGTGTCCATCAGTTCCTGCCGCGTGACGAGCCGTTCGCGGTTGGCAATCAGGTAGATGAGGAGTTGTAGAACCAACGGCTCGAGATGTATCTCCTGCCCACCGCGGGAGAGTCTCCACGCCTCCGGGTCTGCCAGAAAATCATCGAAGCGGTACACAGAAAGTTGCTCCTTTCCGTCCATTCTACGACTTTAGCGGTCGAACACCATGCCTTGCGCCGACCCGGCGACACATTCCAACGGACTCCGTCCCGATATTGTCAGCTGCCCGTCACCCAATCGTCATGCGGCCATATGAGGGCCTACGTAGGCTATCGGTACGGGGCGGCAGTCCCTGTGGGTTGCGGCCCGGCACCACTGAATGGAGAGACGAAATGAAAACTCTGAAACGCACGATGGTCGCGTTGCTGGCGCTACTGCCACTTGCGACCGGGATGGCCTTCGCAGACACCGAGCACGACTATTCCCGTATGTTTGTCTTCGGTGCCAGCTTCATAGACCCCGGAAACCATTTCGCTGTTACCGGTGAGACCGCGCACCCTCCTTTCGTCCTAATGGACGCCAGTTACGGTATCGGCGGGCATCATTTCAGCAACGGTCGCACCTGGGTCGAATTTCTGGCACGGGAAATGAAACTGACCAAATGGGCAAAGCCCGCCTATCGTAATCCAGCCTTTGGCAACTATGCCTACGGCTACGCCCGCGCGCGCGACATAGAACCCGACCCTGTGGAGCCGAGCCTTGGCGACCAGGTTCAGGCTTGGATCGGCAACGGTTATTGCACCGGCGCTCCAATGAACGACACACTGTTTGTCGTGGATTCCGGCTACTTTGACGTGTTCGACATATTGCAGGGAGAGGACGCACTGACCGTCCTTACGGGCATGACCACCAGCATCGCGACAAATATCGGCATTCTCTATGAGTGCGGCGCACGCAACCTGTTGTTCGCGTATCTGCCCCCTTTGGAGGCTTCGCCAATAGTACCGCCTGCGGACCCGGCAGGACCGAGCCTGAGCGCGCTTTACAACTACGTATTTCTGCAGCCCGTTCTCGCATTCTACTCCGGCGATCCATTCAATATGAATGTCTCAACCGTCGATTTCTTCGCTTTCCTCAGCGGAGTGATAGCGGCGCCGGAGGCTTTCGGCCTCACCAATGTTACAGACTCGTGCGTGACATTTGGCGTGGTCAAAGACGCCTTCTGCAAAGACCGTAATGAGCACTTTTTCTGGGACCCCCTGCACCCGACGAAGAAGGTACATGCCCTCATGGGAGAATACGCGCTTGAGCAATCGCTCGTGCCTGACTGAGAAGCACGCAGGCCAGGCGTTTACGATTGAGGCTTGAATAAAGCCAGTCAAAATAAGGGCCCCGTAAAGGGGCCCTTCGTTCATTTTGGTAGCGGGGGCAGGATTGCCTTCGCCCCTGCGGGGCTCTTTATGTCGGCCGGCTCTGCCGGCCTCGGAATGAACCTGCTTCGCAGAACCCAACCCTGCCTCAATAGCAGAAATAAAAATGCCGGACCCGATAAAACCGGGCCCGGCATATTTATTTGGTAGCGGGGGCAGGATTTGAACCTGCGACCTTCGGGTTATGAGCCCGACGAGCTGCCAGACTGCTCCACCCCGCAACGGCAGGTGGAGGATACTAATGGCACCCTCCCCCTTTGTAAAGGATATTTGGACAATACTTGAGATCGGATGATTCGACATGCCGCTCACACCCCGCGAACGGGTACTAACCGCCATCAATCACGAAGAACCTGACCGGGTTCCCGTGGTTATTGGGGTCAGCAACGCGACCGGAATCAAGATGAAGCCCTACCGCGGCATCAAGAAGATCTGCGGTATTGAAGCACCCGACGAGTACCTCTATGACTGGCCCGAGCTAGGCACCGCCCTGATCGACGAGGCGACCATGCGTTGCCTGAACAGTGACGTCCGGGGCGTGCTGGACCTGGAACCGGAAGCGGTCCGCAAACGGAACGCCGAGCGGACGCCTCATAGTAACTACATCGACTCCTGGGGCAGCGGGCAGTTCGAGATCACGCCCGGGGAGTGGTTTCCCGGCGTCCACCCGCTGAAGGACGCCCGAACGCGGGAAGAACTCGAGTCCTACCCCGACTGGCCCGACATGAGCGATCCGAGTCGCGTTGCTCATGTGGGTGAAACGGCCAGACTGCTGGCCGAGGAAAACGAGTACGCCATCCTGGCCACCCCATGGCTGCTGTTTCCTTTCGAACGGGCCTACGCGATGCAGGGCATGGAGACGTTCCTGCTCAATATGGCGATGGATGGCGATTTCGCCCGTGCATTGATGGAGCGGATAGCGCTCTACTGCAAACAGCTGATGGGCCACTTCCTGGACGAGCTTGGCGACAATGTCGATATCATCAAGATCGGCGACGATCTTGGTACCCAGGAAAGCCTGATGATCTCGCCCAAGATGTATCGTGAACTCCTCAAACCCATTCACGCGGACTTCATCAGCCTCATCAAGTCGAAGACAAAGGCAAAAGTGTTATTTCATTCCGATGGCGACGTGGCGCCGCTTATCGATGACTTCGTCGAGATTGGTGTCGATATTCTCAATCCCATCCAGACGTCGGCCGGAACCATGTCCGACCTCCCGGCCCTCAAGAAGCGTCACGGCAGGAACATCGTGTTCTGCGGTGGTATCGACAGTCATCGAGTTCTCCCGTTCGGGACTCCCGCAGACGTCCGCGAAGAAGTCCGGAGAGTGATCGAGATTCTCGGTCCCGGCGGCGGTTACATGCTCGGTGCGGTGCACACCGTCATGAACGACGTGCCACCCGAGAATGTCCTCGCAATGGTCGATGCGGTGGAGGAATTCGGCCGCTACTAGGCAGCGTTACGCGATGACCTGGATACAGAGTGCCAGCAGCCAGCCCGGCACGATGCCCAGCGCCAGTACGGCAATTGAATTAAGGCTCAGGACAAGGCGCGTTTCTGTGCTTGCCTGAAGTACGGCCTGGTCCTCATTCTGCTCGAAATACATGTACCAGATGACTCTCAGGTAGTAGTAAGCGCCGATCACAGACGCCAGCACCATCATCACGGCCAGTCCGGTGCCGCCGATCTCGAGAACCGCGCTGATGACATACAGTTTCGACAGGAAACCGACAAACGGCGGAACGCCGGCCATCGAGAACATCAGGAACAGCATCATCAACGCAAACCACGGGCTGCGCGCGTTGAGGCCCTTGAAGTCACTCAGGAGCTCGGCTTCGTACCCTCGCCTGCTCAGCAGGATGACTATGCCGAATGCGCCGGCAGCCGCCACAACGTAGGTCAGCGTGTAGAAGAGCGCCGCTGCATAGCCCTCCTGTGTGCCTGTGTAGACCGCCAGCAGGATGAACCCGACGTGCGATATCGTCGAGTAACCCAGCATGCGTTTGATATTGGTCTGCGCTATGGCAATGATATTACCCGCGAGAATGGAAAGCACGGCGATGAACATGATCATCGTGCTCCATGTTTCGTGCAGACCGCCAAGGCCGTCCACCAGGACCCGGAACAGCAATGCGAGTGCCGCCAGTTTGGGGGCGGTCGCCAGGTACAGCGTAACCGGCGTGCGGGCGCCCTCGTAGACATCCGGCAGCCACATGTGGAACGGCACAGCTCCAAATTTGAACGCAATGCCGACGATCAGGAACGCGAGGCCAAACCACAGCGGCAGGTTATTCAAACCCGGATCAGCGCTAAGCGCCGCAGCAATTTCGTGGAACTGCAGCGAACCCGTAACGCCGTAGACCCAGCTGATGCCATAGAGCAACGCACCTGACGCAATAGCGCCCAGCACGAAGTATTTCATCGCCGATTCGGCCGACGTCACATTGTGGCGGTCGATAGCGACCAGCGCGTACATCGACAGCGCCAGCGTCTCAAGGCCGAGATACATCGGCAGCAGGCTGTTGGCCGACATCATGATCATCATGCCCAGCAGCCCGAACAGGCCCAGCAGGTAGTACTCACCCTTGTGCAGGTCATTGGCACGCAGGTAGTCGCGTGCATACAGGAACGACACGCCAACCAACACGACAGCGCCGAGCTTCAATACCTGTGACAGCGGATCACTGACATAGGCGCCGTAGAAGACCACCGTCCTTGCCTCAGGCGCGGTCGCATACAGCACGACGCCGGTGATAAGCAGTGACGCCATACTCAGCCAGAAAGTGACGATACGGTTTTCGTTTTCGATAAACAGGTCCGCAATCATCACCACGCAGATCAAACCCAGGAGGGTCATTTCCGGTGCGGCTGCTATGTAATCCATCAAGTTCATATCAAGACCTGTCAGAGCTTCGACTGGGCGATCTGTTGCATGAGTTGTTCGATCGTCGTGTTCATCATGTCAACCAGCGGCGCTGGCCACAGTCCTACCAGCAGCACGCTGGCGGCCAGTATGGTCAGCACGATGAACTCGCGTGAGTTCAGGTCTTTGAGTTCTGCAACGTTGTCGTTGGCAACCTCGCCGTAGAGCACGCGCTTCACCATCCACAATGTGTAGGCAGCACCAAGAACCAGCGTCGTCGCCGCAAGGAACGCAAACCAGAAGTTCGCCTTGAAGCTGGCGACGATGACCATGAACTCACCCACGAAGCCCGACGTACCCGGCAGGCCCGCGTTCGCCATGGAGAACAGCACCATGAAGCCCGCAAAGACAGGCATCGTGTTAGCCACACCACCGTAGTCGGCAATCTGGCGACTGTGCATGCGGTCGTACATCACGCCAACGCACAGGAACATCGCACCCGAAATCAGGCCATGCGAGATCATCTGTACCATGGCGCCGGTCATGCCGAGACCCGCCCCGGTGTCAGCGGCGATCGACCAGAGCAGGAACATGCCCAGCGTCACGAAGCCCATGTGTGCAATCGATGAATACGCAATGAGCTTCTTCATGTCTTTTTGCATGAGCGCGACGAAGCCGATGTACACCACGGCAATCAGCGACAGCGCGATCATGAGGCCCGCGAAATACTCACTGCCGTCCGGCACGATTGGCAGGGAGAGGCGCACAAAACCGTAGCCGCCCATCTTCAACATGATGGCGGCCAGGATCACGGAACCCCCGGTGGGAGCCTCCACGTGCGCGTCGGGCAACCAGGTGTGTACCGGCCACATCGGCACCTTGACCGCGAAAGCGAGAAGGAATGCGAGGAAGATCAGCTTCTGCGCCGTCATCCCGATGGATACATTCATAAAGCCGAAGAGATCAAAGCCACCGGTCTGCAGATACAGATAGATGAATGCAACCAGCATCAGTACCGAACCGAGGAACGTGTACAGGAAGAACTTGAGTGTTGCGTAGACGCGGCGCTCACCACCCCAAACACCGATGATCAGGAACATCGGGATCAGCATGGCCTCCCAGAACACGTAGAACAGCAGGCCATCGAGCGCGCTGAACACACCGATCATCAGGCCTTCAAGAATCAGGAAGGCGGCGAAATACTGCGCTGGCCGATTCTTGATCGTATCCCATCCGGCGATTACCACGAGTGGTGTAATAAACGTCGTCAGCAGGATTAGCGGGGCTGAAATACCGTCGACACCCAGGTAGTACCAGACGTTGAACACGTCTACCCACGGGACCCGCTCGACAAACTGCATGCCCGGCTCGGCATTATCGAAACCCAGGTACAGGGCAACGCTGGCAAGGAACGTGACCGACGTGAATAAGAGTGCTGCGACGCGCATTAACTTCGCTTGAGGCGAATTGGTATCGCCGCCGTCGCCAATAACGAGTAACCCGAGGCCACCGGCGACCGGGAACCAGACCAGAAAACTCAGTAAGTAGTTCGCGAGCACCGTCTTACCTCAGCCAGATGAGCCAGCCGAGCAACATCGTCAGGCCAATTATCATTGCGAAAGCGTAGGTATAGAGATACCCGGTCTGGATCTGGCGCATTACACCGGCCAGTCGGCCGACGGCCCTGGCAGTGCCATTCACCAGGATCCCGTCGATAATGAGCTCATCACCCTTCTGCCACAGGAATTTGCCGAGACCGCGACCACCGGCGGCGAAGCCCTTGATATAGAGATCGTCGAAGTAGTACTTGCGATCGAGCAGGTTGTAGAGTGGCGACACCTTGTCCTTGATGGTCTCCGGTATGTCCGGACGCTTCAGGTACAGGAACCAGGCGACGACCACGCCCGAAACCGCAAGCCAGAACACCGGCGTCTGCCACGCGTGCGTTAGCAGCCCCAGGCTGCCATGCCATGCCTCGCCCATGTGCGCGAGGACGTCATGCGCTGACTGGACCTGGATAGCGTCACCGAAGTAGTCGCCGAAAAGAACCGGGCCAACCGTAAACCAGCCGATGACGGCTGACGGAATCGCCAACAGGATCAGCGGTATCGTCACCACGGCCGGAGTCTCATGCAGATGTGACTTGGTTTTCGCATCCATGCGTTCCTTGCCATGGAAGACGAGGAAGAACATGCGGAATGAATACAGGGCCGTGACAAACACGCCAAGCAAGACGCTCAGATAGGCAATCCAGTAGGTCAGCTGGTCACCCGCTGTGGCGCCGTGTTGCCAGTGCGAATCCTTGACCGCCTCGATCAGGAGGTCCTTTGAGAAGAAACCTGATGAGCCCGGGAAACCGATCAATGCCAGCGAGCCGACCAGCGCAGTCCAGTAGGTGATCGGCATGTACTTGCGGATGCCGCCCATCTTGCGAATGTCCTGCTCGTGATGCATCGCGATGATGACCGAGCCGGCCGCAAGGAACAGCAGCGCCTTGAAGAACGCGTGCGTCATCAGGTGGAAGATCGCGGCGCTGTACGCCGATGCACCCAGTGCCACCGTCATGTAACCAAGCTGCGACAGCGTTGAATAGGCCACCACGCGCTTGATGTCGTTTTGCACGATACCCAGCAGCCCCATAAAGAACGCCGTCACCGAACCAATGATGATGACGAAGCCGAGAGCAGCCGTCGACAGCTCAAACAGCGGCGACATGCGCGCCACCATGAAGATGCCGGCCGTCACCATCGTGGCCGCGTGGATCAAAGCGGAGATGGGTGTCGGGCCTTCCATCGAATCAGGCAGCCAGACATGCAACGGCGCTTGTGCCGACTTACCCATAGCGCCAATGAACAACAGGATGCAGATGACCGTCATCGCGTTCCAGGGACTGCCCGGTAGCACTTCAAGCGTCTGCCCTGCTACGGCTTCGGCACTGCCGAATACCGTCGCGTAGTCGAGCGAACCCGTAAACATGACCACGCCCGCGATACCGAGGATGAATCCGAAGTCGCCAACGCGGTTAACGAGAAAGGCTTTCAGGTTCGCGAAGATCGCTGACTCTTTCTTGAACCAGAAACCGATCAGCAGGTACGACACGAGACCCACCGCCTCCCAGCCAAAGAACAGCTGCAGGAAGTTGTTGGACATGACGAGCATGAGCATCGAGAACGTGAACAACGCGATGTAGCTGAAGAAGCGCTGGTATCCCGGGTCTTCACGCATGTAGCCGATCGTATAGATGTGAACCATCAGCGAGACGAAAGTCACGACGCACATCATAAGTGCCGTCAGGCGATCGACAAGGAAGCCGACCTCCATGCGCAGACCGTCTGTAACTGCCCAGGTGTAGACGCTGATATTCTCAGCCTCGGCACCGCCCCAGAACATATTCTTGAGGACAAGCAACGACAACGCACAGGAAATACCTACGCCGATAATCGTGACCCAGTGGGCCCCGGCACGACCGATCTTCTTGCCGGCAAGGCCGGCAATGATCGCCGCTGCGAGCGGTGCCAATACGATTGTCAGGTAGTAGTCGTACATATCAACCCTTCAGCGTGTTGAGTTCCTGCACGGCGATCGATCGCCGATTGCGGAACAGCACAACGAGAATGGCCAGACCAATCGCCGCCTCGGCAGCCGCGACAGTCAGAATGAAGAACACAAACACCTGCCCGGTATCGTCACCGAGAAAACGGGAGAACGCGATAAAGTTCGTATTGACCGCCAGCAGCATGAGCTCGATGCACATGAGCAGCAGGATCAGGTTCTTGCGGTTGATGATGATGCCGACGATGCTCAGCACGAACAGCATCGCGGAAACCGTCAGGTAGTGTTCCAGCCCGATCATTGTTTCTTCTCCGCATCCATCTTGACCACACGAACGCGATCTTTCGCGCGCACCGCTACCTGCTTGGCTATGTTTTGCACTTTTAATCCGGGGCGCTTGCGCATGGTCAACGTGATGGCCGCAATAATGGCCAGCAGCAGGATCACGGCAGCAATCTCAAAGGAATACACATGCTCGGTATACAGCACCGCGCCGAGCGCCTCGGTATTGCTGTAGCCCTCAGGCGTTGCCGCGAAACCCGTAGTGGACTCCTCGCCCTGATCACGCAGCCAGATCACATTAATCAGTTCGATCGCCATGACAAGTGCGAGGCGCAATACCGAGCGGCGCGTAGCGCGTCAGTCCCCGCTTCGCCGCTTCAATATTGACTTCGAGCATCATGACGACAAACAGGAACAGCACCATGACTGCGCCGACATAGACAAGCACCAGCACGATCGCCAGGAACTCTGCTTCGGCCAGCAACCACAGGATCGCTGCGTTGAAAAACGTGAAAACGAGGAACATGACCGAATGCACCGGGTTGCGTGACAGGATCACACCCAGTGCAGCGCCGAACATGATCGCCGTGAAAACGTAAAAAAGTATGGAATGCAACATCATCTTAAGCGCCCTACCGATACTTCGCGTCTGCCGCTTTGTCGGCCGAGATCATCGCTTCGTACTTCTCGCCAACTGCCAGCAACTTGTCTTTGGTCATGATGTTCTCGCCCGGCGCTTCCATGTGGTACTCATGGATACGCGTCTCGACGATGGCATCAACCGGACAGGCTTCCTCACAGAAGCCGCAATAAATACATTTGAAGAGATCGATGTCGTAACGCGATGTGCGACGCGTACCGTCGTCACCGACGCCGGACTCGATCGTAATGGCCAATGCCGGGCACACGGCCTCGCAAAGCTTGCATGCGATACAGCGCTCTTCGCCGTTCGGATATCGACGTAGCGCATGCAACCCGCGGAAGCGCGGCGACTGCGGCGTCTTCTCTTCGGGGTATTCCAGCGTTACGCTCTTTCTAAACCAGTTGCGCTGCGTGACCGACAGGCCCTTAAGCAACTCCCACAGAGCGAATGTCTTGATGTAGCTGATTAACTGATTCATCGTCTTATCCGCCCAATCCTGCCCATGGACCTACCTGGAACCAGACCATCACACCTTCGACGGCAATCCAGACGATCGTCACGGGAATAAATACCTTCCAGCCCAGCCGCATGATCTGGTCGTAGCGGTAGCGAGGGAACGTCGCCCGCAACCAAAAGAAGATGTACATGAACACGCACATCTTTATGAACAGCCAGGGCAACCCGCCGGCCGTTAGCCAGGCTAGCCAGGAAATGTCGTTGAGGAAGGCCAGGCCTTCGAAGGGTGACGCCCAGCCGCCGAGGAAGAACACGGCAACGAGCGTCGAAATGAGGATCATGTTGGCGTATTCAGCCAGGAAGAACAGCGCAAACGCCACGCCCGAGTATTCAACGTGGAAACCGGCAACAATCTCCGATTCGCCTTCCGCAACGTCGAACGGTGCGCGGTTGGTCTCAGCAACACCGGCGATCCAGTAAACGACAAACAACGGGAAAAGTGGCCAAATGAACCATTGGCTGAAGCCGCCAGCCTGCGCGTTTATGATCTCGCCGATATTCAGGCTGCCGGCTGCCATGAGAACGCCGACCAGCGCGAAGCCCATTGCAATCTCATAGGCGACGATCTGCGCAGCAGAGCGCATCGCGCCGAGCAGTGCGTACTTGGAGTTGGTTGCCCAGCCCGCCAGGATAACGCCATAAACACCGACCGATGTCAGTGCCAGCACGTATAGCAGGCCCGCATTGATGTCCGCGATTACAAACCAGCTGTTCATCGGGATTACAGCCCAGGCCGCCAGCGCTGGAGTCAGGGATAGCAACGGCGCAATGACGAAGATGAACTTGCTCGACTGCGACGGAACGATGACTTCCTTGAAGAGAAGTTTGAAGACGTCTGCAAACGGCTGCAGCAAACCCAGGGGTCCGACACGATTTGGTCCGACCCGCGACTGCATGCTGCCGATCACCTTGCGTTCAAAATAGGTGGAAAACGCCACACAGAGGATTACTCCAAGAGTCAAAACCCCGATCTTGAGTAGCGTAGTACCGAGATACTGAACCATCGCCGGCAACGAGAACCAGTAGGTCACGACCGAATCAACGAAATTCGTGAAGAACTCGGGCATTAAGCTTTGTCCTCACCCGCCGCGCGACGAGCCTCAACCGTGCGCTGCAATGCCGCAGCACGCCGCACGAGACCATCGACCGAGTACAGTGGCACATCGATCTCATCCGCAGGCTTGTCTTCGCCGTTCACCAGATTCACTGTGGGAGCGGCTTCAGCCGCGAATGAGTTCGCGGCCTAAAGGCCCTCCTGCAGCCCTCCCACATCGCCAATGCTCTCCCGGCACTCGGCGAGCACATCCTCACTGGTCACGTAGTCGAAACCATCGGCGTCAACGAGGTTGCCGAGCACGCGCAGTACTTTCCACGCCGGCCGTGCCTCGCCAACCGGGTTAGCGACGCCGGAGAAGCTCTGCCAGGTGCCTTCAACGTTAACGTAAGTGCCTGACGTTTCCGCAAAGGTACCAATGGGCAATAACAGGTCGGCTGCCTCGAGCAGCGCGACCGACACGAACGGTGTCAGCGCGACAACGAACTCCTGCTTCGCAAGTTTTGCGACAGCATCCTCAGTTGCATGCAAATCTGCGTCGGGCTCAACGTTCAAGAGCAGCGTGGCATCAAGTGCCGAGTCGAGCATCGCTCCTGCATGCAGGCCGTCACCCTTCTGCGGCAATACGCCTGCCAGACTCAGACCGGCACTGTTAGCACCCGGTGAAAGCGTGCCGAACTTGGCACCCGTCCTGGCGGCGATATCCGCAGCCAGTGAGCGAACCGCACCAAACGCACGGTGCCTTCCGGCAATATTGCCCATCAAGACCAGCGCATTCTTCGCTTTTTCGAGCTTCTCGACGACGGGTTTGATCGCATCGCCAGACAGCAACCGGACAAGCCCGGCGCCGGATACATAACTATCGACGTCGAAGAAGTACTCGTGCTCTTCACTACTCACGAAATTCACACTGGCACCGGCGAGCGCTGCCTTGCGAAGCCGATGTGCGAGAATCGGCGCCTCCCGGCGGATGTTCGAACCGATAACAACGATGACATCCTGTTTTTCGATATCAGCAATGCTGCAGCCCAGCCACGGAAACGCAGGATCGTTGTCCTGATCGGAGAAATCCCTGCGCTCGACGCGGTGATCCAGATTCGACGTACCCAGATGTTTCGCGAGGCGCGCCAGCAAGTGGCCTTCCTCGACGGTCGCGCTGGGCGACGCGAGCAAGCCAACCGTATCCGCGTCCTTGAGTACATCGGCAGCGGCTTCGAGCGCCTCATCCCAGTCGATATCACGCCACTCGCCACTTTCCTTGATGCGCGGCTGTGCGAGGCGATCAGCCGAGTAAATTGCCTCGTAACTGAAGCGATCGCGATCCGCGAGCCACGACTCGTTAATGGCTTCATTATCACGCGGGACGATACGTTTGACCGTACCGCGCAGTACGTGGGCATACATGTTCGAACCGACGCAATCGTGCGGAGCGACCGTGGCACGCTGCATCATTTCCCAGGCACGCGCACTGTAGCGATACGGCTTGTTGTTCAGGGCACCAACCGGACACAGGTCGATGATGTTCGCCGACAGTTCGTGATCAATGTTTTGTTCGACGTAGGTCGAGATGACGACATCCTCGCCACGCAGGGTTGTGCCAAGCTGTGGCTTCCCCTGAATCTCCTCGCCGAAGCGGACGCAGCGCGTGCAGTGAATGCAACGCGTCATGTCTGTTGAGACCAGCGGACCGATGTCCTTGTCTTTAACAACCCGCTTGCCGTCGTTATAGCGCGACACGTCGCGCCCGTAACCCATCGCCAGATCCTGCAGTTCGCACTCACCACCCTGATCGCAAATCGGGCAGTCCAGTGGATGATTGATCAGCAGGAACTCCATCGTCGCCTTTTGCGCTGCAATAGCACGCGGAGACTTGGTAAAGACCTTCATGCCCTCATTGACCGGCTGGGCGCAGGCCGGGATCGGCTTCGGCGCACCTTCGATATCAATCAGGCACATACGACAGTTTGCAGCGACGCTCAGTTTTTCGTGGTAGCAGAATCGCGGCACGTAGGCGCCGATCTTGTCCGTCACCTCGATGATCATCTGCCCGGGACGTGCTTCAACCGGCTTGCCGTCGACTTCAATGTTTACGATGTCGTCACTCATAGCCGTTACGCCGCCGCATCCGAAGCAGCGTCAACGATGCTGCGTCCGTTATTGCGAACCATGTATTCGAATTCGTGATGGAAGTGTTTCAGGAAACTCTGCACCGGCCACGCCGCCGCATCGCCGAGGGCGCAAATCGTGTGACCCTCAATCTTGTTGGCAACGTCGACGAGTTTTTGGAGATCCGCTTCCTCGCCTTTACCGTCGATGATGCGCGTCAGCATGCGGTACAACCAACCCGTTCCTTCGCGGCACGGTGTGCACTGTCCGCAAGACTCCGCCATATAAAAGCGTGAGATACGGCGCAGGACCCTGACCATGCACGTGGTCTCATCCATAACCATGACCGCACCAGTGCCAAAGGAAGACCCCGCCTGCTGCAGCGAGTTGTAATCCATGGTGCACCCCATGATGACGTCCGCCGGCATGACCTTGCACGACGACCCACCCGGGATAACCGCTTTCAGTCTGCGGCCTTTCCAGACGCCGCCGCAGATATCCTCGAGTAGTGTCTTGAAGGGAATACCCATCGGCAACTCGTAGTTACCTGGCTTCTCTACATGACCCGACACAGAGAACTGCGCCGTCCCGCCGGATCCCTCTGGACCCAGAGCGGCAAACCACACCGCGCCCTTGTGCATAATCGTAGGAACGCTGGCAATACTCTGCGTGTTGTTAATCGTCGTCGGCTTGCCGTACAGGCCAAAGTTCGCCGGGAACGGCGGCTTGAAGCGCGGCCGCCCCTGCTTGCCCTCGAGCGATTCGATCAGCGCCGTTTCCTCGCCGCAGATGTATGCACCCGCGCCGATGAAGCCATGAATATCGATATCGATCCCGCTGCCCTGCACATTCTTGCCAAGCAGGCCCGCATCGTAGGCTTCCTTGACCGCCGCTTCGAAGCGCGGGAATGGCTCGTCCATGAACTCGCCACGCATGTAGTTGTACGCAACCGTCGCACCCATCGCGTAGGCGGCAATCGCCATGCCCTCGACGAGACTGTGCGGGTTATAGCGAAGAATTTCACGATCGTGGCAGGTGCCCGGCTCTGATTCGTCCGAATTGACAACGAGGTACTTCTGGCCGTCATAGTTCTTCGGCATGAAGCTCCACTTGAGGCCCGTCGGGAAGCCCGCACCACCGCGACCGCGCAGGCCCGATGATTTAACTTCCTCGATTACCTCTTGAGGCGACCATTCACCGGCGAGAATCCTGCGCCAGGCTTTGTAGCCGTCATGCTTCTCGTACGTGGCCATCGTCCACGATTCGGGCGATCCAAAGGTACTGAAACAAACGAGGTTCTGTTCGATAGCCATTATTCGAGCCCGTCCAGAATATCGTCGACCATTTCGTTGGTCAGGTTTTCAAAGTACTTGTGATTGACCTGCATGGCCGGCGCGCCACAACAGGCGGCCAGGCACTCTTCCTCTCGTTTGAGGAAGACCCTGCCATCATCTGTGCTTTCACCCAGCTTGATACCGAGCTTCTGCTCGACATGCTCAACGAGGTCATCGGCGCCACGCAGCATGCACGCCACGTTGGTACAGAGCGACACTTCATTACGCCCAACCGGCTTCGTCTGAAACATCGAGTAGAACGTTGCAACCTCATAGACCTGGATCGTTGGCAGGCTCAGGTAGTCAGCAACGGCGTTCATCTGTTCCGCGGTGACGAATCCCTTGTTCTCATGCTGCACCAGGTGCAATGCACGAATCACAGCGGAACGCTGCTGGTCCGCCGGAAAACGCGTCATCCAGTTGTCGATCTTGTCCCTGACACGAGCGGAGAGTTCGTAGCTCATCGATCAACCTCACCGAACACGATGTCCTGTGTGCCGATGACGGCAACGACATCAGCAAGCATATGTCCTTCCACCATTTCCGACATGGCCGACAGGTGCGCAAAACCGGGTGCGCGGATTTTCAGGCGGTAAGGTTTGTTGGCACCGTCAGAGAGAATATAGATACCGAACTCACCCTTCGGGTGTTCGACGGCAGCGTACGCCTCGCCTTCGGGTACGCAGTAGCCTTCCGTGAACAACTTGAAGTGATGAATGAGCGATTCCATATCGTCTTTCATCTCAACGCGTGACGGCGGCGTTACCTTGTGATCTTCCGTTATTACCGGACCCGGATTCTCCCGCAGCCAGGCAATACACTGTTTGACGATCCGGTTCGATTGCCGCATCTCTTCGACCCGCACGAGATAGCGGTCGTAGCAGTCGCCATTGACACCCACGGGTATATCGAAATCCACGCGATCGTAAACATCGTATGGCTGCTTCTTGCGCAGGTCCCACTCGACACCCGAACCTCGCAACATTGGGCCCGAGAAGCCTAGCTGCATTGCGCGGTCGGGCGAGACCACGCCGATATTCACCGTGCGCTGCTTCCAGATACGATTGTCCGTCAGCAGGGTTTCATATTCATCAACACAACCCGGGAAGCGGTCGCAGAACGCATCGATAAAGTCCAGCAGCGACCCTTCGCGAATCGAGTTCATGCGATCGAGTTCTTTCTTGCTGCGGAACTTCGACTCCTGGTATTTCGGCATGACGTCCGGCAGGTCGCGATACACGCCGCCAGGGCGATAATAGGTTGCATGCATACGCGTACCCGAGACAGCTTCATAGCTGTCCATCAGGTCCTCGCGCTCGCGGAAGCAATACAGGAACATTGTCATCGCGCCGATATCGAGACCGTGCGCACCCAGCCACATCAGGTGGTTCAGGATGCGGGTGATCTCGTCGAACATGACGCGGATGTACTGGGCCCTTTCCGGCACCTGCACGCCGAGCAGTTTTTCGATCGCCATCACATAGGCATGTTCGTTGCACATCATCGACACGTAGTCGAGACGGTCCATGTAGCCGATGCTCTGGTTGAACGGTTTCGATTCGGCAAGTTTCTCGGTGGCGCGATGCAGCAGGCCGACATGCGGATCGGCTTTGTGAATAGTCTCGCCTTCAATCTCGAGCACGAGACGAAGTACGCCATGCGCCGCAGGATGCTGCGGGCCGAAGTTCATTGTATAGCTCTGAATCTCAGACATCGTTGACATCCTTGACATCCTTGAGGTCGGCCTTATACCGGTTGTCATCGCGAATGACGCGCGGCACCAGCGTGCGCGGCTCGATGCTTACCGGCTTGTAAACGACACGACCTTCGTCGGCGTCGTAGCTCACCTCAACGTTACCCATCAACGGGAAGTCCTTGCGAAACGGATGGCCGATGAAGCCATAGTCGGTCAGGATGCGGCGCAAATCGGGATGCCCATCGAACAGGATGCCGAACAGATCGAATGCTTCACGCTCGAACCAGTTGGCGCCGTTCCAGATGTCGACAACCGATTTGATGATGGGTGGATTACTCGTGCCGGTGAAGACCCGCAGACGCATTCGGAAATTGTGCTGCAAGGACAACAGGTGATAGACGACCGCGAAACGATTCGGCTCGAATTCATCGGCCTCGTCAAGAATGACCGGCTGACGCTCGACACCGCGACTAAACCCTGTGTCAGTTGCCGCATTCGTCGTCCACTCGTCGCTGCCGTAGTTGAGGTAGTCGACGCCACACACGTCCATGAGCATCTCGAAGCCGAACGCCCCTTCATTGCGTAGCGCTGTCGCGACTTCGATCAGGTCATCCTTGTCGAGTTCATACGTCAGCTCACCGCAGGTCGACGGTACCCGGCGTATTTGCTCGCCGAAGCGCTCGTGGATCTGAGCGGCCAATGTGTCGTAGCGTTCACTCATTATCTTTATTCTTATCTGGCTATCGTGCTCGTACGTCGAATCTTGTTCTGCAACTGGATCAGCCCGTAGATCAGGGCTTCTGCCGTCGGCGGGCAGCCAGGAACGTAGACATCGACCGGCACCACTCGATCGCAGCCCCGGACGACGGCATAGGAATAGTGGTAGTAGCCGCCGCCATTCGCGCAGGAGCCCATCGAGACAACCCAGCGAGGCTCAGGCATCTGGTCATAGACCTTCCGCAGCGGCGCTGCCATTTTGTTGGTCAGCGTTCCTGCCACAATCATGCAATCGGACTGACGCGGGCTTGGGCGAAAAATTATGCCGAAACGATCGAGGTCATAGCGCGCTGCACCGGCCTGCATCATTTCAACCGCACAACAGGCAAGACCGAAGGTCATCGGCCAGAGCGAGCCGGTACGCGCCCAGTTCATAACCGAGTCGACTTTCGTAACGACAAAGCCTTTCTTTTGCAGGCTGCCACCGGCTGCTTCGGCACCCGTTGTCTCTTCAGTACCCGCCTGAGGTTCTGCTAGTCCCACTCCAGAGCCCCTTTCTTCCATTCATAGATAAAGCCGACCACGAGAATGGCCAGGAATAAGCCCATCGAGAGCAGGCCGAATTTGCCCACAGCGTCGAGCGAGACAGCCCATGGGAACAGGAATGCGATCTCAAGATCGAAAATGATGAACAGGATTGCGACGAGGTAATAGCGGACATCGAACTTCATTCGAGAATCATCGAAGGCCTCGAAACCGCACTCGTAGGGAGACAATTTCTCGTCGTCTTTCTGGCCGTGGCCGATCAGGAAACCCAGGGTCAGCAGCAGAACGCCAAGTCCTGCAGCGACACCCAGAAAAACCAGAATGGGAAAATATTCTTGTAGCATGTCCACTCAAACGATAACGTGCCCGAATCAGCGCGCGATTGTAGCAGTCTCTGAATGTCCGGACATACCCCAAAATTGGGCCTGCCCAGCCTCCCCATACGAAAACCGGCCTGCAGCCCATAGGCTACGCAGACCGGTTTGATATTTGGTGCTCTGGGCGAGACTCGAACTCGCACGGCTTGCGCCACTGCCCCCTCAAGACAGCGTGTCTACCAATTCCACCACCAGAGCAGATTGAGCGTTAGTTTACTCCTGATCGCCAGCCGGCTCTTCTTCCAGCGCTGGCAGGTCAGTTGCATCCTCAATGAGGTCTTCGGCAGCCTCGAGGGCTGGCAGATCATCCGACACCGGCATCTCATCACTGAGCGCAGGCACCTCTTCCGTCGCTGTCTCTACGAGTGGCGCATCCTCGAGCAGGCTGGCCGGAGCCGACCCGGTCTGGCTGCTGAGATACGCAAGAGTCAGGCTGCTGATGAAAAATGCTGTTGCACATACAGCCGTCGCCCGGGAAAAGAAGCTGCTGGAGCCGCGTGCACCGAATACCGTGCCCGACGCGCCCGCACCAAACGCCGCGCCGGCGTCCGCACCTTTACCGCGCTGCAGCAGTACGAGCACGATGATCAGCAAGGCGATCAGCGTGTGTGCAATCAGTACAGCTCTTTGAATCGTGTCCATTGAATAATCAACTCATTAATTAATTTTGGGCTGCCGCCTCGGCGATCGCCAGAAAGTCTTCTGCTTTTAGCGACGCGCCGCCTATCAGGCCGCCGTCGATGTCCGGCTTGGCCAACAGGCCAGCCGCATTCTCACCCTTCATGCTGCCGCCGTACAGTATCTGTACGCCAGCGGCGATATCCGCATTCAGTCCCTCAAGCCGGCCGCGAATATGGCGGTGCATATCCTGCGCCTGTTCGGGGCTTGCCGTCACGCCTGTACCAATCGCCCAGACCGGTTCATACGCAATCACAGCTGTCGCAAACGCATCGATTCCCGCAACATCCAGAACCGCATCGAGCTGTTCGTCGATGACGCTTTCTGTCGTGCCGGCCTCGCGCTCCTCGAGCGTCTCACCGACGCACAGGATCGGCGTAATTCCAGCCGCTTGCGCCGCCTGGAACTTCGCAGCTACCTGGGCGCTGGTCTCGCCGTACAGCGAGCGACGCTCCGAATGACCGACGATCGCATACGTACAGCCAATGTCGCTCAGCATGCCGGGCGCCACTTCGCCTGTGAAAGCACCTTTCTCGTGCTCCGAGACGTTCTGTGAGCCAACACTGACAGCCGACCCGTCAGCCTGCGCCACAACTGACGCCAGATACGGATAAGGCGGGCAAACCAGCAGGCTGAAACCGCTGCCTTCGGGAACACCCGCGATGATCCCGGCAACCAGTTCCGCATTAGCGGCGCTGCTGCCATTCATTTTCCAGTTTCCAGCAACCAGAATGTCACGCATATCGGTGTTTCCGCAGGTCTTAAAAGGCGCGCAAGGATACCGGGCGAGGCCCCGCAAATCAACGCATTATTGGGGTTCAGGCGGCGGCTTCGGCAACGACCGAGGCCAGGCGCTTTGCCAGGGAAACCACTTGTTCCGCATCCTCGCCTTCGACCATGACCCGAATCACGGGTTCTGTGCCCGACGCGCGCAGGACCACGCGTCCCTTGTCGGCCAATTCGTCCTCCGCCGCGGCGACCGCGTTCTGGATCGCTGCTGACTCATCCGGGTTCATCCGCCGCTCGGTGCGCACGTTGACCATGGTTTGCGGGTACTTGGGCATGCCGGCTACCAGCTCGGAAAGCGGCCTGCCCGTGCGCTTGATGATGGCCAGCACCTGGAGCGCGCTGATGAGGCCGTCCCCCGTGGTGGTCTTATCCAGAACCAGCATGTGCCCGGAGGTTTCTCCCCCGAGAATGCCGCCAGTGCTGCGCAATGTCTCGAGGACATAACGATCACCGACCGCCGCTCGTCTGAAATCGATGTCCATTGCCCGCAGCGCGTGTTCGAGGCCCAGGTTGCTCATTACCGTGCCAACGACCGGACCAGCCAGACCGCCATTATTCTTGCGGTCCATAGCCAGGACATAGAGCAACTGATCCCCATCGACGAGCTTGCCTGTTTCATCGACCATAACGACGCGGTCGCCATCGCCGTCAAGCGCCACACCGACGTCGGCTTTCACGGCCGGCACTGTCAGCTGAAGCAGCTCGGGCTCCATTGAACCGCAGCCGGAGTTGATGTTCTTGCCATTTGGCGAACAGCCGATCGGGATAACCTCGGCCCCCAGATTGGCCAGCGCCCTTGGTCCGACCTTGTAGCCGGCACCATTCGCGCCATCGAAAACAACCTTCATGCCCTCGAGATCGATGCCATCGGGCATGCTGGCCGCGCAGAACTCCTGGTAGCGAATGCGCGCAGTATCGATACGCTTTGCCTTGCCCAGCTGGTGCGACTCCAGCGTTATCGCCGGGTTTCTGAGGTGTTCCTCGATCTTCAGCTCGATGTTATCTGTCAGCTTCGAGCCGGAACAATCGAAGAACTTGATACCGTTGTCGAAGAAGGCGTTGTGAGATGCGCTGATAACCACGCCGAGATCGGCGTCAAATTCCTGGGTCAGCCGCGCAATGCCGGGCGTCGGCAATGGTCCGAGCAATAGAACGTCAGCTCCAGCCGCGACAAATCCTGCCTCAAGGGCGGACTCGAACAGGTAGCCGGACAGGCGCGTGTCTTTGCCGATCACCACGATGCCGCCCTGGGGAACCAGCACCTGTGCCGCCGCGCTGGCGAGCCGCATCGCGAAATCCGCGGTCATCGGATCCTTGCCGACTGTTCCCCGGACGCCATCCGTACCGAAATATTTTTTGCTCATTAGCTGCTCTCAGGCGCTATGCGCCTGCCTCGATAACTGCTTGCGCCACTTTTAATGCATCAACCGTTGCCGCGACATCATGAGCGCGCACAATGTCAGCGCCCTTCATGACCGCCACAACCGCTGCTGCGACGCTGGCCGGCATACGCTCGTGTATTTCACGCTTGGTCAATTCGCCTAACGTCGACTTTCTCGACACACCGACGAGTATGGGGCGGTTGCGGACGCGCAATTGTCGCAGATTTACCAGCAACTCGACATTGTGACGGTGCGTCTTCCCGAAACCGAAGCCGGGATCAACGATCAGCAACTCCTCGCTCAGTCCCGCTGCAACGCAGGCGGCGACGCGCATTTCAAGGAAATTCGCCACGTCGGCCACGACATCGTCATATTCGGGCTCGTCCTGCATCGTGCGTGGCTCGCCGCGCATGTGCATCAGGCAAACCGGTACCTGCAGCTCCACGGCCGCCTGCAGGGCACCATCGCCCCGCAGTGCATACACATCGTTAATTAACGAGGCGCCTGCTGCGACAGCCTCGCGCATGACAGCCGCTTTACTGGTATCGATGGAGATCGGGATATCGGTGACGGACCTGACGGCCTCTATCACAGGAATGACCCGGTCCAGCTCCTGCTGAATATCGACGCTGCCCGCCCCCGGCCGCGTGGATTCGCCGCCGATATCGATGATGGCGGCGCCGCCCTCAGCCATCGTGGCTGCCTGGCGCAATGCAATATTGGGGTTGTCGAAATGTCCGCCGTCCGAGAAGGAATCGGGAGTGATGTTGAGGATGCCCATGACGGCTGGCGCCGGGATATGTAAATGGCCCAGGTTCAACATGGCTGGCAGGGACTGGCTAGTGCTCGCTTGCCGGTTCGCCGATCTGGCCGGTCACATCCGACTCCGCCGCGGCAGACCCGTCGTCCTCCGGACTCGTTGGATCGATAGAGTCGTCCCAGTCTTCCGGCGGCTGCGGTTCACGGCCTTCCATGATGTCCTTGATCTGGACCTCACCGATCGTCTCGTATTTCACCAGCGCTCTGGCCATCGCGTGCAGTTTATCGACATTGGCCTCAAGCAGGTTCTTCGCTCGCTGGTAGTTCGAGTCAATAATGCGCCGCACTTCCTCGTCGATGGCATGAGCCGTGTCGTCCGACACCTGCTTGTGCTGCGTCACGGAGCGACCCAGGAAGACTTCACCGTCGTCTTCGCTGTACGTCAGCGGACCCAGGCGGTCCGACAGGCCCCACTTCGTGACCATGTTGCGGGCAATTTCGGTGGCACGTTCGATATCGTTCGACGCGCCAGTCGTGACACCATCCACACCGTTGATCATCTCTTCGGCAATACGCCCACCGAACAGGCTGGAAATGCTGCTCTTCAGCCGCTGCCGCGACATGCTGTAGCGGTCCTCTTCCGGCAGGTACATCGTCACACCAAGTGCCCTGCCACGCGGGATAATCGTGACCTTGTAAACAGGATCGTGCTCGGGAACCAGGTAACCGATGATGGCGTGGCCGGCCTCGTGGTAGGCCGTATTGAGTTTCTCTTTCTCGCTCATGACCATCGAGCGCCTCTCGGCACCCATCATGATCTTGTCCTTCGCCTGTTCGAACTCGTCCATACTCACAACGCGTTTATTGCCCCGCGCTGCAAACAATGCCGCCTCGTTCACTAGATTGGCAAGATCGGCACCCGAGAACCCGGGCGTGCCACGGGCGATGACGCCGGGGCGAACGTCGTCCGCCAGCGGCACCTTGCGCATATGCACTTTCAGGATCTGCTCGCGGCCGCGCACATCGGGGAGCGGCACCACGACCTGCCGGTCGAAACGACCCGGGCGCAGAAGCGCAGGGTCGAGTACGTCAGGACGGTTGGTCGCAGCGATGACAATGACGCCCTCGGTGCCTTCGAACCCGTCCATCTCCACCAGCATCTGGTTGAGCGTCTGCTCGCGCTCGTCGTGCCCACCACCCAGACCGGCGCCGCGATGGCGACCGACGGCATCGAGTTCGTCAATAAAGATGATACACGGTGCCTGTTTCTTGGCCTGGTCGAACATGTCGCGTACTCGCGATGCGCCCACGCCGACAAACATCTCGACGAAATCGGAACCCGAAATCGTGAAGAACGGGACCTTGGCTTCACCGGCAATCGCTTTGGCTAACAGCGTCTTACCCGTACCCGGCGGGCCGACCATGAGAACGCCCTTGGGGATCTTGCCACCCAGCCGCTGGAACTTGCTCGGGTCCTTAAGGAATTCCACGACTTCCGAGACTTCGGCCTTCGCTTCCTCAACGCCCGCCACGTCAGCAAACGTTATGCCGACCTGGTCTTCGCCGAGGAGACGCGCCTTGCTCTTGCCGAAGGACATAGCACCGCGGCCACCGCCACCACCCTGCATCTGGCGCATGAAGTAAATCCACACACCGATTAGCAGCAGGATCGGAAAGGAACTGATGAGGAGCTGTCCAAGCAGACTTTGCTTCTGCGGCTCTGCTGCAGAGATCTTCACGTCCTGCTTCATCAACTCGCCGATGAGCACGGTGTTATCCGTCTCAGGGTTGATTGTGTAGAACTGCAGAGTATCCGAGCTGCCGTAGCGGATCTGCTGGCCGTCGAACACGACCTCAGACACCTTCCCGCTGCGCAGTTGCGCCTGGAATTCCGAATAATCCACCTTCTGGGGCTGGCCCGGGTTAACGGTCGACAGGCCCTGCACCACCGACAATAAGACTACGATGATGACGATGAATACAAGTACGTTTTTGGTTAAATCATTCACGGTTCAGACGCTACTACAAAGAGAAATTTCTCGCTACCAAATAGACCTCACGGCTACCGGCACGCGAGGCCTCGGGTTTAATGACTCTCACACGCTCAAAAGAGTTCCGCGTATCGCGAACGAATTCGTCGAAACCCTCTCCCTGGAAAACCTTGCAAACGAAGCCCCCGCCAGGCTTGAGGACTTTGCGTGCCATGTCCAGCGCCAGTTCCACGAGATACATGGAGCGCGGCTGGTCCACGGCCTTGGTTCCGCTGATATTGGGGGCCATATCGCTCAATACAAGGTCGGCACCCGCCTCCCCCACGGATTCGAGCAGTTGTCCGAAGACCTCGTCGTCCAGAAAGTCACCCTGCACGAATTCAACGTCGGACAGCGCATCCATGGGAAGAAGATCCACCGCCAGAATGCGCGCCTTACCGTTGAGCTTCTCGGCTATGTACTGGCTCCAGCTTCCCGGAGCCGAGCCCAGGTCCACACAGACCATGCCGGGCTTCAACAGCCGTTCTTTCTGGTCGATCTGCTCCAGCTTGAAAACCGCACGCGAACGCCAGCCTTCCTTGCGCGCTCGCTGGACATAGGGGTCTTTCTCCTGGCGTTCCCGCCAGCTGCTGCTGGATCGTCTAGGTTTGCTCATAAATGCCAGTCATCCTGCTACACTTCGCGCCCATGAATCTCAGCGAACACCAGAAAAAGTACCTGCGCGGCCTCGGCCATCAGCTCAAACCAGTCGTCATTGTCGGCGATGCCGGCCTGAGTGAGTCGGTGCTTGCCGAATACGAATCCACGCTCGACCATCATGAACTCATCAAGGTCCGCGTCCGGGTCGGTGACCGGGACACGCGCGACGCCATCATAGAGAAGCTCTGCAGCGACAGTGCCGCGATCCTGATCCAGCGCATCGGCAATGTCGCGCTGTTGTTTCGACAGAATCTGAAGAAGAAGCCCGAGAAACGTATCCGGGTCCCGTCCCGGTAAGTCCTACTCGTACCTTACTTCCAGTACTTCGAAGGTCTTCAGCCCGTCCGGTGCCTGGAACTCGATCTCGTCGCCTTCGTTCTTGCCGATTAGCGCGCGTGCTATCGGCGAAGTATACGAAATCATGCCCTGCTTGATATCCGCTTCATCTTCGCCAACGATCTTGTAAGTAATTTCCTTGTCCAATACTTCGTCAAGAATCACCACGGTTGAACCGAAGATAATCTTACCGCGCGCGTCAATTGCAGTGACGTCAATGACCTGCACGTGCGAGAGCTTGCCGTCGATATCCTTGATACGTGCTTCGATGAAGCCTTGCTGATCTTTTGCGGCGTGGTACTCGGCATTTTCCTTGAGATCGCCATGCGCGCGCGCCTCGGCAATCGCCTTGATCACCGCCGGGCGGTCTTCACTCTTGAGCTTTTTCAGCTCTGCCGTCAGCAGCTCGTGGCCGCGCGCTGTCATCGGTACCTTACTCACGCCACTACCTCGTTGTGCAAATCCTGCAGACGATTGACGTCGCCGTCGTCGAGGTGCTCAATGGCCCTGCACGTCGCCACGGCTGCACCGAGTGTCGTGTAGTAGGTCACGCCCTTACGAACTGCCTCGGCACGAATCGAATGCGACTCGTTGATTGCCTGCTTCCCTTCGGTGGTATTGACGATCAGGTCAATCTCACCATTCTTGATCATATCCACGATGTGCGGACGACCTTCGCGAACCTTGTTCGTTCGACGGCATGATACACCAGCCTTCGCCAGGGTCTTGGCCGTACCGTGAGTCGCAACCAGGTCAAAACCCATGTCGGTCAGGAGTTTCGCCAGCTCAACAACGCCTTCTTTATCACGCTCGCGGACACTCAACAATGCCGCGCCACTTCGCGGCAGGATCACACCCGACGCCAGCTGGGCCTTGGCATAGGCCTCGCCGAATGAACGCCCCACGCCCATCACTTCACCCGTGGACTTCATCTCCGGACCGAGGATCGGATCGGCACCCGGGAACTTGATGAATGGGAAAACCGCTTCCTTCACCGAGAAGTACTCCGGGATTCGCTGGTTCACGAAGCCCTGCGCTGCGAGGGACTCCCCGACCATGACCTTTGCCGCAATCTTTGCCAGCGGCACACCGGTGGCCTTCGATACAAACGGCGCCGTGCGCGACGCCCGGGGATTGACCTCAAGCAGGTAGACAACGTTGCCCTGGATTGCGAACTGGGTATTCATCAGGCCCACCACCTTCAGACCCTTGGCGAGCTTGATCACCTGTTCTTCCAGGACCTTCTGAATCTCCGGCGACAGGCTGAATGGCGGCAACGAGCACCCCGAGTCGCCGGAATGCACGCCAGCCTGCTCGATGTGTTCCATGATCCCGCCGATCAATACTCGCTCGCCGTCGCAGATGCAGTCGACGTCGACTTCGGTCGCCAGATCAAGGAATCGATCGAGCAGGACAGGACTGTCGTTCGAGACATTAATGGCGGCATCCATGTACGCAGCGAGATCTTCATCGCAATGGACGATTTCCATCGCGCGACCGCCAAGGACATAGGATGGTCGTACCACGAGCGGATAGCCCACATCCGAGCCAAGCGCGAGCGCCTGCTTCTTGTTAGTCGCCGTCCTGTTGGGCGGCTGCTTGAGACCAAGACTCTGCACAAGACTCTGGAAGCGCTCGCGGTCCTCGGCAAGATCGATGGAGTCCGGCGATGTGCCAATAATCGGTGCGCCTGCCGCTTCGAGGTCGCGCGCCAGTTTCAACGGCGTCTGGCCGCCGTACTGCACGATCACCCCTTTCGGGTTTTCCTTCTCGATAATCTCCATGACGTCCTCGAACGTCAGTGATTCAAAGTACAGGCGATCCGAGGTGTCATAGTCGGTGGACACAGTCTCGGGGTTGCAGTTGACCATGATGGTCTCGTATCCCGAGTCCTTGAGTGCCAGCGCGGCATGCACACAACAATAGTCGAACTCGATACCCTGCCCGATGCGATTGGGCCCGCCGCCGAGAATCATGATCTTCGCGTTGTCGGTTGGCTCCGCCTCGCACTCTTCTTCATAGGTCGAGTACATGTAGGCCGTTGTGGTTGCGAATTCCGCGGCGCAGGTGTCGACACGCTTGAAGACCGGTCGGACACCCATTTCAAGGCGCCGACGTCGAACGGCCGCTTCGGCGCAACCCACGAGCTCCGAAATCCGTGCATCTGAAAAGCCCTTGCGTTTAATAGCGCGCATCAGACCTTCATTGAGTCCCGGCAAACCCGACTCACGAATGTCGTTTTCAATATTGACGAGATCCGCGATCTGCACCAGGAACCAGGGATCGATGCCCGTGAGGTTGGCGACATCCTCGTAGGAATAACCGTGCCGCAGCGCGTCAGCCACATACAGGATGCGCTCCGGCCCCGGCATCCGCAGCTCATGCCGCAGTTGGTCGCGATCCAGATCAGTCGCAATCGGCCCGCAGATTTCATTCAGGCCCGTGATACCGGTCTCCAGGCCCCGTAGCGCCTTCTGCAGAGACTCCTGGAAGTTACGTCCGATGGCCATCACCTCACCGACCGACTTCATCTGTGTTGTCAGTCGGTCATTCGCACCAGGAAATTTTTCGAACGTAAAGCGCGGTATCTTGGTAACAACGTAGTCGATCGCCGGCTCGAAGGACGCAGGTGTAAGGCCACCCGTAATGTCGTTCTTGAGCTCATCCAGCGTGTAGCCGACGGCAAGCTTGGCGGCGACCTTGGCAATCGGGAAGCCCGTCGCCTTTGACGCCAGCGCCGACGAGCGCGAGACGCGCGGATTCATTTCGATAATCAGTACGCGCCCGGTGTTCGGGCAAATAGCGAACTGCACATTCGATCCGCCGGTCTCCACCCCGATCTTGCGTAACACATCGATGGATGCATTGCGTAGCCGCTGGTATTCCTTGTCCGTGAGCGTCTGCGCCGGCGCGACCGTAATGGAGTCACCGGTGTGCACGCCCATCGGATCGAAATTCTCGATCGCACAGACAATGATGCAGTTATCGTTGCGGTCGCGAACGACCTCCATCTCGAATTCTTTCCAGCCAATGACTGACTCTTCGATAAGCACTTCAGTTGTCGGCGACATCTCAAGGCCGTGCGTGATGATGCGCTCGAACTCTTCCCTGTTGTAGGCGATTCCGCCGCCAGTGCCGCCCAGCGTGAACGATGGACGGATGATCGTCGGGAATCCGATGGCATTTTGTTTCTCGAGCGCTTCCTCAAGCGAATGCGCGATGTCGGCACGCGGGCTCTCAAGACCAATCTCGCTCATCGCCTTCCGGAACAGGTCACGATCTTCTGCCATGTCGATCGCTTCGCGGGACGCGGCGATCATTTCGACATTGTATTTCTCGAGGACGCCGTGCCGCACGAGGTCAAGCGCGCAGTTGAGGGCGGTCTGGCCGCCCATCGTTGGCAGCAACGCGTCCGGACGTTCCTTTTCGATAATGCGTTCGATCGCTTTCCAGTGAATGGGCTCGATGTAGACGGCATCCGCAGTCTCAGGATCCGTCATGATCGTCGCGGGATTCGAGTTCACCAGAACAACCCGGTACCCCTCTTCGCGCAGTGCCTTGCAGGCTTGCGCGCCCGAGTAATCGAACTCGCAGGCCTGGCCGATAATAATCGGGCCGGCACCAATGATCAGGATACTGTCTATGTCTGTGCGTTTTGGCATGTGCTGTCTGTTTGTCCCAATCTCAGGTCGAAAGCATGGCTTTCAGGCCGATCTTCTTCTGCGCATCCATGTACTGGATGAAGCGATCGAACAACGGCAACAAATCGTGAGGTCCCGGACTGGCTTCCGGATGTCCCTGGAAACTAAATGCCGGTCGGTCGGTAAACGCAATGCCTTGCAAGGTTCCGTCGAATAAGGAGCGATGCGTCGTCTCGACATTGTCGGGCAGCGTCGACTCATCCACGGCAAAACCATGATTCTGACTCGTGATCATGACCTGGCCCGTCCCCAGATCCTGGACCGGGTGATTTGCGCCGTGATGGCCGAATTTCATCTTCTCGGTCCTGGCGCCCGCGGCCAGGGCAAGCAGCTGGTGGCCGAGGCAAATACCAAAAACCGGAATACCCTTGTCAAGGAACTTCCGGATCGCCGCGATGGCGTAAGCGCAAGGCTCCGGATCTCCGGGTCCGTTCGAAAGGAACACACCGTCCGGCGACAGGGCCAACGCGTCCTCGGCACTGGTTGTTGCCGGCACGACAGTCAGCCGGCAATCGAGATCGGAGAGCAGCCTCAGGATGTTGCGCTTGACGCCGAAATCGTAAGCCACAACATGGTAGGGCGCGATGCGGCGACTCATGATGCGCTGCGGCTTGCCGAACGAGGTGCCGTGGCACCACTGGTAAGACACATCGGTGGTTACGAACTTGGCCAGGTCCATACCGGCTATGCCCGGGAACTTGCGAGCATGGCTGATGGCCGTCTCGATCGCCTGGTCACCGGTCATGATGCAACCCGACTGCGCGCCCTTTTCACGAATGATCCGTGTCAGCTTGCGAGTATCGATGTCCGCAATTGCGACGGTATTGCCTTGCCGGAGAAAATCGGTGAGCGAACGCTCCGAGCGCCAGTTGCTCGTCAGCATCGTACTATCGCGGATGACCAGGCCCGACGCGTGGATCTTCGAAGACTCCATATCGTCGCTATTGGTGCCGGTGTTGCCGATGTGAGGATAGGTCAGGGTGACAATCTGACGACAGTAGGACGGATCCGTCAGGATCTCCTGATAACCGGTCATGGCTGTATTGAAGACGACCTCGCCGATCGTCTGCCCATCGGCTCCGATCGAGGTACCGTGGAAGACGGTGCCGTCCTGTAGTGCAAGTATCGCTGGAGTGCTCAAGCGCGACCCTCATAGTCAATCTGATGGCGACCACTTGCGGGCCAGCGCCGTTGCGTCTGTTTTAGATGCAACAAAGCGGAAGGACATGGCCTTCCGCTCCTGACTTCGCTGACCGACCCAGCGATCCGGCGTAGTTTACTGAAGGTCCGTTGCGCGCGCCATACTTCGAGAGGCGTTTTTTGTCCCTGAGGTGGAATTAAATTCAGTTATCGAACAAAACATCGCGCATCTGGAAGCGCCCGGCGGGCTTGCCGACGACCCAACGGGCCGCTCGGATAGCGCCGTCAGCGAAAACCTGTCGCGTGGTGACGCTGTGGGCAAAGGTCAGGGTCTCGGTCGGCGAACGCATGACGACATCGTGGTCGCCTGGTACCTCACCCCGCCGTTCGCTCTGGAATGTCACCGATCCTGTACCTTGCTCGCCACGCGCCTGGGCCACAGCCTCCCCCAGCTTGAGCGCCGTACCGGAGGGTGCGTCTTTCTTGTGAACGTGGTGGACCTCGGTAATTTCGACCGTGAAGTCCGCCCCCAGCGACCTGGCGGCCTCACGAACTGAATGCTCAAGCACAGCAACCCCAAGGCTCATGTTGCGGTCATAGACGACGGCAACTGAAGCGGCCGCGTGGTCGAGTGCAGCCATTTGCGCGTCGCTCAGGCCACTGACGCCGCACACCAGCGGCTTGCCGAGCCGTTCCACCGCAGCCAGTACCTGTTCGGTGCCATCGGGAAGGCTGAAATCAATGACCACATCGGCAGCCTCTACCAGCGACGCGAGATCATTCCCACGGCCCCACAGGCCAACCAGTTCCATATCATCCTGTTTCTCGAGACCGGCCGCGATGGCCTGCCCCATACGTCCCGCGCCGGCGATGGCGACGCGAATCACGGAGTGATCCTGAATCACTGGCTGATGCGCTCGAAGAAGCGTTTGACGGTGTCGAGCCAGCCACCGGCCCGCGGGCTGTGCTGCTCGCCGCCCTCGCGAATCGACCGGTCAAATTTCTCAAGCAGCTCTTTTTGCTCTCGGGTCAGGTTAACCGGGGTCTCGACCGCCACCGTGGCAAACAAATCGCCCTGCCGCGGATCGCGAACCGTCGTGACACCCTTGCCGCGCAGCCGAAATACCTTTCCAGACTGGGTACCAGACGGTACTTTCAACGACACATTGCCGTCCAGCGTGGGCAACTCCACTTCGCCACCCAGTGTCGCGGTCGCAATACTGACCGGGACCTCGCAGGCGAGATTCGCGCCCTCGCGCTCAAAAATCTTGTGTGGCCTGACGCGAATTTCCACGTAAAGATCGCCGGACGGTCCGCCGTTGCGCCCTGCCTCACCCTCGCCGGACAGGCGAATCCTGTCGCCATCGTCCACACCCGCCGGGACCTTCACAGACAGCGTGCGTGTCTTGCGCACGCGACCACGCCCATGACAGTCGTCACACGGATCAGAAATCGTCGTGCCGGCACCTTTGCAGGCCGGGCACGACTGTTGAATGGAAAAGAACCCCTGCTGCATGCGAACCTGGCCGACGCCGCCGCAGGTCGTGCACTTGACCGGATCGCTGCCCTTGCGGGCACCGCTGCCACTGCAGGTGTCACACGACACCTGCGTGGGAACGTCGATGGTGACGCTGTCGCCGGTAACGGCAGTCTCGAGATCGAGCTGCAGCTCATACCCCAGGTCCGCACCGCGAAATACCTGTGGACCACCGCCGCCACGACGGCCACCGCCAAAGATGTCGCCGAAGACATCGCCAAAGATATCGCCGAAGCCTTCGGCTCCGAAACCGCCGGCGCCACCCCGGCCACCACGAAGCGCATCGTGACCGAACTGGTCATAGGCCGCGCGCTTTTCCGAATCCTTCAGGACCTCGTAGGCTTCCTTGGCTTCCTTGAACCTCTCCTCGGATGCCTTGGAATCATCCTTGTTGCGGTCCGGATGATGCTTCATGGCAAGACGACGATACGCCTTCTTGATCTCAACAGCTGAGGCTGATTTCGAGATACCCAGGATTTCGTAGTAATCGCGTTTTGCCATATTTCTCTGTACGTCGGGCGCCCCGAAGAGCGCCCGCGCTTTACCTTTGAATTAAGCCCAGCTTACTAGGACTTGGGCTTATCGTCTTTTTCGACTTCTTCAAACTCGGCATCGACAACATCGTCGTCAGCTTTGGCACTGCCCGGTTCGCCCTCAGCGCCCTGCGCCCCCTGCTCTGCATACAGCTTCTGCGCCAGGTTGCCGGACGCTTCGCCCAATGCCGCCGTCTTCTTCTCGATGTGCTCCTTGTCGTCGCCTTCGAGTGCGGTCTTGAGGTCCGCAATAGCATTCTCGATTGCGAGGCGCTCTTCGGACGTTGCCTTCTCGCCCATCTCCTTCAGCGTCTTTTCAGCCGCGTGAATCAAGCTGTCTGCCTGGTTACGCACATCGACGAGCTCACGGAACTTGCGATCTTCCTCGGCATGACTCTCGGCATCGGAGACCATCTTGTCGATCTCGTCGTCAGACAGGCCGCTCGAAGCCTTGATCACAATGTTCTGGCTCTTGCCTGTGGCCTTGTCTTTTGCCGACACGTTCAGAATGCCGTTCGCATCAATGTCGAACGTGACCTCGATTTGCGGCAGGCCACGCGGCGACGGCGGAATATCGGTCAGGTCAAAGCGACCCAGCGACTTGTTATCCAAAGAGCGTTCGCGCTCACCCTGCAACACGTGAATCGTTACAGCCGTCTGGTTGTCGTCAGCCGTTGAGAACACCTGCTCAGCGTTGGCCGGAATCGTCGTGTTCTTTTCAATCAACTTGGTCATGACACCGCCGAGCGTCTCGATGCCGAGCGACAGCGGCGTAACGTCGAGCAGGAGCACGTCCTTGACGTCACCGGCGAGTACACCGCCCTGGATGGCAGCACCCAATGCAACGGCCTCGTCAGGATTCACGTCGCGGCGCGGCTCCTTGCCAAAGAAGTTCTGCACTTCTTCAAAGACCTTCGGCATACGTGTCTGGCCACCCACGAGGATGACATCGTCGATCTCATTGACCTTGAGACCGGCATCCTTGAGCGCCACCTGGCACGGCCCGATCGTACGTGTGACCAGCTCCTCAACCAGCGACTCGAGCTTGGCTCGTGTCAGTTTGATGTTGAGATGCTTGGGACCTGAAGCATCGGCCGTAACATACGGCAGGTTTACTTCGGTCTGCTGCTGCGAGCTGAGCTCGATCTTCGCCTTCTCAGCCGCCTCTTTAACACGCTGCATGGCCAGTGGGTCCGATGTGATGTCCACACCGCTCTCGCGCTGGAACTCAGACGTCAGGTATTCGATAACGCGCATGTCGAAATCTTCACCGCCGAGGAACGTATCGCCGTTCGTGGCCAGTACTTCGAACTGGTGCTCGCTATCAACCACGGCGATCTCGATGATCGAGACATCGAAGGTACCGCCACCGAGGTCGAAAACCGCGATCTTGGCATCGCCACGCTTCTTGTCCATGCCGTACGCAAGGGCTGCAGCAGTTGGCTCGTTGATGATGCGTTTGACGTCCAGCCCCGCAATCTTGCCGGCGTCTTTGGTCGCCTGGCGCTGCGAATCATTGAAGTAGGCAGGCACCGTGACCACGGCTTCCTTGACCTCTTCACCGAGGTAGTCCTCGGCCGTCTTCTTCATTTTCATGAGGACGCGCGCGGAGATCTCGGGCGGCGCCATCTTCTTGCCCTGCGCCTCAACCCAGGCGTCACCGTTGTCCGCCTTGACAATCGTGTAGGGAACCATCTTGATGTCGCGCTGCACCACGTCGTCTTCGAAACGGCGACCGATCAGGCGCTTGATGGCATACAACGTATTGGATCGGATTCGTCACGGCCTGGCGCTTGGCTGACTGGCCAACGAGCACCTGGTCGTCTTTCGTGAACGCAACGATCGAGGGCGTCGTGCGATCGCCTTCGCTGTTCTCAATGACCTTGGGCGTATCGCCTTCCATCACTGCTACGCAGGAGTTGGTGGTACCAAGGTCGATACCGATAACTTTACCCATGATTCTCTGCTCCAAAATCTGTTGGAATATCCTAAAACTGGCTGTTAGGTGGGGCCGTGTTCCGGCCTTTCAAGCGTTTTGGCTCTTGTTTTTGCTGAACGAAATCATTCAGATGCCTATTCGGCGGCTACGATCACCATCGCAGGCCTTAACAGGCGTCCGTTGAGCGTGTATCCCTTCTGCACGACGGTGACAACCGAGCCGGGCTCGACCGCGGTTGACGGCTGCATGCTGATCGCTTCGTGGAACTCCGGGTCGAACGGCTCTCCCGCTGGATCCACCTCAACGATGCCGAATCGCTCCAGCGTGCTGGCCAGTAGCTTCAGCGTCGCATTGCTGCCCTCAAGCAGGCTTTCGGCACTGGCGCCTTCGACCGCCAGCCCCATCTCAAGCGTGTCCTTGACGCCAAGGAGTTCCTTGCCAAAGCGCTCCAGCGCAAACTTATGGGCGTTCTCGACATCCCTGCCCGCACGCTTGCGAATATTCTCGACCTCGGCCAAAGCTCGCAGGTATCGTTCCCAGTTCTCATCCGCCTTCGCCTGTACTTCAGCGAGCGCTGTTTCGGGATCGATGTCTGCCTCGGCGCCTTCAGGCTCAGGCTCCGAGACCTCGGTTTGCGCGTCATCGGTCGCCTCTCCGACGACCTCTTCCGGGCGATCCGTGTTCATTTAGTACTCCAAATCAATGAGTTGGCCGCATTCTCGGCGGCTTTCGTCTGTAGACGTCAAAATCAGATGTGCGCAGTTTGGGGACCAGCGCGGAAATATCAAGCCATGCGCGGGATTTTTTTGGCTACCTTGGGTGCCCGTGGCCGAGCGCCGACTCGAGCAGTCGCGCCGTAATATCCACGATCGGGACAACACGGTCATAGGCCATGCGCGTCGGCCCGATGACGCCCAGAACGCCGATCGTGTCGTCGTCGACCCGGTATGGCGCGGTGACAACACTGCAGTCGTCAAGGATGCCGTAGCCTGATTCCTCGCCGATGAAAATACGCACGCCGTCCGCGTTAATACTGCGGTCCAGCAGATCGAGTATCAGGCGTTTGCGCGAAAACGCTTCGAACAGGCGTCGCAGCGTATCCACATCGGACAGCTCTGCGAAGCTCATCAGGTTGGTCTCACCCGCCAGCACAAACTCGTCGTCGGGGTGTTCTGCTTTATCCATCGCTGCATGCGCCACAGAGATGATGTCGTGCATTGCCTGGTTCATCGAATCGCGGGTCTTGTCCAGGTCCTTCGAGCAGCTTCTCGCGCACCGTGTGCAGATCTGTGCCCGCGTAATGCTCATTAATGAAGTTCTGCGCCTGCTGCAGCTCGCTCGCCGTGTAATCGCGATCGGTGTGCAGGATTCGGTTCTGCACCTCGGTGTCGTTGATCACCAGGATCACCAGGATGCGCTTTTCTGACAACGGCAGGAACTCGATCTGGCGCAACGCAATTTTGGGCGCACGCGGCACTGTCACGACACCCGCCATGCTGGTGAACTCGGACAACATGCTGGAAACGGTGCTGACGAGAGCCCCCTGTGTTTCGTACTCGCCTCCCAACTGCTTGCGAATGCGTTGTATATCACTATCGCCCGGCTGCCTGTAACGAACCAGTGTGTCGACGAACATCCTGTAGCCCTGCGGTGTTGGTACCCGGCCCGCCGAGGTGTGGGGTGCTGACACAAGGCCCTTGTCCTCGAGATCGGACATCACGTTGCGAATTGTCGCCGGGCTGAGATCCAGCCCCGAGTCCTTGGACAGGGTGCGCGAGCCGACCGGCTGCCCGTCGCGGATATACCGCTGGATCAGCACGCGCAACAAGTGTTGGCCGCGATCGTTGGGTAAAGTCCTGGAAGCATCTGCTGACATTCGCCAGAAACGCTAGCAACGGGTTGGCGGTCGGTCAAGGGTCTGCAACAATCAAGGTATGGACACTGAATTCCGGAACATTGCCCTGGTGGGCAGACAGACCGATGCGCGCGTTGCAGAACCCATGCGGGAACTGGCCACTTATTTGACTAAAGCCGGGATCAAAGTGGCTGCCGCTGAGGCGCTGACGCTCGACCTTCCCGTCACACGGGTTGCCGAAGAGCAGCTTTGCGACGACGCCGATCTCGTCATCGCGATCGGCGGCGATGGCACCATGCTCTACGCAAGCCGCCTTGCGAGGATAAGAGGGACGCCGATCCTCGGCGTTAACCGCGGCCGGCTGGGCTTTCTCGCGGACATTACACCGGACGAAATGATTGCCAGCGTCGAACAGGTTCTGGCCGGAAAATACGTCAAGGATACGCGCCTGTTGCTCAAGGCTCGCCTGAGGACAGCGGCGGGTGATGAAGTTGTCGAATACGGACTCAACGATGTGGTCGTGCAGCGTCGCGGGAGTGGCGGCATGGTCGATTTCTCGACCAGCGTGGCGGGCCAATACGTCAATACTCACTCCGGCGATGGACTGATTTGCGCAACACCGACGGGCTCGACGGCCTATGCGCTGAGTTGCGGTGGTCCGATCATCGAGCCCCAGCTCGACGCCGTGGCACTTGTTCCGATCTGTCCGCACACGCTGACCGACCGCCCTATTGTCATCCCGGCAAGCCAGGAGATCGAAATTGTGCTGCTCGAGCGCGATGATTCACGTGCCGAAATTACCGTCGATGGCGGTCATATCGGGACGTTGGGCCCGGGAGACACATTAAGGGTCGCGGCCGCCAGCCAGCGTGCCACGCTGCTGCACCCGCCCGGCCATGATTTCTACGGCATACTGCGCTCCAAGCTCTTCTGGGGACGCGACAGCCGCAAGCGCGGTAGCCAGACGCCATAGTATGAACAGGCCCCTGACATGATAATGAACCTGCAGGTACGCGATTTCGCGATCGTTGACCGGATCGATATCGAGTTCGAGCCTGGCATGACCGTGCTGACCGGCGAAACCGGCGCAGGCAAGTCGATTCTTGTCGATGCACTTGGACTGGTCCTCGGCGAACGCGGTAACGCACAGCTGGTCCGGGATGGTGCCAAACGAGCGGAGTTTGCCGCTGAGTTCGATGTGTCCTCCCTGCCCGCGGTGGCTGCATGGCTGGAAGAGCAGGCGCTCGATCTTGACGGCGATTGCCTGCTGCGACGCGTGATCAACGCAGACGGCCGTTCGCGAGCCTTCATTAACGGCAACTCCGTACCCCTGTCACAACTCAAGGCAATTGGCGAGCTGTTGCTCGATATTCACGGTCAGCACTTTCATCAGTCGCTGGGCGGCGCGAGATCCAGCGCGACCTGCTCGATCATTTTGGCGGGCTGCTCGAACAGCGCGCCGAAGCCGCAACGCAATTCATCGAGTGGAAATCGCTGGCAGAGCGGTTTGAAGAACTGGCCAACGCGGAGGCCGATCGTGCCTCACGGCTCGACCTGCTCACGTTTCAGCTGCAGGAGCTCGACTCGCTGGCACTCGCAAGCGATGAAATCGCTCAGCTCAACAACGAACGGCAGAAGCTGCAAAACAGCGGTCGGCTCGCCGAAGCCGCCAGCTCCGCGTTGGAAGGACTGTTCGACAATGACGCGGGTAATGCGAATAGCCTTGTTGCGGACGCGCTGCGTGCCATCGAACCGCTGGCGGAGATCGATGCGGCGCTGGAACCTGTACTCGAAATGCTAACGAGCGCCAGTATCCAGGTGGCCGAGGCGGCAGACACCCTGCGTCGCTACGGCGAGGCGCTCGATATGGATCCGGCACGCCGTGACTGGGTCGAGGAACGTCTCGACGCCATCCAGACGATTGCCCGGAAACACCGGGTGAAGGCTGATGAGCTTACGGAGTTATCAGAAAGGCTGCGATCGGAGCATGACGATCTCAGCCATGCGGAAGAGCGCGGACGGGAACTTGAAGAGCAAGCCGCCGCCGCCAGGACCGAATTCCTGAAACGGGCCGGGGCCTTATCCAAAGGCCGACGCAAAGCGGCCGCGGGGTTCGAAGCCGCTGTCACCGACGCGATGCACGGTCTCGGTATGCCCGGTGGCGTTTTCAAAGTAGCCGTGACAACGCTGGCAGATGACGCCGCGAAACGCTGGGGTATCGACAACATCGAGTTTCTGATCAGCGCCAACCCGGGCCAGGCACCTCAATCACTGGCAAAGATCGCATCGGGCGGTGAATTGTCACGTATGAGCCTGTCGATCCAGGTCATCGCGAGCGACGGCAGTGCCATTCCCACCATGGTGTTCGATGAGGTCGACAGTGGCGTCGGCGGCGGCGTGGCCGAGATGGTCGGTCGCAGATTGCAGGAACTCGGCGCCAAACGGCAGGTTTTGTGCGTAACCCACCTGCCACAGGTCGCAAGCCTTGCGGACCAGCACTTTCGTATCAGCAAGGTCACGGATGGCAAGTCCACGCGAACGCGGGTGCACGGACTCGGCAAGGACGAACGAATTGAGGAACTCGCCCGGATGCTGGGCGGCGTGGAGATCACGCGCAAGACACTGGACCACGCTGCCGAAATGTTGGCCGGGGCTCGCAGGAAACGCGCCTAGGACTTAGCTGTCGTCCCCGCTGTCCTTGTTCTTAACGTACAGCACAAGGCTGTGATCGATCAGTTCGTAGCCGTATTTCTCGGCTATCTCGTGCTGCAGTCGCTCGATTTCTTCGCTCACAAATTCGACCACGTCTCCGGTTTCTACACAGACCATATGGTCGTGGTGATCGCCATCGTCAAGTTCGAAGACCGAGTGACCACCCTCGAAATTGTGCCGCGTAACAAGACCAGCGGCCTCGAACTGCGTCAAAACGCGGTATACCGTGGCGAGGCCAATATCCTCACCCGCCTTCAGCAGCTTCTTGTAGATATCCTCAGCGCTCATGTGACGAGACCGCGTCCCCTCGAGGATTTCGAGGATCTTCAGGCGCGGGAGCGTGATCTTCAGCCCGGCTTTGCGAAGTTCTTTTCGTTGCTGCATGAACAAACTCTTTCAAGGTATGATGCGCGCCTATTATGACGCAGGTGGCAGCCGGACACTATGACTAACCGCAACTGGATCGTTCTTCTTTTCCTGACATTCGCGCTGGCGATCAGCAGCGGCTGTGTCTACCGCGCGTCGATGTCGCAGGGAAATCTCATAAAAGAAGAGGACCTGGCACAGATTGAAGTGGGCATGACCAAGAATCAGGTTCGGTTTCTACTCGGTACTCCGATGATCGACGACCCGTTCAACAAGCAGCGGTGGGACTATATCTACTACCTGAAACTGCGCCGTGAAGATGCCTCGTTCAAGCGCTGGGTATCCGTGTTCTTCAAGGATGACGTCGTCAGCGAAATCCGCAAGGATCAGGAACTAAACCCCCGCCTTTAGGCGTCGCGCTTCTCGCGGATCCATTTCCAACGGGCGGAATAACTCAACTCGATCACCGTCCTTTACCGGCCGATCCCGGTCGACCGGCTGACCCCACAGACCGGCCTGAAGCGCATCCAGGTTTTCGTCGGGGAATTGCCGTGCGATACGGCTTGCCTCAAGCGCGTCTGCTACCGTCGCGCCGTCGCTCAGTTCGACCGTCAGCAACACCTGGCGTTCGGGCAGCGCGAAGACAACCTCAACTCGCATAGATCTCTGCCGCCCGCTGGGTGAATGAGTCAACCAGCGCGTTGCAGGTATTCTCGAAAAAACGCCCCAAAATTATGTCGGTAGCCCTGCTCTCAAACTCGAACTCCAGATCCAGCGCCACCTTGCTGCCGGTAACGCCGAGCTGATGGAACGTCCACCCGCCCGCCATATGGCGAAACGGGCCACCAACCAGCGCAATACCGAGTGACTCTCCTTCCCTGAACACGTTCCGCGTCCTGAATCTCTTGCTGATGCGGCCCCGGTGCAGTCCCAGCGAAGCTTCTATGAAATCCTCGCCTCGAATATGGACCTCGGCCTCATTGCACCAAGGCAAGAAGGAAGGATACGACTCAACATCCTTGACGAGTTCGTACATCTGCATCGCTGAGTACGGTACCAGTGCGCTGCGGCTGACTTTTCGCATATGCCCCGCCGGCTGTGCCTCGCTGTCGCTCGCGCTAGTTCAGCAGGCCGACTGCATTGAGCAGCACGAACAGGATGCCAACAGGCGCCAGGAAACGCGCCGCAAAACGCCATACCTTGAACGTCGTGCCCGTGTTCCCAAGCTCGTCGGATGTGGAGTTACGGCACATGACCCAGCCTGCGAACCAAACGATCAGCAGGCCACCGAGTGGCAGCATGATGTTACTGGTCAGGTAGTCCACGTTCTCGAATACCGTGCCTGCGAGGAACGTTGTGTCGGACAGTACGTTGAACGACAGAACCGTGCCGAATCCGAGGAACCAGATCAGCAAACCGACCATGACCGTCGCCTGGGCCCGGGTCTTGCTGAAGCGCTCAACGATCCAGGCTACGGCCGGTTCCATGAGGCCGATGGCCGAGGTCCACGCGGCAAATGACAGAAGCACAAAAAAGATCGTTGAGAGAAATACGCCGCCCTGCATCTGGCCGAACGCCAGCGGCAGGGTGTTGAATACCAGGCCCGGGCCATCGGCCGGGGTGAGTCCGTTCGCGAACACCAGCGGGAAGATCGCGAGACCGGCCAGTATGGCTATCGCCGTATCAGCGACTACAACGGCAGCTGAAGCGCCTGTGATCGAGGTTTCCTCGGGGAGGTAGGCACCGTAAGCCATGATGGCACCCATACCAATACTCAATGTGAAGAAAGCCTGTCCGAGGGCCGCCAGCACACTGTCACGGGTCAGCTTTTCGAAGTCCGGCGTGAACATGAACGCCACGCCCTGGCCGAAATAGCCCGAATTGATCGAGTAAACCAGCAGGACGAGCATCAGGACCAGGAGCGCCGGGACCATGAACCGGACAGCCTGTTCCAGGCCTCGCTCGACGCCACGGGCAACGACGAAGACCGCCAGGGCCATGAAAATAGTGTGCGTCAGGCCTATCTTGCGCCAGTCGCCCACATACGTATCGAACTCGGCGCCCACCGCTTCCGCCGATGCGCCGACAAAGACGCCACTCACGCTCTTAACGATGTAGGCCAGGGTCCAGCCCGCGATAACGCTGTAATACGAGAGAATCAGGATGCCGGCAATGACGCCCATGCCACCAACCCAACCCCATTTGCGAGTGCCACCCTCTTCCTCGCCGAGTATCTGCATGGTCCGCACAGGATTGCGCCGTCCGCGCCGTCCGATGAGTATTTCCGACATCATGACGGGCATGCCGATCAGCACGACACAGGCGAGATACACAAGAACAAATGCGCCACCACCGTTTTGTCCGGCGATGTAGGGGAACTTCCAGATATTGCCAAGACCGACGGCGGAACCCGTGACGGCGAGAATAAACGCCATCCGGGAGGACCAGTTGCCGTGCAGAGAGCTTCGTTTGCCGTCGCCGGCCTGGTTGCTGAGCATGCTGGATCTCTATTCCCCGAAGATTCCGGCGATTCTTATACAAATCCCCGTGCCATACAACGCTTTGCCCGTATAATCCGCTCGCAAACAGGGGCTTCAGCCAGACAGGTATGGGCAACAAGAAAACAAAAAAACCAGCGGGCGACGTCATTGCCGTCAATCGGCGTGCACGCCACGACTATTTCATCGAAGACCGTTTCGAGGCCGGTTTGGAACTCGAGGGGTGGGAGGTGAAGAGCCTGCGCGCGGGCAATGCCCAGCTGACTGAGGGCTATGTGAATCTCAGGAACGGGGAGGCGTGGCTCGTTGGAGCCCATTTCTCACCGCTCAAAACAACGTCCTCCCATGTCAAGGCGGAGCCCACCCGTGCCCGCAAGCTGCTCCTGCACCGCTACGAACTGGACCGGCTGACGGGCGCCGTGGAACGCAAGGGCTATGCCCTCGTGCCGCTGGACCTGCACTGGTTCAAGGGCCGCGCAAAGCTGAACATTGGTCTCGCCAAGGGCAAGAAACAACACGACAAACGGACCGACAAGAAAGACCGCGACTGGCAACGCCAAAAGGAACGCATTCTTAAGCATTAGTTTATAATCAAATAGTTATAGACGATACTTAAAGTACTTTATTCCGATATTTCCTGGAAAATTTGACGCTATCGCATTGTTTTTGTGCAAACAGGCCCTACACTACATGGCACACGGGGGTGACATGGCTTCGACGTGGGTCGCGAAACTCCGAGTGCATGCCGAGGGACAGAGTACCTCGTAAATCCAACTGTAAAACTTATAGTTGCCAACGACGACAACTACGCACTAGCTGCTTAAAAACCAGTAAATGCCTTCAGCCCGGATCGTGCCTGTGCGTTCGGATCGCTGGAGTCACCGACACAGGACCGCGGCAAGGGCATGTTCAGGGCTCGAACCGTTAAAACCTTACTGAACTGGCTGTGAGTTTTCCCTGCCCGTCGGGTAGCCTGCAGTGAGATTAATGACGGAATAAGCATGTAGACCTCGTGGCAGAGGACTTGCGGACGCGAGTTCGATTCTCGCCACCTCCACCAACATGAAATGGGGTTGCCCTTTTGGGCAGCCCCTTTTCATTTGTGCAGACGGTGCGGGTCGAAGGCGCGTAGCGAGTTCACAAAACGCGGCGCAGCCCGTTTTGGACGCCCGCAGGGCGCCGCGAAGCGGTGAGCTGTCGAAGACAGCGCATCCATTCTCGCCACCTCCACCAAATGAAAACGGCCTGCCCTTCGGGCAGGCCTTTTTCATTTGTGCAGACGGTGCAGAACGCACCCGTATAACCACCGAGGACGCGGCTTCTATGCCAGTTACACTCCTAGGCAACCGCGTCGACGAACACCGAGCGCCAGGTAGCGAGTGTCTCCGCGTCCCTAGCCACCACCGCCCGGCTGCGCCGGTGTTGCCATCCACTCACGGTATGCGCCTGGAGTTGGCCAGCCGCCAGCTCGACTGCGACCATATCACTCGACACAAATGCCAGGCGACCGGCATCGCACAACATGCGTCGCAGAGCAGAAATGTCTTCGACCTCGGTAGCGCCGGCGAAGTCTTCAACGCTGCAGCCGGACCGGCGCAGATTGGATTCCAGCAAGATATGGGTGCAGCACTCCGGCTGGCCCGTAAGGATTGTGTACGGCAGAAGCTCTGCAAGATCGACAACGCCCGGCGCAAGGCCGGTGCCGCTCGAGACGAAGACCACTTCGTCCTCGCCGAGCTCACTGCTTTCCAATGCGGCTATGCCGGGGTGGCCGCAGTGCTCAACGAAGGCGACGTCATACTCCCCGTGCTCCACGCCATCGAGCAATTCACTGGTGACGCCCGTCGAGACCGTGACGTGGCTGGCCAGATCGAAGCGCGAGACGTGCGGCAGCAGATTACTCAAGTACGTCGTCGCGAACAGCGCTGTGCAACCGAGGGTTACATGCGGCGCACTACCGAGCTTTGCGACTTTGGCGCGCAGGTCCTGTTCGGCGCTGAGGATGCGTCGGGCCCACTTGATGACCAGCCGACCGGACTCGGTCGGCACGACAGTTGGGCCGTCCCGATTCAGTAGTGTGCGGCCACAGTATTCCTCCAGAACTCCGATCCGGCGAGACGCTGTGGACTGTGTGATGTGTTGGGCGGCGGCCGCTCGCGAGAAGCTTCCATGCTCCACGATCGCGATGAGTGTTTCGTAGTAGCGAGTCTCCATTATTCGACAAATATTATATCCGTATTACACATAGGGCTATCCGTATAAATCATTTGCCAGCGCAGTATGGCGGCTCAATAATCTCTCTCGATTACCTCACGCGTTCACCCCGGGCGCAAGCTCGGGGCGAGTGACAACAACGACTCAAACCAATGAGGCTCACCATGAGAATGCACTGTCGATCCCCTCTTATCTATGTGCTTACGCTTGTATTTACGCTCCTTCTGCACGGCGGCTGTACCGGAGACACTGGACCTGCCGGTGCAGCTGGAGCCAATGGCCAGGACGCCATCTCCACAGGCACGATCCAGGGATCGGTCGAAGATGAGACCGGCAGCGCCATTGTGGGCGCTACCCTGACAACCACATTGACGACCCTCACAGTCACCACCGATGCACAAGGCGACTTTGTCCTGGTCGATGTCCCTATCGGTGCCGGCTCGCTGACAGCCAGCGCAATCGGATACGGAACCGTTGAGATAGTAGTGACGGTCGCTGCCGGCACGGTCACCCAGGTCGGCATCGTCCTGACTACGGGGGCAGCCTCCACCGGGTCGATCAGCGGTGTGATACTTAACGCGGCCGGCGACCCGGTAGCCGATGCATTGGTTGCGGTGGAAGGTCAAACCAGCACCGCGCTGTCAGCGGCGGACGGCAGCTTCCTGGTCGAAAATGTCGACACCGGTTTTGCGTTCCTTACAGTCGATCCAGCATCGGTTCTGCTTCTGCCTGGCGGTACGCGCAACTCAACCTATGTCACCGCCGGCAACACTGCCGATGTCGGCAACATCGCCCTTTCGGGGCGCCCGAGCGACAGCGCCGAATGGATCGGTGGCAACGTCTGCACAACATGCCACAGCATGCTGCATTCTGACATCGTCGACGGTCTCAATGGCGCGGCACATGCGCGCTTTGTCACCGAAGGCACCAGCCATATGATCTACCCCGATCTGTGGCCGGTCCCCGGCGAGACAGTACTGCCGCTCAACCCGGCAGGGGAACTCCTCATGGTTCAAGACCCGCTCGACGGCGAAGGCCTGGTCAACCTGGCGCTCTGTACCCAGGACACCGCCTCAGGCACGGAGTACATCTTCAAATTCTACCCGGAAGGCACCTACACCGCCGCCCAACTCGATTGCGCCGATCTCGATGACGGCGACTTCAATGACGACGGCGTCGTCGACTACGTCATCATCCCGGTCGCCGGCACCATCGGTGGTGAAGGCAACTGGGGAGAGGGCTACCTCGATCCAGACCATACGCTACCAGACCAGCATCCGAAATTCGACGAAGGCAAACAGCGCTTCCTGGCGAGAGTGCAGGACGTACCGGTTGTCAGCCAGTGGATGACGGACAACGGCGTGCCCGTGGATAAGGCGAAGCAGGACTATATCAACTTCCTGCCCGTATACGTTATGCAGGACGGGACACCGACCGGTTCGTTGGCACTGTCCCCGGCGGACTTCGGCACGCCGAAATTCTGGCAGAAAGGACCCACACACTGGGCAGTACCGACCAATACCCTGTCGCGCAATTGCGCCGGCTGTCACGCAACCGGCCTCGAGATTGCCTACGAGGACTTCGTCGATGGCGATCACACTTACAGAGCGGTAGTTACGGCGTTCGACTATGTCGACTTGAACATGACCTGCGAACGCTGCCACGGGCCCGGCTCGGAACACGTGGCGAGCCGCGCTGTGACGGATATCATTACACCGCAGAACCTGACCGCTCGTGCCAGTAACGAGCTATGCGGCCAGTGCCACGCCAGCCATGCCGGCAAGAGTATCGCGCCGGCCGGCGTCTTCAAGCCGGCGCACGACAGCAATCATCTCAACGATCTGGGCAATGGCTTCTTCGTGCCGGGCCTCTACGATCTCGAGACCTTCTACACCAACTACAACATGCCGACAACGAGCAACAACTGGCAGGAAGGTCCGTTCCATACCTGGCCGGACCAGATGCATGGTAGAGCGCACGCACAGGAGCTGCCGGAACTCCTGCGTTCCGCGCATGCCGACAATCCTTACGAGAAGCTCACCTGCGCGTCGTGCCACGACGTTCACGGGCTGCGTGGCGGGCCGGCCAGTCATGTCGCCGATGATTTCGACATGCCGCACCTCGGTTATGCCGACAATACGCTCTGTTTGGCGTGCCATGCGACACATGGCTCGTTTGACGAGATCAGCGTCGAGGACGTTGCAACTCTGCAAGCGTTCGCCGAGCGCGATGTCACACGTGCCGGTCTGCCCTTCGCCCCGGAACTGGCCGACGTCGCGCTGACGCGCGACCGCGTAGCGCGGGCGGTAGCTGAGCATATGCAGGAGAAGGCAGGCATGGGAGGAGCGTTGTACACGCCGACGGACGCCGAGATGCCGGCTGGCAGCTGCAATTCGTGTCACATGGCCAAGATCGGCAAGCTCTTCGATCTCGACGATGACCCCCAATATCACCTGGCGCTGGACGCGTACGGTCTTTCAGCCGTAGCCGAAGGCAACATCGCCTCGCACGTCTTCGATATCGTCTGGCCGGGCCAGAGTGCAGTTCTTCGCAACGAAGATCCGAGCATGGGATACGACTACGACATCATGCCGAACTCATGCAGCAAGTGTCACAGCTTCGCACGCATCAGCGGCGACTCTGACTAAAAAGCACAAGGTGACAGTCACCACCTGTCGCAACAACAAAGGCCACCTTCGGGTGGCCTTTTTTCGCCCTGATACGCCGCCCTACTCGTCTTTGTAAATGGCGGTCGTCAGATTGCCGGACGTATCAATCGAGCCTCGATACATCCCGGGCGTATTGTGTTCCATTGCGATATCACCCTGACGATTGATGCTGATAACGCCGCCCGTGCCACCCATCTCTACGAGCGTCCCGTGGACCACGTGGTCAACGGCCTTTTGCAGTGAGCTCTCTGTGTATCGAATCAGCGCCGCTATGTCATGAGCAACCACAGCGCGAATAAAATACTCACCGTGACCGGTCGCCGATACGGCACAGGTTTCGTTGTCTGCGTAAGTGCCCGCACCAATGACGGGAACATCGCCAATCCGACCGAAGCGCTTGTTCGTCATGCCACCGGTCGACGTTCCCGCCGCGATGTCTCCGTTTCTGTCCAGTGCAACGGCACCTACCGTACCGAACCGAAACTCTGGCGGTGGCAGCTCGTTCAGCGAGGTTTGTTCAGCCCGGGCGCGCTCGAGCTGCTGTCGACGAAAGTCCGTTGAAAAATAATCTTCATCGACGAGCTCAAATTGCTCGGCAATGGCAAACTCCTCGGCCCCGGCGCCAGCAAGCATTACATGAGGGGAGTTCGTCATAACCCGCCGCGCAAGCAGTATCGGGTTCCTGACATGTCGGACACCTGTTATCGCTCCAGCATTTCTGGAGCTCCCGTCCATAATGGCCGCATCCAACTCATGACCACCCTGGCTGTTGAAAACAGCACCGTGCCCGGCATTGAAAAGTGGCGAGTCTTCAAGAACGACAATCGCCGCCTCCACAGCGTCCACGGCCGAGTCCCCAGCTTCAAGACGGGCGTGGCCCGCCTGTAGTGCGCGGCTCAATGTTTCCCTAATCGCCGCTTCTTTTTCTTCGCTCAGGTCGGCGCGATTCATAGTGCCGGCGCCGCCATGAATCGCAATGGCTATGGGCGGAACATCGTCCGCCACCGTGGGACTGGCAGACGACAACGCCACGGTCGCCAAACATAGAAGACGGATCAGTTCGTGTTTCATTGCCTCACCCAGACCGGTTGATTAGTCGACGCCCAGGACTTTCCTGACGACCGGCTCCATGCCGGTCAATCCTGCTGCCCTTCCCGCCTCAAGAGCCGCTTGGGCGTCTTCCGATTCGAGATACTCGCTCAACGCGAATAAAGCACCAACCCGGTTGGCGCTGGCGCAATGGACGAGGACGGGTTGATCGTAGCCTTTAATCAACGATTGCAGCGCCTTGGCATTCGCAAAGGTGATGCCATCACGTCCAATCGGCAGGTTGATGTAGTCCATGCCCAGCGATTCAACCACCGCGGACTCCTCCAGCCCGCGGTCCTCACCTGCTGTACGCAGATCGATGACGGCGACGTAACCATTGTCTGCAAACACCTTAAAACCGGCCTCATCCGGCTGGCCGGCGGTGGTGACACCGTTAACCGGCTGCACATGACCCAGCTCCACAACAGCGTTGAGATCCACCTTAAGACTGCTGACCGTATCGAGATTTTTGTCACCCGCTACAGCAACGAGACTTGCAAAGGTCAGGCATAAGATAAGGGAGAGCTGTTTCATAGTACTTACTCGGTGATGACTCTAGTCGACCAGCGTCATGCGGCTGTTTACCTCGATACCACGATCCGTGAAGTGCACGTTGAACGCCATGCGTTCGTACATTTCGCCAGACGATACCACAGCGTCGCGGATCGCTGCGCGCAGGGCAAGAGGCACTTCCTCTCCCTCCTCGGAGTCGCTTCCTTCCATCGCTGCCTGACCCATGAACTCGTAGTAGCGTTTGGCATCGAGGGCCACACTCATGAAGGGCTTATCTTCGACGACGTCTGCCTGCAACATCGCCTCGGCGTTTGCCTCGGCACCATCACCGAGCGATACGGATAACCCGACGTTCGATAGCGCGGCAAAAGCCTGATCAGCAATTTCAGAGAACTGCGGCATATCCAGCAGTTTTGCTTTGCCGTCAGGCAGCAGGTTCAGGGCGGCGATCTCCGGACTCATCATGGCCGCCATGGTCAGGAGTGCTTCTGCGTTCTCAACGGCGAACAGGATACTGGCATCGATCGACGACGGGGGCGTCTCTGTCGCCAGGTCCATGCCCTCAATGTTCGTCACGTTCGCGAGGAAACCACGAAAGCTGTAGACCACCGGCGGCACGGGCTGAGCCAACGCCGCCCTGCCTTTCGCCGTGCTGGCCTGGAGGTCGGCAAGCGTTGCACATTCAAACGGATCTGCTTCCATCGCGTCCAGCCGCGCCTCGTAGAAACTGCGCATGGCCATGAGATCGAGGCTCATCCCGAACGAAAACAACCCGCCAAGGTCGGGTCCCAGGCCGGGCACTGCTGCGGGCAATGTCGCGAGCCCCGACGCAATATCATCCCTGAGCTCCACGACCATGCCGGTCTCGACGTAGCGCGCATTGACCGCCGTGTAACCGATGACGATCCGTGGGGCGATGCCGGCGAGGCTCATGTACTCGGCCTTGCACTGCTCGGAAAATTCGGTCATGTCACGTTTAGCCATCGCGAGGAGCTCCTCGTTCTGGCCACTCGGATCACTGATCAACGAGGCGGCAATACGTTCTACGTCGATGAAACCGGTGAAATGATCGGTGAAGCCGTACTCCTTATTTAGAGCGCGAAACGCTTTGCTCTTGGCCAGGCTGTTGCGCGGTTTGGTCAGGCCCAGCGTGCGCGCAAGTCGTTCGTCACCGAAGACTTTGGGTACGAGCGTTATCACCGCATCGTTTTTGATGGTCGCAATGATGACCCGCATCTCGTCGAGATCAACATAGCGATACACCTGCCCCTGCAATGTGGCCGTCGGCAATTGCTCAGAAGCTTTTGCTTCAATGCGCGCGACTGCTGCATCAAATTGCGCGCTGTTTGACAGTGCGATGCGAAACACCGGTGACAGGCCGTCACCGTAAGCGGCGAACAGCGCATCGCGGCCGAGACCTGCATCGCGGAGTCCCTTGACGCTCATCAGAGTAAGGAGCTCATCCATGAGAGCCTGCAGCTGCTCGGCTTCTTCTGCGCCACCTTCTTTTGTAGATAACTCAAGCAGCTCCTCGGACATGTGATACTGCAGGATCTGCTTATAGGCCGACATCGTCTTGTCGATTGCCGGTTCGAACTTGTCCATGACCTCGTCAGGCAGTGGCCGCGTGAACGCCATTACGTAGGGCGTATCTTCAGGGATGTATTGCAGCAGGTCCTTTGCCTTGCGCGCGGCATCAGCATTCGCGGCAAACAGCAGCGCACCGGCAGCGGCAACACAGGTAGCAATTCGAGCAAGGTGATTCATGTCAGTTCTGTCCTTCAAAAAGATCGATCGAAGTGTACGCAGGCCGCACAAAATTTCGGTGCACTCTGTCACACACAGTGAACCCCGCAACGCCTGGGTCGCGGGATCATTTCCTTCTCGAAGACGAGTGAAGATTAAATCTGACGGTCTGGTAGGTTGCGGAAGCCGCATGCCGTCTTGACTTCACATTATCAAGGTACACTGGGCGAATGCAACTATCTGACATCATCGAAGCGGAGCTTGATACCGTACTGGCACTGAATGAAGCGTCCGTGCCGCACGTAAGCAGTATTGACCTCGACCAGATGCGTTGGTTCGCAGCCAATGCATTCTATTTTCGGGTTGCGCGCGTGGATGAGAAGTTTGCCGGCTTCCTCATCGGTCTCAGGCCCGGCCTCGATTACGGCAGCGAGAACTACCGCTGGTTCTGCGATAACTATCGTGATTTCGGATATGTGGACCGCGTTGCGGTCGACGAGTCAGCGCGTAGATTCGGGGTTGCGTCACGACTTTACGACGATTTTGCCGAGAGACTGCGGGGCCACGTCGATTGCATGACCTGTGAGGTCAATGTCCGCCCGCCAAATGAGTCATCTATGCGCTATCACGAGACGCACGGATTTGTGCAGGTCGCGACTCAGGAGACGGAAGGCGGCTCGAAGAAAGTCGCGCTATTGGAGAAGAAACTGTGAGTGAAGCGAAACAGGACAGGAAATACGACGTCATCGTCTATGGCGCGACCGGATTTACGGGACAGCTGGTCGCAGCTTATCTCGCACGCCAGTACGGGGTCGGTGGCGATCTGCAATGGGCCATCGCCGGCCGTAGTGAAGCGAAGCTCCAGTCAGTAAGGGAATCGCTTGGCAACAGCGCCAGGGACCTCAACCTGATTGTCGCGGACAGCACCGATCGCGGGGCGCTGGCATCACTGGCCGGGCAAACGAGGGTCGTCTTGTCGACGGTGGGCCCCTACGCGTTGTACGGCTCTGAACTGGTTGCCGCCTGCGTCGACGCGGGCACAGACTATTGCGATCTCGCCGGCGAGGTGCAGTGGATTCGAAGGATGATCGATACGCACCAGGAGCGCGCGGCGCAGACCGGGGCACGTATCGTTCACTGTTGCGGCTTTGACTCAATACCGTCTGATATCGGGGTGTGGTTCCTGCAGGACCACGCATTAAAAGAATACGGAACCGCGTGCCGTTCCATCACGCTGTATGTCAAAGCAACAAAGGGGACGTTCAGTGGCGGCACGCTGGCAAGCATGGCCAACATTATCGAAGAGGCGAAGCAAGACCGATCGATCGCCCGGATTATCGCCGACCCCTACTCACTTAATCCTGAAGATGTGCGAGAAGGACCCGACGGGTACGACCAGCGACAGGTACTGTTCGACGACGACGCACAGTGCTGGACCGCGCCGTTTGTCATGGGCGGCGTCAATATGCGAGTCGTGCGCCGCAGCAATGCAATCGCCGGCTTCCCCTACGGCCGGGACTTCTCTTACCGGGAAACGATGATGACCGGCCGCGGTGTCTCTGGCAGGCTCAAAGGAACCACTTTTACTCTCGGCCTCGGAGGTCTCGTGCTGGGAATGAGCCTTGGTCCTACGCGGCACTTCCTGCAGAAATTTGTGTTGCCAAAACCTGGCGAAGGGCCTTCACCTGAGTTACAGAAGACCGGATTCTTCAAGCTGATGCAGATCGGGCATTTGCCGGACGGCCAGACGCTCCGCACCCACATCACGGGCGACCAGGATCCAGGCTACGGTTCCACCAGCAAGATGCTCTCGGAATCTGCTGTATGCCTTGCCAGCGATGATATCCAGACGGCGTGGCGGAGTGTGGACACCGGCAGCGGCCATGGGCGCACCCCTCCTTGCGAGACTTCGGCAAAACGCGGGTTTGACCTTCGAGGTCGTCTAGTGCCCTGCGCCACCTGAGTAATGCAGCTTGGGGTCGTATTTCTCACCGGCATCGATTCGGACCGCCAGCCTGTTGCGCGGTGATGCCACCGGACAGGTTGAGAAATCGTTGAAGGCACATGGGGGGCTGTAAGCCTTGTTGAAATCGAGAATAGCCTCGCCACCGTCGATTCCGGGATCGTCCATGTAGACAAATCGTCCTGCGCCGTAGGTTTCGCCACGATTGGTCTCGTCACCGAAGACAATGAAGAGGCGCTTGTTCGCCGACGTTTCCGCTTCAAGCTGGTAGAGCTGGCCATCCAGCTCAAACTCGACGACGCCCGGGGATTCAGGGAACTGCTGGAGGCCCTCGATGACTGTGTTAACCGTGATGGTTCTGGGCTCATCGTATTGTCGAAGGGTCGCCACGACGCGCTTTGCCGGATCGATGTCGTAGTAAGGCAAGGGACCGAAGGTTGCGACAAACGGGTGCTCGTAATCTCTAATCCGGACCGCGAGCTTGCCGCCACGTTCAATGACACTCCAGGCCAGCGACGCATGCGACAGCATGATGCCCTTGCCAGTGACGTCCGCCGGCATAAGAACGTCTGTAACCGGCTGGTCCTGATTGAGGACTTCGACACCTTCCTCGACGACCATGCGGACGCCGTCGTCACCTACGTGAAATTCGCCGATTCTGGCAGCGGCCAATGCCGGCACGACGATGTCGTTGGCAGCGTCGGAACCGATGGAATAGACCCCGGGCTCGAGCCAGTGAAGGCCGATCTGGTTCAGGAATCCCGTAGGTGCCAGGAGATTATCGAGCCGGCCCTTGCGCCAGTCCGTGATTTCCTGCTCATACGCATCGAGATCCAGGTCTGCCCCGGCCGGCCCGCAAGCCACCAGTAACAGCGCCGTTAACATGATTCCCGTTTTTCCCAATAAGCTTGTCATATCTTTCCCATATCAATTCACAGACCGGATCTCTATAATCCGCGCCCACTCATTACAACGCAGCCCCAAATGTCTGACATTTCAAAACTTCGCAACATCGCGATTATCGCCCACGTCGACCATGGCAAGACCACGCTGGTCGACAGGATGTTGCAGCAATCCGAGACCCTGGGTCCCCGCGCAGACGTGCCCAATCGCGTCATGGATTCCAACGATCTCGAGCGTGAGCGCGGCATTACTATCCTGTCGAAAAACACCGCCGTCAACTGGCAGGACTATTGGATCAATATTGTCGACACGCCCGGGCATGCTGACTTCGGTGGCGAGGTCGAGCGGGTCCTGTCGATGGTCGACAGCGTGCTGCTTCTCGTGGATGCCGTTGAGGGCCCGATGCCGCAGACACGCTTTGTCACGCAGAAGGCGTTCGCACAAGGCCTGGTGCCCATCGTGGTCATCAATAAGATCGACCGCGACGGAGCCCGGCCGGACTGGGTCATCGACCAGACGTTCGACCTGTTTGATCGCCTGGGCGCGACCGATGAGCAGCTCGATTTTCCGATCATCTATGCGTCCGCACTCGAAGGCTATGCCAGCGAAGACTCGAACGCGCGCAGCGGTGACATGAACCCGCTCTTTGAAACCATTGTTAAGCATGTACCCCACCCCGACGTCGACGCAGAAGGGCCATTGCAGCTGCAGGTCTCCAGCCTCGACTACGACACCTATGTCGGTGTCCTGGGTGTCGGTCGCATTCGCCGCGGTACGTTGAAAGCCAACTCATCCGTAAGCGTAGTTGCTCCCGACGGAACTTCCCGGCGCGCCCGGGTGCTGGAGTTGTTCGGCTTCCATGGCCTGGAGCGCAGGCGCTCGGAGAGTGTGTCGGCCGGTAACATCGTCGTCTTTAGCGGCATCGACAAGCTGGGTATCTCGGATACCCTGTGTGATCCGGACCATGAAGAAGCGTTACCTGCCCTGACCATCGATGAACCTACGGTCAACATGACGTTCCAGGTCAATAAATCGCCGTTCGCGGGCCAGGATGGCAAGTTCCTGACCAGCCGCCAGATTCGCGAACGCCTCGATCAGGAACTCAAGCACAACGTTGCCCTGCGCGTCGACAACACCAGCGATCCGGACAAGTTCCGGGTGTCGGGACGCGGTGAACTGCACTTGTCTGTGCTTGTGGAGACGATGCGTCGCGAAGGATTCGAACTCGCCGTCTCACGGCCCGAGGTCATCATGCATGATGTCGACGGCGTCGAGCACGAGCCCTGGGAGCAGTTGACGGTCGATTTTGACGAGGAGCACCAGGGCGCAGTCATGACGCGGCTCGCTGACCGTAAGGGCGAACTGCAGAACATGTTCCCCGACGGTAGGGGCCGCATTCGTCTCGACTACAAGATACCGACGCGCGGTCTCATCGGCTTTCGAACAGAGTACTTAACGGCAACCTCTGGCACGGGCCTGATCTACCATGTACTCGACGAATATGCGCCGCGTGTAAAAGGGCCTATCGCCCAGCGAAACAATGGCACTCTCGTATCGATGGTCCAGGGCAAGGCACTCGCGTACGCACTGTTCAATCTCCAGGAACGCGGCAAGCTGTTCATCGGACACGGCGCGCCGGTTTATGAGGGCATGATCGTAGGCATACACAAGCGGCAGAACGATCTCGTCGTAAACCCGACCAAGGCAAAACAGCTGACGAATGTCCGCGCAGCCGGTACAGACGAAAACCTGATCCTGTCGCCGCCGCTAAATTACTCGCTCGAACAATCACTCGAGTTCCTCGACGATGACGAGTTACTGGAAGTAACGCCAGCCACGCTGCGGCTACGCAAGAAGCTGCTGACGGAAACGGACCGCAAACGGGAATCGCGTCAGAAAGTATCGTGAGCGACCCGGCCACACTGGCGTTTGCCGATCTGCAGCCTGAGGACATCATTGCAACGCTCGAAGACATGGGCTTCGACTGCGACGGACGTTTTCTCGCGCTCAACAGTTACGAGAATCGGGTCTACCAGATTGGCATCGAGGACGATGTGCCCGTTGTGGCCAAATTTTATCGACCAGGCCGCTGGAGCGATGCAGCCATACTCGAAGAACATGCCTTCGCGGCGGCGCTCGATAAGCAGGAAATTCCGGTCGTCCCTCCTTTGGTCCATGATGGATCGACCCTGCACCATGCCGGGCATCACAGGGTCGCGGTCTATCCCTGCCGGGGTGGCCGAGCGCCTGATCTGGACAACTACGAACTCCAGACCCAGCTTGGGCGACTTGTCGCACGCATCCACCTCGAAGGTGAAGTGTCGCGATTCAAGCATCGGCCAAGCATCGATATCGACAGCTACGGTACAAACTCGGTCGAATACCTGCTGGACAACGACTACATTCCAGACGACAACCGCCCCGCGTATGAGGGCATTGCCGAGCTCGTACTCGACGGCGTTGAGGCGTGTTATGAACGCGCCGGTGCGATCCGTGAAATCCGATTGCATGGCGACTTCCATCCGGGCAACGTTCTCGTCAGGGAAGACCAGTTACACATCGTGGACCTCGATGACTGTCGTCATGGGCCCGCCGTCCAGGACCTGTGGATGTTCTTGTCAGGCGACCGTGAAGAACAGCAGCCGCAGCTGAAGGCCCTGCTCGAAGGCTACACGGCGTTTCGCACTTTCGATGCGCGCGAATTACACCTTATCGAGGCTCTGCGCAGCCTGCGCATCATGCACTATGCTGCGTGGCTGGCGAGGCGTTGGGAAGATCCGGCGTTCAAGGTAGCGTTTCCCTGGTTCGACAGCCGCCGTTACTGGGACGATCATGTGCTCGCGCTGCGCGAACAGGCTGCCCTGATGCAGGAACCCCCGCTGGAGTGGCTCGACTACTAACCCTAGCGAGATGGCAGGCGCTGCTTGCGCGGACCGATCTCGAAACGATCGATCCAGCGGGAGAACGTATCGTGACTCAGTTGCTCAAGTGAATCGACAGACCTGTCAGCCTTTTCTCTTATGGCCCCGGGATCGACGTTTCCTTTCTCCTGCCGCAACGTCTCCTGGTGTGCCGGCACCGATAACCAGCGATCAATCAATGGACGATTCACCTCAAGGTGAAACTGGAAACCGTAGGCATGTTCACCGAATCGAAAGGCCTGCACAGGGCTCGCCGGCGAGCTGGCAAGAAGATCAGCGCCGGGAGGTAATGTCATACCGTCTTCGTGCCACTGGAATACCTCCTGTTTCGGCTCGAAGGTCGAAAGCACGGGGTCGCTAAGCCCGGCCTCGGTCATCTCGATGTCGTACCAGCCGATCTCCCGAACCGCATTGCGAGAAACCTCACCGCCGAGCGCCTTGGCAAGCAACTGAGCACCCAGGCAAATACCGAGCACCGACATATCACGGTCGACGGCCTCCCTGATAATCTCGACTTCGGTGATCAGATTGGGGTAGCTGCCGATCTGGTCGGAGTTCATCGGCCCGCCCAGGACGATCAGGGCCTCGTAACCCTCCAGAGCAGGACGAGATTCCGGCTCGCGGCCAAAATTGACGTAACGAATTCTGAACCCGGCGCCCTTTAGCAGAGGATCCAGCGAACCAAGCGGCTCGTATGGAACATGCTGGAAGACAAGTACTTTAGGCCGGGCCATGAACAACTCCTGATCTTTTCATTTGCACTGTAAGAACGGTACCACTAAAGTCGATCGGGCTTGAACACAGCATTTCCGGGAACTCTGTGCCATGGAAAGGCTCTGACTAAGCAGTAAACCGAACTCGCGCGGATTCTATCTACTTGATCGACAAATTACGCTTTGCATTTGCTGCTGCTCTGGCCACCCTTCTGATGGTGGGTTGCAGCTCGACTGTGACGATGGAAATGCCGACTATCCCTGAGCCGCGTATGGAGAAAATCGGGGTCGATGTGGCGGTCCGCATACCTGCCGAGTTTGAGCACTTCGTGCATGTCGAGCAGGTCCTTGGAAAGGACACCTGGACGATCGACCTGGGCCGCTCAAATGCCATGTTCTTCACGCAGTTGTTTGGCCACATGTTTGATTCGGTCATTGTTCTTGGGCCCGACGACGATCCGCGCGACCATCAGTTTGACGCCCTTATTGAACCTTCGATTGATGGCTTCGAATTTTCGACACCAGGCCAGAGTCAGTCGGAGGCATTTGCTGTCTGGATTCGCTACCGGATGTCCGTATTCGACAGCGTCGGTAATCGCGCTTCGAGCTGGACCGTCAATGCCTACGGCAAGAGCCAGAAGGAAGAACTCGGTGGCAGTGATTCACTCAAAAGAGCGGCGGTGCTGGCAATGCGCGACGCGGCGGCGCTGATTATTATGCAGATGGAAAGGGTCACCAATATCAGTCAGCTGGCGAATGGTCCGTTGGCGCCGGCGTCAACAGAGTCGGATGCCATGCTCGCCGGCACCGAACAGGAGAGCGAGGAACCGGCCAGCGTCATCGGCATCTTCGCCATCGGAGGCATTGACGATGCGGCAGAGTAAGTTCCTGGTGGTTTTCATCGGATTCAGCCTGACGGGCTGCGTGACATCACGCGTCGAAGATGCGCGGGAGAACGTTACCGGCCTCAAGGATGGCCAGTCCGTGGTCATCATGGCCAAGAGCTACCACCAGGGCAATGAGACCGAAGGCGAATACCTGTCCTGTATTGAGAAGGCACTTGGTGCGGGCTCAAAGGGAATTAGTGTTGTTCCGCACCAGAAGTTCATCGACAACCTGTTCCCGTGGTTCGAGCCGCGCACTGCGCCGGCTGATACCAAGGGGCTTCCTGCCCTGATGGATCGCCCGGGCGTCAAAGATGCCGTGAAAGACATGGGAGTTCGCTATGTCGTCTGGCTTGACGGCGATACGGAGCGCGTGGCCGAAGGTGGCAGCCTCTCCTGTGCTGCAGGGCCGGGCGGCGGCGGGTGTTTCGGATTTGCCTGGTGGCAAAACGATGCTGATTACGAAGCCGCAGTCTGGGATCTGGACGACAATGAGTCGGCTGGCACGGTTTCCGCCGATTTCAGCGGCACGTCTTTCCTGCCGGCTCTGGTTATTCCGATACCACTGATCGCCCGTACGCAGACAAGGGCCTGCAAAGGGCTCGCGCAACAACTGCGGGCCTTTATCGTTCAGTAGGCACGCCTAGTAGGGCCGGCCGGCCCGGATCAATGCGGCTTTGTAGAACGGGGAGTCCAGCGAGGCCACCGAGACCTTGCGTCCCGATTGCGGGGCATGCACGAAGCGCCGCTCTCCAAGATACAGACCAACGTGGGACATTTTGCCCTCGATACTAAAGAACAGCAGGTCCCCGGCCCTCAGCTCACCGCGGCCGACGGGACTCGCCGCTGACCAAAGCTGGCCAGTGGTGCGCGGAACCCTCAGTCCCGCCTGCCTGTAGGAATACTGCACGAGGCCACTACAATCGAAGCCGTTTGGGGAGGTACCGCCGTAGCGATAGGGGGTGCCAACCTGGTCAAGCGCTATAGCTGCCGCACGCTGACCCGCTGTCGTCCGGCCAGGGGAAGAGACCGGCTGACCCACTGACCCGCGTTCGACAGTCGACTGCACAGGCGGGTTGGAACCACAGGCAGCCAGTGCCAACACTGTGATTGCTAAAGAGAAAACCCGAATTATGTAAGCCGGCTGCGCTATCATCTGCGTCACTTCGATCGACAACAGCCTTAAATATAGCCTTTGGCACCTTATTCTGGAATGAACTGCTTCTCAGCTTTTAGCAAAACTCCCGGTCTCTGGGCCCTTCTGATTGCGATGGCTCTGCTCGCGGCATGTGATGTGCCCGCGTCGGAATCCGCCGATCGCACCAACAACCGCGAGTACAGCCTGCACTACACCCTGTCGCCCGACCCGGCCGCCTCTACGGTGCGGGTCGAAATGCGCCTGCGGCAACCCCGTGATCTCGTGCGTGAGATTTCCTTTCCGGTCAGCGACCAGATCAGCGATGTGGGTGGTGACGGTGACCTGCGGGTCCATAACAACCGTGTTCAATGGCAACCTCCCGACAGATGGCGGCACGCTCGAGTGGCGCGTTCTGGTGCGCCATAAACGCGGCAATAACGCCTTCGATGCGCTGCTCAACACCGAGTGGGGCATTTTTCGTGCTGAAGATGTCATCCCGCGTGCACGCACGCGAACGCTCAAGGGCTCGGAATCGCGAACCACACTTGCTTTCGACCTGCCCGCCGGCTGGTCCGCCATCTCGGAATATTCGGCATTAGAGGAACCCATCGTTATACATCGCGCCGAGCGGCGCTTTGACGAGCCCACCGGCTGGATCGCCATGGGCAAACTCGGCATCCGTCGCGAGACGATTGCCGGAACTCGCGTGGCGATCGCGGCACCGCAGGCTCACGACGTACGTCGCATGGATATGCTGGCGCTACTCAACTGGACCCTCCCCGAACTGCATGAGGTCCTGCCCGACGCCCTCCCTCGCCTGACTATCATCAGCGCCGGCGATCCGATGTGGCGTGGCGGGCTCTCTGCGCCGGCCTCATTGTTTTTGCATGCCGATCGGCCCCTGATCAGCGAGAACGCGACCAGTACGCTGCTGCATGAAGTGATGCACACTGCGCTCGGGCTGCGGCCGCGTGACGGAAATGACTGGATTGTCGAAGGCCTGGCCGAGTACTACAGCATCGAACTTCTGCGGCGAGGTCATGCGATTTCCGCAAGTCGCGCGAAGAAGGCATTCGCCCGGCAGGCAGAATGGGGTGCACAAAGCCCTGCCCTCTGCGGCGGAAAATCCACCGCGGCGACCACAGCGCTGGCTGTCACCGTCTTCAGCAAACTCGACCGGGAACTACTGAAAAAGTCTGACGGCAAAGTGGATCTGGACTCCCTCCTCCCAAACCTCATGAATTCAGACATAGACCTCAACAGCTTGATCGTCGCCGTGGAAGATACGATTGGTGCAACACCCGACACACTTCACAGCGACAATTTGCCCGGCTGCAGTAGTATGGCAACGGCTAACCAGGAGTTTTGAACCACAGCATGGATGGACGTCACGACCTCGAACTTGTTCTTCGATCCCGCACACCAATCGTCGTCATCGAATCACAGGATGAGCAGCGCATGCTTGAGCTGCTGCAATCAATCACATTTGCGCGCGCAAGCGATTCGTATGCGCCGCTGTTTCGGTGGACGATTACCGATGGGCTGCAACGCATTGACATTTCGCTCGAGCCTCAGGCGATCAACGCACAGCCTACCGACGTCCTGAAGCACATCCGCGCGGTTTCCAAGCCCGGCATCTATGTGCTACTCGATTTCCATCCGTTCCTTGAAGACCCCGTACATGTGCGACTGCTAAAAGATATCTGCATACGCGCACCGGAAATTAACCGGCAGATAGTCCTGATCAGTCACACCGTCAAGATTCCGCAGGAACTCGAAAGTTTCTGCGCACGATTCGAGATGGCGCTACCGTCGGAACACGATCGCACGATGATCGTGAAGAAAGCTGCAAGGGAATATTCGCAGGACAACCCAGGTGCGCGCGTCCAGGTGGACCCCAAGGCGCACGAACTTCTGATTCAGAATCTCGCAGGGCTGACCTGGGCCGACACCGAGAGACTCGCGCGCAACGCTATCTATGTCGATGGCGCCATCACCCGCAGTGATCTTCCCGACGTCATGCAGGCCAAATATGAACTCCTCAATCGCGGTGGCGCACTGCAATTCGAATATGACACCGCCCGATTTAACGATGTAGGCGGTCTGACACGACTAAAATCCTGGCTGCAGAAAAGACGCCCTGCCTTCCGTGGTGACGGCAGCGCGGCACACCTCGACGCACCGAAGGGCATCCTGCTACTGGGCGTACAGGGTTGCGGCAAGAGCCTGGCCGCGAAAGCGACCGCCGGCATTTTCGGCGTGCCGCTTCTGCGTCTCGACTTCGGCGCGATCTACGACAAGTATCACGGCGAAACAGAACGCAAGCTCCGCGAGTCGTTAAAAACCGCTGACGTCATGTCGCCTTGCGTGCTCTGGATCGACGAAATAGAAAAAGGCATAGCCGGTCGCGGTGGAGAGACCGGAACCACGCAACGCGTCCTGGGTTCGTTTCTTACCTGGATGGCGGAACGACGTAGCAAAGTTTTTGTCGTGGCGACTGCCAATGACATCAGCACCCTGCCACCCGAACTCGTTCGCAAGGGGCGATTCGACGAAATTTTCTTTGTCGACCTGCCCAATGACAGCGTCCGGACCTCGATCCTCGCCATTCACCTGACGAATCGCAAAAAGTCGTTAAAGACCTTTGACCTGGAAAAACTAACCGCTGCGACGGAAGGGTTCTCGGGTGCGGAAATCGAGCAGGCAATCGTGTCGTCGCTGTACGCGGCCCATGCCCAGAATGAACCACTCGCGACGAACCACATCCTCGCGGAAATCGAGCAGACCCGGCCGCTCTCAGTCGTCATGGCCGAGCGCATCGCTGCGATGCGCGACTGGGCCGCTGGCAGAACCGTATCCTGCGACTGACAGATTTAACTTAAGTCATTGATTTTCTCCGGCCGCCTGATTGAGCCGCAGCCCTTGCGTGATAGACTGCGCGGATGGCTAATGAAAAAAACAATATCAATGAGTTAGTCGCGGATGACGACGATCAGACAGCGGAACTGGAGGCGGTAACATTCCGCCACGACCAGCCGTCGCATGTTGACGGCATATCGGAGTCCGAAGAGCACACCAGCGACTTCGACGAACATCGTAGCGGCGATGCACAGACCATCAGCAAGCTTCAATACGATATCGAACAGTTGCGCGCCAAGTGGCTGGGACTCGAAACCGAAATCGTAGCGCGCGAGGAAGTCACTGAGAAACTCAACACCGACATCGATGGCTTGCGAGAATCTCTCTTACGCAAAGAGAAACTGCTTAAGACCCGCGACCGCAAGATCAAGGCACTCAAAGCGGAAATTCGCAGTCGCGACGAACACCATCGCACTGTCACGGCGGAGCTGAAGGAGGAAATAAAAGCGACGCGCAGAGCTGTGCGTGAAATCCCCGATCCACCGCTGTCATCGCATGCGCAAGACACACTCGCAAATGACGAGAATCGCCTGGCGCGTTCTGAAGCCTATGCTGACTCTCTGCGGCGCAGGCTGAAGGATGTACTTGAGCTTCAGGACGACTTGCAGAGCGAGCGCGATCGCGTTTCTGGTGCGCTAGCCGAAACGATCGATAAGAACAGGCATCTTGAAGAGGCGCTGGCGAACGCGGCGGACGACAAGCTGCAACTTGAGCAGGAACTTGGGGCCATCGGTGAGAAACATGCTGAGGAACTTCGCATGCTGCGATTCGAACTCGGAGAGGCTCAGGAAACTGTCGCTCAATCCGAGGTCCTCACCACCCAGCTCGCGTCTGATCTCGTCGATACCAGGAGTTTCAAGGAAGAACTCGAGCGCATGCTGTGCGACAACGATGAGCAATCCAGCAAGCGCATCGCTGAACTCGAGAAAGAGGTCGCGAAGATGACGCGCGTCGCAAACGACTTCGAGCAGAAGCTCGACGCGCGTAGCGATGCCATTAATGTCCTCCTCTCAGAGCTCGCACGCAAATCCGAGCAAATGGAATCTATTAATGAAATAGGCAGCGTAATTTCGGATATCGATGTCCGCATTTCGGAACAATTTGACGAAGCCGATGAAGCCGAGGCGCCGGCACACAAGTCACCGGATCGTGTGACCCGGGTGCTGGTCGGAAAAGTTGGCAAGCAACTACTGCGGTTTCCGCTGTTTAAGGATCGCCTGACGATCGGCCGAACAGAGGACAATGACATCCAGCTGAACGCCGTGTACATCAGTCGCCGGCATGCGGTGGTGCAAGCCGACGGTGACTCCACTCGAGTCATCGACTGGGGCAGCAAGAATGGCGTTTTTGTCAACTCGACCCGGGTCACCGAGCATTTCCTCAAGAATGGCGATATCGTTACGATCGGAAACGCACACTTTCGCTACGAAGAGCGGCCCAAGCGCGACAGCTGATTTGTGAGCGTAATCACGCTCTTTTCTTTCCAATCGGTCTAGAGTTTGCTTCTACGACAAGGAAGCGAGACAGCACGATGCTGACTACCACCGCAGGGAAGCCGGTCACACTGACTGATACGCAGCAGCTCACGCGCAAAACAGGCAATACCATCTCCAGGAAGATATGGCTGCCCAAGCTCTTATATGATGCGCTGCCCTATTTCTACCTGATTGCCGGATTCATGGCCTTTTTCGCAACGCTGTACATCAGCGAGTGGTTCTGGGTGCTCCCACACTATCTACTGTTCTCGGTCGCGTGTATTCACCTGGGACTGCTGGTTTTCCGGCGTCGCCATCGCTCGGCCAACTCCGACGCTTGACCTGACGCAGCCCCTGGGCAACGATAACGGCTCTACTCCCACCGGCGCCGTATCGTGACAGAAACTGCAGGCAAGTATCCCAGCCCTCGGGGCAAATCACTCAAGAAAGAGGCTGCACTCTTCGCCGGCTTGCTGTTCCTTGGCCTCGTAATACTGCCAATCGCGATCTGGTTCGTCGGCAAAACCGTGTTTGGCGTCTATGGCGGCATGGGCTACGGTGATTTCTTCGGGACGCTGATTGGCAAAATACGCGATGGCGACCTGGTCGCATGGTTCCTGGTCCTGTCGCCCTGGCTGGTCTGGCAAATAGCCCGTTTAACGGCACTTGGCTGGCGCGCTGCGGCTAAACTGTGACCCGTATCACAATTCCGAAACATCTTGCGGCGCCATCTCCACGAGATTTGTAGAATATCTGCAAGACATGGTGCACTCTGCATGAGTACTCAATGAAATCACCTTACTTGCTACCCTGGTCACACGTTCATGCTGGAGAGACTGAAAAACTGGTTTAAAGACCGCATCTCTGGTGAGGATTCGGCGTCATCGCCGAGACTCCACATGACTGACTCCCATGCCACCGCGCCGCCGCGAGCTCGCCCACAACAGAAAGTACCCCGCCGAAATCCGGAATTCGTCGATGCTGATGAGGAACTATCGGGCGAAATCGAGAGCAATGGTCCGGGTAAGAACGTCTTGATCCGCAACAAATTTATTCGAGAAGACACGGGAACTCACGAAACCCTGAAGATTCTCGATGACTCGCTGATTGACTCCGGCGAGGAAACAGGCCTCGACCCTTACAATACGGGTGGCTTCGATCGCTCAAAGAACTGGGACCGCCGCTTCAGCAAATAGTACTATTCGTATGTGACTATGCGAATCTCCTTTGAACTCGACGACAATGACCTGAAGCACTTCCGTCTCATCATGAATGAGGCGCGCAAGGCTGCACGTCGTTTGGCGCCCGAGGATATTGTTGCCGCCGCCGAGGACCTGCTAACCGAAGTCCCAACGTCCGAAGCGCCCGGTTTTATTGTTGAACGCCTTGAGCGGCTGCGTCTCTTGATCCAGATGCTGTCGGATATTGAATGGCGTCTCCCACACCAGGATGCCGCGCGAGTGCTCAATGCCCTCGCCTATTTTGCAGAGCCTGAGGACCTGATACCCGACCATATTCCCGGGCTGGGCTTTCTCGACGACGCCATCATGATCGAACTCGTCGTTCGCGAGTTGAAGCATGAAATGGAGGCCTACCAGGATTTCTGCGATTACCGCCAGCGGCTGTCTGATAGCGGTGACGGCAGCGGCGCCAGCCGCGAAGGATGGCTTGACGCTCGCCGCAAGGAGCTGCAGGCGCGAATGCACCGGCGTCGCGGCCGCGGCATCCGGTTGCTGCGCTAGAGGATATCGAGCGCTGGTTTTACGGCCAGAAGTAATACCCGGTCGCAAACAGACCACCCCACATGGCGGCCTGCGCCCAATAGCGCCAGGCGTGGTTTTTTACGAGGCCGTAGAAACTAACGGCGGAGATCACGGTCATACCGAGAAAGACGGACATGCTGCGGAGCAGTGGGTCAAACTCGCCTTGCAGGCGCGGGTACTCGTCACCGAGGACAAGGACGACAATGATGACGGCTGTCAGGCTGAACGTGATCGCGAAGCACGATCCGAGAATGATCAGCGTGACGGCAGACAACGGACGCATAGATTACTTTCCATAACGGTCAGAAAAAACCGCACAACATTGAACAATATGACGAATGCGCCCTTGATCCCCGGGCGCAGGACCACTAGCCTAGCCCACAAATGCTTAGGCTGAAACCTCTTTGGCAGGATTGGAGATTGCTTTGACGAAACACGGATATCGCCGTATTAACTGGCTGGCAGGATTGGGGCTCGTACTCGTCTCCTGGCCTGCGCTGAGCAACAATGCAGCACTCAACCAGGAAAGCTTTCTCTTCCCCGAACAACGCCACGAAAGAATCGGCGAGCTCGTCACGCAGTTTGTGCAGCAGCAGCACTACAACCATGTTGCCGTTGACGATGAGTTGTCGTCACGCGTCCTTGACCTGTTCATCGAGTCACTCGACGGAAACCGGATTTACCTGCTTAAGGGCGATATCGAGTACTTTGAAACCTATCGTTACGAGCTGGATGATCTCGTCAAGAGCAAGCCGCTCGATCCCGTTTTCGAAATGTACCAGGTGTATCAGACTCGGGTGCGCGAGCGCCTGACTTTCGCCCTTGAGCAGCTCGAGGCCGAGCCTGACTTCACGAAGGAAGAGACCTACCAGTTCGATCGCTCGGAAGAGCCATGGGTTGAGACTTCGGCTGAACTCGATGATATCTGGCGGCAGCGCGTCAAGAACGATGCACTGAACCTCGCGCTGGAAGACGAATCGTGGGAAAAAATCCAGGAAGTTCTGGGCAAGCGCTACCGGGGCTACATCAAACGTCTCAATCAGCTGAATAACGACGACGTGTTCGAGCGTTTCATGAACACGTTCGCACACGCGCTCGACCCCCACTCCAGCTACCTGTCGCCGCGAAACTCGGAGGAATACCGTATCCAGATGAGTCTCTCGTACTTCGGTATCGGCGCGTCACTGCAAACTGATGAGGATTTCGTCAAGATCGCCGGCATCATCCCGGGCGGTCCGGCGGCGGCCGACGGCTCACTGAAACCCGAAGACCGCATTACAGGTGTCGCACAGGGCGCGGACGGCGAAGTTGTCGACGTCATCGGCTGGCGCCTGGATGACGTGGTCGACCTGATCCGCGGTCCCGCCAAATCGGTCGTACGGCTGGAAATCATCCCGGCCAACGCATTGCCGGGCAGCCCCAAGAAATTCATCGACCTCACGCGCGGGCAGGTCAAACTCGAAGAGCAGGCCGCCAAGAGCGAAATCGTCAAGATTCAGCGCGAAGGACGCGAGTGGTCGATTGGGGTCATCGATGTGCCCAGCTTCTACCGTGACTATCGCGCACTGAGCAACGGTGACAAGGACTATAAAAGCACCACCAGGGACGTGCGCCGTCTGGTCGCAGAGCTTGAAAAGGAAGGCATAGATGGCCTCGTGGTTGACCTGCGCGGCAATGGCGGCGGTCACCTGACCGAGGCTACGGCCCTCTCCGGGCTGTTCATCGACAACGGGCCGGTGGTCCAGCTGCGCAATGCGAATGGCCGGATCAGCCGCCTGGACGATCCTGACCCGGTGCCCCGGGTGGCCTACAGCGGCCCGCTGGCGGTTCTCGTTGACCGCTACAGTGCCTCGGCATCCGAGATTTTCTCGGCTGCTATTCAGGACTACGCGCGTGGCGTGATTATCGGGCAGCAAACGTTCGGCAAGGGCACCGTACAAAACCTCTACTCGCTCGACCAGTATATTCGCAGCGAGGACGACGCAGGCTTCGGTCAGCTCACGCTGACGATCGGCAAGTACTACCGGGTTACCGGCGAAAGCACGCAGCATCGCGGTGTGGATCCGGACATCGCGCTACCGTCGCATATCGATGCCGAGCTGATCGGTGAAAGCGTTCGTGACAGTGCCCTGCCCTGGGACACGGTACAAACCACCCGCTTCAGGGCCGGCAAGCCGCTCGAAGGTATGATCGAATCGCTGACGGTATCGCACACCGAGCGCTCAAAGGCCGATCCGAACTTCCAGTTCCAGCTTGAGACTATCCGGGCAGCCGAGGAAATCCGGGCCCAGAAGACGATCTCGCTGAATATGGAAGCGCGGCGCGCTGAGCATGAGCAGCAACTGCAACGCCGGGTTGATCTGGAGAATGAACGTCGCGCCGCACTCGGACTCGAGCCTATCGAGAGTCTCGACGATATTGAGGACGACGATTTCCCGGACATCCAGCTGGACCAGGCTGCAGGCATCGTCGCCGACCTGGCCACCATGCGGGAGGTGGCAACGGAGACACCCCGGACTGCCCAGGTGCAGCGCTGAGTCCTGAGCTTGACCCGAAAAGTCGCGGTGTTATACTCGACTATAACACCTAGCCGATTGCTTTCAGGCAATCACCGTTAAGGGGGCACGCCATGTCAGAACGGCACAAACAGCCTGAGCACGGCCACATCGCAGCGACCGCGGCGATCCTGGTGCTGGCTGGCTGGTTTGCCGCTCCCGTACTCGCCGCCCCTGACCGCGACGACGCTCTCTGCGGCACGAATCTCGAGGCGACGCTGGATATCAAGGCCGACACCATGTCGACGACGATCGAAGCGGTTGCCGACGACCATCTGCTGAAACCACGTGTTGAAGCGACGGCACGTAAGATCTTTGCCGACAGCGCCAGTGAATCCGCGACCGAAGAAGTTATCGAGATTGAATCTGATGACGACGAAGCGGCTGCCCCGCGCCTGCGTCCCGTCTCAGACAACGAATTGGTGCCGTTCAGGCGCCAGATGTACCGCAGAGACATCTAGAAGCGCGGCTGCTTCGCTTAGCGGCTCACTACCTTCGCCAACCCGAAGTAATTTTCTCCGAGAAGACTTGCGTCCGACTGGTGCACGACACCATTCGGGTCGATATCGAAAATCGTCGCGACCGTAGCAGGTACCGGTACCGCATCGCTCGTCGTTCCGGAACAAGGCCTGTTTCGCGATCATCTTGGCTCGAGTCTTCAGTAGCTCCGCGAAATCTCCAGCCTGCTCCACTTCTTCCCGTCGCCTGGTCAGCCGCTGCAATAATTCATCACACTCGTACTTGGTGCCATAGTTGACAGCTCCGACGCTTTTTTCGTTGGATTCTTTCGCCATTCCGACAAGATCGTCCTCGACATAATCGAGGTAAAGCTGCTGGGCGAATGCCAGGATCATGAAGTTGATCGTACGCTTTGCAGAAATATCCAACCCCATATGTGCCGGTGGATCCAGCCTCTCAATGCTTTCAAGTTCCTGAAGTAACTCCTGCTCCCGGGTTTGCGCCGCAACAATGGAGGCTTCGATACTCTCGACCTGTGAGGCCTGTGAGCGACCGCGCAGCATCTTTGAAATGCTGCCCATCGTCAGTAATTTGTGACGCTCCGACTGCAACTGATCTTCCAGCATCTGGACTCGGAGGCGCTGCTCTCCAATCTTCGCCTGTACCTTCTCGGAGGACTGCTTGCGTTCCTCATTCCAGGCAACCAGCACCTTGTTGTGAACCCGTTGCTCGCGCTGTTGTTTCAGCTGCTCGGCAAATCGCTCGACCTTGGCTTCGCAATGGGCAGCCAGGCGACGCATCTGGTAAAAAACGACAACATTGTGAACCCATTCGGGATCCAGGAGCAGCGACTCGATGTGATTTAGCTTCTGCTGCGCTCGCTCTGTCGCGCCCTGATGTGTCTTGATCCGATCCTGCAGCTCATACTTCTCGTTGCGTAACGCCGCGAATTCCTTCTTCAGCTCGGCACGATTACGAAACAGATCCACGAGTTTGTCCGTGTCCTGCGGCGGCTGTTCCGGTTCATTTCTGAAGATTGTCGTGATACTCACCACGGCTTGTCTCTTTACATAATCCGACGGATTCGCACCCCAATGCGGTGCGCTACTGAACGTAATGATCTCAGGCCTCGAATAGTGAAACGCGGACTGAATCGACAGTTTCAGCGTTCGAGTACGAGGTGTCCCCGCTCGGACAGATAGTCGAGCCACTTGTTGAGGACCATATTGCGACGCCAGCGACGGCTAAGCTCCCTGCCATGCTCCTTCACCAGCTTGCGTAACGTAACGTGACGCTGCGTGCTGCCGATGGCCATGACCTCGGCAAGCCGTCCGTCGAGATAGGCACGTACGGTCATATCCGGGTCGATCAGCAAGCCGTCATCGGTTTCGAAATGGTAGGTCAGAGAGAGTGTTACCGTGTACCGACAGCGCTCCAGTATCTCAACGTGCAGGTCGCAGTCACCCGCCACTCGTGAGCGAAAACAGCCGTCCAGGCGCGCGATCTCGGGAATCAGCCTTAACAGCCGCAGGTAATTGCTCTCGTACACAGCCATCAAACCCACAAAACTGCGGGGCTTTGCGGCGGTCTCCGGAACCAGGTGTGAATCGAGCAACATGCAGCCAATATAGCAGCACACGACCGGCAATATCAGGGTCGAACTCTGCGCTCTACCCCGGTACTATCGAGAATTCTGCTCGATATCTCTTCAATCGAGAACATCGTCGTATCCACGCTCGGAATGCCGTAACGGCGAAATATCTTCTCCGCCTCCCGAAGCTCGAAGCGCACTTGCTGCGCCGACGAATAATTACCCAGTGACCGCCGCTCCTTGCGTATCTCACGCAGCCGTTCGGGCGCAATAGTCAGGCCGAACAGCTTGTGTTTTTGCTCCAGCAGAAAATCCGGCAGCTCGCCATGTTCCAGTTCATCGTCGGTGAGCGGGTAGTTTGCCGCGTAAACGCCGTACTGGAGCGCAAGGTACAGACAGGTTGGCGTCTTGCCTGAGCGTGACACGCCAACGAGAATGACATCCGCCATGTCGTAGTTTCGGCTCACTCCGCCGTCATCATTCGCCAGCGCGAAATTAGTCGCCTCAATGCGCTTCATATAGGCATCGATATCACTCATGCCGTGCGCGCGCCCCGACATATACCCAGGTTCCTCTTCAAACTCGTCCGCAAGTGACTGCAGGAATGCATCGAAAATATCGAGATGCAGCCCCGCTGATGTGTTCACGATCTCTCGCAAATCGGGCTGCACCATCGTCGAAAAAACGATAGGACGGACCACTGCTTTCTCGGCCGCCGCATTGATGGTCCGAACTGCCTCGTGCGCCTTGTCATCGGAATCTATAAATGGCAAAGTCGTCTGGCGAAAATCCTGGCCGGCAAACTGAGTGATCAGGCTGTGACCGAGTGTCTCCGCCGTGACACCGGTTTGATCCGAAACAAAAAATACGACGCGCTCAACCATCGGTGGGATTGTCCCATTCCTGCCAAGGAACACAAGGGAGCAAGACTTGGAGCAATATGTCATCAAGCTCGCAGAGCTTGGCATGGATGACGTTGAAACCGTCGGTGGAAAGAACGCCTCTCTCGGTGAAATGATCAGCAACCTCTCCAATCTGGGCGTCACTGTCCCGGGAGGGTTCGCAACCACAGCCGCAGCCTATCGTAAGTTCCTGAGCGTGGACGGACTCGACAAGCGGATTCACAGCTTACTCAACGACCTCAATGTCGATGATATTGACGCGCTGACCAGCGCAGGCGCTGCTATTCGCGGCTGGATCCTGGAGGCACCGCTTCCCAAGGACCTGATGCGCGATGTAGAGACCGCCTGGAACGAGATGAGCGCCGGTCAGGACATTGCTGTTGCCGTGCGCTCCTCCGCAACAGCGGAGGACCTGCCCGACGCATCGTTTGCCGGGCAGCAGGAGACATTCCTCAACGTACGCGGGCTGGACAACATGATCGAAGCCATGCACCAGGTCTTCGCATCGCTGTTCAACGACCGCGCCATCGCCTATCGCGTCCATCACGGTTTCGATCATGCGGATGTCGCCCTGTCCGCTGGTGTCCAGACCATGGTACGCAGCGACATCGGCTCGTCGGGTGTGGTGTTCACGCTCGATACGGAAACGGGATTCCGCGACGCGGTGTTCATTACGTCATCCTGGGGACTCGGCGAGACCGTCGTACAAGGTGCGGTAAACCCGGATGAGTTCTACGTCTATAAACCGGCGCTTGCCGCTGGCAAACACCCCATTCTGCGCAAGAACCTGGGTAGTAAGGCCATCAAGATGGTCTACAGCAACAACACCGAGCCGGGCAAGACGGTAGACACAGTCGATGTGGACAAAAATGACAGCCTCAGGTTTTCCATTTCGGACGAGGACATTATCGAACTCGCCAGAATGGCCGTGACCATCGAGAATCATTACGACCGTCCGATGGATATCGAGTGGGGCAAGGATGGCAACGACGGCAAACTGTACATCCTCCAGGCACGTCCTGAGACGGTGCAGAGTCGGAGCGGCAGGTCGATTCAGCGTTTCACGCTGAAAGACACAGGCGACATCATTATCGTGGGGCGCAGCATCGGTCACAAGATCGGCGCCGGCACCGCCAAGGTCATCCGTTCCGTGGCCGAGATGAATCGCGTCCAGCCAGGAGACGTTCTTGTTTCAGACATGACCGATCCCGACTGGGAGCCCGTCATGAAACGGGCATCGGCCATCGTGACCAATCGTGGTGGACGCACCTGCCACGCCGCCATTATCGCGCGCGAGCTGGGCATCCCCGCGGTGGTCGGGTGCGGAGACGCGACTGAAAAGATAGCGGATGGTACCGAGGTTACCGTGAGCTGCGCCGAGGGCGACGAAGGCTTTGTCTACGAAGGTCGCCTGAACTTTGAGGAAAAGAACATCGAGCTCGATTCGCTTCCCGAAATACCAGTGAAGATCATGATGAATGTCGGCAATCCGGACCGCGCGTTCGACTTCGCCAACATTCCGAATCACGGCGTGGGCCTGGCGCGCCTCGAGTTCATCATCAATCGCATGATTGGTGTGCACCCGCAGGCACTGCTCGACTATGATTCTCAGGATGCCGAAACGAAGGCTGCAATCGACGACCAAATGGCCGGTTACCCGGACCCGGTAGAGTTCTTTGTCGATAAACTCACGGAAGGTGTTGCCACTATTGCCGCGGCATTCGCGCCGGAGCCCGTTATCGTACGCATGTCGGATTTCAAGTCGAATGAGTACGCTAACCTGATCGGCGGTAGACGCTACGAGCCAGATGAAGAGAACCCGATGATCGGTTTCCGCGGCGCGGCGCGTTATGTATCTGAGAGTTTTAAGCCCTGCTTTGAGCTCGAATGCCGTGCCCTGCGACGTGTGCGCGAGGACATGGGACTCACCAACGTACAAATCATGATTCCGTTCGTGCGCACTGTGAAACAGGCAAAAGACGTCATCGACCTAATGGCGCTAAATGGCCTGGAACGAGGCAAGCATGACCTCAAGGTCATCATGATGTCGGAGCTGCCCACCAATGCCCTGCTCGCGGATCAATACCTTGAGCATTTTGACGGCATGTCGATCGGCTCAAACGATATGACGCAGCTGGCGCTGGGCCTGGATCGTGATTCGGCACTTGTCGCCGATACCTTCGATGAGCGTGACGATGCCGTGAAAGCGCTGCTGGCGATGACGATCTCTGCCTGCAAGGCTCACGGCAAATACGTCGGTATCTGCGGTCAGGGTCCTTCCGATCATCCGGACCTGGCCCGTTGGCTGCTGGATCAGGGCATTGAGAGCATGTCGCTCAATCCCGATACGGTCATCGAAACGTGGATGTTTCTCGCGGGTGAAACAGTCGCCTGAGAACAGGGGCGGCTAGAAACGATCGTAGCGTGAACGGCGCTGCCAGCGAATGCGCGGCAGCCAGATTCCGAGGACAACTCCCACCAGCAGCACCAGACCACCCGCCATGAACCAGTACCGAGTGGTCTGGCTGGCGAGTACACGATTTTCCTGTTCAAGCGTGTCCGCGCGTATTTGTGCAGCAGCCAGCTCGTCCATCAGCGATTTGTTCTGGTCATTGATCGCCAGCACATTCGATGCCGTGCGTTTGATCTCGGCCAGTTCTTTCTCGACACTGGCTTTTTCGCGCTCGAGCGTCGATATCTGCCGATTCGCCGAATCGTACTGACCCTTGATGGCACCGAGCTGCGAGTTCAGAGTACTGCCACGTGAGGTCGCATTGGTCAGCTGGCCGGTGAGAGTTTCGAGCTGTTCGCGCGCACTCGCCTCGTTCATCAGGTAACGCGTCAGCACCCAGCCTTCGGTACCGCCCTGCGTTCGTACGTGCGTGTAGCCGCTCTCGGCGTCGCGTTCGATCACCTCGAGCCGGGTACCACTGCTGACCATGAGTTGGATGGCGTTGCTGGTGCTGGGACCGGACCGCAGCGTGATCTCGAACTGGTCGGTGACCCATGCTGATTGTGCCAGGGCGGTCGACGCCGCCAGTGAACTCACGAGGAGCATGATATGGAGTAGTCTTTTCATAATGCGGCAACTATAAGGCAAGCGGTAAGATCCTTCCAGTTAATATCGAACTAAATCAGTCGCTTATCACCGACAGTGTGGCGACGTTCTGTCTCCCAGTTTTGCCCATCGAAGGAAGTGACAGTCACCTTCTCCACCGTGTGCGGGTCAAGGCAATGAACGTTGACGCTGACGCCGTCCGGATGAGAGCGCGGAATGTAGAACGATTTCACGCCACAAACCCTGCAGAAATAGTGCTGGGCCACACCTGTGTTAAAAGTGTAGGTCGTGAGTGCATCCTCGCCCTGCAGCAATCTAAATTCCTTCTTGGGCACGAGCAGGTGGAGAAAACCTGACATACGGCAGATGCTGCAATTGCAGTCTGTCGCATCGATAACAGCCGGCGCGTCGACCTCGAACCGGACACGCCCGCAATGGCATCCGCCGGAGTGGGTTGTCATGATTCGTCTCCCCTGATCCAGACCGCAACATTGTTGTTCGAGGGGACAGCGTAAAACCGTACGCGCTGCAGACCAGCCGCTAATGCAAACTCGTCGAGTTTCTCAATATCCCGAATACCCATGACAGCATCGCGCTGCCGCAGGTTTGCGTCGAAGTCCGCATTGCTTTGCGTATTGAATTCACCGCCTTGCCGGAACGGCCCGTAGAGACAAAATATGCCACCGGGCCGCAGGGCTTCGCCAACCAGAAAGAACATTCTCTCAACAGCATCGATGCCCATGATATGTGCCGTGTTTGATGAAAACACAGCATCGTAAGCGCCCCGTTCCACACCAGCGTCGCGTACATCCATAGACAGTGGCGACGCAATATTCTCGATGCCGGACTCATCAATCCATGCCCGGATACCCGCGTGGTTCTCGTCGAGGTCACTCGTCTGCCAGTGCAGATGGTGCATCGCTGTCGCGAAAGCGACGGCATGCTGCCCTGTTCCCGAACCGATCTCGAGAACGTGAGAAGCGCTGCAAAATTCGCGCTGCAGTATTTCGAGTATGGGTGTCGCGTTACGCGCCGCGTACTCTGCGTAAGGCCGCTCAGCCATTGTCACCGGGAATATCGAGAACCTCGGTTGCGAGCAGATTATCGCGATACCAGCTTAGCTCCTCGATTGAATCGCGAATGTCAGACAAAGCCAGGTGCGCCGACTCTTTCACAAATCCTTTCGCGATGTCGGGCGCCCACTGCTGGGCCAGTATCTTGAGCGTACTCACATCGAGATTGCGATAGTGAAAAAACGCTTCGAGCTCGGGCATCTCCCGCGCGAGAAAACGGCGATCCTGGCAGATACTGTTGCCGCACATCGGTGAAGCGCCTGCATCCACCCACTTTTGCAGAAAAGCGAGTGTCGCGGCTTCTGCTGCAGCCGCATCAATCTTGCTTTCAAGGACGCGCGCCGTCAAACCCGACTTGCCATGCTGGCGGGTATTCCACTCATCCATACCTTCCATCGTTTCCTGCGACTGACGAATCGCGAGTACCGGCCCTTCGGCAAGCTCATTAAGGTACTTGTCCGTCACAATCGTCGCAATCTCTATGATTGCGTCGTTGCTGGTGCACAACCCCGTCATTTCGAGGTCAATCCAGATGAGGTTGCTTGAGCGATCGTTAGCGGGTGTGGTCATGGTTCACGCAGTCTATACTTCCGCCATGAATCCCGCCACGGTCATAGCCACGTACAGCCGACGCATGCGCCTGGCGCTTCCCGACGGACGCGAAGTTCAGGCGCGCATCAAAGGCAAGCGCATCAAGCCCGTCTGTGGCGACCTGGTCGACGTGCAGCCAATTGAGAATGAAGAGGACTGGCTGATAACCGGTATTGCCGAACGTCGCAATGAACTGACAAGACCCAACATGCGCGGACAGATCGAAATCCTCGCAGCGAATCTCGACTATCTGATTGTTGTCGCCGCAGCAGAACCCAAGCCCGACTGGTTTATCGTGGATCGTTACCTGTGCGCAGCTGAAGTCATGGGCATTGACGCCTGTGTCGTTTTCAACAAGAGCGATTTGGGCACATCATCGGTTCTATACGAGCTGGATACGTACTTCGACATCGGCTATGACGTAGTGGCCTGCAGCGCGCTGACCGGAGAAGGTATCGACAACGTCCGCAAGCTGCTCGCAACGCATCGCGCGATCATAGTTGGCCAGTCCGGCGTTGGTAAATCCAGCATTATTAACACGCTGCTTGGGGATGACGTACAGAAGACGGCGGAAATCTCTGACAAGTCGCGCGAAGGACGGCATACGACCGTCAACTCCGCGATGATCTCGTTGCCGAGCGGCGGTGAGATTATCGATTCACCCGGTGTTCGTGACTATGCGCCAGCGCTTGAGTCAGCGACGATCGCGTCAAAGGGATTTCGGGAAATTCGCGATGCGGCCCAGGAATGTCGTTTTGCCAATTGCCGGCACTTGCGTGAACCCGGATGTGCGGTGAAAGACCGCTGCGAAACCGGCGCTATCAGTCCGCGGCGCTACGAGAGCTTCAAACGCATGGTGAACCTGACCGAGCAGCTTGCGGACGGCAAGTACTGACTAGCCGGGCGGCCAGTCCATTCGCCTGCCGCCCAGTACGTGCAGGTGAATGTGGAATACCGTCTGCCCCGCACTCTCGTTGCAGTTCATAACAGTGCGGTAGCCGTCTTCTGCGATTCCATCCTGAGCCGCAATCTCACGTGCCGCTGTATACAGGCTGCCAATGACCGCCTCATCGTGCACTTCGATGTCGTTTATCGTGGAGATGTGTTTGCGCGGAATGACCAGCACATGCGTCGGGGCCTTCGCATTAATATCCCGAAAGGCTATCGCCGTATCAGACTCGTATATGATTTCAGCAGGAATCTCGCCATTGAGAATTTTGCAGAACAGGCAGTTGTCATTGGACATGATCGCTCCTTCAGTCAACAGTGCGGCGCCCATAGAACGCATGCGACAGCGTGCCGCCGTCTACGTACTCAAGCTCACCACCCAACGGTACACCGTGCGCAATTCGGCTTGCCTTCACGCCACGCTGGGTTGCGAGGTCCGCAAGATAATGGGCGGTCGCGTCACCTTCGACCGTGGGATTGGTCGCGATAATGAGTTCAGCGACCTCGCCCTGTCCGAGCCAGTCGTCAAGCTGGCTGAGCCCCAACTCTTCGGGCCCGATACCGTCGAGCGGTGACAGGTGTCCCATCAGAACAAAATACAGGCCGCGAAAGCCCGTCGCATCTTCAAGCGCCATAACATCGGCGGGCGACTCGACGACGCACAACTGGGTCGTATCCCGACCCGCCGCGGAACAAATTGAACACAATTCGTGCTCGGTAAACATGCGGCAACGACTGCAGTGCCCGATACCGGCGACTGCCTCAGCAAGGGCTGCCGATAAATGACCGGCTCCCTCCCGATCACGCTCGAGCAAATGAAACGCTATGCGCTGCGCAGACTTCTGCCCAACGCCCGGCATGCAACGCAGGCCATCTATGAGGCGAACCAGTAGAGGTGAATAAGACATCTGGAATCAGAACGGCAGTTTCATACCGGGCGGCAAACTCATACCCGAGGCCATTCCAGAGAATTTTTCCTGCACAGTTTTTTCGACCTTGCGAACCGCATCGTTAAATGCGGCGACCGTGAGGTCCTCGAGCATTTCCTTGTCATCCCCGATCATGCTGTCGTCGATTTCGACTTTCTGGACCTGGTGCTGACAGGTCATGGTGACGCGCACCATGCCGGCACCCGACTCCCCGGTGACAGTGATCGACGCCATTTCTTCCTGCGCCTTCTTCATGTCGGCCTGCATCTGCTGGGCCTGCTTCATCAGCTGGCCAATACCACCTTTCATCTATATTTCCTTCAATCAGATTGCGACGGGGTAATCAACTCGATCGAATCCGTCTTCAGTTCTGCGCCAAACATGTCTTTCAATGCCTGCACATTGGGATCGGCCTCGAGCGCCTGCCGTGCGGCCTCCATGCGCTCGTCCACCGCTCGTGACTCTTCCTGAACCGGGGTCTCGCCTGTCTCGGCACCAAGCTCGATTTCTACGGTCAGCTTCTCGCCAAAGTGCGCTGATAGACGCTCGGCGAGCGTGTCCTTGCGCTGCCGCGTGAGTAAGGACTCGGATCGCGGATCGAGCCCCAGATGAACGGTATTGCTCTCACGCCGCAGGTACGCGCAATTACTGGCAAGTAAACGCACTGCGCCAGTCAACCCGAGCTGAGCGACGAGAGCGCTCCAGTCCGGCTCCGCCCAGGATTGTGTCGGCGCGGCCGCTTCCGGTGTCTTTGCCTGAACGGCTCTTGGTTTCGACGACGGAGCTTTAGCCGCCGGTGCCCGCGCCGGTGCACCGCCACCCGACGCACTGCCACCTTCGGCTGCCGCAGCCGGACGAAACGCCAGCATGCGCAACAATGTCATTTCCGTTCCGCTGCGTGGGTCGGGCGCAAGATGCAGGTCGCGTCGTCCCATTATCGCAACCTGGTAAAACAGCTGCACGTCCGACATGGGTAGCACCTCAGACAACTCAGCGTACTCTTGCTCGCTGAGATCATCTTCGCTGTCACAGGTGCCAACGACCTGGTAAACGGCGATGCGCTGCAGGTCTCGTGCGAGGTCCTCAAGCAGACGCGAATAATTCGGAAACTGTTCGTCGATCTCGCGGATAGCATGCACCATGCCTTTCGCATCGTTGTCAGCCAGAAGCCGCAATAGCCGTACCACATGATCGCGATCGATCGTGCCGAGCATTTTCGCGACCTGAGGCTCTTCGATCTTGCCGCCGCAGTAGGCGATCGCCTGGTCAAGAAGACTCAGTGCGTCGCGCATGCTGCCATCCGCGGCACGGGCGATAGTCGCCAGCGCTTTCGCCTCAGCTTCGATGGACTCTGCTGCGCAGATGTGGGCCAGCCGGTCGGATATCAGGCGCGGCGTCATACGCATCAGGTTGAACTGAAGACAACGCGACAGCACTGTCGCGGGCAGTTTTTGCGGGTCGGTCGTCGCGAGCAGGAATTTCACATGCGGAGGCGGCTCTTCAAGCGTCTTCAGTAACGCATTGAACGAGCTCTTGGACAGCATATGGACCTCGTCAATCAGGTACACCTTGTAGCGCCCGCGCGCCGGGGCGTACTGAACGTTGTCCAGCAGGTCGCGTGTATCGTCGACCTTGGTCTTCGAGGCCGCGTCCACCTCGATCAGGTCCACGAATCGGCCTTCGTCGATTTCCAAACAGGCACTGCATTCGCCGCAGGGTTGGGACGAGACACCTTTCTCACAGTTGAGCGCTTTCGCCAGGATGCGGGCAATGGTGGTCTTCCCGACGCCGCGCGTTCCGGTGAAGAGGTAGGCATGGTGCAGCCGCCCGGAATCCAGGGCGTTGATCAGGGCCTGGAGCACATGCTCCTGGCCAACAGTATCCGCGAAGTCTTTGGGCCGCCATTTGCGGGCCAGGACGAGGTAACTCATATGAGATCAGATGCCTGTGGGGCTGGTTCCGGACGGACAAGTGTATCGTAAAGTGGCCCGCGCCAGCCGCTTCCCGGCACCCGGTATCACCGCTACCGTTGCTCCCTTCCGGGCCTGGCGGAGTTCACGGCTGACCGTCGCGGGAAAGCCGACGCGGACCGGCGGCGATTATCGCCGCTGGCCAGCATCAATACAAACGGTATCAGCCCCAGAGGTGGCTGTCTTTTTCGATGACCTGAGAGGAGGAACCGACGATCAGGGGATCCGGGCCACGTACGACATGCCCATTCTTGCCCGGATAGTCGAGCTGTGACAGGAAGTGCTGCATACAGTTCAGGCGCGCCCGCTTCTTGTCATCCGATTTCACGATGGTCCAGGGCGCATCCGCCGTATCGGTGTAAAAGAACATAGCTTCCTTGGCTTCGGTGTACTCATCCCACTTACCCTGGGATTCCTGGTCAATCGGGCTCAGTTTCCATTGCTTTAGCGGGTCGCCGATACGTGCTTTGAAGCGACGGTCCTGCTCCTCATGGGTCACAGAGAACCAGAATTTAAATAGACGAATGCCGGAGCGAACCAGCATGCGCTCAAGGTCAGGTACCTGGCGCATGAACTCGAGGTACTCGAGCGAGTCGCAAAAGCCCATGACTCGCTCCACGCCCGCGCGGTTGTACCAGGAGCGATCAAAGAACACCATTTCGCCTTCGGATGGCAGATGTCCAATATAGCGCTGAAAATACCATTGCCCGAGCTCATAGTCCGTCGGTTTCTCAAGCGCCACCGTACGCGCGGCACGCGGGTTCAGATGCTCCATGAAGCGCTTGATCGTGCCGCCCTTGCCGGCCGCGTCACGCCCTTCAAACAAAATGACAATGCGCTGCCCTGTTTCCCTGACCCAGCTTTGCACCTTCAGGAGTTCTACCTGAAGCTCCTCTTTGTGTTGCTCGTAAGCACCCTTTCGAATCTTGGTCTTGTACGGGTATTTGCCATGACGGAACAGATCCTTGATCTGCTCGGGGCTATGCCGCATCTCACCGAAAATATGGGACGGCGACTCTTTGTCGATATCCTGCTTCGGCTGGGCCATGTCGACTACCGTATCCGCCTGCCCTGCTTTCTTCTCGGTCATAGGAGCGCTCACTCAGGTTAATAATATTTCCGTATTATCGGCTTTTCGCGGTAAGCCGGGAATACGGAAAATACACTATTGCCAGCATTTCGGTTCACACAAGAAAAAGGGGCCCGCAGGCCCCTTTCTCAGACATTCCGGATCCGTTGGTTCGATCAGGTCGCAGAAGCCGCCGCAATACTGGCAATCGAGGCATCGAGCGTGGCATCGAACTCATCGTCAGACTGCTGTGCGCTCAGGCCCTCGGACAGGGCGCGCGAGAAGCTCGCAACCATGCCGTGCTGGCGAGACAGGCGGTCATTCGCCTCCTCGCGGGAATAACCGCCGGACAGCGCAACCACACGGGCGACATTCGAATGCGCGATGCAATCGGCGTACAGGCCGTCTTTTTCAGGCAGTGTCAGCTTCAGCATGACGAGTTCGTCAGCATTGAGACCGTCCAGGTGACGCATGATCTCGGCGTGCAGGATATCCTCAGCCGCCGCCTTGTCCGGGCAATGAATGTCCACCTCGGGCTCGATGATCGGTACGAGGCCCGCCGCAACGATCTGGCGGCCGATCTCGAACTGCTGTGCCACGACAGCCTTGATCCCAGCCTCGTTTGCTTCCTTGATGACGGAGCGCATCTTGGTGCCGAAAACGCCCGCTGCCACAGCTTTCTTGAGCAACGCATCGAGGTCGGGCATCGGTTTCATTACCTGTGCGCCGTCGACGACATCTGCCAGACCCTTGTCCACTTTCAGGAACGGGACGACATTTTTGACATTCCAAAGGTAGCTCGCCGTTGACTGGCCTTCTACCTGGCGATCCATCGTGTTCTCGAAGAGGATAGCGCCGAGAATGCGGTCGCCGCCAAATGACGGGCTGGTCATGATGCGCGTACGCATGGCGTGTACGACGTCGAACATCTCCTCGTCGTTCGACCAGGCGTCGGGCGTTATGCCATACAGGCCGAGTGCCTTGGGCGTGCTGCCGCCGCTCTGGTCCAGTGCAGCGATGAATCCGGGTGCGTTTTTGATTTTCTCAAGTTGGTCTGCGTTGCTCACAATAGCCTCTGAAATACAGGTTGGTAGGGGTTGGTGGCGCGATTCTACAGCATAATTCCACCATGCGGGGCATGCGGACTTATTCTCGCGGCCGGCAATACATTCGCCATGAAAATCTCGCGCCAGTTGCGATGATCACCTAGCCGCCCTCGGACAACCGCGCCGAGCATGACAAATGTCATTCTCTGTCCCTGCACGTTGTAAGGCAGCGCATCCGACATCTGCCGGCTCCCGGATGGACCGACTATTTCATCTGAGCCAGACCAGTACCCAATCACTTATGTTTATACCTATTTACATGCTCCAGACCGCATGCAATAAGGCGCGTAATCAAAAAGGTACAGCCTTTCGACTATAGGTACGGTGAGGAACAAAGCATGTCACAGTCACAGATCTCGGATGACACCAAGTACTTGTTCAAGCGCGACAAGACGTGGTGGGTGAAACTCGCAGTGCCAAGGCCGCTACGTGGTGAGCTAGGCTTCGATCTGCGGCGATCATTGCACACTGACGACGTGGAGGCCGCTCGCGAAGCGCGCTGGGAAGCGATCGAGGAGTTTCGCTCAAAATTCGAGGAAACCATGGCCCAACAAGGCGGTGACTCCGCCGCTGCGGTCATGGACCCCGCCGAAGATTCGGACGAAGCCATGCAGGCTCGGGACGGCGTGCGCCAGGTAGACCAACATATCGTCGAAATTGTCAGCGATTCGGGCGAAGGTGCACAGAAATGTGGCCAGGTGCTGGGGCTGGTAAGCGGCAAGATGGGCAATGGCGTCTGGACCGTTGAGATTATTCCGGCCGAAATCCAGCCACCCGCTCGAGAACGACAGGGCGCCAGCGGGATTCGTGTCCGCATGGGTTCCAGGTACATGACCAACATGGGTGACGAAGCCGATATGGTCGTGGCGTTCAATGAACAGGTGCTCTACTCCCGTATCTCCAACCACGCCTACCGAAAAGGCACGGTCGTGCTGCTGGAGAACATGTGGGCTGAGGACCCCGACCCGAAAATTCGGGAGCAATATAAGGAAGCACTGGCCGATTTTCAGGCGCAGGGGCTGGTCGTCATCGAACTGCCCATCCAGAAAGAATGCCTCAAGCTCGTACCTGATCCGCGTAAGGGCAAGAACATGTTCGTGCTCGGCATGCTCTGCAGTATTTATCGTCGCGATACCGATATCGCCAAAGCCGAAATCACGAAGATCTTTAAGAAGAAGAGCGAAAAGGTCATTAAGATCAACCATGACCTGTTCGACGCAGGCTACGCGTTCGCGCGCGAGAACATAGATTATGCGTTCGAGATTCCCGCTGCTGAAGAGGATCGCCTGGAATCGGCGGTCGTTATGAATGGTAATACCGCGGCCGGGCTTGGGGTTATGGCCTCAGGTATCGAACTGGTCTCGATGTATCCCATTACACCGGCAACGTCGGCATCACATTACCTCGCCGAAGATTTCCACCTGACCGGTGGCTTCGTTCACCAGGCCGAAGACGAGATAGCCGCGATCGGGTTTGCGATCGGCGCGTCTTATGCGGGCAAGACCGCCTGCACGATCACCTCCGGACCCGGTATGGCGTTGAAGACCGAGATGATCGGTCTAGCCATTATGGCCGAGGTACCACTGGTGATCATCAACGTGCAGCGCGGCGGTCCGTCAACTGGCCTGCCGACCAAGGTCGAACAGGGTGACCTGCTCTCGGCACTCTACGGCATACCGGGCGATTCGCCGAAGATCGTTATCGCTGCCGCCACTATCTCAGAGTGCTTCCACTTCGTGGTTATGGCACGCAAACTGGCCGAATCATTCCGCACGCCGGTGATCATGCTGACCGACGCCAACCTGGGCACGGGCGTACAACCGATAGAGCGGCCCGAAGTAACGGAAGAGTGGTTTTCGGCACCGCTGGACCAGTCTGACTGGGACCCGGAGGTAGCACCGTACGACTGGGACAAAGAAACCGGTCTTTCGGAACGGCCGATTCCGGGTATGCGCGGTGGCGAGTACATCCTTACCGGCCTCGCGCACAATCGTGACAGCAAGATTGCCTATGACTCGGTATCCAACCAGGAGGGCATGACGATGCGCAGCCGCAAGTTTGCGGCCATGGCTGCAACCATGAAGCCTCCCGAAATACACGGTGATCCCACAGGAGACCTGCTGATTGTCGGATGGGGTTCAACCCTGGGCGCGATCGAAGAAGCGGTCGATCGAGCAAGAGCCGACGGTCAAAAGGTGTCCTCCGTACACCTTCGGTTCCTGTCGCCGATGGAGCCCGGGCTAAAAGAGATTTTTGCGGGATTCAAGAAGGTGATGACCGTCGAGATCAACTACAGCGACGAACCCGGTTCTTCACCCCTTATCGCCGGAGAAAACCGTCGCTTCTCGCAATTGGCGCTCGTACTACGCGCACATACGCTGCTGGATATCGACTGTTGGTCCAAGGTTCCGGGCCATCCGTTACAACCCGGCACTATTCGTAAGGTTATTGATTCGCGACTCGCAGAGATGGAAGGAGCAGAAGCATGTTCGGCTTAAAGGGTGACTGGTCTCTCGAGGTCAAGAATCGTTATTTCACGTTAGATGATTACAGCGGCGCAGAGCCGCGTTGGTGCACCGGTTGCGGCGACCACGGAATCCTGGCGGCAGTACACCGGGTCTGCCGTGATTCACAGATCGAACCCGAGAAAACGGTAGCGGTATCCGGTATCGGATGCTCAAGCCGCCTGCCACACTACATGAACACCTACGGTTTCCATGGACTGCACGGGCGTGCATTGCCCGTTGCCTGCGGCGTCAAGTCGCGGCGCCCTGATCTGGACGTCTGGGTGGCCACCGGTGACGGCGACTGCTTCTCGATCGGGGCCGCGCACTGGATCCATGCCATGCGCTACAACATGGATATCACGCTGCTGGTGTTCGACAACGGCATCTACGGCCTGACCAAGAAACAAACGTCACCTACGACGCCAATGGATGTGCCAACCAACACCCATCCGTCGGGCGCGTTGTTGCCGCCACTGAATCCACTGACCGTGACGCTGGGTATTACCAACATCTCATTCGTCGCCCAGATCGTCGACTGGAATGCCCCGCTTCGGCACGAGGTCATCAAGAAGGCGCACGAACACAAGGGCACCAGCTTCGTCCGCATCATTCAGCGCTGCCCGGTCTACGTGGAGTCGATCGGAAAAGCATTGCAGGACGAGCCTGCGCGGATGCAGTTGCTCACGCATGAAAAAGGCATACAGGTTGACGATTCGGTCAAGAGGTTGTTCCCGAACCATGCGGAGCACGATCCGTCCGATCTCGGCGCTGCGCGTGCACTGGCAGAGGACACCAGTGCCTTGCCGTTGGGAATTCTCTACCACAACCCCGGTGCACCACGGTACGACCTGATGTCTTCGGTCGGCATGGATATGAGCATCGATGACAGGTTGGCCGGGATGAACCAGGCCCTCGATCACTTCGCCTTGTAAGCAGTAGCTGCCATCTAGCGGACCGACATGATGAATTCCGTAACGGATAAAAAGCACGACAACGTTGACACGGGCGAATCGGAGGGTAGCGACGGCGCGAACGATATCGACGTGCTCCGCCGCTTCCACTACGGCGAGCCTGTAGCGACCGCGAATACCACTAAACCCGCGGGCGCCATATTACCGGCATTGCTCAATCCCTATAGGGATGCGTCGGGCATTCGCTATCAGTATCCACTCTACCTGGCGCCACCCGATGGCACAGACCAGGTGACGCTGGCCAAGCCGGCCAGTGAGTACCTGCTTGATTCGCTGGAAGCGCTCACACTCGGCGACAATGACGCCAGGATATTGAAAGACAACCTCCCGTGGATTGATCGCTACATTCGACAAAGACTGGAAGATCCTGATCCGGTCGACGCACCGGCGATGTTTGCGGAGGCGGCGGCAGCATTGCAGGAACAGCTGGGGCTTAAGCAAGCGAGTCGCGACATACTGGCGGCCGATCTCGAGCGCCTCGCAGGCGCCATTGCGCCCGGCGGGAAGTTCCTGGGTTACGGGCCGCATTCTTCGCTGCACCTGATGGTGCATGCAATTCGTCACCGACACGAACACCAGCGCGAGGCATTTAGCCAACAGATCAGCAAGCACATTCATGGCCTGCGTTCCCTGCTGCAGGTCGAAAAGGCCAAAGCGGCAGAATCGAACAGTGCCGGCGCCGGCAAGGGCGCTGCCGGCGCCGCCTCTCAGTACCTGGACACCGGCGCCTTGTCCGGAATGCTCGGGCAACGTGCTCACGGATCGGTGAACATGCCGGCGGAGCGGCGCGAACGCATTGCACGGGCGCTACAAGAATTGCAGGCCTGGCAGGACGATCCTGTGCTGGTCAAATTTGTCGGCAAACTGGACGATCCATCGCTTGCCGATCTGCCCGTGCTGGAAGTCGTCGACAGCAGCAATCCATGCACGACGTCGACAGAGGTTTTCACACAAGACGCCGCCAAGTTCGCGCGGCTGTTCGCTGCCGCACGAATTGCAGCGCTGGAAGTTGACGATAACTACAATCCGGCCATTCATGATTCCTGGTTCGCCAGTTTTGACTGGCAGGCATTTTCTGACAAAGAAATGCAGCTGGTAACACGCGTTGTAGCGCTGGTGTCGGCTGACTATCTCGCCGGTGACGGCTTGCCGTCGTTTTCACGTTTGCTGGGATCGCGTCTGCCCGTTCACGTGCTGACCTGGGTTCGCGCCTACGACAATCCTGCAGTACAACCCGGCGAAGGCCCGTTCGATGCCTATCGCTTTGAATTGGCTTACTTCGGTGTCGGCCACCGCCAGGTGGTAATTGCACAATCGTCTGCGGCACGTCACGAAGACCTGCTGTCAGGGTTCTTGTGCGCACTCGACAGTAATCGTACAAGTCTGCACCTGATCAATCGTGGCACCCAGACCAAAACGAAGAAACCACTGCTCGACGCGTGGTTCGTCGCAAGTGCAGCACTCGAGAGCCGCGCGCACCCATTCCTGCTGGTTAACCCGGATGGGGGCGACCACGCTGCGCAACGCATCAACTTTGGCGGCAACCCGCAGGCGGACAATGACTGGCCGATCGAAACACTCGAATATCGCAGTGCCGACGGCGAGACTACCAAGATGGACCTCGCGTTCACGTTCGCTGACTACGCGCTGCTAATGCCTGCGTTGCACGAGCATTTTCGCATGGTACCGGCGGGTTTCGAATCGCCCGACCTCGTGACCGTCGATGAGTACCTCAAGGCTGACGAAGAACTCGTCGATCGACTGGTACCGTTCGTCTGGGGCATCGATGAAGAGGACATTCTCACAAGACTGGTGGTATCGCGTGCCCTGGTGTTTGCCTGCCGAGATCGCCTGAACTACTGGCACACGCTTCAGGAGCTCGCTGGAGTCCAGAATTTCTATGTCGAGGAAGCAATCGATCGAATCATCGAGGAACAACAGGCCGCGATCGAAGCTGAACGCGAGCAACTAAAAAAGGAACACAAAGAAGAACTGGAAAGCGCGCGATCCGAAGCTGCTGGTGAGGCAATGGGACAACTCGTCGATGTATTGATGGGTGCCGACCTCTCCGGAATGCTTGCGGGCGGCAGTCATATTGCCAGCATGCCGGCCCCCGCACCGGCGGCTGTGGAAGAATCGACCGACGATTCGATCGAGGAACCACAACCCGTGGCGCAGGAAGAAGCCGAGGAGGAACTGAGTTTCGATGAACCGTGGCTCGACACGGCGATGTGTACAACCTGTGATGACTGCATGGGCGTGAACAAGATGATGTTCGCTTACAATGACGACAAGCAGGCGATCATCACGGACGTGAATGCCGGAACGTTTGCTGATCTCGTGGCCGCAGCCGAGATCTGCCCTGCAAAATGCATCCACCCGGGCAAACCACTGGACCCGAATGAGCCGGGGCTGGATGATCTGATAGCTCGCGCCGCACCGTTTAACTGATGAACAGTATGCTCTTAGCACCGGCCATCATGGTTGGGATCGGATTGTTCTTCGGAACGATTCTCGCTATTGCGCAACGCTTTCTCAAGGTAGACGAAGACCCCCGCATCGAGGTCACCAACGATCTACTTCCGGGAACCAATTGTGGCGCTTGCGGACAACCGGGCTGCCTCCCGTTTGCAGAAAAACTGGTCGCGGGCTTGATCGATCCCAGTAAGTGCACCGTCAGTTCCGCGGAGAATATTGAGCTAATCGCTGAGTTTCTCCAGGTCGACGCCGGCAACCAGGAAAAACTGGTATCACGATTGCGCTGCAATGGTGGTGGCCTGCAGGCTCACCAGATTGCAGAATACCGTGGCTTTGAAGGCTGTCGCGCCGCTGCAGTCGTGTCAGGCGGCGGTAAGGGCTGCTCCTGGGGTTGCCTTGGCCTTGGCGATTGCGAAGTCGCCTGCACATTCGATGCCATTCATATGAACGCCAACGGTCTCCCACAGGTGGATACCGACAAATGCCGCGCCTGCCCCGATTGCGTCGCGGCCTGCCCCAGGGACCTGTTCGAGCTGGTGCCACTCAGCCAGAACCTGTTTGTGCAATGCAGTATCCCGCTGGCCGGTGAGGCGGCGACACAACTCTGTTCGGTCGCTTGCGATGCCTGCGGAAAATGCGTCGCGGACGCGGCACCGGGGCTGATACGCATGGAAAACAACCTCCCGGTAATCGACTATTCGGCGGGCGGTCCTGCCGCGCCTGAAGCGGTATTTCGCTGTGCCACACGTTCGATCGTCTGGCTTGAGAAAGAACAGTTCCAGGATCAGGAATCAAGACGAGCGGGGTCCGGCTGATGCCTGGTATGCGCGACATTGCAATTCACTGGTATCGGAGAGTATTCGGTGCGCCGCGAGGATCAGATATCCGGGAAGAAGGCCTGGAAACGGTGCTCGACGGCAACAGTGCCGTTGCCTTATCCGAAGCCGGCATTGCCAGCCACGCCGTGCTCGGTGGCTCGTCGCCCTCCGTCGATGCCGATAAAGTCTGGCTCAATGAACTCGAGCGGGACGGCACTAATATGTTTGGCGCCGCACTGGCTTCGCAGACCACTGAGGGTCCTCGAGGCATGGTTGCTGCCGCGACGGGTCTTGCCCTGACTGGCCGACGCGCGACCGCTTTCCTCTCCGGCACGGATATCGCCGCCACCCAGGACCTTTTAATCTCGGCCGCGGGCAAGCACGTGCCGCTGGTGCTGCATGTGGGTACCCGCGCTGTGGCTGCGCATGGCGCGACACTCGGCAGTGGCCATGAAAGCGTCCACCTGAGTTCAGACTCCGGCTTCTTCATGCTCTTCGCCGCCAATGTCCAGGAGGCGGTCGACTTCACCTACATTGCCAGGCGGGTCACCGAAGAGTCACTGGTCCCGGGGATGGTTATCATGGACGGTGAGCAGACTGCGCTCGCAGCACAGGATGTCCGACTCCTGTCGCCCTCGCAGGTTGCTGCCGTTCTTGGCCCTGCTCGTGAGCAGATCGAATCACCAACGCCTGCGCAAAAGCTCCTGTTTGGAGAAACCCGGTGCCGTGTCCCGGCATGGCACGACCTTGACGAGCCGGTATTGACCGGGGCGTTGTTCACACAACAGAGCTTCGCCCTTGGCGCGCACGCGCGTGGCCCGTTTTTCGATGCCTTCGTCGCAGAATCGTTGGCGAAGTCGTTCGAGCAGTTTGGGAGCAAGACAGGCAGGATCCACGCGTCCATCTCGCGCTATCGGCTGGACGATGCGAATACAGTAATGCTCGCGCAGGGATCTGCCATCGAGACCGCCTGTGCGGCGGCAGACCTGCTCCGGCAGCGCCACAAGATCAAGATCGGGGTACTCGGCGTACACGCGCTCAGGCCCTTCCCTGGGGCGGAGATCGCCGCGGCCCTATCAGGACGCGATCGGGTGTTCGTCCTCGAACGGATGGACGCGCCACTATCGGGCGAGCCACCGCTGACTCGCGAAGTCCGGGCATGCCTGGGTCGGCAAGACACCAAGCATCTCCCAGAGTGCTCATCGGCAATATATGGCGTCGGCGGATTGCCGCTGCGTGTTACCGATCTCATCGCACTGATAGACAGGTCCGTCCAGTCAGACAGGACGCCCCGGTATCTCGGAATGGCGTTTGATGACACCTCTGGCGACCAGCCCAAACGCGAAGCCATGCTCGATGAGATGCGGCGCGCATACCCTGACGCCGCAGAGCGCGGTATCCGGGCATCACAACGAGCTTGCTGCCACGCAACAGGACAATGCGCTGACGCTGGCTATCCACCGAGTCACCGGAGGCAATGGCAAGGGAGTCGCGGAAAGCGCCGGCGCCCTGCTCCACAAACTTAACGAAGGCCGCGTGCGTAGCAGGCCCGCTGTTTCGTGGGACCGTTGGTCCGACGCCCGCGTCGACTGGCTCACCCACGGAGACGGATCATTGCATGATCCCGGAGATGCGTTGGTCGCGGATGTCACGTTGAACACGTTGCGGGGTGAAGTCCTGATCAGCAAAGGAACGAGTCTGTTTTGTATCCCCCAGGTAGATGACAGTCTGGATTCGGCGGAGGTACTCCTCGGCGGGCTGTTCGGCGCACTGATCAAAGCCGGGCTGGTCGAGCACAAGTCTCGCCGCGTCATCGCCGCACGCAAGAGCCTGCTCGACGGTATCGACGCGACCCGCCGCGGTGACATGATGACGGCCTTCCAGGCTGGACTCGAACAGGTCGTCGATGCTGGCAATCCCACGCCAGACGCCGTGCCGGATCGCTGGAAAGGCGAGACGCCGGCGGCCGTGCGCCATCTCGGACGTGACGACGATAGTTTCGCCAGCCTGCCACGCTTCTGGGATCAGACAGGCGTGCTGTACCGCGACGGCCAGGATGATCGCCTGACCGCCGATCCATTTCTTGCAACCGGCACTATGCCGCCCTTGAGTTCGACCTTTAATGACACCAGCAGGTCACGCCAGACCATGCCAGCATTCGATCCGACACTCTGCACCGGTTGTGGCAAGTGCTGGACCCGTTGCCCGGATAGCGCCATTGGTGTCGTTGCGGCCACGCCGGGCGCGCTGATTGATGCAGGGATTTCTCACACCGGCGCCGACGCCGTGCGCCAGGTCGCCTCAAAACTTGCAACACGTATCATCGCCAGCAACAAGAAGGCCGACGATGTGCCAACGACATTCGGCCAGATGCTCGATGACTCCTACACGTGGCTGCAGGACAAGATGCCGCTGCCGGATGAGCGCAAGAAGGCCATTCAGGACGGTATCGCGCGCATCAATGACAACCTGGGTGCGCTGCCGGTCGCGATCACACAGCCATTCTTCTTCGATGCAGAAGCGAAGAAGAAAGACAGCGCCGAACTCCTGTCGCTCGTGATTAATCCGGAAGCCTGCAAGTCCTGCGGAATATGCGTCAATAGCTGCGAAACTGACGCACTGCGCGAGAGCGCACAGGATGCCGCGTCGCTGGACCATGCTCGCAAACTCTGGACGACCTGGGCTGGCACCCCCGACACCGCGTCAGCGACGCTGGAACGCGTCGCCGAGAATCCGGACATCGGCGCAATGGCCTCGATCCTGCTGTCGCGCTATTGCCAGTTCGCACTCGCTGGCGGCGACGCCGCGGAAGCTGGCTCCGGCGAGAAGATCGCAGTTCGCCTTGCGCTCTCCGCGACCGAGTTTCACCAGCAACCGCTTGCGCAACGCTTTGCCAAGACGCTGCACGAAACCGGCGAGGAAGTTTCTGCGCTGATCAATGAAACGCTGTCCGGCACGCTGGCCGTCGAGGACCTGCATGCAGTCACCGAAAAATTGCAGCAAACAACGAGTCCGCGGGTCTACCTGAAGGACCTCGCCGACGGGGTCGCAGATGCGTCGGGCGACCATTCGATTGACACCGAATACTTGCTCAGGTTGATCAAACTGTCGAATCGGATTACGGAGGCACATCATCGGCTCGTCGCGGGCGAACACGGCCTCGGCCGTGCCCGGTACGGCCTGGCCGTGGCTGGCGGCACTGCGGCCGAATGGGCTGGAGCGTTCCCGCATAACCCGTTCCAGGCACCGGTTATCGTCGACATGAGTGGCGACGCCGCACAACTTTCCGCTGGCCTGATCGAGGGACACCTCGACGAAACAACAGAGCTGGTGCGCCTGCTGCGGCTCGCGCGACTCGAGATTGACCAACCCGACGGCGCCCAATGGATGCGCGAGGAACTCGCGAGCCTGCGATGGCAGGACCTTAGCAAAGAGGAGCTTGCGGTCTCTCCGCCACTCGTCCTGATTGGCAGCGATGAAATGCTCGCCGGACGCGGACTCAGCCAGCTGATCTGGTTGCTAAACTCCGGCCTTCCGGTAAAAGTGCTGGCGCTTAGCAGTCTGGACTTCGGGATTTGCCAGGGGCACAGCAACAACCCACGAGGACATCTCGCACTGCTTGCGTTGGCACAGCGCAACGCGTTCGTCGCCCAGACATCGATCGCCAACCCGGATCACCTCGGCGACAGCATGCTTCGGGCGCTTGCCTTTGAAGGCCCGGCCCTGATACAGGCCTACGCCCCGAGCCCGACGCGGCATGGTTACCCCAGCAAAGACTCCATCCTGCAGGCACGTCTCGCGGTAGCAACCCGCGTATTGCCGCTGTTCCGCTACGACCCTGCTGGGGACGGCGTCTTCGGATCGCGTATCACCCTGCAAGGCAACCCGGCGTGCAACGACGTGCTGGCCGCGGTGGAAGACGGCGATCAATTCCTGACACCTGCCGACTGGGCACGAGGACAGGAACGTTTCGATGCGCAATTCGAACCATTGGCAGACGACGCGCCGAGCACCCGTCCCATTGCACGAGTGGCTGCAACTGGATGAGAAGAGCCGCACGGCCAAGACACCGTTCATTTCCACAGGCGACGGCGAGGACGAGCGGCGCTACGCGGTGACCCTGGCCCTCGCGAACGTCGCCAGGCAATGTCTTTCGAGCTGGCAAACCCTGCAGGAACTCGCCGGTATCGTCACGCCATTTACGGATCAGGTGGAAGAGAAAATTCGCGCCGAGGTCGCTGCCGAGCACCAGGCGGAACTCGATGCCCAGAAGAAAGCCAATGACGCACAGATCCGGGAGATCCAGGAAAAGACCCAGGCTGAGATCGCAAGCAAGATCCGCAGCCGGCTCCTGCAGCTGGCGTCGCAGAAGCGGAGCTGACGGCAATGAAAGCGTTCCGTCGGCTACGCCGCAACTTTGAGCACGGAGTCCATCCGGCCCACCATAAGGGACAGACAGAGGATTTGCCGATTCAGCGCGTCCCGTTCGGCAAGGACTACCTCATGCCGCTCGGACAGCACATCGGCGTTCCGGCACAGGCTGTCGTCACCGTTGGCGAAGAAGTGCGCCGCGGGCAGTTGATCGCAAAACCCGGTGGTTTCGTCTCCACAGGTCTGCACAGCCCGGTGACGGGTACGGTCCGCGAAATCCGCGACTTTCGCGGTGTCGATGGCCGCTTCGCCCCGGCAATTAGAATTGAAGCCGACCCATTCGCAACACAAAAAATGGACGCCGAAGCTGCCCTGGACTGGGAGGCGATGTCGCTGGAGGAATTCATCGAAGCCGTCCAGATGGCGGGAATCGTTGGTCTGGGTGGCGCCGCCTTTCCGGCACATGTGAAGCTGTCCGTGCCTGACGGCGTGAAGATCCGCCATTTGCTGATCAACGGTGCCGAGTGCGAGCCCTACCTCACTACTGACCACCGGCTCATGGTCGAGCGCCCCGAAGCACTGCTTGAAGGTGCCGAGATCATGCGGCAGAAACTGGGCGCCGAAGAAACGGTCATTGGCGTGGAAATGAACAAGCCCGATGCCATCGAGATCCTGCGCAAGCACATCAAGCCGGGCCAGCCCGTGCGCATCGTGCCTTTGAAGGTCAAGTACCCCCAGGGCGCCGAGAAGATGATGATCAAGAGCGTCTTCGACAAGGAAGTGCCGGCGGGACAGCTACCTCGCGACGTCGAGGTAAACGTGAACAATGTCGGCACGATTGTCGCCATCGCAGACTACTTTCTGCGTGGCATACCACTGATCGAACGCGTTGTGACCGTGGCCGGGCCGGGTGTCACCTACCCCGCCAACCTGATAGTGCCGCTTGGCACACCCGTGCGCGATGTCGTGAAGTTTTGCGGCGGACTCAAGCCGGGGAGCCGTGAAATCATCATGGGCGGCCCGATGATGGGGCGGCCGATTGCGAGCCTGGATGTACCGATCCTGAAAGGATGCTCGGGTGTGCTGGTGTTCACGGGAGAGCAGACCGCGAGACGCAAAGAGTACCCCTGCATCAGTTGTGGCCGTTGCCTTGAAGCCTGCCCGTATTTTCTCAATCCCTCGCGCCTCGCGCGCCTTTCCAAGGCGCGCATGTTTGACGAGATGAAGGCGTTTCATGTGTTCGACTGCGTCGAGTGCGGTTGTTGCACGTTCGCGTGTCCATCGCATATTCCGATCGTGCAGTTGATTCGTACTGCAAAAGACGATCTAACGCACCGCAAGGAGCCCGACGCTTGAAGAAACGAGACCCGGACCTCCTGCTGTTTCACGCGCCGTTGTTACGCCAGGGCATGACGACGCCGAAGGCGATGCGAGACGTAATCTACGCCCTGCTTCCTGCAACGGCCGCGGCGCTGTGGTTTTTCGGACTGAGCGCTATCCTGGTACTCGGCTCGTGTATTGCCGGTGCTGTCCTGGCGGAGTGGTTTTTCGCAGACCGTGCGGAGCGCGGGGAGTCCCTGGGCGATGCCAGTGGCCTGCTGACGGGCCTGTTGCTCGGCCTGAGTTTGCCGCCCGGAATACCGTTGTGGATGGCCTTCCTTGGAGGTGTCGTCGCGATCAGCCTGGGGAAGGTCATCTGGGGTGGCCTCGGCCACAACCTGTTTAACCCCGCGTTGCTCGGTCGAGCGTTCTTGCTTGCGACGTTTCCCATCGCAATGACCACGTGGGTGCCGGCGACAGGCGATGGCGGTTTCTTTAGCGTCTACGCCAGTAACCTGGCGCTGCCATTCATGCAGGCGCCGGTCGACGGCATGAGCGCGGCAACGCCATTGGGAATGATGAAGTTCGACCAGGACGTCACGCCCACCATCAGCCTGATGTTCGGCAAGACCGGCGGTTCACTCGGTGAAACCAGCGGCATTCTGCTGTTGCTCGGCGGTATCTATCTCTTCCTCAGGAGGGACCTGGACTGGCGTATCCCGGTGAGTATTCTCCTCACCGTTGTCGTCTTCTCGTTCGTGCTGACGCTTTTCGATGCGACCCGCTTCCCGACACCACAATTTTCTATTTTCGCCGGCGGGCTGCTGCTCGGAGCCATCTACATGGCAACCGATCCGGTTACCTCACCGGTCACTCCCAAAGGCGCATGGATTTTTGGTATCGGCGTGGGCGTTCTCGTCATGCTGATACGGGTATTCGGCGGCCTCCCCGAGGGCGTGATGTACGCGATCCTCCTGATGAACGCGGCGACACCGCTAATTGATCGCTACACGCAACCCAGGGTGTTTGGTCGCGGGGGCGACGCCAAATGACCACCGACACAAACAAGCAGGCGGCAACTCCCAGCTCCCTTCGCCTGGTGTTTACGCTGGCAATTGCAGGACTGATCTCCGGTATTGCGATCATCGGCATTTACGAATCGACCTTGCCCACGATAACTGCGAACAAGGCCCGCGAGCTGCGCGAGGCTGTGTTCAAGGTGCTGCCCGGTGTCACGCAAATGCAGGCACTCGTTTACAGGGACAGGCAACTCGTCGTGGTCGAACAGGAAAACAAAGACGAACCCGTTATTTATGGTGGCTACGATGCACAAGGCGATTTCATAGGCTACGCCATGCCGGCAGCCGGGCCAGGTTTCCAGGACACCATTGCCATCTTGTACGGCTACAAGCCCGGGGAAAAACAGGTTGTCGGCATGGAAGTACTCGAGAGCCGGGAGACGCCCGGTCTGGGTGACAAAATCTACAAGGATGCCGTATGGGTTGGCGGTTTCAGCGCTTTGTCCGTCGAGCCCGAAATCGTCGCCGTCAAGAAAGGCACCAAGAGTAAACCCAATGAGATCGACGCGATTACCGGCGCAACGATTTCTTCGAAGGCCGTTGTTCGGATCATCAACGAAGCGCACACCGCGTGGTCAGAAAAATTGCCGCCGCCGGATACAGAGCCGCCGCTCCAAGAGGCAGAACCAACGAGTACCGAGGCAGGACAATGAAGAAAAACGAGTCCTACGAAGAATTCATCAAGGGAGTCTGGCGGGACAACCCGGTGTTCGCCCAGGTGCTCGGTATGTGCCCGATGCTTGCCGTCACCAACTCCGCGATCAACGCAGTCGCAATGGGAATGGCGACATTTTTTGTCCTGGTGGGATCGAGTTTCCTGGTGTCGAGCTTCCGCAACTGGATACCCAAGCAGGTGCGCATATCCTGTTTCATTATCATCATCGCAACGTTTGTCACTATTGCGGACTACACGCTGCTGGCGCTCGTCCCGAAAGTGCACAAGGAACTGGGTGCGTTCATTCCACTCATCGTTGCGAACTGCCTGATTTTGGGCCGACAGGAGGCGTTTGCCTCTCGCTACCCGACGCGCCTCGCAGTGATGGATGCCATCGGTATGGCCATGGGTTTCCTGCTGGCGCTCATGTCGCTCGGTATCGTGCGCGAGATCCTCGGAGACGGGGCGCTTTTCGGGTTCAAGCTCTTCAGTGAAAATTTCGAACCCTGGGTGATCATGATCCTGCCGCCCGGAGGCTTTCTGACGCTCGGAGTCATCCTGCTGTTCTTCAACTGGTTCAAGTTCAAGAAAGATGAGTTCCTGGAAGACGTAGCTGAAGCAGAGAGGAGCGGTAACTGATGGAAAACCTCCTCTGGATATTTGTGAGCGCCGTTCTGGTCAACAACTTCGTGCTGACCTATTTTCTCGGGCTATGTCCGTTTCTCGGCGTATCCAACTCGCTCGAGACCTCGGCCCGGCTCGGGCTCGCCACCACCTTCGTCATGCTGGTGACGGCCGTATGCGCCTGGATTCTCAACACGTATGTTCTGGTTCATGCGCCGTACCTAAGGCTCATTTGCTTCATCGTCGTCATTGCCAGCACCGTGCAGTTCATCGAGATGCTGATCAAGAAGCTGAGTCCTGCACTCTTTCGTGCAATGGGAATCTTCTTGCCTTTGATCACGACAAACTGCGCTATCCTGGGTCTCGCGATCTTCGCAACCAACCGCGGTTATGGATTCTGGGAAGGCATCATTTACGCGCTCGGTGCCGGTATCGGCTTCACACTGGCACTGGTTCTGCTTGCCGGCCTGCGCGAGGAGGCAGAGTTGTCGAGCATTCCCAAGCTGATCCAGGGCACCGCGATGAACCTCATCATCGCAGGGATATTGTCGATGGCGTTTATGGGCTTTGCCGGTCTATTCAGCACGACCTGAGGAGTGCATGCCGAAATGCTGACAACCTATTTGTTTTCGCTTCTCGCCATTGTCGCTCTCTGCGCATTTTGGGCGATCTTCCAGGTGTGGCTGTCCAAACATGATCCGGACGCGGCACGGCGATCGCAGAAATGCGGGGGTTGCGGTCGTAAAGAGGAATGCGGGCGCTGATCTCGTTACAGTGCGGCCTGACCGGCAGGCCGATTAGCATCAACCGACGGCCGGGATCTTGCTGACCAGGGCTTTCAGGCATTCACTGCGCATCGCGATATCTTCCTCAAGCAGCTTAATCTCGCCAAGAATCTCTGCCGTAATACTTTCCTTACTGGACTTGGCTTCGAGAATCTTCTGTAACTCATCCCGAGCAGCACGCAGCACCGGATGTGTGCTCATCACGGCGGGTTCCTTTTCACTGCCTGCACTCACCTGCACTCGCGGGAAATTGTAGGTCCTGCTGCAAGGCAGGAAGGAACCGTCAGGACGGTGGTAGATAATCCTCAGGACATCGACAAGGTTGATACTGGAAATATAGTACTTATCGATCTGCTTCGGGCTTTCTACGCCCATCTCAGCAAGCGTTGGATAGGGATTTCTCTTGGTCATATTGTCAGCACCCTTGCGATATCTGAATTCTTAAATTCGGGACGATCAACTTGTGCGCCCGCTGCTACATTCTGACAAATATTGACAGCGCTGTCATCTATGCTTTCAGCACAACACAAACTTGTGCCTGCGGCCCTTTCGGCCAGCGAGAAGAGGAAGCAGCCTGATATGCGCAATTTCCCATATACCCACAAGCTCTAATTCAGGTGTACGGTCAGATTACTGCCAGAGGGTTCTGAACCGTGGCCCATACGACACTCAAAACAAGTTACTCCGCTCTGACCGACAGGCTGAACCGTTTTCCACAGGGCGCACCTCCTTCCGATCTCCTGTTCAATATTTTGTCGATGCTGTTCAGTGAGGAAGAAGCTGGCCTGGTTTCACTGATGCCCATCAAACCATTTACCGCAGAAAAAGCCAGCCGTATCTGGAAAAAAAATCTCGTCGAAACGAAGAACATACTGGATGAGTTGGCCGACAGGGCTATTCTGGTTGATTTCGAGCAGAACGGTGAAACTGTGTATGCACTGCCGCCACCGATGGCCGGATTCTTTGAGTTCTCGCTGATGCGAGTCCGCGATGATATCGATCAGAAAGTACTAAGCGAGCTTTTTCATCAGTACATGAATGTAGAGGAGGATTTTATCCGGGAGCTATTTACTCGCGGTGAGACGCAGTTGGGGCGAGCCTTCGTACATGAACCTGCTTTGTCCGATGAAAATGCACTGCATGTACTGGATTATGAACGGGCCAGCGAAGTGATTGAAACAGCAAGCCATATTGGTGTGGGACGCTGTTACTGCCGGCACAAAATGGAACATATGGGCAAGGCCTGTTCGGCACCACAGGATATTTGCATGACTTTTAACATCACCGCGTCCTCGCTTACAAGACACGGTGCTGCGCGTGCGATCGACAAGAAGGAATGTCACGACTTATTGCAGGAAGCCTATGATAACAACCTGGTGCAGTTCGGCGAGAATGTACGCGAGAGTGTCAATTTTATTTGTAATTGTTGTGGCTGCTGTTGTGAGGCAATGATCGCCTCACGCCGTTTTGCAATTCTCAACCCTGTACACACGACGAACTATATCCCGCAAATAGATGAAGAAACCTGCAATGGCTGCGGCAAATGCGTCAATGTCTGCCCGGTCGAAGCTATGACCCTGGTTTCAGCCCATGATCCGGAAAAGCCCAGGATGAAAATAGCGCGGTTGAACGATGAGCTTTGTCTGGGTTGCGGCGTGTGTATACGCAGCTGTAACAAACACAATAGTCTGTCATTGGAATCGCGTCCGAAGCGAGTTCTTACGCCATTGAACGGAACACACCGGGCAGTGGTCATGGCCATTGAACGCGGCAAATTGCAGAACCTGATTTTCGATAACCAGGTCTTATGGAGCCACCGCGCCATGGCTGGGGTGTTAGGTGTGATCTTGAAGCTGCCGCCGATTAAGCAGGTTTTGGCCAGTGAACAACTCAAATCCCGCTATCTGGAAACGCTGATAAGTCATACAAAGCATTAGACAGCGCCCACACTAACCGCACTCGGCGAGACATAAAAAAGGGGACAGTCACCTTTGGAGGTGACTGTCCCCTTTTTGTATAGGTGACTGTCCCCTCTTTCTAGAGGTGACTGTCCCCTTTTTGGGGCCTTTCACATTTTGGCGGAGAGAGAGGGATTCGAACCCTCGGTACGGTATCACCGTACACTCGCTTTCCAGGCGAGCACCTTAAACCACTCAGCCATCTCTCCGAATTCTGTACTTTTGCCTAACTTATCGCCGGCGGCATATCGACACATTTGCCGGGAAGCGGCTTGGCCGCCTCAGGATCGGCCTTGGGAATTGGCATCTCGGCAAACTCATCCAGCTGATCCAGACCTTCGGGCGCCACCACGCGTTTCCCGACTTCCCGATTCTGGTACTGCAACCCCTCGTTGCAGTCGACCACCACCACGGAGTCGTTGCCACCACAGCCCGAAATCGCCGCGCCCAGTATCAGGACTGCCACTAGCTGGCTCTTGTTCATACGCTATTCTCCAGATCGACGCCCGCCAGGCGCATCGCCGATCGCATATCTTCATGGTACTTCTCTAAGTACGGTGTCAGGGGCAGCCGGATACTGGGCCCGATAAGCCCCATTTGACTCACAGCCCATTTGACCGGAATCGGGTTGGACTCGACAAACAACGCCTTGTTCAACGGCTGCAGGCTATCGTCCAGAGCCTTGGCTTCTTCTGCCTTGCCTCCACTCGCGAGCTTACACAATCTGGCCACCTGCGCAGGCACCACATTGCCACTGACGGTTACGACGCCATGGCCGCCCTGCTGTATGAACGGGCACAACGTAAAGTCATCGCCGCTGTACAGCATGAAATCTTCGTCCACGAGTTCCTGGATCTGCCGCAGGCGTTCCAGATCCCCGGTCGCTTCTTTCAGACCAAAAATATTATCGTGCCTGGCGAGCCTGCCGACTGTCTCAGGCAACATGTCCGCAACCGTACGGCCCGGCACGTTGTACATGAGCAGCGGCTTGTCGATGCCGTCGGCGATCGCCGTGTAGTGCTGAAATATGCCTTCCTGCGTCGGCTTGTTGTAGTACGGCACCACGGCCATGTACGCAGCAAGACGCGAATCCGCCACAGCCTTCGATAATTCGATCGACTGGAACGTCGAATTGGAGCCGGTACCTGCGACAATCGGAATTCGCCCCCCCGCAATCTCGACAGCTCGCCCGATCAACTCGATATGCTCAGACCGCTTCAACGTGGGCGACTCACCCGACGTACCAGCGATGACCAGACCGTTCGAGCCCTGCTCGACATGAAAATCGATCAGGCGCTTGAGACTCGCAAAATCGACCCGATTATTGCCGTCAAATGGCGTAACGAGGGCGACCAGGCTGCCGTAAAACAAGAGACTTTCCTCGCCACAAATGAGGCGGCGATGTTACTGTTCATGTGCGGTGCTGGCAAGGACTGTCGGCGTGCGCTCCCCGCAGGATAGAGATACTCGACAGGACACCCCGACAACGCCGGGTTCAGATCAAGGATAATTCTAGAAAAATGTCACAACTTCTTGTTATTTCAGCAATTGGATCCGACCGAACAGGCATCGTTCAGGACCTGACAAAAGTGGTACTGGCGTGCGGCGGAAACATCGAAGAGAGTCGCATGACCACGCTCGGCTCCGAATTTGCGATGTTGTTGCTGGTTTCCGGCAACTGGCACCTGCGTAGTCGCCTGGATCGTGAGCTCGAGAAGCTCGGTGAGTCGGGTGACCTGCAGATTTCGGTCAAGGAGACAGATGCCAAACCCGTGGCGGCGAACCGCATGCCGTATCTCGTCGATGTCCTCGCACTGGACCAGCAGGGACTCGTATTCAACCTGGCCGAGTTCTTCGCCTCGCGAGATATCGAAATTGCGGACGTCACGACGCACAGCTACGCCGCAGCGCATACCGGTGCGCCAATGTTCTCTGTGCAGATGTCCGTCAACGTACCCTCGACGGTCCACGTTGCACAGTTACGCGACGAGTTTCACGAACTGTGTGAGAACCTGAATCTCGACGCCATGTTCGATGCGGCCAAACCCTGAGCAACGCAACGCCCTCAACCCACCCTGGAGAACCGAATTGAGTGCACCCAGCATGAACCGAGTCGTCCGTGACTTCACCGCAGACGCAACGGGCGGCAAGAAGGTCCGCCTCAAGGACCTTCGTGGCAAGAACGTCATTATTTATTTCTACCCGAAAGACAGCACGCCCGGCTGCACGACCGAGGGGCGGGACTTCAGTGCACTGCACAACAAGTTCAAACGAGCCAATACGGTCATTTTCGGCGTATCCCGCGACAGCATCGCCTCGCACGAAAAATTCAAGGAGAAACAGGGTTTTGTCTTCGACCTACTGTCGGATCCTGATGAGAAGCTGTGCAAGCAGTTTGACGTTATCCATGAGAAGACCTTGTACGGGCGTAAATTCATGGGCATCGTACGTAGCACATTCCTGATCGACGCCCAGGGCAAACTGCGCCAGGAATGGCGCAAGGTAAAGGTCGCCGGCCATGCTGACGAGGTACTCGAGGCCGTCAAGGCCCTGTAATTTCAGGGAACGCGGACCTCTCGTGCCAGTCGGAGAGTGATGTAACCCTATCGTTGAGAAATTGATGAATACGAGCCCCATCAAACGCCTGTTGCTTGCCGCTACGCTTGGAACACTGGTTTTCGTAGCCGGCGCCGGTGCGGACGACATCAACCTGCCGGACATGGGAAGCCCGGCTGACGCAATCCTGAATAACTCCGACGAAGCGCGGATCGGCCGCATGATCATGCGCGATATCCGCAACAGCGGCCAGGTCGTCGAGGATCCGCTCGTCACCGAGTACCTTAACGATATCGGCAGCCGCATCGCCGCCCAGACCAACAAGGGCGATCATGACTTCACATTCTTCGCCGTCGACGACGAACGCATCAACGCGTTCGCCCTGCCCGGTGGCTTTATCGGCATCCATACCGGCCTGCTTGAGTCCAGCCGCAACGAGGACGAGCTTGCGGGCGTCATCGCACACGAAGTAGCCCACGTAACACAGCGCCACATCGCGCGCGCAATTCATGCCAATTCCCGACAGAGTCTGCTGACAACCGCCATGATGCTCGGCGCGATCATCGTCGCGGCCACCGGCGGCAGCTCCGACGCGGTACAGGGCGCCATGGCCGTCGCCCAGGGGACAGCCGTACAACAGCAAATCAATTTTACTCGCAGCAATGAATATGAAGCCGACCGCGTCGGAATTGCGGCGCTTGCCGATGCCGGATTCGATCCCTACGGCATGGCCTCATTCTTCGAAGTCATGTCCAGACAACAGACATCGAGCCCGGAAATGCGCGCACCAGAGTTCATGCGAACTCACCCGGTCACTACCGCGCGCATCGCTGAAGCACGCAACCGCGCCCGCGAGTATCCGCAGATTCGCAGCGATGATTCAATCAGCTACGGCATCGCACGCACGCGCATCATCGTGGCGCGCTTCGATACGCCCAAGGAGGCCGTGGCGTACTTCGAGGCTCGCGATTACGCGGCGCAAAACGACATCGAGCGCTACGGCCGAGCTGTCGCGTATCAGCGCGCGGAAGACTACCTGGGCGCACTGGCCATCTTTGAGGAACTGCTCGGCAAGGACAAGTCAGTCATCGCCTACCATATCGGCCTCGGCCAGACGCTCGTCGCACTGGACCAGACGAGTGATGCGATCAAGACCTTCGAGCGGGCCCTGGAACTTTTTCCGAGGAACATCCCACTGGTCATCGAGTACGGTGAGCGCCTGCTTGAAATGCGCCAGGCTAAGAAAGCACACGCCTTGTTGCTGGACCTGATGAACAACGTGCCACCAACGCCCGAGCAGGTGCGCCTGATCGCTCGCGCCGCGAGTCAGGCTGGCGAAGAAGCCGAAGCCTACTACTACCTGTCTGAGTATCGCCTCATGATTGGAGACCTGACCGGCGGCATCGGCTACCTGCAGCAGGCATTGCGTCTACCCGAGCTCCAGGAAATCCAGCGCGCCCGCTTCGAAGCGCGGATCGACTTCATTCAGGAATTCATGAGCGAAGAACAACTGAAGCAGTTGCGCTCGTCTCGCCGGGTCGGCCTCGCCTGGGACAGTTCAAACCGGTGAGTCGGATACCGATCATGCTGCTCGTCGTCCTTTGTGCCAGCGGCTGCGCCACGGTGCCGGCCGGCGATCCCGTCGACTACGACCCGTGGGAAAAAATGAACCGCGGCCTTTACAGTTTTAACGACGCGGTGGACAGCGTGACGCTCAAACCGATCGCAAAGGGCTACAAGAAGGTATTGCCCGAACCGATTCGAGACGGCATTACGAACTTTGCCAGCAACCTGGGTGCCCCGAGAAACTCGCTCAATAACTTCCTGCAAGGCAAGCCAGCCCGCGGATTCAGTGAGATCGCCCGGTTCGTGGTGAACACCACTGTCGGTATAGGCGGACTGTTTGACGTTGCCAGTGCCAGCGGCGTCGAGGCCTACCCCGAGGATTTTGGGCAAACAGCAGCGGTCTGGGGTATGCCATCCGGCCCCTACGTCATGGTCCCGTTTATGGGTCCGCAGACGCTACGCGATCTTGCGCTGATGCCTGCCGATATCGAGCTCGACGTCTTGCATCATGTGGACGACTCTTCTGTGCGAGATCGCTTATGGGTACTTCGGACGATTGATCTCAGGCACCGTGTGCTTTCTCTGGAAGACCTGCTGCAGGACTCCAAAGACCCCTATGTGACGTTGCGTGAATCCTATCTTCAAAACCGCACATTCGAGATTTACGACGGCAACCCGCCAGTGGAAGACGAGGACGACTTTTACGATGAGTTCCTGGAAGACGAGGACTATTAGAGCAGTTCTTCTTCCGGCGCTTCGATAAAACCCGCCCAGCGCTCGCCGCGCGTCAACAAGTGCTCTACTTCAGTCGTCCTGGCTATCGCGAGAATCTTCTCGGGCATCCCTGTAAAGCGAATCTCACGAACGCTGTGATTCGCCCACGTGACCCATTCGAGCAACAGTGCGAGCCCAGCCGAGTCGCTCATGGTGACCTCCGAGAGATCGACCTCGATCTGAGTGTGGTCCTCAAACGGCTCTTCGCTGGCCTTGAGTATTCTCTCGGCGGTATCGAACGTCATTTCGCCGCTCAGAGCGAATCGCCCGTCACCCCGGTCCTCGATAGTGAATTCGCTCATGGCGCTTACCCGGCGGAAATGCCTGCCTCGTCTTCGAGCCGCTTGATTACAGCATCAAGACTGGATGCCCGAATCTCCGAATCGAGCTCCGCACGAAAATTACGGACGTAAGATACGCCCTCAATGACCACGTTGAAGACCAGCCAGCCCGACTTGCGTTTGACCAGCTCGTAGTCGACTGCGATCTTACTGCCGTCGTCCAGCTCGACTGTGCTCCGCACCCGTGTGCGCTTTTTGGTAGCGTCACCGCGGAATGGCAGGACGGTTATCATGTCCGGGTCGAACTCCAGAATTCCATCTGCATACTTGCGCAGCAACGCGCGGTAGAACGCTTCAATGAATCGCGCCTGCTGTTCTTCACTCGCAGTACGCCAGTGCTTCGCAAGCACCACCTGTGCAGCAAAGCGCCGGTCAAATCGGGGCATCAGGATGCCGTCGATGATCTCGTAAAGCTCCTTGCGATTGGCGGAGAGCTCATCCTTGCGACCATTAAGTTGTTCTGCAAGCAATACAACTGAACTCTCTATCACTGCATTGGGTGAGTCTTCTGCAGTCGCAGATGCTGTGCTAAATGCCAGCAGTGCCAGCGTAAGTAAATATTTGCGCATTAGTCGGAATCCTCGTTGCTCGATCCAGAGTTCACAAGAAACTTGCCGATCAGGTTTTCAAGGACGATCGCCGATTGCGTAAACAGGATCTCACTGCCGTCCTCCAGGTACATGTCCGACCCACCTGCCTGCAGGCCGATATATTGGCTACCGAGAATACCGGACGTCAGGATGCTGGCATCGGTGTCATCGGGTATCTGGTCATACTGCGCATCGATAACGAAGTGCACGACGGCTTCAAGCGACGTCGCATCGAACGCCACCTTGGTGACACGCCCGATCGTCACGCCGGACATCGTCACCGGCGCACGTGTACGCAAGCTGCCGATATTCTCGAATCGGGCCTCCACGGTGTAGACCGACTCCGCTTTGAAGTCGTCGCCGCCCGTCGTCTGCGTCGTCAGGAAGAACAAAGAGCTCATCCCTAGCAAGACGAACAGGCCGGTGCCAATTTCTACTGAACGAGTTTGCCGCATTCTATTTCCTCACATCAACGCCGCGGTGATCATAAAATCAAAAACGAGAATCGTTATTGCCGTAATCACGACAGTACGTGTGGTTGCGGTGCCAACGCCTTCTGCCGTTGGCACCGCATTATATCCTTCCCAGACCGCGATCAGACTCGCCGCTATGCCGAAGACGACGCTCTTGATGATGCCCTCGTTGACGTCTGATATCTCGACGGTCAGCTGAATCTGCTGCCAGAACGAACCGACATCCACCTGGAACACCTCTACACCGATCAGGTGAGCGCCGAACATACCGACTGCGCTGAAAATGGCTGCCAGGAACGGCATGGCGATCACGCCGCCGAGAAACCGGGGAACCAGCACTCGCCGCACCGGGTTGACCGCCATCATTTCCATCGCTGACAGCTGGTCCGTTGCTTTCATCAGGCCGATCTCAGACGTCAGCGCGGTCCCCGCCCTGCCCGCAAACAACAATGCGGTCATCACCGGCCCCAGCTCCTTGACGAGCGCGAAAGCCGCCGCGACACCGGTCCAGTCCTCTGCATTGAACTTTGACATGTTCGAATAGGCCTGCAACGCCAGCACCGCACCTACGAACAGGCCGCACACCATAATAATGACCAGCGACTGGGCACCGGTATTGTGCACCTGTTTGATGACCAGACCCGTTCGCGTCGTCAGGATCGCCGGCGAGTCCTTGAGTAGCCGCAGGAAAAACAGCTGAAACGCACCGAAAGTTCGCAGGAACTCGACAAGATTATTGCGGAGGTCTATGACGACGCTTTTCACTCGGTATCCCGCCCTAGCAATTGTTCTTCATAGCCTGGCGCCTGGAAGTGGAATGCCACCGGGCCATCCGCCATACCGTGCATAAACTGGCGCACCAGCTCGGAATTGGCGGTACGCAACTCATCCGGACTTCCAGACGCAGCTACTTTGCCATCCGAGAGCAGGAAGCTGCGATCGGCGACCGTCGATATTTCCTCAACGTCGTGGCTAACCAGGATACTGGTGATGCCGAGTGCATCATTCAGACGGCGAACCAGGCGAACAATGACACCCAGCGAAATCGGGTCGAGCCCGACGAAGGGTTCATCGTAGATCAGGATCTCGGGGTCCATAACCATCGCGCGGGCCAGCGCAACGCGCCTTGCCATGCCGCCTGACAGTTGTGCGGGCAGCATGTCAGCAGCGCCGCGAAGGCCCACCGCGTGCAACTTGGTAAGCACAATATGCCGAATCAGCCGGTTGCTTAGCTTGGTGTGCTCCCGCAGAGGAAACGCAACGTTTTCGAAAACGGTCAGGTCCGTCAGCAACGCACCGTTCTGGAACAGCATGCCGAATCGCTGCCGCATCTGGTAAAGCTCGGTCTGATTGAGCGTCGAAATGTCCACTCCGCCCACGTAAATCACGCCCTGCTGGGGAATCAACTGTCGGGTAATGAGGCGCAGGAGCGTTGTCTTACCCGTGCCGCTCGGGCCCATCAATGCAGTGATTTCACCGCGCTTAATGGTCAGGTTCAGACCGTCAAATATCGCGCGATGGCCGCGCAGTACTTGAGATCGCGGATTTCGATCAAATTTTCGGAGTAATCGCCCAAGGTTTCTTCAGCCAGGTCCGTCGGTGGCGCGTAGGATAACCCAAAAGACATTAAAATCTAGCAAGAATTCCCCAGTAGGTATGGCCCGGAGCGGCAATTAGGACTAAAATAGTCCCTTATTGTCCCGCAAGCGTCAAATCCATGCTACGTATCAGCAAACTCACCGACTACGGTACCGTCCTGCTCGCCCACCTGGCCGAAAACCAGGTAACCGTCTGCAGTGCCGCCGACGTCGCCCAGGCGACAGGCATCGCAGTGCCGACGGTCAGCAAATTGCTGAAATCGCTGGCACGTGCCGGTCTGGTCACCTCGACACGAGGTACCAACGGCGGCTACCGGCTGGCTCGACCACCTCAACAGATCAGCGCAGCCGATGTCATCGATGCGCTGGAGGGTCCTGTCTCGATCACCGAGTGCAGTGCCATTGACGGCGATTGCGAGCACGAAGGCGTCTGCAGCGTCGGCAGCGCCTGGCAGCGGATCAACGTCGCTATCCGACGCGCGCTCCAGGACGTAACACTCAATGACCTCTTGCGGAATAACAGTCCGGTACCGACATTCCGCTTTGCCGGCCTACCCATAAACGTGGAAACCAATGGCAACTGAATCAGAAAACATCGAAAGTTTCGTCAACCGACGATACGAACACGGCTTCATTACCGACATTGCGACGGAAAGCCTGCCACCCGGTCTTGACGAAGGTGTCGTGCGCGCGATCTCGGCCCGCAAGAACGAACCCGACTGGCTGCTCGAGTGGCGGCTGCAGGCGTATCGCCAGTGGCTGGAAATGAAGGAGCCCGAATGGGCCCACCTGCACTACCCGAAGATCAAGTACAACGAGATCTCTTACTACTCTGCGCCCAAATCGGACGAGGACCGGCCCAAGAGCCTGGACGAGGTCGACCCGAAGCTACTGGAAACCTATGACAAGCTGGGAATTCCGCTGCACGAGCGCGCCCGCCTCGCTGGCGTGGCCGTTGATGCTGTATTTGACAGCGTGTCGGTTGCAACGACCTTCAAGGACAAGCTCGCCGATGCCGGTGTTATCTTCTGTTCGTTTTCGGAGGCCGTTATCGAGCACCCGGAGCTCGTCAGGAAGTACCTCGGCACAGTGGTCCCGCGCCGCGACAATTATTTTGCCGCGCTGAATTCGGCCGTATTCAGTGACGGTTCGTTCGTCTACATCCCCAAGGGCGTTCGCTGCCCAATGGAGCTGTCGACCTACTTCCGCATCAACGCCGCCAACACCGGCCAGTTTGAGCGTACGCTCATCGTTGCGGACGAAGGCAGCTACGTCAGCTATCTCGAAGGCTGCACGGCGCCCATGCGCGACGAAAACCAGCTGCACGCTGCCATCGTCGAACTCGTGGCACTCGATGACGCCGAGATCAAGTATTCAACCGTACAGAACTGGTACCCGGGTGACGAAAACGGAGTCGGCGGCATCTACAACTTCGTGACCAAGCGTGGCGACTGTCGCGGTGACAACTCCAAGATTTCCTGGACGCAGGTAGAGACAGGGTCTGCCATCACCTGGAAATATCCGAGCTGCCTGCTGCGCGGCGAGAATTCAGTCGGCGAATTTTATTCCGTCGCCGTAACGAACAACATGCAGCAGGCCGACACCGGAACGAAAATGATTCATATCGGACGCAACACGCGCTCGACGATCGTCTCGAAAGGTATTTCGGCCGGCAAGGCACAACAGTCGTACCGCGGCCTGGTCCGTATCATGCCGCAGGCCGAAGGCGCTCGTAATCACACCCAGTGTGACTCGTTGCTCATCGGCAAGACCTGCGGCGCGCACACGTTTCCGTACATGGAAATCAAGAACCCCTCGGCGAAGGTCGAACACGAAGCGACGACATCCAAGATATCGGCGAACCAGTTGTTTTACTGCCGCCAGCGCGGCATCTCGGAAGAAGATGCTGTGAACATGATCGTTAACGGCTTCTGCAAGGAAGTCTTCAAGGAACTCCCGATGGAATTCGCCGTCGAGGCCCAGGCGTTGTTGAACGTCAGTCTCGAAGGCGCTGTTGGTTAATCGCGGCTGAAGCCGCTCCTACATGTGGGAGGGCCTTCAGGCCCGAATTGGAACAATAAAATGCTCGAAATCAAGAACCTTAAAAGCCGCATAGGCGACGTCGAAATCCTCCGCGGCCTGTCACTGTCGGTTAACGCCGGCGAAGTGCACGCCATCATGGGCCCGAACGGCTCCGGAAAGAGCACGCTGGCGCAGGTCGTTGCCGGCCACACAGACTACGAAGTCACGGCTGGTACCGTCACATTTAAAGGCAAGGATCTGCTGGAGCTTGAGCCCGAAGAACGTGCGCACGAAGGTATTTTCCTCGGTTTCCAGTACCCGGTTGAGATACCGGGCGTCAACAATGCCTACCTGCTGAAGGCGGCGCTGAATGCCAAGCGCAAACACCACGGCCTCGACGAGATCGATGCGTTCGAATTCCTGAAGCTCGCCAAGGAGAAGATGGTCACGCTGGGCATGGATCCGAAGTTCCTGAACCGTGGTGTCAATGAAGGATTCTCCGGCGGCGAAAAGAAACGCAACGAGATTCTGCAAATGGCAATGCTCGAGCCGGATCTCGCGATTCTCGATGAAACAGACTCAGGTCTCGACATCGACGCCCTCAAGGCTGTGGCGCAAGGCGTGAATTCACTGCGCAGTCCCGAGCGGGCCATCGTGCTCGTCACTCACTACCAGCGCCTGCTCGACTACATCGAACCGGATTTCGTGCACGTATTGTCACAGGGCCAGATCATTAAGTCCGGCGACAAGTCGCTTGCACTCGAACTGGAAGAAAAAGGCTATGACTGGGTGCGTAAGGCTGCGAACGGATGACTCGTCTCCCAACAGACAAACTGCGTGACATCGTCGGTCGGTTACCGACCACTCGTGATGAGGACTGGAAGTACACCGACCTCTCGCGTGCTCGCGATATCACGTCGCGCTGGCTCGACGCCGGTGGCGAAACGGTTGCCGCCGAGATCGACGAGGATATTGCCCGCATCACGTCGTCGATTGACGCAACCTGGTTTGTGATCGCGAACGGTGAACTCCGGCTGCCCGGCGATACACCGGGCGTTTCCGCCAAGCGGCTCGATGCCGCGCCTGTTGCCGACAGCGCATTGGCCGAACTGAATACCGCGCTGCTGCTTGATGGCCTGCGCGTGCGTATTGAAGGATCACCAGAGAAGCCGATCGGCCTGCTCCTTATCGATGGCGCTGCCGATGCGGCAACGTCTCAGACATACGTCGAGGTGGAGTTCGCCGCGAACTCCGCTGGCGAAGTTATTGAATACCATGCTTCCCTCGGCGCCGCGGATCACTATGCGAACGTAATTATCGGCATCAACGTTGGCGATAACGCCGCCGCAAACCACGTTCGTATTCAGAATCGTGATCTCAACCATGTACAAACAGCTCGGACCGTCGTCAACGTCGGGCGCGATGCGCGCTTCTCATCGACAGGATTCGACCTGGGCGGTGGACTCGTACGCAACGACCTTGTCATCGACATCGCTCATCCGGGCGCCGAGATTTCCTTTGACGGACTCTACCTTGCCGGCGAAGGGCAACACATTGACAACCACACACGGGTCGATCATCGCGCAGGTCCCGCAACGTCGAGACAGGAATACCGCGGTATCCTCAACGGCAAATGCCGCTGCGTATGGAACGGCAAGGCAATCGTGCACGTAGGCGCGGACGGCACCGACGCCGACCAGGCCAATCACAATCTGCTGCTTTCCGAGAAAGCGGAGATCGATGCGAAGCCGGAACTGGAAATCTATACGGATGACGTCAAGTGCAGCCACGGTACAACGGTGGGCCAGCTGGACGAGACCGCCCTTTTCTACCTGCGTACGCGCGGTCTGGACAGGCAACACGCGAAGCGGATTCTTACCCACGCGTTCGCAGCGGGCCTTGTCTCACGCATACCCGTTGAATCGGCGCGAGAATCTGTTGGCAAGCTGGTCGAGGCACGTCTCGCCGTTGTCATCCAGTTGGATGAGGACTTTTCCTGATGAGCGCATCGGCGAAAGCCGTCTCGGGGGCGGACTGGCGAGCGGATTTTCCCGCGCTTGACCAGTCCGTGCACGGGCAGCCCCTGGTCTACCTGGACAGCGCCGCGTCAGCCCAGCAGCCAGTCGCTGTTATCGATGCCGTTTCACGGTATCAGAGAGAGGACCATGCCAACGTCCATCGTGGGGTTCACACCCTCAGCCATCGTGCGACCGAGGCTTACGAAGGTGCTCGTGACAAGATCCGGGATTTCATCAATGCCGGCTCGCGCACTGAAATCGTCCTGACGAGCGGCACGACAGAGGCGATCAACCTGGTCGCACAGAGCTTCTGTCGCCCTCGCCTGCAGCCCGGTGACAAGATCCTGATCACACACCTGGAGCACCACGCCAATATCGTGCCCTGGCAGCTGGTTTGCGAGCAAACGGGCGCGGAGCTCGTTGTCGCACCGATCAACGACAAGGGCGAAGTCGAGCTCGGGAGCCTGCTCGATCTCATCGATGACAGGATTTTCCTCATCGGTATTGCGCATGTGGCCAACGCTCTGGGCACGGTCTGCCCCATCGAGAAGGTCATCGAACACGCACGGCAACGCGGTATTCCGGTGCTCGTTGATGGTGCCCAGGGCGTCCCTCACCTCGATGTCGACGTCCAGGCCCTGGGATGCGATTTCTACGTGTTCTCCGGACACAAGATGTTTGGTCCAACCGGCACCGGCGTTCTCTACGGTCGCGAAGAATTGCTTGAGTCGATGCCTCCCTGGCAGGGTGGCGGCGACATGATCCTCGAAGTCAGCTTCGACAAGACGATCTACAACGAACTGCCCTACAAATTCGAGGCTGGTACGCCGAATATCTCCGGTGTTATCGGCCTGGGTGCTGCCATCGATTACCTGCAGTCCATCGGCATGGCCAACATCGCCAGCTACGAGCAGGATCTGCACGACTATATGGTTGCCGAATTGAAGAAAGTCGACGGCATACGGCTGATCGGCGAGGCGCGCCACAAAGCGAGCGTGCAGTCTTTCCTGCTGGGTGATATTCACTCGCACGACCTCGGCACGATTCTGGATCACCAGGGCGTCGCGATTCGAACCGGTCATCACTGTGCGATGCCGGTCATGCAGCACTTCGGCATCTCGGGTACGTCGCGCGCGTCACTCGCGTTCTATAACAATCGCGATGATATCGATCGCCTCATTGCTGCGCTGGGTAAGGCCAAAGAGATTTTCGGATGAGCGAGGCGGCACGTGACATGCAGGACCTCTACCGCGAGCTGGTACTCGACCATTCACGCAATCCGCGTCATTTTGGCCGACTCGAGGATGCCACCCATACCGCCGACGGCATCAACCCCTTGTGCGGTGACAAGCTGAAGCTCTACCTGCGCGTCAATGCAGCAGGAGAAATCGAGTCCTCGAGTTTCGAAGGAACCGGCTGCGCGATCTCGGTAGCATCGGCATCGCTACTGACCGACGCCGTCACGGGCTTGCCTGTTGAACAGGCGCAGGCCTGCTCGGCTGCGGTAACGGAGCGGCTTACGACCGGCGACCCGGCGATCGACCTTACCGCCAACCTCGAAAAACTGCGGGCGCTCGACGGCGTCCGCCATTACCCATCCAGGGTGAAATGCGCGACGCTTGCCTGGCATGCACTGCGTTCCGCACTTAACCAGGACAACGCACCGGTCACCACGGAGTAGATTGCAGTATGTTCGGTCACACCAATGAACCCGTAAACCTTGTACGCGACGTCAGCGCGATCATCATTCCCGCAGGCGAAGTTGTGACGCTGCGCGAAGGAACCGAAGGATTCATCACCCAGGCGCTGGGTGGCAGCTTCACCGTGTACGTGGAAGGCAACTTGTTTCGTATCTCTGGTGCGGACGCCGACGCGCTGGGCAAAGAGCCTGTTCCACCACCCGCGATTCCGGAAAACGCAACGGACAAAGACATCGAAAGCGTCATTTGGGAGCAGCTCAAAACCTGCTACGACCCGGAGATACCTGTGGATATCGTCAACCTGGGGCTAGTCTATCGCTGCGACGTTAAGTCCCTGGGCAATGGCCAGCGCTCGGTAAGCGTTGATATGACCCTGACAGCACCAGGCTGCGGCATGGGCGATGTGCTCGTGCAGGATGCGCGTGAGAAAATCGCCGTTATCCCGACGGTCTCCGATGTTACCGTGGAGCTGGTATTCGACCCGCCCTGGAATGTTGGCATGATGACGGAAGAAGCACAGCTGCAAACCGGATTGATGTAATATTTAAGTATTACCGATAAAACATTGAAAATACTAACGATTGTTCGTCACGCAAAGTCCAGCTGGTCGGACACCAGCCTGTCGGACGCCAAGCGCCCCCTGAACCGGCGCGGCAAGCGTGATGCCCCCATGATGGGCGAGAGAATTCTCGAGCATGGCATCCGCCCGTCGCTCATCGTCTCCAGCCCCGCGACACGCGCCTGGTCCACGGCCAAGATTATCGCCGAGGCCATCAATTACCCGCGGGAATTCCTGCACAAGGAAAAGAGCCTGTACCTGGCATCACTCGACAGAATTCTGGATGTTGTAATGGCACAGGACAACGGCTTCAATAACCTGATGATTGTGGGCCATAACCCGGGGCTGACAGACTTCGTGAATTTCCTGATACCCGGACTGACCAACAATCTGCCAACGGCAGGTGTTGTCTCCGTGGAGATCGACCGGGACGACTGGTCGCTGTATGAGCGGCCGGCAGCGAAACTACTGGTTCACGACTGGCCCAAGAAAACTGCCGTTTAGTCAGACTACAGTGTGAGTTGTCCTGAAAACCGCGTACGGCAGGACAGCAATCCAGACCAGAAACAACGACCACACACGACCTTCAAGAATGTTGTAGTCGGCGAATAGCCTCGTCCAGGAATGCCGGGCAACGTAGTGCCCAAACCCAAATTCGAAGATTATCGTCATGACCAGCCAACAAGCACCGATGGTCCAGGCTTGTGACACCGATTGAATTGGCCAAAATCGATTGACGACCCAGACGACCGCACCGGAAGCGAGGATCGCTGTGACTGTTGAGATTTGATGAGCAGCCAACTCGGGGACCGCTTTGCCGTAGGTGCTTTGCCTCAGAACGCCATTTGCAATAGCGACAATCGCGAGCAAGAACCAGACGAGAAGATACTTCGTGACCATTTCAAATTGATTACGCGCTCTAACCGGGGTTCACGATTTTATCCTAGAGATCTGCCCGAGTTACTGCCCTTGCCATCATTTTGTCACGCAACCGGCGCAGCGCTCGCCTGCTGTCGTTATCGAGATCAGCGGGCATTGCCGCGAATGCTGACAGCATTGCGATGTCATTTGCCTCGGCAAGATTCACATTCATTAACTGCAGTTCTTTCTCAATTTTTTCCAAATTGAGCTGGCTGAGAGTTGAGTCAGACATTGCGAGCACGACTGACACCGATAGTATGTCCGGCATATTGACTGAAGTTGAGACGATCAATCGCGGTCTGGGCATCTCTGTCGTTGCACATATCCACCACGCCGCATCCGGTACTTAAACCCGATACGGGGTCGGTCGTAATTTTAATGCAATCAACGAGGCCAAACTGTCTAAACATGGCTTCAAGGTCAATGACTGTCGACGTTCGTGGGATATTCCCAATATGCAATTTGGTGGACATAGTATTCTCCAGTATTCGAGAACCGAAGAAGGAGAGATGGGGCGGTGGCCCAAAAAGCTCGATGATCGGGTAGATCGAGGTCTCATTTTACTCGATAGTCGTGTGAATAAATACCGATTAGGCCGCGCTTTTGCTAGAAAAGCGACGAACTGGCGCGAGACCGAAAAAGCCACTTATACAGCTACGAATTCTTCCTTGATTGCTGAATTTTGACCCAATCTTTGCGAAGAAGACCGTAACTCACCATGTCCTCGTACTTACCCCACTTCATCGTATCCTGGCGCGCTCTTCCTTCCAGCAACATTCCGAGCTTTTCCATGACTCTCCCGGACGATGGATTTCTGGCAAAATGAGAAGCATAGATCCGGTTGAGATCCAGCTCATCGAATCCGGCAGCAATAACCGCCCGAGCCGCTTCCGTTGCGTATCCGGAATTCCAGTATGGTTTGCCTATCCAATACCCAAGGTTAGCCTTGTTCAGGCTTCGATCAACCGTTAACCCAACAGCACCAATAAGCTTTTTGTTGTCGCGAAGAACTACGGCGAAGACGGCCAGTGTCCCCGCCTCATAGGCCGCTTCGTGCGTCTCGATCCACTGTTCTGCCATACCATTTTCGTAGGGATGGGGAATATTCATAGTCGTGTCTGCAATTTCCCAATCGCCAGCCAGAAGCTGGACTGACGGCGCGTCATCTTTTTGAAAGGGTCGCAGAATCAAACGCGTTGTTTTGAGGGTTGGTTGGGACATGTATGTGAAATCGCTCTGCGACTGCTTTGGGTGATCAGCAGTCGTTTGCTACTTTAGCAGCTTGGCGGCTGGAAACGGCCAGCAGCAGTCGCTGTCGTGCAGCCAGTGCCGTCGGCAGTTACTTGCCCGAGCTTGAGCTCCAGGACTTCGACTTGTCAAAACTACCCGAATTGTAGGGATCGACCCCGTCCGGTTCACTGGCGTCGAGTATTGCGGTACGAATTGTATCCCCCACATGCTCGTAGTAACTGTCTTCATGAACGGAAAACGGCCCGGCGTCCTCGGCAACGTCCTCGGCAACGTCCTCTGCTCGACGACTTTTCACACACCGGCGTTCCGAGCGTTCAGAATCTGTCTGTGCTGATAGGCCATCTTCTGAACTTCGTCGTGAATTGCGTCGCCGATCGTCGTAATGCTGGTAGCGGCATTCGCACTGATCGGGCCGATCGCATTGATCCAACGGCAGCAAGGGTGCTGCGGCAGAAAGATGACGCTCGCCCAGCTTGTCCTGCGCCGATTGACACGCGTTCTTCCCACAGCGAATCGATACCGCATGATACGGTGAGACGCGCGGTTTCTCGGCTGGTCTCGCAAATAGTCGCATAAACCAACGGCGAGGTCTGACTGAAGTCATCTTATTGACCCGCAACTTCGACGTCCTCAGAGTACGTGCGTTGTCTCGCACATTCCGTGACGAGTCTCACACACCCAGAACGGCCGCTTTGGGTTGCGGTTTCAACCGGTCGACGTTTTGAAGCGCTACAGACCTGAGTGTTCCTCCGTTCCGTTGATGTACTGCATCAATTCTACAGGAGCTCCATTGACCTCGATAAAGGCTACGACGACGCCATCGCTTGGACTGTTCGGTTGAATTATTATGTTCTGGCCAGTGAGGGCGCTGTCAAGGTCATCAACCTCGAAAGCAACATGCGGAACCAACTTGACTAGATCGGGGTATGGAGCGTCTTCCCAATATCGCTGCCACTGAATCCCGAATGGATTATTTTCGTGATCCGATACGGTTATCTTCAAATGAGGAAGATCAATCTCGCCCTCAAAGTTCGCGGTTGTCGGGATGCCGATATGGTTGAATTTCATAGTATGGATATCTGCTGGTCGAAAATGCCATATGACTAGATGCAGATCTTATGACATCGTGAGTTACGCTTTGGGTCAGCCGCCGACCCAAAGTAAGGCTTTGAGGTATTGGATATTTCGGGCAGACCTAATCACGAGAACGCTATCTAATTTCTCTTTGTAAATTGAGATAGAAACGGCTGCATTGCGTCACTAGCAGACGTTCAAGGCAGCAATAAAGCGCGTTATTAACCGGCACAGGACAACAATCGCAGAATCATTGCCAGCATTCCCGACCCCGAAATCCGCCATGTTGTGAGCGGCGTGCATTCTCAGTCAGCGATTCCTCCTGGGGAAAAAAGCGAGAATGAGATCATTAGGTTTAGGCACGACGTGCCCGAGTGCCGGACTCGGCGGCGTCTCCACCCATACGTAGCCGGGTTCGGTCACCTCAATATCGTAACGGTTCCCGGTAACGCGCGCAGGACGATCGAAGTAAAGCAACATGAGCGTGTGATCTGTCTCGGGGTCCACCCAATTCGTGATGCCGAGCGAGCTATCTTCGTCGGGGACTGTCAGTGCGGGCGAGATGCGCGCGATGCGTGTGTCCGACGGTTCGACGCGCAGGTCGTTTGAGACGAAGTGAGTCTCCACGAGTGAACTGAGCAGTAAGTTGTGGCCCTGGTTGAGGTCGATCTCGAACCTGTAGTCAGGGAGAACAACGGCCTCGGGGTATGAGCCCGATGTCGGATTGCCGTAGATACTGCCAGTCCTGAATGGTACGGACAGCCTGAAGCTCTCGAGTGGTAGTGGATTGCCCCTCCCGAAAACGATGCGTGACTCGATTACCCAGTCGGCACGGTTCGGTGTCGGCGCAGGCGGTGGATCGGACTGGCCGCACGCAGCCATCAGAAGACAACAGCTAAGGACAGTAAAGAGACTCCGGCGAGAACGGTCTTTAAAGTGGCAAAATCTCTGATACATAGACGTCGCTCCTGAGCATGCGCCTTCGGCGCTGGTGGAAGCCCGAGTAGAAAGAAAGGCAGAGCATTCGGGTAAGCACTTTTAAATCCCTATTCTACTCACGCTCTTCATGTAACGAGACGCACGAGGATCCGAGGCACGTCTGACCGCGTTGGGTCAGCAGCCATCATTCTACCTCAGACCAGGCGAGCGGCGGCTTCCGGCCACTGGCGAGCATCGAATGCGCGAATAAAAGATCACCAGCGAGCAAGAAACATCAAGAGCGCAAGGACACAAAACACAGCAATCGCCCATTTGACGGCTATGTCGTGCTGACGCCTTGAAGTACGCAACCAGCCCTTTTCTTGGTCTGTCAGCAGTGGCCCATATTTTTCCTCGATTCTATCCAGCTCCGAAAGAAAACTGGATTGAAAAAACGTAGCACTGCGTAGTGCCGGGCCTTCCTCCCAGATTGGTCCGAGCCGGTTAATTAGGCTGATTTGGAGTTTGATAAAAAGAACAAAGTGGCGGGCCTTAGGAACGATAGCGATGGCCACGGCAATAAAAACCATTGCCAGAAGCGCGTCGTCAACGGTGAGTGGGCGCATTTGCATCATTCTTTGCCGAGTTTCGTGATCGTCCGTTTTGGGTCACTAGCAGTCGCTCGTCAGTTTATCACCTGGGCGGCTGCTAACGGCCAGAAGCAGCAATTCGGAGACCATGCAACGATTTCAGTTTATCGTCCTTCCCCAACGCGGTCTTTGTACGCAAAGTAAGCGTCCATTTCTTCCGCTGTCACCATGAAGAACTCGAGATTGGCATGCGACTGTTCTACCAAAACAAGGCGACCGAACATTCCGGAGTAATGGTCCAAATTGACCGGCGGCATCAATGCTGAAATCGGGCGGTTGCAGAACCAACCAAGCACTGTCAGGTCGCTGCGACCGATCTGCCCCAAAACCGCAAGCTCTGGAGGCAATTCGATTCGATTGTCGTGATCTTCCGGAAGTGGGTAGCCGTCAGCATCACTCATGTACGAAATATTATCGCCCCTCACTCCACCGATCCTCGCCTCGTAGCGAATGATTGTCTCGCTCCGCACCAGGAGAGGCCATTCCCATCTATGCCGTTCTCCACCAGTTGCTAGGTCCTTGCGGAGATCCTCGATGTCTTCGATGAGCTTGTTGATTCGGGGCGAGTGCCGGGAGATCACCGCAGCGGCGTTTCCGCCCTTCTCCAAGGACTTCGTTGCCGCAAGAAGTTCCGAGTCCACAGCCTCGTAAAGCTCCGTGCAACGGTTCGCAAGACCCCTTGTCGAAGTCGACTGGCCGCAAGAACTCAGGGTGATTGCGATAAAAATGGGAATAATGCAGCGGACTATCATGGGCATAACCTCATAAGTTCTGACCGTCCTTAGTAGTGGCAGAGGTGGCATGCGCTGGCCCGATACGTCACCAATTCGACAGTCCGCTTTGGGTCAGCAGCAGTCGTTCACTACTTTACCACCTGGGCGGCTGGTTACGGCCACAAGCAGACCGTCATCGACATTCAGAAGGCAGGCAGTACGATAGGTCATTGATCTTCGAGTTTGCGACCATGGACGACCCTACCAGCGTCGGTTTTTGCGTACTTTGTTTCCCACGTTAGAGGCGTACATTTCCTATATGTGTCAGTTGTCCGGGCAGTTGATCGCTGCGGCTATCAATGGACCAGTTCGCGAGGTCGGGGCTTGGGCTTCTGTCCTGGCCACCCTTTGGCAAGGAGAACCGGAACATGAACATGTCATTATTTCAGATAGTCGCCGCTGTAGTTATGGTGGGAGTGGCTTTTACTCTTTTCGCCGCAATATGGCGATACATGGCCGCTGGATCCGAGCAGCGCATGATCGGCATGCTGGAACGCGTCGGACTCGATCCTGCAATCGCCTCTAGCAGTGACGCAGAAACTATCATGAAGGAAATTCGTCAACGGTGCCGACACTGCCCGACTGAAGGTGTGTGCGAAAGATGGCTGGCCGGCGACGAAGTTGGCGAGAACGACTTCTGTCCCAACGCGAAAGTGTTCGAAACACTCAAGAGAACGATCGGCGCAACTGGCTGATGCCCAGTAAATTGAGTCGGCCAGGAATGACCGCTTTGGGCCAGTAGCAGTAGCTCAGGATTCTAGCACTTGGGCGGCTGGTTCCGGCCAGGAGCAGTCATTCACAGTTACGATTGATCCTCCGCAACTTCTGGCTGAATGAACTGGCCGGAAAGCAACACAGGAACCCTAAACCCAACCGACTTTGGCTCATCTTCGCTGCAAAATGCCACGAGGTAATAGTAGCGGTTCCGATGAGAGTGAAGCGTCAGATCAGCACCACAAACCACAAAGTTGTTCGGGTTCTCTCCGACCACTGACAGTGCTGACTCCGCGAGAATCACAGCGTCCACTGGCGGCATAGCCAACTCAATAGTATCTGACTCCTGGAGATCGTCCGGGCCAACGGAAGCTTCGTATCGAAGGCCATCAATGTAGCCATAGTGAATAACGTCAAGGCCGCCAGACGCAGTCACGAGCATTCTCGGGACAGATGGTAGGGACCCGTTCGGTGGAGGATCACCGCAAGAGGCAAGCAACATCGCGACAGCTATACCCGACAACAACTTTGCTTGGCGTTTCAATGTGCGATATTCCTTGCTAGTTGACGATCGTCCGCAATGGGTCAGTAGCAGCCTCTCAGCAGTTTATCACCTGGGCGCCTGGTATCGGCCAAGAGCGGTCGTACGGCTCTTCTACAAGAGAGTTACGGGGAGTCGGCGTCACGTTCTCTTTCAGGAACGTCCTGGCGAACTCTAATCAGAAATAAGACCATCGCCAGACCGGCGGTGGTCAAAGTCACTATGAGCCCCCCTTCAATACCAAACGCGCCCCCGGTAAATAACTCGGGCCCAGCGATCTCAAACGCTTTCCAGCCCAGACCTAGCTCACCCGCACTCGCAGCTGCGAAAGCCAGAATAAAGAGCACCAATCGTCCCAGGACGGTTAGCCAACGGGATGTATCGGTCATCACGATTGTCCTTTTATGTGCTTGCTCCGCCGCAGGCGCTTTCGCCACGTCCAACCGAGCAATACAATCTAGATGCCCGTGAGCACGTTTTAGATGCCAAGCTCACGTCTCCTTGAGAAAATCGACCTCCGCTTCATCCAAAGCGAGGCGGGCCAACACAATTCGTTCATAGAGCGACCGTATCTTGTCTGCGTCGCGCGCCTTGGTCGCCTTCAAAAGGTCACCTTCCAGCTCGGCAACAGCAATTCGCTTGTAGTAGAGAAGTGATTCCTTTAGATGTGCGAGAACGATCTGTCCCGTGAGAATGGGATGATTGTTAGTGATGTTGGCGTCCGGAAATCGCGTACCGTGCTCGAGTTCAACCTGAAGGCCTTGGCGAAAACCTTCTAAACCAACCTCAAAAGCTTCTCCTCGAACCTCGTCGAGGATCGCACGTGCTTCATCGTCAGATATTTCAATTTCTGTGAGAGTGCTCCAGTCCCTGATGCCAATGCTCTTACACGCTTGGCTAACTATTTCCTTGGTCACCAAATTTGTAGATGTCATGAAGCAAACTCCTTCAGGTTGTCGAATTTCTAGATTTGCGCCGCACGTGCCAGATCTTAACACTCGAACTTCTGCATCCGGCGAGAAGCGGACGTTACGGCGTACAATTATCCTCGGTTAAGGCGAGAAGTGTTCCATGCTCAAAGCACGCCTCCATCAGAATAGACTCGTCTCCCTCCAAAACAACCACAGGACCATGTAGCAAGCCCTCGTCGTAAGAGAACATCCCGACGATGTCGTCGTAGCTCCTGGTAATTTGACCGGTAAAAGGCTTCATCGAGTGTGCATCGAAGGTCAAGCCGCCACGTTCAACCAACTCAACTTTATCGCCGCTTTCTGACGTGGCCGAGAAACGCTCTATCTCCTCGCCTCTCAGTGCCTGAAGTAGTGCATCGCTCACAGGTGCGTTGGGAGATTCGTCACGATAGGTCTGAGTCGCCGCCGTGGATTTGTGCGCTACTATCAGCTTGTCATCGACGTAACAAATGACTTCGTCTTTTGAACAGGGGCGTTTATCTGTTACGACTATCAGGTTACTGACGATGTCATCATCGCTAAACTCAATTATCAGACTGTAGAGACGAAGTGCTCCTCCGAACTCGTCTCCACCGCAACCTGTTTGCATACAAAAGAACCAAAACCACTCGGTCATCCTGCGATCTGATTGGTAGAGCCACCAACGGCCGTTGGAAAAGACCCGGACTGGCGCACCCAAAGTCGCGGAGGCTTCCTCTCTGGACGTTTCATTCGGCACGATAAAGCCAATCGACTGACTTCCATACGGATTCTCTTCCGCAAAATGAGTTGGGAAAACGCAGGAACTTGTTGCTGCCAGCAGCAAGATAAACAGGAGCCGAAAAACAGTGTTCACGTCTTATACGCTCATCCGGCTTTCGCCAGACCTACCATGTCTGCTTCAAGGCTCTCTCTCGCAAATGGGCGAGGTCAATTCTGGGATGTACCTAAATTCCCTCGAGTGGCAGGAACCCGTGAAACAGACGCTCGGCATTAACTAATCAATCTTGTCGTTGCTTTGAATTTGCATGCCGCCGGATGTCCTGCACCCTCCGGCCGTATATGCGCTCGAGCAGATCCTGGTACCGCGGATCGTCATGCAGAACGTCCAAATGGGGCCAATAGGCGACGTAGGTCAGTTCGTACGAGCCATGCTCAACGGCCTTTTCCAGCCAGTCCAGGGCCTCGTCGGCCATTCCAGCTCTGGCGAAGGTCTCTCCGATATCGAAGGGGTCCACGTAGGATTCGCTCGCCCGGGCGACCAGCGCCTCGGCGATGGCCTGCATGGCACCGGTCGGGCCACCAGCTTCAAGGCCCTCTTCGAGGGCTGCCAGGAGGACGGTGTCGCCACGCCACTCGAACTCCAGGCGCTCCTCCTCCAGCGCCTTGTCGAAGCGGCCCTGCTCCCAGTAAAACCTCGCAATCAACCAGTGCATCGAGAACTGGGGGGTCCTTTCCTGCATTGCCGTGGCCGCGCTGATGGCCTCGTCAAAGCGGCGCGCCATGTACAGGTGGGACGGCAACGGCATATTGTGCATGGCGGTGAACGGGCTGATCGTCACGAGTTCGCGCAACCGGTTGACGCTTTCGTCCATGCGCCCGTCGAACAGCAGGCAGTCTGCGTCACCATGAATCGCATAGGGCTCCGACGGGTTGAGCCGCAGTGCTTCCGCGATGGATTCGCAGCCCCCGTCAAAGTCGCCCATATACATGCGCGCGAACCCAAGCCCGGAGTGACCCATGGCGACGCGGGGATTCATCTTGACCGCCTGCAGCGCAGCGGCACGGAATTTTTCCTTGGATTCCCGCGGCAGGGCAAATCCGAACATGCCCTGCATCGCATACGCCGCCCCCAGTTGGCCCCAGGCCAATGCAAATTCCGGTTCGATCGAGACCGCTATCTCGAGCTGCTCGATGGCCGACCGGACGCCATCCCTTGTAAACGTATCGAGATGCATCGTACCCAGGGCATAGGCATCGATCGCGCGCGGATCGACCGGGCCGGTGAGTTCATGGCCGAGCCCACCGATCCCCGGCGACGGACTCGAAGTACCGATCTCGGTGCCGATAGCGTCTGCTATGTCTGCGATCAGGTTGAATACGTAGGGCGTCTCGCGCGTGTAGCGCTCGGCCCAGAGGTGCGCGTCACTCTGACCGTGAATCAGCTGGATAGTCACTTCGATGTTGCTGCCTTCCCGCAACAGGCTGCCCTCGACAAGGGCGTCCACACCCAGTTCACCGGCAATGTCGGCCGTGGGCAGCTCGCTGTTGCGGTAGCGTTTCGTCGACTGCCGCGACGTGACCCGTATCCCGGGGAGCTGCGAAAGCTCTGTTATCAGCAGGTCCTGGAGGCCGTCGACGTAATAGTCCTGTTCAGGGTCGCCGGTCAGGTTGCTCAACGGAATAACGGCGATCGAGCGGATGACTTGCTCTTGGGGACCCTCATCCTGAGGCGTACGCGGCCAGAAAACGGCCACAATGATCAATGTGACGATCGCGGCGATGCCGACGAACAGGCGCCGGCCGACGGGTCGCGCATGGGTCTTTCGAGCCGGCGAGTCGGGGTCATTCGGGCGTTCTATCTCCTCGACCTCGGCAACGAAACGATAGCCTCGCGTGCGCACAGTTTCCATGTAGCGGGGCGCGGCCGAGTCATCGCCCAGCGCCTTGCGCAGCCGGGCCACGGCCTTGGTGAGTGCAGATTCGCTGATCACCGTGTCGCCCCAGACGGTGTCCATCAGCTCATGCCGCGTCACGAGCCGCTCACGGTTCTCGATCAGGTAGATAAGGAGCTTCAGTACGACCGGCTCAAGATGAATCTCTTGTCCATCCCGTGAAAGCCTCCACGTCTCCGGGTCGGCCAAGAAATCATCGAAGCGGTACACAGGCTGTTGTCCTTTTGCCCTCTATTTTACGGGTCGAGCGGATGAATTCCATGCGGTTAACCGAAACGTCGGCGCACTTAAAAGAACGCTGTCCCGATATCGTCTGCCGCTCGTCACCTGTTCGTCATGTTTAACCGAACCAGGTTTCATACTATACCTGTGCGGGGCGGCAGTCCCTGTGGGTTGCGGCCCCGGAGCCACTGAATGGAGAGATAAAATGAAAACTCTGAAACGCATGATGGTCGCCTTGCTGGCGTTATTGCCACTTGCGACCGGGATGGCCGTTGCGGACACCGACCACGGCTATGACCGTATCTTTATCTTCGGTGCCAGTTTCATGGATTCCGGCAACCACTTCGCGTTGACCGGCGAGACTGCGCACCCGCCGTTTGAGCTATTTGGCCCCAGTTATCCTATTGGAGGCTATAATTTCAGCAACGGTCGCACTTGGGTTCAAGTCCTCGCGGCGGAGATGAATCTGACCAAAGGCGCAATGCCCGCCTATCGAAACCCGGTCTTTGGCAACTATGCCGTCGGTTACGGGCGCGCTCGGGAATTCTCAGCCGACGTGCTCCCCAGCCTGTACGACCAGGTGCAGGCCTGGAAAGACAATGGTCACTGCACCGGCGCCCCCATGGACGACACTCTGTTCATCGTGGATTCCGCCTACTTTGACCTGCTCGACCTGCTCAACGGAGAGGACGCATTTGCCGTCCTTGGCGGCATGACCGCCAGCATCGCTGAGAATATCGTCATTCTCCATGGTTGCGGTGCGCGTAATCTGCTGTTCGCCTACATTCCGCCGTTGGAGGCCTCACCCATAGCCCCACCACCTCAGGATCCGCCGGCACCGAGCGGCAGCGCGCTCTACAATTACATGCTCCTGGCGCCCATGATTCAGTCCTTCGCCGGCGAGCCGTTCAACATGAATGTCTCGGTCGTCGATTTCTTTGCCTTCTTCAGCGGGATGCTTGCCGCGCCGGAAGCATTCGGCCTCACGAATGTCACGGATTCATGCGTGACGTTTGGCGTCACCAAAGGCGCATTCTGCAAGAACCGCGACGAGTATTTATTCTGGGATCCGCTGCACCCGACGAGAAAAGTGCATGCTCTGATGGCCGAAGCCGCGCTTGAGCAGCTGCCGTAACCTGGCGGGAAGCGCGACACTCTGGTTGTGAAGGATCAGACCGGCATAGAGCCACTAGAACAGGGGCCGCTTCTCAGCGGCCCTCTTAGTTCCGGCTGCCACAGTATAAGCCGGGCGTGTCGTCCGCTTTACTAGCATTCAGGAACGTTCACGGCGAGGCCACCCTTCGACGTTTCCTTGTAGTGCGACGACATATCGAGCCCTGTCTGTCGCATCGTTGCGATGACCTGGTCGAGCGTGACCTTGTGCGTACCGTCACCATGCATGGCCAGCTTGGCCGCATTGATCGCTTTTACAGCGCCCATCGCGTTGCGTTCTATGCACGGTATCTGCACCAGCCCGCCGATCGGATCGCATGTCAGCCCCAGGTTGTGCTCCATACCGATCTCGGCGGCTTCTTCAATATGGTCGTTGGAGCCACCAAACGCCGCCGCAAGACCGCCGGCCGCCATTGAACACGCGACTCCGACCTCACCCTGGCAGCCCATCTCGGCGCCCGAGATCGAGGCGTTGACCTTGTACAGGATGCCGATCGCACCAGCGGTTAGAAGGAACTTGCGGATACCGTCGGCGTCGGCGTCACGCACGAAGTCGACGTAGAAGCGCAGCACCGCAGGAATAATCCCTGCCGCACCGTTAGTCGGCGACGTGACAACCCGGCCTCCAGAGGCGTTCTCCTCGTTCACCGCGATCGCGTAGACGTTCACCCACTCCAGCGCGTCAAGCGCCTCGGGCTCGCCGCGTTGGCTGAGCCTCCTGGAAAGTTTGCACGCTCGACGGAGCACCGACATCTTCCCGGGCAATACGCCTTCCGTGCGCATGCCACGTTCGATGCAGGCGTTCATCGCTGTCCAGATGCCATCAATCCCGGCAATAATTTCGTCCTCGCCTCGCCAGGTTTGTTCGTTTCTGAACACGAGATCGGCAATGCTGAGATCGTTGGCCTGAGCCAGTTCGAGCAGCGACTGGCTCGTCGAAAACAACAACGGCGGCTCGGTGTCATGGGTCGCGGCTTCGGGCTCATCGTTGCGAGCGATAAAGCCACCGCCGAGTGAGAAATAGTCGTCCTGTCGAATCGTGGTGCCCTGCTCGTCCAGCGCCACAAACGTCATGCCATTGGTATGGCGGTCGAGCTCGCGCTCGTAATTGAATTCGATGTCGATGCGTTCCTCTGCACGAGTACTTGCCAGGATGCTGTCGACGGCGTCCGGATCGACAGTCTCTGGATCGTGCCCGGCCAATCCGAGCAGGATGGCCGAGTCCGTCCCATGACCTTTACCCGTCCAGGCCAGTGAACCGAACAGCGTCACCTTTATCCTGGCAACAGGCTGCCCTTCCACGCTGTCAGCAAATGCCCGAGCGGCCTTCATTGGCCCGACCGTGTGTGAACTGGACGGACCGACCCCTACCTTGAAGATATCGAAGACACTAACCGCCGCCATTAGTCGGAGCCCAGGGTCAGCAGGCTGGCATTGCCTCCAACCGCAGAGATGTTATTGCTCAGAGTGAATTCCGTGCCGAAACGCTGCACGTAGTTTGGCCCACCCGCTTTCGGCCCGGTACCGGACAGGCCTCTTCCGCCAAATGGCTGAACGCCGACAACGGCACCGATCATATTGCGGTTCACGTACAGGTTGCCTGCACCACAATCCGCCGCAAGGCCGGCTATCCGCGAATCAATACGACTGTGTATACCCATCGTCAGGCCGAAACCTGTCGAGTTAACAGCCGCGACCATCTTGTCGAGGTGCCTGCTCTTGAACTTGAGCACATGCAGCACCGGACCGAACTCCTCACGCTTCAACGCACTGATGTCGTCGATCTCAACCAGCGTTGGTGCGAAGTACGTGCCAATACTGGTCTCGGCCGGCAACGCGCAGCGATGCACGAGCGTTTGCTCTTTCGCCATGCGCTCGACATGCGCTTCCAGTGTTACCCGGGACGGATCATCGATGACCGGCCCAACATCGGTGGACAGATGCCTTGGATCGCCAATGACGAGCTCATCCATGTACCCCTTGAGCAAGGCCAGGGTTCGCGGCTCGATCTCCTCCTGCACACAAAGCAGACGCAAGGCGGAGCATCGCTGGCCGGCGCTGTTGAATGCCGAGTAGATCGCATCATGGACAACCTGCTCGGGCAATGCCGAGCTATCCACGAACATCGCATTTTGACCACCGGTCTCGGCGATCAGGACACCGATCGGACCGTCCCTGTGCGCCAGCGTCTGGTTGATCGTCTGCGCAACCTCGGTGGACCCGGTGAATACCACCCCGGATACGCGAGGATCCGCTACCGCCCGACCGCCAACGAGTCTTCCGCTACCAGGAATGAAATGCAGCACGTCCTGTGGCACACCAGCTTCGTGCAACAACTGCACTGCCCGGTAAGCAACGAGCGGCGTGAGTGCTGCCGGTTTCGCCAGCACTGCGTTGCCCGCTGCCAGAGCGGCCGTAACCTGCCCTGTGAAAATCGCCAACGGGAAGTTCCATGGGCTGATGGCAATGAACACACCACGCCCACGCATGCTGTAGGTATTGCGTTCTCCTGTTGGTCCCGGCATTACAATTGGCTCGCCGTAGTGCTTCCTGGCCTGTGCACCGTAGTAGCGCATAAAGTCGACGGCCTCGCGCAGCTCGGAAATCGAGTCAGGAATGCTCCTGCCTCCCTCCATCACGCACAGCCGCAACAACTCGTCACTGTGCTTTTCGAAGAGGTCTGCTGCGCGGTTCAGAATATTCTCACGCTCGTGACCGCCCAAACGATCCCAGGCCGGCTGAGCAGCGACCGACAGCTCAATCGCCCTGTCGACATGCTCTTCGTTGGCCTGATGGCATACGCCAATTACTTCCGACGTATTTGCAGGATTGACGGAAGGATCCTCCTTACCGTTCATCTCCTTGCCGCCAATAATCGGCTTCGCCGTGATCGGCTTCTTGCTGGCCGCGTCAAGATCCGCAAGTAATTGCCTGCTTACGCTTCGATCTGGCAGGTTTACGCCATGCGAGTTTGCACGCTCCGGCTGGAAGATATCGCCCGGCGTCGGGATCCGGTCGTGTGCCGCAAAGTCATGCCTGGCCGCCAATTCGAGCGGGTCGGCGATGATGTCCATCACATCGATGGATTCGTCAGCAATCTTGTTGACAAACGAAGTGTTTGAGCCGTTCTCCAGAAGGCGACGCACGAGGTACGGCAGCAGGTCTTCGTGATTGCCAACCGGCGCATACACGCGACACGGTCGATCGTGTTTCGCCGGATCGACGACTTCGGCATACAACTCCTCGCCCATGCCATGCAGTCGCTGGAACTCGTAATCGCGACGCGATCCCGCGAAGTGCAGAACGCTGGCGAGCGTGTGTGCGTTGTGAGTGGCGAACTGCGCATAGATCTTGTCGCCGGCATCCAGTGCGGCTCGTGCGGCTGCCAGGTAGGAGATATCCGAATGGGACTTACGCGTGAACACCGGGTAGCTTTCCAGCCCCTGCTCCTGCGCCCATTTAACCTCGCTGTCCCAATACGCACCTTTCACAAGGCGCACGGGAATACGACGACCGACGTCGTCGGCGAGTTCGATCAGGAAGCGCATGGCGTCATTGCCGCGCCGCTGATACGTCTGCAGTGCTACGCCGAATCCGTCCCAGCCATCGAGCGCCGGGTCGCGGTAAATACGTTCGAAAATGTTGAGCCACATCTCGAGCCGATGTGCCTCTTCGGAGTCGATCGTCAAGCCGATGCCGACTTCCTTCGCATGCTTGGCGAGTTCGAGAACCGCAGGGACGAGTTCAGCTATGACACGCTCTTCCTGCGAATACTCATAGCGAGGATGGAGCGCCGACAGCTTCACCGAGATACCGGGCGCCGAGAACACATCGGGCGCATCGATCTGCGGACCTTTGGCAATACTTTTAATGCCCTCGTGATAATTATCGAGGTAGCGCTGTGCGTCCGCAGCGGTAAGCGCGGATTCGCCCAGCATGTCGAAGGAATAACGATACGGCAGGTCGGTGCTCTTCATCGCACGTTTGAGCGCCTCGCCGATATTGCGTCCCATGACGAACTGGTGACCCATGATCTTCATCGCCTGGCGCATGGCTGTGCGCACAACCGGCTCGCCGGCCCGGCTAACGAGCTTGCCGAGCAGTCGCGTCGGGTTGCCCGTCGCCATGTCATCCAGCGTCAGGATTTTGCCAGTCAGCATCAGGCCCCAGGTTGACGCATTGACAAATAGTGAATCACTGGTACCGACATGATTCTGCCACTTGGCCGCGGTAATCTTGTCGGCGATCAGCCGATCGGCGGTATCGGCATCCGGGAATTCGCAGCAGGGCTTCGGCGATACACATGAGGAGCACGCCTTCGTCTGACGACAGGTCATACTGCTGCAGAAAGGCCTCAATGCCGCCATCGTTGCTGGTGTTTTTGCGCACGGCGCGCACCAGCTGGGCCGCGGTATCCAGAATCTTGCGGCGTGCCGATTCCCCGGTATCCGCCCTGGCCGCCAGCTCCCGAACAATGGTCTGTTCGTCAGCAAGATAATTATCATTGATGTAGGGAATGCTGCTGGGTTGCGCAGCCGGTTGATCGATGAAGCTCATGCCACACTCCGTTCGTCCACTTCCGGTGGATTCGTCTTGGCGCCCCGACTACGGGGCCGTGGCGGGCGATTATAGGGTATTAATTACGAGACGGGCACTCGTATTCATCCGGATTTTCAGTCCTTGCCGCGGTTCCTCTCGCGCAGCCTCCGGCGCGTGTGCTTGTCGGGTCTTCCGGGGGTTGTCGGCATCTGCAGGCGGTCGCTGCGAAGGTCCGCCAGGAGGCCCTCGCGCGCAGCAATGCTTGCCTCAGACTCGCTGTAGCACGCCTGCGCCTCGGGCGCGGGCCCACGCCGCGAAGGGATATCCTCGACCCTCAGCTCGTAGGTGAGCTGGTTGCGGACGAGCCGAATCTGGTCGCCAATCGCGACCTTTGTCGAGCTGCGCGCGCGCTCGCCATTGTGGCGTATGTGTCCGCCCTGCACGGCCGCACTGGCCGCGGAACGCGTCTTGTAGAAACGCGTAAACCACAGCCATCGGTCGAGCCTTAAAGTGCGGTCAGCCACCATCGATCTCCGTTATCGTCCTGATATACTTTGCGTCCTTCAACCTTCAAGAGCAATCCCGTGCCTGCTGAATTCCTCAACTCCCTTGCAGCGCAAACAAATGCCCTGCACGACGAAGGCCTGTTCAAGACCGAACGCCTGATCGCCGGCCCGCAACAAGCTGCCATCCACGTACAGTCCAATGGCGACACGACTGAGGTGCTAAACCTCTGTGCCAACAATTACCTTGGACTCGCAAATCACCCCGAAGTCATCGCCGCCGCCCACAAGGCGCTCGACGAGTATGGCTACGGTATGGCATCGGTGCGTTTCATCTGTGGCACGCAGACGATTCACAAGGCCCTCGAGGAGCGCATCAGCGCGTTCCTGGGCACGGAGGACACGATCCTCTACCCGTCCTGCTTCGACGCCAACGGCGGGCTCTTCGAGACAATACTGGGACCCGAGGATGCCGTCATCAGCGACGCGCTGAACCATGCCAGCATCATCGACGGCATTCGCCTCTGTAAAGCCAGCCGCTATCGCTATGCGAACAACGATATGGCCGACCTGCGGGTGCAGCTTGATGCGGCGAAGGACGCCAAGGTCAGCATGATCGTTACCGACGGTGTGTTCTCCATGGACGGCACCATAGCCAACCTTGAAGGCATCTGCGAATTAGCCGACGAATTCGATGCACTGACCATGATCGACGACTGCCACGCAGCCGGCTTCCTCGGCGAGCACGGCAAGGGCACGCACGAGTATCGCGGTGTCATGGGTCGCATCGACATCATCACCGGCACGCTCGGCAAGGCGCTGGGGGGCGCGTCCGGCGGTTACACCTCGGGCCGCAAGGAGGTCGTGGGATGGCTGCGCCAACGGTCGCGCCCCTACCTGTTTTCGAACTCGGTCGCGCCCATGATCGCGGCATCGTCAATCGCCGTCCTCGACTTGCTCGAGCGTGACAACTCCCTGCAACAGCAACTGCATGAGAACGCCGCCTACTTCCGTCGCAAGATGACCGAGCGTGGCTTCGACCTCAAGCCCGGCGAGCACCCGATTATTCCGGTGATGCTGGGCGACGCGAAACTCGCGACGTCCATGGCAGACAAGCTCCTCGAGCGCGGCATCTATGTCATCGGTTTCTCATTCCCCGTCGTACCGAAGGGCCAGGCGCGTATCCGTACGCAGATGTCTGCCGGCCTCACGCGCGAGCAACTGGACAAGGCGATCGATGCGTTCACGGACGTCGGTCGCGAACTTGGGGTGATTTCATGAAAGCACTGGTCAAGGCCAAAGCCGAACGCGGCATCTGGATGGAGGACATCGAGAAACCTCATGTTGGTCACAACGATGTACTGATCAAAGTGAAGCGATCAGCGATCTGCGGAACCGATATTCACATTTTCAAGTGGGACGAATGGGCGCAGGCGACGATCCCGGTACCCATGGCGGTTGGCCATGAGTTCAGTGGCGAGATCGTCGACATGGGTGTCGAGGTCAAGGGTTTCGAGATTGGCGACCGCGTTTCTGCCGAAGGCCACATCACCTGCGGCGTATGCCGTAACTGTCGCGCCGGTCGGCGTCACCTGTGCATGAATACGGTCGGCGTTGGCGTCAATCGTCCGGGCGCATTCGCCGAGTACCTGGCGGTTCCGGCCTTCAACGCTTTCAAGCTCCCCGACGCGATCACGGACGACATGGCGTCGATTCTCGACCCGCTGGGCAACGCCACACACACCGCACTGTCATTTGATCTCGTCGGTGAAGACGTACTGATCACCGGCGCAGGCCCTATCGGCATCATGGCCGTGGCAATAGCGCGTTATGCCGGTGCGCGCCATGTCGTGATCACTGACGTAAATGACTATCGCCTGGACCTCGCGCGCAAGATGGGTGCCACGCGTGCGATCAACGTCACAACAACGACCATCGACGCGACCATGAAGGAACTCGGCATGGTCGAGGGCTTCGACGTTGGTATGGAAATGTCGGGCAACCCGCAGGCATTCCGCGACATGTTGCGCACAATGCACCATGGCGGCAAGGTCGCCATCCTGGGCATCCCGCCGGGCGATATGGCCATTGACTGGAACGATGTCATCTTCAAGGGACTGATCCTCAAAGGTGTCTACGGCCGCGAGATGTTCGAAACCTGGTACAAAATGTCGAGCATGCTGCAGAGCGGGCTCGACATGGAGCCCGATCATCACGCACCATTTTGACATCGATGAATTCCAGCCGGCCTTTGAACTCATGGAGTCCGGCCAGTCCGGCAAAGTAATCCTGCACTGGAATTAGTATGAGCCACAAAAAACGAAGCCCCGCATTTCTCCCGGCACTGATCCTCTCACTTGGCATTGCGGCGGCCGGTTATTTCGTCGGTCAAACCATGTACAACTCCAGTGTCGGAATCAACACGGCGGAGGTTAAAGGGCTGGCCGAACGCCGCGTCGCGGCTGACCGGGCCTACTGGCGGATCCAATACACCGTGACGGGCCAGGACAAGGCGGCGATCCAGGCCCTCTATGAAAAGTCCAAGGCAGACCAATCGAAGATAGTTGCCTTGTTGAAGGACAGCGGCTTCGATGAGACGGAAATTTCACCTGGCGTCGTTGACTACAACAACCAGGAATTCAGGGATGAGGATCAGGTTCTCGTTGAGGAACGCTTCTTCCTGACGGGGTCTATCGAAGTGGAAACCGATAAGGTCCGACTCGTGTCCGATGCGCGATCCAAACTCAACGAACTGATAGCTCAGGGCGTCGATATTCGCAACAACGCACCGGCTTACTATTTCACCGGGCTTAATGCAATTAAGCCTGAAATGCTGAAGGAAGCGACGACTAACGCTCGGTTGGCGGCCAATGAGTTTGCGTCCAACGCTGGAGTCGAAGTTGGCGGCATCAGATTCGCCAGACAAGGTGGCTTCATCATCAGGGATGTCGGTGAAGACTATTCCGACACCGTCAAGATAGAAAAAGACGTACGTGTCGTCACTACAATTTCGTTCTATCTGACGAAATAGCAGCCTCGCCGCTTCTTCAGCTTACTTTACCCTGCCTCCAGGGTTCCGATTCTAGGGCAGCTGGCCCGTCGCAAAGAAGAACACTACCAGCATTGTCAGCAGCACTACGGAAATCGGGATCTTCTGCAAGAAGGACATAATCCATCTCCTTTTGGTTAGTCCTCAACCATGTCGGCAGCCCGGCGATCTTGGGTCCTTCGTGGCGTAGCGGAAAGCGTCTCGGAGGAAGCGAGGACCCGTGGCTTTGCGTCACTGGCTTTTGCCAGCTTTGCCCTTTCGCGACTCTATTATGAAACAGGGGGCGTACCTGTCAATTCGGTAAAGTGCGTACCAGTGACTATCAGTTGAGCTCGCAGAAGCAGTGCGAGTACACACCTTTCGGATCGTTGAACCTGCTAACGCTCGACAGCAATTCCTGCATCCGATTCGCGAACACCTCGATTTGCGTGGGAGCACCGACAAACGCCCCGGGATCGATGCCGGCGACGCGGGCAACCGACAGGAAATCCAGGATCATCTGTTCCGTCGATGTCAGTTGCTTCTCGATCAGTTTCTGACCGTATTCACCTTCGGCGAGGCCTGCCAACTCGGCTGCTGCGACAACCGCGTCATCGATATCGCCCAACTGATCTACCAGTCCGTTTTCAAACGCATCATTGCCTGTCCAGACCTGCCCTTGCCCGATCGAGTCGACGTATTCCTTTTCAAGCTCACGGTTCTCCGCGACGCCCGCGATGAAATCGTTGTAACCGTCTTCAATCACCATCTGGAATAGCTGTTTCGTGTGTTCGCCCATTTCACGATCAATACGAAGTTCGCCAGACCATGGCGTGGTCCCTACTCCATCGGTTGCGACACCGACCATGTCGAGCGTGCGCTGGAACGTCGGCACCATGCCGAAAATTCCGATCGACCCGGTGACCGTCGCGGGACTCGCGATTACACGATCCGCAACGACCGATATCCAGTAGCCGCCCGAAGCCGCAACGCTGCCCATGGACGCCACTACCGGCTTACCCGCCTCCTGCAGCGCCTCGATTTCCTGGGAAATGACTTCCGAAGCAAAAACACTCCCGCCCGGGCTATCCACTCGCAGTACCACTGCCTTTACAGACTCGTCGGTTAGCGCGCGGCGTAACAAGACAGCTGTGGAGTCCCCGCCGATGGCACCAGGAGGCTGTGTGCCATCCAGTATGTCACCTACCGCGACAATCACCGCGACGTTTTCCGACTTCAGGCGATCACCGCCGAGCAAGCGCATTTGTCCGAGATAGTCAGTCATGCCCACGGCCGCATACATCGATTCGTCTTCCTCATCGACGCCAACGTAGCCCTGGAAAACCTCGCGCAGCTCGGCGCGGCCGAGCAGATCATCGACAAGGCCGCGATCCAGCGCCGCCTGCGCGATGTCACCGTTCGCACTGGCAACGTGATCGACCAGATTCTGCGAATAGTCGTTAACCGCACCCTCGGGCAGGCCGCGCGCGGCAACGACATCGTTCTCGTACATCGCCCAGAACTGTTCGATCAGACGCGTCCGCGATTCCCTGTCCTCCGGTGACATATCCATGCGGGTATAAGGCTCGACGAACGATTTGTGCGTACCCACTTTGAATACGTTCCAGTCGATTCGCAGCAGGTCGATCGCATCCTTGAAGTAGTTGCGATAGGTACCATAGCCTTGCAGATAGACGATACCCTCGGGGTGCATGTACACCTCGTCGGCATGCGCCGCCAGGTAATAACCCTGCTGCGAATAGAAATCGGCACTCGCAACAATGCGCTTGCCTGACTCCCGGAATCGCGCCATCGCTCGTGCCACACGCTGGAGTTTGCTGAGTCCAGCCCCACTTAGAGCGGACAGCTCAAGGTGCACAACTTCAATACGATCGTCCGCAACTGCGTAGTCCAGCGCGTCGACGACATCAGAAACCAGGGTTTGTGGCGTCGCGTTGTCGGTCAGTTCCGCGACGGCACGATCGTAGGGGTTGCCTGCCACCTGCTCGACCAGCGCACCCACCGGTTGCAGATACAACGCCGCGCGTTTCGGTATCAGGTGAGGCGTCTCGCCAGACAATACGCCAAGGAACATCAGGAAGAGGAACAGCATCAGGAACAAGTGCAGGACTTTGCGCAAACCGTCAGCACCGCGCCAGATTGCACCGATGAACCGAACCACGATATTACTGCTACCCATACATCAATCCCCTAGTTGGCATCATCGACATAGCTGATGCGGTAGATCTTGCCCGCGAAGTCATCGCTAACCAGCAATGATCCATCTTCCTTTACGATCAGGTCGACCGGTCGTCCCGACACAGACTGGCCCTGCAGCCAGCCAAAAGCGAACGGCTCATACGATACACCCTGGTTTCCCTCCAGGCGCACGAGCGAAACGCGATAACCTATCTTCTTGGACCGATTCCACGAACCATGTTCCGCAATAAACACCTGATTGCGATACTCCTCCGGGAACATATCGCCGGTATAGAACTTCACACCCAGCGGCGCTACATGGGGTCCCAGTTTCTGTGCTGGCGGCGTGTAATTCCCGCATTGCCGTCCCTTGCCAAATTTCGGATCGGCAATGTCGCCTCCGTGGCAGTATGGGAAGCCAAAGTGCAGCCCCTGTCGTTCGGCGCGATTCAGCTCGCAGGGCGGCAAATCGTCGCCCATCATGTCGCGACCGTTATCGGTGAACCACAGGTCGCCTGACTCCGGATGCCACGTAAAGCCGACAGAATTGCGAATACCCGAAGCAAACGTCTCGCGACCGGTCCCATCAGGGTTTACGCGAATTATCTGTGCGTAGCCGAACTCGTCGCATACGTTGCAGGGAGCGCCGATGCTGATGTAGAGCTTATTGTCTGGTCCAAAACCGATGTAACGCCAGCCATGGTGGCTGTCCGATGGCAAATCGATATCCAGCCGTTCACCGTCAGGAACATCGTCGAGATTATCTTCGATATCTGGGTAGCGATAGACGCGATCGATTTCAGCTACGTACAGATCGCCATCGTGGAAAGCGATTCCGTTGGGCGTGCTCATGCCGTCCAGTATCTCGATTGTACGAGTCGAACCGTCGTCGTTCTCGACCACGGCGTATACCGACCTGCCTTTGCGGGTCGACACGAACAGCGTGCCCTTCTCGCCCAGTGCAAGAGACCGCGCTTTCGGCACGTCCGCGTACTCTTCAATGACGAAACCCGGTGGGAGCTGTACGTCATCCAGCGAAGCGAATACCGACGGCGCGATGGCCAGGAGGAAACAGCTGATTACGAGATTACGAAGCACACTACACCCGTTTCTTAGTCACCGGAGACGAATAGCAACGACATTTCCGGCAGGAAAGTGATCAGGATAACCGACAACATCAAAATAATCAGGAATGGGAACGTTGCGGAATAGACGTGCATGATCGGCTTGTTGAACCGGTAGCTGGCGATGAACAGGTTCAGGCCGACAGGTGGCGTCAGGTACCCGAGCTGCATGGCCGCGAGGAATACGATGCCGAGATGCACCGAGTTGACACCGAAGCCCTCAGCGATCGGCAGAATCAACGGTACCACGAGCACAATGGCTGAAAAGATATCGAGAATCGCGCCAAGCACCAGCAGGAACAGGAGCAGCAGGATCAGGAATGAGGTCGGGCTGCTAACGAGCTCCGCCACAAACTGCAGAAGTTTTTGCGGAACTTCGGTATCGATCATGTAATACGTGGACGCCAGCGAGACGCCGAGGATCATCAGGATACCACCGACCAGTACCATCGACTCGCGCACGATCCGAGGCATCTCGCGAAAAGGAATCTCACGATAAATCAGGACTTCGACGATGAATACGTACATCGCCGTAATGGCCGCTGCTTCGGACACGGCGAAAATTCCGGAATAGATACCACCCAGGACAACGACCGGTAGTGGGAGCTCCCAGACGGCTTCGCGCAGCGCCGCCCCTACTTCGCGCCATGAAAATGTACTCAGCGGTTTACGATTGTCGCGGTTCACCCAGATGCTATAACCACCCAGCATGATCAGCATCAACAGGCCCGGAAGAATACCGGCGCGAAACAGGTCGTCGATACTGACCTTGGCCACGACGCCATACAGGATGATCGGCAGTGAAGGAGCGAACAGCAGGCCGAGGCTGCCCGACGAGGTGACCAGGCCCAGGTTGAATCGATCGCTATAGCCGTCCTGTTTAAGTGCCGGGTACAAAATCGCGCCCAGCGCGATAATCGTCACTCCGGATGCACCGGTGAAAGCCGTAAAGAACGCACACGCTGCCAGACAGACCAGCGCCAGGCCGCCTGGCATCCAGCCGAACATGGCGCTCGTCAGGCGCACGAGGCGTGCAGGCGCCTTGCTTTCGCTAAGCAGGTAGCCGGCGAAAGTAAACAGTGGAATCGCGGTGAGTATCGGCATCTGAGAAATGCTGAGCAGCTCCAGCGCAATCGTCATCAGCTCAGTGTCATTGCTCTGGAAGCCAACCATGGCACTGGTCGCAATGATCGTGAACAGCGGCGCACCGAAGACAGCGAGTACTATCAGTAACAGACTGACGATAATCACGACGCCGGCTCCGCGTCGTCGGGACCAAAGATCCCGACCAGCAAGCGCACGACGCGCAGCAGGAACTGGTAACTGATCAGGACGAACGCCAGCGGGACAATGGCGTGCACCAGCCACAATGGAACATCCGCCAGAAAGGTGTCGCCCCAGCTCATTTCTTCGCGGATCAGGCGCCACGCCTGCCAGCCGATTGTCGCGCAGACTGCGGCGGCGAACAGGTCTACAACGACCTTGCTCCATGTAACGACCGGCCCTGAAAGTACGTGCGTAATCAGGTCTATGCGAATGTGTTTGTTGTCACGGCAGGCAGCTATTGAGCCGACCATCGCTAGCCACAGAACGATGACCTTAACGAGTTCATCGGCCCACGACAGGCTAAACGCGCCGTTCAGCAATTGCCGGTTGATAATCTGGAATACGGAGACCGCGATCATCGTCCCCAGCAGCACCACCAGCGCCGTATTTTCAGCCAGTCTCCCGAATTGCTCCAGCTTGTCGAGGAGTTTCTTCAATGCTCGCTACGGTACTCGGACACATACTTGAGCAGTTCGTCGAACAAGGCCTTATCGAAATATCCCTGGCTCGCCAGGTCAACATTCAACTCCATAAGGATCGAACGAACCTTTTCATATTCCTCAGGCGCGACTGGCACAGACTTAATACCGGTGTTTAACAGTGCGTCGCGAGCACCGCGGTTATCGACCAGGTTCGTTTTGTCGAAATTCTGGTATGTCCGCCCCATCACTTCACGCACGATCGCCTGATCCGCGTCTGAAATCTTTTCGAACGCACGCTTGTCCACTGCCATAAAACCCAGCGTATACACGAGCGGCAGCTCGGTTATGTATTTGACTTTCGTATGCCATTGAAGAACGAGCGCCCCAATAGGCGACATGGCGAACGATATCAATGAGGCCGGTCTGCAGGCCCGTCAATACGTCGGTGAGCGGCAACGTCACCGGGGAGAGTGACATCGCTTCCATCGCGCGGCGGCTGATTTCGTCGCCTTCGGGAATCCAGACCTTTTTGCCCTTCAGATCGTCCAGCGAATCGACCGGGGTATTCGACATGAGAATCGGCGAATCCACCAGCGGCAAAACCAAAGTTCACGAAACCGGCCTTTTCGAGTCCAGCGCTCAACTTCGCATCAAGGCGGCTGCGCGCAAATGCGGCCTCCTCTTCTGAGTCGAACAGCATCGGCAAACCATAGAGGTTGAGATTCGAGTACTGTCCGGCCAGCGCGGTCGGCGTGAAAGCGCCACCTTGCAACGCACCAATGCGAATACGGCTGAGCACTTTCTGGTCGTTACCCATAATGCCGCCGCCGTAGTACTTGATCTGCACACGGCCTTCGGTACGTTCCTTGATCTCCTTGGCGCTCGCGCGCATGTCTTTCATCCACTGCGAATTCTCAGGCGTCACGGTGGCAATCTTGAGCGTTGCCGCCTGCAGTGGGAGGCCCAGCGTCAAGCCAGCCGTCAGAACAAGGATTGCCAGAATCTGTTTTTTCATCGTCATCTCAATCAAAAATAATCATCAGCTTCGGCCAGCAGGACCGCAGCTTGTTCCTTGGCCAGCACGTTGCTCAGAGTGAAGCCGTCGTGATACGGATCAGCCGCCATGACCTCGTTGAGCAGTCGATCGTGCAATTCGCGTTCGTACAGCAGCTTCGCGTAACCGCGAGCAAACTCCACTTTCGCGCTCAAATCGTGGCCGTCGGTCAGCGCGATCGCCTTTTCAAAATACTCACGGGCCCTCTCAGGCTCGCCCCCAAGGGCCGGCGGCCGCAGGGTCAGCAATATTCCCATATAGGTATAAACGGCACTGTTAACTTCGTCACCGCTTATGTCCAGATAGCGATTAAACAGCGCTTCGATCTGCGGGAGTTCCGCCAGCGAGTTCCAGTCCGAACTATGGGCGCGCAGGTACGCAAGGGACGCGAAGCCGTAGGTGTACAGGAATTCGCTATGTTTCGGCTTGATACCATCGAGCGTCGCGACGAACTCGTCGTAATTGTTATCCGGCCAGTTACAGGAAGGCGTATACGTCTCGCACATGGCGGTAAACGCATAGCGACGCGCCCGCGTCGTGAGGCGTGATGCACGCACCTCATCGTCGGCAAAAATAGCACCGTACGATGCATACAGCGTCGCGCCGGAGGCCAGCAAATCCGGATCGTCAGGATTGTTTCGCAGCAGGCTGTCGATCGTGACCATGAACGTCGGGAGTGCGGCCCTGGCCGTTTCCGGATCGTCCTGGTTGAGGATGGACGCGGACAGATTGTCCGTGAAGCCGCTTGTCGCCGAGGAAATCAGTGACGCGCAACCACTCAGCGTGCAGGCAACAAAGCCTATGAGTAGTGCTTTTTTCATATGACCACGGACCCCACTAAAAGCAATTGGTTCAGCTTTTGTCGCTGGCCCGCATTATATCGGAATGCACCCCGGCGACGGCTGCGCCGGGGTGATGATTTCCTGATGGAAACTAGATTTTTTCCTTGATACGCGCTGCCTTACCCGTACGACCGCGGAGGTAGTACAGTTTGGCGCGACGCACGTCGCCACGGCGTTTGACCGCAACGGAATCGACGACCGGGCTGTAGGTCTGGAATACCCGCTCAACGCCCTCGCCGTGCGAGGTCTTGCGAACCGTGAACGATGAGTTCAGGCCGCGGTTACGCTTGGCGATAACGACGCCTTCAAACGCCTGCAGACGCTCACGCTCACCTTCCACTACTTTGACCTGCACGACAACAGTGTCGCCCGGAGCAAATTTCGGCATTTCCTTGCCCATCTGCTCTTGTTCGATCGCATCAATAATTTTGCTCATTGTCTCTGCTCTTTCAAAAATTCGTCGAGCAGCAGGCGCTGCTCGTCACTCAATCCAAGTTTCTCAACCAGGTCCGGACGTCGTACAAATGTGCGACCCAGGGCCTCTTTCAATCTCCACCGCGCAATCTCTGCGTGGTCACCCGACAACAATACGTCCGGCACGGCGCGACCATCAACTGCCTCAGGCCGCGTGTAGTGCGGATGGTCCAGCAGGCCCTCCATAAAGGAGTCCTGCGCTGCGGACTCATCGTCACCCAGTACACCGGGCAACAAACGCACAACAGCATCGATCACTGCCATCGCCGCCACTTCACCACCCGAAAGCACGAAATCGCCCAGCGACAATTCTTCATCAACCTGCGATTCGATGAATCGCTCGTCGATGCCCTCGTAGCGGCCCGCCAGCAGAATCAACCCGGGCAGTTCGGCAAAGCGTCTTGCCGTCGCCTGATCAAATACCCTGCCCTGCGGCGAAAGGTACACGACCGGGCTACCCTCGGGTGACCTCTCTCGTGCGGCGGCAATCGCTCCGGCAAGTGGTTCGTACTTCATCACCATGCCAGGGCCCCCGCCGTACGGTCGATCATCCACCGTGCGGTGCACATCGCTTGTATGCTCACGCGGATTTTCAATATCCAGCGTGACCAGTTCACGGCGCTGTGCGCGTCCCACGACGCCATATTCGGCAATCGTCGCTACCATTTCCGGAAACAGGCTGATCACGTCAAAGTGCATCGTGTCAGTCCCATTCCCAGTCGACCCTGATCTCGCCTTTGGCGAGGTCAACACCGAGTACCACTTTGTCCATGACAAACGGAACCAGTCGCTCCGTCTCGCCTTTGACAACCATCACGTCGTTGGCTCCGGTTTCCAGCAGGTGATCCACCTTGCCGAGTTCGGTGCCATCGCGATGCACGACGCTCAAGCCCTCCAGGTCCGACCAGTAGTAATGGTCGCTGTCGGCCTCGGGCAGTTCGTCTCTCGGTACCCCAATCTCGGTCCCGATGAGCCCGGCTGCCTGGTCGCGATCGTCGTATCCATTGATACGCACAATGACGGTCTTGCCGTGTCGCTGACCTTCAGCGACTGTCGCCTCCTGCCACCCGTTCTTTCCGGATAACAGCCAGCGATCGTAATCCAGTACCGCTTCACGCGGTTCGGTGTACGAGTACACCTTGACCCACCCCCGGACTCCGAACAGGCCGGAAATTCGGCCCAGGATCACGGGTTGAGTTGTAACGCCCAATCAGTTCGCCGTTGCTGCCTTGCGGTGCTTCTTCAGGAGTGAGGCAACGCGATCAGACGGCTGTGCGCCCTGGCCGATCCAGTGATCCACGCGCTCGAGGTCGATCCTGAGATTCTCCTCATGCTCCTGGCCAACAGGATTGAAGAAGCCAACACGCTCGATATACCGACCGTCACGACGATTCCGCGAGTCGGTGACCACCAGGTGATAGAAAGGACGCTTTTTCGCGCCAGCGCGCGAAAGTCGAATACTAACCATTACATTTCCGTATTAAATTCAAAGGAAGGCAGACATGCCTTGACTCGGGCTGGCCCGAGTAGACGGCGCATTGTACGGGTTTTGGGCCAAATGTGAAGCGTTTTGGCGGCGAAAATTCCCAATTAATTCAGTGTCTTGCCGTCCGCCACCTAATATCAGTCGCGGGCCGGCCCAAATCCGGGCCATTTTGCGCCGTAAATCACTGAATTTAACGAAATCCCGGTGGCATTCCGCCTGGCGGCATGCCGCCACCCGGCATTCCTCGAAGCATCTTCTTCATGCCGCCCCGGGACATTTTTTTCATCATTTTCTCCATCTGCAGATGCTGCTTCAGGAGGCGATTGACGTCCTGGATCTGCTGCCCTGCCCCAACGGCAATCCGCCTCTTGCGGGAGCCATTGATCGTCTTGGGGAACTGGCGCTCACCAGGCGTCATGGAATTGATCAGCCCAATCTGGCGCCGGATCTTGAGTTCATTCGCGCTGTCCTGCAGCGCCGCCGGGTTGACGTTGCCCGGCAATGGCAGTTTCTCGAGCATCGAGGCCAGGCCGCCCATGTTCATCATCTGCTCAAGCTGGTCCTTGAGGTCCGAAAGATCAAAGCCCTTGCCTTTCTTGAGTTTTTTGGCGAGCTGCTCGGTCTTGTCCTTGTTGACCTTCTGTTCGATTTCCTCAACAAGTGACAGAACATCGCCCATACCCAAAATACGCGATGCCATGCGATCCGGGTGAAAGGCCTCCAGTGCGTCGGTCTTCTCTCCGACACCCATGAACCGGATCGGCTTGCCGGTCACTTCCCGCACAGACAGTGCGACACCGCCCTTGGCGTCGCCGTCGGCCTTCGTCAGTACGATGCCGGTAAGGGGCAGGCTTTGGCCGAAGGCAGTCGCGGCATTGACAGCGTCCTGGCCGGCCATGCTATCGACGACAAACAGCGTCTCATGCGGCGCAGCCCTGGCATGAACCGCCTGGATTTCGCCCATCATGTCCTCATCGATGTGCAGCCGGCCCGCCGTGTCGACAATCAGCACGTCGACGTGTGAGCGGCGCGCTTCATCCAGCGCGCGATCGACGATCCTTGTCGGTTTCTCCTTCTCGGAGCTCGCGCAGTGCAGCGCGCCAACTTCTCCCGCCAGTGTCTGCAGCTGCAAAATAGCCGCCGGACGATGCACATCGACACTGACGAGCATGACCTTCTTCTTGTCATGCTGGATCAGTCGCCTGGCCAGCTTGGCGGCGGTTGTCGTCTTACCCGCGCCCTGCAGGCCCGCGAGCATGATCACGACAGGCGGCTGTGCTTTGAGATCCAGCGGCACGGAATCGCTGCCGAGGATCTGCACCAGCTCGCCGTGAATGATCTTCACGAACGCCTGGCCCGGAGTCAGGCTCTTGCCAACTTCCTCACCCAGCGCGCGCTCCTTGATGCGCTCGATGAAGGTCTTGACCACTGGCAGCGCAACGTCGGCCTCAAGCAGGGCGAGGCGCACCTGCCGCAGTGTGTCCTTGATATTGGCTTCGGTCAGCCGGCCTTTGCCGGTGAGTTGTCGGGCGGCGTCCGATAGACGCCCGGTCAGATTGTCAAACATGCAGGGATGTTAGGGGACAGTCACCTTTTTTCCAAGTGCCTGAAAACATTAGCCCTCAAAAGAAAGGTGACTGTCCCCTTTTACTAGACTGTCAGGACCGTCCCGCGCGACAGCATACGGATGTTTTTATCAGGTGCGGCTGTGACGACCTGTTTGAAAATCCGCTGCTCCTCCCCTGGCTTCATGCCGGTAAGCCAGATCTCAGGCTCATGATTCAAGCGCTTCAGATCCTCCGTCAGCGACTTCGGCGTGTAGTGACCGGAGTCGATGGCGAGTTCCGCCATCTCGTCGGGGAACGAGACCTCAATGACCAGGACCCGCAAATCGTCGCAGGCGTTCAGGACGGGCCATAAGGTCTCATTGGTTCGCGTATCACCGCTGACGGCAAAGGCCCCACCTGAATTCCGTACCGTGAATCCCAGTGAGGGCACGGTGTGCATGACATCGACCGCATAGAAGTCTCGGTGACCGATGGTGATGGTGTCGCCGGGGCTCGTCACGTGCCAGCGCAACATCGGATTGTCGGGCGACGGCAGCTTGGTGAAGTCGGGCCAGATGACACCGTTGAACAGGTGGTCCTGAATCGCGCGCAGCGTTTCTTCCCGCGCGTAGACCGTCAGCGGGGTTTCGAAGTTCTCATCAAATACCCGGTCGGCCAGCATCGGCAGCCCTGCGACGTGGTCGAGGTGCGCATGCGTCAGGAATACGTGCCGAATCGAGTCGATATCCGCCAGGTCCAGATCGCCAATACCCGTACCCGCGTCGATCAACACATCGTTGTCGACGAGCATAGCAGTCGTTTGTGCGCCTGCACCGATACCGCCACTGCAGCCTAGTACGCGAATTCGCATCAGGAGGGTTCTCTTAATCTGGTGCTTATGGGATGATTCCAAACTAGGTTATTGCCTACCGGGTTTCTGTGTCTCAAATCACAATTCTTTTCCTGTACCTCTTGGCAGCCGGAGCTTTCACGGCCAGTCGCCTGCCTCGTTTTGATGCCCGCTCACAATCGCTCTTTGTCGCTGGCGTCATTCTCGTAGCAACCGGAATTGTCATTCATGGCGAAGCGCTCTTCAGCCTTGTGTTGCCAGGAAATGGTTTCGTCCTGAGCTCTGGCAACGCGGTCTCGATGATCGGTTTCGAACTGGCCGTCATAGGTCTTATTGCAGCGATTGAACCCACGTTGCGAGGAATCAGCGGAGGCCTGGTTCTTCTTGCGGCACTGACGGTATTGCTCATGGGCCCATCGGATGACGCGACCGCAGGCGTCGTGCTTGCATGGCAGGTTCGAGCGCACATACTGATTGCCTTGCTGTCCTACGGATTGCTGACGGTCGGCACGATTGTGGCCCTGTACGCCCTCGTTCAGGACCGTCGCCTGCGGGCCGCTAAACTGTCACCCGTCAACCAGTTGTTCGCGCCGCTTGAGACGACGGAGAAGTTGCTGTTCGGGGTCGCGGCTGCGGGTTTCGCCGGACTGACCCTGGCCATTGCGTCGGGCACGTCGTTCGTCAATGATCTCGTCGAGCAACATCTCGCCCACAAGTTCGGCCTGTCGCTGCTGGCCTGGGTCGTATTCGGCATTCTGCTCGCCGGGCGTTTTTTCAAGGGCTGGCGCGGCAAGCGTGCCGTTCGCCTTTATCTTGCAGGATTCGCTGTGCTCTGCCTCGCCTACTTCGGTAGCCGCTTGATTCTCGAAGAAGTATTCCATCGTACCTGGAGCTGAGACGCTCGTTCTTGACACCCTGCAGGCAGGCTGTTGAACTGCCGATGTTCTGATTTTTCCGGAGGTGCCCTTCTTTGGGCGACGACGTTCCTTTAGCCGGCCTTACCAGTCTGCTTTTTCTGCTACTGCTGCTTTCCGCGTTTTTCTCAGGCTCGGAAACGGCACTCATGAGCCTCAACCGCTACCAGTTGCGGCACAAAGCACGCGAGGGCCATCGCGGCGCGCAAGCTCGCGGAAGATCTCCTCAGACGGCCTGATCGTGTAATCGGGCTGATTCTGCTCGGCAACAACCTGGTCAACTTTTCGGCCGCCTCGCTGGTCGCGGTGCTCGCGTTCAAGCTCGGCGGTGAACCGGCCGTTGCACTTGGGGCGGTGCTGCTCACACTTGTCGTGCTGGTGTTTTCCGAAACCGCACCGAAGACGCTGGCGGCCTTGCATCCGGAGCGCGTGGCATTTCCGGCGGCGATGATCTACTACCCGCTGCTGAAGATCACCTATCCCCTCGTGTGGCTCACCAACATGTGCGCAAATGGAGTGCTGTTTCTGTTCGGCGTGCGGTCGGGCCACTCCGAGCTACAAGCACTAACGCGGGAAGAGTTGCGCACCGTTGTGCATGAAGCCGGCTCGCGGATCTCGACCCGGTATCGAACGATGCTGCTCAGCATTCTCGATCTGGAGAAAGTCACGGTTGACGATGTCATGGTGCCGCACAATGAGATTATCGGCATCGACCTGGACGATGATGATGACGAGATAGAGCAGATCGTCGCAACCAGCCAGCACACCCGACTGCCGGTGTACCGTGACAATATCGACGAGGTAGTCGGCATCCTCCATCTGCGTGAGCTCGCAAATCTCGCGAAGCAGGACCTGACCAAGACGACGTTGCAGAAACTCCTGACCGAGCCCTACTTCGTACCCGAAGGCACACCGCTTAGCACGCAGCTTGTGCAGTTCCAGCGACGCCGTGAGCGGATCGCACTGGTGGTCGATGAGTACGGCGACATCCAGGGCATCGTTACGCTCGAGGATATACTCGAAGAAATTGTCGGCGAATTTACAAGCGACCCCGCCGACGAAGTCGATGACGTCGTATCCGAGGGTTCGAATACGTTTCTTGTGGATGCTACCGCCAATATTCGCGAGTTGAATCGTTCCCAGGACTGGGATCTGCCAACCGATGGTCCAAAGACGCTAAACGGACTCATTGTCGAACTGCTCGAGACCATCCCGGAGCCCAATACGTGTCTAAACGTAAACGGCTACCCGATAGAGATCGTGGAGACGGATGACAACCGCGTGCGCTCGGTCCGCGTCGGCCAGCGCGACGACGACTCGGAAGACTCAGAGTAAGTTACCAGGCGGCATCCAGCGCGTCGGCCAATCGCCGCACGCCGATCACTTCAATGCCCTTCGGCGCCCGTTTTGGCACGTTGCCGACCGGCACGATTGCCTTGTTAAACCCTTGCTTGGCAGCTGCAGCGATGCGCTCGGTGCCGAAACGTACTGGACGAATCTCGCCGGCAAGACCGATCTCACCGAAACATATCAGGCGATCCGGCGCGGCCCGATCGCGAAAACTGGACACAATGGCGAGCAAGATTGGCAGGTCGACAGCCGTCTCGCCGATGCGCAGGCCACCGACGACATTAACGAACACGTCTTCATCGCTGACAGTAAGACTGCCATGTTTCTGTAACACCGCGAGCAACAAAGCGAGGCGATTCTGGTCGACGCCCTGCGCCAGTCTCTTCGGATAATTGCTGCTGCCATCCGCGACCAGGGCCTGAATTTCCACGAGTAACGGGCGACTGCCTTCCCATGCAACCGAAACGACACTACCGGGTTCATCAACCGACTCTCGTGACAGGAATATTGCTGACGGGTTGCTGACCTCACGAAACCCGGTTTCCGTCATCGCGAATACACCCATCTCTCCGCTCGCCCCGAAACGGTTCTTGACTGAGCGGATCAACGTGTAACGACTCGACGGATCGCTTTCGAAATACAACACCGTATCAACCATGTGTTCGACGACTCGCGGACCGGCGATTGCGCCTTCCTTGGTTACGTGACCAATAATGAAGACCGACACTTCGTTTTGTTTTGCAAACTGTACGATACGTCCTACGCCTTCACGCAGCTGCGCCACGGAGCCAGGCGCTGACGGCAGGTTTTCGCTGGTCATGGTCTGCATTGAATCGATGACCAGGACCCTTGCCTTGCAGCGTTGCGCCTGATCCAACACGTTTTCAAGAGACGTATCGGCGAGCAGGTTCATCGACGCCGCATCAAGACCCAAGCGCAACGAGCGCTGTCCTATCTGGCGCAATGATTCCTCGCCCGTGGCATAACAGAGTGGCAGCTCCTGCATCAGGCTCGCTGACACTTGCTGGAGCAAGGTGGACTTGCCAACGCCGGGGTCACCACCGAGCAGGATGACCGCGCCCGGTACCAGCCCGCCGCCCAGCACTCGGTCAAATTCGTCGAATCCTGTTGCGTACCTGGCCTCGATATCGTCCGGCAGCGCCTGCAGCGTTGTCGCGGCGATACCAGGACCGGCAGACGGTTTGGGCACGCTGATCGTGGTCTCGGTAAGCGTGTTCCAGGATGCGCAGTCGGGGCACTGGCCAGCCCATTTGACGCTGTGAGCGCCACATTCCCTGCAAACGTAGGCAGTCTTTGCCTTGGCCATAATCTATAAATCGTTGTTTGTTAAGGTTTATTTGTCTTTCGGAGGCGATTCTGCGCGACCGAGAAGCTGATTATTGTTAAATTGCCTCAGTCCACCGCAATGCAATGATATCACCGCCTTCGGAACCGGGTATTACATAAAAAGTGCCAACCCTATCTCATTACGGAACGACACATTTGCCTATACTTTTGCCCTTAAAACAGGGACCTGGCTCACTTTGAAGACGGCAGAAAACCAAAAACGGAACCGCATGATCGCGCTGAGCTTCGTCAGCGTGCTTATGCTGTTGATGTATGGGCCGCTTGCACAGTGGTTCATTTCTGCCGATCGCGTCCTTTACGACCAGCTGGCGGGCAACCGACCCGCGAAGGCGCTCAGCAACGCATACATCGTCTCCATCGACCCCATGCTGTCTACCCCGGATGAGGTCATGGCCGAGTACGGGCGTGTGCTTAATAAACTGAGCAGCGCCGGGGTCAGCCGTATTGTGCTCGCGAACCCGCCGGAAATTCCTGCCGCAGCAGACCTTCCTGCCTGGTCTGCCCTGCTCGCATCCGATATTCCGGTCTTCGTCCCGGAGCGCCACCGCTTCGCGCAGGTCTCAGGCAAGAGTGGTGTCGTGCAGCTCACCGTTGACGGCGACGGTATACTACGACGGTCCAATCTATGGCATTTCAACGGCGGAACGATGTCTCCGTCGTTGCCGCTGGCCATTGCGTTTGAAGAGTCTGCAACCGCCACTGCACCGCGCATATCCGGTTCGGATGACGCCGTGTACTTTTCCAGTTATGCGAAGATTCCGCGAATAGAGGTGGCTGACCTGTTGCGTCAGACTGATGACAGCGTTCTGCGCGGCGCGACGGTATTTGTTGATGCCGACCGGGAAATGGTGGGATCTGTTGAAGTCATCCCGTCAGGCCAGTTCGTCACGCATTCGGAAATCACAGCGGCACTACTGGCCGACATTGAAAATAACCGCATGATCATTGCGCCGTCCTGGGCACGCGCAATGGAATACCTGCTCCCGGCCCTCCTCGCAATCGTCGCAATCCTGTTCATGCCGGATCGCAACCGCAAGGAAATCCTGGTGTTGACGGTCGCAGGCGTGCTGTCTTTGGTGCTGTTCGAGGCGTTGCTGCTGGCCGTCCTGCATGCGCGCATCGATCTGGGCCGGTCGATACTCATGTTTGTCGGCGTTGGTGCTCTCAGCGCATATCTCGTCGCCGACGTGAAGAAGGCATCGGTTGATGCCTTCAAGAAGGGCTCGGACTTCCTCGCGGCTGGACGGCTGGAACCGGCCTTTGCTGAATTCCGGCAGTGCAGCCCCTCTGAGACGGTTGCGTCCGTAATGTACAAACTCTCCCTCGCGTTCGAGCAACAGGCCAAGCCGGAACGCGCTGAGGCCGTTCTGGAGTGGATGAAGCGCACCCACAGCGCGACCGTAAGCCGTGACGATGACACACTGACGGCCCGGAAACTGACGGGTGCACCGCAGCGCCTCGGACGCTATGTCATTGAGAAACGCATCGGTCGGGGCGCAATGGGTGCTGTCTACCTCGCCAAGGACCCGCGCATCAATCGCGCGATCGCGCTCAAGGTAATCGCGATCGAAAAAGAGTTCGAGGACGAAGAGCTCAAGGAAGCCCGACTGCGCTTCTATCGCGAAGCAGAGTCCGCAGGACGACTCACCCACCCGAACATCATTACTGTCTTTGATGCGGGCGAGGACAAGGGACTCGCCTACATCGCCATGGAATATGTGCCGGGAATCCCGCTGCGCAGCTTCACGGACCCGAAAAAGCTCCTGGCCCCCAAGCGTGCTCTCGAACTGGCTGCCACCACAGCCGAGGCGCTCGATTACGCACACAACCAGGGCGTCATCCACCGCGACATCAAGCCGGCTAACCTGTTGTACAACCCGAAAGAGGGTTCGCTAAAGATCAGCGATTTTGGTGTCGCACGCATCACGGACAACAACAGTACCAAGACGGGAATTGTCCTCGGCACCCCAATGTACATGTCGCCAGAACAGCTGGGCGCCGAAAACCTCACGGGACTATCGGACTTATTCTCGCTAGGTGTTACCCTGTACGAACTTTTAGTTGGCGAGGTACCGTTCAGAGCATCGAACATCGCAGTATTGATGACAAAGATCACAACGGAGGATCCCGCCCCGGTCTCGTCAAGACGTGCGGGTATACCTCCGAGCGTCGATGCCGTCCTGGCCAAGGCCATGGCAAAACGTCCAACTGATCGTTTTTCCTGCGGCGCCGAAATGGCGATTGCGCTCAGGAATTGCGCCAGGGTTTCATAAGTAACAAAGAGCGATTAGTACCTTGACGATAAGTTTGCGCGGAAAAATTGAATTTGCCGAATTGACCGATACGGGTCGCGTCCGCGAGCACAACGAAGATGCGATCGGATCCAATCCGGATATCGGCCTGATGGTTCTCGCTGACGGCATGGGTGGCTACAACGCCGGCGAAGTGGCCAGCGGAATCGCCGTACAAATCGTCACACAACTTGCCAGCGAAGGCGCGGCCCGTGAGGAATTGAACGACATCGATGCGCACAGTGGCCTGATGCGCCTGTCGATCATCCTGCGCGATGCCGTGTACCGGTCGAACAAGATTATTTTCCAGACAGCTCAAAGCCAGACTCAGTGTGAGGGCATGGGCACGACGATCGTGGCCTGCATGTTCTATGACGACAAGGTGTCGATCGCCCACGTCGGTGATTCTCGCGCCTACCGCCTGCGCGGTGGGGCGCTCGAGCAAATTACGCTGGACCATTCCCTGCTCCAGGAACTCGTCGACCGCGGCTTCTATTCCCATGAGGAAGCCCAGCGCTCGACCAATCGCAACTATGTAACGCGCGCCCTCGGTGTCGAACCGACCGTAGAGGTCGAGGTTCGCGAATACGATGTATTACCCGACGATATATATCTGCTGTGCTCCGACGGCTTGCCGGACATGGTCGAAGATGACGATATTCACTTAACTATCAGTACTTTTAATGCTAGTCTTGACGTGGTTGGTCAACAACTTATTGACTTGGCCAACGACCACGGCGGACGCGATAACGTGTCAGTAATGCTTGCTCAGGTTAAGGAAGCCTTCCCGGCAAAAAAGGGCCTGATTGCGAAACTTGCTGGCTTGTTCCGTTCGTAGGGATGCATTGGTCTAAGAGCGAGAAAACATGGCACGTTTAATTCTGAGTCTGGACAACCAGGTCTTGGCTGAATACAACATGACCAAAGAGCGATACACGATTGGTCGTCTGCCCGATAACGATGTCCGCATCGATAACCCGGCAGTCAGTGGTCACCACTCGCTCATTATCAACATCCTGAATGACTCCTTCCTTGAGGATTTGAACAGCACCAATGGCACGTATGTCAATGGCAAGCTGATCAAGAAACATGCACTACAGCATGGGGACGTCATTACGATCGGGCACCATCAGCTGCGCTTCTCTGACCAGCAGGCACCCGAAACCGAGCAAGACGAATTCGAAAAGACCATGGTTATCCCGACCGGCCAGCAGAATGCCGAACAGTTGGCCGAAGCTGAGCGCCTGGCCGATAAGGCAGTTGCTGCCGCCGCGGTGGACCGGGACGTCGTACACGACGATGTTGCGGAATCCGTGAAGCTGGATCCCGAAGAGGCAGCTGGCCTGGAAGATGAGACCCCGCCTCCGCCGGCGCCGAAAAGAGAGGAGGTGGCAGCGCGCGTTCCTCATTCGTCCACGATGACCGGCATCGACCCGGCCATGGCACCCAATGCATTGCCGCTTGCGAAGCTGCAGGTCCTGAGCGGCGCATTCGCCGGCCGTGAACTGGAATTGACCAAGGCATTGACGACACTCGGTCGTCCAGGCGTCCAGGTGGCAGCGATCACGCGACGCGCCGAGGGCTACTATATCGTGCATGTCGAATCGGGTAAGGAAAATGACTTCCCGCTCGTCAACGGCCAGCCGATAGGTGCTCAGGCTCGCAAGCTCACCGACAACGATGTCGTGCAGCTGGCCGGCGTGAAGATGGGCTTTTTCGCCGCCTGAGATTCGCGGCTAAAGCCGCTCCACGGTGGGACAGCCCCTCGGTGGGACAGCTCCTCGGTGGGACAGCTCCTCGGTGGGAGGGCCTTCAGGCCCGAACGATTTCGCTGTCTTCGCGGTTCATGACGCCGCACACCAGTTCGTAAGGAATCGCGTTCGCGTAAGCGGCGACCTCCTCCACTGGCAGGCCATCACCCCACAACGTCGCAATATCGCCGACCTTGTCATCCGGGTTTTTACCGAGATCCACGGCTATCATATCCATTGACACGTTGCCGACAACACGTACTTTGCGTCCGTTGATCAGCACAGGCGTGCCGCTGCTGAAATGGCGTGAATAACCGTCGCCGTAGCCGGCCGAGATTATGCCAATCATCGTATCCTCATCGCTCGCGTAAGCTCCCCTGTACCCGACGCGTTCGCCCGACTTAAGGGATTTGATTGCGATCAGCCTGGCCTCGAACTGCATGACCGGCTTCAACCCGAGCTCGGCGCCGGTCTTGTCACTGAATGGCGAAACACCGAACAGCGCGATACCGGGTCGAATCCAGTTCTCGCCCGTGAAACCAAACTCTGACCGCGCATTTACGACTGCCGACCAGGCAAGCGTCGCTGGCGTATTCCCGATACTCACGTCCCCGTCGAAGCCCTTTACTATGGGGCGAAAACGCTCAAGCTGTTCTTTCGTGGTGCTGTCATCGAGATCATCAGCGCTTGCCAGGTGAGTCATCAGGCGGATGTGGTTAACGCCCGCTGATCGTCTCAGTCGAGCAAGGACGTCGGCTGCTTCGGCGGGGGCGAATCCCAGTCGATTCATGCCGGTATCGATTTTGCACCACACGTTGACCTTGCCGCCGATAGAGTTGTCCAGGAGATCCAGCTGCATCGGGCAATGCACGACCGGCTCGAACTCGTACTCCATTGCGGCGGCGAGTTCGGCGGTGTTCATTACACCTGCAAGCAGGACGATCTTTGCGGTTACTCCGTGCGCCCGGAGCTCGAGTGCTTCGGGAACCCGGGCCACGGCAAACGCATCAACATGCGACAGGTGCTGGGCGACATGCACCATGCCATGCCCGTAAGCATTCGCCTTGATGACGGCCATTACCTTGCAGCCTGGAGCGGCTTTGCGGATGACCTCGAGATTGTGTTCTAAAGCGCCGAGCCTGATAAGCGCTCGTGCTCCAAAACTCACTGATATCCCTCGTCCGGGTATTCGTTGTAAGTATCGGGCACCCAGTTTTCGAACTTGGTGTACCGACCGACAAAGGTCAGCGGGAAATCACCGATCGGGCCATTACGTTGTTTGGCGATCGCAATGTCGGCGATGCCTTTGCGCGGAGTGTCCTGGTTATAGACCTCTTCACGATAGATGAAGAGGATCAGGTCCGCATCCTGTTCGATGGCACCCGATTCTCGCAGGTCGGACATAACCGGCCGTTTGTCGGTACGTTGCTCAACGCTACGGTTAAGCTGGGACAATGCGATAACCGGGACATCGAGCTCTTTGGCAAGCGCCTTAAGGCCGCGCGAAATCTCGGAAATCTCCGTCGCCCGGTTTTCCTTGGTGCCTTCAATCTGCATCAGCTGCAGGTAGTCGACAACGATCAGGTCCAGACCATGCTCGCGCTGCAAGCGGCGCGAACGAGCACGAATCTCGGTCGGCGACAGGCTCGGCGTATCATCGATGTGAATCGGTGCCTCGGACATGAGCTGTACGGCCGTGTTAATACGCGACCAATCTTCGTCAGGAAAGTTACCGGTACGCAGATGCGTCTGGTCAACGCGACCCAGCGAAGAAATCATGCGAAAGGCGAGCTGCTGCGAAGGCATTTCCATTGAGAAAATCGCCGTGCTCTTTTTCGAGCCAATCGCCGCATTTTCAGCGATGTTGATGGCCAGTGTCGTCTTACCCATCGATGGACGACCCGCAATAATTACGAGATCGCCACCCTGCAGGCCAGCGGTCAGCTTGTCGAATTCGGTATAGCCGGTAGAGATGCCAGTGATGCTGCCTTCAGCCTGATGCAGTTCATCGATACGGTCTACGGCCGCCGGCAGGATATCTTTGAGCGCCTTGAATCCCTTGCGCCCACGACTCCCCTTCTCGGCGATCTCGAAGACCATGCGCTCAGCATCGTCAAGCACCTGCGCTGCGGACCGGCCATCGGTCGCGAATGCGCTGCCGCTAATCTCATTGCCAGCGTTGATCAACGACCGCAGCATTGAACGTTCTCTGAGAATTTTCGCGTACGCGCGAGCATTAGCGGCGCCGGCCGTTTCGTTAGCCAGCATGGCAAGGTATTCGAGGCCACCGGCCTGCTCGAGCTCGCCTCGATTATCGAGGTGCTCGGAGACCGTAACAACGTCACACGGGCTGCCATCTTGAACGAGATTGGCAATCGCCTTGAAGATAAGGCGATGGTCTTTGCGGTACAGGTCATCCGACGAGATGACGTCGGCGACCTTATCCCAGGCCTGAGCGTTGAGCATCAGGCCACCGATAAGGGCCTGTTCGGCTTCTATGGAGTTAGGCGGCACCTTGAGGCGCTGCTCAGCACCCCCGTCTGTGTAGCCATCGTCCAAAGCTCGGACCATTTATCGGATTCCCCTGCCAGAATTATTCCCTGGCTAAAAGGTAACACAGCCGACGGAGAGCCGTCGGCTGCAATTCTAACTACTCTTCGCCAACTACCTTAACGAGCACTTCGGCATCGATGTCCGAGTGCAGGTGCACACCGATCGTGTACTCACCGAGCTCCTGGACCGGACCATCCGGCATACGGATCTCGGCGCGCTCGACTTCAACCTGCACCGCGGCAAGCGCGTCGACGATATCGATCGGGCCGACCGAACCGAAGAGCTTGCCTTCCGCGCCAGCATTGGCGTGAATGACGAGTTCCAGGCCGTGGAACGCTTTGGCACGTTTCTTTGCCTTCGACTCCTCTTCGGCCGCAGCTTTCTCGAGTTCCGCACGGCGGGCCTCGATAGCTTTCATGTTCTCGGGTGTTGCCAGAGCCGCTTTACCCTGCGGAAGCAGGTAGTTACGGCCATAACCGGGCTTGACCTTGACGATATCGCCAATGCCACCGATGTTTTCAACGCTTTCCAACAAAATAACGTTCATTTTTTAGAACCCTTACGCTTTTTTCATCCGACGCCGGAAACCAAACCAGGCGTCCATGTATCCAACCACTGCCAGTGCCGTAATCATCAGAACCTGCAACAACGGCACCAACACATAAACTGCTACAACTGCACCCGGCGGAATCAGCTTCTCAGCGCGCATAAAGTGCAGAAGAGCCAAACCCTGTATCCAGAATGTGACGAACAAAACGAACGCAACATTCTTCAGCCAGGTCACGCCTACCACGAGCGCCAGTAGCGAGACCAGCGCCATAGTGAACGCGATGACACGTCCAAAATTCAAATCCCGAAACCAGCCATAGTGACTCGTTTCCGCGGGCAGCTTCCTATACAGCCCATATCCAAGCAGCAAACCGGTGATATACAGCATCCAGAACGCGAGCGTTGCAGATACGGTCATCACCTCGGCATTGAGCAGCTCTTCGTTTAACTCAAGCCCACTCTGCCTTGCGACTTCTACCATCAAATCCAGATACGGCTGCCAGAAGGCGACCGGATCCGATACGACGACATAAAACCCAATCATCGTCGTGACGGCAACGATCACAGACACCTGAACCGTCAATGTCAGTGACCGTGTACTCAGCAGCAGTACTGCAAGTAACAACACGGGCACCCAGGTGCCTGCTATCAGTGTTACCACCGAGGCCACCGGCGTGCCGAACAGCATCGATGCGGTAAGCACCGCCGTCGCCGCGACCAGCGCCTCGGTAACGGCCCGGCGCGTACCCTGCGCCAGGACCAGCAGCACCATAATGACACCACTGGTGAGCTGCGGCGCAGGCAGTAACAATGTTACAGCCAGTCCCAATATGGCGTTCTGCGGCCTAGCAACCAGCCAAGCGGCGAAAGCCTGCAAGGGAGTTCCTCCGACGGCGCCTAGTGCCGATCGGTGTACGGCAGCAGCGCGAGATAACGAGCGCGCTTGACCGCCGTTGCCAGCTGGCGCTGGTAATGAGACTTCGTGCCCGTAATACGGCTCGGTACGATCTTGCCCGTCTCGGTAACGTAGGCCTTGAGCAGGTTGAGATCCTTGTAATCGATCTCCTTGATGCCCTCAGCGGTAAAACGGCAATACTTACGCCTGCGTGAATAACGACTCATAATTTATCTCCTCAGGCGCTTTTTGCTGCGGCTTCTTCAGCCTCAGCTTCTTCAGTCTTGTTTTCAGCGACAGCCTCTTCGGCCGGAGCCTCTTTTGCAGCCGGAGCCTCTTCAGCAGTCGGTAGCCTCTTCTGCAGCCGGAGCCTCTTCAGCAGTCGTAGCCTCGTCGGCAGCAGGCTCCTTGGCTGTTGCTTCTTCAGCCGGAGCTTCTTTAGCAGCCGCGTCTCTTGCGGCTTTCTCTGCTTTCTCTTCTTCAGCCCGCTGTGCGGCCTCGGCAGCCGCCTTGGCGTCACGGCGCTGCTGAGCTTCCTTTTCCTTGGCCTTTTCTTCAGCCACGGCCACCGCCATAGGCGATGCTTCGGAAACCGCTTCGTCGCGTGCAAGCACCATGTGGCGCAGCACGGCGTCGTTGAACTTGAATGCGGTCTTGATCTCAGTGATCACATCGAACGGGCACTCAACATTCAGCAGAGCGTAGTGGGCTTTATGAATTTTGTTGATTGGGTGTGCCAGCTGGCGGCGACCCCAGTCTTCAGAGCGGTGAACCTGACCGCCCGCTTCGGCCACCATGCCCTGGTACTTTTCGACCATGGCAGGAACCTGTTCGCTCTGGTCCGGATGGACCAGAAACACGATTTCGTAGTGTCTCATTGTCTTCCCTTATGGATGAAATCGCCTGGGTTATTCCAGGGGATTACAGCTGCCCGGCTATCCGGTGCAGCAAGGTTATTCCCGACCTTATGGACGGGACGCGAATCCTACCCAAGCTCCCGCCCTATTACAAGGATCGCTGCCGGGCAATCTCGTACAGGCAGATACCCGTGGCCACAGAAACATTAAGGCTCGAGACCACACCCCGCATCGGCAGGCTGACCAGCGTATCGCAGCGGCTCGCGATGCCCTTGCCCAGCCCGGTGTGCTCCCGACCCATCACCAACGCCACGGACCCAGCCAGTTTGGCGTCGTAGAGACTGCAATCGGCCTTGTCACTGGTTCCAACGCGCTGTACGCCGTAATCCCCGAGCCACGCGAGCACCTTGCCCAGATTGCCTACCGGGACGAACGGCAGCTGCTCAGCGGCCCCAGCGGCGACTTTGCTAACCGTGGGACCCAGACCGGCCGCACCGTGGCGCGGCACTATGACTGCGTCGACGCCGGCGGCATCGGCGGTGCGCATGCAGGCGCCGAGGTTGTGCGGGTCCTGTACTCCATCGAGAGCCAGCAACAGCAGGGTTTTACCCTCCTGCAGGCGCGCCTCAACCATTGTCCGCAGCCCGGCCTCATCCATGACAGTGCTGCGACGGACCTCGGCCACCACGCCCTGATGCCTCGACTCACCACTGATTTGCGTCAGCCGGGCGCGATTCGCAGGCTGGATCTCGATACCGTCCTGCCGCGCAGCCTTGATGACGGCCTCGACCCGCGGATTGGCCGTCTGATATTCGGCATAGATACGGCGAATCTCGGTCGAATCCGTCGCCAACAGTTGTTCGACGGCCCGGAGACCTGTGATGTATTGCGATTTGCTCACCTACGACTCTTCTTGCTGGCGGATCGTTTCTTTTGCGGTTTGGGTGAGATTTCTGTGACCGGCCGGAAGTCGATCTTGCGAGTCTCCATGTCGACCCGCTGTACCCGGATCCGCATTTCCTCACCCAGGCTGTAGGAATGTCCGCTGCGCTCGCCAACGAGTTTTTGCGAGCCGGCATCGTACTTATAGTAGTCATTGGCGAGGCTCGTCACGTGCACCAGGCCGTCGGTCATGAGCTCCGTGATCTGCACGAAAACACCAAAATTGGTGACTCCGGTAATCACGCCGTCGAACTCGTCGCCGAGATGCTGCTCCATGTACTGACACTTGAGCCATGCCTCGACATCGCGAGTCGCCTCTTCAGCACGCTTTTCGTGCGCCGAGGTGATCGCTCCAAGGCGTTCCATTTCCTTCGGAGCATAGTCGTATTGTCCGGGCTTACCGCCACGAATAATATGCCGGATCGCCCGGTGCACCAGCAGATCAGGATAACGACGGATCGGCGAAGTGAAATGGGCGTAGGACTCCAGCGCCAAACCAAAGTGGCCTACATTTGCCGGCGAATACTCTGCGTGAGTTAGCGACCGCAACATTGCCATCGTAATAGCCGCACTGTCCGGGCGGTCTTTCACTTGTTCGATCAACTGCGTGAAGTGGCGCGGCTCAACGTGGTCGGGATGCGGGACTTTCAGCCCGAGTGAAATGAGGTAAAGGCGCAGGTCATTGAATCTGTCGGTATCCGGTTTCGGATGAACGCGGTAGAGCCCGGGTATCCTGTGCTTCTTCAGAAATTTCGCCGCCTCGACGTTCGCAGCAATCATGCATTCCTCGATCAGGCGATGAGCGTCATTTCTCGGAACAACTTCGATTTGATCGATCTCACCGTCGTCATTGAGCTTGAATTTTGTCTGCGGCAAATCGATCTCGATGGCGCCGCGATGGCGGCGTTGCTTCGCAAATGCTTTGTACAGATCGTGCAGGTCTCTTATCGATGCCTGGAGCTCACTCGGCACGGACGTTTTCGAAGCGCCACTCAGAAAGTCGCCAACCTGGCTGTAGGTCAGGCGCGCTTTGGATTTCATCACGCCCTCAAAGAAAGTCGCCTTACTCACTTTGCCGGAAGAACTGACTTCCATATCGCAGACCATACAAAGCCGATCAACTTTCGGATTGAGTGAACACAGACCGTTGGACAGCACTTCAGGAAGCATCGGCACGACTCGATCCGGAAAATACACCGAGGTACCACGTACGATCGCTTCCTTATCAAGGGCCGAACCGATGCTGACGTAGTTGGCAACATCTGCAATAGCTACCAGCAGTCGCCACCCGTTCTCTGCTTTCATGCAGTAGACGGCGTCATCGAAATCACGAGCATCCGCGCCATCGATAGTGATGAGGTCGACATCGCGAAGCTCCGTCCGCCCGTCCATCGACGATTCCGGAACCTCGGCACCGAAATCCTGCACCTGCTCTCTTACGGCGTCGGGCCACTTGTAAGGAATTGCGTGTGAGTGAATCGCAATGTCTGTTGCGATGCCCTTCTCGCCAGGAGTACCGATGATATCGACGACGCGACCTGTCGCCTGCTCCACATACGTGGGGTAATCGAGAATCTCTGCAACAACCATCTGGCCATGCTTCGCCCCGCCCGATTCGTCTTTTGGAATCAGGATGCGGTGCGAAATTCGTGAGTTATCCGGTATGACCAGCCCGATGCCACGCTCGCGGATAAACTGTCCAGCCACCTGCTGGGTACCGCGTTCGAGAACATCGACCAGCTGACCCTCGGCACGCCCGCGTCGATCCATTCCTTTAACGCGAATAGCGACCCGGTCACCGTCGAACAACGGCCGCATCTCGCGCGCCGAAAGATAGACATCCTCGGATTCGCCATCGTCACGCACGACAAAACCGAAACCATCGCGATGACCGCTGACCGTGCCGGTTACAAGGTCGAGCTTGGCTGTCAGGCAGAATTCGCCGCGGCGATTCTCGATAATCTGGCCCGCTCGCACCATGGTGTTGAGCTTTTCTACCAGCAGCGATCGCATGCGCTGGCCCTTGAGATCAAACGCCTTGAGAATGGCATCGGCCTTGAGCGGCTTGCCGGTCTCGGTCAGGAAGTCGATAAGGTCGTTTGGGCCAGGGATCGGGTGCTTGTAAGGCTTACCCTTTTGGGGTTTCCTGCTTTTCTTCGGGTTTTGTGGCAAGTGCTGCGACTCCGGTATCTCGCGAGAATTGTAGATTGACAGCGGGGCGCCGTTTTCTTAAAGTGCGCCACCCGCATGAGCTGCAATTGTACGCGGTTCAGCCTGCCCAGGTGGCGGAATTGGTAGACGCGCTAGCTTCAGGTGCTAGTGTCCTTAAGGATGTGCGAGTTCGAGTCTCGCCCTGGGCACCAGACAGTTTCAGGGCTCCCCGATCGGGAGCCCTTTTTGTTTCCGGTCTAGGAGTTTCTTGCCCCAACACCAGAAACACAATTTATGTCTACTTTGCGACCAGACTCCCCCTGTACATCTGCATCTGGCAGGTAAAGGCATACTCGCCGGCTTCGGGTGGTATGACGACGACTTCCGTGGTCTGACCCATCGGCAAATCAGCGTTGATCCCGAGCTCGTCGAATATTACTTTTTCAGCGCAAGGGCTCGCATCTTTGCGCAGAAACCGCAGCGTCACTTCCTTACCAGCCTCTACCTCGATCCGGGGTGGCGAGTAAGTACCTCCCTCTACAAGAATATCGATAACGTCTGTCCGGGCGCGTTGTGCCTTTGGTTTCGACATCCAGAACCACCAGACGATCAATGCAATGACCGCAAGTCCAGCCAGGTTCACAAGCACGATGTTCATGGCTTAGCTCCTCGCCTTCAGGAATCGCAGGCGATTTGCGTTGCTAACGACAGTCAGCGATGACATTGCCATAGCACCTCCGGCGATCATGGGGTTGAGCAATATGCCGATAAACGGAAACAGCACGCCCGCTGCCACAGGGATACCGAGTGTGTTGTAGATAAATGCGCCGAACAGGTTTTGTTTTATGTTGCGCACGGTCATCCTCGAGATTCTGATCGTGTCCGACACGCCATGCAGCGAACCACCCATCAGCGTGACATCCGCGCTCTCGATGGCCACGTCAGTACCCGTGCCGATGGCGAAGCCGACATCTGCGCGCGCAAGCGCCGGCGCATCGTTGATGCCGTCGCCGACCATCCCGACGAGCTTGCCCTGTTGCTGCAGATTGGCCACCATATCGGCTTTGTCTTTTGGTAGTACCTCGGCGAATACCTGATCGATACCGACCTGCCTGGCGACCGCCGTTGCCGTGGCCTCATTGTCGCCGGTCAGCAAAACGACCCTGAGCCCCAGGTCATGGAGGCGTTGAATCGCTTCTTGCGAGTCCTTCTTAATGGCATCTGCGACGCTGACAATGCCGATCGCCTCGCCGGCCACAGCCACGAACATGGGCGTCTGTGCCTTGTGAGTAAGTGCAGTCGCTGCATCCAGGATGGCACTGATGTCGATACTGCGTTCCCGCATTAACTTCTGATTGCCCAGTATCACCTGTTTGCCATCAACAGTTGCTTCGACCCCGCGGCCTGCAACCGCCGCAAACCGGTCTGCTTTCAACAGGGAAATCTGCCGGTCATGGGCCGCACTAACGATCGCTTCGGCCAACGGATGCTCTGAGCCCTGTTCCACGCTCGCGCTCCACCGCAGGATCTCATCCTCACTCCAGTCGCCTGCCGGGATGATCTCGGTCACGCTCGGCTCGCCCTCCGTCACGGTACCGGTCTTGTCGAGAATGATCGTGTCGAGGCGGCCCGTTTGCTGCAGCGCATCGCCGTTGCGAATCAGGATTCCGAACTCGGCCGCTTTGCCGACGCCAACCATGATGGATATTGGCGTCGCCAGTCCGAGCGCGCAGGGGCAGGCAATGATAAGCACCGTCATGGCGGTCACGATTGCCAGCGTTACTCCCTGCTCCGCAGGACCAAAGTTAAACCAGGCCAGAAAGGTAACGACCGCAATAATCATGACGGTTGGCACGAACACGGAGGCCACTTTGTCCGCCAGGCGTCCGATCGCCGGTTTGGAGGACTGCGCCGCGCGGACCATTTCGATAATCTGCGACAGCACGGTGTCACTGCCTATGCGTCTGGCCCGGAAGAGAAATGAACCGAGCTTGTTAATGGTACCCGCAACGACCTCGTCACCCTGTTGTTTCTGGACAGGAACGGGCTCGCCCGTAAGCATGGATTCATCGATGCTCGAATGCCCTTCAATTAACACTCCGTCGACCGCAATGCGCTCGCCGGGTCGCACCCTGATGGTCTCATCAAGACCGACGTCCTCAATGGCGATGTCCATCTCAGTGCCATCGCGAATCACGCGGGCGGTTTTTGGCTGCAGCCCTATCAGCCGCTTGATCGCCTCGGACGTCTTGCCGCGCGCACGCATTTCCAGCGCGGCCCCGAAGTTGATCAGGGCGATTATGATAGCGGCCGCTTCGAAATAGGCGTGCTGAGCAGACGCAGGCACCCACTCGGGCCACGCGATGATGACCATCGAAAATAGCCACGCCGTGCCCGTACCCAGGGCAATCAACGTATCCATGTTGGCACTGTGGTTACGTGCCGACTTCCAGGCGCCGATGAAGAAGTGGCCACCGGAATAGACGAGGACGCCAACCGTCGCCAGACCTGTTACCAGCCAGAATATTCTGCCGGCTGGATTTCCGAGTTCGGGCAGCAGGCCGGCCATGCCGAAGACGAACAGGGGAAGGCCAACAACGCCGGCAATCAGCGCTTTGCGCAGCAGCGTTCGGTAGTGCGCCATCTCAGCGGCCTCTTTCTCATTTTCGTCGTTCAGGCCCCGCAGAACCGCGGCATCGTAGCCCGCACCGACAACGGCGCTAATCAGGTTTTCGGCACGCACATCGCCGTCGACTGTGGCCGTGCGCTCGGCAAGATTGACCGAGGCCGAGACTACGCCTTCGACGTTATTCAGAGCCGTTTCGACGCGTGAGACGCAACCGGCGCAGGTGATTCCTGTCAGTGACAGTCGAGTAGTGTTCATAACGCTCTCTTCAAATCGCCCTGTTCCAGGTAGAGAAACATGGCAGCGGACATCCCGGTCACACCAAACAGCATGGACATCACGATGATCTGGTATTTCGCAGCGACCATGGGTGAAACGCCGGAGAGTATCTGCCCCGTCATCATGCCCGGTAGCGAAACGAGGCCAACCGCGAACAGGGAGTTAATTATAGGAATCAGGGCTGCCTGCATGGCGATTCGACGCGCTTCAGGATAGCTGACACCACGCGACACCTCCGCCTGCACTCTCTCCCCTGCCAGGCTGATCGTGGTCATGGCGCCGGCGAAGATCATACCGGCCAGCGGGATGAGATAGCGCGGATCGAACCACGGCTCGATGCCAATAACGACCTGGCTTACGAGCGCAAGCGTCAGCACACCGCTAACCGAGATCGAGATAAACGCATTGCGGTAGACCCGGGGAGATTTGTTGTGCAGCGGCTGCATGGAAATCCAGCTCGAAACGACGAGCATGAAGCCCAACACACCGAGCACCACGCCGGGCTCGCCGGTTTCGAAGATAAAGACGAGCACGTAGCCAATGAGCAGCAACTGCGCCAGCATTCTTGCGGTCGCGTAGATGCCCTTACCGACACCCACCGACCAGCGCCACATGATGGCAAGAACAATAAGCGTCGGCACGAATGCCAGGGTCAGGCCCTGCCAGGTGATCGATTGTACGGCCGCATTCATTTCATTTCCTCTTGGCAACTGCAGGAGCAGTATACTGATGCCCGGACGATCAACACCACGGGAGACTCAGGATGACAATGTTGCACGCGGGAATCGCACTCTGGTTTGTCGTACACGCTTTTCCTTCGGTGGCACCGGCCAGGCGAGCCGCTCTGCAGAAATCCATGGGCGAGCAACCTTATCGCGGTGTGTTCTCACTGTTCATTCTCGTCGCCCTGCTCCTGATTGTGTTCGGCTGGAAGTCCGCGGTGCCGACCGCAATGTACGCACCGCCGCTGGGGCCAGGGCTGTTGAGCTCTGCATTGGTTCTGGGCGGTCTCATTCTGTTCTTCTCCTCGCGCGTCAACGGGCATATCAAGCGCATTCTGCGGCATCCACAAATGGCAGGAACGTTTCTCTGGGCCGTCTCGCATTTGCTCACCAACGGCGATAGCCGATCCCTTGCATTGTTCGGATCGATGGCCGTCTGGGCCGTATTCGAAATCATCATGATAAATCGCCGTGAAGGCCGCAGGACCGGCGCGGAAACCGCCTCAGGTAAGTTCGATCTCATCGCAATTGTCATCGGCGCGGTAGTCTTTGGGGTCGTTGGCCACTTCCATCAGGCACTGTTCGGCGTCGCACCTATAGTGATTTAGCGTTACTTTTCCGATAGTTACAGCGGCAATCAGCTGCCCATCAGGAGTTCCTAAGCAATAATCTGAAGATGCTCACAGAAGCGTCAATTCTGTAGACGACCCCTTCCCTAGATTCGACTCATTGGTAACGGAGTCGCATCATGGGAATTCTCAACAAAGCCATCCCTGTTACAGTCGTCGCACTGCTCGCAACGGGCTGCGCATCCACTCCCGCTGACAAATCTTCATCATTCACACGTAAGGTGAGCGGCGTCGGCCAGGCGGGCTGGGTTTATGCACGCTCTGTCTACGAAAATCCGGTCAATCGCCCGGTGTCGCATTTCGCCTCACTCGGCTCACTGACGATCAAGTCGACCGCCGGTCTGTTGCGTCGGATATCTCTCAGTACCATTGAAATGCCGGCCCTCGACGGACCAATCCCTGCTGTTGGCAACGCCGAAGCGATGGATCTCGTCGCATTCGAACACACGCTCGACAAAGTGACAGGTACTCGACAGGACGTCGGTCGTATCAAGTTTCTCGTCGACGGCGATGAATACTTCGGACGCCTCATGGAAAGTATCGAAAGCGCCAGCGTGAGCGTCGATATCCGCACCTATATTTTCGACAACGACGACTTCGCTGTTGCGATGGCCGACGAGTTACGGCAGCGGGCGGAAGACATCCGGGTACGCGTCATGGTAGACAGCATCGGCAACATGCTCGCGATTCAAGCCGATTCGGAGTCGCTGCCTGAAACGCACAATCACCCTCTGTCAATGAGCCGCTACCTCGAGCGGGGCTCCGACGTGAAGGTTCGCAGCATGACGAATCCGTGGTTCACTGGCGACCACGTCAAGACGACGATTATCGACAAGAAGACGGCCTTTGTAGGCGGCATGAACATTGGCCGCGAGTATCGTTACGACTGGCACGACATGATGATGGAAGTAACCGGACCGGTCGTCGACCAGTTACAGTTCGAGTCTGACAAGGCCTGGTCGCGCGGCGGTCTGCTGGGTGATTTCGCCAACGCGCTTCGTTTCCTGCGTGGCAAGCAGGAACACGCCGACCGCGACGGCTATCCCGTCCGTATCCTGCAAACCAGGAACTTCAGTTCACAGATTCACAAAGCGCAAATCGCCGCTATTCAAAACGCGAACAAGTATATATTCATCCAGAACCCGTACTTTTCCGATGACCGTACCATCTACGAGCTTGCCCGGGCTCGACGCCGCGGCGTCGACGTCCGCATCATTATCCCTGCGCGTGGCAATCACGGCCCGCTCAACGCCAGTAACAAGGTCACCATCAATACGCTGCTCGAACATGGCGTCCGCATTTACGAGTACCCGGGCATGAGCCATGTCAAGGCAGCAATCTACGATGGTTGGCTCTGTGTTGGATCGGCCAACTTCGACAAGCTAAGCCTCAAGATCAACAAGGAACTGAATATGGCGACGTCTGATCCGGCGGCGGTCGAGGCGCTGCTTAACCAGGTGTTTTTTCCGGATATGATGGTGTCGCGCGAGATCGAAGGTCCCGTGGAAGTCACGGCAGCCGCTTATTGGGCCGAGGTTGCAGTAGACGAACTGCTGTGAATGCGACTACAGTAGTCGATTGGTGCCACATTTGGCGTAAGGAGCACCTATGCAACTGACGTTACTTGGCAGCGCCGTCGTGTTACTGGTGCTGTGGTTGTTCGTCCGCAAACGGGGTCAGTCTGTGAAGACCTCGAGGCCGGAAAAACCCAGAGCAGCGGATAATACGGCGTACCACGCTGTCTCCATCAAGTTTGACGCGAATGCCTGCGAAGCCGCGAAGATCATGAGCGGTCGCCGCTTCCTGTCCACCGCTGCGCCCCGTTTACCGTTACCTGAATGCAACGCGCTGGAATGCCGTTGTCGTTTTGCGCACCACAAAGACCGACGCGCGGCAAGAGATCGCCGCAGCCCGTTCGGGGCGGACGGACATGCGGGTGGAACCGGGTCTTACGAAAAGGAGCGCCGGGAGAGTCGAGACCGACGTAAGGAAGCCGATCTCGACGAATTCTACTAGCCGTACTTCCCTAGTAGCCGTAATCGACAACCATCGCCTGGTAGTTATCCAACTGGGCCTGATGATGAGCGCGCTGCTCGTACAGATCCTGGATCTCCGCCTCGAGCCTGCCCGTGTCTTCCGACAGGTCCTTCAACTCGGCAAGCAGAATGATGCGTTGCTCGGTCGTTGTTTCCCGGTTGATGAGTGCAGCCTCCGCATGAAGCATTGCGTCTTCAACAGCCTCGAGTTCGTGCTGCTTCGCGCTGATGGCTGAATTCGTATAGTTCACGTTGCTGCGGAGCGTGTACAGCTGATGACCTACGTTGTAGCTATCGAGAAAAGCCGCTTCCTGGTTCACCGGGCAAACGCCGTAGTAGCGTCCGCCGTTGACGCCGACATCGAAACCGCGTCCGGGCTGGCAGTACTCAACCAGACCCTGGTCGCGACCGGCCTGGTAGGACCCGAAGTCAGCTGTAATACCATGCTTGGCACAGGCCTTCCGGTGCTTTGAGAATTGATCAGTCGTGTAGCCACGAGCGCCATCCTCATAGCCAACTGCCGACCAGTCCGTGGCCACGCATTCATCGCTGCTCATCGTCGCGCAGCCGCTCATGAATAACATGACGAACGCTGCACCAATCACTTTCAATCTGTTGTCCATGGCGGTCTCCAGTAATTTGCCGTAGTCAGACATAATCCCGACGGTATCCGTATGTCGCAAGAGCTACCGTGATGACATTCACATATACGGGGTTAAGCCTGAATCGGACCTGAAAAATGCAGTCTTTTCGTTATTCTCGACGCGCCATTGTGACCTGTATCACAGAGCGCCGACGCGTCGCCCGATACCCTGACAGAACTTCTAAGGGACTTCAGGGCCAGCCGCATGGATATTGACGCGATCAGCGCAGCAGCCACCGTTGCTCTGACCAGTACAATCCTGTTCCTGCTGGTAGCCAAGTCCTGGAGTGCCCTCAGCCGCAACGTCAGCTCTACTCCGAGCTTCGCGGACAGCATCATGCATGAGGCCGCGCAGCGCTTTCGGGACGAACTGGACCGCCTGTCGAGTTCACAGGCCATCTACCTGAGCGGCGCACTCGTATTCCTTGTCCTGTTTGCGGCCGCCTACATACTGAAGGCGCAGGACCTGTTTGCCGGCTATCCGTCGTGGCAGCTCTGGCTGCAGATCGGATTCCTGACCCTGGCCTCGACCTTCGCCGCATGGCGTCTCGGCCGCACGATTCTCGCCCGCCGGCATGTGAGCTTTGTGCGTGATGCCAACATCGCCGTTGGTCATCAGCTCCAGCGGATATCAGCTGGAGCCAACCGGGTATTCCATGACATCAAGACGAGCGCGGGCGTTGTCGATCACGTACTCGTCGGGCAGACCGGAATCTACGCCATCAACGTCGTCGCCCGTCGTGGCGCGAAAAACGGCGAAGCGGTACTCACTGGACATGAACTGTCTTTCTCGAACAGCGATAAGGCGACACCCATCGTCGACGTCACGGCGAGCACCGCTCGACTCGAGAAAGAGATTTGCCAATTGCTGGGCCACAAGATACGCGTTCGCTCAGTCATTGCCGTTCCCGGCTGGAACATTGGTCAACAGGCCAGCGAGCGGCACCTGCTCGTTAACGAACGCACCATTGCAATGCTGCGTGGCTGGAAAGACCAGTCGGACTACCTCATGAACGAGGACGTTGACCTGCTGCAAAAGGAACTGACGTCGCGCTGTCGTCGCAAGTAGTTCCCTAACCGGCTCCCTGCGCTTCCTGCAATTGCCGTTGTGCGTCAGCGAACTGCTGCGCGGCCTTTTCCAGATACGTCGCGGCCTCGCCATCATACCCATCCGCCGATGCCGACCACACGCGGTTGATGTAGCGCTCTCCGGCAGCAAAACTACTCATGATGTCCGCATAGGTCTGTAACCCGAAAAGGTGCACCATACTGCTCCGCGCATCCGCAAACCGTCGCAGGTCGTCCCGCAGCTTGAGATCGATTCGATCTCGCAGATCAGCCCCTTTCTCGGCGCTGACATCGACGATGTCACCGAGATCGCGAACGATATTCTGCAGAGACTCACGCAGTTCCCCGCGATTAACTGCGAGCACTTCATCGGAACGTGCATGGGCGGACGCCTGAGTCTTTGCAATAACGAGTCCGGCGACTGCAATGACTGCCGCCCCCGCGAACCACATCCAGTTCACGTTCTGTACATCAAGTGCCGTCGCATAGGCACCTGCCAGGAAACCTGCAGCCAATAAAATGTAGCCTATGTTCTTCATATCATGTCCCCTGTGAACTCATCACTATTCGCAGCGCATCACCTACGCCGACGAGTGCCTCGCCCACAATAAGACCGGCCGCAATCGGAATGCCAACCTCCTCACTCCAGGTCTTGCCCCTGATGCGATCGGTCAACTCGCGTGCGAGCGTCCCGAGTGAGTATGTCAGGACAATATTGAACGGCAGATAGAATCCCAACCCAACGGTAATACCCAGGCCGCCCATCATCGCTGAAAGAATGCCCCCCATAACCGCACCGGCCGCATACTTCTGCGCTGGAACGTCACCGCCCATAATGCCGTCAATAGTGCTGGCGAGAGCCTGCGCCTGCGGTGCCGGCAGTTTGTCGCTGCCGAGGCCATGCGATTCGTTGAGAATGAAGATCACCCCGATGACGACGATCGGGCCAAGCCACGCACCCGCAAACTGACCGATCTGCTGCATGCGTGGCGTCGCACCCACCAGGTAGCCGGTCTTAAGATCAAGCATCAGGTCGGTTGCCTGCGACATTGCGACGCACATCGCCGCGCCGACCATCAGGGCCGCGATGATCGAGTCATCGCGCTCCATGCCGAACGCCTGCGTCAACACGATCAGCAGAGTAATGCCGACCAGCGTCATGCCAGACAGCGGTGACCAGTTCGTACGTCCGATGGCTTCGGAGAGGATAATGCCGGCCATCCAGATCCAGAGGGTGCCGAGCAATGCCATGGCAATACCGCGACCGATGCCCACCGATTCGGCCGACGTAGCGGCCATCACGCACAGCAGGATTACCGCGCCACCGACTGCGAAATAGAGCAACTTGATCGGCATTTCATCCCTGGAGATGCTGGTCTCGACCTGGGCCGCTTTTTGCATCGACTTGATTGCGCTGACAATCAGTGGCGATGCCAGTATCACGCCCATGATGGCGCCACCGATGAGCATTCCGATTCCAAATGGACGATACAGGAGCAGCCGCAGCGGACCCGGCTGGTTAATCGTTTCTCCGGCAGCATCAAGCGGGAAAGCCCCCATTGCCGAAAGCATGGGCGACAGGAACCAGTAGGCGACAAACCCGCCGATAATGAATGCGATGCCGCCACGCCCGGCAATAAATCCAACGCCGATGGTCATGAGTGACAGGTACCAGATGCCGTTCATATACTCGGGCAGACCGATCAACGCGCCGAGATTCCAGTTGGAAACCCCGGTCTCAATCGTTGTGTACTGCACCAGTGCGCTGATCAGCGCCGCCACAAGAAGAATTATCGCCTTATGTACGCCCGCACCCGGCGACTTGAGAATCGTCGCCACCGCGACGCCGCCCGGATAGGTCAGCCGCTCATAGTCAATCATGTGCTTCCTGAGCGGAATGATAAACGCGATGCCGAGGAACGCACCGGCGATACAACCGAAGGTCAGGATCACAGGATCGAACTTGTCGCCGAATCCCAGTATGAAGATCGCGGGCACAGAGAACATCATGCCCGAGGACGCACCATTCACGCCGGATGCGATCGTCTGGACGATGTTGTTTTCAATGATGCTCTTGCGGCGCAATATGCCGCGCAGAACGCCGAAGCCGAGAATGGCCGCGAGCTCAGATCCCTCGATCGAGAAGCCCAGGATCAAAGCTGCGTAGCCAATAGACACGGCAATAATGCAGCCGATGATCCAACCAACGATTAACGCAATCCAGGTGAGCTCCGGATACGGCCGGGCTACTGTAGATGGTGAGTTTTCCACCCCACTCCCCTTTTGTTATTTTGGCGCCAGACTACCACAGTGGTTCGAGACGTGCCGCCAGCTGATCCTTCTCGATCACCTCGGCAAATTCATCGGCCATCGCCTCGCACGCTGCGACACACTGCTTCCAGATGCGAACGCGTTCGGCCGGTTCGTAGTTAACGAAATCAGTCCTGTCAGGGATCTTGCCGTTCGGCAAGCCCGCCACGAATTCATCGGAAGGACTGATCAATATCGTGCGATCCACATTGCCTGGCTGCGGCCGTCGCCACTTGAGACGCTTGTCGAACCAACCCGGCACAATGCGGCCGTAGAAATGCGGGAATAAGGTAAGACGCTCTTGGGCGCTGTGCGGCAAATCGAGGTGATAATCGATGACTCCACCGTCGCGATAAACACCCGGCCTTGCGCCCGCAATATCGGGCACACCGGACAGGACGAGCGGTATCGAACCCGTCGCCACAATGGCATCGCGCAGATTGTCGCGATGTAACTCGACCTGTTGCAGCGGAAACCCGGTCGCATTGAAGAACGGGGGCACGTCGCGCGCGTCGTAGAACAGCGCACGTTCAAATGACCAGCCCAGGGTCGAGCGGCTGGCTGCATTCAGCACGGCGGCCATAATCAACCCCAGTGCGAGCAGCGCCTTGTTTTCCGACGCGAGAATGTGGCGACTACGAACCGTCATCACGTGCGTACGGAACAACGGGTTAGCAAGGATCTCGGAAACGCCGGTATCACCCAGCACGCAGTCGAGGACCTCGCGGGTCCTGGCCGTAATCTCGTGGATATCCGGTTTCTCGCTGTAGGTCTGGTCGAGATAGGCGTCTTCGAAGCGCTCTATCGCTGCCAGCGGGTCGGCCTGGCCATAGCAGGCGAAACGCCACGACCCGATTGAGCTGCCGATCAGGTGGACAGGCCCCACCAGCTTCGGCACCACGGTCCGCAGAATCGCGCGATCAAGCTGGCTAAGAACCAACCATTTCGCGCCACCCGATGCGCCCGCCAGCGTCCCGACCGACGATATGTCGAATCCGTGCTTGCGCACGGATTTAAGGGCACCAGCGCCCGCTTTGAATGTCAAAGAGACCGAATTCACAGTTTGAGAATTATTGAAGGGTATTCAAGCGATATGAACGGCTATTATAGGCGTAACTTCAGGCCAACGGTTCTTCAAATGATCCGACATATTTCGCCCTCGATCGCGGCGGTTCTTGCACTCGCATTCGGTACTTCGGTTCTGGCCGATACGGACGAGCCACCACTGTACGTGGGCCCAACCGGTTTCGATGCAGGTAACTGCCTCGATCCGCTGTCGCCATGCCAGTCGCTCGACTTTGCGCTGCAGCGTGTCGGCAAGAACGGTCGTATCCGTGTCGCTGCGGGTAATTACACGCTCAGCAACCCTGGCGATGTGTTCTACCTTGTCAGTGGCGCTATTGATGTACGCGCCGACGATGGCGCATCGCTTATCGGCGTGCCGCATGCTTTTGCCGATGATCTGGCCGCACGCGGATTCCGTGTCATCGCAGACTCGAAAGGACTGGGCCGTGAAACCGCCGACAAGCTCGAAGGCACCCGTACTGCGGTGAGCACGAATGCGTTCGCAACGGCGTGCGTCGGCGGCACAGCCGCTGGCTTCCCCTGCAATAACGTCAACCTGCAAGCGCATGTCGCCGATCGTGCATCCGCAAGCCGGGGTGCGGATATCTGGGGCTTCGTCGATCTCAATACCAATCGCGAATACGCGATCATGGGCTACAGCACCGGAACCGCTGTCTACGACGTCACCGATCCCACAAATCCGCGTGAGGTCGGCTTCGTTGACGGTCAGCGGACAACCTGGCGCGACATCAAGGTCTACCAGTATTGGAATGCGGCCGACAATCGCTGGAACGCGTACGCCTACGTCACGGCAGACAATGCGTCTGACGGACTCTTTGTCCTGGACCTCACCCGTCTCCCACACAGCATCACCCGCGCCAGTTACCCAAGTGATTTCGCCGAGGCACACAACGTCTACCTATCGAAGACGGATTTCAGCACCGGCCTCGCGCTTACGGATGACACCCCGGTACTGGTTATCGCCGGCTCAAACATCAGCGACGGGCGGTTTCGCAACTACTCGCTCAGTAATCCGGCTTCACCGTCGTTCATAACCGCACCCGCAACGCCGGCCGGCCAGCCCGGCGGGAACCGTCTTTACATGCATGATGCCGCGTCGATGACCGTGACGGATGCCAGGAAGGACACGCAGTGTGCAAATGCGGGCGCTTCCGACTATTGCGATGTCCTCTTCGACTTCAATGAATCGACCCTCGATATCTGGGACATTACGGATCCGGGTAGCCCTGTGCGGCTCAGCCAGACTCCGTACAGCAACGCCGGCTATTCGCATTCGGGTTGGTGGTCAGAAGACCAGCAGTACGTGTACCTGCAGGATGAGCTCGATGAGCGCGACAGAGGGCTCGCGACGACACTACGTGTTTTTTCGATCGCGGATCTGAGAAACCCGACACTGGCGGGCATCTGGACGGGTCCGACCCGCGCAATCGACCACAATGGCTTTGTTCGCGGTAACCGCTACTACATGTCCAACTATGCCCGCGGTCTGACAATTCTCGATATCTCTGATCCGGCCAGCCCGACCGCCGTCGGCCGTTTCGATACGTTTCCGTCGAGTGATTCCACCGGTTTCCCCGGTGCCTGGGGCGCATACCCGTTCCTGCCCAGTGGCAATGTGCTGATCAGCGATATCGACAGCGGTTTCTATGTTGTCGAAGACAACACGCGCGATGTTGAGCAGGGCACCTTATCCTTCGCGGCCGCGTCTTTTGCCGCAGACGAATCGCAATCGGCAAGCATCCCCGTGGAACGCCTGGGCGGTGCGACGGGCGCAATCGCCGTCAATTGGGAGGTCTTTGGTGCCAGCGGCTCACTCGCCGACATCAGTGTCGCAAGCGGCACACTGAGCTGGCCAGCTGGCGATACAACGGACAAGGTCATCAGCCTGGGACTGAACAATGATGGCCTCACAGAAGGCCTCGAACGGCTGATGATCAAACTCACGGCCCCGGGCGGCGGTGCAACATTGTCCTCGCCGAGTATCGCCAGCGTTTATGTCAGCGATCCGGGCAGCACCGCCTCGATCGGATTCGCAACCGATCGTATCGCCGTTTCCGAGCGCGGCTTTGGTATGGCCGTTGCAGTCATTCAGCGCAGTGGAAGCGCGGCCGGGGCAGCGTCGGTCAATTATGCGATTACCGGTGGCGATGCAGCCGCTGGCAGCGACTACACGGGTTCCGCAGGCGGGACGCTGAACTGGACCGATGGTGACGCGGACCCGAAGTGGATTGAGTATGAGATCAGTGACGACGGCACCGGCGAACCGGATGAGTTCATCGAACTCACGCTGAGCAACGCGACAGGCGCCACACTCGGCACGAACACCGCGCTGCGCATCGACCTGCTGGATGGGACCGGATCCAATGCGGCGCCGAACGCGGTGGCCGGGGCCAGTCAGAGAGTCAGCATCGGCACGCAGGTTACGCTGGATGGTGGCGGCTCCAACGATCCCGATGGTGACGCATTGACATACCGGTGGACGCAGACTTTGGGGCCGGCTGTGACGCTGAGTAATGCTGATATGGCCAGCGCCTCGTTTACTGCGCCCACGGTGACGTCGGATACGCTCTTTCGATTCAACCTCGCGGTTACAGACCCGGACGGTCTCAACGACGCGGCCAATGTTGCTGTGACGGTCACAGGCAATGGCACCGGCGGCGGTGGTGGTGGCGGTGGCGGTGGAGCGATCTCGCTGTGGCTGCTGGCGCTACTGCTATTCGAACGGATGCGTTTTTATTATCGTCTGTTCGCGATCCGGACCCGTTGAAATAATATCGACAGGAACGCCCGCCAGCTCTTCAATCCGAGCCAGGTAGGCGCGGGCTTTGTCCGGCAGGTCCGCGAAGTCCGTAACACCGACCGTTGATTCCTGCCAGCCCGCCCACTCTTCGTAGATCGGTTGGCAGTCGGCGAAACGGTCGACAACGACCGGCAGTCCCGAGATTGGCTGGCCGTCCATCGTATATCCGACACAGATCTGGATGGTTTCCAGCCCATCGAGAACGTCCAGCTTTGTGACGCAAAGACCTGACACGCTGCTGTTCACAATCGAACGCCGCAGCGCGACAGCATCGAACCAGCCGCAGCGTCGCGGCCTGCCCGTCGTGGCGCCAAACTCTGCACCGACTCTGGCAATGTGTGCGCCTTGCTCGTCGAACAACTCGGTTGGGAAGGGTCCGGCACCGACACGTGTCGTGTAGGCCTTGACGATACCGAGTATGTAATCGAGATTGCGAGGCCCAATGCCGGTACCTGTGCTCGCAGCGGCCGCCACGGTATTGGAGGACGTCACGAACGGATACGTTCCATGATCGATGTCCAGGAAAGTGCCTTGCGCGCCTTCGAACAGGATGCTCTTGTCCGAATCGGCAAGGTCCTGGAGGATCTGCGTGATATCGGCCGTTATCGGCCCCACGATCTCCGCGTATTCCATCGCTTCGTCCAGGGTCCTGGCGAAGTCGACGGTATCGGTACGGAAATAGTTCTTTAAAAGAAAGTTGTGATAGTCGAGGACCTCACCAAGCTTCGACGCAAAATTTTCGCGAACGAACAGATCGGAAACCCGTAACGCGCGACGCGCGACTTTGTCTTCGTACGCCGGCCCGATGCCACGACCTGTAGTGCCGATGGCGCTTGCGCCGCGAGCTTTCTCGCGCGCCGCGTCGAGCGCAACGTGTGACGGCAGAATCAATGGGCACCCCGGGCTGATTCGCAGGCGCTCATAGACCGGCACGCCCGTCTCAATCAGTGCATTGGCCTCAGTGACCAGCGCGTCCAGCGCGAGCACCACGCCATTGCCGACCAGGCAATGCACACCGTCGCGCAGGATACCCGACGGAATGAGGTGCAATACCGTTTTCTTACCGTCGATAACGAGTGTGTGGCCGGCGTTGTGGCCGCCCTGAAAACGCACCACCGCCGCCGCGCGGTCCGTCAGCAGATCGACGATCTTGCCCTTGCCTTCATCGCCCCACTGGGTGCCGATGACAACTACATTCTTACCCATGATTTCCTTAGCTTCATTGTGCCGGCGATTAGCCACGTATGACAAACAACACTCCGAGACCGATAGCCATGACTACGAGACCGATATTCCGGATGTGATTGTCACTCAGTCGCGTGATTTCCGCCACCATCTGGCGGTACTTTCGCGGCGAGATAAACGGCAGCATGCCCTCGATAATGAGCACAAGGGCAATTGCCGTGAAAATTTCCGTGGCTATTTCTGATTACCGTCCGACTGATTCAGGTAGCGGAAGAACTCGTTGTTCGGATCCAGGACGAGAACATCGCCTTCCTTGCCGATCGAATTCCGGTAAGCATCGATGCTGCGGTAGAACGCGTAGAACTCGGGATCCCTGGTGTACGCATTTGCGTAGATCTCTGCCGCACGGGCATCACCCTCACCACGAATAATCTGTCCGTCACGATTTGCCTCGGCCAGGATAACCGTACGATCCTTGTCTGCTGTCGAACGAATCAGGTCAGCGGCCTCGCTACCCTCAGCGCGGGTCTCGGCAGCCACACGCTTGCGTTCCTCGCGCATCTGGTTGTAAACCGAGTTTCGAACATCCGATACAAACTCAACCTGCTTCACCCGAAAGTCCACCAGCCGGACACCAAGCCCCTGCGCCGTACCCATGGCATTAGCCAACATGTCGCGCATGAGCTCTTCACGTTCGACCGAGATCGCCTCCACAATTGTGCGCTTACCAAATTCGGTAACGATCGAGTTCTTGATGATTTCGCGAAGGCGATTCATCGCCACTTCCTGGATGCCACCTGTCGACGTATAGAACGACAATTCGTCGACAATTTGCCACTTCACGAAATAGTCGACAGTCATCGCCGTACGCTCGAGCGTGAAGACACGCTGTGGTGCATCATCGATTTTCAGGATGCGACTCGGAAACTTGCGGACCGTCTCGATAACGGGAATCTTGAAATGCAGGCCGGGCTCATAATGGGCTGTGACCACCTCACCGACGCGCAGCTTGATAGCAAGCTGACGCTCATTCACGGTAAACGCCGACAGACCGACGACGACAAATACAAGGCCGACAATCACGACCGCTGGGAATTTGAAATTATTCATTGACGTGTCCCCCGTTCGCGACCGGATTCCGGATCGTCAGCCTCCGCCGAGCGGCTTGATGTACCCAGCGAACTCGACGAGCGATTGGTACTTGAATCGGGCAAGTCAATGCCAGAGCGTTGCAGTAACTTGTCCAGCGGCAGATACATCAGGTTACCACTTCCGTCGGTATCGATAATCACCTTGGCTGACCGGCTGTACACCTGTTCAATTGCCTCGATGTACAAGCGATCGCGCGTCACCCGCGGCGCCTTCTGATACTCGGCCAGCAAGGCCTCAAAACGGGCCGCGTCACCTTGCGCGTTGGCTATCAGGCGATCCCGGTAGGCCTCAGCATCCTGAAGGATGCGCTGCGCCTGGCCGCGCGCCCGAGGGATAATGCCGTTGCGGTAGGTGTTCGCTTCCAGTTCAATTCGATCACGGTCATTACGCGCTTTCTGCGTATCGTCCACCGCTTCCTGCACGGACTTCGGATAGTCGACCACGTTCAGGTTGATCGATGTCACGGTGAGACCGGTGCCTTCACCGTAATTCGCGAGCGTACTTTGCAGCTCCTCCATCGTTCGCGCCGGAATCTGCTCGCGCCGTTCGCCGATCAGCTCTTCGAGCGAGCTGGTACCGACCACACCGCGCAATGCGCTTTCCGTTACGTCCTGCAGCGTAATATCAGGATCCTCGACTTCGAAACTGTAGAGCACCGGATCGGATCGCCGGTACTGGACGACGATATCGATGAACACGTACTGCTCATCGGCCGTCAGCATTTCGGTCGAGAAATTGTAGTCGTTGACTTCCTGGATATTGACCTTGTCGACCGTTTCGATCGGGAACGGCAAGTGCCAGCGCAGGCCAGGCAACGTCACTGGCTCGACGTAGGCGCCAAATCTTTGCACCACGCCCCGTTCGGCTTCGTCAACGCGGTAGAAGCCCGTGAGCCCCCACGCAAGCAACAGCAACACGATGAGTGCGATGCCGCCTGCACCACCACCACCGGGGCCACCACTGCCACCGCCAAGAATGCTGCTAAAACGCTTCTGCCAGTCCCGTACTATCTGGTCCAGCTCAGCAGGCTCGTCCCCGTCACGTTTCCAGGGGTCTTTGCCATTTCCATCTTCGTTCCACGCCATAATGTTATTCACTCATTAGCTGCAGGTGCCGACCGCTTCACAGGTGTCGGCGCCAGTTGATCCTCGGCGAGATTTTCATGCTTGAGGAATCGCCGCAAGTCCTTTTCCGTCATTTTCAATTCGAGTGCCCAGCCACCATCTTCCAGAACCTCTTCACTAAGGACAGCGCCAAGCTCAAATAGTTTGGCACGCTGCCGTCCCTGGGCGGATTCAAGGTGAATGTGACGGCGCACGGTTTTCTGTCGCAGGCGTTGGGCAATCGCTTCCTTAAGAAGTTCCAGTCCTTCGCCTGTGACGGCTGAAATCCAGACTGCGCGCCCTTCGCCCTGCCGGTTGTTGGTAACGCGAGGCTTCCTGTCCAGCTTGTCGATCTTATTGTACACCCGTATCTGGGGTACCTGGTCCGCGTCGAGCTGCTTAAGTACCGAGTTCACCTGGCGAACCCGTTGCCAGCGATCCGAATCGCTGGCGTCAATGAGATGCAGGATCAGGTCGGCCTCGCGAGCCTCCTGCAAGGTCGATTTGAACGCCGCAATCAGTTCATGCGGAAGATCCCTGATAAAGCCGACCGTGTCAGCAAGCACCACGTGACCGCCTTCCGGCAGATCAAGACGCCTGACCGTCGGATCCAGCGTTGCAAACAACTGGTCCTTTACGTACACACCGGCATCGGTCAACGCGTTGAACAGCGTCGATTTGCCCGCGTTGGTGTAACCAACCAGTGCGACCGTGGGAATCTCAGCTCGCATACGGTTGCGCCGATTGATTGTGCGGCGTGTATCGACGTGCTCGAGACGCTCGGTTAGCTGCCGGATGCGTTTCCCGACGAGGCGACGGTCGGTTTCCAGCTGGGTTTCACCCGGACCCCGCAGACCAATACCGCCCTTCTGTCGCTCGAGGTGAGTCCAGCCACGCACCAGGCGTGTGGACAGATGCCTGAGCTGCGCCAGCTCAACCTGCAATTTGCCTTCGAAGCTGCGGGCGCGCTGCGCGAAAATATCGAGAATCAGTCCCGCGCGATCCAGCACACGACAGCGAAGCTCCTTCTCGAGGTTGCGCTCCTGGCTCGGACTCAATGCAGCGCCAGAGATGACGAGCTCGGCATCGCCATCTTCGATGAGCTGACGCAGTTCATCGAGCTTGCCCTTGCCAATGAAGTAGCGGGGATCGGGCCGACGACGAGAACTGACGAGCTCGCCAGCAATCACCGCACCGGCGGACCGGGCCAGCTCGGCAAACTCTTCGCGTTCAGATTCGTCAGGTAATCCGTCGGTACTCGCGTGGACAAGCACTGCTCGCTCGCCACTTTGCGGTCGTTCAAACAATCACGACCTCCCGGACTGGATTCCGCGCTGTGGACTTACTCGTCACCATCTCCAGGTTCGTCGTCCGGTAGCGGCAAGCGAACGTTGCGCGATGGGACGACTGTCGAAATAGCGTGTTTGTAGACCATCTGGTTCACGCTGTTCTTCAGCAGGACCACGAACTGGTCAAACGAGTCGACCTGCCCCTGCAACTTGATGCCGTTGACGAGGTAAATCGATACGGGGACCTTTTCCTTACGCAGGATGTTCAGGAATGGATCTTGAAGTGTTTGCCCTTTAGCCATATTGGGTCTCCTTATTCTTATTCGTTTTGAAGACCGCGTCCCGGTGGCGCCGGGGTGCCCTAACAGCGGTCTTCAGCCAAAGCGTTGAAAAAGTCTATCACAGGGACTGCGCCAGAAAACCCGATATAGCGTCGATCGCGCCAGCTTCAAGGGGGTCTGCCAGTAATACTTTGGTCTCGGATCGGAGCCAGGTGATCTGTCGCTTGGCCAGTTGCCGCGTCGCGAACAGGGCCCGATCCCGCGCCTCCTCCAGACTGTAGTCGCCTTCGAGGTACTGCCAGAACTGGCGATAGCCCACGGAACGCATCGCGGGACAGTCCGCTTTCAGGCCAGGCCGTTCCCTGAGCCGCTTCATCTCGTCAATGAAACCGCCGTCGATCATGAGGTCCAGGCGCCTCGCGATCCGCTCATGCAGCAACGCTCGTGGCTCGATGTTGAGGCCGACCTTGAGATAGCCGACGTCGTTTCTTGCCGGTGCAGAATTGCGCTGCCAGTCTGACAATGGTTTACCACTTGAACGATAAACCTCCAGCGCGCGTTGAATGCGTTGCCGGTCTTTCGGTTTGATGCGTTGCGCCGCTTCCGGGTCAACCATCTCGAGTTCCTCGTGCATTGCTGGCCAGCCCTTCTCGGCAGCCTCGGCATCAATGGCACGACGAATCGCTCCGTCCGCCGACGGCAACGCCGCGATGCCCTCGGTGAGCGCCCGGAAGTACATCATCGTCCCGCCGACCAGCAACGGGATTCGCCCTGCCGCAAAAATCTCATCCATTTCCCGGTATGCATCGCGCACGAAATCACCAGCGGAGTAACTCTCTTCCGGCTCGCGAATATCAATGAGGCGATGTGGGGTGCGTGCCAGCGTATCCCGATCGGGCTTGGCGGTGCCGATGTCCATGCCTCGATAGACCAGCGCCGAATCCACACTGATTACGTCGCAGGGAAATCGTTTGCACAGACTGATGGCGAGATCGGTCTTGCCCGACGCGGTCGGGCCCATGAGCAAGATCGCTGTGTGTGTCATGCGTCGGTGTCAGCGACCGCGCAGGAACAGGCGGTCGAGTTCCGACATCGTAATAGTCGTCCACGTCGGGCGGCCGTGATTGCACTGGTCAGCACGCTCGGTCATTTCCATCTCGCGAAGCAAGGCATTCATTTCGTCGAGCGTTAGCAGGCGGTTGGCGCGCACCGAATGATGACAGGCCATTGTCGCCAGGAAATCGTCGCTGGCGTCATCAACGCGATTGCTTTGCCCGGATTCCGACAAATCGGCAAGTACGTCGCGCAACAGTGATTCAACGTCGGCGTTCCGCAGCAGCGCCGGTACCTCCCGAACCGTCAGCGTTGTCGGTCCCGAGCGGTCGACGACCAGTCCCAGCTGTTCCAGCGCCGCGCCGGAATGTTCGACGAGGTTCGCTTCGCTTTGGGCAACAGAAATCGTTTCCGGGACGAGCAACGGCTGGCGAACCAGTGCACGATCATCGTAGCTCTGCTTGAGTTTTTCGTAGGTTATGCGCTCATGCGCAGCGTGCATATCAACAACAACCAGCCCGTCCCTGTTTTCAGCAAGAATATAGACGCCTGCGAGTTGCGCGACAGCGAAGCCGAGCGGTGGCACCTCGGTTGCTTGCTCGGGAACATCGGCGAGTGATGGTGCAGTCGCCATGGATCGATAGGTCGCCAGGGTTTCGCGTACGGCTGACGGAGACGGGCCATGCGGCAATGGCATGGTCCCCTGGTTGAAGACGGTATTGCGCGTCATGGGGATCGGGGTGACGTCATGGCCGCCCGGGCGCGTGTCTTTGAGCGCCACTTCCACGGCTTGCGATACGACACCGTGAACGCGGCGACCGTCCCTGAACCGAACCTCGTGCTTCGCGGGATGCGCATTGGCATCGACACCTTTCGGGTCCATCGTCAGGTTGAGCACATAGGCCGGGTAACGACCATGAAACAGCACATCCCGATAGGCATGGCGCACAGCATGCGCAAGCGTCTTGTCCGAGATGCTTCGACCATTCACGAACCAATACTGCAGATCGGGCTGGCTGCGGTTGAACGTCGGCAGCGCGATCCAGCCTGCCAATGCGATGCCCTCCACCTCACGCTCGATGTACACACACTGCTCGGCAAACGCGTCGCCACAAATTTTGGCCACACGTTGTCGCTGGGCGTCTTCATCTTTGGCAGCGACCAGCTGAAATACCGTGCGCTGATTGTGAGTGAGCGTGAATGCGATCTCGGGACGCGACAGTGCGAGCCGCCGGATCCACTTCTCGATGTGTCCGAACTCGGTTCTTTCGGTACGCAGGAACCGACGCCGCGCCGGTGTGTTGTAGAACAGATCGTGTACCTCGACGGTCGTTCCCTGCGGATGAGCTGCTGGTGCCGGGCTGCTGATGTTGCCGCTGTCGGCTTCGACCTGCCAGGCCGAATCTTCATCCAGCGAGCGGGAACAGAGCGTGAGCCTGGCGACCGAAGCGATACTCGGCAGGGCTTCACCGCGAAACCCGAGTGAGGCAACGGCTTCGAGATCATCGAGACTGGAAATCTTGCTGGTGGCATGCCGTGACAGCGCGAGCTCCAGTTCTGCCTTGTTAATGCCTTTGCCGTCGTCACGAATACGAATCAGCTTCTGCCCACCCGCGACGATATCGATCTGTACCGCCTGCGCACCCGCGTCCAGACTGTTCTCCACGAGTTCCTTAACCACGGACGCCGGCCGCTCGACGACCTCGCCGGCAGCGATCTGGTTAATCAGGTGACTGGGGAGTTGCTGGATAGGCATAAGGAAAAACGGCGCCAAAGGGGCGCCATTTTTTCAGATCAGGAGGGAAAAGTCCCCTATCCGCCGGCGAAGATCGGAATACTCAGTGTCTGGCCGACTCGAATCTTGTCACTGGAGAGCTTGTTCGCGCGGCGGATATCGGCAGCCCGCACGTTATAGCGCGCGGCGATCTCCGACACGGTATCGCCGCGCGCCACGACGTAGCGAACCTGTTTCGCGGGCTGGCGCCTGAGATCCATCGCTATCTGCGTATCAGGCGGCGGGTTCGTGTAGAAGTAGTTACGGATTCCCGAAAGGACGGCGTTTGCCAGCCGCCCCTGGTGACCTTTGTCCCTGAGTTTCGCTTCCTCGGTGGGATTCGAGATAAAGGCCGCTTCGACCAGGATAGAGGGCAGATCGGGCGACTTCAGCACCAGGAAACCAGCCTGCTGCACGGCACTACGGTGCATCTTCGTAACCTGGCCCATCTGCTTCGCAATGTTGTTGCCAACGTCGAGGCTCGCACTCAGCGACGCATTTTGCGACAGGTCCATGAGAACCGAGGCGAGCACGTCATCCTTGCCCTTCAACGACACGCCGCCGACGCTTACCGCTGCATTCTCGCGCTGGGCGAGTTGCATGGCCGCTTCATCACTCGCGCCTTTCAGCGAGAGCGCGTAGACCGAGGCGCCTCTTGCACGTCGGTCGTCCACGGCATCGGCATGTATCGAAACAAACAGGTCGGCCTTGTTGCGGCGCGCAATCGCTGTGCGTTCACGATGATCGACATAAACGTCGCTGTTGCGGATGAGCACGGCCCTCATACCGGGCTCGGCATTGATACGCTTCGCCAACTGGCGGCTGATCTGCAACGCGACATCTTTTTCCCGAGTGCGCTTTTGCCCGACAGCACCAGGATCATGACCACCGTGTCCCGCATCGATCGCAATCACGATATCTCTGCCGGGCCGGTATTCCTCCGACGCACGCTTGACGGTGGCCGGGCCACCGGTCTGCTGCAGATCGATAACAAGCCGGTCGCCGTAAGTGGCATTGGGGCCGGCAGTGAAAGTGCGTGAGCGAACCGAGGTATTGAGATCGAGCACCACTCGAAGCTGGCCATCTGCGCGCACGGCGCTGCGGATCGAGCGAACTGCGCCAGCACCTTGCGGCATGGACGTCAGCGCCTTGGCCAGGCGACTGTCTTTCAGATCGATAACGAGGCGATCGGGTCCACGCAGGGTGAAAATGCTGTGCTGTACCGAGTGGCTTAGGTCGAGAACGACGCGTGTTTTGTTACTTTCTGACCATATGCGGACATTTTCGACAGTGGAACCGGCAAACGCGATGGAAGTCAGCGTGAGTAGCAGCGCACACGTTATGAGTCTCAGTCGGAGCATCTTGGAGAATCGCGAAGCCAGATTTATGGATTATGTCGGGTGAGTATACAAACCTGAGCGCAAAATCCAAGAGTTTTCGCTGAAAAATTATGAAGATACCCCCTTTTTTTAATCCACTGAATGAAAGGGGACAGTCACCTATTGGAGGAGGTGACTGTCACTATTTTGTGGCGGCCAGGCGTTTGCCCCGATCGCTCAGACCTTCGACCTCGATCGTGCGACCAATGCCGTCGTAGGACAGCGCTATCGCGAGATCAGCCTGGCCCATGAGGCCCGGTGCCCGATCCGGCCACTCCACGATGCGGCAGCCGTCGTCCAACTCATTCCAACCCAGGTAGCGAAGTTCGTCCTCGCCAGAAACACGATATAAATCAACGTGATAGATGTTTCCTCTGGCGAGATTATAGGGCTCTACCAGGGTGTAGGTCGGGCTAGGCACGGCACCCGTGTGCCCAGCGGCTTTAATAAACGCCCGTGCGAGGGTCGATTTGCCAGCACCCAGCTCCCCCGTTAATAGCAGCGTCCAGCCCGCCAGGTCCTCCGGCAGTGCGTCGAGCAATTCCCGGCCAAATGCGGTGGTGGCCGCCTCGTCAGGGAGAAACCGCTTCATGGGTTCAGCGCCGCTCGCAGCTCAGCCATCAGGTCTGAAGCAATCATTCCGCGCTCACCGGCCAGCGCCGCACGGTCACCCGCGCGCGCATGTACCTCGACACCGATCGCCGCGGCTTCCGTCATAGTCAGGCCCTGGGCCAGCAGCCCCGCGACAACGCCCGTCAGAACATCACCCATGCCAGGTGCTGCCATGCCCGGGTTGCCGGATGCGCACAGGATGGGCGTCGAATCCGTGGAGACCAGCGAACCTGAGCCCTTCAGGACGGCTGTACCGCCGTATTTTTCCGCCAACGAGGCCAGCGCAAGCGGCCGATCGGCCTGGATGTCAGCGGTGCTCGTACGGAGCAGCGTTGCCGCTTCACCGGGGTGTGGAGTAATTATCCGGTTGTTCGCCTTATTGGGTGTTTTCGCCAGCAAATTCAGGGCATCCGCATCCCAGACAGCGGGCAGTGATGAATCGGCGACACAGTCATACAACGCCTGCGCCCATGCGGACTGACCCAGACCCGGCCCAAAGGCGATGACGTCCGCGTTCTCAAGTAAGGGCTCCAGGTCCGCCGCAGCGGCAACGCCGTGCGACATGAGTTCAGGCCTGGTCGCGACAAGAATGGCAGCATGGCTCGGGTGCGTTGCAATACTGACGCGCCCTGCTCCGGTCCTGAGCGTCGCCTCGCCGGCGAGACGCACAGCGCCGGGCATGCCCTGCCCACCGCCGATCACCAGGACATGCCCGAAATCGCCCTTGTGCGCGCCGCGTGCCCTGGGTTTCAGGGCTGCGGCGAGCTGTATGTTGTCTATGCAGCGGTAGGCCGGGGCTATTCCCTCACGATAGCTGTCGGGTATCTCGAGATCCGCGAAACGGATAGCACCGCAGTGCGCCGGCGCGTCGCCAAGAAACAGTCCTGACTTCACGCCAACAAAGGTCACCGTCATAGCGGCCCGGACCGCGGTGCCCAGCACCTTGCCGGTGTCGCCGTGAATTCCGGTTGGAATATCGAGCGCCAGGACCGGGGCCGGATGCGCATTGATCTTTGCCACTGCGTCTGCAAACTGGCCACCAACCTCGCGCTCGAGGCCACTGCCGAGGATGCCGTCGACAAGCAGGTCCGCCTGGTCATCAAGATGGCCGGCCCAGGGCATGACCACTCCCCCTTCGGCCGTAAAATCGCCCCACGCGGTCGCTGCATCGCCTGTCAGCGTGTCGGGAGTTACGAGCGTGAGTACGGACACCACGATGCCATCGTGCGCAGCCAGGCGCGCCATGACGTAACCGTCGCCACCGTTGTTGCCAGCGCCACAGATGATCTGCCAGCGTCGAGCGTCGGGGAATCGTTCCCGGGCTTCGCGCACCGCGGCGGCCGCGGCTCGGGTCATCAGCGTGTAGCCGGGGATGCCATGGTCCTCAATGGCCGTCCGGTCCATCTCGCGCACGGCGGCAACTGAATAAATGTTGGCGGGCAAGTTCTGCATTGGGACGATTATACTGATCCAGCCTCGGAAACGACCTTGCGAACGTACATTGACCAACACAGCGGACCAATACGGCAATACCGATATGACGATTCTCAAGTCAGAGATCGTCGACTGGTGCCGCGAACTCGGTTTCCAGCAGGCCGGCGTCAGCGATATAGACCTGGCGCTTGCCGAGACTCGCCTGAACGACTGGCTGGCTGAGCGCTTCCACGGCTCAATGCATTACATGGAACAGCACGGCAGCAAGCGCAGCCGTCCTGAGGAACTGGTTCCGGGTACCGTGCGCGTCATTTCCGTGCGCATGGATTACCTTGTAGACGATCAGGACGACGCCAAAGCACTCCTCGATCACGAATCACGAGCTTATATCTCCCGCTATGCGCTCGGTCGCGACTATCACAAGGTGATGCGCGGCCGTTTGCGAACGCTGTCGCGGCGCATCGAGGCAAGAATTGGCGAGTTTGGTTATCGCGTGTTTGTGGACAGCGCGCCGGTTCTCGAAAAGGCACTGGCTGAGAAGGCCGGACTGGGCTGGGTTGGCAAGCACACCAACGTTATTAATCGCAACGAAGGCTCGTGGTTCTTCCTTGGAGAGTTGTACACAGACCTGCCGCTGCCGATTGATGAACCCGAAGTGTCCCATTGCGGAACGTGCACAGCATGCATCGACGTCTGCCCGACCGACGCGATCGTCGCGCCCTACTCGCTGGACGCGCGTCGCTGCATCTCATATCTCACGATTGAATCGAAAGACTCGATCCCACATGAGTTTCGCAAAGCGATAGGCAACCGTATTTACGGTTGTGACGACTGCCAGCTGTTCTGCCCCTGGAACAAGTTTGCAACGCGCACACGCGAACCCGATTTTGCGCCGCGGCACAATCTCGATACCGCATCGCTGATCGAACTGTTTGCCTGGAGCGAGGGGGCCTTTCTGGAAAAAACAGAAGGAAGCGCAATTCGCCGTATCGGCCATGAACAGTGGCTGCGCAACATTGCAACAGCGCTCGGCAACGCGAAGACAACGCCCGAGGTTGTCGCGGCGCTCAAGTCACGGCAGCATGACGCATCAGCTATGGTGACCGAACACGTCACCTGGGCGCTTGCGCAACACGCACAGGAACAACTGGAGAACAATGATGTTTGAGGCACCAAAATCTGCCTATCTCGTGCCATTTGATGGCAGCTTTAAAGTGGCGGAAGCCAGCACCGCACCGCAAACCGATGGCAAACCCCACAAAGGCAAACATCGACGCCAGCGCACTGAGGACCTGAACAAGCTTCAGCGCGTCCTCGCGGCAGGCGACAAGCATTCGATTCTGCTCGTATTCCAGGCCATGGATGCAGCCGGCAAGGACAGCACGATTCGCTCTGTGATGCAGGGCGTCGATCCCTCGGGCTGCCAGGTCTTCAGCTTCAAGAAACCATCGAATCTCGAGCTCGATCACGACTTCCTCTGGCGCACTACCTGCCGCCTCCCTGAGCGCGGGCGCATCGGCATCTTCAATCGCAGCCAGTATGAAGAAGTGCTCGTGGTTCGCGTGCATCCGAAAATACTTGGCTATCAGAAGCTTCCGGACGAAATCGACATGAATACCGTCTGGGACGACCGCCTGACGTCCATTCGCCAGCAGGAAGAACATCTCGCTCGCAATGGCACGGTGATTCTCAAGTTCTGGCTAAACGTCTCCAAGGACGAACAAAAACGCCGTTTCCTGTCACGCCTCGACGATGCGGAAAAGAACTGGAAATTCGAGCCCAACGACGTCAAGGAGCGGCGTCACTGGGACGATTACATGATGGCTTACGAAGCAGGCGCTGAACGCCACATCGCGGCCTTGGGCGCCATGGTATGCGATTCCTGCGGACGACAAACCCTACATGCGGGCACGCGTCGCAGACATCATTATTGATGCTTTGCAGAGCATCGGCCTGCAGTATCCCGAACCCTCCACAGAAGATCGGGCCGAGTTCGCAGAGGCTCGAAAAGAGCTTTGCGGCAAAGAATAGTGACGTAGTTCACACCCGTTATGTGGGCTGGTCGGCAGTCCATGATCGCCATTCGCGCGAAAATGGATAGATGCAGGAATCACAAGCAATTAATTCGGACTATAAACGTTCGTTGTTCGACAGCCTTGAGCTTTTCCGCGGTGTCAGCCCGGATGATGTGCAGGAGCTGTTGCGACGCTGTGACCGGCGCGATCTCGCGAAAGGCGAACTTCTCCTGTCACCGGGCGAGAAGAACGAACATGTATTTGTCGTTCTGTCCGGCAGCGTGAATGTGCACGTTGGTTCTCCTGAAACTCCAGTACTCGCGACGATGGGGTCCGGCGAGTGCGTCGGGGAGATGTCGATTATCGAAGACCGTGACCCGTCCGCCTTTGTCTTGGGTGCTGAAGATACTCACCTGCTGGTCATTCACCAGTCGATACTGTGGGACATGGTTGACGCTTCGCATGAGTTCGCGAAAAACCTGCTGGTCGTATTGTCTGAGCGTGTGCGCAGCCACAACCGCGTCATTGCAGATAACTTTGGCGAACTCAAGAAATTCGAGCGCCACGCAACCACCGATGCGCTCACGGGCCTGGCCAATCGCCATGCGATGGAAGATTCCTTCCCCCAGCAGATTGCCCAGTGCATTGGGGATGACAAGCCCGTATCGATGATGATGATCGACGTCGACAATTTTAAGCAGTTCAACGACATGTTCGGCCACATCGCCGGCGATCGGGCGCTTTCCGCTGTATCGAAGATCCTGCGCACCCAGTTCCGCCCGCGTGACCTGTTGGTGCGCTACGGTGGCGATGAATTTGCTGTCCTGTTACCGGAGGTAACTGCAGAACAGGCGGTCATCATCGGTGAGCGCGTTCGACAGGCAGTTTGTGGTGAAACCGGGGATGGCTCCGATTCCCTCATTCAGATTCCGCTCAAGATCTCGATGGGCGTCGCCGAACTGCAACCTCAGGGCACACTGGATTCACTAACCCGCGCTGCGGACAAAGCACTTTACCGTGCCAAGAACGCCGGCAGAAACACCGTAGCGACCTAGGTCGCTCAGATCGTAACGACGATATTGTCGATCAGGCGCGCCGGACCGAGTTGCGCAGCGGTCAACACCACCAGATCGTCACAGTCCCTGTCCGGGACTTCGAGATTAAGTGCCCGACGAATCGCGAAGTAGTCAACATCGAATCCCGCGGCAGCCAGGCGCTCACCTGCCGTCGCCTCGAGCTCCGCGAAATTACGGCGACCACTTTGCAGTTCCTGCCCGACATAGCTCAGCGTCTGGTAGAGCACCGGCGCTTTGGCGCGCTCTTCGTCGCTCAGGTAGCTGTTACGCGAACTCATTGCGAGGCCGTCGTCGTCTCTTATCGTCTCACCCGTGATGATGCTGATGGGCAGGCCCAGATCCTCGGCCATACGACGAATCACGAGCTGTTGCTGGTAGTCCTTCTGTCCGAAGACGGCAACATCGGGCTGCACTAACGAAAACAGGCGCGCTACAACCGTCGTGACGCCATCGAAGTGTCCCGGACGCGTCGCACCACAGAAATTTTCAGTCAGTCCGGGAACGGACACCGTCGTCACCTTGTCGAGACCGAACGGGTACAGGGTCTCGACCTCCGGAGCAAAAATCATATCGGCCGCCGCAGTCTTCAGACGCCGCTTGTCGAGCTCCAGCGTCCGCGGGTATTCGTCGTAGTCCTCGTCCTTCCCGAACTGCGTCGGGTTGACAAAGATACTGACGACCACGCGCTCAGCATGTTCACGAGCAAGTTCGACCAGCGAGAGGTGTCCGGCATGCAGACTCCCCATCGTCGGCACGAGGGCGATGTGCTCATCATTCTGGCGCCACTCGGCGATCTGTTCGGCAAGTTCCTGCCTGGTATGGGTAACTAACACGTTTTGTATTGACCTGCTAAGAGAAGCAATGCACCGGCTCCGGATAGGTTCTTTCCTTCACCGCACGAACATAGGACTGCAGCGCCTTAAGTGGCGAGTCGCAACCCTCCTGAAAATTCCTGACGAACCGCGGCGTGCGTCCCTGCGTAATGTCGAGAATGTCGTAGAGCACGAGAATCTGCCCATCGACATCCGGCCCTGCGCCAATGCCGATGACCGGCACCTCGAGGGCCTTGGTCACCATCTCTGCCACCTCGTTCGGTACACATTCGAGCAACACAATGTCCGCGCCCGCATCCTGCAGACGCTTTGCCGATTCCAGCATTTCCCTGGCCTTGTCCGGCTCCCTGCCCTGCACCTTGAAGCCACCGATCTTATGCACTGATTGCGGCTTCAGGCCGAGGTGCGCACAAACAGGAATATCGTGACGCGCGAGGTGCTCGACGATTACCACCTGGTCGTCGCCACCTTCGAGCTTGACCATCATCGCGCCGCCTTCCTGCATAAGGCGCACCGCATTGTCGAGTGCCTGGCCAGGTTTGGTGTAACTCATGAACGGCATATCTGCGACCAGGAACGCGCGGCGCAATCCACGCGCAACCGTTTTGCAGTGATAGACGATGTCATCGACGGTCACTGGAACCGTGGTGTCGTGACCCTGGATAACCATGCCGAGCGAATCGCCAACCAGCACCAGGTCATTGCCGGCGACGTCGACCAGTACCGCAAAACTCGCGTCATACGCCGTGACACACGCGATCGGCTCGCCTTCGCTTTTCATTTTGCGCAGCGTGGAGACATTCACCGGTGGCTCCGGCATGCCGCGTTGTTCGAGCTGGGTGTACATCAAGTGCTACCTGTCAGGCGAGTGCTGCGGCCACCGGGTTGAAGAAATGACGACCGCCCGTGGTTCGTTCAATTTGCTGGAACAGCTGTTCGTAGTCGGCGTCATTATTAACCGGATCGATCTGCGACGCATTAACTATCAGGAGCGGGCCTTCATCATAGGCATGAAAGAACCGCGCATAAGCGTCCGTCAATTTTTCCAGATAAGCACGATCGACGTATCGATCGCAGGTCGCGTTGCGCCGGGCAAGCCGCTGCATCAATGCGTCGACGGAGGCCTGCAGGTAGATAACAAGGTCGGGTACCGGCGCGTCGACCGCCAGGTTGGCCGCGATCTGATCGTAAAGCTTCAGTTCCTCGGTATCGAGATTCAGCTCGGCAAACAGGCGGTCGCGCGTAAACAGGTAGTCCGAAATCCTCACCGTGGAAAACAGGTCAGACTGGCGCAGGTCCTCTATCTGCCGTGCTCGCGCAAACAGGAAGAACATCTGTGCCGGCAATGCCGCCGAGCGGCCATCGCGATAGAAGCGCTCAAGAAACGGATTTTCTTTCACTTCTTCCAGGACCAGGTCGGCCGACAGGCTCTCAGCAAGGCGCTTCGCCAGTGCCGTCTTGCCGACACCGATCGGTCCCTCGATAGCGATATATCGGATTTCGTTCATACGATACGAGAAATGCTCGGCTCTTCCAGGTTGACCGGAATGCTGGCCACTCGGCCCAGACCAGTAATGACAAGATCCGGCGCGATCTCCTTAAGAGGCAACAATACAAAATTTCGCTCGCCGATGCCCGGGTGCGGCAGGGAGAGCTCCGCCGTCTCGATTTTTTCCCCGGAATAGACCAGGAGGTCAAGATCGATGACGCGCGGACCCCAGCGAGCTTCGCCCCGTTCGCGCCCCTGCCGGGTCTCGATAGCCTGCAGTTGCCCCAGGAGATCCGCCGCCGACAACGTGGTCAACACGGCCGCAACGGCGTTGACGAAATCGGGTTGCTCTACGCCACCAAAGGCGCCTGATCGATACAGCGACGACATAGCAATGAGCCGAGTGCCCGGAATCTGGGCAAGCAAGGCAGCGGCGTTCTCGACCTGTCGTGCAGGCCCCTGCAAATTGCTGCCGATACCGACGTAGGCCGGATACCAGCGCAAGTCATGTGTCATGAACTCTGTTCCGACTTCTTGCGGCGTCGACGCCGCGGACGACGTTTCTTCTCTCCCGTCGGTTGGCCAAGCTGGAAACTGTCCGCACGCTCCTCTGCAGATTGGGTCTGGACGTCGGTCCAGAACTGCGCAGTCTCTGCACTTCCCTGGCCGACTTCGGACAACAGCAGCATGAAATCGTAGGCTGCCCGGAAGCGACGGTGGTCAAGCAGCTTCATTGCACGCTTGCCACGCTTGGATGCAAAGCGTGGTTGCAGCGACAGCATTTCTCGCATCGGCACCGTGAAACGCTTCGGAATCGAGATTCTCCGCTGTTGCTGAGCAACGATTTCGTACGCCGCGAGAGCCAGCGACTGCGATTCCGACATTTTTTCTTCGGAGCGCCGAATTTCGGCCAGCTTTGCGATGGGCATCCAGAGGAACACGCCGAGCAGGAACATCGGTGTGACCGACTTACCCTGTGATACGCGGCGATCTGTATTCTGGAGAGCAGCCCGCGTGAAGCGCATGAAATTCTCATCGCTCGCAAGCTCCTGGTCAGTGGCCGGGAACATCTCTTTGAAGAGGCCGTGGTCTCGCAGCAGGTCAAAGGTCCGCTCGGCGTTGCCCGCCTGGAACAACTTGAGAAACTCATCGAACAGGCGCGCGGCCGGCACATTCGTTAGCAGGTGTGAGTGATGGTCAATCGACTTGATGACTGGCTCATCGATCTCGAAGCCCAGCTTCGCGGCAAAGCGCACGGCACGCAGCATCCGCACCGGGTCCTCGCGCATGCGCATCTCGGGATCCCCGATGAGGACGATGCGTTTCTCTTTGATGTGCTGGAAACCGTCGGTGTAATCCCAGATGCTGAAATCCGCGATGTTGTAGTACAGCGCGTTGCAGGTGAAATCGCGGCGCCAGACATCCTCGTCGATCGAGCCGTACACATTGTCCCGAAGGATGCGGCCTTCGTCATCACTGTGGTGATCATCATGTTCGTGAATAGCCGAGGCGCGGAAGGTGGCCACCTCGATAATCTCGCGTCCGAAGCGCACATGCGCCAGCCGGAAGCGGCGGCCGATCAGACGGCAATTGCCGAACAGGGCCTTGACCTCTTCAGGGGTTGCGTCTGTAGCGACGTCGAAGTCCTTGGGATGCAGCTCCAGCATGGCGTCGCGCACGCAGCCGCCCACCAGGAAGGCCTGGTAGCCCGCCGTGTTCAATCGATACAGAACCTTGAGTGCGCTCTTGGAAAACTCGGCCCGGGTGACGTTATGGGCGGCGCGGGGAATGATATTTGGTTCTTTCGACCCGTTATTCGGGTTCTTTTTCAACGATGTGTCCGTCTGAAGGCCAGTAATTGCGCCGTATGATAGCAGCCCGCAGCCTGTTGCCCCACAATGTTGCAAATCAGGCCCAAACAGGCCTTGAGCATTTCCTCTTTGATCGTATAATAGCCGCCCGCTCGAGTAGTCGGGCACCACTACGCTCCCTTCGTCTAGTGGTTCAGGACGCCGCCCTCTCACGGCTTTGAACAAGGGTTCGATCCGAGGAGTGCGCAGCACGACGACAGACGACGGAGCGCAGCGAAGACGTCCATCCCCTGGGGAGGACGTGACAATTTGGAAAAAACCACGCTCCCTTCGTCTAGTGGTTCAGGACGCCGCCCTCTCACGGCGGTAACAGGGGTTCGAATCCCCTAGGGAGTACCAAGCGAACAAAGGGCCCGCTTCATGCGGGCCCTTTTTCGTTTTGTCTTTCCTTCACCAGAAGCGGACGTTCGCGCGCTACCTCTCGTGACTCGAAGTTGCACCGTCAAGCCGTCGCCAGAGGTAAATGCCCGCCAATCCGATGAACGGTGAACTTATCAAGCCTGGAAAATAGCCGCCTGATGCGACGGCCATAAGTGGATGGGCTACACCATTAAGCATTCCGGCAATCGCAAGAAACCAAGCCGCGAAAAATGCCGGTTTTCGTGCAGATCGTAGCAACGGAACTGATGCAATCCAGATCGCGATCCACGTCAAATTAAACACAACAAAGAACGACAATGGCATAGGCTCCAACCCGAACAGGGCGGGAAACCGGACGTGAAAACCTGTCGCCCACTCTTCGGCGAAATGCCCGCTCTGAATTGCGGTCGCAAGAGCGAGCACCCGTGACGCGGTGGCTCGTTCCATCGTAAATTCGGTGGGAGACGGGTGGCGAAGGGCGAGTTGTAGGGCAGCGAATGCTGCAAGCCCTAAGACTACAATGCTCGGAATTAGACTCAACATGAACTACACCCAAAAGGCTGCTTTGGGTCAGCAGCAGTCGCTCAGGATTCTAGCACCTGTGCGGAAGAAACCGTCCGTCGTCAAAATTTCCATGGTCACTTACGAATCGACTAATCCGCATTTCCGATTACGGCGCGCCTTTCTCTATGATCAGCCTGAAGCGGGGATCCGCGGCTATGTCTGAAAACATCACGTCACTGGCCAGGATATCGGTGGAGTAGCCTTTGGCAACAAGTTGTTCAACTGCGGCAATGGATTCGTCAATGCGCCCGAGCGCGAGGTAAGTCAGCGCACGCTCGTACCACATGTACATGTCTTCACTGCCCAGCGTCAATGCAATATCGAGGAACTCCCGCGCCTTGTCCGGTCGATTGGTCGTCGCATATAGTCTGCCCAGGGCACTCGCAACTTCGACATCATTCGGATTGACTGCATACATTCGCTCCGCGAGTTCGATAGCCGTCTCATAAGCTGCCATCGATTCGGACTCTTTTCCGCCGATGAAACGATAAGCGTCACCTATTGCGCTCCAGGCCAGCTGATCTTCGGGCTTGATCTCGGTTGTGCGCCGGTACATTTCCAGTGCGTCGTCGAAACGTTTCTCGAAAAAGAAAACTGTCCCCATATTGTAGAGGAGCGTTGGCTGATTCCCGTCCAGTGACAGCGACTTTCGCCATGCGGCTTCTGTCCCGGCAAAATCGCCGTTCAGGTATCTGGCCGAACCCAGATCGAGATACGTGCCGGGATCGTCAGGGTTACGACTGATCGCCTCTTCGTAGGCCGTTATCGCCCGCGGAAATCGACCGGATGCATAGTGAAAATAGCCAAGCGCATCATGACCGTCCGGATTCTCGGGTGCCAACTGAATGGCATGCAGAAACGCTTCTTCCGCTTCGCTCTCCCGCTCGCGTGCGAGAAAAGTGCGTCCCAGTCGAATGTAAGCCGCATCTGACTTGGGCTCAATTTCGATCGCTCGCCGAAATTCAAACTCCGCCTGATCATATTTGCCGGTTGCCATGAACAAATTGCCAAGCGACAGTCGTACCTCGAATAAAGAATCGTCGATTTGCAGCGCTCTTTCACAAAAACTCTGTGCGCGCGGCACCATCGAGGTGTCACTCGTAAACCGGTAGTTGGTAATAAACACATCGCACAGGCCTGCATAGGCACGCGCATACTCCGGGTCGATATCCAGTGCGCGCCTGAACAGGTCGGCGGCCTGGTTGAAAGCCTCCGGATCCCATTGACGGGCAAGCTTCGCGCCCTGCAGATACAGATCGTAGGCCGCAAAACTCTCGGTCGGCATTGCGCTAAGCTCAACCTGTTCTTCATCGGTGAGTTTGGCTCTGAGCTGTTTCGCAATGGCAATCGCTATCTCGCTTTGAATCGCAAAAATATTCGTCGCAGAAATTTCGCGATCATAGGTTTCAGCCCAAATATGTTCGTCGGTCTCGGACTCGATTAGCTGAACCGTTATCCGGACCCGATCCCCGGAACGCTGCACAGCACCCTCGATTATTGCGCCGGCACCGAGCGCGGCACCGATGTCCTGAATGCTCTGCGTAGTATCCCGAAACCGCTCGACGGACGTTCGTGATACCACTTTCAGGTCACGGATCTTGCTGAGTTGCGTGAGCACATCGTCATGAATGCCGTCGACGAAATACTGATCGGATGCATCCGCGCTGCGATTGGCGAATGGTAAGACCGCAACAGACTGAGGTCGCTCAACGGCTTTCTCGTCAACAGCCGGTAATCCACTAAATAAGCCAATTCTCTCGCTGACCAGCAACATGATGGCAACCGCCATGATGCCAATAATCATCAAGTTGAGTTTGCGCCCGGTGCGGTGAGTTATGGACTTGCTGCGATCAACTTCGTATTCGCGTTTGAGGCCTTCGGTGGTCAACTCGTAGGCCCAGGCAAAAATAAGGGCGACAAAAAAGCCGATACCCAGGACAACGAGTATCGATTGCATCACCCAGTCAGGACTTGCAACATTGTCGAGCACCAGGTCGGCGACTTGCGCAAGGACCCAGGCGCTGACCAGGTAGGCAGCGCCAACGCGAAACACGTTGCGCCGTTTCAGTTCCTCGAAAAGACTTATTTCGGGAGACTCCCCCATTTATTGATCCGCTAGACCTGACAAAGAGGGAGAATAGCACCTCGATTCCGGGCAGGCACACCGATCCTGGCGCTCGAAAAAATCGAGCGTGCCGTCCGCCGCTTGACGTGGCACCCAGCGACGTGACAGTCCCTGCATCCGGCGCCGGCGTGATGAGGAGACGATCAGGCTTCGCAACGCCGGGCCGGGTCGTTCAGGCGCCTAGTGAATCTCGGCGGGTGCGTGCCGGTTCAGGATCTCCATGATTTCCGCTTTGGTCTGGTCGGGGACCATCACGCGGATCTTTATGTGTTCCTTGTCGATCTTGATCGCGTCGTTCGGTATCCCCGTTGAGATCAGGTCATCTTTGACATTCCAGATCGTCCCGGCGTCTTTGTAGGTTGCTACCACTGCTGTGGTCATCGTACTTCCTCCCGACTGATGCGGCAGGCGGTTGGCAATCGCGCAATCCGCTCAGCCATAAGTGTTCCGCGCGAACGGAACATCTCCAATATTGGTGCGATTGGGCGCATTTCAATGCGCTGAAGGAGCAATACGAAGACTCGCAATTCCCTGCTCGTATACCGATACAGGGCCGGACTGGGCCATTGCTAGTGCTTCAGCTTCTTCCCACTCCAGGGACAAAAATTCCAGGACACATGTGCCGGTTTGCCGTTGGGACATTGCCGCGGCACGAATAACGAGTCCAGTGGCAGCTCGAGCTCCGTCGTAGAGGGAACATCGTTATTCACCAGCCCTACCCGAAGCGTGCCCTTCTCATACGGAGACATCAGGCGATTACCATCTTCATCGAGGTCCGGTAGCGGGAAGAAGTAGAAGTTTTGTCCCAGGCTGCCCATCGCCTGCGCAAGGATCGGCCGCATCTGGTCGAGCATGATGCGCAGGTCCGGGTCCGACGGATCCGTATGCGAAATCGTCTCAACATCGCCATTGGCGCGCACAATTTCGACTTTGAGTCCCTCCATGATTTGCTCTTTATCAAAAAACTGGAAAGAACCAAAAGGTGAGACATTGGCCTGGACAACAGCCAACACGGAGTGATTCTTCAGAACGCCCATGACCTGATTGACCTGCTCCTCGGGCACCATCGACTCCTGCCGCATACTGACTTCCCAAAATTCCGAGGGAATCCACCAAACCAGTGCAATATCGCTGGCGCCGCCTGTCATGACCTGACCTTCGACAGTCAGTGCATTCAGGTCAACTTCAGTAATTTTCTTCTTGTCGATCGCATGAGCAAACGACGCTAGCGATAACATGGCAAGAACGAGTAACAGTCTCATGGCCTTCTCCCGGTGGCTTGAAGACCTGACTCTAGTGTTACCGCACTCTGACCGCAACGTTGCTGGTACGTAATGATGCACGAACCGCTAAGCGCATTGAATCGCGATTGAAGATACTGCGGTCGGCTGCCGACCCCTCTGGCATGGCCCGCAGGACGGTATTACTGACAGCACGCCAAAGGGGTTGCAGGACCCCTCCGCCACGCGGCAGGCACTGTTCGATGAATCCGCTCAGGCAGGTTTCTTCTCGGTGGTCGATGCTCCCTTGCCACTCTACTTCACCGCCAATGACCTGCATCGCCCGCGCAAACGCTTTGCTGACGGTCTGCGCCGTATTGGTGCATATCACGACGCTGGGCTCGCCCATGCTCGTATGCACAAGGTCGGCACGCATGATTCCCCAGCGTGATGCGGTCACTTCCTCGTACACAATATCGTTGAGCACGGCACAACCATCGGTTGGCGGCGCCAGTTCACGTGCCTGCGCACCTGCACTAACAAGTAGCAGGGCAAAGATCCATTTCGCCATCGTTCATCTCCTTTCGTTTTGGAACTACGAGGAGATGATCAACTGCATGGCCCGCATCAGCCAGCCGCGAATCTCGCGGATTCGCAGACTTAAGTCAGAGCAGATTTATCACAGCCACGACCAGCGACCAGATCAACAGGATCGCTGACGGGATGAAGCTCATCGAGAACCCGGGACTCCGAGACCCCGGATCCTTCAGGTATTCAGCACGATAAATAAAGCGGCCGGCGATAAATACCAGGGCCAGCCCGGCACCCCACAGCGGGTTTGCATACTGCGCGTGAATCCACAGCGCTGGTAGGAAGACGACGAGTTGCTCCATCGTATTCTGGTGCACGCGATTCATCCGTTCGAATTCCTCGTGCCCCGTTGTGGCCGGCCCCATGACCCCATGCTTGACGCGCATTCCTCCAACCTGGATACCGAAAAACACGTACTGCGCCAGCACGAGAAACGTGACAATGACAGTTGCTTCCATTCCTTTCCCCTCTTGTTGATATGATCGGCGGCATGACGTCCAGTAATACCGACAAACCGAGCGACGGTATGCTCGAGAGTGTCTTCGGCCTCAAACGGCACGAGTTCGTCGCGGTAGCCTGGTCGTTCGCCTATTTTTTCTGCGTCCTTTCGTCCTACTACATCATACGGCCGGTTCGCGAAGAAATGGCCGTAGGCAGTGGTCCCAACACCATACCTTATTTATTCATCGGTACTTTCGTGACGATGATCTTCGCGACGTCGATTTTCGGTTGGGTTGCTTCACGTTTTCCCAGGCGAGTCTTCCTGCCCTGGGTCTACCTGTTCTTCATATCGAACATTCTGATCTTCTGGTTCGTCTTTACGCAGGCCATTGGCGACAATCAGGAGTACATCTGGCTCGGCCGTATCTTCTTCGTCTGGGTCAGCGTGTTCAACCTGTTCGTCGTGTCGGTGTTCTGGAGTTTCATGGCCGATATTTACACGCGCGAACAGGGTCGACGCCTGTTCGGCCTGATAACCTCAGGCGGCAGTATCGGTGCGCTGATCGGGGGCGTCATTACCAGCGCACTGGTCACCACAATAGGCTTTCAGAATCTTCTACCGATTTCTGCCGCCGTGTTGTTGGTCGCGGTTTTTTGTATCGGCCGACTCAAGGATTGGGTGCATCACGAACACGAGGATGACATCGATAAGACTGTCGAGACCGACAAACCACTTGGCGGTAATCCGCTTGCGGGATTAAGTCACCTGTTTTCGTCAAAGTACTTCCTTGGCATCGCGCTCATGTCACTGGTTGCCAGCCTGCTCGGTACGGCCTTGTACATGTTCCGCGCGGAACTCATCGGGGCGGCAATCCAGAGTCCGGATGAGCGCACGCAGTTCTTTTCCAACATGAATGTTGCGGCCAATGCATTGGCACTCATTGCGCAAATGTTCCTCGTCAAGCAGGTCGTTACGCGCTTTGGTATCGGTCGCTCGCTGTTTCTGTTTCCTGTCGCATCGATAATCGGGTTTGTCATACTGGCATTTGAACCGACGCTGATGGCCGTCGCCGTGCTCGACGTGGTCCGCCGCGGCCTCGGGTTCGGCTTCGCCAAACCCTCGACCGACATGCTCTATTCGGTCGTAACACCCGAAGAAAAATACAAGACAAAGAACGCTATCGACACGGCCATCTACCGCGGCGGTGACGTTATCGGAACCTGGGCGATCAAGTTCATGTCGATTTTGGGGCTGGGCATCGCGGGCATCTCTTTAGTCATGGTTCCGTTCGCAGCTATCTCTGCCGTTGTTGCCCTGTGGCTTGGCAGAGACTACAAACGCAAGGCCAAGGCTCTCAAGATGAGTGGTGTCGAGTAGGCAACATGTGGAACACCATCACATGACTGACAATCTCGGCGCGGGTTTCGGTACTATGCCCAACGCATCCATGCGGCAACGCATGACGGACTATTTCGAGACCCTCTGAACATGCAAAACACGGGATTTTTACGCCGTTTCGCGGCAATTCTGTATGATTCGCTCCTGCTCTTCGCGGTGCTCATGCTTGTTGGCACACCCTTTGTCATCATGCGCGGCGGCGAGGCAGTGCCGCCCCTTTCGGACCTGTTTTTTCGCCTGACGCTCGCGTTCGCGATCTACATTTTCTTCGTGGGATTCTGGACCCGGGCCGGCCGCACGCTTGGCATGCAGTCCTGGGGGCTGCAATTACAGGGCCGAGATGACAACAAACCCACACTCGCTGCCGCCAGCGTGCGCTTCTTCGCCGCCCTGCTCTCCTGGGCGCCTGCCGGACTGGGTTTCCTGTGGCAGCTGTGGGACAAGGACGGGCTCACCTGGCACGACCGCATCAGCGGTACGCGCATTGTCTACTACCCAAAAGAAAAGAAATAGGTGGCGCTAACGGATTCTGGCGAGTGCGATGGTGGTTATCGCGCACAACACCACAAATGGCAGCCAGTTGACGACCGCCGGGTCCAGTTTAAATACCTGCCCGGAGTTGGCGAGCGTTTCGCTCGCAAGGTAGTACGCGAGTCCGACCACGACCCCAATCATGAGGCGCCCGCCCGCGCCGCCACTGCGCAACGAGCCAAACACGAACGCGAGCGACAGGATCGGCATGATGAGCACGGTCAATGTGCGCGACGCGCGATACCAGATCTCCGACTCATATTGCGACGCATCAAGGTTGTTGCGCTTCAGGTAGTCGATATAGACCAATAGTCCGCGCGCGGAGAGGCTGAGAGGCTTGGCGAGGGAACTGCCCAGCAACTCGGCGTTAACCTCAAACGATTCAACCGAGACTGATGATTGTGCGACCTGCACACCGTCGTCGAGGAAGTTCGTTTCACGCAGGTTCTCGAGTATCCAGTTGTCGTCCTCGTCGATTCCCGAGTTTTCGGCCAGCGCAATCGACGCAAGCTCGTTGTCGTCATTGAATCGGAACAGGTAGATCGAACCAAACTCGAATTCCGAGCTAACGCGTTCGAGATGCAGGTACACAGAACCGTCCTTTACCCAGGTGTCATTGCCGAGATCGTCGTCCTTCTGGTAACGCGCCTCCATCCGCATGTCCCGCGCATAGAAGTCGAGAGGTGGCCCGATGAACTCGCCAAGCAGACCCGTAAAGATCAGCAGCACGAAACCCGATATGGCGACCATGCCGGCAAGCCGGCGTACCGAATACCCGGCGGATCGCATGACAATGATTTCACTGTTGCCCGCCAGCGCGCCCAGACCCAGTAAAGAACCAATCAATGCAGCAACGGGCAGCATTTCAAAGGCCAGGTTCGGCAGGCGCAGCGCCGTGAACAGGATCGCTTGCGGGGTCTGATAGTCGCCTTTGATATCGTCGAGTTCCGCGATGAACTCAAACAGGCCGGCCAGCGCCAGCAAGACCACGAGTACCAGCGCGGTGCTCGCCAGGATCGTGCGCAGCAGGTACTGGCTCAGGAGATTCATCGCAGAATTCTCCGGTGCCAGCCGTTCTGCAATGCCAGCAACCCCAGGGTGAACAGCACGACACAGCCGTGTACCCACCACAGCCCGAGTTCGGGCGAGATCGTCGCTTCCTCCGTCCAGGCTTTCGCGGCACTGAGCAGATTGAAATAGATGATAAACACGAGCAGCCCGATCGAGATACGTCCGTAACGACCCTCACGCGGTCGACTTCTCGCCAGCGGTACGGCCAGCAGAGCCAGGAGTATGGTCGAGATCGGCACGCTCAGACGCCATTGCCACTCGGCAATGTGCTGCAGTTCGTTTGACGCCCACAGGCGGGCGAACGACATCGCTCGCGGCCGGGGATCTGGCGGCTGCAGGCTGGGCAACCGGTACGGAATACCGTGTTCGAGGAACTTAACGACACGAAAGTCGGGGGTACCCGGCACGCCTTCATAGCGCTGCCCTTCATGCAACACCAGCATCCGGGTATCCGGGTCATCGGTATCAACCTGCTCGCCGCGCTTGGCTACAACGACCTCGACCCCATTGCCCTCCACCTGCCGCTCCAGGAAGACCTTTTCCATTTGGCCTTCCGGGGAGATGCTTTCGCCATAGACAACGGCCCTTTCCGGCCCAATTATCGTGAACCGACCCGGCTCGATACTGGCCAGGTCCGCTTCGCGGCGCGCTTCGGCGCTGATCAGCTCAATTTTGGTCAGTGCCCTCGGCGTGCCCTCAATCGACAACCATGCGACGCCAAGCGCCAGCGGCAGCAGCAGCCACATCAGTGGCCGGTAGATGCCCGATGGACCCACACGGCAGGCCATCATCGCCGGCATTTCCGAATCGCGGTAGAGGCGCCCAAGGGCCAGCATCACCGCGAGAAACAGCCCGATCGGCACCAGCACAGTCAGGTACTGCGCCGCAGACAGCCCGATCACATCAAACGCGGCGTTCTTCGGCAATTTGCCTTTCGCCACGTCACCAAGTACCCGGGCAAACTGGTTGGTCAGGAGGATCATGAGCAAAACCATCGTGACCCCGAGCCAGGTCAGGGCGATTTCGCGAAAAATATAGCGGTCGAGGATGCGCTTCACAGGAGAGGAGTTGGCGTAGCTGCGTTAGCCCTAAACGGTTAGACTACCGCATTGTTTTGTCCGTGACAGCCCTGAAAAACAATAAGGCAGCGAAGGATTTATGGAATATTTCACGACTACGAGTAAAGCCTCGAGACGAGCCGTTGATTGCATCGTCGTTGGTATCTATGCACGCAATAAGCCAGGCGTCGGCGCAGCTGACGTCGATTCTGCGAGCAAAGGACATCTGACCGCCCTGATGAAGTCTGGAGACCTCTCCAGCGAACCGGGTCGGTGCACGATCCTCACCGCGGTGCCTGGCGTCCGGGCCAAACGCGTTGCGGTTGTCGGGCTCGGCAAACCGGACAAGCTCGACGGCACCGTCTATAAGAAGGCTGTTGCCGCCGCGATCCATGCGCTCGATGGCAGCAAAACCCGGCAGATTCTGAATACGTTGACGCTGGAATCGGTCAGCGGGTGTGACCCCTATTACCTCGCCCGGCACTCCGTCGAGGCAATGGGCGACACACTGTACCGCTTCACCGAAATGAAGAGTGGGCGCAAGAAGAAACCCATGCAGCTCAGCAGCTACGGGCATTCCATCGCCAAACGCGGTGATGCTGCCAAAGTCGCACTCGGCGCCGATCACGGTGACGCCATCGCGAATGGCGTGCGGCTTGCCAAGGACCTCGGCAACCTGCCGGCCAATGTCTGCACGCCGAGTTATCTCGCCCGCGTTGCCAAGAAGCTGGCAGCCGGCAACGGCAAGTTGACGACCAAGATCCTGAACGAGACGGAAATGAAACGGCTCGGTATGGGCTCCCTGCTGTCGGTTACCGCCGGCACGGCTGAACCTGCCAAGCTCATCGTCATGCAGTACAAGGGCGCGGGCAGCGACAAGCCGGTCGTACTCGTCGGCAAGGGCGTTACTTTCGATACCGGTGGAATTTCGCTAAAGCCGGGCCCTGCCATGGATGAAATGAAGTACGACATGTGTGGCGCTGCGAGCGTGATCGGCACGATGGCTGCCATCACAAAAATGAAACTCCCGATTAACGTCACTGTAATAGTGCCGGCCGTTGAGAACATGCCGAGCAGCACCGCAACCAAACCGGGCGATATCGTCAAGAGCATGTCGGGCCAAACCATCGAAGTCCTGAATACGGACGCCGAAGGTCGCCTGATCCTGTGCGATGCGCTTACGTACGCACGACGCTTCAAACCTGCTGCCATTATCGACGTCGCCACATTGACCGGCGCCTGTGTTGTTGCGCTGGGTGCGCACCGCACGGGAATCATGAGCAACAGCGATGAGTTACGCGAAGAAATTTTCGCAGCGGGCGATGCGGCTGAAGATCGCGGCTGGCCGTTGCCGCTGGGTGACGAATACACCGCTCAGCTCAAGAGCAACTTTGCGGATATGGCCAACATCGGTGGCCCAGGTGGCGGGGCCGTAACGGCTGGCTGTTTCCTGGGCAAATTCACGGACGGCATGAACTGGGCACACCTCGATATCGCGGGTACAGCCTGGAAGAGTGGCGCGAAGAAAGGCGGTTCCGGCCGACCGGTGCCCATGTTGTCGCAGGTGCTGCTCGCGCGCTGCGGCGCGCTGCCCTGACCGGCAACCCTATGGCACGAGTGGATTTTTACGTTCTCGCGCAGGTCGATGAACGCGCGCGGCACATGCTCGCGTGCAGGCTTGCCGAAAAAGCCTGGCGCCTCGAGAACACGGTATATATCCACACGAAGAGCCGCAGCGATGCTGAACACCTCGATCAGCTGCTATGGACGTTTCGTGACGGCAGCTTTGTGCCGCATGGACTCGCCGGCCGCGACGATGGCACCGAAGTATCTCCGATCATGATCGGCTATGGCGACCAGGGTATTGGCGCACGCGACCTGCTCATTAATCTCTGCGACGAGATCCCTTCGTCTATCGAGGGTTTCCCCCGTGTCGCGGAGCTTGTAACCTCCGACGAAACCTGTCGCCAGGCGAGCCGTAAGCGCTACGCCATGTATCGCGACCAGGGCCACGAACTCAACACACATAAGCTCTAGATGGACAAGTCCTACCAACCTCAAGATATCGAACAGCGTCTCTACGAGCGCTGGGAAGAACAAGGCTATTTCGCTCCGCAGGGCGATGGCGATCCGTATTGCATCGTCATTCCGCCACCGAACGTGACCGGCACGCTGCACATGGGGCATGCCTTCCAGGACACGATCATGGATGCGCTCACGCGCTATCACCGCATGAAAGGCCATCGAACGCTTTGGCAGCCGGGCATGGACCATGCGGGTATCGCGACGCAGATGGTCGTCGAGCGACTCCTCAACGCCGAAGGTACGTCGAGACGGGATCTCGGGCGCGAGAAGTTCGTTGAGCGCGTCTGGCAATGGAAAGATGAGTCTGGTGGGCAGATCGCGAGGCAGACGCGGCGGCTGGGTGCTTCGGTCGACTGGAGCCGCGATCGCTTTACGATGGATGAGGGTCTGTCTGAAGCCGTGCGCGATGTCTTCGTGCAGCTCTATGAAGAAGACCTGATCTATCGCGGCAAGCGCCTCGTCAACTGGGATCCGGTCTTACATACGGCATTATCCGACCTCGAAGTTCTGTCCGATGACGAAGCCGGCCACCTGTGGCACTTTCGCTACCCGCTGGCGTCAGGCGATGGCCATCTTGTGGTCGCGACGACTCGGCCGGAAACCATGCTCGGCGACAGCGCGGTTGCCGTGCACCCCGATGACGAACGTTACAGGGATCTTGTCGGGCAGGAGGTCGTCCTGCCGATCGTCGGGCGTCGAATCCCGATCATCGCGGACGACTACGTCGATCCCGAGTTCGGCACCGGTTGCGTGAAGATCACGCCCGCGCACGACTTCAACGACTACGACATCGGCAAGCGCCACGATTTACCCATCTACAACATCCTGACCGATGATGCGGCTCTCAACGATGAGGTTCCCCAGAGCTACCGCGGTCTGGATCGCTTCGTGGCGCGCGACAAGATCGTCGCTGAATTCAAGTCGCTGGACCTGCTCGAGAAGATCGAGGACTACACCGTCAAGATTCCGCGTGGCGACCGCTCGCATGCGGTTGTCGAGCCCTATCTGACCGATCAGTGGTACGTGAAGATCGAGCCGCTGGCGAAGCCGGCCATTGAGGCCGTCGAGACGGGACGCATCAAATTCGTGCCGGAAAACTGGTCGAAAACGTATTTCGATTGGATGTACAACATCCAGGACTGGTGTATCAGCCGCCAACTCTGGTGGGGACATCGGATTCCAGCCTGGTACGACGACGCAGGCAACGTCTACGTCGGCCACGACGAGGACGCGGTTCGCGAGAAACACGGCCTTGGCGCCGCTATCGCCCTGCGCCAGGACGACGATGTCCTCGACACCTGGTTCTCCTCGGCCCTGTGGCCGTTCAGTACGTTGGGCTGGCCCGAGAAGACCGATGCCGTCAAGGAGTTCTACCCGGGCAACGTCCTGGTTACGGGCTTCGACATTATCTTCTTCTGGGTCGCGCGCATGATCATGTTCGGCATAAAATTCATGGACGATGTGCCGTTCCGCGAGGTCTACATTCATGGCCTGATCCGCGACCAGGACGGCCAGAAGATGTCGAAGTCGAAAGGCAACGTCCTCGACCCGCTCGACCTGATCGATGGTATCGATCTCGAAGCGCTCGTCCAAAAAGCGGACCGCCGGCATGATGCAGGACCATCTCGCACCGAAGATCGAGAAGTCCACTCGCCAGCATTTCCCCGATGGCATCGACGCGTTCGGTTGTGATGCCCTGCGCATGACTTTTGGCGCGCTGGCAACCACAGGCCGCGATATTCGTTTCGACCTGGGACGCATCGAGGGTTACAAGAACTTCTGCAACAAGCTCTGGAATGCGGCCCGTTATGTGCTTATGAACACCGAAGCGCTCGATGCGGGTGACGTCGAGTTCACTGCAGCAGATCGCTGGATTCGTGCACGCCTCGACGCCACAACGCGCGAGATGCACAAACACTTCCGCACCTACAGGCTGGACCTCGCAGTGCAGGTAATTTACGAATTTACCTGGCACGAGTTCTGCGACTGGTACCTCGAACTCTCGAAGCCTGTCCTGCAGTCGGATGAATCGTCAGTCGAACTGCAGCGTGGCACACGCAGAACGCTCATCGACGTACTTGAGACATTGCTGCGCCTGCTGCATCCGCTGATTCCCTTCGTGACGGAAGAGATCTGGGAGCAGGCTGCCCAGCGCGCTGGTATCGAGGGCGAGACCATCATGCTGCGCCCCTACCCTGAGGCGTCAGATGAACCGACAGACGACGAGGCAGTCGCGGATATCGAATGGGTCAAACAATTCGTCCTGGGTATCCGGCAAATTCGCGGAGAAATGGATATTTCACCGGGTAAGGCTTTGCCCGTAGTCTTGCAACACGCAAGTGCATCTGACCAGCAGCGTGCAAAAATGCACGCACCGTTGCTGCAACGCGTTGGTCGAGTCGAGACAATCTCGGTGCTGGCAGACGGTGAGGAGCCACCGGCTGCGGCCACCGCCCTGCTGGGCGACCTGCGGCTGCTGGTCCCGATGAAGGGCCTGATTGACGTCGATGCCGAGCGTGCTCGACTCGACAAGCAGATGGACAAGGTCAGAGGGGAGCTCGCCAAGGCCAATGGCAAGCTCGGCAATGAGAAATTTGTGAACAACGCGCCGCCCGCGGTGGTCGAACAGGAACGCGAGCGCGTGACCGATTTTGAGAAGACGCTCACACAACTGAGTGAGCAAGTGCAAAAACTAGACGAGCTTGCTTGACGCAGGACGCTGTACGGATATGGTGGCTCTAGCCGGATTAAACCCAGGGACCACGGTATGCAACGCTCGACAACACTTGAATCTTTGCCGACAGGCCGCGGCGCACAGCACGCGGTCGTTGACCAGGCGCGCCTGGCGCTTGGCACGATCATTCTTGGCAAGGATCGAACAAATCTCACTCGCGCTCGCGTGCCTGCTGGCCCGTGGCCACCTGCTGATCGAAGATCTGCCCGGCCTCGGCAAGACCATGCTCGCACAGGCGCTGGCACGCGTCCTCGGGCTGAGTTTTCGCCGTATCCAGTTCACCAGCGACCTGTTGCCCGCCGATATCATCGGCGTTTCGATATTTCGTCAGGAAAGCGGCGAGTTCGAGTTTCAGCCGGGACCGGTCTTCTCGCAGCTTATTCTTGCTGACGAGGTAAACCGCGCCACGCCCAAGACGCAAAGCGCCCTGCTTGAGGCTATGGAAGAGCAGCAGGTTTCCGTGGATGGCCGTACCCGTGAACTGCCCACACCGTTCTTTGTCGTCGCCACGCAGAACCCGGGCGACCAGATCGGCACATTCCCACTGCCCGAATCGCAGCTCGATCGCTTCCTGATGCGCATCGAGATCGGCTATCCGGACGAAGAAAGCGAACGCGAACTCATCGCGGGCGAGGATCGCCGCTCAATGCTCAAGGACATTGAAGCCGTGACCGCGCCGGATATGCTCATCGCCCTGCAACGCGCAGTGCGCGAGATACCGGTCACCGACGCATTGGTCAGTTACGTCCAGGCCCTGGTACGCCACACGCGCGAGTCCGCTGATATTGACATCGGCCTGTCACCGCGCGGTGCCCAGGCGCTGGTAGCGGCTGCACGCGCGTATGCGTTTGTCGAAAACCACTCTGGCGTTTACCCCGACGACCTGCAGGCGGTCTTTACCTCTGTCGCCGGCCATCGACTCAAACCTGCCGGCAGCACGCGTTTCCGCAGCCCGGCCGAGCTATGCCAGCATGTCCTCGATTCCGTGGCCATTCCCTAGTCCGCGAGGGCTGGTTTCCTCGGTAAAAGCACGCGCCAACCAGCGTGTGCAGACCTGGGCTCGCAAGCGCCAGGGCACCGACCCGGATACCACGACCCTCGGTTCCGGACGCGTTTACATTCTGCCCACTGGTGTCGGCCTGATATTCGGCCTGATGGTATTCGCCATGCTGCTGGGTTCGATGAACTACAACAACAACCTGTCGTTTGTCCTGACGTTCTTCCTCATTGGACTGGGCTTCGTTGCGATGCACCAGTGCCAGCGCAACCTGGTCGGTCTCGAGCTAAGCTTCGCCGGCGCCGATTCGGTGTTTGCCGGCCAGTCCATTCGGTTCCGCGTGGCTGTGACCAACCAGTCGAAGAGTGCGCGCTACGGCATTCGCCTGTATGCACCCGACACCGAGAGCGATGTCCACGATCTCCAGCCTGGCGAAAGCAAGGTCTTCATCCTGCCCGTGCCAACTGACAAGCGCGGTCGCATATCGCTCCAGCGCTATGGCGTGCGGACTTTGTTCCCGTTCGAATTGTTTCGTTCATGGGCCTGGCTGCACATGAATATCAACGGCCTCGTCTATCCCGCGCCGTCCGACAATGCGCCGCAGCCGCCAGCGACGATGGTTGCGCACGGACACCGGCAGCACGATGCCCGGGGCGAAGAAGACTTCGCGGGCCTGCGCAAGTACCACGAAGGTGATTCGCCACGCCACGTCGCGTGGAAGGCCTATGCGCGCACTGGCCAGCTGTTGTCCAAACAGTTCGCGGGCGCGGACACAAGCAGCCAGTGGTTCGATTTCAACGAGATCGCCAACCTCGACGTAGAGACGCGACTTTCGATCCTGACAACCTGGATCGTCGACGCCGACCGCACCCTGGAGGACTACGGTCTGCGAGTGCCGGGCACCGAGATTGCACCGGCACACGGCGAGCGACATCGGCGCCAATGTCTCGAAACACTCGCACTGTTTGACGGTGGGACGACCTGATGGTCAAGCCTCGCGGCACAGATGGCTCCCTGCTCTCCAGCCTCCCATGGACGCTCACGGCGTTGGTGTTCTCGCTTGCGCCGCACGTGCCGTTCATTCCCATCTGGATTACTGCGGCGTTTCTCGGCTGTGCCGCCTGGCGCTATGTCATCGAGAGGCAACGCCGCGCCTTGCCCGGTACCTGGATTCGCGCGGTACTTGCAATGAGCTGTTTCCTGGGTGTTCTGGCCACTTACGGCGGGATCAGTGGTGTCGGCCCTGGTTCCGCTCTGCTCGCCATCATGGCAGCCCTCAAGTTGCTGGAAACGCGCAAACGGCGCGACCAGTTCGTGTTGCTGTTCCTGTCGATATTCCTCGTAATGTCTTCACTGTTGCGCGAGCAGTACCTCTGGTCACTGCCTTATATGCTGTTGAGCATTCTGGTCGTCATGACCGCCTGGTTACGAATGTCGGCCGGCACGTCCCAGACCGCACGACAAAGCTTCGCGACGGGCGGTCGCCTGCTCATGTACGCGGCGCCACTGGCCATCGTTATGTGGGTATTTTTCCCGCGTATCTCGACACCGTTCTGGGCCGTACCCATTGACACAAGCCGGGCAACCTCCGGTCTCAGTGACACCATGAGTCCGGGCGATATCAGTGAACTCTCCATGTCGGACGAGGTGGCCTTTCGTGTGGCATTCGACGACGCCATCCCCGAACCCCGGGATCGCTACTGGCGTGGCCTTGTATTGACGCGCTTCAACGGCCGGACCTGGTCGGGGCGTGAACCCAGCATTAGTCGCTTTGCGCGAGACCAGATCGAGGTCACTGGCGAGCGCATCGATTACGACGTCACGCTGGAACCGACGCGGCAACAATGGATCTTCGCCCTGGACATGCCGTACACGTGGTCCCTGTCCCAGACGTTCATGGGACCGCAGCAGCAGCTCGCGCGCAGTATCCCTATCGATCAGCGCATCGCCTACAGTGCAACCTCCTACACCGATTACCGCGTACAAACCGATCTGTCACGACAGTATCGAATCTGGTACTCGGATCTTCCCGAAGGCAGCAATCCCAGGACAGCAGAACTTGCCCGAGAAATGCGCGATGCTGCAGGCTCCGATCGCGCCTTTGTGAATGCGGTTCTCGAGAAGCTGAATCAGGAAGAGTATTACTACACGCTCGAGCCCCCACCGCTCGGCCGCAACCCCGTCGATCGCTTTCTTTTCGAAACACGTCGCGGCTTCTGCGAACACTATGCGTCCGCCTTCTCAGTCATGATGCGCAGCGTGGGTATCCCGACGCGTATCGTGCTTGGTTACCATGGCGGTGAACTGAACCCTATGGGCGGCCACCTGACCGTGCGCCAGTCCGATGCCCATGCCTGGACGGAGATCTGGATTGAGGGTCTCGGCTGGCATCGCGTCGATCCAACCGCGGCCGTCGCGCCCGAGCGTATCGAGATGAGTGCAAGCGATGCGGCATTCGATGGGATCGGTGCAGCCTGGGGATTCGCGGCACCATCACGGCTCTTTCACCAGATGGCGCTGACCTGGGATGCACTCAACACCAAATGGAACGAGTGGATCCTCGGCTACGGCCCGGACACGCAGAATTCATTCATGCAATGGTTGGGCATGAATGAGCCCAGCTGGCGCAAGATGTTGCTCACGCTGGTTGGCCTCGTTATCGGCCTCATCATGTTGATCAGCGTCGTAATGATGATCCGCTATCGCCCACCGCCCAAGGACGCGGCGGCGATCCAGTACCAGCGATTCGTGAAGAAGACCGGCCTCGATCCGCAGACCGGCGAAACCCCGCGCGAGTTCGCCCTGCGTGTACAAGCGTCGGGCAGCATTCCCTCGCCGACCGTTGAGGCCATTACCGAAGCCTATATGGTTGCGCGCTACGGTCCGGGTGGCGATGCCGCATTTGTACGCCTGAAACAGGCCGTCGGCGCTATTCCCTGACGGGTTGTTCGCGCACAAACGCCAGCAGGAACGCGCCGGCAAAGAACAGCGGTATCAGGACCAGCAGCACCCATTTGGGATTATCGGAGAGCATCGCGGTGACGGCCACCATAGCCGGACCGAGCACATGCGCAAACTTCGTAGTCATGTTGTAGAAGCCGAAAAATTCTCCCGGCTGGTCGGGAGGAATGAGGGATGCATACAACGATCGACTGAGGCCCTGCACGCCACCCTGCACGCAGCCAATGATGATCGCCATGATCATAAATTCCTCGAACGTGGTCATGACCAAACCCCACATGCAGGCGCCAATGTAGACCGCGAGTGCAAAATAGATGCCCTTCTTGGGACCAAAACGCTGCGCCGCCAGACCATAAAGCAACGTTGCCGGGAATCCGGCGAAGTTGGTAATGAGTAACGCGAATACGAGGTCCTGGTCGGCAAAGCCGAGGCGCTTGCCGTAGTCGACCGCCATAACAATGATGGTGAACACGCCGCCGACGTAGAGCCAGTAGGCCGCGAGGAAGATCGCTACATTACGGTAATTCCTGATTTGACGCAGCGTCGATTGCAACTCGCGATACGCAGCACGGACTGCGCCACTCGTAACCTCGATCGCACTGTGTCGCTCGGAAACGAAGAAGAGTAGAGGCACAAGAAAGATCAGCCACCAAACACCAACGGACACGAACGCCATACTGAATGCGGTGGTCGTGTCTTCGAGGCCGAATGTCGCGGGCGACTTCACCATCCAGAGGTGCAACGCCAGCAACAGCGCACCACCAAGGTATCCGAGCGAAAAGCCCAGCGTAGAGACGAAGCTGTAGTAGCGGGGCTCAGCCACGTCGATCAGCAGCGAATCGTAAAACACAGTGGATGAGTAGTACCCGACAGACGCGAGCAGGTAGACACCCAGTGCCAATTGCCATTCACCGGCACCGATGAAGCCAAGCGCAGCCGTACTTACAGCACCCAGTAGCGCCAGGAAAAACAGGAATCTCTTGCGGTAGCCGCCGGCGTCCGCAATCGTGCCAAACAGTGGCGCGGTTATGCAGACTACGACACTCGCCGCGAATGTGATCCAGGCCAACCTGGCAGTTACATCGGCCCCACTGTCAGCTGCGCTCCAGTGATTGCGGAGCACCAGCGGAAACAACACCGCCAGAACGCTGAGCGCAAATGCAGAGTTAGCCCAGTCGTAAAGCGCCCAGGCAATGGTCTTGCGATTTAAGCCGTTAGTGCTCACGCGTCTTGCGGAAACCGATGTCCGGCCAGCGTTCCTCCGTCAGATTGAGATTCACCCGGGTCGGAGCAATGTAGACCAGGCTGTTACCGTGATCCAGCGCGAGGTTGTCATGCGCCTTCTTTTCAAAGTCGTTGAGCATCTTCGCATCGTCACACTCAACCCACCTGGCTGTCGCAACATTTACCGTTTCGAACTGGCATTCGACGTTGTACTCGTCGCGCAGACGATGTGCGACAACCTCAAACTGCAATGGGCCAACCGCGCCGAGAATCAGGTCATTATTGCGCAACGGCTTGAACAACTGGGTTGCACCTTCCTCACACAACTGCGCCAGTCCTTTGTGCAAGGCCTTGAGGCGTAGTGGGTCCTTAAGTACCGCACGGCGAAAAATCTCCGGCGCGAAGTTCGGGATGCCTGTAAACCGAATTTCCTCACCTTGCGTAAAGCTGTCGCCAATGTTGATCGTACCGTGATTGTGAATCCCGATAATATCACCGGCGTAGGCCGAGTCCGCATGTTGACGATCTGCCGCAAGGAACGTAATCGCTTCAGGTATTTTCATCTCTTTGCCCGAGCGAACGTGCAATGTGCGCACACCTTTTTCGTACTGGCCCGAACAGATTCGCATGAACGCTATGCGATCGCGATGACCCGGATCCATATTTGCCTGAATCTTGAATATAAAACCCGTCAACTTTTCTTCCGTCGGATCGATGTCACGCTGTTCGCTTTCGTGCGGCAACGGCGACGGCGCAAGCGCAACAAACTCGTCAAGTAATTCCTTAACACCGAAGTTCGAAATTGCCGATCCGAAAAACACAGGCGTCTGTTTAGCCGCCAGGTAATCTTCTGCAGACAGTTCCGGGCAAGCGCCTTTGACGAGCTCTATTTCTTCGCGGAATTCCTCAGCCATATCGCCGAGCACTTCGGTTGCCTCGTCCGAGCTGAGGCCATCTACACAACGAATCTGCGCCGCTTTTTCGCGACCGACTTTCTCATAAAGGTAAATCTTGTCCTGGATCAGGTGATACACACCCTTGAGCCGACTGCCCATGCCAATAGGCCAGGTAATTGGCGAGCACTGGATCTTGAGCACTGATTCGATCTCATCCAGCAATTCGATCGGCTCACGGCCCTCGCGATCCAGTTTGTTGATAAACGTCATGATGGGCGTATCGCGCAGGCGACAGACATCCATGAGTTTGATCGTCCGCGTCTCAACACCTTTCGCGCAGTCGATGACCATGAGTGCCGAGTCAACCGCCGTCAGCGTTCGGTAGGTATCTTCAGAAAAGTCTTCGTGACCCGGTGTATCGAGCAGGTTGACGACATACCCCTTGTACGGAAACTGCATGACGGACGAAGTCACGGAGATGCCGCGTTGCTGCTCCAGCGCCATCCAGTCTGACGTCGCATGGCGACTCGCCTTGCGTCCTTTCACGGTCCCTGCGAGCTGGATCGCACCGCCGTACAACAGCAGCTTTTCGGTCAGCGTCGTCTTGCCGGCGTCCGGATGCGAAATGATGGCGAAAGTCCGTCGCTTGCGGACTTCATTCTGAATGTCTGGCATGGGGTCCGTCTTCTATGACAGGATCAATTTTCTACGACAAGTTTCTTGGCGAATACGGCCGCATCTTCGCGACCCTCGTTCGCCTGATAGTACGCGGGCCGATTAGCCACCTGGTGGAAACCCTTCTTCCGGTACAGTTGGATAGCCCTTTCATTGGATGGGCGGACCTCGAGAAGCACCTCCCGCACCGATGCCGCACGTGCACGAAACAGCAACTCATCGAGTAGCTTCTGTCCGTAACCGTGCGAGCGAAATTCCGGGTCCACACAGATATTGAGAATATGTGCTTCACCTGCCGCAACGGACAATACACCATACCCGGCGACGCGCTCTTCACGTATGAGGACGATATTCTGGTAGCCCGCGAGCAGGCAGTCGCGGAAGACGCCATGGCTCCAGGGGAATTCGTAGCTGCGCCGCTCGATGTCCGAGACCATCGCGAGATCGTCATGTTTCATCTCACGCATCGTGCTCGGTGGTTGTGCCAACGGCATGATCATGCGCTGACCTCGTCCGCCACGCGCTTGGCCAGGCACAGGTCACTCCACGACTTGTGTTTCTGGGACGGGCTACGAATTAGATACGCGGGGTGATAGGTCACTATCAGCGGAATGCCGCCAAAGTCGTGCGGCCGGCCACGCATACGGCCTACAGGATCATCACTGCCGAGGAGGTTTTGCGCAGCAATCTTGCCGACCGCCAAAATGATCTTCGGCTGGACCAGTTCAATCTGCCGTTCGAGATAGCCGCGACAGGCTGCCGCTTCTGCCGGCTTGGGGTCACGATTGTGCGGCGGACGACACTTCAGGATATTCGCTATGAACACGCTCTCGCGGCTTTGCCCGATCGCAAGCAGCATCTGGTCGAGCAACTGCCCCGCCCGGCCCACGAATGGCTCGCCCCGGCGATCCTCTTCGGCTCCCGGCGCCTCGCCAATGATCAGCCAGTCGGCCTGCTGATTACCAACGCCGAATACCGTGTTGGTGCGGCTGCCGGATAATTCGCACCGGGTACAGCCGGCTACGCAGTCGCGCAGCTCCGGCCAGTCCAGATCGAGTGCAGGCTCGGCATCCGCCTCCGCCTCCGCCACGAGCTCCTGCGCATCGCGCGGCAACCAGACATCGATGCCCATGGCCTGAAGGTAGGCGCGTCGTTGCTGTTCCGGGTGAACCATAATGCTAGTTTGCCACTATGGGTGAGGCACCGCACCAATGACATCGGTACCTGCGGTTACCTTTTGGCCTACCTTAACGTAGACCTTGCCGTCGATCGGCAGGGTCAGCTCGGCGAAGCGAGCAAGGCGGATATAGGCGCAGCGACTCCCCTGCCCCACACGATCGCCCAGCCGGACAAACGACTTCGGGGGCAGACCGAATCGATAATCATGAAACTGGAGCACCACGCTGTCCCCCTCATCGGTCTCGACCCACAATGCGTTGGCGGGACAATCGGGCCCGACACCTTCGGCGCGCGAGTGAAGATCCATCACGCGTCCTTCGATCGGGCTGCGGACAGTGTAGGTACCCCACGGATTGATTCGAATTCGAACCCGATGAGCCTCGCCCTGGACGACGCAGCGGTTCGTGATATCCACCTCGACAATCTCGCCGTCGACAGGGCTGACGATGCCCAGCGCAACCGGCGGTACAAAGCGTCGCGGGTCTCTAAACAACAGGAACAACAGGACGAAAGCCGCCAACGGGAGCAGCGCCAGCCACGGTTCCGTGTAGCGCAGGACGAACACAATCAGTGCGGCGACCAGCGCCAGCAGTGGCACGCCTTCCTGGGCGACGAATGGGTTGCGTTGACCTCGCAAAATGGAGTCCCGAGCGGCGAAAAAGAACGGACCATCCCTTGGTTCGCCATGATAGTCAATACAGGGCCCCCATATCCCCACAAAGACCGTAATAAATGGTTAGAATGCGCGGCTCAAAGACACAAGGTTCATGACGCAATGCGATTATCGGAATTTGCGCTGACGACGCTCAAGGAAGTGCCTGCGGAAGCAGAGATCGTCAGCCACAAACTCATGCTCCGGGCCGGCCTGATTCGCCGCCTGTCCTCGGGCCTGTTCACCTGGATGCCGCTGGGCCTGCGCGTGCTTCGCAAGGTCGAAGCCGTCGTACGCGAGGAGATGGATCGCGCCGGTGCACTCGAGTTGCTGATGCCCGCCGTGCAGCCTTCCGAGCTCTGGGAAGAGTCGGGTCGCTGGGACCAGTACGGCCCCTTGCTGCTGCGCATGCGTGATCGCCATGACCGGGAGTACTGTTTCGGACCGACGCACGAAGAGGTCATAACCGACGTCGCTCGCCGCGAGCTGCGCAGTTACAAGCAGCTGCCTGTCAATTACTACCAGATTCAGACGAAATTCCGCGACGAGATCCGGCCGCGCTTTGGCGTTATGCGTTCGCGCGAGTTCATCATGAAGGATGCCTATTCTTTCGATATCGACCAGGACGGGCTGCAAAAATCCTACGACCGTATGCACGCCGCTTACACCCGGATTTTCGAACGTCTCGGCCTGAAATTCCGTGTTGTCGACGCAGACAGCGGCGAGATCGGCGGCAGCCGCTCGCAGGAGTTTCACGTGCTCGCAGACTCGGGCGAGGACGCGATTGCGTATTGCGACGCGGATGACTACGCGTCGAACGTCGAGACCGCTGCAACCTCGCGCCCCGATGGCGAACGCGCAGCGGCAACGGCCAAACTCGAGAAATTCCCAACCCCGGGCGTGAAGAGCATTCAGGATCTCTGCGACCTGCTCGGCGTCACCGCGGCACAGACCGTCAAGACCCTCGTTGTCGACGGTACCGACGGCCCCGTCGCACTGGTCATCCGTGGCGACCACGAACTAAACGCCGTCAAAGCGCAGAGACTCGATGGTGTCGCCACTCCGCTGACCATGGCAGACACCGGAACGATCATTAAAGCGCTCGGCGCCGAACCCGGCTCGCTCGGCCCCGTCGGCATGAAGCTGCCCGTCTACTTCGACCACGCGGTCGCTGCATTGTCGGATTTCACCTGTGGCGCCAACGAAAACGGCTTCCACTTCAAGGGCGTCAACTTCGGGCGCGATCTCGACGAGCCAGAGACGGTTGATCTGCGTAACGTCGTTGCCGGCGACCCGACGCCGGGTGGCAAAGGCACGCTCAGCATCGCGCGCGGTATCGAGGTTGGACACATATTCCAGCTCGGCTCGAAATACTCGGATGCCATGAAAGCAACCGTCCAGGCCCCGGACGGCACCAATGCCGTCATGGAAATGGGCTGTTACGGCATTGGCATCACGCGCATCGTGGGGGCTGCCATCGAGCAGAACCACGACGACCACGGCATCGTCTGGCCAGGCCCGCTTGCGCCCTTCGATGTCGTATTGGTACCCATCAACATGCACCGCTCCGACGAGGTTCGTGAAGCAGCCGAGGCACTTTACGCCGAGCTGAGCGAGGCAGGTCTCGCGGTATTACTGGACGACCGTGACGCACGACCTGGCGTAAAATTCGCTGACGCCGAGCTGATCGGCATTCCGCACCGAGTCGTCATCGGCGACCGCGGCCTGGCCAAGGGTGAGCTTGAATACCGCCACCGCCGGGACTCGGAATCGCGTGACCTGAAACGTGAGGAAGTTCTCGAACTTGTCAAGGTTTAGTCGATAAGCTAATGATTCTTATGATCTATACCGATTAAATGAGAAATATGACGCTGGGCCGCACCCTGACTGCTGTCCTGCTGCTATTGGCAGCAGCGCTTGCCTGTGCGGCGGATCCGGCCCCGGACCCGGAATTGCGCGACGTTCTGCGCAAGGCCGCGAGCGAGAGCCCGAGCTTTGCCGACCGTTTCCACGCCGAAGTCTGGCTTACCGATATGTCGGCTCGCCTCGCCCGCCAGGTAAAAGACCCCGAAGAGCGCATCAAGCTGCTGACGCTGGTGCACATGGAGGCCAAACGCGTCGAGCTGCCGCCCGAACTGATCCTGGCCGTTATCGAAGTCGAGAGTAATTTTGATCGCTATGCCGTGTCGGTAGCGGGAGCCCTGGGGCTGATGCAAATCATGCCATTCTGGCTCAATGAGATCGGACGTCCGGACGACAACCTGCTGCATACCGACACCAACCTGCGATATGGATGCACGATCCTGCGCTTCTATTACGACAAGGAAAATGGCGATCTCAGGCGTGCGCTCGGGCGCTACAACGGCAGCCTCGGTCGGCGCAAATACCCGAACAAGGTCATCGATAAGCTGACCCGAAAGTGGTTTAAGGCCTAACCCGTCCTGAATCCTGCGGGCGGCGGTTTCCGATCGACCTCGGCACACGATTCCACCTTGCTAACCCTTGCCAGCGGCGGTCCCTGTTGCAACCAGGCTTCCAGCTCACGCAGCGATTCCGGTGTACCCCAGGCGAGTACCTCGACGTTGCCATCCGGCAAATTGATGGCGTGACCCGTAATTGAGAGGCGCTCCGCCTCGCGTCGGGTACTGTCGCGAAACCATACGCCCTGGACACGGCCGTGCACCGTGAAAAGTCGAGCTTCGGGATTCATGGCGGGGCTAATTGTCCGTTTCGGACTCTTCGCTGGCCTTCAGCGCATCGAGCGCTTTCATCTTCGCCTGCTTCGCATCACGACGCGCTTCGGTGTAGGAATGGTCGTTCAAGGCTTGCTGCGCGCTTTCGAGGTAGTCCTCTGCAGCCTTAAGATGAAACGCTGCATGCTCCGCGGCGCCTGCTTCCCTGGCCACGGCAATGGCTTGTCGCGCATCACTCATCTCCTGCACAGGTGGTGCGGTTTCGCACGCCGACATGTAGAACACCACCGCGATCAGCAGGCCCTTGAGAATCGTATTAAATCCAGCGAGTTGCACGTTTGTTCTTATAGTTATCGGAGATGAAACCGGCAGCACAAATTAGCAACTGCAATGCCTTGCCGTCAAGCTATTCCGGGGCCTGACTCATCTGCCGGACCCTGCTAGAGTGCGCGTTTGCGCATTTCCCGCCCATTCGCCGTCGAGGCCGTCATGTCACTCCGGATCTACCACAACCCGCGCTGCTCCAAGTCACGGAAAACACTGGAAATTATCAAGGAATCGGGTGTCGAGCCCGGCATCGTTTTGTACCTCGAAGACACACCGGCGGCCGCCGAAATCCTCGACCTGGCGGACAAGCTGGGGAAATCGGTTGCTGACCTGCTACGCCGTGGTGAGCGTGCCTTCAAAGAGGCGACGGACCTGCCGGATCTGAGTAACGACGCGGCACTGGCCGCCTGGGTTGAAGCGCACCCCATCGTGCTGGAACGCCCGATTGTGGTCGATACAGCGAGTGGTAAGGCTGTGATCGGCCGCCCACCTGAAAACGTCAGGGAATTGCTGTTCTGATGGCCGATATTCTCGTTCTCTATTACTCGCGAAACGGCGCAACCGAGGCGCTCGCGCGCGAAGTCTGCAAGGGCGTTGATGCGGTCGAGGGCATGTCAGCGCGGCTGCGCACCGTCCCGACGGTATCCGCCGTCACCGAAGCCGTCGAAGATGCCGTACCGGATTCCGGCCCGCCTTACGCAACAAACAGTGACCTCGACGAATGTGCAGGGCTCATCATGGGCAGTCCGAGCAATTTCGGGAACATGGCGGCGTCACTCAAGCATTTTCTCGACGGCACCGTCGGTGACTGGTTCCGGGGTGTAGCCGTCGGCAAGCCGGCCGGTGTGTTCGCATCCACGGCGTCGCTGCATGGCGGCCAGGAAACGACGCTGCTGAGTATGGCGATTCCATTGCTGCATCACGGGATGATCGTTGTCGGCCTGCCCTACACAGAAGAAGCGTTATCGACGACGACGTCAGGTGGCACTCCGTACGGCCCCACGCACGTCACGTGGAATCGCAAACCGGATTCCCTGTCCGACGAAGAGAAACAACTGGCACAGGCTCTGGGTAAGCGGGTTGCCGACCTGGCGCGCCGCCTGGAAGACTAGCCGCTGGATCCCTGCAGGACATCGCGAACAAACGGAATCGTCAGGCGACGTTGCGCACGCAGTGCCTCGAGGTCGAGCTTGTCCAGCAGCCCGTAAAGGCTGGCCATGTCGCGCCGGCTGCGCTTGAGCATGTAGGCGGCCGTCTCATCAGGCAGCTCCAGCCCTCGATGCCGCGCACGCAACTGCAGGGCCGTAACCCGCTGCTGTTCGTCGAGCGGTCGCACCTGGAAAACCGGCAGGCGTGACATGCGGCTCGCGAGATCGGCCAGCTCAAAATTGCACTCACGAGGCGCCGACCCGGCAGAGACAATAAGTTGTCCGCCCACCTCCTGCAGTTCGTTGAAGAGAGTAAACAACGCAACTTCCCAATGCTTGTCTCGAGCGACCCGGTCTACATCATCGATACAGACAAGATCGCGCGCGGCTAATCCATCAAGGACCCCGGGGCCTGCCTCTGCCAGCATCTCCAGCGGGAGGTAGACTGATTGGTCGCCCGCCCGGTCACAAACCGCCTGCAGCAGGTGTGTTTTGCCGGTGGCCGCCGCTCCCCAGAGCCAGCAACCCTGCCCGCCGTTGCCCGCAGCAATGTCGGCCAACGTCGCCACCAGCGTTTCGTTGCCGTCGTCAAGGAAACTCGCAAACACGGCATGGTCAGCGAGGCGAAGTGGGAGTACGAGCTGGCTCATTCGAGTTCGATTTCTACCCTGGCCTCAGGATGTTCCTTGAGGTAGCGGTAAAACGCGAAGCGCACCAGTACCGACAGCACGGCTGCGGCCGGCAGCGCCAGGAGGATGCCAAAGAAACCAAACAGCTGGCCCCCAGCCGCTACCGCAAAGATGACGATGACCGGATGCAGGCCGATCTTGTCGCCAACCAGCTTGGGCGTGAGCACCGAGCCCTCGATGAACTGCGCTATCGAGAATGTTGCAACAACACCAACGAGCTGCCACAGAGGATCCGGCTCAAGCACAACCGTCATGCCCGCCATGCCGATACCGAATACAAAGCCAAGATATGGCACGAAACTCACGAGACCGGCCACGACACCAATCGCGATCGCGAACTTCAGGCCGACAATACTCAGGCCCACCGAATAAATAACAGCGAGCGCCAGCATGACGAGCAACTGACCGCGTAAGAACGCACCCAGAACATCGTCTGATTCGCGCGCGAGCTTGAAGACCGTCTCACGCTGGCTGTCGGGCACCAGCGCGCCGAGGTGCGCCATGATCACGTCCCAGTCACGCAGCATGTAGAAAGTGATAATCGGTATCAGGAACAGGCTCAGCACCGCGGCCGCCAGTGCACCCCCCGATTTCGTCACCGACAGCAGTACCTTGCCACTCCAGCTGCCAAACATCTCGCCATACTTCGAGAGGAACGGACCGACACCCACGTCCGCTCCCGATTCAATATTCAACCAGCCGAGGATTGTTGGCAGCCACACCTGTTCGACCCGCTGCGCAATCTCTGGCAGCGCATCGAACAGCGCGCCGACTTGTGAACTGATCAACGGTCCTATCAGGAGTATGAGCAAGGCCAGGATGACAAACGTGATCAGAAAGACGGCTGCAACCGCCAGCGTGCGCGGCATTTTCAGCTTCTGCAGCCGATCCGCAAGCGGGTCACCCATGTAGGCGAGCAGCGCCGCCGCGACGAACGGCGTCAGCACGGGCGCGAGCAGGTATAACAACCACCCGGTCAGTGCCACGGCGATCAACCAGTTAAGCCTCAAGTCTGTCTGCATATCATTCACCTGCCCGGGCGCGGCGCGACCAGGACCATACGTAATCGACGCCACTGATGACCACGGTGGCGAGAATTGAAGCACCTAATACGGTAATTGTAATCTTGTCCGGCCAATTGAATCCCGCGCGACTTAATACGAACAGCACGAACAACATCTGCAGCGCGGTATTCAGCTTGCTGATACGCGTCGGCTCTCCGGGTACAGGCTTGACCAGGAAATTGTACGCCATGGCGCCGCCAACGATCACGACATCACGCAATATTACGATGACAGCCAGCCAGACCGGGATATGTTGCGTAAAAGCCAGGGTGATAAACATACCCGTGATCAGCAGCTTGTCGGCAGCCGGGTCCAGCAGTCCACCCAGGCGCGTAGTCCAGCCGAAACGCACAGCAAGGTAGCCATCGAGCCCGTCCGAGAATCCCGCGATCAGGAACAGCGCCAGGGCCCAGCCGAGATCGCCCTGCAGGATGAGTATCAGGATGGGCGCGATGAGTGCTATGCGCAGCAAAGAGATCGCGTTGGGTAACCAGCTTAATGACATCCCGATCGGTCTCAGTTTTCGTAGAAAAACTCAAGTGCAGTTACTGGCTGCAGCGGATCATCGGACGCCGTCTCTACGAGACCGCCAAAGCGCAGCGCACGCCTCAGTCGATCCGCGCCGCCGCGGACGTCAACCCGGTAACTCACGCGGTCACCGGCAACCTCGGTGACGGTGAAGTTGTCGATGAGCCCCACGTCATCCAGCAGGTCGTGAACCGATCCATACGCATCGACGGAGACGATTCCGGAAATACTCAGTGCTACCGTCTCGATCGGCGTATCACCGCCGATGGCGAATTCGCTCGCCAACAGGTCCGCTATCTGGCCAACCACGGCCTCCGGCGTGCCGGTCAGCGACGACTCGGCACCGCTGAAATAGTAAGTCCAGCGCCCGCTCTGCCCCGACGATGCCCGGATACGACCAATCAGGATCGAATTCGCGTCATAACGCTTCGACGCGTTGAGGATCATCTCGTCGAATCCGCCCCAAATATCGGTATACGTGACCATCTGCAGATCCGTGGTGTCCAGCAGTGGGAAGACCAACGGCAGGCCACGCCGTTCGGCGATATCCAGCACGCGTTCGCGCACCCGTCGATTCCGATCGATCGAACGGGATTGGTACCGGGTACGGTCAGGATCATCAGCCGCGACAATCTCCCGCTCGCCCTGTCCCCAGTCGACGGCGAGCCAGACCAGCGTCAATGGTCGCTCCGCGCCCCAGACAGTTTGCCCGGCGTTGCGCAGCGTCTGCTCGATCGCCTGACCGTCAAACGACACCCAGAGCGTGTCATCGGCACCGGAGCGAAACTGCATGACATATGACGCCGGATTCGGGAACAACTCCTCGACAAAGCCCGCGTTGAGGGCAAGATCCGAGCCCGAAACGCGCAAGAGAATCTCTCTCAACGCTGCCTCATAGGCATCCGCCCGCGGATTTTTTGCTTCTTGATTGAGGGGCACTTCGGCCGTATACAGCGTCGGCACCTCGACGGCAGATGCCGGTATGCTCAGCAATACCAGCGACAGGAAGAAAGCTCGCCGGCACCAGCCGACCAATTTTGAACAACAAGATTTCACAAGGGTGGTTTCCCCGGTTGGCCCTAAGCACTATTATATCGCCCTCCCGGAGTATGCCACCCCACAATGAGCAATAAACCACTTACGTATAAAGATGCCGGCGTCGATATTGATGCAGGCAACGAACTCGTCGAGCGCATCAAGCCGCTTGTGCAGCGCACTCGCCGCCCCGAGGTCCTCGCGGGCATCGGTGGTTTTGGTGGATTATTCGCGCTGCCACCCGGCAAGTACAACGAACCCGTCCTCGTTTCCGGGACCGACGGCGTCGGCACCAAGCTCATGCTGGCTCAGCATCTGGGCGTTCACAACACGATCGGCATCGACCTCGTCGCCATGTGTGTCAACGACGTACTGGTGCAGGGCGCGGAGCCGCTGTTTTTCCTCGACTACTTCGCCTGCGGCAAGCTGGATAACGATGTCGCCTGCGATGTCATTGCGGGTATCGCTGAGGGCTGTCTGCAGGCGGGCGCGGCCCTGGTGGGCGGCGAAACCGCTGAAATGCCGGACATGTATGCGCCCGGCGAATACGACCTCGCCGGCTTCACGGTCGGCGCCGTTGAGCGGAGCGAGATGATCGATGGCAGCGCCATTTGCGCGGGCGATGTTGTGATTGGAATCGCATCGAGCGGGCCGCATTCGAATGGCTATTCGCTCATTCGCAAAGTGCTCGATCGTGCAGGTGATGCGCAAATCGACGGGGTTCCGGCCGCAGAACGGCTCCTCGCGCCGACGCGTATTTACGTCAAGTCTGTCCTCGCGCTCATGGAACAGGTCACGGTGAACGGGCTTGCGCATATTACCGGCGGTGGCATCACTGAGAACATTCCTCGCGTATTGCATGGCGACCTGGGTGTTGCGATCGATACGACGTCCTGGGAACAGGGGTCCGTGTTCGACTTCCTGCAGCAGCAGGGCAACATTGAAACCGCCGAGATGCGCCGAACCTTCAATTGCGGTGTCGGTATGGTCGTCGTCGTGAATCCGGCCCAGGCGCCCGACGCGATCGACATTCTGAACGCAAACGGCGAACACGCCTGGCAGTTGGGTACCGTCATTCCTGGCAACCAGGAAGTGCAGTACGTCTGATGACCTGCCGAACCGCGATCCTGATCTCCGGATCGGGGACCAACCTGCAGGCTTTCATCGATGCCGTTGAGTCAGGCGACCTCGATCTCGAACTGTGCGTGGTGTTCAGCAACAGGCCCGACGCGTTCGGCCTGGAACGCGCGGAGAAAGCCGGCATCCCGACATCGTGCATCCGGCATGGAGACTACCCGGATCGCGAGTCGTTCGATCGCGCAGTTAGCAGCCGAACTTGATCGCTATGACCCCGAACTACTCATTCTTGCCGGCTTTATGCGCATACTGAGTCCGGCGTTTGTCGAACACTATGCCGGCAGGATTCTCAATATCCACCCGGCCCTGCTGCCAAAATACCCGGGGCTCAATACCCACCAGCGTGCTCTGGATGCGGGCGATGAATGGCATGGGAGTACGGTGCACTTTGTCACCGAAGAACTCGACGGCGGCCCACGCATCCTGCAAGGGCGGCTGCGAATCAATCCGGGAGAGACCGCTGACGCGTTGCAGACCCGCGTACAGGCTGTCGAGCACCGGATTTACCCTGAGGCGGCTGGATTGGTCGGCTCCGGACGCGTAGTGTTTAGCAACGGTGAGGCGATAATCGACGGCAAACGCGCCGCGGACCCTGTCATTCGATCGTACTAAGACTGGAGAAAACTATGAGCTGGTTTCTGATGGCCCTCAAGAAGTATGCACAGTTCGACGGACGCTCGCAGCGGAGCGAGTACTGGTTCTTCGCCCTCTTTTATATTCTTTTCGCTATCGCGGCTACGCTGATCGACGTGGGTGTAGGTAGTTACGACCCACAATCCGGTTTTGGCCTGGTCAGCGCTATTCTCGCGATCGGCCTGTTCATTCCCTCGCTGTCGGTTTCGGTGCGCCGGCTGCATGACACCGACCGCAGCGGCTGGTGGATCCTGATTTGCCTCATTCCACTCGTCGGGGCTATCTGGTTCCTGGTACTCATGGTGTTCGACAGCACGCCGGGTAACAACCGATTCGGGCCAAACCCCAAGGAATTGGAGTGAAGGCTGTTTCTATCGGCATTTTGGCAATACTCACCTTGCTGGCGGTGTCGTCCGGTATCACCAAGATCCTGTTGATGCCACAAGACGTTAACTTCTTCGGCAAATACGGTTTCTCCGACCCCATTCTCATCGCCTTCGGATCAGTGCAGCTACTCGGTGGTTTGCTCCTGGTGTTCACGAAGACCCGATTCGCCGGGGCGGCGATCGTTGCAGTGACATTCCTGGTTTCTCTGGCCCTGCTGTTAATGGAAGGGAACGTACCCGTCAGCATCGTGACTGCGGTCGCCACCCTGTTGCTCGGTTTCGTCATGAAGCGGAGCTGGCAGCCCGCCGCGCAATAGTCTAAAGGCATGAGCAACGATGTTTCGCCAAATCAGAACCGCAGGCAACAGGTAGCCGCCGCCGGTGGCATTGTCGGCGCGTTGCTTGCGTCCTCGTGCTGTATTGGGCCGTTGTTGTTGATAATGCTCGGCGCCAGCGGTGCCTGGATTGGAAGTCTCTCGGCTCTTAAAGCCTATCAACCGGTATTCGTGACATTGGCAGTTGGTTTTCTCACGTTTGGCTTTTGGCAGGTGTACGTCAAGACGAAACGATCCTGCGAGGAAGAGTCCTGTGCGACGCCAGGATCCAACCGTGTTGTCAAAGTTGCGCTTTGGACCGCAACACTGCTGGTCGTTATTTCATTGACAACGGATCTGTGGGCGCCGCTGTTCTATTGAGGAGTGAATCATGAAGATCGTTTGGGCCGCTTTGGCCATGCTCGTTTTGACATCCGGCACGTCGCTGGCTTCAGACAACGAGCTAACCGTTACATTCGATGTCCAGAAAATGACCTGTGCGACCTGCCCCATTGCCGTGCGCAAAGCGATGGAGCGTGTCGATGGGGTTAAACAGGTGGAAGTCAGTCTCGACGACAGGTCGGCAATAGTAACGTTTGACTCAAGCGCGACAACAGCTGCCGCGATTGGCCAGGCATCGACAGATGTGGGCTTCCCGGCCACAGTTCGAAACGAGCAGTGACAGAAGATCCTGTCATTGAAGCCTACTCGACACTCACCTGTCCTGAGTGTGGCCATCGGTCAAAGAACCTGATGCCAACCAATGCCTGCCAGTTCTACTATGACTGCGAGGGCTGCGGGGCCTTGCTCAAGCCCTTGCCGGGCGATTGCTGTGTCTATTGTTCATACGGCGACGTGAAGTGCCCACCGATACAACAGGGCACGTCCTGCTGCAGCCGGTGAAACTTGCACAGCCAGAAAGAGACCGATAAATACAATCAATATCAATCACTTATTCGGACTTTCTCGACTTGATCACGCTTTTGGCAAGGTCACCCCGGTCTGGCCCTGGTATTTGCCATCACGATCCTTGTAGGACGTCTCACAGGCTTCATCGGACTCGAGGAACAGCATCTGTGCCACGCCCTCGTTCGCATAAATTTTGGCCGGCAGCGGCGTCGTATTGGAGAACTCCAGCGTGACATGCCCTTCCCATTCAGGCTCGAGCGGCGTCACGTTCACGATAATCCCACAGCGCGCGTACGTCGATTTGCCGAGGCAGATCGTTAGTACCGTGCGGGGAATACGGAAGAACTCGACCGTGCGGGCCAGCGCGAAAGAATTGGGCGGAATGACACAGACATCGCTTTTCAAATCGACAAAGCTGGACTCATCGAACGACTTCGGGTCGACGATGGCCGAGTTGATGTTTGTGAAGATCTTGAATTCGTCGGAACAGCGGACATCGTAGCCGTAACTCGATGTGCCGTAGCTGACAATTCGTCCCTGCTCGTTCTCCCTGACCTGCCCTGGTTCGAACGGCTCGATCATGCCGTGTTCGCCGGCCATGCGGCGGATCCAGCGGTCGGACTTGATGCTCATTTAGCTGGCTCGACAACGATGTTGCCAAACTTTGCGCTATGGTCGACGCGCTCGGCAGCCAGAGCAGCACCGACGTTCCAGGCAGCTTGCCGATAGGCCTGCGCGATGGCCGAGTCCGGCTCGGCGACCATGGTTGGCCTGCCTGAGTCCGTCTGTTCGCGTATACGCCCGTCCAGCGGCAGGCGACCCAGCAGCGGCACGTCGAAGTCAGCGACGATCTTGTCTGCGCCACCGGCGCCGAAAATTGCGTCTTCTTGACCGCAGTTCGAACAAATATGCGTGGCCATGTTCTCGATGACGCCCAGCACGGGTATCGCCACCTTGCGGAACATCGCAAGACCCTTGCGCGCATCGAGCGTGGCAATGTTCTGCGGGGTCGTAACGATCACAGAGCCGGCGACCGGTATCTGTTGCGATAGCGTGAGCTGAATGTCGCCAGTGCCGGGCGGCATATCAACGATCAGGTAGTCGAGGTCCTCCCAGTTCGTCTGGGTAGCGAGCTGCGTCAGGGCCGACGTGACCATCGGGCCTCTCCATACCATGGGCTGATCAGCGTCGACGAGTGCCCCCATCGACATGATCTGCAGGCCATGCGCACGCAGTGGCAACATCGTCTTGCCATCCTTGCTGTCCGGCACCTGGCCGACAATCCCCAGCATCTGGGGCTGGCTCGGTCCGTAAATGTCGGCATCGAGTACCCCGACCGACGCGCCTTCCGCGGAGAGCGCGAGCGCCAGGTTGGCCGATACGGTCGATTTGCCGACACCGCCCTTGCCCGATGCCACGGCAATCACGTTCCTGACGCCGTCAATGGGCTTGAGATTCCGCTGCACGGCATGGCGCGTTATGCGCGTCGTCAGCTTGATTTCACCAGGCTGCAGACCCAATTTCGCGCTAACCGCGGCCGCAATCTCCTCCCGAATTGCGCTGTGCGCACTTTCGCAGGGAAACCCGAGCTCGATAGTCGCGCTGAGTACGCCACCGTCTTCGCTGAGATCACGAATCTTCGCGACCTCGCCCAAGGGGCGACCCACTACTGATAAGTCGATAGAATCTAATAACTTGCTGGCTTCAGATTTTGTTGACACCGTCACACTTCGCACGTCTGCATTAGGTAAAATTTCCCCATGAGGTTCCGGCTACGGCCGGTGAATCGGGGGCACATTGTAATGGCCTGTATTGGCTGAAAGCCAGCATTGGCGGGCAATGTGCGCAACGCTATGTGGCATAATGCCGCGTCGACGCTTAGGGCAAGAGCGAACCAGAGTTTGGCAATAGTACTTAAATCACTGGCAGATTCAGCCGGCGCAGGGTTGCGGCGGTGAGTTTCCTCGCGTCATTCCGCTCCGACCAGGTGCTGTCGCAGCTGATCGCTGAGGCCGATCCGGCCTCGCCTAATGCGCAGAAACTCGTCGACAAGCTCAAGAAAGCCGGCAACAAGGCCGTGCCCAAGATCATTGATGCCCTCGCTTTATCAGACAAGACCCATACGATGGTGCTCGTCGATATCCTGGGCTCTCTCGTCAACGACAAGAACCTCGACATGTATCGCGAAGGCCTCGCCGACGGCAACGAGCGGGTCGTGTCCGGGACCGCCTGGGCCCTGTCCAGCAGCACCGACTACAACGCGAACAGCCTGCTCAATTTCTTCGAAGACGAGGAAGTCTCGAAAGCCGCGCTGATCGAGGTCCTCAGGGTCCACAAGCAGGACCTGTCAGTTCACGAACTCCTGCAACGCGCTTACGACTGCGAGCCCAAGGAAACGGCCGCGATCTTCAGGATCATCCAGGAAACGATCAGGCCGGAAATGGTCGGCGACCTCATCGCGCGCATGGGCGGCAAGGATCCGGTCATCAAGATCCACCTGATGCAGTTGCTCGCCAAGTTCGACAAGCCCGAGATCAACCAGGCACTGGAGATGCAGCTCAAGGACCCGAACAAGATGGTGCGCGGCGCAGCGCTCGGCGCCCTTGGCTCTCGAGGGGGCAACATCAATATCGAGAAGGTCGCGGCAGTCCTCACTGATCCGGACCTCGACGTCCAGGGCAAGGCGGTGGACGTTCTGATCCGGGCCAAGCACCCCGACACGGTCAAACATCTCGTCAACGCACTGAAGGACGAGTCCGAGTACGCACGCCGCGCCGCTGTCGAAGTTTTGAACGAAATCGGCGACGAGTCGTCGGTCAAGGATTTGCTCAACGCCATCAAGGACGACGACTGGTGGGTCCGTTCACGCGCCGGCGACGCACTGGCGGAGATCGGCGGCCCGAGGGTTGTCGATTCAGTGGTCAGTCTCATCGCTTCCGAAGACGAAGAGATTCGTCGTACAGCGATCGAAATTCTGAATGCGACCAAGAGCGATCGGGCAGAAGATCACCTGATCAAGGCTACCGACGATTCAGACTGGTGGGTACGTGAACGCGCCATCGATGCGCTGTCGAAAATCGGCAGCACCAAGGTGCTACCAAAACTCGAAGGTATGCTCGGCCAGGACTCCAAGACGGACGCCGTGCTGATCCGCGCAATCGGCAAACTCGGTTCGTACAAGCAGATCGCCAAGATCCTGCCGATGCTGGAGCGCTCGGAGCGCGAAGTTCAGCTTGAGGCTATCAAGGCAATCTCGCACCTGTCGAACGATTCCCAGGCCGAGACAATTCGCAACCTGTTCAAGAAGATCAAGCAGTCCGAGGACGTAACAATCATCAATGCGGCCGACAAGGCACTCAAGGATCTTGACGACCGCTTCTCGCCGACGGTCATGGAACAGAACGCTCGGGCGGAGAAGATTGCAGCAAACACCAAGACGATGCTCGTCGACAACGAGGATCTCGAGAAGCTGCTGCAGAAGGCCAAGGAAGAAAGCGCCGTTGCGCAGGCGGACGGGGACGGCGATATCGTTCCGGCTACGCCAGCCTCCCCCGCAGCGGTTGGTGAACCGATGCTCGACATCTCCAAGCTGAACCCGGGCGACGTCATCGAAGGCCGCTACCGTTACATTGAGAAGATCGGTAAAGGTGCATTCGGTACCGTGCTGCTGATGGAAGATGAGGTCGTCGACGAACAGCTCATTCTCAAGTTCCTGAACCCGAACGTGTCATCTGACGAAGAGATGATGAAGCGCTTTGTTCACGAACTGCGCTATTCGCGCAAGATTACACACCGCAACGTCATTCGAATTTATGACTTCCTGCACCTTCACGGCGCCTACGCCATCTCGATGGAGTACTTCCCGTCGCATACGCTGTCGGGCGAAATGCCGGACAGCAAACCCATGCCCCTGGACAAGGCACTGCGATACTCCCGCGACATGGCGACGGGCATGACCGTGGCGCACCAGGCTGGCGTCATTCACCGCGACCTGAAGCCGGCCAACATCCTGGTCAACGAAGAAGGCCTGCTCAAGATCGTGGACTTCGGCGTCGCGGCAGCGGCCAGCAGCGGTGACACGCAGCTGACCAAAACGGGTTACGTCATCGGCTCGCCGAAATACATGGCACCCGAACAGATTCTCGGCAAGAAAGTCGACGAAACCGCGGACGTCTACAGTATCGGCGTTATCATGTACGAAATGTGCACTGGCATACCGCCCTACAGCCGCGGCGACCACATGTCCGTTATGTACCAGCACGTCCAGGGTAAGGCGAAGGGCTGCCAGGAAGTTAACCCCGACCTGCCCGATGACTTCGCTGCGATCATCATTAAGGCCATGTCTGTCGACAAGACCAAGCGCTACCAATCGATGGAAGAGCTTACAGACGCGCTCGATACCGTTAGACTCTGAGCCCAGACATGGCACGTATAGACTCATTCCTCAAATTGGGCCTCGCGCAGGGCTGTTCCGACATTCATCTCGCTGTCGGTGTCCCGCCGATGCTGCGCATGAACGGCGACCTGATGCCGATCAAGTTTCGCGAGTTGACCGATACTGAGCTCGAAGCCTACCTGTACGAGATCCTTACCAACAAGCAGCAGGAACGCCTGATAGCGGGACACGACCTGGATTTCTCCTACGTGGGTGACGAGAGCGACCGGTTTCGTGTGAATGTCTTCCGCAAAGCCACGGGCATGGGTGCCGTGTTCCGGTATATTCCCGGGGAGGTACCCAAGCTCGACGCGCTAAACGTACCGCAGGTGCTCAAGGAATTTTGCGACTACCACCAGGGCATGGTGCTGGTCACAGGCAGTACGGGAACGGGTAAGTCGACAACGCTGGCGGCGATGATCGACCACCTCAACGAAACGCGAAACCTCAACATCATCAGCCTCGAAGACCCGATCGAGTTTGTACACCCGAGCAAACAGAGTCAGGTCATCCAGCGTGAAGTCGGCACGCATGTCGTGAGTTTCGCCGACGGCGTGCGTTCGGCGATGCGCGAAGACCCCGACGTTATTCTCGTTGGCGAATTGCGTGATGCGGAGACGATCTCGATGGCCATGACGGCCGCGGAAACCGGCCACCTCGTGCTCGGCACACTGCATACAACCGGCGCAGTGAAGACTATCGACCGTATTATCGACGCCCTGCCCGGCGAATTACGCGAGCAGACCAAGGGCTTCCTCGCCATGAGCCTGAAGGCCGTCGTGACGCAGGTACTGGTAAAGACACCGGATGGCCGCGGCCGCCGCGCTGTTCTCGAGATCCTGGTTAACAATCGCGCCATCGCCAAGCTGATCACGACCGACCAGACACACCAGATCGCGTCACAGCTGCAGACCGGTAAAGACCTCGGGATGCAGGTCATGGATCAGGCTCTCCTTGACGCAATCAATGCCAAGGAAGTCGACCCCGACGACGCCATCCGTTTTGCCAATGAAAAGAAGAAGTTCCAGCGCTTCGTAACGGACACCGACATGTTCCCGACGATCGATATCGGCGACGGTTCAGGGGTCTGATGCCATGAAGAAAATGGACCAGTTCCTGCAAGCGGCACTGCAGCAAAATGCGTCGGACCTGCACTTCCTGTCCGGCGATCCGCCGCGCGTACGCGTGCATGGTGGGCTCAAGAACCTGATGGATCAGGCACTCACTGTTGAGTTCGTGCACGACGCTGTCTTCGAAATCATGGACGGCGTGGCGCAGGCCACATTCGAACGCGAAGATGCAGCGGACTTCGCCTACGAGATACCCGACATATCACGTTTTCGCGTCAATGCGTTCCGGCACCTGAACGGCGTCGGCGCGATCTTCAGGGCGATTCCGTCGAAGGCGATGTCGCTCGAAGAGCTGAACATGCCGAAGGTCGTGCACCAGCTCTGCAAGCACACCTCGGGCATGATCCTCGTTACCGGCAAAACCGGGTCAGGCAAGTCGACGACGCTGGCTGCCATGATCGACGAGATGAACCGGCGCATGAAAGGCCACATCCTGACGATCGAGGACCCCATTGAATTCGTGCACAAGGCGAAAGGCTGCCTGATTAGCCAGCGGGAGGTCGGCGTACACAGTCCGAATTTCGCGGAAGCACTGTACTCTGCACTGCGCGAAGACCCAGACGTGATCCTTGTTGGCGAAATGCGCGACCTGGAGACGATCAGCATCGCGGTAACGGCCGCTGAGATGGGTATTCTCGTCATGGGTACATTGCACACGAATGGTGCCGCTCAGACGGTCGATCGCATCATCAACTCCTTCCCGGCCGACAAGCAGTCACACATTCGTACGATGATCTCAACCTCGCTCCGCGGCGTCGTATCCCAGCAGCTGTTGCCGACAATTCACAAGCCAGGTCGAGCCGCGGCACTCGAAATCATGATCAACACCTCGGCGGTTGCTAACCTGATTCGTCAGGGCAAGCTCGACCAACTGGAAACAGCCATCCAGAGTGGCGGTTCGGCGGGCATGGTGTCCATGGACAAAGCACTCATGAACCTCGTTGAAAAAGGCTGGGTTTCGGGCAATGAGGCCTACCTGCAGGCCAACAACAAGCACATGTTCGACAAAGTCAAAGACGAACAAGAGTAGGAGGGCCTTCAGGCCCGAATCCGTAGGCCTTTTTGGCCAAATACTGGCATAATCGCGCCCCATGTCAGACAGCCCACGAAAAATCCTCGTAACCAGTGCCCTGCCGTATGCGAATGGCTCACCGCATATGGGGCATCTCGTCGAGTATATCCAGACCGACATCTGGGTCAGGTTCCAGAAACTCCGCGGCCATGACTGTATTTATGTGTGTGCGTCGGATTCGCATGGGACACCCATCATGCTCAAGGCACGCGAGCTCGGCATCACGCCCGAGGAGCTGACGGAGGGTTATTCGAAGGAGTTCGTCAGCGATTTCGCCGATTTCGGCATTGAGTTCGACAACTACCACACGACGCACTCGCCGGAGAATGAGGAGATCGTCGGCCGCATGTACCAGGCCCTGCATGACAGCGGCGACATCTACACGCGGACGATCGAGCAGTCCTACGACGAAAAGGAAGGCCTGTTTCTGCCGGACCGTTTCGTGAAAGGCACCTGCCCGCGCTGCAAGAGCGAGGACCAGTACGGCGATGCCTGTGAAGTATGCGGCGCAACTTACGCACCTGAGGATCTCCTCGATCCCAAGTCTGTGCTGTCCGGCACAACGCCGGTCAAGCGTGAGTCGGAACATTATTTTTTCAAGCTCAGTGAGTATGAGGAGCGGCTTCGCAATTGGATGACCGTCGCGAAACTCGACAAGAACGTCGTCGCCAAGCTCGACGAATGGTTCGATGCCGGCCTGCAGGATTGGGACATCTCCCGAGATGCGCCCTACTTCGGATTCCGCATTCCCGGCACCGAAGACAAGTATTTCTATGTCTGGCTCGATGCGCCGGTTGGCTACATGGCGAGCTTCAAGCACCTGTGCGATCGCACTGCAGGGCTTGAATTCGACGACTACTGGAAGGTCGACAGTGATGCTGAGCTTTACCATTTCATCGGCAAGGACATCATGTATTTCCACACGCTGTTCTGGCCGGCCGTGCTCGAGGGCTCGGGCTTCCGAACTCCGACGAGTGTCTATGCCCATGGCTTCCTGACCGTTGACGGACAGAAGATGTCGAAGTCGCGCGGGACGTTTATCAAGGCTCGCACCTACCTCGACAACCTTAACCCGGAAGTCCTGCGCTACTACTACGCGGCAAAACTCGGCCCGACGATCGAAGATATCGACCTCAACCTCGACGACTTCATTGCGCGGGTGAACTCGGACCTGGTCGGCAAGCTCGTGAATATTGCCAGCCGTTGTGCCGGCTTCATCAACAAGCGTTTTGACGGGAAACTGGCCGACACACTCGCAGACGAAGCACTGTTCGCAGAGATCGCCGACGCATCAGAGGTGATCGCGCAGCATTACGAGAAACGCGAATACTCGAAGGCAATGCGCCTGGTTATGGCACTGGCAGACAAAGCCAATCGCTACATCGACGAGCACAAACCCTGGGTCATGGCGAAGAACGAGAGCCAGCTGCCTGAAGTGCAGCTGGTCTGTACGCAGGGTATCAACATGTTCCGCAGCCTCATGGTCTACCTGTCGCCGGTCATTCCCGGGGTTGCAAGCGGCGCCCGCGCCTTCCTGAAAGAAGACGAATGGCATTGGCAGGACGCCTCCTCGCCGTTGCTCGGCGCAACCCTGTCCAAATTCAAACCACTGCTCACCCGGGTCGAAGGCGACCAGGTAGCGCGCATGGTGGAACAGTCAAAAGAGAGCACGCCTGTGGCTGATATAGAACAGAAAGACGATTACATCAGTATCGACGATTTCGCGAAGGTTGACCTGCGGATCGCGAAGATCGAAAAGGCCGAGCCTGTCGAGGGCGCGGATAAGCTGTTGGCCCTGACGCTCGATGTCGGCGACAGCCAGCGCCAGGTATTTGCCGGCATCAAGGCGGCTTACGACCCCGCTACGCTCATTGGCCGCCATGTGATCGTCGTTGCCAACCTCGCACCGCGTAAAATGCGCTTCGGCGTATCGGAAGGCATGGTGCTTGCGGCGGGCCCGGGAGGCGAGGATATTTTCCTGCTGTCACCCGATGAGGGTGCAAAACCCGGCATGCGCGTCAAGTAGTCGACCCCGCGCTGTAACCCGTACAATAGAAGAATGACCGAACTCTTCGTCATTCTCATCAGCACGGTACTGGTGAACAACTTCGTACTCGTGCGATTCCTGGGGCTTTGCCCGTTCCTCGGCGTGTCGCGCAATCTGGAGGCGGCAATGGGTATGTCGCTGGCAACGGCCTTCGTCCTCACCTTGTCCTCCGCAACCGCCTACCTGCTGCATGAGTATGTGCTGGTCCCGCTCGATCTCGAATACCTGCGCACGCTCGGCTTTATTCTCGTCATTGCGGCCAGTGTGCAGTTCACCGAAATCATGGTGCGCCGCATGAGCCCGCTGCTCGACCAGGTACTGGGCATCTACATCCCCTTGATAGCGACCAACTGTGCGGTTCTTGGAGTGGCACTGCTGAACGTGCAGCAATCCAAGGGCTTCGTGCAATCGGTCTTCTACGGCTTCGGCGCATCGGTCGGGTTCGCGCTTGTCCTCGTCATGTTTGCCGCTATTCGAGAACGGCTGGAAGCCGCTGACATTCCCGCGCCCTTTCGGGGAACCGCCATCGCCCTGATGACGGCCGGCATCATGTCGCTGGCCTTCATGGGCTTCTCGGGCATGGCACGGCCCTGATGCCCCCGTATGTGGATCGCCATACTCACAATCGCCTCAATAGCGCTCATCGCGGGCCTTGCGCTGAGCTTTGCCTCCGGTCGCCTGCCGCCAGCCGCTGGCGACCTCGTGGACCAGGTCAATGACCTGTTGCCGCAAACCCAGTGCGCCCAGTGCGGTTATCCAGGCTGCCGGCCCTACGCGGCGGCCGTTGTCGAGGGTTCCGCCACAATCAACCTGTGCCCGCCCGGTGGTGATGACACGATTCGCCGGCTGGCACGACTCCTCGGCAAGGAGGCCATACCTCTGGCCGAGAGCGTCGTGCCGGCGGTCGCCGTCATTGACGAGGCTGCGTGCATCGGTTGCTACCACTGCCGTAATGCCTGCCCGGTCGATGCGATCGTCGGTGCACACCAGTTCATGCACACGGTCATTGAAAGCGAGTGCACGGGCTGCGAACTGTGCGTCGCGCCCTGTCCCGTGGACTGCATCACGATGAGACCATTGTCGTGAGTGCGCCAACCTATGATCTCGGCAAACTGCATGGCGGGTTGCGCCTGCAGGGGCACAAACAGGCGTCCACGACTCAGCCAATTCTGGAGGTACCCGTCCCATCGCAACTGGTCCTCCCGATCGAGCAACACGTCGGGGAGCCGGCCCAGCCGGTCGTTGGAGTTGGCGACTACGTGCTCAAGGGACAGTTGATCGCCGAACCGGACGGAGAACTCGGCGCCCCTGTGCACGCGTCGTCGTCGGGCACTGTTGTGGCGATCGAACTGTGGCCTGTGTCCCGACGGCATGGCGACAAGGCGCCCTGCATCGTGATCGAGTGCGACGGTAAGGATGCAGCGGTGCCGAGCTCGGCGATAACGGATTACCGGTCACAAGCTCCGGCCGACCTGTTGCTGCGCATTCTCGATGGCGGCATCGTCGGACTCGGCGGCGCCGTATTTCCGACGGCGCAGAAACTGATGCAAGCCCGTACCTGCGATACTGAATACCTTATTTTGAACGGCGTCGAATGCGAGCCGTACATCAGCTGTGATGATGTACTGATGCGCGAGCGCGCACCAGAGATACTCAGTGGCGCACAGGTGTTGATGCATGCGTTGCAGATCAACGTTTGCTACGTCGCCGTCGAGAGCGACAAGCCTGAAGCGATAACGCGCCTTGGCGAAGCGCTCAGCGAACTGGACGATGACCGCATCGTGCTAAAGCAGGTGCCGACCATCTATCCTTCCGGCGGCGAGGACCAGCTCGTGCAACTGGTGACGAATCGCGAAGTGCCGAGTGGCGGCCTGCCAACGGATGTTGGTTGCATTGTCCAGAACGTCGGTACGGCAGCTGCCATTCACGACTGGATACTGCGATCCGAACCGCTTATTTCGCGCGTAACCACGATCACCGGAGACGGCGTGGTCTCGCCCGTGAATATTCGCGCTCGTATCGGCACACCGATCCAGGAAGTGATCACACTCGCGGGCGGCTACACCGAACGCGTGAAGCACCTGATTATTGGCGGCCCAATGACCGGTAAATCTGTCACGACCGATGAAGTGCCGCTCGTCAAAGCAAGCAACTGCGTACTGGCGATTTCAGATACGGCACCTAAAGGTGACGAGCTTCCCTGCATTCGCTGTGGCGATTGCGCAGTCGTATGCCCGGTCCAGCTTCTGCCACAGCAGTTGTTCTGGTACGCGTGCGCCGACGACGAAAAAAAGCTGCGCGAATTCGGGCTCATCGACTGTATCGAGTGCGGCTGCTGCGACCTCGTGTGTCCGAGCCACATTCCGCTTACAGCTGATTTCCGCATTGCCAAAGGGCGTATTCGTGAACTGGCCGATGAGAAGGCACGAGCCGAGCGCGCACGTCATCGTTTCGAGGCACGCAACCAGCGGCTGGAACAGGAACAGCAGGAGCGCAAGGCTGAACTTGCTCGCCAGAAAGACTCGGCGAAGAGTGCCGGTCCAGCGGCCATCGCGGAGATTCTAAAGCGCAAGCAGCAGGACAAGAAGGACGACCGCAAGTGAAGTTCGAACGACGTGAAGCCCCGTACTGGTCGCCGCAGGCCAACGTTGCGTCGTTGATGCTGCAGGTCCTTGCGGCGCTCGTGCCGGCGGCTATCGCGCACGTCTGGTTCTTCGGACCGGGCTTCATATTTAACCTGCTCGTCGCCGGAATCTTTGCGCTTGCCGGCGAGGCATTCATGATGTGGGTACGTCGCCGTCCGCTCGAGGTTGCGCTGTCCGACTACAGCGCACTGGTCACGGCCGCCCTGCTCGCGTTTGCCCTGCCGTCGCTGACACCGTGGTGGGTCACGGCAACCGGCGCGCTATTTGGTGTCGTGGTTGCGAAGCACCTGTACGGCGGACTGGGCTTCAACATCTTTAACCCGGCAATGGCCGGTTATGTCGTTATTCTCGTGAGCTTTCCGATGTACCTGAACCTGTGGGTTGCCCCACGCATGGGTGACATCGATTACCAGCACCTGACAATTGTCCAGACGCTGGTGTTCACGCTGACCGGTAACCTGCCCGACGCGCTGGGTTTCGACGCCGTCACCCGAGCGACCGCACTCGATGTCATGAAAGCGGGCCTGAACAACATGGCGACGGCCACCGAGATACGGGCCAACCCGATCATGGGCGACTTTGGCGGACGCGGCTGGGAGTGGATCGGGAACTTCCTCGCAATCGGCGGATTCTGGTTACTCATCAAGAAGATCATTCGCTGGCAGATCCCGGTCGGCGTTGGCGTCGGCCTGCTCGGACCTGCGATGGTCATGTACCTCGTCGATCCCGGCACCAGCCCGGGTCCCGGTTTTCACCTGTTCGCAGGTGGGACAATCCTGTGTGCGTTCTTTATTGCGACCGATCCGGTATCGGCGGCGACGAGCCCGAAGGGTCGATTTATCTACGGCGTCGGTATCGGCTTCCTGATCTGGTGTATCCGCCGCTGGGGCAGCTACGCCGACGGGGTCGCATTCGCCGTCCTGATCATGAACATGGCCGTACCCGCGATCGACTACCTCACGCGGCCGCATATCGTAGGTCATGACGAGGGAGTGGAAGCCGATGGCTGACAACTACGTCATGAGAAGCGGTCTGACCCTGGCAGCTATTGCGGCCATTTGCACGGCGCTTGTCGCGTTCACCTACCAGCTCACCGACGAACGTATCGCGGCGAACGAACAGGCGTGGCTCGAGCAGAGCCTGCAGCCCGCGCTGTCCGGTCTCTTTTTCGACAGTGGCGTCAGTGAGTCCATCCTGACTATTCCGGCACCCCATGAGCTACCTGGCTCTGACGATGCCATTATTTACCGCGTGTACTCTGGTGAATCGCCGGTTGCCGCACTCTTTGTCGTCAGCGCGCGCGACGGTTACGCCGGCGCCATCAGGATGCTCGTGGGCATCGATATCAATGGCAAGGTGACGGGCGTGCATGTCCTGGCGCACCAGGAGACTCCGGGGCTGGGCGATCGCATCGAATCGAACAAGACCGATTGGGTCCGGCAGTTCGACGGACGCTCGCTCGGCGATCCAGTGGCCGGCAACTGGAAGATCAAGCGCGATGGCGGCGAATTCGATCAGCTGACCGGCGCGTCGGTAACGCCGCGCGCCGTGGTTAAGGCCATCAGAGAAACCCTGGAGTACTTCAACGCGAACTCGGCGGTAATTTTCGCCGCAGCTGCGGATGCTGCCGACGAGGTGGTCGAATGACGACGCCAACGATTATCGACCGCTTCAAGACCGGTCTCTGGTACGAGAATCCGGGGCTGGTGCAACTGCTGGGCCTTTGTCCGCTGCTCGCCGTCACCTCGACGTTTGTCAACGGCCTTGGCCTTGGCATCGCCACGCTGGCCGTGCTCGTCGTATCCAACGGGCTCGTATCGGCAACGCGTCGCTGGATACGCAGGGAAATCCGCATCCCGATCTATGTACTGATCATCGCAAGCCTGGTGACCTGCACCGAACTGGTTTTCAAAGCGTGGTTCCCTGCTCTCGATCGTTCTCTCGGTATTTTCATTCCGCTGATCGTCACTAACTGTGCGATCGTCGCGCGCGCCGAAATTTTCGCGTCTCGGAACCCGATTGGCTCCAGCATCGTGGACGGGATCGTGATGGGCACTGGATTTGCGCTGCTCCTTATCGCGATCGGCGTATTCCGAGAATTTGTGGCAATGGGCTGGCTGCTCGCTATGCTGCCGCCCGGTGCTTTCTTCAGCCTGGCTTTGGCTATCGCTGCCAAGAATGCGATCGACAAGCGACGTCGTGAGGCACGTAGTAGTGCGATGCCACGACGCTCACGACTGATCAACCGGTAGGAACTCATGAACAGGGATAAACGCACTGCGATCTACAGTACGTTGCGTGAGCGCATGCCGGCGCCTACGACCGAACTCGAATACGTCAATCCGTTCGAACTCCTGATCGCCGTAATCCTGTCTGCGCAGGCGACTGACATCAGCGTCAACAAGGCAACGGCCAGGCTTTACCCGGTGGCCAACACGCCCGAGTCAATACTTGCGCTTGGCGTGCAAGGGCTCAAGCCTTACATACGCACGATCGGCCTGTTCAACAGCAAGGCAGAGAACATCATCAAGACCTGCCGCATCCTCATTGAAAAACACGATGGGGAAGTACCGCGCACGCGGGCGGAACTCGAGGCCCTTCCGGGAGTCGGACGCAAGACGGCCAACGTGGTGCTGAATACCGCTTTTGGCGAACCGACAATTGCGGTCGACACGCATATATTTCGCGTATCGAACCGCACGGGAATCGCCAGGGGCAAGACGCCGCTTGAAGTCGAGAAGCGACTCGTCCGGCTCACGCCTGATGAATTCAAGAAGGACGCACATCACTGGCTGATCTTGCACGGCCGCTACGTCTGCAAGGCGCGCAAACCGCTGTGTAGCGAATGCCCGATTATCGAGTGGTGTGAGTACACGAAAAAGGAACTTCCATGATCTTCGGCCAGGACCGAGATGAACTGCGCCAGATGTATGCCGATGCCTGGCAAAAGCACTGTGACAAGTTGCCACTATCGCCACTCGAAGCGCAGATCGCGGATGTCATCGCGATGCACCCCGAGTACCACGGCGACGTCACGGGCGACAACCTGAATCGCGATTACACACCGGATGGCGGACAGACCAACCCGTTCCTGCACATGGGTCTGCATCTCGGCATCCGGGAACAGGTTTCGACCAATCGACCCGCCGGCATCGCGGCCATACACAAGACCCTCGCCGCCAAATCTGGCGATGTGCACGCCGCCGAGCATGAGATGATCGAATGTCTCGCAGAGACGCTGTGGGACGCCCAGAGCAGCAACCAGCCTCCCGACGAGGCCAAATACCTGGAACGCCTGCGGCATCTGTAATAAATACGGACTGCCTATGGTCTGATCAGATAACGATTATTGTGGACGTCTTAGGGAACGTTATGAGCGACCACCCGTCAAAATACCCGGTTCAAGGCGCAGGCCTTGGCTTACGCCGCCCGATAGCCGACCAGCTGATGGCTGATCCGCCGAAGGATGTCGACTTCATGGAGGTCGCACCTGAGAACTGGATTCACGTCGGCGGCAAACTCGGCAAGAAGCTGCGGTTCTTCACCGAGCGCTACCCGTTCGTTATTCACGGCCTGTCGCTGTCTATCGGCGCACCCTCGCCGCTCAACGAGCAGCTCGTTCGCGACATCAAGGACTTCATGGCCGAGCACAAGATCCGCATGTACTCGGAGCACCTGAGCTACTGCGGCGATGACGGTCAGCTCTACGACCTGATGCCCATTCCCTTTACCGAGGAAGCCGTCAAATATGTTGCCGCTCGTGTGCGCCGCGTACAGGATATTCTCGAACAGCGCATGGCATTGGAAAATGTGAGCTACTACGCTCCGATCGACACGTCGATGAGTGAACGCGAGTTCCTGCTGGCCGTGATCGAAGAAGCCGACTGCGACCTGATGCTCGATATCAATAACATTGTCGTTAACAGCATCAACCACCGCTATGACGCACGTGAGTTCCTGCACGCGATGCCGGCAGAGCGCATTCGCTACTTCCATCTCGCCGGACATTTCGTCGAAGATGAAGACCTGCGAATCGACACCCACGGCACGCCTGTCGACGATCAGGCCTGGTCGCTGCTGGAAGAGGCCTACAGCCTCTATGGCCCGGTACCGACGCTGCTTGAGCGGGACTTTAACTTCCCGCCGATGGAAGAGCTGCTGGACGAAGTGCGCCGCATCAAACAGCTACAGATGGCAGCCGAAAGCAGGAAGGCTGCAAATGGCTGACTCGACTACCTTCAAAGACAAGCAGTACGCGTTCGCGGCACACATTCGTGATCCGGAGCACGTGGCCGCGCCGGAGGGTATCGAGTCACGCCGCATGGCGATTTACCGCAGTCTGTTCTTCAATAATCTTTACAACCTGCTCGCGACGTTCTTCCCGGTCATGCGGAAGATCCACTCGGATGCACAGTGGCGACGCTTCATTCGCGGGTTCATGCAACACCACCAGGCCGAGACGCCGTATTTTCTGGAGCTACCCCAGGAGTTCCTGGCGTACCTGCAGAACGAATTCGAAGCAGCCGAAGACGATTACCCGTTTCTGCTGGAACTCGCGCACTACGAGTACGCGGAACTGGAACTGGCGGTATCGGATGACGAGATCGACCTGCAGGGCATAGATCCGAACGGGGACCTGCTGGCTGGCATTCCGGCAAAGTCCTCGCTTTCGCGGGCGTACGCCTATCGGTACGCGGTAAACCGGATCTCACCGAAGTTCCTGCCCGACGAACCCGAAGCACAACCTGTTTACCTGGCCCTGTATCGCGGCAGCGACGATTCGGTCGGGTTTCTGGAACTCAATGCGATCACGGCAGCTTTGCTGGATGCCATTGAATTCAATCAGGACAACAAGACCGGCGAGGAGCTGCTGCGCGCTCTCGCCACCAAGATCAATTATCCCGACGCCGACGCACTGGTCGCGCACGGGGCCGATGCATTGCGGGAAATGCGCCAGCTGGAGATTCTGACCGGCACGCGCAGCCCTGACCTGATGGAGAAACTTATGAGCGCTCTGGTGGACCTTAGAAATCGTATTGTTGACACACTGGATCCCGCCGGCGCCTGGGTCGGATTGTTACCGATTCGCCTGCTCATGGCCTGGGAATTCGGTAAAGCCGGCCTGATGAAGTTCAACGGGACAAACTGGTTCGCCAACGTCCAGGACAATTTCCCGTTTCCGTTTAACGTCATTCCCGTCGAGATAAGCTGGTTCCTTGCCACCTGGGCGGAGATGCTGGGAGCGGTCGGCCTGCTCCTTGGCCTGTTCACCCGCTTCTGGGCGTTCAGCCTGATCATTCTCTCTATCGTCGCGATTGCCGGCGTGCATTGGCCCGACCAGTGGGACACGCTGGGCGAATTGTGGAAGGGCTATGCGATTACGGACAAGGGATTCGGCAACTATCGCGTCCCGCTCCTGTTCATCGCGATGTTGTTCCCGCTGGTGTTCGCAGGCGGCGGCAAGCTAAGCCTCGATCACATCCTGTTCAAGAAGCTCAACGCACACTAGGGTTGTCCACAGGAAGTCATTGGTTTATTTGTTAGTATCGGGTCACGATTGATTCGCGAACCGGAAGAACAATATGAATGCCGCGGCCCACCTGAAACGCGACATTGGTTTTTTCGGCGCGGCCTTTCTGGTCCTCAATTCCGTTATCGGCGCCGGAATCTTTGCTTTGCCCGGCAAGATCGCCGTCAGCGCCGGCCTCTTCAGCCCCTGGCTGTTCCTGGTAGTCGGCGTACTCTTCTTGTCAGTCGTACTGACATTTGCCGAGCTCGCGAGTTACTACGAGCAAACCGGCGGGCCGGTCCTGTATGCGACTGACGCATTCGGTCCACTTGCAGGGTTCAGCACCGGCTGGCTGATATTCCTTGCTCGCATGACGGCGTTCGCGGCCAACGCCAACGTAATGGCTGCCTACCTTGCCTCCCTTACCGACATTTTCGCGTCGGAGCGCTGCCCGAACGGCAATCATCACAATCGTGACGGTGGGCCTCACCTGGGCGAATGTAATGGGTGTAAAGGACGGGGTACGTACCCTGGGAGTCCTTACCTTCCTCAAGATTATCCCCCTGATGTTGCTCGTTTTGCTGGGCCTGCAACACGTCACCAGTGCAACGCTCGTTCCCTCGGGCTTTGAGATCGCAAATCCCGGCGCCACGACCCTGCTTTTGATCTACGCGTACGTTGGCTTTGAGACCATCGGTGTAACCGCAGGCGAAACCAGCAAGCCACGCCGCAATATTCCCGTCGCGCTCATCCGGACGCTAATCGGCACCGGCCTTCTGTATTTCCTGATCGTGCTGGTATTCGTGTCCGTCATCTCCGCCGAGCAATACGGTGATGCAACCCTGGTCGATGTCGGGCGAGCACTGGCCGGCCCGGCAGGGGCCCTGGTCATTACGCTCGCCGCGGTGTTTTCGATCGGTGGCAACCTGGCCGGGTCGATACTGGCTGCGCCACGACTGCTGTTCTCGCTGGCTGAGAATCGACTGCTACCCCAGTGGTTTGCGAATGTGAACGCGAAGTACGCGACACCGGACCGCGCCATCATTGTCATGGGCGCGATGGCGCTGGTCCTTGCGCTGTCGAGCAATTTCGTCGACCTTGCGATTGGCAGCTCCGTGGTGCGCCTCCTGGGCTACATCATCTGCATTGCCTCGCTGCCGGTCATCCGGAGTAAGGCAACACCTGAAGCCAGGGAGACAGCATGGCGGCTTCCGGGCGGCTTCACGATCCCGGTAGTCGCACTCGTGATCTGTCTCTGGCTGGTCGCTCAGTCCAAGGGCGACGATTGGGTTAAAGTCTCAATACTCCTGGTCATTGGTCTGGTCCTTTACCTCGTCGAGAAGTGGTACTACGCACGGAAATGAGCCGTACAGCTGTCTTCATTATCTTCCTGCTGGGCACGCTGTGCCTTGAGCCTGCCCGCGCCAATGGGGTACCGCTTGCCGACCGCGACTGGCAGGAAATTAGCAGCGGTAACTTCCGTATCAAGAGTGTCCTCGACGAAGAGGAGACGATTGAACTGCTGCGGCATCTCGAAGTCATGCGCGCGTCGTTAGGTGACTCGAGCGAAGTCCCCACCTACGAATCACGGGTGCCGACGATCATCCTTGTGGTCGATAATCACGAAGACTATGTGAGTATTGGCGCGCCGGATTTTTCAGCGGGCTACTTTGTGTCCGATCTCCGGGAAAATGCCATCCTGATCGAGCACACCGCAGGCTCGCGCGGCATTCAGATCATCCTGCACGAGTACGCGCACTATCTGAACAGGCAGTCCGGTCATATTCGGTTCCCGCGCTGGTTCGAGGAAGGAAACGCCGAGTACCTGTCGAATTCACGCGTACGGGACCAGGCTTTCGAGTTTGCCATGGCACCACAGGGACACCTTGCCACCCTGAACTTCATGAGCTGGATGCCGCTCGCGACAGTCCTGACCACGGACGACACATCAGCATTGAACAATGAAGAAGCCGCTTTGTTCTATGGCCAGTCGTGGCTGATGGTTCACTACCTGCGCAGCCTGCCCGACGCCGATCTGACGCTCCCGGTAACGCTCGAACGCTATGCGCGCCTGGCTTCCACGGGGACGCCGCCAGGCGAAGCCTTCTCACAGGCATTTTCAGTTGATCTTGAAGAGTTCGAACAGGCGCTTTTTCTGTACTACCTTGAGAAGAATTTTTCCAGCCGAACCGTTCCGGTCAATACGGCCCTGCCCGGCTTTTCGCCGCAGGTTTCAGACATGTCGCGATCCGAAGCACAACTTGCGCTCGCGCATATGGCATTGCGTTTGGAAAACGTCGATGCGGCGCAGAAGTGGTTTACCGCGGCCCTGTCTGACGATGAGTTGCGTGCCCATGCAGAAGCCGGACTTGGACGGATCCTCGGACGGCGCGGTGACCTTGATGGCGCGAACAAACACTTCGAGACGGCCATCTACCTGATGGCCTGGGATTTCCGGATATGGATGGACTATGCGCAGTACTGGGCGCAGCAACTCTCGACCGCCTATGACTCGAAATCGAGGGAAAAGGCAGCATCGCGCCTGATCGAGTCACTGCAGAACGCACTAACGATCTCTGAAGCGACGCCCGAGCTGAACTCGCTGATGGGTCTCGCTTATCTGGCGAAAGGCCGGGACGTACCTGAGGCGATCGAGTACCTTGAAGCCGCGATCGAGGCAGCGCCGCAGGATCAGGCCACCCGCATGCTGCTGGCACGGGCCTACCTGTTTGTATTCCAGCCCGACGATGCCATCGCTGTCGCAGAATCGATCCTGCGCTTCGAACACAAAGCGAGCCCTCTTACCGATGCCGCACGCGAGATCATTCATACAGCGCGGCAACAACGCGAACGTTAATAAAGCAATCGCTCTGGCCGCCATTCTGTCCGGAGTTGGCAGGGTGCCGAATTAGTAATTCGGCATGGACATCTCTCGGTAATCGGCTGGAATCTCAAACAGTTTGTCTGGCTGCTTGCCTACCTCGATGGAAACCGCTTCCATGCCGCCCTCGCTGTCTTCTATCTTGATTGGGAAGAGGAGTTCGCGATCGAACCAGATGGTGCTTTCGCTCGGAGTGCCGTCCACGACTTCCGTGACGAGGTATTTATCGACAGCGCGGCCAAGAACCGTGTCCGAACCAATCTTCTTGCAGGTTACATCGGGATCTGCCTTGCACGGATGATCCGCGTCGTCGGGCGATCCGAAAATCAACGCTTGCCCTTCATCCTCGTCCATCATGTCGCCTTCACCACTGACGCTTTTCATATACATCTTCATTTGCGGGATGAGCATGTATGACGTGACCTGATCACCATCGTGCAAACTGATATGAACGCCACCTTCCTCCCCGCCGTCCATTTTCATCTCCATGCGCAGGCGGTCTTTACCGACGTAGTATTTCGCGGTCATCGACTCACCAGCGCTCATGCCGGAGGTGGCCGACATTTTCATTTCGACGGTGAATTGTTTGGGGTTGCCGAGCCCCTCGGCCAACGCCTGCGTTGCGCTGAATGCCATCGACAACATTGCTGCTGCTGTGAAAACGAAGGAAACCCGTGAGAGACCATTCTTATACATTATTATCCCCTTGGTACAACGTCACCGGGGTCGGTCATCAATTTCAAATGATCGAAACGCCGGACGCAATTGCCGATCAATTCGGAAAAGTATAGATGACGCAAAGAACAGGGCTTGTTTCGGAAAATACGACTATGGATCGTGATAGTGCTGCTGCACATTTAGGGGTTAGCAACAACACAAGGGAATCGCCATGAATACCCAAGAACAAGGACCTGTTGCTGTTCGCCGACCTGGGAGCAGGAATTATCCAGGGCTGGTTTCTGCAATTGTGCTAACTGCCTTTGCGACATACGGTCTCTACGGTTGCGGCGAATCGGCTGCACCGAGCGCCGAGGTGGCGGAACCGGAAACCGCGGCTCCGGCAGCAAAACCGGTCGCCAGCGCCAATGCCTATGTTCCCGTACTCGAGATACCAGGCAAATTACCCGACGATCCAGGTGCACAAATGGCTGTGATAATGCTCGAATCGGCCGAAGTGCCCTCGGCAAACGATGTTAACGTTCCCGCGTATCCCGGGGCACAGCTGATGTCGGCAATGAAAGGCATGAAGATGACGGCTAATGGCGAGTCGATGACCACCTGGCCTGCGCTATCGATGTTGTCGGACGACGAGATTGTCGATGTGGCCGCGTTCTACACGGAACAACTTTCAGAGTGGCGTCACAAGGAGATGTTCGGAGCGCACATGTTCTGGAACGGTGATGAGAATTCGAACCCGCTGGATATTACGGGCCAGTTTTCTCTCGTTTCCCTGGCACCCATACCAGACGATGACACGATCAGGACTATGTGGCCGAAGATGCGTACCCGAATCGACGTACGATACGAGCCAGGTTCACCGTAAACCTAAGGAACTCCAGGACCGGCGGGCTTTCGAGCCCGCCAATGTCAGGAGTGTTTGCGCTTCTTGGGGATATACAGGTCCGTCAGCGTCCCTTCAAACGCCTCGGCCGAGAACGCCACCGTTTCCGACAAGGTCGGGTGCGGGTGAATCGTGAGGCTGATGTCCGCCGCATCGGCCCCCATCTCGATAGCCAGGCCGATCTCGGCAATCAGGTCGCCCGCACTGGGGCCGACAATTGCGCCACCGAGCAGGCGATCCGTTTGCGGATCGAACAACAGCTTCGTAAAGCCCTCTGAACGACCGAGGGACAACGCGCGACCACTGGCTGCCCAGGGGAACTGTGCTTTTTCGTAGTCGATGCCCTGCGCTTTTGCATCAGTTTCGGTCAGACCCACCCATGCGACCTCGGGATCGGTGTACGCGACCGACGGAATCCCTCGGGCATCGAAGAAACTCTTTTCACCGTGGGCAACTTCGGCAGCAACTTTGGCCTCGTGTGTGGCCTTGTGTGCGAGCATGGGCCCGCCCGCGAGATCACCGATGGCGAAAATGTGCGGCACGTTGGTGCGCATTTGTTTGTCGACTTCAATGATGCCGCGCTCGTCTACGCGCACGCCGGCCTTGTCCGCATCCAGCTTGTCGCCATTGGCGCGTCGCCCGATGGCAACGAGGACCCGATCGTAGACCCCGACTGACGGCGCATTCTCACCTTCGAAGGTCACCTCTATGCCCGGCACCGTGGCGCGCATGCCTGTGACCTTGGTCTTGAGCAGAATTTTTTCGTAGCGGTCTTTCACCACTTTGGTAAACGGCCGTAACAGATCCTTGTCAGTACCCGGCATGAGCTGATCCATAAGCTCGACTACGCTGACCTCCGTGCCCAGCGCGTTGTACACACATGCCATCTCGAGACCGATGATGCCGCCACCGACAACCAGCAGCCGTTTCGGGAGCGGCACCAGCTCAAGCGCCCCTGTCGAATCGATTATGCGGGGGTCATCAGGCAGGTTCGGCAGCATGACAGGCTCAGAGCCCGCCGCGATGATGCACTTCTCGAAGTCGATGGTTTCTGCGCTGTCGAGACTCAGCCGATTTGCCGAAACGAATTTCGCCTCGCCCTGCATCACGCGAACCTTGCGTTGTTTGGCCATCGTTGCGAGGCCGCCGGTCAGCTTGCCAATAACTTCGTTCTTCCAGTCGCGGAGTTTTTCCGCATCAATGGATGGCTTACCGAAGACCACGCCGTGCTCAGCCATCGCCTCCGCTTCGTCAATAACCTTGGCTGCGTGCAGCAGCGCCTTCGATGGAATACACCCGACGTTCAGGCAAACGCCGCCAAGTACCGGCCAACGCTCAATGAGAATGACATCCATCCCGAGATCAGCAGCACGAAATGCAGCCGTATAACCACCAGGACCCGCGCCGATAACGACAAGCTGTGCCGAATGCGTTGCTGCATCCGTCGGTTGTTCCGCCGGATGTGTCGCCGCTACGATTTCCGGAACCGACATTTTGCGTGTCTCTTCGATGTTCTCGACCGGCACCTCGTCAGCCGTTGCGTCAATCGTTACGAGCGGATCGCCCGTCGATACGCGGTCGCCGACCTTAAGATCGACCGATACGATGGTGCCGGCCTGCTCGGCAGGGACGTCCATCGTCGCCTTGTCCGTCTCAAGAGTGACCAGCGGATCTTCAAGCGCCACCACGTCACCGGGCGCGGCAACGACTTCAATTACCTCGACGTTCTCGAAGTCGCCAAGGTCCGGAATCGTCAGCTTAACGGCCACTACGGAATCGCCTGCAGCAGTGACTCGACATCGGCCAGTTTTTGCCCGAGGAAGGTCGTGAAACGTACGGCCTGGGCACCATCGATCACGCGATGATCGTATGAGAATGACAGCGGCAACATCAGGCGGGGCTCAAACTCGGCGCCATTCCAGATCGGTTGCGTGCTCGAGCGTGACACACCGAGAATAGCCACCTCCGGTGCGTTCACAATCGGTGTAAATGCAGTACCGCCGATTCCGCCGAGGCTGGAAATCGTAAAACACGCGCCCTGCAGCTGATCGGCCTTCAATTTGCCCTCGCGCGCCAGCGCCGACAACTCGCCGAGCTCCTGCGCGATTTCGTAGACATCCTTCTTATCGGCGTCACGAATGACCGGGACCATCAGTCCGTTTTCGGTATCGGCTGCGAACCCCAGATGCACGTACTTCTTATAGACGAGACTCTCGCCGTCGTCCGACAACGATGAATTGACCTTCGGGAATTCCTCCAGTGCCGCTACGCACGCTTTCATGATGAACGCGAGCGGTGTCAAACCTATGCCGCGCTCCTTGGCGGGCCCCTTGAGCTGCTGGCGCCTGGCTTCGAGATCTGTGATGTCAGCGAGGTCGTGCTGCGTAACATGCGGCAGGTTGATCCAGCTCGCCTGAAGGCGCGGGCCAGAGATCTTCTGGATACGCGTCAGTGGCTGGACATCGATCTCACCGAACTTGGCAAAGTCGACAACGGGCGTTCTGGGCAGCCCACCACCCGCCGGCGATGCCGCCTGGCCTGTGAGCACCGCCTTAACGAAGGCCTTCACATCGTCGTGCAGAATACGGCTCTTGATACCGCTGCCTTTGACCTGCACGAGATTGACGCCGAGCTCGCGCGCCAGCTTGCGAACCGACGGACTTGCGTGGGCTTTGGAAAAGCCGGCCTCGTCGATTGCGGGCAGAGATGCGGGAGCGGCTTTTGTGGGAGCGGCTGTTGTGGGTACAGCTTTTGTGCGAGCGGCTTCTGTCGGAGCGGCTTCTGTGGGAGCGGCTTCTGTGGGAGCGGCTTTAGCCGCGACCGCATCGATAATCGCCAGCGACGAGCCTTCCGACACTTTATCGCCGACTTTTACCAGTACCGAGTCAATTGTTCCCGCCACAATGGCAGGCACGTCCATCGCCGCCTTGTCTGTTTCGAGAGTGACCAACGGGTCCTCAACATCGACCGCATCACCGGCGTTGATATGCACTTCGATAACCTCGACGTCCGCAAAGTCACCGAGGTCCGGTACGACGAGTGTCTGCTTGCCGGCTGGCTTCGCAACTGCATCTGTCAATACGGTTGTGTCGCCGGTCGGCACGGACGCAATAGCAGGCGTAATTACCACCGTGTCGCCAACTTCCAGAGTCAACTGGCCAATGACATCGCCAGTCGATACCGTGTCACCGACGCCGATAGTCAATTTGTCGATAACACCGTTCTCAGGCGAGGGAATGTCCAGCGATGCCTTGTCGGTTTCAATGGTTACGAGGCCATCTTCGCGCTCCACGGTATCGCCGCTGCTAACAAGCACCTCAATGACTTCGACATTTTCGAAATCACCAAGGTCCGGGACCACTATGTCGATTGTCTGCGTCACGTCTGCGCCCCCGACTACAGCGTCACCGGATTCGGACGATCCGGATCGATGCCGTATTTCTCAATAGCCTCAGAGACTGTCTTCGTGTCGAGTACGCCATCCTCGGCCAGAGCATTCAGTGCCGTGATGGCAATGAACCGCCGATCAACCTCGAAATGCTCGCGCAGCGCCTTGCGAGCGTCACTGCGACCATAGCCGTCCGTACCGAGCGAATAAAAGTTGCCCGGGACCCAGCCCTGGATCTGGTCGGCGACGATCTTCATGTAGTCAGTGGCAGCAACGTACGGTCCCGGACGCTCGCCGAAACACTGCTGAACCCACGGCTTGCGCGGCTTTTCTTCGGGGTGCAGGTGATTCCAGCGTTCAACTTCGAGCGCGTCACGGCGCAGTTCGTTGAAACTCGTTACCGACCAGACATCGGCGACGATGCCGAAGTCGTTCATCAGCAGCTCCGAGGCACCCAGTACCTCGCGAAGAATCGTGCCGGACCCCATGAGCTGCACACGAATTTTGCCCTGGCTGATACTGATATCCAGGGGGTACATACCGCGCAGGATGCCCTCTTCCACGCCGGCGGGCATCGGCGGGTGCGTGTAGTTCTCGTTCATGCAGGTGATGTAATAGAACACATCCTCCTGCTCACCGATCATGCGTCGCAGACCGTCCTGCACGATGACGGCCAGCTCATAAGCGTAGGTCGGATCGTAGGAACGGCAGTTCGGCACGGTCGACGCAAGAACCAGGCTGTGGCCGTCCTGGTGCTGCAGGCCTTCGCCCGCAAGCGTCGTACGCCCTGCGGTACCACCAATCAGGAAACCGCGTGATTGCATGTCGCCGGCCGCCCATATGAAATCGCCAACGCGCTGGAAACCAAACATCGAGTAATAGATGTAGAACGGCACCATCGGCACGTTGTGATTCGAGTAAGACGTACCGGCCGCGATCCACGAACACAGTGCGCCGCCTTCGTTAATGCCTTCCTCGAGGATCTGACCTTTCTTGTCCTCGCGGTAGTACATGAGTTCGCCCGCGTCCTGCGGCTCGTAGAGCTGGCCCTTGGATGCATAGATGCCTATCTGGCGGAACATGCCCTCCATGCCGAAGGTACGCGCTTCGTCAGGCACGATAGGCACGATGTGTTTGCCAATCTGCTTATCGCGCGTCAGTGCCGTCAGCATGCGCACAAAGGCCATCGTCGTCGACGCTTCGCGTTCACCGGTACCTTCAAGCTGTGTGCGGAACGTCTCGAGCGATGGCACAGGCAACGACGTCGATTTGGCCCGCCGCCGCGGCAGGAAGCCGCCCAGCGACTGGCGTCGTTCCATCATGTACTCATACTCGGCGCTGTCGGGCGCCGGTTTGTAGTACGGCACAACATCGCCAATCTGCTCGTCGGTAAGCGGGATGTTGAAGCGATCGCGGAAGGTCCGAATCTCTTCGATGTCCATTTTCTTCTGCTGGTGGGCCGTGTTCTGCCCTTCACCTGCAGTACCCATGCCAAAGCCTTTGACGGTCTTGGCAAGAATGATGGTCGGACCACCCTGGTGCTTCGTCGCCGCATCGTAGGCCGCGTGAACCTTCAGCGGATCGTGGCCGCCGCGATTCAGGCGCCAGATCTCATCGTCAGACATGTTCGCGACCATCGCGGCCGTTTCGGGGTACTTGCCAAAGAACGTATCGCGCACGTACTTGCCGTCCTTTGACTTGATCTTCTGGTATTCGCCGTCGACCGTCTCTTCCATGACCTGGCGCAATTTGCCCGACTGGTCGTTAGCGAGCAGCGGATCCCATTTCGACCCCCAGACCACCTTGACCACGTTCCATCCCGCCCCGCCGAAAGCCGCTTCGAGTTCCTGGATAATCTTGCCGTTGCCACGCACCGGGCCATCGAGACGCTGCAGGTTACAGTTGACGACAAACACGAGGTTGTCGAGGCCTTCACGCACGGGCATCGTGATCGCGCCCATCGATTCCGGCTCGTCCATCTCGCCGTCACCCAGGAAGCACCAGACTTTACGGTCGGACGCTGCGGTCATCGCGCGGTTTTCCATGTAGCGCATGAAACGCGCCTGGTAGATCGCCATCATGGGACCGAGACCCATTGAGACCGTCGGGAACTGCCAGAAATCGGGCATCAGCCAGGGATGCGGGTAGGACGACAGGCCACCGCCGCCCACTTCCTGGCGGAAGCGATTCAGGTCTTTTTCAGCCATCCGGCCTTCAAGGAAGGCGCGCGAGTAGATGCCGGGCGCCGAGTGGCCCTGCACGAACACCATGTCACCTTCCTGTTTGTCCGTGGACCCGCGCCAGAAGTGATTGAAGCCAACCTCATACAGCGTCGCCGACGAGGCGTAGCTGGAGATGTGGCCGCCATATTCCGTGGAAATGCGGTTCGCGTTCACAACCATCGCCATGGCATTCCAGCGAATGTAGGCCTCGATACGCCGTTCAATAGAACGATCGCCCGGATACTCGGGCTGCCGGGCCTTGCTGATCGTATTCAGGTACGCCGTGTTCGGGGTGTACGGCAGGTAGGCTCCGGAGCGCCGGGCGAAGTCGATCATCTGGTTGAGCAGGAAGTGTGCCCGCTCGGGGCCGTGCTGCGCGAGCACTGAGTCGATCGACTCTAGCCACTCACTGGTTTCCGTTGGATCAATGTCGTCGAAGGGGTTGAAACTACTCATATTTTACCGGCCCGACCTTTGCCCAGGTTCATCTGCGCTGTGCGTGAATTACGTGGTGCGTCCTGCTAGGATGCCCGCATCCGTGCACGGGCCAAATGGATCGCGTATGGGGGCGACATATTCGGTGTTTGCGCGGCAGGGGTCAAGCCTCACAGGGAGTTAATTTTTCAATGCAAAAGATCCGGCCAGGCAAGCATGATCTCCGTATATATCAAAAGGTTGGGCGCGTTGATGCAAAATCTCTGGATAGCGTCGATCAGTTACTTTTGATACTACCTGCGAAGCCGTCGACGGCCGACTTCGGCAAGCTCCCGCAGGGGGCGAAACTGCAGGCGGTCTATCGCAAACACGTTGCCGATGCTACACCGGCATTCACGACGAGACTGGCGAATAAAAAGCAGACCCTGGTCGTGGCCGGGACGGTCGCGGCAGCCGCAAGCACCTTCGAGCAACTGACGCTCGGGCGCAAACTCGTTGCGGCGGCAACCGGGCAGAAAGCCGGCACGCTTGGCATCTGCGCAGTCGGCTTCGACGCAGAGACGCAGGGCAAGCTGATCAACAATATGCTCGCAGCAGCGCTGGCGGCGGCCTTCAAGCTCCCTGCTTTCAAGAGCAAGGCAGAACCGGCCACAATCAAGAGCATCTGCCTGCTTGGGGTCGACAACAAAATCGACACGACGCGCACTAAAGCCGAGGCCAGTGGCAACAACCTCGCTCGCTGGCTGACGACGCTGCCGCCGAACTTCCTGGACGCCAATAACTACGCCGACCTGGCGAAGTCCATGGCGAAGGACAATGGCTGGGCGTTCAAGCGTTTCGGTGTCCGGGAACTCGAGAAACTCGGATGCGGTGCGTTTCTTGCTGTGGCCCAGGGGAACGATAACGACAGCGCAAATATCGTGCGCCTCCGCTACCGCCCGGCTGCGAAAAACGCGCGCGCCGACCTGAGCCTCGTTGGCAAGGGCATTATCTTCGATACCGGCGGCACCAACCTGAAGCCATTCGAGTTCATGCTCGACATGCATGGCGATATGCAGGGTAGCGCCGTCGCGCTCGGCACCCTTCTTGCCATCAGCGAGATGCAGCTACCCATCGCCGTGGACTGCTGGCTGGCTATTACCGAGAACCGAACCGGCCCGAATGCTTATAAATCGCAGGATGTCATCACGGCTGCGAACGGCAAGACGATCCAGACCGTCCATACTGATGCCGAGGGCCGCATGGCGCTGGCAGATGCGCTGGTGCTCGCAAGCCGCGAGAAGCCGGGCATCATCTTCGATTACGCCACCCTGACCGGTAGTGTCATTCGCGCGCTAACGACCCGGTACTCGGGCGTATTTACCAATCGCAGCAAACTGCACCCGGCCCTCAAGCGCATCGGCCGCAACAGTGGCGAGCGAGTATGGCCCTTCCCGATCGGTAAGGAATTCCTGGAAGAGCTCAAGAGCGAAACTGCGGACCTCCTGCAATGCTCGCCGAAAGGTTCTGCCGACCACATCCTTGCCGCGAGCTTTCTTGCCGAGTTCATCGAAAACGATGTGCCGTGGGTGCATCTCGACCTTGGCGCTGGTAATAGTAAAGGTGGCCTTGGACATGTTGCATCGAAGTTCACGGGGTTCGGGGTTCGTTATACGATGAACGCTATCCTCGACGAGAACCTGCTTAAGGCAAATTCCTAGTGTCAGACGAAATAAGAATGGCCGACCGCTTTCGCGGTTTTCTACCCGTGGTGGTCGACGTCGAGACAGGCGGTTTCAATTCGAAAACAGACGCCCTGCTCGAGATAGCTGCGGTGCTGCTCGAAATCAATTCCGACGGCTTCCTGACGCGCGGCGAAACGATTCGCTATCACGTCAAACCGTTTGAAGGCGCCAACCTTGAAGCAGCGTCGCTCGCAGTCAATGGCATTGACCCGCACCATCCGTTGCGACCCGCTATCGATGAGCGCGATGCGTTGCAGCGTACCTTCCGCGAGGTCAGGCGCTCGATTCGCGAGAACCGCTGTTCGCGCGCCGTACTGGTCGGCCACAACGCGCACTTTGACCTCGGCTTCCTGAACGAAGCCATCCAACGCTCGGCGATCAAGCGCAACCCATTTCACCCGTTCAGCTGCTTCGATACAGCGACATTGTGTGGCGTCGCTTTTGGCCAGACGGTCCTTGCGCGAGCCGCTATTGCTGGTGGACTGGGTTGGGATGAAACTCAGGCGCATTCGGCATCGTACGACGCCGAGCAAACGGCCGACCTGTTTTGTGAAATCGTGAATCGATTCCGGGATATCTACGAGACGTCGCTGCGCAACGCCCCGCCGCAACCGTGAGGTTTGTAAGGGGACACCTGAAAGGTGTCCCCACACCGAGGTTCGCCAGGGGACACCTTAAAGGTGTCCCCACAAGGTGCGGGCTCAGGCTTCCTCGAGGACTTTTGCGAGCTCGCCAGAGTGGTACATCTCGACCACGATGTCGCAGCCGCCGATGAGCTCGCCCTTAACGTAGAGCTGAGGGAAAGTCGGCCAATTCGAGTATTCCTTCAGACCCTCGCGAATTTCCGGATCCTCAAAGATATTCACAAATGAGTACGGCTTGCCGATCGCATTAAGTGCTGCAACCGTCTGGCCTGAGAATCCGCACTGGGGGAAATCGGGTGTACCTTTCATGTACAGAAGAACATCGTGTGACCCGAGTTGCTCTTCAATGCGTTCTTTAGCGCTCATCTGTTCTGTCCTCAACAACAATTTGGTTTGTTACCGTCTTGACGCCCGATGTGCTTTTCGCCAGATCGAAGGCCTGGTCGCGCGCAACGTAACTGCCAACGGTGCCTGAGAGCGTGACCTTACCCTCATAGGTACGGACACTGATACTAAACACGCTGACAATCGAGTCAGCGACGTACTTTGCCTTGATTTTGCTCGTAATCGCGGAATCCGACGCCACTACGCTCGGGCTGGCGCTCGTCCTTGCCCAGCTGGTAGCCACCGGCAGCCGCACCACCGACAACAAGGGCTGTACAGCCGCTCAGCAGCAGCAATGACAGAATAACCAGCATGTAACGCATAGGGGTCCTCCAAAGATTGGCGCGATTGTACAGCCATCCCTATAATACCGACAGCCTAAAACCGGAGAAACGAATAATGAACCCCCTGAAGACTATTAGCGGCACGATTATTGGTGGCATCGTACTCGCTGTCATCATCATGCTCGCGACCAAGGGCAACCACATGGTGGCTGGAATAAGCGCACAGTCGATTACGATCTGGCTGCACGTCCTGTCCGGCATCACCTGGATCGGCCTGCTGTATTACTTCAATTTCGTGCAGGTCCCCGCACTTGGCGAGGCTGCAGGCGATGAAGGTGGCCCCGGTGGCGCCGGCATCGCAAAGTATGTCGCGCCGCGCGCACTGGCCTGGTTCCGCTGGGCCGCGTTGGCCACGTGGCTGACGGGCGCTGCGTTCCTGCTCCACAAAGGGCAGCTGCACAATGCTTTTGCGCTTGGCCTGAACACGGATCCGGTTAACCAGTACGCCATGACGATCGGCGTTGGCGCCTGGCTCGGCACCATTATGCTCTTTAACGTCTGGGTACTGATCTGGCCGAACCAGAAGAAAGTACTCGGCATGGTAGAAGCCAGTGCAGATCAGGTTGCCAAAGCCAAGAACATTGCATTCCTGGCCTCGCGTTCAAACACACTGATGTCCATCCCGATGGCCATGAGCATGGTCGGCGCCGGACACGGCTGGGTCATGTAGGCCCGCTTGCTTTCCGACGAAACGAAAGCCTCCATCGGCCCCGGCGTCGCGGCAGCACTTGCCGAGGACGTCGGGGCCGGTGACCTTACGGCATCCCTGGTCGATGCCGATGCGGTCGTTGGTGCCACGATCATTGCACGTGAGTCGCTCGTGCTATGCGGCGAGGCGTGGGTCAATGAGGTCTTTCGGCAGCTTGATGAAAATATCATCATCGACTGGTACATCGGCGACGGTGGTCGTGCCGAAGCCGACGACGTTATCTGCAAAATAGTCGGTCCTGCGCGAGCTTTGCTGACCGGCGAACGCACAGCGCTAAATTTCCTGCAGACGCTCTCTTCGACTGCGACCACGACAGCTGCCTTCGCAAAAGCCGTTGAAGGCACACGCGCCAGGGTGCTCGACACACGTAAGACCATTCCCGGTCTGCGACTTGCGCAAAAGTATGCTGTGACCTGTGGCGGCGGAGTTAATCATCGGGTCGGCCTGTTCGACGCAATACTCATCAAGGAAAACCACATCAAATCCGCTGGCAGCATCACGGCAGCGTTGCAGCGCGCTCAGGACGCAGGTGGCGAAGTCCTGATCGAAGTTGAAGTCGAAAACCACGACGAGCTGCTGGAAGCACTTGATGCCGGCGCGACACGCATTCTGCTCGATAACTTTTCACTCGACGAGTTGAAAGAAGCGGTAGCAACAAACGAGAGCTACGGCATTGTGGGTGCCGAGCTTGAAGCGTCGGGCAACGTGACGCTGGACACGATTCGGGAAATTGCCGAGACAGGCGTGGACTACGTTTCGACGGGCGCTCTGACCAAGAACATCAGGGCTGCAGATCTGTCGATGCTATTCAGGATCGACTGATTCGGGCCTGAAGGCCCTCCTACAGTGGGAGCGGCTTTAGCCGCGATTAGGCTACTGCCCGGGTTACCCGTTTGGGTTCGGAAACACCGTAGCCCTGGGCGTAATCGATGCCCATGCCCTTGAGCATCGCGATGATCTCCTCATTTTCCGCAAATTCGGCAATCGTCCGCTTGCCTGTGAGATGACCGATCTCATTAATCGAACGCACCATCTCGCGGTCAATCGGATCGTGCAGTATCTCCTTAACGAAGCTGCCATCGATCTTGAGGAAGTCCACCGGGAAATGCTTGAGATAACCAAATGACGACAGGCCGGTACCGAAGTCATCGAGAGCAAACTTGCAGCCCAGTTCCTTGAGAGCGTTGATGAACCGATTGGCCTGCGAATAACTCGCGATGGCCGCGGTCTCCGTAATCTCGAAGCAGATCTTCGTCGCGTCGATGCCACTCATCTGGAACTGGTCGACAACAAAGGGCAGGAATTTTTCGTCGCCGAGACTCTGCCCTGACAGGTTGATCGAGCAGAGCGTAAGGCGCTCGCGCTCGTCGGCCTCTGACACCAGCCAACGAAACGCGCTGCGTATCACCCAGCGGTCGATACTCGGTGTGATCCCATAGCGCTCAGCCGCCTCGATGAACAGTCCCGGCGAAATAATACCGCCGTTCTCGTCACGCATGCGTAGCAGGATCTCGTAATGAGCGCCCTCTTCTTCGGCCTGCAGCGGCATAATAGTCTGGCGGAACAACTCGAAACGATTTTCTTCCAGCGCGTTGTTAATGCGTGCGGCCCACTGCATTTCGCGGCGCCGGCGCATGAGATCGATATCGTTTTCCTGGAAGCTGTGAATACGGTTGCGGCCCGCCTCTTTGGCTGCCGAGCAGGCGCTGTCCGCCGCCGTAAGCAATGCGGCAACGTCTTCGTTGTCGGCGGTGATGGGTACGACGCCGATGCTCACGCCGAGCCTGAAGGTCCGCTCTTCCCACACGAACTTGTACTCGCCGATCGCCATACGCAATGTCTCGGCCGTGTTCATGGCTTCATCGAGACTGCAGCTCTCGAGCAAAACGCCGAACTCGTCGCCACCAAGACGTGCCAGCGTGTCGCGCCAGCGAATTTTCGATTTGAGCAATGTGCCGAGCTGGCCCAGCAGCGCATCACCGGCACTGTGGCCACAGGAGTCGTTGACGATCTTGAACTGATCGAGATCGAGATAGAGCAACGCGTACGAGGTCTCACGCGCTCTCGCACTTTTCAATGCGCGCTCGACGCGATTCTCAAACTCCGCACGATTGACGAGACCCGTCAGAATATCGTGGCTTGCGTGATAGCTAAGACGACGATTCAGATCACGCGACTCACTCACGTCGTGGAAGACCAGGACACCACCGGTAACGCTGGCCTGGCCATCACGAATCGGTGACGCCGTGCTTTCAATATAGAGCTCGTTGCCGTCGCGCCGGATCAGGAGCGTCGGGCGCACGGACTTGATCGCGCGATCACGACGAATCGCAACAGCCAGGGGATTCTCGAGAGGTTCGCAGGTTTCTTCATGAAACCCACGGAAAATCTCATCGATAGGACGCCCGCTCGCGTCGTCGACTTTCCAGCCGGTCAGCTCTTCAGCAACCGGGTTAATGTATTCAACATTGCTCTTGGCATCCGTTGTGATAACGCCATCGCCTATTGACTGCAACGTAATCTGCGCACTTTCCTTTTCGCGAAACAGTGCATCTTCATAGAGCTTGCGCTCGGTGATGTCGACCTCAACGCCCAACAGGCGAACCAGCCGTCCATTGCTGTCCAGCACGCACTTGGCGCGGCTTTTCATCCAGCGCCAGTCGCCGCTCTGATGCCGCATGCGATGCACGGATTCAAAGAACGGAGACTTATCCTCCAGATGCTCGCGCATACGCATCTGCACGCGCGCGATGTCATCCGGATGCACGAGGTTGTACCAGTCGAGTATCACGTCCTCGTCGTCAGGGTCGTACCCAAGCATGGTCTTCCAGCGGCGCGACAGGTTGATGCGCTTCGTATTACCGTCGAAATCCCAGATACCGTCGTTCGCGGTCATCGCAACCAGCGAATTACGCTCCTGCAGTTCATCCAGAATTTCCCGATCTCGCACGCGTTCAAGGCCTACGGCCAGCGACGATCCGAACAGCTTCATCAGGAGATGCAGGTTCGCGTCCCAGCCATCGACCGGGCGTTCATCGGCGATACCCAAAAAGCCTGCGATCTCGTCGTGAACCGAGAAACCGATGATAAGCGCGGCGCCGATATGCAGTTCGTGCAGACGCTCGAGATCGTCCTTTGCCGCTTTGGGTCCACTCAGGGTATCTGCGACTTCAACAACGCGCAGATGGCCCAGCCGACCACGCAACCATTGCCAGTCCTCGAGCTTTTCGTTCGCCAGACCACCTGGATTGCACTGTGCAAAACCACTGCTCGAGGACATCACGGTCTCGATCGACCCGCCGTCCTCCGCGATCAGTGCGATGAATGCCGCGTCGGCGCCCGCAGCATCGGGTAACTCGTCAACAATAGCCTGGAGTTGCTCCTCGTAGCGGCCCGCTTCGAGGCTCTGCACTGCCACAGCGATCTTCGTCTGCATGGCATCGACAGCGCCTCGCGTGCGCTCGCCGGCGCGAGGTTTGCGGTGTCGGATTCCCGTAGCTGTTGTGGTGTCGGACGGATTCGTCATTACGGGACAATATTTTGACACGATGCCAAAGGAATACAAGCTAAGTCGCTGTATTTTTTTGAATTCTCCATTCCATCGCCAGTATACATAACTCGTATCGACACTTTCGCGTCAACCATTCCGCGCGAATCCCGTTATAGCCCTGAACCGAGACTTAAAGCGCACAAGGAGATTGCCATGAAACTCGCTTACAAGGGATTGCTGTTGACGGTCGCCCTGATACTCACCGCCTGCGGCGGTGGTGCCGGAACCACCGCCGTAACAGACCCGACACCAACAGCCCAGTGTGACCCCAACGATCCAGCAACACTTTCAGAATGCGGCACCGTATTGGTTGCATTGACCGACGCCGACGGCGACTTCGTTAATTACACGGTCGATGTCCTGTCGCTCGAGCTGCAAACCGCCAACGGCCGCACTGTTGAAACGCTGCCACGCTCAACACGAATCAATTTCACGGACTACGTCGACCTGACCGAGCTTGTCACAGCCGCGTCGGTACCACCCGCTACCTATGTATCGGGCACCATCCGTCTCGATTACACGAATGCAGAAATTTTCGTTGAAGCTGCAGACGAGTCCAAGGAGGCCGTGGTCACGGACATGGACGGCAACGTCCTCGGGCAAACGGAACTCAAGATTCAGTTATCGAACCGTGATCGCCTGATCGTCATGAAGGGGCGGCCTGCCCTGCTGCAGCTCGACTTCGACCTGGCGGCATCACACACCGTCGATATCGTGCCGACGCCGGCTGAAGCTGCATCGGCACAGTTCATCCTCGCCGAAGTGACTCCCGTCGACGAGAAAGACATTCGCGTCCGTGGCCCGCTGGTCAGCGTCAGCGAAGATGAAATGACCTACACGGTCGCTATTCGCCCGTTCCACGACCGCCAGGGCGACTTTGGACGCGTACAGGTTCATGTCACAAGCGAGACCGAATTCGAAGTCAATGAAGAAATGTTCATGGGCATCGAAGGTCTGCGTGCGCTAAATGCAGCCGGCCAGGGAACGCCGACGGTTGCTGCTGGCACGCTCAATGTCGCAGCGCGTGAGTTTACGGCAGACATCGTGCTTGCCGGCTCAAGCGTTCCTGGCATCGACCGGGATGCGGTTGTGGGCAACGTCATTAAACGTGAAGGCAACTTCCTGACCGTTCGCGGCGCCACCATTATTCCATCTGACCGTCGCGCGCATTTCCACGACGATGTCGTCGTCGAAATTGGTCCGGACACGAAGGTATTCCGCGATGGCCATCGCCTTAGCGACCTTGGCATCGATGCAATCTCTATCGGCCAGCGCGTAACCATTCGCGGTTCGCAGCCGGCCCCGACGACCGACGCTAATGCACCGCAGGTCCTGTTCGACGCTACCCAGGGCGCCGTGCGCATGCACCTTACGCACCTGACTGGCATCGTCAACATGGTTATGCCAGGCCAGACTGATATTACCCTGCACGGCATCGACCGCCGCCGCGTTGGCATCTTCGACTTCACAGGCACGGGCGCATCGTTCGATACGGATGCCGATCCCGATAACTACGAAGTTGCGACAGGTAACCTGACGCTGGCGAACTTCGCCGCGGGCAAACCAATCGTCGCGAAGGGATTCCCGAACGCTTTCGGCGCCGCGCCGCCTGACTTCTCGGGACGTACCGTTATCGATTACACCGATGTCCGCAGCGCGCTAGGTGTTGGCTGGGGTGTCGCAGGAACCGTCGCGCCATTTGCCAGCATCGGTCCGGATGGTCTGACGCTCGACAACGACAATGAAGACATCGACGTCCGTCATTACATCAAACAGGGCCCTGTGCTGATCGATCTGACGTCGCTCGACTCCGACACGGTCATCGTGCCGCGTGCGACCGACCGCCATGCGTTCTACATCAAGTCAGGCGATAGCCTGCGCATGTACTCGGACTTCGCCGACTTCGTCAACGACCTGACTGCAAGCCTGGATGGAGCAACCACAGCACGGTCGATGCATGCACGAGGCCAGTACGACACAGACACAAATATCTTCACGGCCAACAAGATTGGCGTTTACCTGCTTGAGCCAGTGAATTGAGATAAGCCCTCAACTCCCCCGCGAGACTTATCAATTGGCTCCGCCCCGCTGCCGCAAGGCAGCGGGGCTTTTTTTAAGAGCCGATCAGACTCGATAGTAGCCGAAGGCGTTGCCGTCGAATTTGTCGGCGCCGTCCGTGTCCTTGATCTGGCTGATACCAATCCCAACGTTTACCGCAAATCCACGCTTGTCCTGTGCGGCGGCCTTCTCCGCTACGAGCGACAACACGAGTGAAAACAAAACAACTGCCAATAATCGATTCATCTTTCCTACCACTTCAGTTCAGTTAACTTGCCCGCAGCCGGCCAACCTTCCCGCTGCGCAAGCGCGGCAAGATTCTCAATACGATCGCCGGAGTTCGGATGCGTAGACGCATAGGATGCAAAGTCGAGGCGCGAGTGATCGCCGTCATCCCAGCGTTCGAACAATCGCGAGGCTTCGTTGACGTGTCCGTACTGTGTATAGACGAGCTCCAGTCCGAACTCATCGGCACTGGATTCCTGCTTGCGACTGAATCCGCGCAGAGTGAGATCGGCCACCTTGATACCCAGACTGGATTCGTCATTGCCCATCGTGACCGCAAAGAACATCGACAACACGATGCCGCGACCCAGCGCGCGCAGGTGATCACGATTCCTGAAATGACCGAGTTCATGGCCCAGGACGAACGCCAGCTCGTTTTCGGACTCGACCTGATCGAGCAGACCCTCGGTGACGACGATGAGACCGCCCGGCAAGGCCATTGCATTGGCGACATCAGAGTCGTCAATCTCAACGCGAAACTCATAGGGCGCATCACCCCAATGGAATGCCAGCCGATCAACCAGCAGCTGTGCCTGATTAAGGCGGTCGTCGTTTGGCGAGACAGTAACGAGATCGTCGGGCAGCCAGTTCTCGAACAACGCCACCTCTTTCTCTACAGGAATGAAATACAGCGCAATTTCAATGAGAAAAATGAGCGCCAGAGCGATGAGCGCAAAGATCGCCGTCAATCCAACGATAAGGGTGCCCGCCTCGACCAGCGGGTGCGTGTCGGAAACATTGATGCCTTCCCGCGGTTGGCGCGGCACGAATCTCACGGCGTGCGCGCAAACCGTGAGGCGAACTTGACGGCCGTACCGAAAGCAAGCATTTCGACGCCTGCGATACCTTTGCCGTCGCCACGCGAATTGGCGAGTCGCGAAGTCTCAAGCCGAACATTGAAGATCGCATCGTAACCATCGAGTCGTGCGCTCTCGATCATGCGCAACATCGCTTCTCTGCGCGCGCGATCGAGCAACGGTTCGTACGTCTTGATGCGCCCGCCAACCAGGCTGCGCAGACCGGCAATGACACGTTTAAAATAGTCGAGGGAAACAACCACGCTGCCGCTGACCAAAGTCGAAGACGAGGCACTCCAGTCGTCTGGCATCGTGTCGAATGAGACCACAGGAAACTCCACATTCTCACTTTCCCGTTTACGAATATTGCGAAAATGCCTGCGCTCAATCCACGCCCCGATGAAGTAAGCCACCAGCAACAAGATAAGCGGCATGCCGAAGTTCAGGATCAGCTCCAGGCTCTGGAGAAAACCGGATTCCATATCACTCGACCTTTACAGCAGTTCCGTAGGCAAACAACTCCGCGGCACCCTGCGAAATCGAACTCGTCGCGAAGCGCACATTGACCACCGCATTGGCGCCCATTGATCGCGCTTGTTCCATCATGCGATCGGTCGCCTCCTTGCGCGAGTCCTGCAACAACTCCGTGTATCCGACCAGCTCACCGCCAACAATGTTCTTGAGCCCGGCCATGATGTCGCGGCCGATATGCTTGGCCCGCACCGTGTTGCCCGTCACCACGCCATAAAACTGGACAATGGTCCGGCCCGGAATGCTCTCCGTGTTACTGATCTCCATGTGTGACCCTCGTTAGTAGTCCTGCCTGTTATGGTACCACTCGTGGTGCAACCAAACGCCCGCTGCGAGGCATCTTCCTTCGACAGGCCAGAACGGGGACATCGAATGAATTCGACCATGAGAGCACCGATACTGGGCGTCGCCGTCGCGATCGCCATCACTACTGCAATGGATGCGACCGGCTACAGCCTGTTCAGCGCATTGCCATTATTCCCGCTCGCCGGGCTCCTCTGGATGCTGCAGAGATTCACGCGCACCGAGGTTGGCCTCGTGATGGGCGCCTTGCGGGACTACGCCTGGGCACTTGCCTATCCGCTACTTGTGCTCGGCGCCATAGCTGCCATCGCGTGGCTTGCTGGCGCCGTCAATGTTGCTGAAACGGACTGGAACAAGACCTTCACCAATGTGGGCCTGATGAGTTCCACGGGTGTCATCATGGTGCTGATTACCGAAGAGGGTTTTTTCCGCGGCTGGCTGTGGGCCAGCCTCAAGCGCGCGGGACGTTCTGACACTATGACGCTGGCCTGGTCGACCCTTGCATTTACCGTCTGGCACATATCTGCAATCTCACTCGACACCGGATTCGACGTCCCCGCTGCGGAAATTCCGGTCTACCTGGTCAATGCAACCCTGCTCGGGGCGATCTGGGGCATACTCCGCATGGTGTCCGGATCTGTGGTCGTTCCCGCTGTCTGCCACGCCGTCTGGAACGGCATCGCCTACCCCATTTACGGCTTCGGCGAGAAGATCGGTGCGCTGGGTATAGAGCAAACGCAGCTATTTGGCCCGGAGGTAGGATTTCTCGGAATCCTCCTGAATGGCGCGTTTTTGCTATGGATTTGGCGAAAATACGTCGGCACAGGCCGATATTAAGTCACGCTTTTCATTGACTTGTGTGTAATTGCGTCTACACTTCCCGCAGCCGAATACTTCGGCATTTTTATTTATTATTAGGAAAAGATTGTGTCCAGAACTACCGGAACCGTAAAATGGTTCAACGAAGCTAAAGGCTTTGGCTTTATTGAACAAGAATCAGGCCCAGACGTGTTTGCTCATTTCAGCAACATCTCGGGCGATGGCTTTAAGACCCTGGCCGAAGGCCAGAAGGTCGAGTTCACTGTCACGGACGGCCAGAAAGGCCCCCAGGCTGAGAACATCGTAGCCGTCTAATCCACACCAGGTTAGAGAGAAAGGGCGGACCTTAACGGGTCCGCCCTTTTTTATTGCCTGCAGGTTTAGTGAAGCTAGAAGCTAGACGGCTTGCTCGAACTTGCCGGGCTCCTGCTTCGCAAGATGCACGTACGTCGCCCAGCGCCGGTCGATGGTCTCCTGAGCCATCTGCATCAGGCGTTCGGCCTCCTCCGGGTTTGTCTTGGTGAGAACCTTGTAGCGATTCTCGTTATACGCGTATTCGCGCAGCGGAATACTCGGTGCCAGCGAGTCAAGTACAAACGGTTTCTTGCCCGCTGCACGCAATGCCGGGTTGTAGCGCATTAGGGGCCAATACCCGCTCATTGTCGCGAGCTTTTGCTGCCTGAGCCCGTCCTTCAGGTCGTAGCCGTGAGCAATGCAATGGCTATATGCCAGTATCAATGACGGGCCGTTATACTCCTCGGCTTCCCGCATGGCGAGCAGCGTCTGCTGCGGATTTGCACCCATGGCCACCTGCGCAACGTAGACGTTGCCGCTGGAGATAACCTGCAATGCCAGGTCCTTCTTGCCAACACGTTTCCCGGCAGAGGCGAACTTGGCTGATGCGCCCAATGGCGTAGCCTTGGACATCTGGCCACCCGTATTGGAATACACCTCGGTGTCCATCACCAGGACGTTAACGTTGCGTCCGCTGGCCAGTACGTGATCCAGCCCGCCCGAATCAATGTCGTAGGCCCACCCGTCGCCTCCGACGAGCCAGATACTGCGGCGGATCAGGTGATCGATGATCGACAACAATGCAGTCGCCTTACGACTCTCCCGTTTTTCAAGCAGCGCGTTCAGTCGTTTCTTGAGGTCCGCGACACGACGACGCTGCGCACGAATCTCGCTACCGACACGCTGTCCGCCATGAACCAGCAGGTGAGCAATATCCTCGCCGATATCGGATGCGAGGTCCGTAATCATCTGCTTGGCGATCGCCATATGGTGGTCGGCCGCGATACGCATGCCGAGGCCGAATTCCGCATTGTCTTCAAACAGCGAGTTTGACCAGGCTGGTCCACTGCCTTCCGCGTTCTTCGCCCACGGCGTGGTCGGCAGATTGCCGCCATAGATGGACGAACAGCCGGTCGCGTTTGCGACAATCAGGCGCGGTCCGAACAGTTGTGACAACAGTTTGACGTAGGGTGTCTCGCCGCAACCTGCACACGCGCCCGGGAATTCAAACAAGGGCTGAAGGAATTGTGCTCCGCGAACGGACGAGTACTCGATCTCCGCACGATTATTGAAACCGAGCGTTTCGAAAAACTCGATATTCGTTTTACCTTCGTCGAAGATCGGCGCTTTGTCAGTCATATTGATCGCGCGGAACTCCGGATCATCCGGACTCTTGACAGGGCACGCGTCGACGCAAAGATTGCAGCCTGTGCAGTCTTCGAGATACACCTGCAAGGAATACCGTGTTTCCGGGAAACCACGTGCTGTAATCGGTGCCGATGGGAAGCCCTCGTGTGCTTCCTTCAGCATGCTCTCGTGGAAGAATTTCGCGCGGATAACCGAGTGTGGGCACACAAAAGAACAATTGCCGCACTGGATGCAAAGATCCGGCTCCCATTTAGGCACACGGTCCGACACGTTGCCCTTCTCGTATTGTGCTGTCGAACTCGGATACGTTCCGTCGACGGGCAACATGCTGACAGGCAAGTCATCTCCATGGCCGCGCATCATTTGCGCTGTTACTTCGCGCACAAATTGCGGCGCATGCTCAGGAACAACCTCGTCCAACTGCCGCGCGCTACTCACTTGATCTGGTACTTCAACTTCGTGAAGGTGATCGAGTGCCGCATCCACCGCTGCGAAGTTCTTCTCTACGACATCCTGCCCTTTCTTAAGATACGTCTTCTCAATCGCGTTCTTAATCTGCTGAATCGCTTCGTCGCGCGGCAGTACGCCGGACAGTGCAAAGAAACAGGCCTGCATAATGGTATTTATGCGCTTGCCCATGCCGGCATCGCGCGCGACGCTGGTTGCGTCGATGACATGCAGTTTGATCTTGCGATCGATGATTATCTGTTGCACTGGCTGTGGCAGCTTGTCCCAGACCTTGTCAGGTCCGTACGGGCTGTCGAGCAGGAACACGGCGCCTTCCGCAGCATCTTTAAGGATCTCGATCTTGTTGATCTGCTCGAACTTGTGGCACGCGATGAAGTTGGCTGACTGAATCAGGTATGGCGCATGAATCGGTTCCGGGCCAAAACGCAGATGCGAAACCGTACGCGATCCGGACTTCTTGGAGTCGTAGACGAAGTATCCCTGACAATGCAGATCTGTGTTTTCGCCAATAATCTTGATGCTGTTCTTGTTCGCACCTACCGTACCATCGGACCCGAGGCCGTAGAACAACGCGCGCGTGACACCCTTCCCCTCGATCTGGAACGACGGATCGAAATCAAGACTCGTGTGCGTCACGTCGTCGTTGATACCAATGGTGAAGTGGTTTTTCGGTTTGGCTTTGTCGAGTTCGTCGTAAACCGATTTGACCATCGCGGGTGTGAATTCCTTGGACGACAGGCCGTAGCGCCCGCCGATCACGCGCGGCATTGTCGCAGCACTTCCGGTGCCGACGGCCTCCGCGAGTGCTGTGACGACATCCTGATAAAGCGGCTCGCCACTCGCACCGATTTCCTTGGTGCGATCCAACACGGCAATCTTCGTCGCCGACTTGGGGATCGCGGACAGCAGGTGCTCATTCGAAAACGGCCGATACAAACGCACGTTGATCATGCCGATACCTTTCGTCGGCAACGCATCAATAGTCTGCATGACGGTCTCGGCACCTGAACCCATGAGTATGATTACTCGATCGGCATTCGGGTCACCGTAGTAGTCGAACAGCTTGTAGTGCCGCCCGGTCAATTGCGCAAGCTTGTCCATCGTCGCTTGCACGATTCCAGGCGTCTTTTGGTAGAACGAATTGACGCTCTCGCGTCCCTGGAAGTACACATCCGGATTCTGTGCCGTCCCGCGAATGAAAGGATTGTCAGGATTCAGTGCGCGTCTACGATGTTCGTAAATCAGGTCGTCATCCACCATGTCGCGAATCTGGTCGTAGCTGACGAGATCGATCTTGCTGACCTCGTGAGATGTCCGGAAACCGTCGAAGAAGTGAATAAACGGAATGCGCGATTCCAATGTCGCAGCATGGGCGACCAATGCAAGGTCCTGCGCCGCTTGCACGGACGACGAAGCGAGCTGGCCAAAACCGGTGGTCCGAGCTGCCATCACGTCCTGGTGATCGCCGAAAATCGACAATGCCTGCGCGGCCAGTGAGCGCGATGCCACGTGGAACACAGCCGAGGTAAGCTCGCCGGCAATCTTGTACATGTTCGGCAACATGAGCATTAGCCCTTGCGACGCCGTGAATGTTGTTGTCAGGGCTCCTGTCTGCAACGCGCCGTGTGCGGTGCCTGCAGCACCACCCTCGCTTTGCATCTCGATGATATCGGGCACATGGCCCCAGATATTTTCCTTACCGTTGGCTGCCCAGATGTCCGCTGCCTCCGCCATCGCCGACGACGGAGTAATCGGGTAGATAGAGCATATCTCGCTGACGGCATACGCAACTCGCGCGACGGCCTCGTTACCCTCCAGCGCACGTTTCTCGCTCATGGGGTCGCTCCTTCGACGCCGGGTTCCTCGATCATTTCGATTGCGTGGCATGGACACTGCTCGTAGCAAACAGCGCAGCCTGTGCATTTGTCGAAATCGAACCGGTAGCGCTTGCCCGGTCCAAGCTTGATGATCGCGCCTTCGGGGCATGCACCGTAACAACCGTCGCATTCGAAGCAGTTGCCACAGGACAGGCAGCGCTTCGCTTCGAACAGTGCTTCTTCTTCGCTCAGGTTCTGTAACACCTCATCGAATCCCGCGCCGCGTCGGTCAATCGGCAAACGATCCTGCGAGACCTGAGGGGCATTCGTGCGATACCAGAGGTGCAGCCGCTCATGACCGATCAGCTCGTGTCGGGGGCCGCGAACGTATTTGGAGTCCTGCAAATACGCGTCTATATGTCGCGCCGCATGCTTGCCATGCCCTACAGCGATAGTGACGGATCGCTCACTCGGAACCATATCGCCACCGGCGAAGATGCCCTCATGACCCGTCATCATGTTGTCGTCGACTACTACCGTGTGATCCCACTCGAACTCGATGCCAGGTACCGACTCGAGAAACGCTGTATCCGTATCCTGGCCCAGGGCAAGGATCAACGAATCGGCTTCGAGTTCCTCGAATTTGCCAGTCGGTTGCGGTCTGCGGTTCTCATCGAGCTCCATCACCTCGACTTTGAAGGTGGACTTGTCTATCTCCTTGATCGTACGCAGCCAGTTGATCTTGACGCCTTCTTCCATCGCCTCGTCGGCTTCGAAGTCGTGCGCGGGCATGGTGCTCCGGTCACGACGATAGATGATCATCGTTTCCGCACCGAGACGCTTGGCGGTACGTGCGGCATCCATGGCCGTGTTGCCGCCCCCGTAGATCGCGACGCGACGACCAAGCTTGGGTGCCTCACCCTCCTTCGCCTGGCTGAGGAATGACACAGCATCGAGAATTTTGCCTGCGTCACGATTCGGTATCTCGATCTTCTTGCTGATGTGTGCACCTACGGCGACAAAGACGGCGTCGAATCCACCCTCTTCTTTTTCAGCGAGCACGTCGGCAACACGATGCTCGAGCGTGATCTTCACGCCGAGGTTTTCAATACGTGCAATCTCTGCCTGCAGTTCGTCGCGCGGCATACGGTACGCCGGGATTCCGAAGTGAATCATGCCACCGGCAACAGGTCCGACTTCACGGATCTCGACGTCGTGTCCCATTCTGGCCAGATGATACGCAGCGGACAGTCCACTCGGGCCGGCCCCCACAATCAGGATCTTTCTACCCGACTGCGAATCGGGTTTCTCAAACTGCCAGCCTTTCTCGAGTGCAAGATCCCCCAGGAAGCGCTCGACGGCATGGATGCTGACTGAGCTGTCCGTATGGATGCGATTGCAGGAGTCTTCGCAGGGGTGATAGCAAACTCGGCCATGAATTGATGGCATTGGGTTATTTCGCACGAGCTCGCGCCAGGCCGCTTCGTAATGACCGTCTTGCGCAAGTGCGAGCCAGGCCTGGATATTTTCACCGGCCGGACAGGCATCGTTGCAGGGTGGGAGGAAATCGACGTAATCGGGGCGGCGCGTACGCAGCGCGCCCGTACCTCGGTCGTGGCGCGTCAAATCCGCGCTCTGTGTCAGGTCTTTGGTATTCATGATTGGAATCAATAGTTAGTCGCCGAGTTTCATAGCAGCATCAGTACTATTACTATCTCAATGTGACTTGCCGAACCTTGATTTTGCTGAGTTTTATGACTGCCGCCGTGCTCTGCTCGCAGGGCGCAAAAGGTAACAATTGCAACAATTGTCATATTGCCGAACGTACGGGCTTTGCAACAGCACACGGATTCGCCGCAGATAACTGCACGCTTTGCCATGGCGGTGACAAGCAGAGCACGACACCCGATGAAGCGCATGCCGGCATGACGGGTTTTCCCGGCTTACTCGACAATGCTGCAGAGGCTTGTGGCTCCTGCCACGCCGACAAGGTGGCATCAGTTAGTGACAGCCTGATGAACACGGGCCACGGCATGGTCGACGTGACGCGGCGCCTTGTCGATGGCGATGCTGGCAGTTCAGCACATGCGAATCTTCAGTCGCTTGGCCACGGGCCGGCCGACTCGATGCTGCGGAAACTCTGTGCGAGCTGCCACCTCGGGCAGGACAAAACTGCGCACGATCTCGATCCGGTGAATGACCGCGGCGGTGGCTGCCTCGCGTGTCATATCAATGAGCACCCGGAAAACGCGCACCCGGCGTTGAGCGCCGACGTTTCCGACGCACGTTGTTTCGGCTGCCACTCGCGGTCGTCGCGTATTTCACTGAGCTACACCGGACTGGGCGAGATCGATGCGGCGACAGCCGCCGAGAAGCAATCACGCTTACGCCTGTCTGACGGTCGTCACCTGGAACGCAAACCCGCCGACGTGCACTTTACCTCCGGCATGACATGCACGGAATGTCACAAGGGAGCGGATATCATGAGTTCGGCGGGTAATGCCGTGCACCAACGAGAGGCCGTGGACGCCGCGTGTAGCGATTGCCACGACACCGAGCATGCGCAGACGCTGGTACATGATCCGGACCACGCACGTCTGGAGTGCGCGACCTGCCACAGCCAGTGGGTGCCTCAGTGCTTTGGTTGTCACATGGAATACGACGCCGATGGCAAGCAGTGGGATCACATCGAACAAAGGGAAACGGCGGGACGCTGGCACGAGCAGCGAGCCGATTTTCGCAATGGCCTGGGTACGCTCGGTGTTACTGCGCGAAATCGCATCGAACTGTTCACGCCCGGGATGATAATGACGCTCGCGCATCCGGACTGGGACGAAGAAAAATTCGTGCGCGCGTTTGCCCCGATCTCACCTCACACGATCGGACCCGCACGATCCTGCGAGTCCTGTCACCGCTCGAGTGTTGCCCTGGGGCTCGGGAGTGGAACGATTGAGCTGCGCGACGGTGAGATTCTGTTCAAACCTGATCAGCCGTTACTGCAAGATGGATTACCCGCCGATGCATGGACAAACATCGATGGCAGCCTCGGCGGCATTGCTGCCCGGCCCGGGCAACGGCCACTGAACCAGGAAGAAATGGAAACGGTGCTTGCAGCTCCCCTGAACTAACAGCCTTCTTCGGCCGGTGGGGGCAAATCCTCCAGCTCTTCGGTCGCTTCGTAGACGGGCGGAACGAAGGGTTCACTGCTGGGTTGCAGAGTTGCGGCATCAGAGCGCTCGCCGACGAAGTAGCAGGCGTAAGCGCGTTGTTCCGCTACCGCGAGGCTCTCTCCGTCGAGCGCTTCTGCAGAAATATCGGGATTGAGAATCTTCTCTTGCCAGGCCTTGTATCCACCGGTCAGCAGATGCGCGTCGAACCCCGACAGCCGTAGCAAGACCGTCGCCTTCGCGGCATTTTCAGACCCGTTGGAATAGACGACAAGCAAACGATCGGCTGGGAGACTCGACAACACGTCCTCTGTTACGAGTCGCGCGATAGGAATATTCTCCGCATCCCCAATGCTACCTGCCTCGAAATCTTCTGGCTTGCGGACGTCAACGATCTTGAAGTCGCCCTTACCCTCAATCAGCCAGGTAGCCAGCTCATGCGCGCTCACGCGATCGTCCTGGCGTGCAGCCGCCTGCGCAACGGCGGCAAGTGAAACATCGGTCTTCGCGGAAGGGCCGCATGCAGCGACCGATGCAACCGACAGGGAAAGCAACGTAGCCTTAAGGGTCTTCTTCATGCAATCGCTCCAGCAATTCAGCATTATATTGGGTTTCGTACTGCGTCCAGGTGCTCTCCTGACCGGCGTCCAGCACAACTTGCCGTAAAGCGTAGCCGCCGATCAGAACCAGGACAGGCGCAAGCATAGCAAGTGATCTGTTGATACCGGAAATTTCCAGGATTTCCAGTAGCGCTGGTATCAGTAGTCCGATACCGACAAACAGCACCCAGAATTCGATCGTGTAGGACCCGCCCAGGATGATCTGCAGCGCATCAATATGCTGACCGGAACCGGACGCGAGGCTAATCAGCGATAGAGCGACCAGCGCAATCTCGGCAAAAATCAGTACCAGGTCCAGACCGGTAAACAACTCTTTCTCACTCTTTTGCCGTGCAATCAATACCACAAGCGCTGCCGCAGTGGACATCCCGGAAACAAGGAACAACAGTCCAAGCACACCGGAGTTCCAGAACGGCCTGGCGCCAAAGGCGCTCAGTAAGATGCCGGTATAAATACCAAGCGCGACGGCAAAAGGAATGACCGCGTATGCAATCGCAGTTCGATTTCGCTCACACCAGTCGAGCGCAAACCGTCCGATCGCCAGCTTGTCGACGAACGCAGCAAAGAAAGGATAACCACTGCGAAACGTTGAGAGAATCTGCAAGACCGAAATCGGGTAGACAACAATCAGGATCCACGCGCCCCAGGACATCGGCGACGTAATCTGGAACGACGTGTAGAAACGGTACACGAACAATTTGTGTTCCAAATCGAGAAACAACGTCGTCATACCCAGCGACAAGGCAATCGGCGCAAGCAGCGCAAGACGTGTAGCCGCAAAGGGAGCCACATGCTCCTTGTCCCGTACTGTCATCAGGGCGGCAAAGAACATTATTCCTGCCGTTAACCCGCCCATGAACAGGTACATCGCCACTTCCCAGGTCCAGATATGCAGGCCGGGGTCGATCAGCGCATTGTCTCTCGCGGTAACGAGGAGTTCTTCCGTCATCTTTTCTTGACCTTCAAATCAAATAGTAGACGTTGGGGTCGTTTCCGGTTTCGGGCTTGAGCACTTTGTGCTCGCGCGTCTTCAGCAAGTGGCTTACCTTGCTGTGCGGATCATCCAGCGAGCCAAAATACATACAGCCTGTCGGGCAGGTGGAAACGCATGCCGGATCCAGCCCTTCCTCTACTCGGTGATGGCAAAACGTGCATTTGTCGATGTAGCCGTCGGGATGCATCACGAGACGCGCATCGTACGGACATGCCGCGATGCAGGCTTTGCAGCCCGTGCACTTTTCGGGTTCGACGAGCACGATGTTCGTTTCGTTCCAAAGGTGACTGGCTCCGGTCGGGCACAGCGTTACACAGGTCGGGTTGGAGCAATGATTGCAGCGCTCGGAACGGAACTCGGTCTTGAGATCCGGATATGTCCCTCTGGTCGCCTCGACAACCCAGTCCCGGTTCAGCCCTGCCGGAACATTGTTCTCAGTCTTGCAGGCGACGACGCAGTCGCCACAACCGATGCAGGTGCGGGTATCGATCACCATCACGAAGCGCGTCACGATTCACCCCCTGCCGATTGCTCTTTAACGAACGTCACAAAGTTACCGCGCATCCCGGTGCCGCCCATGATCGGGTCAATCTTGACGTTGGTCATGAGTTCCGAATCATCTGCGCCTGCACCTGCTGTCAGACGCAAGCGTTTTGACTTGTGACCGAAGCCGTGCGCCATGAAAACGGAGTCGTGACCGATACGCTCTGTCACACGCACCCGGATCTTGCTGCTTACGGCACCCTCTCGCGAGGCAAGCCGTACATACTCGCCACTCTCAAGGTTGTGCTCATTCGCGACAAGTGGGTTTACCCAGAGCTGGTTCTCGGGTGCGAGCTGGAACAACAATGGGTTGTTCGTCGTCTTGCCAAACGTGTGCGCCGGCATGCGACCGTAGTTGAGTCGATAATAGCCGTGAGGAACCGGCTCCGGTGCCGTGTAAACCGGCATTGGATCGAATCCCTTTTCAGCCAGCTGCTTCGAATACAGTTCAATCTTGCGACTGGGCGTAAAGAAACGTGCGGGCTCGCCCTCACGGAAATACAAGGGGCGTTTGCGCGGGAAATTCTTGACGCCGATCCTCTGCATTTCTTCCAGCGAACTTCCAACCTGCTGCAGCTCCCAGTCGATCTTGTCGGCGTAGTCCTCCCACGGGAAATACTTGCGCAAACCCAGGTGTTCCCCAAGCTGCTTGGCAATCCACCAGCCCGGCTTGCTTTCATATTTGGGCTCAAAGGCCGGCATGCGCAGGGCCAACGATGGGTGCCGCTCGCCAGAATTGCGTACATCATCATAACGTTCGAGATAGGTGCATTCCGGCAGAATGACGTCGGCATAGCCCGTCATCTCGGACGGCATCGTCTCAACGACCACAACAAGGTCGAGTGAATCGGCCGCAGCGCGAAGCTTCGCCGCCACGCCTGGAATGGTCTGCGGCAGGTTTGTGCCATAGACTATCCAGCCTTTGAAGAAGGCATCCTCACCCACTGACGCGTCGATGACGCCATTGGTTACGCCCTGGCTCGCAAACGGCCACTTACCCGGGTAGGCATCGCCAGTCTGTACGCTGGGCTTCGGATAGTCGGGCAGCGGGAAGTGTGGCATATCCACTTTTTCGGGGATGTAAAAGCCACCCTTGCGATTCCAGCTTCCCAGCAACGCATTGAGCATGGCAATCGCCCGGCTTCGCTGCGTGTCATCGCCGTACCAGACAGCGTGTCGACCCGGATGCACTACCGTCGCGGGTGCCGCTTTACCCATCTCTCTTGCTGTTTCCCGAATGACGTCGGGGCGAATACCTGTCTCAAGGAAGACCCACTCGGGCGTGTACTGCCGGACATGGTCCGCCAGCTGTTCAAAGCCGATCGTGTAGCGCTCGACGTAGTCCTTGTCGTACAGCTCCTCTTCGATGATCACGTTCATCCAGCCGAGCAATAGCGCAATGTCGGTGCCAGGCTTGATTGGGAGCCAGTGTTTGGACTTGCCCGCCGGAACCGAGAACCTCGGATCCACGGTGATAAGCGTCGCATCCTTGTTGATAGCGGCCGCCAGTGTCTGCACCTGCGCGTTGTGCAGGTTCTCACCAATGTGTGAGCCCAACAGGACAATACAACGTGCATTCGCCATGTCGGTTCGCTCTGGCGAGCTCGCCGCTTCGCCGAACGTCAGCCTGAAGCCGACATCGCGCGGACCGCGGCACTGCGCAAACGCCGGTTCGGCATGACTATTGGAGCCGAACGCACGCAGCAGGTGCAGGAAGTGATGACCGCCTGCGCCGTGATGCAGTAGCGCCATGCGCTCGGGTCCCACGGTGTCCGCGATACCCTGCATCTTCGTTGCGATGTATTGCAACGCTTCGTCCCAGGATACTTCCCGAAACGTCTGCCGCCCGTCGACCGTGACGCGCAGCATAGGCTTCTTCAGCCGGTCGGGATCCAGGTAGGCACCAGGGCCACCCGTGCCACGCGTGCAAAGGCGTCCGCCGCTGTGCAGATCGTCCTCGTTACCCGTGATCTTCCAGAGTTCGCCGTCTTCCTTGTAAACATCGCCGGCACACTTCCAGAAACACATGTCGCACACGGTGGGCGTCTTGCTGACAACGCCCGTGCCGGGCAATGGCTTGCTCGCGCAGCCACCCAGCATAAGCGCGGGTCCTGCTACCGCGCTGGTACCCAATAGCGACGAAAGTTTGATGAACTCACGACGTTTCATGGCGCTGCCTCGGTCATATCCGCCCGCGGAACGATGTAAAACGGTGTCTCAACAGAGTCATCGATAAACGACTCGGTCGGAAAGAACGCAAAAATAATACCGATTGCCACGGCCGCAGCGACGAGTGCGCCCTGCAACTTCATGAAGGGCCGCGACTTGGTCATCGTGTCCTTCTGTCCCCAGACAAAGTCCTGCACAAAAATCATGGAGACGGTGCCTGCAACGGCGACGATCACGATGATGAGTACCATCGGGCCCAGGCCGATGCCCAGCCACTGGTCGAGCCGGAATGCACCCAGGTAATCGCTGTTGTAGAAGTCACCCCAGACCGGGAAGAAATCGCCGAACACGAGGCTGCCGATCAGGAAACCGACGATGAATACCATGCCATCGACTTTGCCCGTAGCCACTGCGGCGATCGCAGTACCGGGGCAGTAGCCGCCAATGACCATACCGACACCGAATAAGACGCCACCGACAGCCATCGGCATGAGGTAAGTCGGCAACATGTAGACGAGCGTGATGTCGAGCACGCCAATGAGACTCAGTCCCCACAAACCGACCATGCCGGTGACGATGGCCGAGAACATGACGACGGGTACACCAACATCTTTGAAGTAGAAGGCCCAGGCAATACGACGTGAGTCAGTAAAGCCCGCATGAAACAGCGCATAGCCAAAGATGAAACCGATCGGAATGGCCAGCCACAGGTTCGCTGCCTCAGAAATCACGCCCGTCTTGGCCAGAGGAATTACTAAATCCATTGTTTTCTCACAAACCAGGCGACCAGCCAGCCACCAATGAATACACACATAAGGAATGCCCACGCGCCGACTGAGAGCTCTGCTCCTCCGACCAGGCCCTGCCCGCTTGTGCAGCCGCGCGCGAGGCGTGCCGCGAACCCGGAAATAACGCCGCCCGCCAAAGCGAGTATCAGGCGATTCTGCGTCGTAATATTGGGTCCACGCAGGACCTCGAGACGCAATTCGCCGCTGCGCCAGGCGGCGACAAATGCACCGATGAGCAGCCCGACCAGCAAATAGACCACGTAGTCGTTCAGTGGGTGTGCGCCATCGGCGAAATACTTGCCGAAGTAAACGCTTTGTTCCGTTGCCGCCGGAAACAGGCCGTGCTGGACCCAGGCGACGAGGCGGGTCATCGCACCGCTGGCGCCGATACCGCGGCCAGCCACGACGAACGCGAGCAGCATGCTCACTCCGATAAGGATGCCGGCCGGAATGGGTGGCCAGCGGGTGCCGAATTTCATACCTGACTCCTAGGATTGCCCGGTTTTCAATTTGAGCCGACTATACATTAGATTTTTCTAATCTAAAGGCAGTAGTTTCCCTTATCTAAATAAGTTTCTTTTGCAACTAATATTCTTCCCATGAAGACGATCATCGAACCCTTCCGGATCAAGATGGTCGAGCCGATCAAGCTCACCACTCGCGAAGAACGCGAACAACTGATTCGCGACGCGCACCACAACACGTTCCTGCTGCGTGCGGAGGACGTCATCATCGACCTGCTGACTGATTCGGGTACCAGCGCCATGTCCTCCGAGGCATGGGGCGCCATGATGCGCGGCGACGAGTCCTATGCGGGCGCGCGTAGCTGGTTTCGCTTTCGCGACGCGGTCAAGGACATCTTCGGTTTCGAGCAGGTAATCCCAACGCACCAGGGCCGCGCTGCGGAGCACATCCTGTTTGGCGTCATGGTCAAGCCCGGTGCCTTCGTGCCCAACAACACGCACTTCGACACCACGCGCGGCAACATCGACTTCGTTGGCGGCAATCCCGTCGACCTGCCCTGTAAGGAAGCAAAGGACCTCGATTCAGACTTCCCGTTCAAGGGCAACATGGATACCGAGGCACTCGAGAATTTCATCGCCGAGCACGGGCCCGAAAACGTCCCCGTCATCATGGTGACGGTCACTAACAATTCTGGCGGTGGCCAGCCTGTGTCGATGGCCAATATCCGGGAGATCAGCCGTATTGCCAGGGCGGCCGGGATTCCTTTCTATATAGACGCCTGCCGTTTCGCCGAGAACTCGCATTTCATCAAGCGTCGCGAAGCAGGCTACGAAGATGTTGCCACGATCGATATAGCACGCGAGATGTTTAGCTACGCTGACGGCTGCACGATGTCGGCGAAGAAAGACTCCTTCGCCAATATCGGCGGCTTCCTGTGCACCAACGACTCCGAGCTTGCGAGCCAGGAACGCAATATCCTGATCATGACTGAGGGCTTTCCTACCTACGGCGGTCTCGCCGGTCGCGATCTGGAAGCGATTGCTGTAGGACTGCGCGAGACGCTCGACGAGCACTATCTCGACTATCGCCTGCTCTCGACGCAATACGTCGTTCAACACCTCATCGACGCCGGCATTCCTGTGATGGCACCGGCCGGCGGCCACGCGGTATACCTCGATGCACGGCGCTTCCTGCCGCACATCGAACCGCTGCAGTATCCGGGACAGGCATTGTCCGTCGAGTTGTACCTCGAAGCCGGCATTCGCACCGCTGAAATCGGCACGGTTATGTTCGGGCTCGACCCGCATACGGGTAAAGAACAACCCGCGCGCCTCGACCTGTTGCGTCTCGCGATTCCGCGGCGCGTCTACACACAGAGCCACATGGACTACGTGCTCGAGGCAATACAGCTGGTCTGGGAACGGCGCGCAGCGATTCGCGGCATGAAGATTGTGAAGGCCCCGCAGTTCCTGCGGCACTTCACGGCGCACTTCGACTGGGTTTAGGCGCTGCGGACTAAAACCCCGTTACCGAGCCCGGCCGGGCACGCAGAAGTTTGAAGCGGTGAAAACCAAGCTTGATGTAGGGCTCGAGCGGAAAATCGACCATACCGTGCATCTCACGGGGCTTGAGATCCTGCGAACAGACCGGCCCGGGATCCTCACCCTTGTTCTGTTTCGACGTCGCCACGTAGCAGATCTTCGACGGGCACGTCAGCGCACAACCCGCGTTCGCGAACAGGGTGATCTTGTCCTTGTCTTCAAGCTGCTCGAGGAACTCGAGGTCCTCGTTCACGCTCATCGGCAACACGACCGAATCATAAAGCTCCCACGCCTCTTCGATCTTCTCACGGGACTTGAGGTTCTTGATGACGCTCGCATCCAGTCGATAGTCCGGAAAGTCGTCGCGGATCCACTGTGCAAGTTCATCATTAGTGCAGATGACCGAGTTCCCCGGCTGATGGTATTTCTGCAACAGGCGCTTGTTCTCGAGGTATTCCTCACGTTTGACGTAGTGATTCGTCATCGGCAGGCGCACGCCGATACCGGCGTTATTGAGCTGGAAAACATCGCGCTCGGAAAGCTCGCGGCGCAGAAACACGCGGCCACCGTAGAGCATGCTGCGCTCCACGAAACCGAACAGGCTGTCGATCTCCCGCAGCGGAACGTTGCCGTAGTTCTTGCGCAGGTACGCGAACACCGGCACGCCAGGCGGCTTGCCGCGCGCAGAAACCGTGTAGGTCGCGGCGCGGCGGCGGCAGGGGCTCCGCCTGGGTGAAGATGCGGTCACTGCTGACCGCTACAATTTCAACGCCTTTGCTACTCGCAGACATATTCACTCATTGCGGCGGAATCTTCGTCGCCTGCCAGGCCACGACTTGCCAGATGCCGTCCCGCTTCAAAAACGTACCCGTATTGTAGTAGTACAGCACATCGGCTCCGGCGGCCTCATTCGTAGGTGTACCTACCAGCTTGAACGCGACGACAGCCATGTCGCCATAGACCCGGACATCGACTTCTTCGCCCGAATACACCATGGGCGGCTCCTCGTCGCTCGACGAGGCTTCGTCTTCTTCGCCAGACGATTCGTAGCCGGCGAGGATTTCCGCCTTGCCGAAACGCAGTCCGGCAGAGGAACTGTAAACAAGGTCATCTGCCCAGAAGCGTTGGTGCGCCGCTTCTGTGCTCGAATTGGCAAGGAAATGATGCAGCATGCTGGTGATCTCCTCGACATCCGATGCGGCGGCCGATTGCGCGACCAGCGCCAATGCGAGGATCAGTACTAGTTTATTTATCATCTTGATTTCCTTTCCTTTATTGCGGCCAGCCCATGCGCCCCTGCGGCAACCGCGTATTTGGTGAGTCGAGCATTTCCGGTTCAATTGATCTGGGTAAGTGCATCCATAATACGTGAATACATCGGGAGGAAACTGCGCATGTCCGACTTGTTTCGCCCGATCGGCACCGACCAGCTTGTGCGCTGGTTGTTCACGGAACTCGACGACCAGGATTCGGCTTTTGGTATCCCGAAGCCATCTTTCTTCGTACCCAATCCACAGGCGCGTTACCGCATACAGGTCTTCGGCCAGTCACTGGACACTCCGTTCGGCCCCGCCGCAGGTCCGCATTCGCAAATGGCGCAGAACATCATCGCGGCATGGCTATGCGGCGCACGCTACATAGAACTGAAGACCGTCCAGACGCTCGACGAACTCGACGTCAGCAAGCCTTGCATCGACATGGAGGACGAGGGCTACAACGTCGAGTGGTCGCAGGAGCTAAAAGTCCATGAGTCTTTCGAGGAATATTTGCGCGCCTGGGTTCTGATTCACGCACTGCATCACAAGCTCGGCTACCCCGGCGACACCCCGGTCCTGTTCAACCTGAGTGTCGGTTATGACCTTGCAGGTATCCGCCAGCCGAACATGCAGTGGTTCCTCGACAATATCGCCGACTGCCCGGCACGAAAGGCCGAGATTATCGATGCTGTCGCACACTACTACCCGGCCGTTCGCGACATCGACATTCCGGACCGGATTTCCGACAACGTCACCTTATCGACCATGCATGGCTGTCCGCCTGGCGAAATTGAGGGCATTTGCAGGTACCTGCTACAGGAACGGCGGCTGCATACGCTGGTGAAGTGCAATCCGACCTTGCTGGGACCGGACCGCGTTCGCGGCATCATTAACAGAGATCTCGGATTTAAAGACGTGGTTGTACCGGACATTGCGTTCGAGCATGACCTCAAATATGACGACGCCGTCCCGATGCTTCGCAGGTTGCAGACGGTGGCAAAAGACAATGGCCTCGAGTTTGGGGTCAAGCTGTCGAATACACTCGAAGTCGAAAACCGGCGTGACGTGTTTAGTCCCGCCGAGAAGATGATGTACCTGTCCGGCCGTCCGCTGCACGCCGTTACCGTGCAACTGGCGGCAACCCTCGGCGAGGAGTTCGACGGCACGCTGCCAATGTCATTCTCGGCCGGTGCGAGCTGCTACAACGCGGCCAACCTGCTCGAGGCCGGCATGCAAACCATCACAGTCTGCTCCGACCTGCTAAAGACAGGCGGTTACCTGCGGCTGCTCGACTACATCAAGGCGGTAGAAGACGTCTCGATAGACTCCGATGCTGCGCTGGACAATCTGCGGCGCTACGCAGACGAGGTCTGCTTCGATGCGGACAACATGAAATCGGAGTTTGTCACGTCCGGCAGCAAGACGAACCGCAAGCTCGACCTGTTCGACTGCATCAAGGCACCGTGCATCGACGTTTGCCCGCTCGACCAGAAAGTCCCGCAGTATATGGCTGAGGTTTGCCGAGACGACATCGCGGCGGCGCAGCACATTGTCCATGCTGACAATCCGCTGCCCTGCACCCTCGGACGAATTTGCGATCACCTCTGCGAACAGGCTTGCGTACGCACTCATCTCGACGAACCCGTTGCGATTCGTGACATCAAGCGCTTCATCGTCGATCGGGAATACGTAACAGCATCGGCACTGGCCACAGAACCATCGCACCGGAAGGTCGCGATCATTGGGGCGGGACCGGGCGGCATGTCGGCCGCCATCGAGCTGGCACGAGGTGGCTGCCAGGTTGAGGTATTTGAAGAACAGGCATACGCGGGAGGCATGGTCGGCGGCGTGGTTCCCGAATACCGGCTGCCACGCGCCGTGTTCGCACAAGACTACGCCGCGCTCGAGAAACTCGGCGTGCGGATTCACTTCAACACCCGCGTGGGGCGCGACCTCACGCTATCGCAGCTGCGCGAAGACGGCTTTCAGCGACATTGCCATCATGGCCGGTGCGCAGCTCGGCAGGACGCTTGCCCTTGAAGGCGCCGACAGCGACGGCGTCGTCGATGCGCTGCAATTCCTGAGGCAATCGAAGGAACAGAAGACTCTCGATGTCGGCAAGCATGTCGGCATTATCGGCGCAGGCGACACAGCCATGGACTGCGCTCGCGTCGCGTGGCGCCTGGGCGACCGCAAGGTGACCCTGATCTACCGGCGCACGATCGACCAGATGCCGGCCGACCGTGAGGAGATCACACAGTTGCTCGAAGAAGGCATCGACATCCTGGAACTGGCCCGCCCCGAGCGCCTGCTTGTCGAGGACGGCAGGCTTCAGGCGGTCCGGTGTAAGCGCATGCTGCTAGGCGATGATCGTGACGCTTCCGGTCGACGGGTTGTCGTCGATGCCCCGGACGCCGACTTCGACATACCGGTCGACACGCTGATCCTGGCGATCAGCCAGCACGCGATACTCGATTTTCTCGAAGACGAACCGATTGCGCTCAACGATCGCGGTTACATTCAAGTCGACCCGGAGACCTTTGAGACGTCGATACCCGGCATCTACGCCGGTGGCGACGTAGCAAACGACGGTCCCGCGACGATCGTTAAAGCCGCGGCAGCCGGCAAAGCTATCGCCAGCAGCATCCTCACTGAAAAGGGGACAGTCACCTTTTCTGAAAAGGTGACTGTCCCCCGGTTGCCATCGACGGGTGAGATGTTGAGGCGGCGCAGCAAGCGGGAGCGGCGCATCCGGGCACCGCAGACGAGTGTTGCCGAGCGGCAGAATTTCAGCGAGGTCATGCTCACTTATTCGCCTGAGCAGGCACGTACCGAGGCGGCTCGCTGCCTCGATTGCCACACTTATTGCAGCATCTGCGTCAGCGTGTGTCCGAATCTCGCGCTCTTTACCTATCAAACGGACCAATGCGACCAGCATTACCAGGTCGCGGTTCTCGCCGATCTCTGCAATGAGTGCGGTAACTGCACAACGTTCTGCCCCACGTCGGGCGCCCCCTACCGCGACAAGCCGCGTCTGTACGTCAATCGTGACGATTTCGAGGCGCAACAGGACAACGCATTCATGATTTTCCACGATAGCGACGGGTGGGCAATCGAGGCACGCTTCCACGGTGCCACCAGGCACCTCGAACTCAACGACCCCCGGGACAACCCGGATGTGCAGCAGGCTGCCATGTACACATTACTAAAAGGCGTACAGCAGTCATTGCCATTCCTGCCCGTGCACGAGGCATGACATGAAATCGCTGTTAATTACCAACGGACATCTCGTCACACTCGACAGGCAAAACCGCTTCATCGAGAACGGCAGCATTCTCATTGAAGGCAACCACATCATCGATGTCGGCCAATTCCCCGCTGACAAGTACACGGCGGACCGCAGTATCGACGCCCGGGGTAGCCTGGTAATGCCCGGGCTGATCAACGCCCACCACCATCTGTACTCAACGTTCGCTCGCGGCTTCACGCCGCCCGGGCCGCCAGCGACGAATTTCGAAGAAACGCTGAAGAACCTCTGGTGGAAGCTGGATAAGGCCCTCGACGAGGAAGACGTCTACTACTCGGCTCTGCTCGCAATCATGCATGCGGCCCGTGCAGGCTGTACGACGATCATCGATCACCATGCCTCACCGTCCTGTGTGGATGGCAGCCTCGATCAGGTCGAACGCGCATTCCGCGATGTCGGCCTTAGCGGCTGCCTCAGTTACGAGGTTTCGGACCGAAACAGACCCGGCGAAGGCATCGAGGAAAACGCACGCTACATCCGCAAATGCCACGACTCGCACGATGACCAGATGACTGCCCTGTTCGGCCTGCATGCGCTGCTGACTCTCGGCACCCGTACGCTCGATCGCTGCGCCGAAGTCGGGCATTCGCTCGACGCAGGCTTCCACGTGCACGCGGCGGAGGACGAGATCGACGTCACGACGACCATGGAGAAATACGGTCGCGGCGTCATGGACCGCTTCCTCGATTTCGGCATCGCCGGCTCCAGGACGATATTTGTCCACGGTGTGCACTTCGCATCCCGCGAACTGGATCTGTTGCGCTCGACGAACTCAATACTCGTCAACAATCCCGAATCGAACATGAACAACGGCCTTGGCGTCGCACCGATCCTCGCCATGCTCAAGCACGGCGTCCTGGTCGGCGTCGGCACCGACGGCATGTCGTCGCACATGATTTCCCAGGCGCGCGCAATGTACCTGCACCAACGGACGTACCACCGCGACCCGACGGTGGCATTTGGCGAGGCCTGCGAGATTCTGCTGAAGAACAATCGTGAGATCTGCAACCGGCTGTTCCGGGAGCCGCGCGGCATGCTCGCGACCGGCCAGCTGGCCGACATCATCATTCCCGACTACGTGCCCTTCACCCCGCTCACCGCCGAGACGTTCTATGGGCACCTGCTGTTCGGCCTGAGCTTTACGCGGGTACGCACGACGATCTCGCGCGGCGAGATCATCGTCGACGACGGGCGCCTGCCGCACCTCGACGAGGACGAAATTCGCGCCAAGTGTGCCGAGAGAGCGCCTAGAATTTGGGCGAGGATTAACTAATAACATTATGAAATGGTTAATAAATTGACCTCCGCCTGGGAAAACTACTACGCTCCCGACACCGTCGCCGCGGCGTTGGATATCCTGCAGCGGCACGAGGGTCGCGCACGCGTCATCGGCGGCGGCACCGACCTGCTGGTGGAAACCCGCCGTGGCCTGCGGCGACCGCTGGAGGCCATCGTTGACGCGACTCGCATTGAGGGCCTCGATGCCATTTCGGCAGACGGCGACTACCTCGTGATCGGTTGCGGTGTTACCCACACGACCATTGTGAACGACCCGCGCATCCTGCGTTACGGCCAGTGCCTTGCGGAAAGCTGCGGCGTGATCGGCGGCCCACAGGTTCGCAACACGGGCACGCTTGCGGGCAACGTGGCGCATGCCCTGCCCGCCGGCGACGGCACTATCGGCCTGCTCGCACTTGGCGGGGAAGTCGAGATTGCGAACGCCGACGGCACACGCTGGATGCCAGCCAAAGATACCTTCGAAGGCCCGGGTCGCAGCGTTATCGACCGGCATCGCGAAATCCTCACTCGACTGCGCTTCAAGCGAACAGGTGAAAACGAGGGTTCGGCGTTCCACCGTGTCATGCGCCCGCAGGGCCTGTGCCTGCCCATCATCTCGATGGCGACACGACTGAAGATGGACGGCGACGTGATCACGGCCGCGAGTATCAGCATGGGACCGGTTGGCCCTGTGCCATGGTTCGCAGAGCCGGCCGCCGAAATTCTCGTCGGCAAGCCCGCCTCCGATGAGCAGTTCAATACGGCCGCCAACGTCGCGCTTGAGAACATCTCGTTACGCACAAGCAAATACCGCGCAACCGCGGAATATCGCGAAACGATGATTCGTACGTACCTGCCGATCATCCTTGCCGCAGCAGCGCGACGTGCGGGGGCCACGTCATGAGCCGCCTGCAGATGATCGTCAACGGCACGCCCGTCGACATCGAGGTCGATGAATCGCGTTACCTCTCTGATGTACTACGCGACGATCTGCGTCTGACGGGCACCAAGATCGGGTGCGCCGAGGCTGAGTGCGGCATTTGCACGGTCCTCGTCGAGGGTACAGCGGTCGTCAGCTGCGTCTATCCGGCGTTCAAAGCACAAGGCCGCCACATCGAGACCATCGAAGGCCTGGGGCAGGATGGCGGCCTGCATGCGTTGCAGCAGGCCTTTCTCGATCATGGCGCCGTACAGTGCGGAATCTGCACGCCCGGACTCATCATGACAGCCAAGGGCCTGCTCGATCGCAAGACGGCTGCGAACGAAGCTGTGACCGAAGCCGACATCCGCGCCGCGCTCAAAGACTCCTACTGTCGCTGCACCGGCTACCAGAGCGTAATTAACGCGATCCTGCAGGCGTCCGGTCAGGACGTGCCGCCCTACCTGCCTGAGACGCGGGCGCCAGAAACGGAAGTGGGCAAGCCGCGCCCGAATCCAAATGCACTGGCGAAAATTCGGGGCACCGCGCGCTTTACCGATGACTACCACTTCCCAGGCATGCTGTTCGCGCGCACCAAGCGGGCCCACCGCCCGCATGCGCGTATTGTCGCCATTGATGTTTCGGCGGCGCGCGAACTCGACGGTGTGCGGGCCGTCCTGACACACGAAGATGTGCCGGGTCGCAACGCACACGGCGTGGTCAGCATTGACTGGCCGGTCCTGTGCGGCCGCAAGGTCCGATACGCGGGCGATGCCGTTGCGATCGTCGCAGCCGACACCGAGGAGATCGCCACAGCAGCCCTCGACCTGATTGCCGTTGAGTACGAAGACCTGCCTGCCGTGACGGACCCGATAGCCGCATTGCAGCCCGATGCGCCGCAGGTTCATGAAGAGCGACCTGACGGCAACCTTCTCAAACACATAAAAGTCGGCAAGGGCGACATCGAAGCGGGCTTTGCCACAGCTGATGTTGTTGTGGACCTGACCTACCGCACACCGACGACAGAGCACCTGTTTCTTGAACCCGAGTGCTCGATAGGCGTCCCGGCCGGGTACAACCCGTCCCGCTTCGGCGGCGTCTGCGATGCGCTGGCGAAGCGCGGTGAAACAGCGCAGCACGATAAGACCACGATCTACGTTGGCAGCCAGATTCCCTATGCAGATCGAGACCAGGCCGCCGCCACGCTCGGCGTGAAACCCGACGACGTTCGCGTCGTCGCTACGCTCATGGGCGGTGGTTTCGGCGGTAAGGAAGACATTACCGGCCAGATTCATGCGGCACTGCTTGCCGAGGCCACGCAACAACCCGTCAAGATGCTGTACTCGCGCCAGGAAAGCCTGCTCGTTCATCCGAAACGCCATGCAACGGTCATTCGCATGCGCACGGGTGCGACCCATGACGGCAAACTGACCGCGGTCGAGGCCACGCTGTACGGGGACGGTGGCGCTTACGCGAGCCTTAGCGAAAAAGTACTCACACGCGCCACCACGCACGCATCAGGTCCCTACGATGTGCCCAACGTACGCGTGGATTGTTTCGCCACGTATACGAACAACGTGCCTGCCGGCGCATTTCGCGGTTTCGGCGTAACGCAAAGCTGTTTCGCCGCGGAAAGCAACATGGACATCCTGGCCGGAAAACTCGGACTCGATCCCGTCGAGTTCCGCCGCCGCAACGCACTCCAGGTCGGCTCGACCACGGTGACGGGACAGGTCATGCGCGAAAGCGTCGGCCTGCTCGAGTGTATCGACAAAGTCGATGCCGATATGCGCGACGGAGACTTCCGCTGGACCTGGGACGAAGGCCACAAGCGCCTCGCCTGGGGGCTTGCCGTCGGTTACAAGAACACAGGGCTGGGTGGTGGCGCACCGGACAAAGCTACCGCCGAGGTCGAGGCCTGGCTGGACCCGGACAGGGGACTGGTTGCCGAGGTTCGAATCTCCTCGGCCGAGATGGGCCAGGGGTTGCCGGGAGTGCTCTCAGCCTGTGCGGCCGAAGAGTTGGGCATCCCGGCAGACAACGTCAGTGTGCTGCTCGGCGACACCGACGTCTGTCCTGACGGCGGCCCGACGACTGCGAGCCGCCAGACCTTCGTCAGTGGCAATGCCGCCAGGCATGCCGCTCGCGATGCTGCGCAGAAACTCATCGATGCGCCGGGCACCCGGGTTGTCGCACAGCACGAGTACTGGGCGCCCGCGACGCAGCCGCTGGGCACCGGTGGCGACATGCACGTTGCGTTCAGTTTCGTGGCACAGGCCGCACTCTGCGAAATCGACCTGCGCACCGGCGACGTCCAGGTTCGCAGGATCGTCGCAGCGCATGATGTCGGTCGTGCCATCAACCCATTGACGCTCGAAGGCCAGATCGAAGGCGGCATCGTCATGTGCATCGGCTACGCACTCACCGAGCACTACATCCAGGAAGACGGCAAACCCTGGACCAACGTTATGGCACGCTACAAAACGCCAAGCATCACCCACGCGCCGTCGATTACCTCGCACATCGTCGAACACGAACTTTCGACGGGACCGTTCGGCGCGAAAGGCATGGGTGAACTGCCCAGCATCGTGACAGCGCCTGCCATCACCAATGCCATTTATAATGCAACCGGTGTCCGCGTCCGCAGCCTGCCTGTCGACCAGGACACCCTGTTGCATGCCATTAACGCCGGGGCGACCGAGGTCGAACTTGGCTGGGGCGATCGCGAACCTATCCCCACAATCGAATTCGGAGGGGAACATTGAAACTCATACCTGAAATCCGCGAAGCGGTCGTGCAGAAGAGCATCGCCCGTGCGCGAGAACACAACATCGTCCTGCCCACGTTTGCGCAACAAAAAAACCCGGAGCTGGTTCCCGACTCGATCAAATCGCGGCTTCAGGATGTCGGGCTGTGGGATCTCGACCCGGCCAACCTGTTTCGCATCACGTGGAAGAACGAACCCGTGGCGCATGGCGGAGGCTACGGCGAAGGCAACTGGATCGAATTTCCGTCCGCGCTAACGGGCATTGACGCCACGATTGTTGGCATCCTCGGCAAGTGGTTTCCGACCGGCGCTCACAAGGTCGGCGCGGCGTACGGCTGCCTCGTACCCCGGCTTGTTACCGGCGCATTCGACCCTGACACACAAAAGGCCGTGTGGCCGTCAACGGGCAACTACTGTCGTGGCGGAGCCTACGACTGCGCCCTGCTCTCCTGCCCGGCCGTCGCCATCCTTCCTGAAGGCATGAGTCGCGAACGGTTCGAATGGCTCGCAGAAATCGGTACTGACGAAGTGATTGCAACGCCCGGCACCGAATCGAACGTCAAGGAAATTTACGACAAGTGCTGGGAGCTTCGCGACGAACGCGGCGACGGCATCGTCGTCTTTAACCAGTTCGAGGAATTCGGTAACGCGATCTGGCACTACCAGATGACCGGGTCGATCGTCGAAGAGATCTTCCGCAACCACTATAGCGACGGGCGGCGCCTCTCCGGCTACGTCAGCGCCACGGGTTCGGCCGGTACGATTGCTGCGGGCGACTACCTGCGCACACAGCATCCGGACATCCGTATCGTCGCCACCGAAGCGCTGCAATGCCCAACGCTCCTGCAGTTCGGCTTCGGCGACCACCGCATTGAAGGCATCGGCGACAAACACGTGCCGTGGATCCACAACGTGCGCAACACCGACTTCGTTGCCGCCGTCGACGACGAACAGACGATGCAACTTATGCGGCTGTTCAACGAAGACGAGGGACAAACATGCCTGCGACGTGAAGGCGTTGACGACGACACGCTGGCGGCGCTCAGCCAGGTCGGCATTTCCGGTATCTGCAATCTCGTCGCAGCCATCAAGACAGCACGCTACTACGACATGGATGGCCGCGATGTGATTTTCACGCCGCTAACCGACTCCATGGAGCTGTACGCATCGCGCATGCAGGAAATGAACGCCGAGCACGGCGCTTACACAACCCACCTCGCCGACCAGCATTTCGGTCGTTACCTGCAGGGCACGACGACCGACCATGTGCGTGAACTGGGCTATGCCGAGCAGAAAGCACTGCACAACTTCAAGTACTTCACCTGGGTCGAGCAACAGGGCCGCAGTTCCGACGAACTGCGCGAGCTCTGGGACCCCGATTTCTGGGGTGAAGTGTTCTCACAGGATGTCGTTGACGAATGGGATCGCCTGATCGATGCATTCAACAACGGCGGAGGCAGCACATGAGCAGCACGTATTATCAGGACGCGATGGCGGTTAAGGCCGACCTCGTAAAATTCATGCAGGACATCATTCGCATCCCGTCTCTGAGCTCCGAGGAAGGGGCTGTTGTCGAGCGCATCAAGGAGGAAATGCTGCGTATTGGCTACGACGAGGTCACGATTGACCCGATGGGTAACGTGATAGGCCGCATCGGTTCCGGGCCGAAGGTCATCGCGTTCGATGGCCATGTGGACACCGTTGACGTCGGCGACCCGGATCTTTGGGATCGCGATCCGCACTCCGGCGATATCGAAGGCGACATCCTCTACGGTCGCGGCACCAGCGACATGAAAGGCGGCGTCGCATCCAGCGTGTACGCCGGCGCGCTGCTGAAGAAACGCGGCATCCCCGATAATGTGACCTTCTACGTGACCGGCACCGTCCAGGAAGAGGACTGCGACGGCCTGTGCTGGCAGTACATCGTTAATGAGGACAAGCTGCGGCCCGACCTGGTCGTGATCACCGAGCCCACGAGCCTGCGTATTTACTACGGCCATCGCGGCCGCATGGAGATGGAAGTCCATACGTCCGGTATTTCCTGCCACGGCTCAGCCCCCGAACGGGGTGACAATGCGGTCTACAAGATGGCCGGCATCATCGCGGACATCGAGAAGCTCAATGAGGAACTTGAACCACGCGACCCGCTTGGCAAAGGCACCGTTACGATCAGCGAGATTCGCTCCACGTCGCCCAGCCTCTGTGCTGTCGCCGATGGCTGCACGATCCATCTCGACCGGCGCCTCACTGTCGGCGAGAACGAGGAAACCTCGGTCGCCGAGATCCTCGCGCTGCCGTCGGTCAAAGCCGCTAACGCGACCGTGACCGTGCTCGAGTACGCCGTCCCCAGTCACACCGGTCTCACCTACCCGACCCGCAAGTACTACCCGACCTGGGAGATGCCGGCAGACGGCGTCGAAATGCAGACCGCGATGACCGCATACCGCGACGCGTTCGGCAAGGAACCGGAGATCGGCCACTGGACATTCAGCACCAACGGCGTCGCCACGGCGGGCATGCACCACATACCGTCCATCGGCTTTGGCCCTGGCCATGAGCATTTTGCACACGCGCCGAACGAGCAGACCGAGATCGAGCATCTCGTGTGCTGTACCGCTTTCTATTCCGCCCTCGTCGATGAATTCGCGAAGCCCTAGTGGAATAAACACTGGCAACAGGAGATACATAATGACCCGCGAAGCCAAACCGATACCTGGTCATATGAAAGGCCGTGACTGGCTGATGACCCAGGACTGGTCGGACGAGGAAATCGAGCTTGCGCTCGACACGGCAGACAGCCTCAAAGACGAATTCAGGAGTGACGTGCCGACGTTGCACCTGCCGCACAAAAGCGCCTTCCTGATCTTCTTTGATAAATCGACGCGCACGCGCAACTCGTTCGAAGCGGGCATGACCCAACTCGGCGGTCACGCGCACTTCATCGATTCGGAAACCTCGCAGATCGCCCACGGCGAAAGCCCGAAGGATATGGGCACGATTCTCTCAACGTATGGCCACGGCATCATGATTCGCCACGACCTCGTGCCCGGTGAGGGTCAGACCTACATGCGGGACGTCGCGGAGCACTCGTCGATACCCGTCATTAACATGCAGTGCGACGTCGATCATCCTTGCCAGACCCTCGCAGATCTTATGACGATTCGAGAAGAGTTCGGTAAAGACTTGAAAGACTTGAAAATTGCTGTCTCATGGGCCTATGCGCCCAGCTACGTGAAGCCGATGTCCGTGCCGCAGGGCCTGATCATGCTGATGACCCGATTTGGCATGGATGTCACGCTCGCTCACCCTCCCGAGTACACGCTCATGGATGAACCGATGCAGATCGCGCGTGCTAACGCCGCCCGGTCCGGCGGCAGGTTCGAGGTCGTGGACAACATGGAAGAAGCGTTCGCCGACGCGGATATCGTGTACCCGAAAAGCTGGGGTGTTGAGTCGCTGTTCGGCCAACCCGAGGAAGCGATGCGCGTGGCGCAGCAGTATCGCCACTGGATCTGCGATGAAGCCATGATGGCCCGCGCGAAAGAACGCGCCATCTACATGCACTGCCTGCCGGCAGACCGCAACTACGAAGTCACCGACGCCGTCATCGACGGTCCGCAATCGCGGGTCTACCCGGAAGCCGAGAATCGCCTGCACACCGCCAAGGCGCTGATGGCTCTGACCATGTGATGGCCATGACCCACTCCGACAAACCCCTGGTCGTCATCGCCATCGGCGGTAATTCGCTGATACGCGACGCGCATCACATGGACGTCCTTGATCAGTACCGCGCGGCGGGCCAGACCGCTCAGTACATCGTGCCGATTGTCAAGGCCGGCTACCGCGTACTCGTCACCCATGGCAACGGCCCACAGGTAGGCTTTATCCTGCTGCGCTCCGAACTCGCGCGCGACACGATCCACCAGGTACCGCTCGCCAACTGCGTCGCCGATACCCAGGGATCGATCGGACTGCAGATAGCGCAGAGCCTGCACAACGAATTCCTGCACCAGGGCGTGGAACAGGCCGTAGCCGCGCTCGTTACGCAATGCGTGGTGGATGAGCAGGACCCCAGCTTCACCAAACCGAGCAAACCGATCGGCCCGTTCATGAGCGAAACAGAAGCTCGGCAACATGAGCGGGACGACCACTGGGTCGTCGGGGAAGACGCCGGTCGTGGCTGGCGACGCCTCGTACCCTCACCCGTACCCCTCGAAGTCGTCGAGATGGCCGCAATTCGTACCTTGCTCGACAGCGGCACGCTGGTTATCGCAGCTGGCGGCGGCGGTATACCCGTCGTCTACCGCAAAGACGGTGAGCTGCGGCCCCGCCCCGCTGTGATCGACAAGGACGCGGCGTCCTGCCTGCTGGCCTGCGAACTGGGCGCGCCAATTTTCATCATCTCAACCGATGTCGACAAGGTTGCTCTCAACTTCGGCTCCGACGAACAGGTAGAGATCGACCGCATGACGGCCGCCGAATGTCGCGACTACCTGGCAGCAGGGCATTTCGCCGCCGGCAGCATGCGACCGAAGATAGAGAGCGCCCTCAAGTTCCTCGAACAAGGCGGCCAGGAAGTCATCATCACGCAGCCGCACAACCTGCGGGCCGAACTGGGAGAGATTTACGGCACACACATCGTGCCGTAACGGATAGTGCTATGAACGGATACCGCTGCTTCGCCTGTGACACAACACAAACTGCTGATTTCAGCGGTTGGACCTGCCCGTCCTGCGGCGGCAACCTCGATGTGGTCAACGACGCCGATACCATTCTCGAACAGGTCCGGAAATCACCGTTCGACACGGAGCGTATCCCGTTACAGATCGGCAACACGCCGCTCTACCCGGCCGAACGGCTGGGACAGACTATCGGCCTGCGCAACCTGTACCTCAAGGACGATACCGTGAGCCCGAGCGCGTCAAGCAAGGATCGCGCGAGCGCGGCCGTTGTGCTGCGGGCCCTGGATGCCGGCGCAAGTATCGTGTCGGTTGCCAGCACCGGTAACGCAGGTTCGTCGCTCGCCTGTATCGCGGCCGCGGCTGGTATACAGGCCATGGTCCTGGTACCTGAGAGCGCGCCGGTCGCGAAGTTGACACAAGCTCTGTCCTTTGGCGCCACGGTCCTGGCTGTGCGCGGCAGTTATGACGACGCCTTCGATCTGTGCCTCGCCGCGTCCGACAAATTTGGCTGGTTCAATCGCAGCACGGGCATGAACCCGTTCACTCGCGAGGGCAAGAAAGTCTGCGCGTGGGAAATCTGGGCATCACTCAATGGCCGAGTCCCCGACCGCGTCGTTGTCCCGACCGGTGACGGCAATATCCTGAGCGGCATGTGGAAAGGCTGGTGCGAACTGAAAACGGCCGGGCTCATTGATCGCCTGCCGAAGATTGACTGCGCCCAGTCCGCAGGCAGCGATGCTATCAGCCGCACGGTGCGCGGGATTCGCGGCGGTGGTGACACCGATTGGGCAACGGTGCAGCTGGCGACCGTCAATGCACACACGGTCGCGGATTCCATCTCCGTCGACCGGCCACGCGATGGACTGGCAGCCGTCCGGGCGGTCATTGAATCTGGTGGCGAAGCGATTGCTGTACCTGATACACAGATCCTGGCGGCCATTCCTGAAATGGCCGCTGCAACGGGGGTCTTCCCGGAGCCTGCCGCGGCGACACCCTGGGCGGCCATCAAGCAGATGGTAATCGACGGGAAAATAGCGCCGGACGAAATCGTCGTGTGCCTGGTATCAGGAAATGGCCTCAAGGATATCGCCAGTGCGCAGACAGCGGCGGGCGTGCCGCAAGTCATCGACCCAACGCTTGAAGCCGTCGAGGCTGTGCTGGCCAGGCGTCAAGCCTAGGGCGGTTGCCTCGTGTAGCCGGCTTGTTCCAGCGCGTAAGCGAACTGGATCAACTGCGCGTCACTGAACTCCGCGCCGATAAACGACACCCCGATGGGCAAGCCAAGAATATCACCAGCAGGCAGCGTAATACTTGCGTATCCGGAAATCGCAGCCAGCGACGAGCTGGAGATACCGGATGAATGATCGCCACTGACATTGTCAGTCATCCAGGCAGGACCCCGCGTTGGTGCGATGAGGGCATCTAGATCGTATTCTGCGAGCGCGTTGTTGATGCCCGCCTGTGAGATCTGCTTGCTCAGCGCCAGGGCGTCAAGGTACTCCGTGTCGGTCAGCAGCCCTTTGGACTGCGCTTCCAGCATCCGCTCCTGGCCGAAGAATGGCATCACGTCGTCAGCATGCTCATCGTTGAACGCAATGATGTCCGCCATGGTCTTCATCGGCGCGCCGGAGTTCTCCAGGTAGGCGTTCAGGTCTGCCTTGAATTCGTAATAGAGCACCGTCCGGCTGGCGGACCCCATTCCTTCGGTATCGATCTCAATGGGATCAATAACTTCGGCACCCAATGACTCAAGGGTCGCCATTGTGTCGAGGATGATCTGGTCGACGCGCACATCATTGCCCGCGCCGCTGTGTGTCCGCAGCACGCCGATTCGTGCTCCTTTGAGCGCGTCCTTCGACAAATTGGCTGCGAAGTCCGGCACGGATTGGGGGAACGCATCTGCCAGTGGGTCAGCAGGATCCTTGCCCACCATCGCCGTAAACAGAATCGCCGCGTCCTCGACGGTGCGACCCATCGGGCCCGCTGTGTCCTGGCTGTGCGCGATCGGAATTATGCCGCTGCGACTGACAAGACCAAGGCTGGGCTTGATACCCACGACCCCATTGACGCTGGACGGGCATACGACCGAGCCGTTGGTTTCGGTACCGACTGCCACACTCGTGAGGCTGGCAGCGACAGCGACGGCAGAACCGCTTGATGAACCACAGGGGTTACGCCCGCTGCCGTAGGGGTTGTTTGTCTGGCCCCCGATACTGCTCCAGCCACTTGACGATTCGGTCGATCGGAAGTTGGCCCATTCACTCAGGTTGGCTTTCGCCAGGATAACCGCGCCTGCCTCCCGCAGTTTTGCCACGTGGAATGCGTCGGCGGACGGTCGGTGCCCTGCCATGGCGAGCGAACCCGCCGTTGTTGTCATCTGGTCGCCCGTGTCGATATTGGCCTTCAGAACAACGGGGATGCCGTGCATCAGACCGCGCGGCCCGCTTTCTGCCCGTTCCCGGTCAAGCTCGGCCGCAATGTCGAGCGCCTCCGGGTTCAGTTCGATGATGGCGTTGAGACCACCCTCGCCCTGATCAATGTCTCCGATTCTTCCGCAGGTAATACTCAGTCAGCGCCACCGCGGTCAGCTCGCCATCACTCATCAGTTCTTGCAGCGACGCAATGTCGAGTTCCCTGTATTCGACCGGGTCAGGCTCAACTGAGCAGCCGATCAGGAGTAACCCGAAACACAAGCAGGAAAGTATCCTCTTCACGTCAATCTCCAAGTGCTATCAGGGCATCCCGTCGCTTGCCGAGCGCCAGCAGGCGTTCTTCGCTCAACGCGTCGCCGAGCACTGTGTGCAAAACATCGTCGTTGAGTGCGCGAAGTGCCGCTTGCCATTCATCGCTCACGACCAACCCGGCTTGCATCAGTTCATCCGGCAGCTCGGTGGCAACACCGAACGTGTTCTCATGATCGATAAGCATCAGCAGCCAGTCGTCGCGATCGTAAACCATTGAAGATGGCGTCCTGGCGGCATTGTGGACCAGGGCGTCGAATACCAGCATCGCGTCTTGTTGTTTATCCAGCGAGCAGATCACATCACTGCCTTGCCCTGCCGCCACACGCTCCCGTTCGGTCAGGGTTACCCCCGGTACAAACTGCAGCGTCCCCCGCCTGCCTGCAACCGTCCGTCGTACCGTGACGGGCACCATCCCGAGTTGTAGCTGGCGATCCAGCCGGTAGGCCGCCAGTTCGGGTGCAAACTCAGTCGCGTCGGGCAATGCACGAAAGACAGCAAGCAATGTCAAACCGCCACCCTCGACCTGGAGCAGTTGCCATTCAGCCCCTTCGGCAGCCACAGCAATATTGGAACCCGCCTCAAGCGTGCGCGCAATATCCTCCTCGCTGATCCCGGCGTCACTGTAACCAACCTGCGGCGGAAGTTCGACTGGGTTGACGGTCGTCGTACCATCCTGGTTCACAACACTGATTACCCCCTTCTCGATAACCAGCGCATTGCCACTGCCCCCGTACGTTTCGTTCAGCATTCCGGTATCGATCTGGATGACCCGGCCGTTCAGCCGCTGCTGCACACGACGCGTCAGGGTTGTGGTGTGGCCAACCACAACCCGCGTCGCGCCGAGCTCACTCAGCGCGGCGTCTAAAGTTGGTAATTCGACAAAACGACCACATCGCGCATTCCCCCGATACCACGTTGGTCCGGGCTGCCCTTGCAGAGGAGATTTTACGAAGGCCATGAGATTTCGTGCAGACGTCTCAATTGTACCCGGCAGCTGTTCGGTATCCAGCATTGCTCCGAGGAACTTTCGGGATCTGCTTGTAGCGATCGAGAGGCGTCAGGATCCCCGCATCCACAAGAGCTTCTGCCGTTCGCAGGTAATCTGAGAGTTCGTCCTTGAGCGTGACATTGACACCGGCAATTCCGTTGTCGATCACGTAGGCAGGAGCACCACCGTGGACGAAAGACCGTGTCGTTAATTACAACCATGAAGGGCTTCTCAAGCAGCCACCTCCCATAGGGGCCATCGAGAGCGAATGCACGGCGATGCCCGAAATATCCAGGCGGCGCCATTCTGTCGAATTCCTGCCGAATCGCCACGTCGTCCGCTTCTGCTGGCTGGCGAAGTCGAAACTGCCTGTACCAGTGTTCGCGTTTCTCCGGCGACTCAAAGTCCTCGAATGCGGCGTACTCCTCATTCGCCACATAGCGCAGGTCGCCGATGAGATTCATTACCTCATGGTTCCCCAACAACTGGTGCACGCGCCCGCCCGCAATGAGCGCCTCACGCTCGAGGCGCATCATGAGATTCATCACGCGCCGTGACTCTGCGCCACGGTCCAGCAAGTCGCCTGTACTGACCAAATGAGTAGTGCCGCCGCTCCAGGCCAGGTTTTCGTCAATAACTTCGGCCCTTTGCAGCGTTGCGACCAGTGCTTCGTAGGCGCCGTGGACGTCACCGAACGCTACGATTCTCTCAACGTCCTGAAAGTGCCATTCGTCTGTTTGCGCCACCGATAACGGCGCATGCAGAACAAAGAAGCAACGCGAGTATTCGCACAATACAAAGACCAGCCCGGTTGCCGGGCTGGTCTGTTTTTCTAAAGTAACTCATATAGTCGAATCTTCTAGTCGTCGAATCGCATTTCCAATCCGACATAAACGTAACGACCAATGCCGCCACCGAACTTGCTGTCGTAGTTACCGATACCAGCTTCGACATTATCGCCTGTGCGCGGAACGAACGGATCGTTGTCGAACATGTTTCTAACACCAGCATACACGTTCAAGGCTGCGCCACTGTCCAGCGTCATATCGTAGGACGCTGACAGGTCGTGCCTGAGGTATGACCCATAGAACAGGAACCCCTCAACTTCCGGATTCTCGACGCAATCTGCATCGCCTGCGGCGCACAGCAAGTCGTTGTCAGCAACATCTTCCAGGTAGCTCTCAACGCGATCATTACGATCAATAATGGGGCCCTTCCAGGTAGTACGCCAGCGCAGACGCCAGTCATTATAGCGCCAGGCCAGAGAGGCCGTCGCGACGTCTTCGAAGATCCCATAGTCAAGTTGATTGTTGAAGTCAACCGTCCGCACGCCGTCAATACCGTCAAATTTCTCTTCATGCTTGCTGATGTGTGTGTAGTGGGTTATCAGTTGAAATTCGCCCATGCTCTCCGTATCAAACACATAGTCCAAAGCTACGTCATAGCCACTCGTGCTTTGCTCATTGAGATTGAGTTGTCGATTCAGGATCTCAACGATCTGTCCATCACTATCACGAGTAATGTCATCGCAGAAAATATTCGGTTGGCCGAAAGTAACGGATGAGGCATAACACTGTTTCATGATCTCGGAATTCTCCATCTCGATGATGGCATCTGCAATCGTGATGTCGTAGTAGTCAACCGCGAGACGGAAGCCCTCAAGGAAGTCAGGCGCAATACTGAAACCAACGGTGAATGTGTCGGCTGTCTCTTCGAAAAGATTCGGGTTACCAATCGCCGGTCCATAGCCGCTGTTTTCATCTTCAAATACGAAATTGAGTGGATCAGCGGCAATCGCGGCAGCAATTGCAGGCTCCAGTCGACAGTTATCGTGACCTTTTTCCGTGGACGTTGCCGAAACGTCGGCGCAGATATCATCGAAGTTGTCGTAGTCGCCACGCCGAGGAGACAATAGCTCGGTGATGTCCGGCGCACGTTGCGCGCGCGCGAAATTGGCACGAAGAATGTAGCCGTCAACCGGTTGCCAAACCAAGCCTGCCGTGTGGCTGAATACCGTATCAATATTTTCCATACTGTAGTCAGCGACGCGCAGCGATACATCTGCAGTGAGGCGATCAGCCAAAGGGAATGACATTTCGGTAAACAGTTCCGCGACGTCGAAATCGCCCTTAATTGGTGGGACCAGGTTAAACGTAATGCCGCCGTACCTGGGCCCATCACTGACTCTCAGGTTCATGCTGTCCCGCCGCCACTCAAAACCAAATACTGCGCCGACGGTACCGGCTGGCATCTCAAACAGATCACCGGTCGTGTAGCCGACTACATTGAGCAGTTCGACCGTGGGATTGATAATCGGATTAACACGAATCCAGTCGGCCGCTTCGGGCGTAATTGAGCCGATACCAAAGAGATTCAGGGGTACGCAACCTGCCGCACGAGCTGCGGGATCGGCGCACTGGATGGTAACGCCGTCGGGTGCCAGTTCGGCATCGAGCGCCAGACGTTCCCTGGCGACGTCGATTTCATTCGAGCGAACCTGGTATTGCTCGAAATTCCCATAACCCACCGAAAGATCCCAGTCCCAGTCGTCAAACATAGTCCCCTGAAGACCTGCCCAGGTACGCCACGTTGTACGCTCATTGTCGGTCGTGATGTTGCCAACTTCGGCCATACGACGGTCCCAGTCAAAGGTCCCGTCCGAGTTCAAATTATTTAGTACCTCCGGATCATTGGCGATTATCGCCGGAACAAATGGATTCGAGGGAAAAATTCCGCCCGGCGTTATCTGACCTGGTGCGCCTGTTACGCGATCAATGGTAGCTACCAATCCGGCTTCGAATTCGTCCTCCATTGACTTGAAGTTGAATGAATCGTTCCTGCTGTACTGGAGCTGGAAGTAGGCACTGGTTCGCTCGGACAATTCGTAATCCACTTTCAGTGCGGCCGCAATCTGATCATTCGGAATTTTGACCACGTCCCACTGCCTGCTGAAAATACCGTCACGTTCTTCCGACCAATCGGTTTGCAGGCCGTCTTCGTTGTACCAGTAATTGCCATCGCCCTCGCTAAAAACGCCACCGAATATTCCGTCGCTGCGATCGCGCCAATCCGACGGACTGATGTCGCGTATGCACTGGTCGCCCGTTTCGGTCTGCATCTCGTTGCACATCTCCGACGCGTTCCAGTCGAAATCCGCTTCAAGCTGCGCGCGCGCGCGATCCCTGTGGTCGATGCCCTTTTCTTCGTCATAGCTTGCAGCGACGAACAGGTACCCACGTCCATCCGCAAACGTCGTGCCATAGTCTAAATCGATTGAATACTCTTCCCCACCACCCTCGGTGGTATAACCGGTACGAGCATCGAAACTGAAGCCCTCCTGGTCTTGCTGAGTGATGATATTGACCACTCCGGCAATAGCGTCTGAACCATAAGTCGCTGACGAACCACCTGTGACGACCTCGACGCGGTTGACGATGCCTGACGGAATGGTGTTAAGACTGGTGGTTCTACTACCGTAGGCGTTCGTGACAACGCGCCGTCCATCCATCAAGACCAGGGTCCTGTTGCTGCCCAGTTGACGCAAGTTGGCGGACGTCACGCCAGTGTTGCCTATCTGGGACTGCGAATTCATGTTACTGCTCGATTCGTACAGAGCAGGCATTTCGTCAATCAAAACTTCCGCCAATGAGCCAAGACCAGCATCCGTTATAGCCTCCGAATCGATACTAACCAGCGGCGTGGAGACGTTAAAGCTATCACGCGGAATACGGGAACCCGTAACAACGATTTCTTCCAATGCTCCTTTTGCGTCTTTGGTGTCAGTCACGTCCTGCGCGCCTGCTCCAGATATGACGAAGAGCGACGCGATAAACGTGCCTACTGTTTTTCTTAATGGTACTTTTGGGGCAGCCATTTTCCTTTCCTCGGTTCTGCGTTCAACAGGTTCATCAAGAGCAATCTGGATCACGCGTTTATCGGAAAGGCCGCTGGAAAGTCCGGACCCCTTGAGCAGTTCGCTCAGAGCTCCCGTCAGCGTAAAACGCCCGACAACTTCGTTAGCCTGTCGGGATACGGCAAGGTCATAGGGGAAAAGCATTACCGCACCAGTCTGCTCTGCCAGACTATTCAGCGCTTCAGCAGCATTCAATGACGGAATACTAATGTCGTAAAGCTGCTCTTCGCTTTGGCTGTTCGCAGCACTCGTGCCGCTGTACATGGCCAGGAAGATCCAGGTGACGCAGGTAACGATCGCTTGGACCACCTTTCGTTGCGTTTCTCCAACAACCTGCCTGCAATGCGCGGACGACGACCGTCCACAAATCTCGGCCTGGTCAGCTACATAACCAGTGAAAAAAGGAAACCCGTAAGAGAACGGCAATTTATTTCGCACGGACCCCAATTTGTTGCCTGAAACCAACAATACTCCCCCCCTTGCTACGGGAACATCAATGAACCGCGGCATCGTTACAATCAGGGAAACTGCGGACTGGCGCTACTCGTCGATAGCCGACACCAGCACGCGATCATCGCTAAGACGCGTCACACGAAGCTGAAAGTTAGCTTCGAGAGCGTCGAACATGGCGTCGGTTTCGCCGATCGGAAACTGACCTCCGATTCTGGTCGCTTTGACCGCAGGATCGGAAAACTCTATAGAGACGTTCGTGTAGCGACTGATTTCATTCACCACGACTTCCAATGCATCACCATTGAAAGTCAGCATCCCCTCTCGCCATGACAATCGCCGCGCCATGTCGTGTGGCTCGACGGCTTCAATAGTATTGATAGTGCCCGCAGCATCGGCGTCGTTGCTGTTCCTGATCGTGGCGTTCTCACCCGCCCTTATCATGCCAATCTGTTCAATAACGTGGTTTTCGACGGTAGCGATAGTGCCGCCTTGTCCAGTATCGATCGGTTTTTCTTGCTGCGCCAGCTCGCCGTGACCTGTTCGGACCACCGTGGACAATGCCACCTGGCCCTCAGTCACTGTAACGTCGATCACGGTATCTTTGAGGTAGACGCTAAACGCTGTACCAACAGCCTGGACCATTCTCTCGCCCACAAAGACTCGAAACGGACGTTCGAAATTCTGCGCGACCGTAAAATGCGCTTCACCTTGCAGGAAGTAGATATTGCGGTAGTCGTCGTCAAACTCGACCCGGATTTGGGTGTCCGTATTTAGCAGGACATCCGAGCCATCCACGAGTGCTACCAACTGCTGCTGACCGACCGTAGTTGCATACAGACCGTTGCTATCGACGATCGGGTCAGGCAGACCCTTGTACACCAGCGCTATACCAAACCCGACGATAAGGGTTGCGGCTATCAAGCCTGCGCGCAGGAATTGTCGCGCGGGCCAATTGACCCACCCGCCCGCTTTGGCGGGAGCCTGGGATTCGGGGTGCCCAAGCGGTACCGCCAGTTCCGTGAGTATGTTCAGCTTGCCCCAGAAAGCTGCGAGACGGCGTAGCTGAGCCCGATTCTCAGTGCTGCGCTCAAGCCACACGTGCAGTGCTTCAAGCTCCTCGGCAGAAGGTACGCTGTCTCCATCCAGTTTGATCAGCCACGTGGCAGCCTCCTCCTCAGCGGCCTTCCGGTTTGGAAACTGGACAACATTTTCTCTCATCGAATACTCACGTCGCGGCCACGCCCAGCCGTTTTCGTTGCTTCCTGACGAGGTTTGAGGCCTTCGCGTTCGCGTACAAATGCCTGGGTCTCAATGACACCTCTCCGAAGATACTTCTCTACTGAACTCACTGACATCGACATGCGCTCCGCGATCTCCTTGTGCGGCAACCCATGGACCTTGCGCAGCAGGAAAACCTGCCGACACTTCTCCGGCAATGCGGCAACAGCTTCACAATAGAGCCCAAAGGACTGCTGGGCCTCCACTTCGCTATCAACCGTTGCTCCACTCTCTATAACTACTGAGTCGCCGGAATCCTCAATGTAATCGGTAATCTGTTTCGATTTCCTGGTAAGTTGCGTGAGCGCCAGATTTCTCGCTATTCGGAACAGAAAAGCCCTGGGCTGCTCAATGTCCTTCTTCTGTTCGGCAACATAGGCTCGAAGGAAGGCTTCCTGGGCGACGTCTTCGATGTCCTGCCTATCTGGAAAAGAAGCGTGCAAGAAATCGCTTGAGGAAGTCGATATTGGCCACAAACGCCTCCGACACCGCTGAAAGGCGTCGCGGCTCTGCGTTTCTCATATCCTCTGGCTTATTCATAGCGGCCGTGTGCGCACCGAGTCTGCTTCCAAGCGGAATTCTTCTGAGTATAGCCTGCTTGTAGAAAATGTACGTAAACAGACTAGGGAAGTTGCGTATTCAATAGCAAGGCCCCGGGCGTAAGCTGAACCTGTCAGGGTGCGAATGTTGCACGCTAAGGGAGCAGGACCATGACCCGGGAAGTCTCTATCCCAGACGGGGCGGAGTTTTTCGAAATCCGCTTCGAGTCCATTGGTGGGCTCGGCGCTCATGTCGCCGGCAAGATCATAGCCAGCGCGGCCGTTCTTCGTATGAACATGAACGGCGCACATTTCTCGTCCTATGGCTCTGAAAAGAAGGGTTCGGTCGTACGTTCATTCATACGACTTGCCGCGGCCGACACGGCTATTCGCACGAGTGCGCCGATTGAAGAGCCGGATGTCATCGTTGTGTTTCACAGCGGACTACTGGCCCACCCCGCCACAATATCCGGCCTTAAAGCCAATGGCATCCTGATCTACGCAGGCCAGGAAGGCGACATTCCGGAAGGCTTGTCGCGCGTGCCGAAGACAGCGAAAGTCATTCGCGTCGACGCGCAGAAGATCGCGATCGAGGAGCAGTCACGCGAGAACGCCGTACTGATCGGCACGCTGGCCGAAGCCATTCCACTCCTCGACCGGCAGGCAATCCATGATGCGATGGACGCGACCTTTGCCGGCAAAAGCGCCAAAGTCCTCGCAGCAAATGACCGAGCGCTCAAGCGTGGTGCCGAAGAAATCGAGATCATCAAAGATGTCGGCCAGATCGACGGCGATGTGCCGACAATGTCATCCAACCCGGTGTGGGGCTATCGTACCGCACCGATCGGCGGCGTACTGCCACTGCCAGGCAACACGGCACACAACGACCTGCACACGTCGCGCTCCGGCTGGATGCCGGTCCTCGACCGCGACAAATGCATCGACTGTGGGATGTGCGACATGGTGTGCCCCGACCTCTGTCTCGTCTGGTCAACCCACACAGGGGAAGACGGCAAGCCGCTCATCAAGCTCGACGGTATCGACTACCAGTATTGCAAAGCCTGCATGCGCTGCGTCGAGACCTGCTCGACGGCCGCCATGACGCGCGAAGCAGAAATCCCGGGCAAAGCAGATAAACTGCGCGTCCCATTGTTCCCGGATCTCGCGGCAGGGGCAGGAGGAAAAAATGCTTGATTCAACTCGAGTAACTCATTCAGGCCCGGTACGCCAGGTTCGCGATTTCATGAGTGGCAATGAAGCCGCGGCGCTGGCCGCGCGCGACATCGGCTTCCATGTCATGGGCTATTTCCCAATAACACCGTCGACCGAGGTCGCCGAGACCTTGTCGACGATGCAGGCCGCCGGCGAGCACGAGATCGTTATGATCCCTGCCGATGGCGAGCACGGCGCGGCCGGCATCTGCTACGGCGCAGCACTCGGCGGCGGACGCGTGCTGAACGCAACGTCATCGCAGGGCTTGCTGTATTCGCTCGAGCAACTGCCCGTGCAGTCGGGTACGCGCGTACCGATGGTACTGAACGTTTCTACACGCACGGTTTCGGGCCCGCTCGATATACGCTGTGATCACTCGGACATCTACTTCGTGTTGAATGCCGGCTGGATCATCCTGATGGCACGCGATCCGCAGTCGGCCTACGACATGAACTTCGCGGCAGTCAGGATCGGCGAACACCCGGATGTTCGCTTACCTGTCATCGTCGCCTACGACGGCTTCCTGACGAGTCACCAGAAACGCCGCATAGATCGCTTCGACGATCCCGAGGCCGTAAAGGCGTTCGTCGGCGAACGCGAAGATCCGTACAGTGCACTCGACCCGGACCGGCCAGTCACGTTCGGTCCGTACATGAACGACCCGGACCTGATTAACAACAAGGTTCAGCAACACCAGGCCATGGAAGATGCGCGCCGAGTCATCCCCGAAATATTCGCCGAATTCCACGAATTCTCGGGACGTGACTACCGCACCGTCGATGCATATCGCATGGACGATGCCGACGTGGCGCTCGTGCTTCTCAACTCGGCAGCCGAGAACGCCAAGGGCGTTGCCGATCGGCTTCGCGAGCAAGGCCACAAGGTCGGCGTTGTTTCACCCAATGTGCTGCGGCCGTTCCCAACGGACGAGCTCCGCAGAATTTTCAAGAACGTTCGCGCCATCGTTGTCGGTGATCGCGGTGATTCTTACGGTGCTGAAGGCGGCAATCTGTCGCTCGAGGTTCGCGCTGCCCTGCAACAGGACCCTGACAACAACACCCTGGTGATGAGCCGTATCTACGGCTTGGGCGGCAAGGACTTTTACGACAAGGACGCCGAGGAGTTTTTCAAGGAAGCGCTGAGGGCCGCCGAGATCGGCAAGGTCGAGGTTCCCTTCGAGTATCACGGTGCATACGCCGGCGACGATGGCGCGGGCCCGCCCAAGGGCCTGCCACCGATCAAGTCCGAAGAAGTCACACGGGGCATGGCAACCGTCACGCAAAACGCCGAGACAGATCGACTTGAAGTCGAACTCAAGCCGCTGTGGGAAATGACCACAACGCCATCGCGGATTGCTCCGGGACACGGCGCATGCCCGGGCTGCGGGTTCTTCCCCATGCTGCGCCAGGCCTACAATGTGCTCGAAGGAAACATTGTCGTCCTGTTCCAGACGGGTTGCGCGATGGTTACGACGACCGGCTATCCGAAGACAGCGCATCGCATCACGTACATCCACAACCTGTTCCAGAACGGCGCTGCAACCTTGTCAGGCCTCGTCGAGATGTACCACGAGCGCATCCGCCGAGGCGAAATTCCTGCCCCACCCGAGGACGAAGAAACGACGTTCATCATGGTGACCGGCGACGGTGGCATGGACATTGGTATGGGCGCGGCGCTCGGTACGGCGGCCCGTAACCACAGGATGATCATCCTCGAATACGACAACCAGGGCTACATGAACACGGGCTCGCAGTTGTCGTACTCAACGCCGTTCGGCCACCGCACCTCGACCAGCGAAGTCGGTGAAAAACTGTCGGGCAAACGCTTCCACCACAAGGACACGCCGCAGATTTTCGCCGCCTGCAACCTTCCGTACGTCTTCACGGCCAGTGAAGGCTATCCCGAGGACTTCATGCGCAAGATCAGCAAAGCGCAGTGGTACGCGCGACACACAGGGATGGTGTACGGCAAGGTCCTGTCATTTTGTCCACTGAACTGGCGGACGAAGGACGACGCAGCCCAGGAAGTTCTGCAGACGGCCATCGACAGCTGCTTCTTCCCGCTTTACGAAGTGGAGAAAGGTCACACGCTGATCACGTACGATCCGGATGCCATCGGACGGCGCCGCACAGTTGGGGCCTGGCTCGGGCAGATGGGCAAGACGAAGCACATGCTGGAAGCCGAAAACGCCGAACGGCTCGAGATGATCGAGCTGGAGGTGGAGACACGCTGGCGGCGCCTGAAGATCAAGTCAGAGCATCCGGAGCTATAGCGCTATGGCAAAAATTCTCGAGAAACGACCGCTCACGTCCATCACCAAGCTCTACAAGGTAGATGCACCGCTGGTCGCCAAGGCCGCAAAGCCCGGGCAGTTCGTCATCGTCCGTGTCCGCGAGGGTGGCGAACGGATTCCGTTGACTATTGCCGACTACGATCGCGATGCCGGCACAGTCACCATCGTCGTACAGGAAGTCGGCACGACCACACAGCTTCTCGGCCAACTCGAGGTCGGCGAGGAGATACTCGACCTTGTCGGGCCGCTTGGCATGCCTCTCGAGATCCCGGTCGAAGGCCATATCGTCGGTATCGGTGGCGGCTTCGGCGCGGCTGCCCTGCTCTGCCTGATGCGCGAGCTGCGGCAGCGGGGTGACACAACGACCATCATTAATGGTGCACGCGAGAAAGACCTGCTGATCTTGAACGAGGAGCTCACTGAAGTCTGTGACAACCTCGAGTTGTGCACCGACGACGGCTCCGAGGGCTTTCACGGCTTCGTCACCGAGCGCCTCGCGCAGTTGATTGACGGCGACGGCCCGGGTCGTCCGGATATGGTCGTTGCAATCGGCCCGATGCCGATGATGCGCGCTGTGACGGAGACAACGCGCGGCAAGGATATTCCGACGCTCGTGTCTCTTGATCCGCTCATGATCGACGGCACCGGCATGTGCGGAGGCTGCCGCGTCACCGTCAACAATGAAGTTAAGTTCGCCTGCGTAGACGGGCCTTTCTTCGACGCTCACCAGGTCGATTTTGAAGAAGCCGTTCGCCGCAACAAAATGTACGTCAAGCAGGAGCAGAGCTCGAAGGACCGAACTGACTGCCGCAAGCTTGCCGTGGGACAGAGCTGATGCCAGTTAAACGCGTTGAAAAGACCCCGATGCCCGAACGCAATGCGTTACTGCGTTCGCGTGATTTCGGAGAGGTCAACGAAGGCTACGGAATCGCACATGCGAAGTTCGAAGCCGAACGTTGCCTGCGCTGCCAGGACCCGATCTGTATCGACGGGTGCCCGGTACGTGTCCCGATACCGGACTTTGTGCATAGGATTGCGGCCGGCGATTTGCGTGGCGCCGCCGAAGTGCTGCGTGCGTCCAACCCCCTGCCCGCTGTTTGCGGCCGCGTCTGTCCGCAGGAAGTGCAGTGCGAGGAGCAATGCTCGGTGGGCATCCGCTTCAAGCCCGTCGCAATCGGCTATCTCGAACGCTTCGTTGCCGACTGGGAAATGGCACAGCCGCCGACTGAAGTTATCAACAAACTCGACCGTTCTGAGAAAGTCGCGATCATCGGCTCGGGCCCCGCAGGCCTGGTGTGCGCCGGCGAGCTTGCGCGCCTGGGCTACCCGGTCACAATATTCGAAGCGCTGCACGCGCCGGGCGGTGTCCTGCGCTATGGCATTCCGGAGTTCCGTCTGCCGAAAGATGTGCTGGACTGGGAGATCGATCAGCTCAGGAAACTGGGCGTCGAGATCCGGTGCAACGTTATCATCGGCAAGACAATCGCGATGGACGAACTCATGGGCGAGATGGGATTCTCTGCCGTGTTTATCGGCACGGGTGCCGGCCTGCCAACTTTCATGGGTATCCCGGGCGAGAATCTCAATGGCGTCTACTCGGCCAATGAATTCCTGACGCGCGTTAACCTGATGCACGCCAACGATTTCCCGAACGCCGATACACCGGTCATGGTTGGCAAGCGCGTCGCCGTTATCGGCGCCGGCAACACGGCCATGGACACGGTGCGTACCGCACTGCGCGTGGGCGCAGAACACGGCATGATCGTGTACCGCCGCAGCGACCAGGAAATGACAGCTCGCGTTGAAGAGCATCACCACGCGATCGAAGAAGGTGTCGAATTCAACTGGCTGACCAACCCGGTCGAGGTGCTCGGCGACGAGGATGGCTGGGTTACGGGTCTGAAATGCGTTCGCATGGAGCTCGGTGCGCCCGATGCGTCCGGCCGTGCGCGCCCCGTACCGATCGAAGGCTCCGAGTTCGTAATACCTGTCGACAACGTCGTGCTGTCGATCGGCAACAAGCCCAATCCGTTGTTGCTGCAGGCGACCAAGGGCCTCGAGTCCAACAAGTGGGGCTGCCTTGTCGTTCGGGACCAAAGTTCCGAAACATCCCGGGACCACGTGTTTGCAGGCGGCGATGCCGTAACCGGGGCTGCGACTGTGATCCTGGCAGCCGGTGCCGGCAAAGACGCAGCGGCCGAAATACACGAGGACCTTAGCGCCGGAAATTGAAACCTTCCGGTGTACTCGCGCATCTAAGGATCGTGTAACCTTTGTGGCACATCTGTGTGCTGGGTCCTGAATGTCTCTGATTGCCGAACTTCGACGTCGACATGTCTTTCGCGTTGCCGCTGCATACCTGGTGGTAGGCTGGCTGCTAACCGAAGTTCTTACCACGATTCTGCCCACGCTCGGCGCCCCCGAATGGGCTGCCCGCGCGGTGATTCTGATCTTCGCCTTTGGATTCGTACCGGCCGTCGTGCTGGCCTGGTTCTTCGAGATAACGCCTGACGGGATCAAGCGCGATCACGAGGCCGATTTCGAGGACCCCGACAAACACCAGCAGGTTCGCAGGGTGGACCAGCTGACCATCGCCACGGCAGTTGTGCTGATCATCTTCATCGGACTATTCAGTGCGCGCTACACGGCAGACGACCCCACACCCATCGACCTCGGCATCAGCGCGACCTCGGTTGCGGTACTTCCTTTCGAGAACATGTCGGGCGACAAAGACAATGAGTATTTCTCCGATGGCCTGACCGAGACCCTGCTGCACATGCTCGCGCAGATTCCCGACCTTAAGGTCGCCGCACGCACATCGAGCTTCGCTTTCAAGGGTCAGAACAAGAGCGTCCAGGAAATCGCCGCAGATCTCGAGGTCGCCCACATTCTCGAAGGCAGTGTGCAGCATGCCGGTGACAAAATTCGCATCACGGCACAGCTGATTCGTGCGAGTGACGGCTTTCATGTCTGGTCGAAGAACTTCGACCGCGAGTTCACTGATGTCTTTGCGATCCAGGACGAAATTGCCACGCAGGTCGGCAGCGCCTTGTCCGCTTCCCTGCTCGGGACCGATACCGAATCGAAACTCGCCGGCATAACAACAGCTGACTACGACGCCTACGAGCTCTACCTGCAGGCCCGCAAAGAACGTGCGACCTATTCCTATGTCGGCCTGCTGGCGGCCGAGAACCTGCTGAAGGGTGCTTTGCTGATCGACCCCGACTTCATCGAGGCAAAGTCCGAGCTGGCCAACAGCTACGTGCACCAGGCTGAAACCGGGCTGATGAATCATGAGACGGCCAATGCCGAGATTATTGCGATAACTGATCAGGTACTTGCTGTACGCCCGGACGACCCGGTCGCCAAAGCGACGTCGCTCTATGCGAAAGCCATGTCATTGGCTGCCAAGGGTGATGCGGCTGCGATGAGGAATCTTGCTGCTGAGCTCGAGATTATCGTCAACAGTTCCCCGACGTCCTACGAACCTCGTCTCCTGCTGGTGCGCGCCTACACTGCGCTGCAACAAAACGACAAGTGCCTGCCGCTTCTTAAGGGTGCCTTGTCACTCGACAAGTTCAACCCGGCCCTGCACTACGAGCTGGGGACGGCGTACATACGCCTTGAGCGCTGGGACGAGGCGAAGGCTGCGCTTGAAAAATCGCTGGAGCTTGAACCCAAACAGCCGAATGCCTATACCTACCTGGGCGCTATTGCCATGCAGTCCGGCGATGGTGCGACGATGGTGAAGCAGTTCATAAATGCCATTGCGGTCGACCCGCAGGATCATGAATTACCCGGCATGCTTGCATTGTTCCTCTACCAGGTCGGTCTCGTCGACATCGCGGACGATTTTCGCAACCGTGTGCTGACGCTGGCGCCCACGAGCCCGGTTGCCTACCAGATTGAGCTGGCGCGCACGCGCGCGATGGGCGACCTCGAAGGCAGTATTGAGGCTGCAAGGCGTGCGATTGAGGATGACGTCGAGGATCGTCGCTTCGCGTTTGGCGGTGCCGTCCAGCACCTGATCCGGACTGCCGTCAAGACTGATCGCGTCGAGGAAGAGATGGCCTGGCTCGAGGAACTGCAGCCCGGCATCTTCGACGTCGACTCGACGGCCGTATCCCAGAAGTACCGCGGTGTCCGGGGATTAGCTTTCGACGGCTGGATCCAGATCCTGCCTCGCGAGGAAGTACTGCGCCGACTCGACGTGCTCTTGGCGTACGCCGATTCACTCGGCCAGGATCCCACCGACAATCCGACCAATCACGTGGGAATCCTGACACTTCGCGGCGAAATCGAGGAAGCCGTTGAAGTCGCGCTGAAAGAACTGTTCTCCCAGTCGGTTGCCCTGAATCCTTACTGGCGCGACATGCTGCTGCAACCTCAGTATGCAAAGGTCGTTGCCGATCCGCGCGTCCAGGAAGCTATGCGTCGCTGGGAAGAAGAGGAAGCAGATCTACGTGCCAGCGTCGAGTCCTACTTTGCCGATCTTCACGCGGCAACGTGATCGCCTGACCTCACCGTCTCTGCCACGAGCTCAGCCAGCTGGCCATCTGCCGGCTTCAGACTGTAGCCAATACGCATGTGTGGCTTTTCGATCTTTATGAGTCGGGTCAGGTCGATCGGTGTGGCAACCAGAACAAGATCGCAGTCAACGGCGTTAACTGTTTCCTCGAGGTCGCGGATCTGTTGTTCGCCGTAACCCATAGCCGGTAACAGGTCACCGATGTCCGGGTACTGTTCAAACGTTTCGGCAATTTCACCGACCGCGTAGGGTCGCGGGTCAACCAGTTCGCCAACCCCACAAACTGTTGCAGCCATGATACCGGCGCCATATGGCATGCCGCCGTGGGTCGTGGTGGGACCATCTTCGATAACGAGCACGCGTTTGCCCTTTATCGCGTCAGGATCGGGAATATCGAGGGGCGACTCGCGCAACAGTACGGTCGCAGAGGGATTGACACGGCGGGCGTTCCCGCGAACCAGTTCAACGGCTGCAGGATCAGCGTGTCCGACCTTGCCAATCAGGATGACATCGGCATGCTTGAAGTTCGCGGTACCAGGGAAGTATGTGAGCTCATCGCCCGGGCGATGCGGATCAGCCACACAGATCCAAAGGTCCGGTTTGTAGAACGGGGTATCGTTGTTGCCGCCATCCCAGACGATGACATCCGCTTCTTCCTCGGCCTCGGCGAGGATCGCGCCATAATCGACACCGGCGTATACGATGACGCCATTCGCGATGTGGGGTTCGTATTCTTCGCGTTCCTCAATCGTACATTCGTGCTCCTCGAGGTCCTCATAGCTGGCGAAACGCTGCACCGCCTGGGCTGCGAGATCGCCATACGGCATGGGATGGCGAATAGCCACGGTCTTCAGACCGAGATCGCGCAGGATGTCGGTAATACGTCGTGACACCTGGCTCTTGCCGCACCCCGTGCGGACAGCCGTGATCGCGATGACCGGTTTCTTCGATGAGATCATCGATGCTTCGATATCGAACGTCGAGAAAGCCACGCCACTCCCTTCCACGCGGGCCCGCATCTTCTCAATGTACTTCTTTCTGACATCGGAGTACGCGAAGATGACTTCGTCTACGTCGCCGCTCTCTACCAGCGTATCGAGTTGATCTTCAGGAACAATCGGGATGCCGTCCGGGTACAGCGACCCTGCCAGTTCTGCCGGGTAACTACGATTTTCAATGTGCGGAATCTGGGTGGCCGTGAAGGCCACAACATTGAAATCGTCGTTATCGCGATACATACAATTGAACACATGGAAGTCGCGCCCGGCGGCTCCCATAATCACGATATTTCTGCTCACGGCAGGTCTCCCTTTGGGCAATTGATGGATGCTACCCAGAGGCTCGGCTGCCGCGCGATACGCGCTTCTACCTAACGCAGTATCCTGCGAGAAACCCGTATATAAAACGGCCCAGAAAGGCGTACTTTCTGCCTTGCAAATGCCCGTCGGAGGCCGTCATGCCTGTTGCCAAACCCCCCGAAAAAAACCTTTCCAATCAAGAATATGCCGCTCTGCATCGCGGCGTAAAAATTCTTCATGACCCGATACGAAACAAGGGTACGGCATTTACCGATGCCGAGCGCGACGAACTCAAGCTGCGGGGCCTGTTACCGCCGCGCGTGCACACCATGGCCGAGCAGGAGCTACGCGTTCTGGGCAATATTCGTGAAAAACCGACCGACCTCGACCGCTACCTGTACCTGATCGCGCTCCAGGATCGGAATGAGAATCTGTTCTATCGCGTGGTCATGAACCACCTCGAAGAAATGATGCCGATCATCTACACGCCGACGGTCGGCAAGGCTTGCCAGGAATTCCAGCATATTTACAGGAAGCCACGCGGCTTCTACGTGTCATTGCACGACAAGGGGCGCATCAAAGAGATCCTGCAGAACTGGCCGCACAAAAACGCGCGGATCATAGTCGTAACCGATGGCGAACGAATCCTGGGCCTCGGCGACCAGGGCGCACAAGGGATGGGTATCCCGATCGGAAAGCTCTCGCTGTACACAGCTTGCGCCGGCATACCGCCGACCGAGTGCCTGCCCGTCATGCTCGACGTGGGCACCAACAATGAGCAGCTCCTCAATGACCCGCTCTACAACGGCATCGATCGCCACCGTGCTCGCGGCAAGGAATACGACGAACTGTTCGACGAATTCATCCAGGCTGCGAAGGAAGTATTCCCCGGCGTCCTCATCCAGATCGAGGATTTCGGTAACACGAACGCTTTCCGATTGTTGAAAGACTATCGAGACAACACCTGCCTCTTCGACGACGACATTCAGGGCACTGGTGCCGTAGCCGTGGCCGGCATTATCGCGTCGATGCGGATCACGGGCGAAAAACTGTCCGACCAGAAACTCCTGTTCCTGGGCGCTGGTGAAGCGGGCATCGGCATCGCGGATGTCTTCGTCGCAGCACTCAAGGAAGAAGGCCTGACCGAAGAAGAGGCTCGCAAGCACTGCTGGTTCGTCGATAGCCGTGGCCTGGTCTGCAACGAGAGAGACAACCTCGCTGTCCACAAGTTGGCCTACGCACACGAACACAAGTACATCGACAACCTGCTCGACGCCGTCACTACACTGAAGCCAACGGTCCTACTCGGACTCTCTGGACAACCTCAGACATTTACAAAAGAGATCATCGAGGCCATGGCCGAGCTGAATGAGCGGCCGGTTATTTTCGCCCTCTCCAATCCGACGTCGATGGCCGAATGCACCGCTGAACAGGCTTACACATGGTCTGACGGTCGCGCCGTATTCGCGAGCGGCAGCCCCTTCGACCCGGTCGAGTACAACAACCGCACCTTTGTGCCGGGTCAGGGTAACAACGCCTACATCTTCCCGGGCGTCGGTCTTGGTGTGCTCGTAAGCCAGTCTCGCATCGTCACGGACGAGATGTTCCTGGCAGCGGCACACTCGCTCGCCAACCAGGTAAAGGACTCCGATATCGAGCGTGGGCGCGTCTATCCACCGCTGTCAGCTATTCGCGAGGTATCGGCGAAAATCGCTGCGGACGTGTGCAAGATGGCTTACGACAACGGCTTCACCGACAAGCCGGAGCCGGCCGATATACTCGCGGATGTACATGAGTACATGTACAAGCCCGTTTATCCGCACTACGTCTAGAGCAGGCTCGGCACTCCCTCGCCAAGGAGCCTGTCGATCTCAGCCATGACATCGGGCGTGAACTTGTCGACGAAATCGAGCGCCTTCATATTCTCGTGAACCTGGCTCACGCGACTTGCACCCGTGATCACGCTGCTGACGTGCGGGTTTTGCAAACACCAGGCGAGTGAGAATTGTGCGAGCGTCGCGCCCATATCGCTGGCCAGCGGCTCGAGCTGCGCAACAATCTTGAGGCGCTCCTTGTTCGTCAGCCCATCATGCAGGAATTCGTAGCCTTTGACCGACCCTCGGCTGTCCTTGGGAATACCGTCCTTGTACTTGCCGGTCAGCATCCCGGAGGCCAGCGGACTCCAGGTCGTTGAGCCATAGCCGAGCTCCTGGTAGATGGCATCGTACTCCGGGCCAAAGCGATGCTGCTCGAACAGGTTGTAAACGGGCTGTTCAACGATTGGCTTGTGCAGGTGATGGCGTTCTGCGATGTCGATCGCCTCGAGGATCTGCGCGGCCTCCCACTCTGAAGTTCCCCAGTAGAGTGCTTTGCCATTCCGAACAATGTCGTGCATCGCCCAGACCGTCTCCTCGACAGGCGTGGTCGGGTCGGGCCGGTGGCAATACAACAGGTCGACGTAGTCCACGTCGAGCCGCCGGAGCGAGCCGTCGATGCTCTCGAGTAGGTACTTGCGGTTAAGCGTATTCGTCTCGTTAGGTTTGTCGTGCAGGCCCCAGAAGAGTTTGGTCGACACCAGGTAGCTGCCGCGACGCCAGCCGAGCTTCCTGATCGCCTCGCCCATGATTTCTTCCGACTTTCCGCCAGCGTATCCTTCAGCGTTATCGAAGAAGTTGACGCCGTACTCGTAGGCGGCACCCATCATTTCCATAGCGTCTTTGACGCCTGTCTGCAGGTGAAATGTCACCCAGGAACCGAGCGAAAAGGCACTGACTTGCAATCCAGATTTACCGAGATGGCGATAGATCATTCTTAGGCTCCCCAGGGCAACAATGCATAACCGTCGGACTGTAGTGTAGTCAGCATTGTCATCGCAGATAGCGCTAATTGCACACCGTCGGCGAGTTCGCTTTTCGCAAAGCCACCGAATGCCATCGATTGTCCACAAACATAGATACTCACGCCGGCGTCCTGCAGCAGCGCAATGAGTTCGAGATTGGGGTTGCCGTCTGTGTCCAACAGGTTTTTGACCGCCGGACCATGTACGACGATGGCGAGGTTCATTTTTTCAACGGGGACGCCGTTGCGCGCGTGCATATTGAGATAGCGCGCAACGCTCACCAGGTTTCTGTTTACCGATCCGGACACCGGGTCTTGTGCGATATCGAATACAGCCTTGTACTCAGAGCCCTCTTGCAGCGGCACATCACGGTCGTCGATCGGGTACGTGGGGCCGTAGCCTGCGATGACAGGGCCGAATGAAGGCTCATCGGCCAGGGCCGGAACCAGCAGCATTACAGCGATCGCAAGGATCGTAGTGCGAAAAAACATCGGGATACTCCAGGTGGCAGTCCCGATGGAGCTTGCCGCATGTGCTAGCTGAGTTCCAGCCTGTCCTCGGCGATTTCACCGCTCGGGGACAGGACATAATGATCGAGGTCAAAACCGATGAAGAAACTGCCCGTCTCATCCGGGTTCTCAGAGACCTTGATCTCCTCGGGCCTTACGCGCCGCTTGACGTGTTTGCTGAGCAACGTGGCGATGCTGGGCTTCTCTGCTGCGTAGATGATATCCATGGCGAACTCCTTGCTGCACAATCCTTTGTTTTCGCCTGTAGAGTACGGCCGGGCACCTTAACGGCCCGTGAAAAATAGGTGAATCGGCCCTGAATATCCCGTGTTTTCAGGGATTTCGCTCAATACCGGATATTACTTACTCATCCGTGCCCCGCATCGGTTGAGGTCGCCTGCCGACTCGCCTAGTATGAAGTGGCAGCCGAGAGGAGAACGCCAATGCAACAACAACTCATAGAAGCGCTTCTGTATCCGCGCAAGATGGTCGAAGAGCTGGTCCAGGATGGGAATTACGCCCATAAGAACATGTTCGAGGCGACCGGCGAACGATGTAATCATTGCGACGGAACAGGCGATTGCGGTTGGGATCACTGCGTGGAAGACTTTCAGCAGCTTGGTCAGAAGACCGAAGAATCCCTTAGCGTTTCCTTGCGTGAAGGAATCAGATTTATCGAATCGCTGCACAGTCATTTGCGGCATGACGAAACCACCTGCACCTGCGAGCCCTGCATCTGGATCAGGAACGCAGAACACCTGCTGGAAGAATGCGAGCATCAACTGCCGCACGTTGACCCTCCCGGTATAGTTCATCCGGAATAGCCACAAGAATTAGCTACCCATTCGCCAGACTTCGCTCTGGTCGATGACCCTGTCGCAGTGCCCGGTGACGGCAATCACCAGCGGTATGGCATACGAACCATGCGACTTCCTCACGTGCTTACCCACTCACCTGCGACTAAACCCTTGGAAAGTATACGCAATTTCGCTTGCACACATCCCTTATTGTCGGGTTACTCGGCGAGCGCTATTTTCCCTCTGTGGAGGGGAAAAGGAGGCTGGTCATGAGTACACGACTCTTTTTGACACTCTTGCTGGGCTGCACGCTTGCCCTCGGAGCTTGCGATCGCGATGCGCGCATGTCTGAGCACGGATTCAGGCTGCCGGATGGTGACGCCGAGGCCGGCCGCGAAGCCTTTGTGTATATGCAATGCACTCAGTGCCACTCGATCAAGGGCGAGGAATTCGAAGAAATTCCCGGCATGGACCCGCCCTACGTTGAATTGGGCGGCACCACAACGCAGGTAAAGACCTACGGCCAGCTGGTTACGGCAATTATTAATCCGTCGCACCAGCTTGCGCGCGGCTACGCCGAAGAAGTTGTGTCCGAGAGCGGCGACTCGAAGATGTACAACTACAACCGGCACATGACCGTTCAGGAACTGGTTGATCTGGTCATGTATCTGCAGCCAACGTACAACGTCGTCGTGCCAAAATACCGTTACCGGGTCTACCCGACGACGTAGCCGTCAGTCGGTATCCGTCAAGCGCTGCTCATAAGCATCGCTGTAGCGACGTATGTTCCAGGTACCCACCCTGTCGCCATTCTCAAATTCATCCCCCCTGGCAGTGATTTCTATCATTGCCTGACCGATTTGCGTCGCGCGGACAGCGGCCCCAACCGGTGCAAAGAAGCCGTAGAGAATGTCCTGACCAATATGTGCCTCTTCCTCGGTAGGACCAATATAGTCCGGGCGATACGCGATCACTCGCAGATTCGTGCCCTCGGCAATTCCGAACAGAGTCTTCTCCGCGCGCACTTTCTCCCGCGCCCACATCATGCTGGAGTCTTCGGAGATATCGCTCGAGCTGATGTAGTGGAACGAGATGTCGGGTTTCTCGCTGACGCTGATCCACGCCTCGACAAACTGCCTCGGGAAATCGACGTGGATCATGCCGTAGGTTGTCTCGTCGACACTGCGAGCACTGATCCCAATGGCCCAGAACACGGCATCGACCTCCGCCATCTGCTCCCGGATCGCCGCATAGTCGAGGTAGTCCATGTGCAGTGTCATCTGCACTTTCCCCGAAGCGACGCCCTCTTCTATCCGCGGCGTCGCTCTTCGTGTGACGACATGGATCTTCTTGATCTCCGGAGCAGCCATAGCCGCTTTCAGGATACCGTCACCGGCCGTCCCACTGGCACCGAAGATCGCTATGGTCTCAAGGCTCGCTGGGCGTCCTTCAAACACCGCAATCGAGTCGTCGCGAAGCGCCAGGCTGACGGCGCCGAAAAGATAAAACGCCGCAAACAGAACAAACAGCGTGACAAGGACAGTACGAAGCCGCGGGAATCTCACTTAAGCCTGACGGATATCGTCGCGCCACCTGATCCCGAACCGGACTTCGCCTGGCGAACCTCGAGGTAAGACTGCGCCTTCACGAGGTCAGCCAGCTTCTTGAAGCCATAATTCCGGGAGTCGAAGGACGGATCATTCTTCAACAGCATCTTGCCTACGTTGCCGAGATTAGCCCAACCATCGTCCTGGGCCGCTGAATCAACCGCATTACGCAGCAATTTCTCCTCCGGCGGCGACTGCGGTTTGCGCTTTCCGCTCTTTGCTTTAGGCGGTTTCAGGATATCCGTGAAGATAAACTTGTCGCAGGCGGCGACGAACGGCTGCGGCGTCTTACGTTCGCCGAAGCCATATACCACCAGGCCCGCCTCGCGAATCCGAGCTGCGAGCGGCGTAAAGTCACTGTCTGACGAGACCAGGCAGAACCCGTTGAGGTCGCCCGTATGCAGCAGATCCATTGCATCGATGATCAGCGCCGAGTCGGTGGCATTCTTACCCTTTGTATAGGCGAACTGTTGCACCGGCTTGATTGCATGGGTATGCAATTCATCCTTCCACTTCTTGAGCTGAGGCGTTGACCAGTCACCATAGGCACGCTTTACGCTCGCGGTGCCGTAACGAGACACCTCCTCGAGAAGTTCGTCAATCGGCGATGCTTGTGCGTTGTCTGCATCGATCAGTACAGCAAGTTTGTCGTTGTTGGATGAGTTCATTATTGAGCCAAAAACCGCTAGAGTTGGTAAGTGTAAAGGGAAACTATCATGAAGCGCTCAGTAACTATAACCGCTGCGGCCGTCATCGTCCTCACCGTCGCCTCGATCGGCATCTACAAGATGCGACTCTCGATGAAAGATGCAGAACGGGCATCCGCCTGTTACGCGCAACTGGGCGAGACTCTCGAAAGCGGTGTCGATCCAGCCCGCATATACCAGGAAAAACTCAACGATCTGCAAACGCTTGTAGAACAGAGCCTCGTCGCGCGTTCTGAGATGCTCGTTGTTGCCAATCGGCTACGAGTTGACAAAGACGCTCCCTTGTCCAGTCGTGACCTGGTAACACTGAAGAGTGGCACGGAGGCGTATCTCGATATGCGCGAGGAACTGTACGACATTGCAAACGCGTACGAATGCGCCGTCGACGCGGATGAGAAATTGCTCAAGACATTCGATATCGCTCCGGAACTGCGCATGAAAGCGCTGATGCTGTCATTGGGTGCCGCGCTAACGCTCTATGATAATTACCTGCTCGGCGTCGTGCATTTCGAACAAGACGATCGCCTCCGCAGAGTCCTCAATGATCCCGACATGGGCTTCGGCCTGGTAGCCAACAAACTGGCTGAAGCGACGCTCGCTGCCAACTCAGTAGAGGTCCGACATCGTGCACGGCGCGCCATTGAGTTCTATGAGAGCGAGAAGTCGCTGTTTTCAGAAGCACACGAGGATTCCGACGAAGCGTACCTGATGCAGCTGATTGAGAGCAGCCCGTCGTACAACTACGTCAAGAAAATTCGTGTCGGGGAAATTGCCGGCAACAAGTTTCAGGCATTTGAGCGCATTGCGGTCGACAATACCGCCGCGGGCGCCGCGACTGGCTTGGACCTGCTTAGCGGACTGTTCGGTAATTCTGTTGGGCTCTACGAATCTCGCAAAGGCAAACTGTACGGCGACGATGACGTGTTACAGAAGATCCAAGCGCAACTACAGCCTCTCGACATACTGCTTGAGAAGACTCCGTTCCGCCTGACGGATAAGCTGATACCCGGTCACTTTGGGCACGTCGCTATCTGGACCGGGTCACGAGCCGAGCTCATCGACGCGGGCGTCTGGGATGAGCTACTCATTAATCAGTACGCCGCCGAGATTAATAGTGAACGCCGAATCATCGAAGCACTACGCAGTGGTGTACAGCTCAGTCGCCTGGAGGAATTCCTGAACGTTGACGATCTTGTCATTCTTCGGCCCATCTTTGACGAGAGCACCCGCGATGCGGATGCGCGGGAAGCACTGCTGATGGCCTTTCGCCAGGTCGGCAAGAAATACGACTTCAACTTTGACGTCAATACAACGGACAAAATTGTCTGTTCAGAACTCGCCTACATTTCTTTCCCGGCGTTCGACTGGCCGACCGATGAGGTTCTTGGTCGCCATAGCATCAGTCCGGACAATGTTGCACAGATGGCGTGGAACAACGTACCGCTAAGCCTCGTCATGTTTTACCACGACGGCAAGCTCGTGCCGGAGGAGAAACAGGCCGAGAAGATGCGTGAGTTGATGCTGAACTAGCTGCACCCGCCCTGTGATCGTGAAGACTACACTCCGTCACTTTCAGGGAATTTTTCCGAAACTCTGTCACTTTTGATGTCGTAACACATTCAACCCAGATGGCTTATTTCAGCTGCATTTGCCGTGATCCCAAAACTTGCCGCTGGCGAACGGCTGCTTTCGGGGAATGGCGACTGGCTGCTGTGCGCCACAAGCAGCCGTTCAAATGCTAGTATTGAGCGAATTGGAACGGGCCGCTACTGA
>CAVROF010000021.1:0-73090 GCA_963722775.1 uncultured Gammaproteobacteria bacterium
CGCCACATAAGGCAGAACGTAACAGGCGTAACCAATGGGCAATCAGGACGGCGACGGCACGGGACGCGAAGATCTTTGCAACACCAGGTGAAACCTTCCAGGCCCGCCCCGCATCTAAGGATCGTGTAATCTCTGATCTCGCCCCTGTGCGGAGCCCTGAATGTCCCTTGTAGCCGAACTTAGACGACGCAGTGTATTTCGCGTTGCCGCCGCGTATCTCGTGGTGGGCTGGCTGCTGACCGAGGTTCTGACCACGATTCTGCCGACGCTCGGCGCCCCGGAGTGGGCTGCCAGGGCCGTCATTCTCATTTTTGCTTTCGGCTTCATACCGGCCGTCGTGCTGTCCTGGTTCTTCGAAATCACGCCCGACGGCATAAAACGCGATCAGGACGTGGACCGTGAACACCCCGAGAGCCATCGCGCCGCCAGAAAAATAGACCAGGTCACGATCGGCACGGCTGTCGCGCTCATTATTGTCGTCGGCTTGTTCAGCGCAAAATACACCGCGGACGATCCATCGGCCGTTGACCTCGCGGTCAGTGATACGTCCGTCGCGGTTTTGCCATTCGTGAACATGTCGGATGACAAGGACAACGAGTATTTCTCCGACGGCCTGACCGAAACGCTCCTGCACATGCTCGCGCAGATCCCTGACCTGAAAGTCGCGGCTCGCACATCCAGTTTCGCGTTCAAGGGCCAGAATCTCGGCATTAAGGACATTGCAGAGGCGCTCGAAGTCGCTCACATTCTGGAAGGTAGTGTGCAACGTGCAGGCGACAAAGTCCGCGTTACGGCACAGTTGATCCGTGCCAGCGATGGTTTTCACGTCTGGTCACAGGTTTACGACCGCACGCTGGACGATATTTTCGCGATCCAGGACGAGATCGCGAGTCAAGTGGGGAGCGCGTTGTCTGCCTCCTTGCTCGGGACCGAGAGTCAGACCCAACTCGCGGGTGTCACGACGACTGACCCCGACGCCTACGACCTGTATCTCCAGGCCCGCAAGGAACGAGCGACATACTCCTACGGCGGTCTGGAGGCTGCAGAGGACCTGCTCAAAGGCGCATTGCTGATCGACCCTCATTTCACGGACGCCAAAACCGAACTCGCGAGCGGCTATGTGCAGCAGTTCTCGACCGGGCTTATGGACCAGCGTACAGCCGTTGCTGAAATTATTGCCATTACAGACCAGGCATTGACGGAGCGGCCCGACGATCCGGTTGCTAAAGCAACGTCGATCTATGCCAAGGCCCTGTCATTGTCCGCACAGGGTGACCAGGCCGCGATACCTGATCTCGCGAACGAGCTCGAAGCTATCGTCGAGAACTCGCCAGCCTCACTCGAACCGCGCTTCCTTTTGGTTCGAGCCTACAAGGCACTACAGCGCACCGAGGAGTGTATCCCGGTGCTCGAAACTGCGCTCTCGCTCGACCCGTTTAACGCGGCGTTGCACTTCGAACTGGGAACGGTCCTGATGCTCGAGGAGCGCTGGGAAGAATCTCGCGCTGCGCTCGAAAAGTCGCTTGAGATCGAACCATCTCACCCGAACGCGTATTCGAACCTCGGTATCCTGAGTCTGCAGGAGGGCGACGGCGTCGGCATGGCCAGGGCATTCACGAACGCAATCAACGTCGATCCGAAGGATCATGAGATGCCAGGTGTGCTCGCGGCGTTCCTGTACCAGCTTGGCCTCGTCGACATCGCCGATGCTTTCAGGGAACGCGTAGTGACCCTCGCGCCGACCAGCGAAGTCGCATACCAGCTCGACTTGTTCCGCGCGAAGAGTGTGGGCGATGTCGAAGGCAGCATTGCCGCCGCACGGCGTGCCGTTGAAGACGACATCGGGGACCGGCAATTTGCATTTGGTGGTGCCATTCAGCATCTGGTCCGGGCTGCCGTAAAAGATGGACGCGTCGAAGAAGAGTTGGCCTGGATTGACGAACGGGAGCCCGGCATCTTCGATGTTGACGCGGCGCAGGTTTCACAGAGGTATCGCAACGTCCAGGGCGTCGTATTCGACGCGTGGGTCGAAGTACTGCCAAATGAAGAGGTGAACCGGCGGCTGGATGTGATACTCGCGAGTGTCGAATCGCTCGGCATCGACCCGACTGAAGACCCTGGTACGCACATTGGCATCCTGCTGTTGAGGGGCGAGACGGAGAAGGCTATCGAGGTGGCGCTGGAGGAGTTCTTCACACAATCTGTTGCGATGAACCTGAACTGGCGAGACACATGGCAGCAAGGGCGCTACGACGACCTTGCGTCGGACACACGGGTGCAGGACGCGATTGCGCGCTGGGAAGAGGAAGAAACCGTGCTACGCGGCAGCGTGCAGTCTTACTTCGCCGATATGCACGCTTCGCGTTAGTCGTCGGGCGACACCACGTTTCGCACGGCCTCGGCTAGCGCACCATCGACGGGCTTGAGGCTGTAACCAATACGCATGCTCGGTTTCTCGATCTCAATCAACCGCGTGAGATCGATTGGCGTAGCGACGAGTACGAGATCGCAGTCGACGGCGTTGACCGTCTCTTCGAGGTCCTTGATCTGCTGGTCGCCATAACCCATGGCAGGTAACAGATCACCGATGTCCGGGTATTTCTCGAACGTCTCGGCGATTTCGCCAACGGCCCACGGGCGTGGGTCCACGAACTCCGATGCGCCGTGCTCGGTTGCCGCCAGGATGCCGGCGCCAAACGGCATGCCGCCGTGTGTTGTTGTGGGTCCATCTTCGATGACCAATACACGCTTGTTTCGGATAGCGTCGGGATCCGGAACGTCGAGCGGCGATTCGCGGAAAATGAGTTGGGCACTCGGATTAACTCGCCGCGCGTTCTCCACGATCAGGTTGATATTGGCTTCGTCGGCGTAGCCGACCTTGCCGACCAGAATCAGATCGGCGTGCTGGAAGTTGGCCGTACCGGGGAAGTACTGCAGCTCATGACCTGGGCGGTGCGGGTCCGCAACGCAGATCCACAAGTCCGGTTTGTAGAACGGTGTGTCGTTATTGCCGCCGTCCCAGACTATGACATCGGCTTCTTTCTCGGCCTCCTCGAGAATCGCGCCGTAGTCCACACCGGCGTACACAACGATGCCGTTCGCAATGTGTGGCTCGTACTCTTCACGCTCTTCTATCGTGCAGTCGTGGCGTTTCAGGTCTTCATAGGTGCCAAATCGCTGCACCGCTTGCTTGGCAAGATCGCCATAGGGCATCGGGTGACGAATCGCGACCGCCTTCAGGCCCATCTCGCGAAGAATATCGATGATGCGACGGGAAACCTGGCTCTTGCCGCAACCGGTACGAACGGCCGTGATAGCAATAACCGGTTTCTTCGATGGCAGCATCGACCCGTCGATATCGAAAGTCTCGAAGTCGACGCCGTGCGCCTTGACCCTGGCCATTTTCTCGTTAATGTACTCGATGCTGACATCCGAGTACGCGAATATCACTTCGTCGACGTCGCTACTGTCGAGGAGATGGTCGAGCTCCTCCTCCGGAACGATCGGGATACCGTCGGGATACAGTGACCCGGCGAGTTCAACCGGGTAGCGACGGTCTTCGATATGTGGAATCTGCGTCGCCGTGAAAGCCACCACATCTACGTCTTTATTGTCACGATAGAGGCAATTGAAGACGTGAAAATCACGACCTGCTGCCCCCATGATGACGATTCGTTTGCTCATATAGGGTCTCCTGTAGACCTGTAATTGATGCTACAGAGGCCCCTTCCAAACGTTGATACGGTCTTCTACGTAGCGCAGTTTCCTAGGTGAAATCCGACATATGAAACCCCGCCAAAGGGCGTAGCTTCACGGTTGAAAATGCCTGTCGGAGGCCATCATGTCTGTTGTCAAATCGGAAGACCAATCCCTTACAACTCAAGAAGTTGCGCGGCTCAATCGCGGCGTGAAAATCCTCCACGATCCGATTCGGAACAAAGGCACCGCATTTAGCGAAGACGAGCGCGACGAGTTGAAGCTGAGAGGTCTTTTGCCGCCTCGCGTCCATTCCATGGCGGAGCAGGAATTACGCGTTCTGGGCAATATCCGGGCTAAGCCGACAGACCTCGAGAGGTATCTGTACCTGATCGCATTGCAGGACCGGAACGAGAATCTGTTCTACCGCGTCGTGATGAATCACGTCGAAGAGATGATGCCGATCATTTATACGCCAACCGTAGGCAAGGCATGCCAGGAATTCCAGCACATTTACCGGAAGCCCAGGGGCTTCTACGTATCCTTGCACGACAAGGGCCGCGTCAAGGAAATCCTGCAGAACTGGCCACACAAGGATGTACGCATCATCGTTGTGACGGATGGCGAGCGCATCCTCGGTCTTGGCGACCAGGGCGCCGACGGCATGGGTATCCCGATCGGCAAACTCTCGCTGTATACGGCCTGCGCCGGCATACCGCCGACCGAGTGCATGCCCGTGATGTTAGATGTGGGTACGAACAATGAAAGCCTTCTCAACGATCCGCTATACAACGGTATCGAGCGGCGCCGAGAAAGCGGCAAGGAATACGACGAGCTGTTTGATGAGTTCATCCAGGCGGCCAAAGAAGTGTTCCCGAGCGTGCTGATCCAGATCGAAGACTTCGGTAACAAGAATGCGTTCCGGTTCCTGAGCAAGTACCGCGACAACACCTGCCTGTTTGATGATGATATCCAGGGCACAGGTGCCGTGGCAGTTGCGGGGATCATCGCATCGATGCGCATCACGGGCGGCAATCTCGTCGATCAGAAACTCCTGTTCCTGGGTGCAGGCGAAGCCGGCATCGGCATCGCCGACGTCTTCGTTGCGGCGCTCAAAGAAAAAGGCATGTCGGAAGAAGAAGCCCGCAAGCACTGCTGGTTCGTCGACAGCCGCGGCCTCCTCTGCGCCGGCCGGGAAGGCGGCATGGCAGACCACAAGTTACCGTATGCCCATGAGCACGAGTACATCGATAATCTGCTCGACGCCGTCAAGGAATTGAAACCGACCGCGCTGCTCGGACTCTCGGGACAGCCGCAGACCTTCACGCAAGAAGTCGTCGAGGCGATGGCCGAAATCAACGAGCGGCCGATAATATTCGCTCTTTCGAACCCGACATCAATGGCAGAGTGCACAGCTGAGCAGGCGTACACGTGGTCCGATGGCCGCGCGGTATTCGCGAGCGGCAGCCCGTTCGACCCGGTGGAATACAACGGGCAGACGTTCGTACCGGGACAGGGCAACAACGCCTACATATTCCCGGGCGTCGGGCTCGGCGTCATTGTCAGTCAATCACGCACGGTGACGGACGAGATGTTCCTCGCGGCTGCACATGCGCTGGCTGAGCAAGTGAAAGAGTCTGACCTTGAACGTGGGCGCGTGTATCCGCCGCTGTCGGACATTCGTGGCGTTTCAGCGAAGATCGCAGCATGCGTTGCGCAGATGGCCTACGACAACGGCTTCGCAGACCGCAAGGAGCCCGAGGACGTTCTGGCTGATGTGCAGGAGTACATGTACCGGCCGGTGTATCCGCACTACGTGTAATATCGGCGTGTGACTGAGAACAGCTTAGCAAATGCGCTGAACAAGCATTGCCACTGCATCAACGTCGACCAGGACGTTCTGCAGGAATCGCTCGAGACCCGTCTCGGTGAAGCGGGAGCATGGTCGCGTCTGCAAGTGAGTCACCCTAACCTGCTGGCCGATTCGCCTGTATTTATCTCGCATGACCACGTCGCACAGATGAAGGCAATAATCGACGCGATCGAGAGCGTCGTACGCCTCGAGTCATATCGGGACCAGGTACTCGGCTGGGCGCCGGAGATCGCCAGCCGGAATCCGGGCGCACACGGCGTGTTCTTCGGCTACGACTTTCACCTGACCAATGACGGTCCGCGTCTCATTGAGATCAACACAAACGCGGGTGGCGCCCTCCTCCTGCTACATGTCGCGAGCGCACAGCAGGCGTGTTGCAACGAGGTCGAGAACTTCGTTACGGGACGAGTTAACACGAGTGACCTCGAACGTACTTTCGTTGAGATGTTTCGAAATGAACTCCAGGCGCAGTCACCTGGCAGAGAGTTGCGGCGTATTGCCGTGGTCGATGAGAACCCGACCGAGCAGTACCTGAGCCCGGAATTCACTTTATTCAAACGGATGTTCGAGCACCATGACGTCGACGCGATCGTTGCCGGACCGGATGCATTCACGCTTGAGAACAGTCAAATCATCGTCGCCGGACATCCGGTCGACCTCGTCTACAACCGCCTGACAGACTTTTATTTGCAGTCGTCGGCGTGTGCTGTACTCAACCAGGCTTACCGCGATGGCGCGGCAGTTATCACACCAAGCCCACACACGCACGGTCTATATGCGAACAAACGGAACCTGACGGTTCTGTGTGATGCAGACAGGCTGCGCGAGCTCGGCGTCGACTCAGCGACGATCACGACGCTGGTGAAAGGCGTGCCAGGAACAGAGCTCGTATCTGCTGAGAATGCCGATGTGCTTTGGTCGAAGCGCAAACAACTGTTCTTTAAGCCGAACTGGGGCTTTGGCAGCCGTGGCACATACAAGGGTTCGAAGCTGACTCGAAAGACGTGGAAGTCGATTCTTGGTGCCCACTACATCGCTCAAGAACTCGTGCCACCCAGCGAGAGGCTCATCATTCTTGACGGGAACGAACAGGCTCTCAAGCTTGATGTGCGCTGTTACACGTACAAAGGTGACATACAGCTGCTGGGTGCTCGCATGTATCGCGGACAAACGACGAACTTCCGAACGGATGGCGGTGGACTTGCCGCCGTGTTCATGGCACCCGAAATCTCAGACCTAGCCCGTAAGACTCGGCACCCCGTCACCCATCACTTTGTCGATCGCTTCCATCACGTCTGGCGTGAATTTCTTCGCGAAGTTGAGCGCTTTCATGTTCTCGTGGACCTGTCCGATACGGCTCGCACCGGTCAGCACGGTGCTCACCGATGGGTTTTGCAGGCACCAGGCCAGTGAGAATTGCGCGAGGGTAGCGCCCATATCTTTGGCGATTGGCTCAAGCCCGGCCACCACGTTTCGGCGTTGCTCATCGAGCAGCCCTTTCTGCAGCCATTCATAGCCCGCGAGCGCGCCGCGGCTGTCGTCAGGAATGCCGTCCTTGTACTTGCCGGTCAGAATGCCTGAGGCAAGCGGGCTCCAGGTTGTCGATCCGTAGCCGTGCTTCTTGTACACGTCGTCGTATTCCTCAGCGAAGCGGTGCTGCTCGAAGAGGTTGTAGACAGGCTGTTCAGCGATCGGTTTGTGCAAATGGCAGCGCTCGGCGATGTCGAGGGCCTCAAGTATCTGTGCGGCCTCCCATTCGGATGTACCCCAGTAAAGCGCTTGCCCTCTCTCGATGATGTTGTGCATTGCCCGGACGGTTTCCTCGATAGGCGTCGATTCGTCCTGGCGATGGCACAACAAGATGTCGACGTACTCCATGTCGAGGCGTTTGAGCGAACCGGCGATGCCTTCGATCAGGTATTTGCGATTCAGCGTGTTTTTCTCGTTGGGGTTGTCGTTCAGGCCCCAGTAGAGCTTGGTGGAGACTAGATAGCTGCCGCGCCGCCAGCCGAGTCTCTTGAGTGCCGCGCCCATGATCTCTTCGGACTTACCGAACGCATATACCTCGGCGTTATCGAAGAAATTGACGCCCGCATCGTAGGCGGCCGTCATCATCTCGACGGCATCATCAACGCCTGTTTGCGTGTGAAACGTAACCCACGATCCGAGCGACAGCTCGCTGACCTGGATACCCGCTTGACCTAGGTGGCGATAGTTCATTGTGGTTTGACTCAGGGTAGTAAAGAGTAGCCGTCGGACTGTAACACCGTCAGCATCGTCATGGCGGATAGCGCGACTTGCGCGGGCTCGGCGAGCTCGCTCTTGTCGACGTTACCGAAGGTCATTGACTGCCCACAGACGTAGATCCTGACGCCGACAGCATGGAGTCTGGTGAGCAATTCGAGATTGGGATTGTCAACTTTGTGTCGAGCCTCGTAGGCATCGTTGTTCATCAAGTTCTTCACCGCAGGCCCGTGGACGACGACGGCAAGGTCCATGTTCTCTATTGGCACACCATTGCGGGCATGCATGTTGAGGAAGCGTGCAACGCTGACAAGATAGGGATTGAGACTGGATGTTTCGCCCGGATACCTGGCCAGATCGAAGACAGCCTTGTAGGTGAAGCCCTCGGGCAACGCGACATCACGATCGTTTATTGGATACGTCGGGCCATAACCCTCGATGATCGGGCCGAACGATGGCTCATCGGCGAGCGCATGAGTCGTACAGGCAAATGCAACGAACATAAGTAGGAAACGAATGCCCATCGGCAATCTCCAGGCAGGTGACGACTGCCGCAGCTTGCCGTATGAGCTAGCTTATTTCCAGCCTGTCCTCGGCGATTTCACCGTTCGGCGACAAGACATAATGATCCAGGTCGAATCCGATGTAGAAACTGCCCGTCTCATCCGGGTTTTCGGAGACCTTGATCTCCTCGGGCCGTACGCGCCGCCTCACGTGTTTGCTCAGCAGTGTGGCGATACTGGGTTTCTCTGCTGCGTATACGATATCCATGGCGTGCTCCATTGCGTCATTCCTTTGATATTCGCTGCCAGAGTACGACCAGGAGCATTAACGGGCCGTGAAAAATATGTGAATCGGCGCTGAATACGAGTGTTTGCGGGTGATGCGGCCCATACCGGATATTACTTACGTTTGAGACCCCCTCATCGGTTGAGGTCCCCGCCCGATCGTCCTAGTATGGAGATGCAGTCGAGAGGAGAACGCCAATGCAACAACAACTCATAGAAGCGCTTCTGTATCCCCGCAAGATGGTCGAAGAGCTCGTTCAGGACGGCAACTACACGCACAAGAACATGTTCGAAGCAACGGGCGAACGCTGTAATCATTGCGACGGGTCGGGTAACTGCGGTTGGGATCACTGCGTGGAAGATTTCCAGCAGCTTGGTCTGAAGACTGACGAAGCCCTTAGCGTTTCCTTGCGTGAAGGAATCAGACTTATCGAATCGCTGCACAAGCACTTGCGACACGATGAGACCACGTGTACCTGCGAGCCCTGCAGCTGGATTAGAAATGCAGAGCAGCTGATGGAAGAATGTGAGCATCACCTGCCGCATGTCGATCCGCCGGGTGTAGTACATCCGGAGTAACTAGACAGACGACAGGGGCCTTAATCATTCGAGGCCCTTTTTGGATGCTGACCAGAACTCTCAAGAATTGCGGCTTCGGAGCCGCAGCCATTTTGGCGCTTGCGTCATCGCTGACCTGTGCCTATGAGATCGATGGCTACGCCGGCATCACCCCGTTGTTCGCCGACGACGCGATCCTGGACGTCACGATCGAGGCTCCCATCAAAACCCTGATGGAGGTCCGCCCCGACCTCGCCTATCTAAAAGGCCGATTCACGTACACCGAAGCCGATGGCACCGAGAAGACGATTGGTTTGAAGCTCCGCACCCGTGGCAACTATCGCCGTGATCCGGAGCACTGCAATTTCGCGCCGATTCGGTTGAACCTCAAGAAAGGCGATGTTGCTGGCACGCTCTTCGCGCGCCAGGACAAATTGAAACTCGTCACCCATTGCCAGACCTATGAAGCAGGATACGAGCAGAACCTGCTGCGCGAATACCTGGCATATCGATTGCTCCATGAGCTGACGAGCGTCAGCTACGGCACGCGACTGTTTCGCGTCACCTACATCAATACGCAAGATGGTAAATCGCTGACCAAATACGGATTTGTCATTGAAAACGATAAGGACCTTGCGAAACGAAATGCGCTGAAGTTGATAGACATCAGACGCGTCAAGGAGTCAGAGATCGATGCGAGGCAGCAGAATCTTGTTCATGTATTTCAGTACATGATCGGTAACACCGAGTATTCACTGGTCAATCCTGAGCCGAATAAGAACTGCTGCCATAACGCCGATGTGCTCTCGGCAACCAAGGGTCCACCGTACATCCCCCTCGCCTTTGACTTCGACTTTTCCGGCTTCGTTGACGCACCGTACGCCGAACCGAATCCGCGCTACCCGATTCCCAATGTAAAAAAGAGATTCTACAGAGGGTTATGCGACGCCAACGATCTGTTACCCGAGACGCTGCAGCAATTCATCAACAAGAAAGACACCTTCTATCGCATCATTGACGAACTGGAGCCTGCAACCCGCCGGACGAAACTGCAGGTTCGAACGTATCTCGAAAAGTTCTACGAAATAATCGCCGATCCGGCCGCGGTCCAGGAGCACCTGGTCGACAAATGCTACGACCCTCCGGTCGACGAGACCTGATTGGGTAAGCCAGCGGTCAATACGTGCGCTCGCTGGCACTCGCTAGTGCAGAGTGACTCCAAATGGAGACAGTCTCCGACGATCATAAAACACATATAATACAACCACTTGAATCGACTGTTGTAGCTGCCCAACGAATACAGAAAAAGGTACTGGACAGGTTCTTCAAAGCATCGCTAACATCCGCGCCACTTGCCGGCGAAACCGGAATTTTCCGGTGATGCCACGTTGGGCATTTGGAGATACACAATGAAGACTCTGGTTCTTTTGGCCGGCTTGCTTGCCAGCAGCCTGGCGATCGCACAGACATCACAACAGCCACTATCGGGCCGCCTGAATTACAACTACCTGGAGTTGCGCTTTGTCGACGTTGATACAAACGGCGGCGATGGGCTGCGTTTCGGTGGTTCGTTTGACTTCGGGAACAACTGGCTAATCGTTGGTGGCGTGACGTCTGTTGAATTCAACAACAATGTTGATGCAACCTGGTTCGAGGTGGGGCCCGGCTACGTCTGGCACTACAACAACGATTTCGATTTCGTCGCATCGCTGCGATACGTCAATGTCGATATTGACAGCCAGTTCTCCAGCGGCGACGACGACGGGGTCGCATTTTCAGCTGGCACGCGTGGATTGCTAATGCCGCAGTTCGAAATTCGCGGTTCGGTGAATCACACGACGGTCGGTGACAGCGACACCTACCTTGAATTTGCAGGCGACTATCATTTCAACTCACAGTTCGCCGCGGGCCTGAGCCTTGAGTTTGCGGGTGATAGTGATGTCATCACGATTGGTGGACGCTGGTTCTTCAGGTAAGCAACCCGAGCTGCTTTTTTAACTCCGCTAATTCGGCCTCGAGGCGGTCGACCCGCTCGGTCAGCTCTGCGACACCGCCTCGCTGGGACACCGACACGGGCTTTTTTGCATTGGCATCAGCAACATGAGCAGCAATATCCACGGGGCCGTAAAACAGGTGCATATATTCCGAGTCCTTGCGCCCGGCCAAACGCGGCAGCTTGACGACCAAAGCGCCCGCCTCTCGTTCAATCAAACCGTCCAGCGCGACCACCACTTCGGCATTGTCGGCAAACGTGTGCAAGCGTCCGCTGCGAGCTCGTAGCTCACCCGGCGTTTGAGCCCCCCGTAGCAACAGCAGACAAATAATCGCGAGCTCTGCAGGATTGAACTGCAACTCGCTGTAGCGCGTATTACAAAATCGCTGCGAGTGCTTTTCCGTTCTGCTCTTGAAATTCTCCTCTGTCCGTACGAGATGCTTAGCCTCAAGATTGCGAATCGTATGTTGAACTTCGCCCTGCTGCAGGGCCATTACAGGATCTCGCGCCGACTTTTGGTTACAGGCGTTATTCAAGGCATTTAAGGTGAGCGGATACTGATCCGGTGTAACAATGGATTTTTCGATCAGACAGCCGATCACACGAGCTTCTTTATCGTTTAGTTTTTCCAGGACGTTCTACCTTATTGCAACTATTCAAACGGACGACGATGGTCGCATTGTAACCCCGCAACCGTCCTAAAGCGTCCTGGATCTACTGGTAGCCTTTGGCCTGCAACCGAAACAACTGTGCGTACTGACCATCTTTCGCCATCAGCGTCTCATGATTGCCGCGCTCCTGAACGACGCCATTGTGAATCACGATTATCTGGTCGGCGATTCGAACTGTCGAGAATCGGTGGGAGATCAGGATAGTCATTTTCTTCTGACTCATTTTTCGGAAATGATCGAAGATCGCAGCTTCTGAAGCGGCATCCATTGATGCGGTCGGTTCATCGAGAACGAGAATATCGGCATCGGTACGCATAAAGGCCCGCGACAGGGCAATTTTTTGCCACTGCCCACCGGAGAGTTCCCGACCGTTCTTGAACCAGCGCCCAAGCTGAGTGTCATAGCCGTCCGGCAGATCGTCAATAAACGAGGCTGCCTGCCCGACCTCGGCGGCTTCCTCCCAGCGCTTTTTGTCCTCGATATAGCGAACATCGCCAGTACCGATGTTTTCCCCAACGGAAAACTGATAGCGCCCAAAGTCCTGGAAGATCACACCAACACGCTGCCGTAGCGATTCAATATCCCACTCCACGAGGTCGAGACCATCGAGCAGAATCCGCCCGGCGCTCGGTTCGTAAAGACGTGTCAGCAGCTTTATCAGCGTCGTTTTCCCGGACCCGTTTTCCCCGACGACGGCAAGACTCTCGCCGGGCCGAATCTGCAGGCTGATGTCATCCAGCGCCCTGCTCTCTGAGCCAGGATAGGCAAACGACACATTTTCAAGCTCGATCCCGCGGCTCGGGTCCGGACCTGCCGTCGCGTCACCCGAGCGGCTAAGGATGGGCTGCTCCAGGTACTCATACAGATTCGACACGTACAGGTTGTCCTCGTACATGCCACTAATCGATGACAAGATAGCCGCTACCGCTGACTGTCCCTGGCGAAACAACATCAGGTACATGGTCATCGCACCGAGCGTTATCTGTTTGCTGATGGTCGCCAGTACAATCCAGACGTAGGCGCCATAGAATGCGGCAGTCGAGACGAGCCCGAGCGCAAATCCCCAACCATCACGTCGCAATGTCAGCCTGCGATCTTCTTTGAAGAGCTTCCGAAAGATATTTCGATATCGCCGCAGTAATCGCGGACCAAGTTGAAAGAGCTTTACCTCTTTTACGCCATCCTCCCGAGCGATGACTGTTTCGAGATACATTTGCATGCGCGTATCAGGTGAGCGCCAGCGGAACAAACGAAATCGATCGCCCGAAAATTTAGCTTCGGCGAAAAACGATGGCAGACCCGCCAATACGAGTATCGCAACGGCCCATGGCGAGAATGCGTACAAGAGAATCGCGTAGCTGACGAGCGAGATCGAATTCTGTGCCAGCCCAAATGTACGATTGACGAGACTCAGAGGCCGGCTCGATGCTTCACGCCGTGCCTGAGTCAGTTTGTCGTAGAATTCCGAATCCTCGAAATGCGTCAACTGCAGCGTTAACGCCTTTTCCAGAATCATGACATTTACACGTTGACCAAGTAGTGCCCGCAAGAGCGACTGACTTGCGGAAATGCCTCGCTGACAGGCGGTGATGGCGATGACAACCCCAGCCTCCAACGCGAGCAACCGGATTACACCGCGCGTATCGGGGTTGTCCGAATTCATGGCGGCGACAACGGCATCAACAATCAGTTGGCCAATATAGGCAATTGCGGCCGGTAAAACGCCTGTAAGAATAGTGAGTATGGCCAGCGCAAGTGTCAGCGACCGACTGGTCGTCCAGACCAACACCATCGCACGACGGCTGTAAGCGAACGTACCGAGCGCGCGCTTGAGAAAGCCAACTTCGATCTGAGGCGATTCAGACATTACAAATAGCCGGGAACATCAGGGATCACGAGATTGACGCACAGGCACCAGCAGCAATGCAAGGCGACCAATCGAGCCACCGATAGGCGAACCTGCACATATCCCTTATATCCACTCCACCAGACGCCTGATATTTTGTGATACGCAGGGGGAAAGGAGTTGGTCATGAGTACGCTCCAAAAAACGCGAACCGCAATCGCGCTTCTGATGGGCTGCCTCGTCGCATTGAGTGCGTGCGATAAGGAGGTCTGGATGTCTGAGCAGGGTTTCAGGTTGCCGGACGGTGACGCCCAGGCCGGTCGCGCGGCTTTTCTTTATATGCAGTGCCATCAATGCCATACGATTGACGGCGAGGAACTGCCCGAAATCCCGGGCGTGGACCCGCCCTACATAGACCTCGGCGGAGAAACGTCCAAGGTGAAGACCTACGGCGAGCTAGTCACCGCGATTATCAACCCGTCGCACAAACTGTCTCGCGGCTATGCAAATCAAGTCGTATCGGAGGGTGGCGAATCGAACATGTACGTCTACAACCAGCATATGACCATCCAGGAGCTGGTCGATATCGTCATGTACTTGCAGCCGACGTATGATGTGATGGTGCCAGAGTATCGTTACAGGGCTTACCCGGTGCGGTGACTGGCTACTTCAGCCTCACCAGAATCGTTGATCCACCCGCCCCCGATTCAATCTGTACCTTCTTAACTTCCAGGTATGGCTGAGCTTTGACCAATTCCACCAGTTTTCTGAATCCATAATTTCGCGAGTCAAAGGCAGGATCATTCTTCAGCAACATCGTACCAACCACGCCCAGGTGCGCCCAGCCGTCATCTTGCGCGGCATTGTCGACGGCTTCGAGCAGCTTCTTCTTCGGCGAGGGACCTTGCGGCTTCCCTTTGGCAGGTTTCGTCGCAGGTGGCACAAGGATGTCCGTATATATGAATTTGTCGCATGCAGCGACAAACGCTTGTGGCGTCTTTCTTTCGCCAAAGCCATACACTTTTAATCCAGCCTCTCGAATCCGCATTGCCATGGGTGTGAAGTCGCTATCCGACGAGACCAGGCAAAACCCGTTCAGATTGCCTGTATGCAGCAGATCCATCGCATCGATGATCAACGCCAGATCCGTCGCGTTCTTTCCCTTGGTGTAAGGAAACTGCTGCACAGGCTTTATTCCGTGCGCTTGCAGTTCGTTCTCCCATTTCTTGAGCTGTGATTTCGACCAGTCTCCGTACGCTCGCTTTACGTTTGCCGTTCCGTATCGCGACACTTCTTCCAACAGTTGCTGTATGAGTGATGCCTGCGCGTTGTCCGCGTCAATTAGCACCGCCAGATTGTCATTCATTGATGATGTCATCGTGCTCTACCAGTCCTTGAGTGGACAAGTATAGTCAGTACGCGGGCGCGCTGACAGCGCCATGTTCACCCTAGTCGTTCTCGCCCCGAGCCGACACCGTCAGGCCCCCATCCACATCAACTACCACATCCAGAACAATCGGCCGGCAACAGACCTGGCAGTCTTCTACGTAGCTTTGCTCCGGTAGCGAGTCATCGATCAGCAGGGAAATGTGTTCGCCGCAATAGGGGCAGCAGATCGTCTTTTCAGAGAGAACGGCCAGAACAGCGCTCCTACTTGTGTCTCAACGCCTTGATTGTCCGGCGAGCGCGGACGCGACGCAGGTCCTGGAGATTCTGCATCGTCATCGTGTCAGATGCTGTGATCTTCTCGTCCATTTCGGGGCTGATCTCAGGTGCACCCTCGATCTTCAGCTTGAAGTGCCCAAGCGTGATGACGTCGTTGTTTCGCAGGATGGTCTTTTGGACGACCCGAGAGTTAACCGTCGTGCCATTGGTGCTGTTCAGATCGATTAACACCACGGCATTTGAATAAACCTTGAGCATCGCGTGAATCTTGCTGACGTACGTGTCCTCGACGAGGATATCGGCCAGCTCATTCCGCCCGATAACGTACTCGCGATCGGTCAGCTCGTACTCGGCCACGGTGTCACCATCGCGAGTGACCAGGATGCGCGGTATCGGTCTCGCCGACTTCAGCTCCGCCATCCGGTCCATGACCTCGATCGCGAACCTGTTCAACGCACCAGGCCAACCTCCCGAGCGCACATGCAACTGTTCGCAGACGTCGATCGGAAAAACTTTTTCACTGCGTTCCCCACCCGCCGCCATCAAACGCGTGCGCAGGTAGATCATCGTTTCATGCACTGAAATCGGATTCAGCGAGTAGGTGGCGGGGTGACGTCGTGCGAAGCTGCGCATGCCGTCATCGCGTAGTACGTCAGCCAATCGTTCCTTACCGGCAAGAACAATGCGTAGCGCGAAGTTGCCACGCGCGTCGAGTGCCGCAAGCCAGTTAAGTAGCCGCAGTGCGCTTGAGGTTGCCTGTTCGGCATCGTCCACGAAAAGCACTGGCGGGTTTCCACCGCGCGTTTCCTGGGACATGAAGTTATTCAGTTGCTGTAGCAGTTGCTGGTCGTCGCCGGAGACAGTCGTTCCGACTCCGAACTGCGCCAGCATGTCGGTGACCAGTCGGCGCGGCGTCAGGTGCTTTCCATCCACAAAGGCGGTAGCCGCATCACGCCTGGACCATGCAAGCTGCTGTTTGACGATGGTGGTCTTGCCCGACCCGTTTGGTCCCTGCAGAATCCCGACACCGTTCGCCTGACCAAGCGATGCGGAAAGGAATCTCATGGCGTCCTGGTGGGACTGGCAGGCGACGACCAGAGCGTCATCGGCGAGGTTGCCGAAGGCTTTGCTACTCAGTGCTGATTCAGAAGGTTGATTCATGTGCCTGCATGGGTTCTGGTTATTATTAGCGACAGGTCATTATTGCGTCAATACGCGGTTCTGCGTGGCCGAGATTCCATAATACGACGGTTTGTCTGGCGATTCCGCTGCAAACTGCTAGTCTCCGTCTCTTATTTTCAATTCGGAGACCCCCAGTGAGACTAATTCCAGCCCTCCTCCTTGTGACGCTTGCAGGCATTGCCAATGCAGGTGATATCGACGCCAAAGTTGAAGCCGCCCTCTCTGCCGAAGGCCGCCCTGAAGCCGATGTGGCACGTGACAAGAACCGCAACCCTTTAGAAACTCTTAAGTTCTTCGGCATGACCGACGATATGCGTGTTCTCGAGCTGCTGCCCGGCGGAGGTTGGTACACGCGCGTTTTGGCGCCAGTGCTGGCCGAAAACGGCAAGCTCTACGTCGCACTGGGCACTGGCCGAGTGAAAGAGAACATCGTCACGCTGCCTGGCTTCGAGAAAGTCGAGGTACTCGAAACCAACGAGAACACACGTCGCCCTGAAGGTGCACGTCTATACACAATGGACGGGTTCGATTTCGGCGTTCGCGACCTCGACATGGTTCTCACGTTTCGCAACGTGCACAACTTTGGTGTAGAAGGTCGGACATTTATGCACCGCGAGTCGTTCGAAGCGCTTCGAAGTGGTGGTATCTATGGCATCGTCGATCACACTCAGCGCCACATGGAAGCCGATAACAACGAGAACCGCCGGCGCATCGACCCTGTACAGGTCATCAAGGAAGTTCAGGCTGCCGGTTTTGAGTTCGTGGACTACTCCGACCTGCATTTCCGCGCAGACGACGAACTCGAATACGAAGTTGGGCGCCGCTCGGTCAGCGGCAACACGGATCGCTTCACGTTCCTGTTCCGGAAACCCTGATTCTGCGGTGAAAATATGGATTGATGCCGATGCCTGTCCTGTCGTGGTGAAGGAGATTCTTTTCCGAGCCGCCGACCGGACAGGTGTTGAGCTGACCTTGGTCGCGAATCAGCCTCTGGCGACGCCGTCCTCTGCCAACATCAACACCTTGCAGGTCCCAAAAGGCTTCGACGTCGCCGACGACGAAATCGTAAAGCGCCTCGATGCGGGGGACCTCGTTATTACGAGCGATATCCCGTTAGCAGCCGAGGTCATCGAGAAAGGCGGTCATGCGTTGAGCCCGAGAGGCGAACTGCATACGACCGAGAACATTCGGGCACGCCTCAACATGCGGGACTTCCTCGATACCATGCGCTCGAGCGGCGTGGAAATGGGCGGTGGACCAGCCGCTTTCAGTCAACGCGACAAGCAGGAATTCGCCAACAACCTGGATCGATTCCTGACCAAATACACAAAGTAGTTGGCCTAAATGCCTGCAAAACAAGGGTTTTCATAATCCGAACTGGTTCACATCGTCTGATATTTCAGCGTGGAATAATCACCGGAATCCTTTATCCGGAGCAAGGCGATGGAACAGTTCAAATACCTTCTGGCAACGGCGATTCTGCTTGCCACCACCATGGCGACAGCCCAGGACCAGTCTGAGGCCGAAGCCATTTACGCGAGCCTGAACTGGTCTGCGGGACCGGGCACCTTCGATGTCACGAAGAAGGCCACGCTCGACTTGCCCGCTGGCTACGATCGCCTCAGCGCATCGGATACCAAGAAACTCATGGAGCTCATGGAAAACCCGAGCTCTGGCAATGAATACTACGTCGGCCCGGAAGATGGCCGCTGGTTTGCCGTCTTCTCCTATGAAGATACGGGCCACGTCGAAGACGACGAGGAAATCGACGCTGACGACCTGCTCGACTCCATCAAGGAAGGCACCAAGTACGGCAACAAGGAACGCCGCGACCGCGGTTGGGCCGAGATGGACATCATCGGCTGGGAATACAAGCCGCGTTACAGCGACACATCGAATCGTCTGTCCTGGGCCATCCTTGCCGAAAGCGAAGGCTACGAGATCGTCAACTACAACACGCGCCTGCTCGGGCGCACGGGCGTTATCTCGGCCACGTTGGTCGCCGAGCCCGACATTCTCTCGACATCAGTCGGCGAGTTCGAGTACGTGCTTGATGGCTTTTCCTACAAGTCCGGCGATCTGTATGCCGAGTACAAGGAAGGTGACAAGCTCGCTACCTATGGACTCGCTGCACTCGTAACCGGCGGTGCCGCGGCAGCTGTCGCCAAGGGTGCGGGCAAGGGGCTGTTCAAAGCGATCGGCCTTGGTATCCTTGCGTTCTTCGCCGCTATGCGCGGTTTCTTCAAGAGAGTGTTCTCCAGAAACAAGAGTGTTTGATCACCTCGCGATTTATGCCGATATTCTTGTTCTGATTCTTGGAGCAATTCTCTACCTGACGGACCTCGCTCGCCTCTTGCATGCGAACGAGGTCCTTTTCGTTGGGCGCGCCAATGGCACCTGGTCCGCATTAACGCCCGCCAATGGCCTGCGCTTCAATCGCAAGATCGCTTTGTTTCCAAGGCTCTACGATCCCACAGTGGCCACTGTTCGGTTGATGTGGCCGTCGGACAAGACGCCAAAGAAAAAATACAAGACGAACCTGGAGTCGCGCCTCCGGCTACTGTTCGTACCGCGACATTTTTGCGCCTTGCTACTCCCGGAGATTTTCCTGGGTATTCCGATCGCCTACTCGGTGCTTGGAAATTCTGTACTAACGCTAGCCATCCTCGCGGTCATCTACCTGCAGATCCTGTTTGTTGTCATCTGGCTGTTCATCTCGCGCAAAAAGTTGCAGTTAACCTGGAAGACCTGCCTGCTCCTCGCGTTCGAGTCGCTCATCTGCATTCCCTATGCTATCAATATGCACAGAAAGCTCGCCGAGCACCTCGTACCAGCGGACGTATCCGACGTGCTCGGCGCTGGTGAACAATTTCTTGACGAGGAGCAGCAACTCGAGTTGAAACGCTATATCCGCACGGCTGTCAGCACGCAGATCGAGCGCGCAGCCGACACCACGCCTGCCCTCTCGGCACTGCAGTCCAGGCTGGACAAGGAGATTGGGACATGAATTTCACTGAATTGCTGGTCATCGTCGGCGGCCTCGCCGCCGGCTGGTTCGTCGTTACGAGACTCATGACGGACTCATCGAAGGACATGCGTGACGAGTCCAAGAAGTCGGATCACGACTTCAGATAGAATACTTACCATGGCTGGCGGATTTGCAAAAGACGGTGCCGTTCAGGACCAGATCGACGCGACAGTAGAAGACGCGGTTAAACACGCGCGCGACCAGTTGCCGCGTGGCGAGAGCCTGAAGAACTGCGAGGAATGTGACGCCCCGATTCCGGAGGCGCGGCGAGAGGCTGTTCCCGGTGTGCGTTTGTGCATCACCTGCCAATCCGAACTGGACAAGGAAACCAAAGTTGCAGCCGGCTACAACCGGCGCGGCTCAAAGGACAGCCAGCTTCGCTAGGGTTGCTTGTCGCGCCCCATAGATAGCCACTGTGAATCAACCGCTGCCAGTTTCTCGCGTGCTTCGTGAAGTCGCGCATCGGCAATATGCTTCATCTTCGATGTATCTGCGATATCCAGACCGGTGCCTGGCTCCTCGACCGCATTCGCCGGCATGACCATCTTGATGCGATAGTCACCAAGCGACACAATATCACTATCGTTCAAAATCTGACTCTTCACACGTTTTGAGTTGATATAAGTACCATTGCGGCTTTTGAGGTCGATCAGCAATACAGCATTCTCGGCCCAGACCAGTAGCGCGTGGTGTTTGCTGACGTACTGATTATCGATGACAACATCACTCAGGTCCGATCGTCCCAGCAATGTTCTTACCCCGGACAGATGGAGTTCCTGCACCACCTTGCCGTTGTGCGAGACAATCAGCTGGGGCGGTTCAGACTCCATCAATACCGGCAAGTCCTCGGCTTCATCGAGCTCGGGCACCATTTCCGACGAGTCGAACAGCTCACTTATTTCGGACTGGTCAAGACCCTCAAACTGGATTGGCAACCCGTCGAGCTTTGCTATTGTTGAATCGGCAATGCTGTCCAGGTTGCCTGGCCATCCACCGCATGTCGTATGCAAATGATCGCAAATGTCTATCGGGAAAATACTGTCCGGCCTACTGATGCCGCTATCTTTGAGCCTTGCGTACAGGTAGACAACCGATTCCCTGGCCGTGAGCGGCCGCATTTCAAAATCACCGGCGAGTCGAATTGCGATTGGCAACATTCGTGGTGAATCGATCACACGACGGAAGTACCTGTCACCTACCAGGATAATGCGAAGCGCGAAGCGCTTGCTGACGGTCAGCATTGCCAACTGGCACAGCACGTTCAACGTGCTGGGATACATATGATTGAAGTGCTCGACTATCAGGACAGGCGCTTCTCGTGACCGTGCCTGTTGCACTGCGAACACACTCAGCATGTTCAGCAACTCGTCGACCGAATTCAGTTCAAGCTCGTAGCCGAACTCGGTCAGTAGTTTCGTCAGGAACTCGGTGGGTTTCAGGCGAGACCCGTCAACGACGGCAACCGCCGCACGCTCACTCACTTTCGCGGCGATTTGGTCGATCAGCTCGGATTTGCCGGCAGCCTCGGGCCCATGCAACAAACCCAGCGCTTTTTGGTCAGCGAGAATGCTCTCCAGAAAACTGAAGGCTTCCTGTTGTGACGGATACTGAATAAATTGTGTCACGTGTTGCCCAACGTCGTGCAGTGCTTTGGGGTAGTGGCCGGGATACGGCCTCAGGTGACACACTGTCGCGCAATTCTGGCGTGCCGTCCAGATGTCTCCAAACGGCTACAGTAGGGAAAATACCAAGTTTTTGAGCGGTAAACGCCGAAGTAAACGAACGGGTGCCGGGCATGGTCGCGATCCGGCTCGAGTTTGGGAACATCGACAATTGTCGAGCTGTCGAGCTGTCGAGTTGTTCGCAGTCTTCGAGATTATCGTAGGGGGTTGGGGTTTCTGCCGACGCCGAGTAACGCCTTTTGCCGTGCTAGACTCGACGCGTTCCGGTTGGCGTGGTCAAGAGCGAAAATGAATCGATTCATCAAAGAGTTGCGGCGGCGAGAAGTCATTCGTACAGCCGGCTTGTACATCGGTATTTGCTGGCTTCTTATCGAGGCTGCCAGCGTCCTGCTGCCGACATTCGATGCGCCCGAGTGGGTCATGCGCGCGATCGTCATCGCGACCATCATCGGATTTCCCGTCATGCTCGTGCTGGCGTGGGTCTACGACGTAACGGATCAGGGTATCGAGGTCCAGCCAGACCATACCGATACGATCGTCGCGCCGCTGGGCAGCCGCAAGATGGACTTCGTCGCCATCGGGATTCTGTCCGTTGCACTGATTTTTTCGGTCTATCTCAATGTGACCGGAAGAAGTGGGCCGGCGGAGGCGCCTGACCCGGTGTCGATACTGATTGCTGACTTTGGCAACAATACCGGCAACCCAATGTTCGATGGCTTGCTTGAGCAGGCGCTGTCCATCGGTGTTGAGGGCGCACCGCACATCACGTCGTATCAGCGCAATTCGGCACTCCGGCTGGCCACGAAGTTACAGCCAGGTGTCGATGCCCTGACAGCGGAAGCCGCCAGGCTCGTTGCTGTCCGCGAAGGGATCAACTTCGTTCTGGCCGGCGCAATCAACACTGATGGGTCCGGATTCGAACTACGCCTGGAAGCCGTCGATCCGACCACCGGAGAAGCGGTATTCGATGTCACCTCCAACGCAAAAGGCCCCGAGTCCGTATTGACGGCAGTCGGGCGATTGTCAGAAGACGTACGTGAAGAGTTAGGCGATACGACGCTCGACGAGACCGATGCGGCTACCGCAGAAACCTTCACCGCCGCATCGCTTGAAGCAGCACAAGCTTACACATCGGCCATCGATACGGCGTTCGCCGGCGCTCATGAACAAGCGGTGCAGCTCTTCGCGAAAGCGACCAGCCTCGACCCTAAATTCGGCAGGGCATTTTCCGGTTGGGCATTGAGTGAGTTCAAGTTGGGTCGCACAGAAAAAGCGACCGAGTTGTGGAACACGGCGCTCTCCCTCATGGACACAATGACAGAGAGAGAACGACTGCGAACTCTGGGCCTTTACTATGTCAGCGTGACGGGTAATTTTGAGAATGCGGTGCAGAGCTTCTCTGAACTCGTCGAAAAATACCCGGCGGATGCCGCGGGGCATAACAACCTCGCCGTTGCGGCGTTCTACACACGTGATTTTGAGACAGCATCCATCGAAGGCCGGCGGATCATGGAGATTTATCCGGCGAGTGAACTGTATCAATCGAATTTCGCGCTCTATGCCATGTACTCGGGTGATTTTGATTCCGGAGCCGAAGTCGCAAACAAGTTAATAGCCGTTAACCCGGCCTGGGGAGCGGCCTACCTGCCGGTTGCCGTCGCTGCAATGGCTGCAGGCGACTTTGACGCTGCTCGCAACGCCTACGAGAAGATGTCGGAGGCGACAGCGAGTCATTTGCAGGGATCGATTGCTCGCCTTGGCCTCGCAGATCTCGCGATCTACTCAGGCCAGTTCCAGCAAGCACAGGAACTTCTGAAGTCCGGTATCGAGCTGGACCTGACAGCGGAGAATCAGGCTGCGGCTGCCGCCAAGCAGATCGCTTTGGCGGAGACCCTGGCTGCAGCTGGAAATCTCCCGGCCGCGAGCACGGCAGCCGCAAAAGCACTGGAAATGTCTTCGCAGGACTCTGTTCGTATTGCTGCTGCGCGGGTCTACCTGGCTGCAGGTGACAAGGCGTCAGCCGCAATGATCAGCGGAGAATTAACCAAGAAGATTCAGTCCCAGAGTCGCGCCTATGGCCTGATGATCCAGGCAGCGATCGCCCGTGAAGGTGGTGGGCATGCGCAGGCAGCCGACCTGTTGCGCAGTGCGTTGGAGCTCGCCGATTTATGGCTGATTCGCTTCGAGCTGGGCAAGACTTTCCTGGCCGCCGGTTTGCACGCGGAGGCCCTGGAAGAATTCATGCATTGCGACGAGCGGCGCGGTGAAGCATCGGCAATCTTTATGGACGATACCCCAAGCTATCGCTATATGGCCGAACTGCCGTACTGGATCGGCCGTGCACAGCAGGGGCTTGGAATGCACACCTCATCCATTGAAGGCTTTGGCGCGCTTCTGGAGCTTCGTCCGGAAAGTGGGCCGCTGGCGGACGACGCCCGCCAGCGGATGAACCAGTAAGCGTTATCTCAACCTGACACAGGCGGTGGCAGCTGGATCGCCTATACCTGGTGGAGTTATTACGAGCAGGAAGCGTCCGCTCATGTCCGGCGTCTTCCAGCTGAACTGCCAGGTCCTTGATGACGCGGAATAACGTTTGTCACTGCTGCCAGCATCGTCACCGGACCCGGAACCTGATGTCGCGCCGCTGCAATCGCTATCATTTGGCGCATACGGGCCGATCCAACTGACGGTCGGCGCCAGGAATCCGCTCTCGATTACGTCGCCTGAACCCGGGTCAAGATAGAGCCAGTCGATCGGATTGGTGCTGCCTGCCTGGAGCTGCCCCTTGGGTACGATAAGGCGGATGCCGAAGGCCTGTTCGACGTCGATAACAAAAGAACCAGATGCCGAGTTATCGCTGGTGTCGGTTGCGGTACAGGTGACCGTTGTCTCGCCGATCGGGAACACATCCCCGGACTCGACATTGAAGCCATCCTGATCCACGCAACTCGTCGCAGCCAGGAACAAATCGGTTGCCGAAACAGTAAACGAAACCACAACGCCGTCAGCCATGTTCGAGGCCATCGCAATATCGTTCGGAACACTCAGCACTGGCGCCGTCGTGTCCTGCACGGTCACTGTCTGAGTATCGGAAGACGAGTTGCCATATGCGTCCGCAGCGGTCCAGGTGACGACCGTCGGGCCAAGTGGGTAGTCGGCGGGCGCGTCGTTGCTGATAGTAACCGGACCAACATCATCCGTTGCTGTTGCGTCACCGATCGAGACAATTGAGTTCGGCGCGGCATTGGCTTCTTCAGTTACGTCAGCGGGAACCGTGATTACCGGGTCGGTTGTGTCCTCCACCGATACAGTAAACGCTCCTGTGCTGAAATTGCCCGAGGAATCGGTCGCCGTGCAGGAAACTTCGGTCGCGCCGATCGGGAACACGCTACCCGAGACAGGAGCACAGGCGATGACGGGCATAGGGTCCGCATTATCAGACGACTGAACCGTATAGGTCACGATCGCGCCAGCAGCGCTGGACGCCTCTTCCACAAGATTGCCGCCTATCGGCACAGGCAGTGTCAATATCGATGGCGGTGTTACGTCAGCAACGGTCAGTATGAAGCTTGCGGTCGTCGTATTCGGCTGGCCGGATGCATTGGGCCCATCGTCGCTCGCGGTACACGTCACTGTCGTGCTGCCAACGCCGAATTCGCTGCCGCTGGCAGGCGAGCAGCTGAGCGCAACATCGATATCGACATCATCGGCCACCGTGATGGTAGAACCGCCGAAACCGCCGACTGCGAGGAAGTCCACGATGGCGGTGCCGGTGATGGCATCTGCATCAACACTCAATGTCGCGGCCGGAATAGTCAGTACGGGTGCCGAGATATCGATGATGTCGACATTTACCGTTACCGAAATCGTCGTGGCATTAACTCCGTCCACGGAGCAAGTGACTTGCCAATCACCGGCCTCGAGGTAGTCGGGTAACTGCTTGGTAATCCCGAGCGTTGCCGAGGTCGCGCTGCATTCGGGGACGATGGTCGCGCCGCGGTCGGTCGCAACCACCGCGCCGGTACCAGCGAGATCTACCTCTGCACCGCGCGGTTCGGTCGCAGTGAATGTAAACGTCGCGCCGTCATCAACGTTGAATTCCGGATCGACGTTGTCCTCGATATTGACCGTAAATGTCGACGTCAAGCTCGTATTCGTGCCGTCGGATGCAGAACAACTGACGGTGTTGAGTCCAAACGGGAACACGCTGCCGGATTGTGGACTGCAACTGACGGTTATGCCGCCGGCATCGACGACGTCATCAATCCCAGTGGCCGTAAAGCTGATTCTCGCGCCATCGGGCGGCGGCAGGTTGGCTTCGATGGTCGCGTTGCCGTTCGCATCGACTGCAAAGGTGCCAGCCTGTGGGTCCGGGTTTGCCGGGTCACGCGGTTCAACCGTGATTGCTGACGGCAAAGTCAGCACTGGTGCCGTGGTGTCCGAGACGGCAACAAGGAAAGATCGCGAAGAGTCGTTACCTGATGCATCGCTGGCGATACACGTAACGGCCGTTGACCCCAGAGCAAATGCGGAGCCCGATTCGGGCAGGCAGCTGACAGACGGGGCCGTGTCCACTGCATCATTCGCCGCAGGCGTCGCATATGTCACAACCGCACCGCTGGCGCTGGTCGCTTCAGCCGTCACGTCTGCTAGCGAGGGCAATGTCGGTGCCGTTGTATCAACCACCGACACCAGGAAACTCTCAAAGGTCGAATTGCCCTTGAAGTCCTCGGAGTAGCAGGTTATCGACGTACCCAGGGGCGACAACGCAATAAGCGAGCCTGACGCTGGCGTACAACTCAGGATGGGTGAAGGATCGAGATTGTCGCTCGCGCTCGCGGCGTAAGTGACGACCGCACCTTCGGGCCGATCCGCCTCAACGCTGAAATCGGCTGGAACTGAAATGATCGGCGGGGCAAGGTCCGGGCGAATCTTCTCGTTGCCGTTGTTCAGACAGTCGGGTTGATTAGGGACCGTTGTATTAACGACAGCGTCCTCGGTGCTGCACTGGTGTGCGCTGGCACCGAAGCTGATCAGGCGCGCCGCGCCGAACTCGCCGGAGTCCGCATCGCAAAACGGATCTGCGCGACAATCATCCAATTGCAGCTGTAGCGTCTCCAGCGTGACACGCGCATCACCGGTTGCCCAGATGCGAATCGTGACAACGACGTCCTTATCGGGAGAGCCGGTGAAAGACAATTCGCCGGCATACGGATTCTGGTTATTCGGAGAGAACGTCTGCGGCAGGGTCACGGCCTGCAACGACGGGGCATCCAGATCGCGGTAGGCAATGATCTGCTGATTGGCCGCGGGGACGGCGAAGCAATCTTGGGTAGACGTGTAGACGTTTGGCGTCCACGCAATCATCTGTACAGCGGCAGAATCAAGATCGAGACCGTTGACCTTGATGTCAGCGGAATAGGTTGTCGTGACGTTGGCACCAGCGCTGACCACGTAGCTGATGTCCTGGTAGACGATGTCCTCTGGTAACGCGGCCTGGAGTGCCGGGGCTTGCAGCGCCGGAGCCTGAAGTGCCGGGGCTTGAAGAGCCGGAGCCTGCAGAGCCGGAGCTTGCAGTGCAGGCGCAAGGATAGCCGGAGCCTGAAGCGCTGGCGCCTGCAAAGCGGGCGCTTGTAAAGCTGGTGCGGCAAAGGTCGGAGCTTGCAAAGCAGGCGCCTGGAGCGCCGGTGCCTGCAACGCCGGTGCCTGAAGGGCCGGTGCCTGCAGCGCAGGTGCCTGGAGGGCCGGAGCCTGCAGCGCCGGGCCGGCCAGCGTGATGTCGTGTGTTTCGTTGGCCAGCACGGAGTCGCAGGCGACCGTGCCGCAGTACTCCGATTCACGTAGTGGCCCGTTGCCAACTCGGACGCTGTTGAGCAGAGAGCCGAAGGTCCCACTACTCGTGGCAGGGCAAACGCCTTCATAGGCATTGACGGTTATGACCGAATTGTTGTCGCTCGTGGTGACGAACACAGCGCGCGACGCACTGGAACCCGCCGGTACATAAACATCCAGCAGGTTGACCTGATCACCATCGGCAAACGGCTGAATGGCCGGGAGCTGATAAAACGATGCAAGCCCGGTCGACACGCCGAAGTCGTTGGGTTGGTTCGCAACCTGGAGGCAATACGGCGCAGAGTCATCCGGATCGATGTTGGTGATCTCAAGCGGATACATGCGTTGAATCGTACCCAGCGGTTTTACGGGGGTCGGCGCGACGAGAGATGCCCGATCTCGAACGAGCGACCCATAGACGTTCACATCGCGACTACGCGTGTAGTCGTTGCTACCGATAACGCAGGTCGAAAAGTCTGCACCTGCCATCCCGTCTTCATGATCGGCCGTGTCGAATGCAAGCATCGCACTCTGAGGCTCGACCACATCGTCCGGCGCGATTTCGGACGTGCTGGTTACCGCACCGCCAGGATTCGCGTCACTATTAACAGGCGGCGTATAGGGAAGTCGCAAAGCACCTTCCGGGTCGGCGACAAACTCGCCTTCCACGTCGCGGTTGTCACCCCAGGCAATGAATATATTCTGGCTAACCGTGAATCCCGGAAGCTCCGGCCCGGCAGAACCACCAGGCAGGCTGTTTGGAATCCACTTGTCGCTGGCGATTTGCCGGAACGGAGGCGTCGCCATGGCTTTGTAGTCGCCGCTGAATGCGACCGTGCCAGAAACGTGCGTGCGCAGGTTCTTGAGATCGGCTTCGATTTCGTGCGCGACCTGTGCTTCCAGCGATTCCATTACGGTCGCGTAGGATGAAATTCGAACTGGCTCTTCGATCGTCGGCGTACAGCCGTCGGTCGTCGAACTGCCACAGCTTGCCTCAAGGCGTGTCATCCAGACGTCGGCCTTTCGATAGACACGGGCATTGCTACTGACATAGTCGTTAATGTAGATATCGGGATTGCCGGACGGGAGGGGGACGTCCTGCACTTCTTCACGGTAGGTATCCGTCCAGGCGAGATCTACACGCCCCTTGGTGCTGAAAGCCACTGGCATGACCTGGAAGCCCGCGGCGCGCGGCTCGATAACAATGGGATCATCGCTGCTTCCGTCGGCGCCAACCCAGTCCGTACCGTTGACTGAAGACATCGCAACAATGCGTGGTTTGCCAACGAATTGGCCCGGCGCGTCCGGGACAGGGGTACAACTGCCGCCGGGATTTCGGGACGCCGAAAACGCCCAAAGGCGGGAACCGTCGTAAGTCAGCCACGGAAATGTCGACGTTCTGAAGGTCGCACCGCTGGCTGGTTGATCGAACGGACAGATTTCGAAGATCTGGTCGCTGGTTGTACAGACGAACTCAGAGTTATTCGTACATACCTTGGCGACGACGGCATTAGGAATGACGTCGAGGCAGCCTTCGTTCGTCTGATCTTCGCAATAATGATGCTTGTTCTTGTGTTTCCCATCGCCGTGGTGATCGTCGTCTCCGCAACGATGACTGTCGTATCGATCATCGCTGGGGTCGCACAAATAACCGGGGAAAGTGCCGCTCGCCTGCCGGTAGATAACAGCAATCTTGTTGCCAAACGCCGTTACGGACGAGCCGTTGATCTGGCTCTTTCCGTCGGCAAGCAGGACCGCATCGGACCAGGTTTCGCCGTTGTCGGTAGACCGGCGCAACTTCAGCTTCGATCCCTCACTATCTTCGGGGAACACGGCATACACAACGACGAGCGTACCGGTCGGAGTCGTGATGCTGACCGGATTTAGCTCACCTTCAACATTAATGTGTTGCGTTATTTCTGTCTGGTCCGCGGGGCTATCGATCAGGTAGAAGAAGCTGGGCTTGTCGATGAAGCCACCTTCAATATCGCTGGTCGTGACAATCCGCACCGGTGACTCAGGCTTCCAGAAGTCCCGGTCTTCCTGCGGAAATTCTACCCAGCGCTGGATGGCCAGCACACTGTTGCTTGAGCCGCGATGACCGGCTATGTAGTTGAGTACAGCAAGACCGGGCGAGTTGCCGGGAATCGCAACGAGAGACGGATCCGCGGCGAAGCCCATGCCAATTGAGTCGGGGTGTCCGAGGTAGCCGGGCGAAAGCCGACTAAACCAGGTGTCCGCCTCGTCGTTGGTCATCGAGACGCCCATCCAGCCATCGCCCTGCAACGCCGGAATGTCGGACGCGCGCATATCGTTGTAGGCACACATTATGTAAGACTCGTTGCCGGGGCGCACGACACACGAGGGCTCCTGCTGTTGCTTCAGCTGGAAGTCAGGGACATGTTCAAGTTTCGGCGTAACACCAACGATGTTGGTATTCGGGCCAGGTGTGACAAAGGACTGAGCGAAACCGCTTGTTGGCGACACCACAATAAGTACGCAGGCCGAGACGGCCAAACGCAAGACAAATGAACCCCAGTACTTCGTCCGTACTTTCATTGAACTACCCCCGGTGCGGCAACACATCTCGCGTTGCGCGCTTCTTATTATGTGCTACATCATAAACTGTGGAGCGGGTGAAGGGAATCGAACCCTCATTCTCAGCTTGGGAAGCTGATGTTCTACCGTTGAACTACACCCGCCATGTCTGCATACCAGTTCAAAGAGCTGCGCTTTGCAGCACTCGCCCCTGCATCTTCTGAATTTTCCGGCATTCTGCGCTGTTTTTGTGGACGAAGAAATAGTTGCGAAAGTCGAGTCCCTCGCGAACATTGCCGTGTTGTCGATACTCACTGTGGTCGATATAGGCCCCTCGCCCATTCCTGAGCAGGCTCTTGTGGTCAACAGGATCCACGTTGTAGAACCAGCCGACGTACCCCAGGTTCGCTAACAGATCAAAAATTTCACCGCGGTCCGCCTCGTAGTCAAACAGCTCAAACAACAACACGGGTTTGTGTTCCACTATCGTTTGTTTGGCACCCAGGAACACGTTGTATTCGTGCCCCTGAACATCTGCTTTGATGAATCCCACCGACCCATGTTCGACCTCAGCCAGGAATCCGTCGAGCGTTACGACAGGCACTTCGATTACGTCCTTAAATGTACCTGCCGGCAGGTTTACCCCGGCCTCGCCAGATCCTATTTTGGGCCGTTGTAATTCGAGGGTCGCGGGCGCTGAAGACAAGCCGGCTCCCGTAATTGTCAGGTTTCGCAGATCGAAAGACTGCCGCAAGTCTTGCAGATGCGCATCGAGTTCAGGCTGCGGCTCGAAGGCAAATACCTGGCCCTTTGGCCCGGCACACTCCGACATGATCCACGAATAGACACCCCAGTTCGCCCCCGCGTCTATAAGGCTACGACCGTCGAGTTCGAGGCCCTTCAGGAATGCGATACTCGGTTTCTCGGACTTATAGGCGTACCGCCAACGCCTGTGCCGCATGTGCAGGCGCTCGTAAAATCCAAGCCCTTTGATGACTTCAGCCAATAGGTGCGCTACCCCGTATCTCTGACAAGAATCACCTGGTACTCCGACATGTGGACTTTCCAGCCCTGGGTCGTGAGCCTCTCAATGACCAGTTTGCCCTTGCCGCCATTCGGCATATCGCAATCGTCGATCAGAATCACCGTATCGTCGTGCAGGCAACCCTCGATCGCCTTGATCTCTTTCAGGTGATGATCCTGGCTCGCAGTTTGAATCGCGGTGTCGGTCTTGTGGTAGTCGTAACTGTCCAGATAAAGGAAGTCGACGGTATCGGTGAAATCATCCAGGTACGCCACCGAATCTGAGGTCACCAGTGTAACGCTATCCCCTAAACCCATTGCATCGACCGCGACGCCGGCACGTTTCGTTGCCTCGGGATCAATGTCCACGGAATAAAGATGCGCATCGTTTTGCTTCGACCAAAGCCCGAAGACAATGGTCGACGCACCATCACCCTTCGATTTCTCCAGCCCCATGCGAGCGACGCCGGTCTCAAGAAGAGTTGTCGCATTGCGCTCGTCGAGGAGGCGCAGTACTTCACGAAGGGTGTCACGGCGTTTCCCGAAGTTGTATTTTCGCGGTAGCAGAGGCGCGAGCGTCTTGTAACGGACCAGTTTGCGGAGAACCACCGCGACCCCAATCACGGACAAAAGAATCAGAAGAAATTTCATTGGAAATCAGTGGCTCCGGCCTAGAGAGTCCGTAACTTTACCTCGATAACCGGTCTTGTGCGACGCTTGGTGAGAACACCCCATCGCCGATGCCAATCAGGTTGTTGACGAACAGGAAGATGGCCGATGCGGTAGCTCGCATGTTGGGCGGCACCAGGTGTTGTACTGCCGAAATGACCGGCCCCAGCCAGGCCAGGCCCAGCGCCGTAGGTACGACCATATCGGCTCCCGCGATGATGTTCCACGACAGTACCGATTTTGTCTTCCCGACGAGATACCACTTTACATATTCGGCCGGATCTTTGCTTGCACGCCGCTTCAATTCCGCGAGTGTCGTGTCCGTCGAGTCTCCACGCTTGACTTCTTTTCGCTTGTTGCACGGCGCGTTCCCGCTCATTACGCACAAACCCTGACAGCGCCTGAGGTTGGTGCCCGTCTCATCTCCCCGAAATTTTGTAACTTTTGCCGAAGATAATTGACAGCGCTGTCAACTAATAGGTAGACTTCGGAAACAAATCAGCGGATTTGACGTTGTTCCAAGCAGCATAGGGCGTGTAATTCATCACGCTAGAAAAAATAATAATAATTTCTTCAATGTCTTGCGCCATCTTTCTAATAGTTAACTAGAGATTTCAGCCATGCATGCAAACTCTTTCGCGCGTTCATCACGTCTCTTGGCGGTCACAGTGTTGGCCATTTTTTCTGTCAGCGGTTGCGGAGAGGGCGACGGGCAAGCATCGATTGCGGGAACGCCGGCGCCGGCGTCGTCCGGTGTACTGGTGGATTCTCCGGTTTCTGGCGTCTCCTGGGAATCCTCGTCGGATTTATCCGGAACTACCGACGACCAGGGCACATTCCAGTATCTGTGGTTCGATGACGTAACGTTCTCTATCGGCGGCATCGTGCTGGGTACCGTGCCGGGTGCGCCGGTTATCTCGCCCGTCGAATTGACCGGCAGCAACAACCCGACGGATCAGGCCGCGCTCAATATGCTGGTCTTCCTGCAAAGCATTGATGCCGATAGCGACCCCTCGAACGGCATTCAGGTCAGTGATGCGGCCCGGGTCAACGCAGCGGGCATCGCCTTCGATTTTCACAGTGCCGATTTTGCGACGCAGATTGCAGCAGTCGTCGCCATCATCGTCCCTGGCAACACCGTAGTCAGCGAAAACGATGCGCTGAACCACTTTTACAATACGTATGCGGCGCTCGGCGGAACGGACACGTTCTCATGGGAATTTCCGGGCTATCCGCCCGTCGGGGGTGGCGCCAGCTACGAGCTGGTGTTTGCCGACGAATTCAACGAGGGGACAGCGCCGGACCCTGCAAAATGGACCTACGAAACGGGCTACGGTTCGAACGGCTGGGGTAACAACGAGTGGCAGCTGTACACCGAATCCCCTGACAATGTGCGAGTCGAGGATGGCAACCTCGTCATTTCGGCATTGTGCCCCACTGCGCCTTGTGGCATCCGCGACGGCTCGATCACGTCGGGCAAGGTCAACACGCTCGGCAAGTTCAATTTCAGATACGGAAAAATCGTCGCCCGAATCAAACCCCCGGTAGGAAAGGCCGCGTGGCCGGCCTTCTGGTCCCTCGGCACGAATTTCCCCGATATCGGTTGGCCGCGATCCGGCGAAATCGATTTTATGGAACTTCATAATTTCTATTCGGACGAAAACACGACTCATTTCACGATGCATTGGTGGGATGAAGTCGCTGATAGCTGGGTGTATGACTCGCAGTACCTGACGACCGACGAGTCGCTAGGTGATGATTTTCATCTCTTCGAAGCGGACTGGAACGAAGACAGAATCATCGGAAAGATCGACGGACAAACCTATTTCACCCGACAAATCGAGCCGGGTACCATGGAAGAATTCCTCGAAGAATTCTACCTGATCCTGAACGTCGCTATGGGCGGCACGCTCGGCAGCGGGAATGAGCCGCCCGCCGGCGATGAGACGTTCCCGCAGACGATGCTTGTGGACTACGTGCGCGTCTTCCAGGGAACGGACGGTAGCGGCGGAGGCGCCGGCGGCGTTCTCGCGAACTTCGACGACGTGATTCCGAGCACCATTACGGAATTCGATGGAGCTGGCTACGCAATCGAGGCCGGCCCTGTGGGCGGCGACAATAATGCATTGCGAATCACCCGCGACGGCGGTGAGGTCTATGCGGGTGTCTTCATTTCCGTTTCAGGAATTCCAAGCAACGCAGGCGAGCAAACGATATCAGCGCTGGTGTACTCGCCGACGGCCGGCATTCCGTTCGTCACGAAGTTGGAATATGACCAGGGCGCCGGTACCGTAGACGTGCAGGCCAATGAGACCGTGGTCGAAGGCTGGCAGACCCTGACGTGGACCTATAGCCTCGAGGCCGGCAACGACTACAACCGTTTCGTGATATTGCCGGACCTCGGCATGGTTGGCGCTGGAGAGGTGTATTACATCGACAACATCACGCTGGTCGGCTCCGATGGCGGTGATGGCGGTACCGGAGGCGGTGATGCGCCGACGGTCGCGGCTCCGACACCACCAGTCCGAGACGCTGCGGATGTGATTTCTCTGTTCAGTGATGCCTACACGGACGTGACGGTTGATACCTGGAGGACTGACTGGTCCATCGCGACACTCGCCGATGTCGACATCGCAGGCAATGCGACCAAGGAATACACTAATCTGAATTTCGTCGGCATCGAGACAGTCGCCGAGCAGGTCGATGCGACCGGCATGACGCACTTCCATGTAGACATCTGGACGCCGAACGCCGAGACGCTCGAGATCAAACTGGTTGACTTCGGCCCGAACGGCGCTTTCGAAGGCAATCTCGTCCTTGACGATACCGAGGGCTCGATTTTCTATGATGGGAATTCGAGGCCGGTTCCGGCGCAGGGTGAGTGGCTCAGCCTGGACATTCCGCTCGCGGACTTCGAAGCGGCGGGTCTGGTTAATCGCGCCAACATCGCGCAGCTGATTTTCGCGGCCACGCCGTCTGATAACGTGACGCTGTATGTCGACAACGTGTACTTCTACAACGGCGCCGGTGGTGGCACCGGCGGCGGTGATACGCCGACGGTAGCGGCACCGACACCGACGGTGGCTGCGGCGAACGTAATCTCGCTGTTCAGCGACGCCTATACGGATGTAACTGTGGACACCTGGCGTACCGACTGGTCGTCTGCGACATTGACGGACGTGACCATCGACGGCAACGCGGTCAAGCAGTACACGGACCTCGATTTCGTTGGCATAGAGACAGTCTCGTCGCCGCTGGATATGGCGGGAGCGACGCACTTCCACGTGGACGTGTGGACGCCGAACGCCGAGCAGCTGCGCATCAAGCTGGTGGACTTCGGTGCCGATGGCACGTTTGACGGAGGTGATGACACCGAGGCCGAGCTGGTATTCGACGGCACGACAACGCCGGCGCTGACGCAGGGTGAGTGGGTCAGCCTGGATATTCCGCTGGCCGACTTCCAGGCGGCAGGTCTTGTCAACCGATCGAACATCGCCCAAATAATCTTCTCGGCATCGCCGCCGGGCAGTACCACGCTGTTCGTGACGAATGTCTACTTCTACGACGCCGGCGGTAGCACGCCGAGCGAGCCAACGACGGCGGCACCAACGCCGACGGTGGATGCGGGTTCAGTGACGTCGGTATTCAGCGATGTCTATACGGATCCTGCGGGAGTGGACTACAACCCGAACTGGGGCCAGGCGACAGTGACCACTGTCGAGTCGATTGCGGGCGGCGAGGTTTTGAAGCTGGCCGGATTGAACTACCAGGGCATCGACTTTATAACGGCTGGAACGGCGCTGGATGTATCGGCGCACGACACCTTGCACATCGATTTCTGGACGCCCGATGCCACGGCGGTGAATGTGTTCCTGATCAGCTCGGGTCCGGCGGAAACTGCTTATGCGTTACCGATTGTGACGGGAAGCTGGCAGAGCGTGGAAATACCGCTGAGCGCGTTCTCGGGGGTTGATCTCGCGGATGTCATCCAGATGAAGTTTGACGACGCCACGACCGGAGAAGCGGCGACGATCTTCTTCGACAATATCTACTTCTATACCGCAACCGGCGCAGACGCGCCGACAACTGCGGCGCCGACGCCGACGGTGGATGCGGGTTCGGTGACGTCGGTATTCAGTGATGCCTACACGGATCCTGCGGGAGTGGACTACAACCCGAACTGGGGCCAGGCGACGGTGACCACGGTCGAGTCGATTGCGGGCGGCGAGGTGTTGCAGCTGGCCGGATTGAACTACCAGGGCATCGACTTTATAACGGCTGGAACGGCGCTGGATGTATCGGCGCACGACACCTTGCACATCGATTTCTGGACGCCCGATGCCACGGCGGTGAATGTGTTCCTGATCAGCTCGGGACCGGCGGAAACGCCCTATGCGTTACCGATAGTGACGGGAAGCTGGCAGAGCGTTGAGATACCGCTGAGCGCGTTCTCGGGGGTTGTCGATCTTGCGGATGTCATCCAGATGAAGTTCGACGACGCCACGACCGGAGAAGCGGCGACAATCTTCTTCGACAACATCTATTTCTATACGGCAACCATCCCAGACGCGCCGACAACAGCGGCGCCGACGCCGACGGTGGATGCGGGTTCGGTGACGTCGGTATTCAGTGATGCGTACACGGATCCTGTGGGAGTGGACTACAACCCGAACTGGGGTCAGGCGACGGTGACCACGGTCGAGTCGATCGCGGGCGGTGAGGTGTTGCAGCTGGCCGGATTGAACTACCAGGGCATCGACTTTGCCACGGGTGGATCTGCGCTGGATGTATCGGCACACGACACCTTGCACATCGATTTCTGGACGCCCGATGCCACGGCGGTGAATGTGTTCCTGATCAGCTCCGGACCGGCGGAAACGCCCTACGCGTTACCCATAGTGAACGGAAGCTGGCAGAGCGTGGAGATACCGCTGAGCACGTTCTCGGGGGTTGTCAATCTTGCGGATGTTATCCAGATGAAGTTTGACGACGCCACCACGGGAGAGGCGGCGACGATCTTCTTCGACAACATCTACTTCTATACGTCCGGCGGTACCGGTGGCGGCGGTACTTTCGTCAACGGTGACTTTGAAAACGGGTTCACCGGTTGGACGCAAGAGCTGATTCCATCTGATCGCGGATCCATTGCTCTCGATTCCAGCGGGCAAGGTGGTCGGACAGGCACTGTGGCCAGGCTCGTTGCGGCCGGAGATGCTTCTGGAACAAACGACGTGCTGATAAGCCAGGTGGCCTTGGCCGCAGGCACAGTTTCGCCCGGCGATTCAATCGATGTTTCATTCGATTTGTATGGAGCCCTGACAGGGGCCGGCGGTGTTGTGTTCGTAGAGGTGATATTCCTCAATGGCGCTGGAGAAGATGTAGGAGGCCGGGATTTTGTGGGCCCGGCATTCCCCTACACGCCGACAGCGACCTGGACGACTCATTCGGGCACTGTTATCGCTGGAACCGGTGTGAGGCGGTACTACTGGATTTGATGTCAGTGGCGGTGTAACGCTGCAGCTCAAAGCCGCTTGTGGAGCTATAGCCGGTGGTTGTGGTGTAGATGCTTCCTTTGACAACGTCACCTTCGTGATTAACTGATGGCGGGGGCGGGACCGCAGACTTAACAAGTCTGCGGTTTGCTTGCGGTGAGGTCAGGCCCACGCGGTTGACAAGGTGACGACCTACAAGAATAGCCCCAACTAATCATCCGTGGGTAGAGGAGCAGCCGTGACTAGCCTTCCCAGTCTTGCTCAAGCCGGCGCGCGGCAAGCAGAAAGATCGCCGCAGCCACAAGGTAGAACGTGGTACCCGCCAGGATGGCGTAGCGCAAGGACTCGTCGCCAAAGCGATCCTGCAACCCGTCTGAGATGGCGCCGATCGCGAACGTGCCGATACCGATGCCAATCAGGTTGTTGACGAACAGGAAGATGGCCGATGCGGTAGCTCGCATGTTGGGCGGCACCAGGTGTTGTACTGCCGAAATGACCGGCCCCAGCCAGGCCAGGCCCAGTGCCGTGGGTACGATCATGACCAGCACGGAAATCGTCAAGGTCGGAGACAGGACGCCAACCAGGTAGAACGGCACGGTGGCGAGGAAAGCAAACGCGGGAATACGCGCATAGGCCGAACGATTCGTCTCGCCGAAGCGGTCGGCCAGTGAGCCCCCAAGCCATGTTCCGGCGATACCGCCGACCAGCAGGATGGCGCCGTAAACCAGCGAGGCATTGAGCAACGTAACCTCGTAGCTGCGAACGAAAAACGAAGGCAGCCAGAAGAACAAACCGTAGCCCATCATCGAAGAACAGGAAGCAGCCAGTGACAAGCCCCAGAAACTGGGTTTCTTCATCAGGACCCGCATGATCTCAGTCAGGCTGGCCGCGCTGGACACACTGCCCTTGGCGTCAAACGCCCCCCTGACGGGTTCACGAACAGTGGCCCGGAAAATGGGTGCCACCACGATGCCTGCCGCACCAACAACGATAAAAGCAAAGCGCCAGTCGACCAGGGTCGCGATGATGCCGCCAAAGACGATGCCGAGGGCGCTGCCGATCGGGATGCCAAATGAGTAAACACTGAGCGCCCGCGCTCGTTGATTGGGCGGGAAGAAATCGGAAATCAGGGAATACGCTGGTGCGACGCCGCCGGCCTCGCCGATGCCAACACCAACCCGGGCGAGGAACAACTGCCAGAAATTCTGCGCCATGCCGCACACGGCGGTCATGCCACTCCAGACCACCAGCGCCCCGGTCATGATCCATGTCCGGCTCATGCGGTCGGCTGCCATCGCAATCGGGATCGCCAGTGTCGTGTAGAGCAACGCGAACGCGAGACCGCCCATCAGGCCCAGTTGTGTATCGGTCAGCCCGAGATCTTCCTTGATAGGAATGGCGAGGATTCCGACGATCTGCCGGTCGATGAAATTGAAGGTATATACGAGTACCAGGATGGACAGCACATAAGCCCGGTAAGCGTTCGAAGGTCTCGGTGTCTCCATGCCGGCGAGTTTATAGACCAAGCAGCCGCGCGGCGAACTGTGTGTCCGCCGCGTGGCTTACCTTGTCCTAGAAACGATACTCGACGGTGCCCGTTATCGTGCGCGGGTTACCGTAAAAGGCCGTAACGGATCCTTCAAGTCCCAGGGTCGGAGCCGGGAAGTAATAGCCGGCAACTTTGTACTCTTCGTCGGCCAGGTTCTTGCCGTGCAGACCTGCACGCCAGTGGCCATCGTCATCTTCCCAGACCACGCTCAGGTCCCAAAGCGTGAAGGCAGACTGGTCGAGTTCAACGGTTTCGAACTCGAACTGAGATGCTTCGCTACGATGTGAGGCAGAGCCGATAACAAAGAAGGTCCCACCGTTGCCGAACAGGTCCATCGAATTCTGGTAGGTAACCGTCGCGCTGGCGGTGAGGTCCGGAGTGTTCTGGAATACGCGCTGGTCCGCGACGTTGGTGCCTGTCGCATCAATGAACTCATTGAATTCAGCGTCCAGGTAACCGATGGCCCAGCCCAGGGTGAACATGTCACCCAACAACGCGGTGCCCTCAAACTCGATACCCATCATGTCCGCGTCGGCTGCGTTCGAGGTAACACCGATGAATGTATCGTTGGTGCCGTCCCCGTCCGAGTCAAAGCCGAAAGAACCCGGAATCTGAACATCCGTGTAATCAGAGAAAAAGACGGCAACACTGGTGTTGACGCGGCCGCCCAGCCACGTCGACTTGACTCCAATCTCGTAGGTGTCTACGAACTCGGGATCGAACGCCAAAAAGTCGAAGATCTCCTGATCCGTAACGGTGCCATCGCCATCTATGTCAGGTGCCGCACTGGTTTGGCCACGCGGGTCGAAGCTACCGCCCTTGAAGCCCTCGCTGTAGGTCAGGTAGAGGTTTTGATCGTCGCTCGGTTTCCAGTTGACGGATACGCGTGGCGTGAACTCCTGTGAATTCGCGGCTACCCAGGAAATCGGACGTCACCACAAGCGGAACGCCCGTTCCACCGAGTGCAGGTGACGCGCCACCCAGGTAGGTGGTCCTGAGGACCTGGGAAGTTCTTTCATCTACGGTGTATCGCCCACCGACGGAAAGGCTCACGGCATCGGAGACGTTAAAACTGAAATCTGCGTAAGCTGCCCAGCTCTTGGTGTCGACATCGCCATAGGTATTGGCATTCAGCCCTGGCAGATCGAGCACGGCGCCGAGTTGTTCGAGAATAACGTCGAAGGTGTTGAACGCATTGGCGTCAAGCCAGTAAATGCCTGCCACGCCGCTCAGCCGATCCGTTTCATAGATCAACTGCAGTTCTTCCGAGAGCTGCTCGTTCTCGTAAATGGCCGGCACGTCGAGGTCGACCACCGGAAGGCTGTCGAAATCGATCGGCGTCGTTGTCTCGTCCTGACGGCTGGACAAGATATTACGCAGCGTGATGGTGTCGCTCAGCCTCCAGTTGGCTGTTAAAGCCACACCGCTGGCTTCGACTTCCTGCGTGGGGCTGTTCAGTCCAGAGCGGGTATCGAACACATCGCTGAGAATCGGTGCGCCGGAAGCCGCGCCCACCGTCAGGCGATGGCCCTGCTTGGGATCCGAATCGTCTTTCACATAGTCGCCACTAAGTCGCAGGTCGAAGTTATCGGTCACGTCCCACTCCATGGAGAAACGTCCGCCTAACACGTCCTTGTTGTAATTCTCGACACCGGGGAGGTTCAGATTGTCACCAAACCCGTCCCTGGTCAGCCGGGCGATTGAACCGCCGATCCGAAAATTGTCTGACAGTGACGTTGAGCCGGTCAGCACCAGGTCCATCTGGTTGGCGGTGCCATAGGAGACCCGAACCTTGGCTTCGGGCTCATCCCCGAGGCTCTTCGTTACGTACTTGATCGCACCACCGATGGTGTTGCGCCCGTACAGCGTACCCTGCGGCCCGCGGAGCACTTCGATCCGATCGACATCGTAGATATCGAGTACCGCTGCCTGGGGTCGATTGAGGTATACATCATCGACGTACAATCCTACGCCGGCTTCGAATCCAGCGACCGGGTCCTGCTGCCCGACACCGCGGATGAAGGCAGTGATCGTCGTGTTCGTGCCCCTGGATACTTCCAGCGTCACGTTGGGAGAACTCTGCCCCACGGTGATCAAGGTGTCGGCGCCAATGCGGTCCAGTTGCTCGCCCGTGAATGCGGTGATGGCAATTGGCACATCCTGAAGCGATTCGTCGCGACGGCGCGCCGTGACGATCAATTCCTCAATGACACCACTGGATGCCTCAGCCGTATCGTCCTGCTGAGCCACGACGGGCCCGGCAAAACCAGCGGCCACGGTCGCTCCGAGAATCAAAAACAGTCTTGTTGTTGAACTGGACACTTTCACTTCCTCCCCAAAATGCAATTGCTTGTTCGCAACGGATGTATACAGCAAAAGTATGCTCGTTAATGAAACATGAATCAAGTTTCAAGTTATACTGTGGCTGACAATGACCGGAGGCAAGCCATGCGATTCGCAAATTTCTGCAAGATTTCCACAATCCTGGCCCTTTCGGCCTGCAGTGCGGGACCGAGCGTCCTGGCCGATGACAACGACACGGGGCGTGTCACCGTTTCCGGAATATCCGCTGGCGGTTATGCCGCCGTGCAGGCACACGTCGCTTTGTCCGACACGATCAGTGGCGCTGCCGCTGTCGCGGGCGGGCCCTATCACTGCGCCGAGGGGAACATCATCTATGCGCTGGGCCGGTGTATCAGCGGCTCTGCCCTCGATGCGGCCCCACTGGTAGAGGCCACACGCTCTGCCGCTGGCGCTGGCACTATCGATCCGGTCGAATCCCTGTCCAATGACCGGGTGTGGCTGTTCCACGGCAAAGGAGATCCCATTGTCGACGTGGCTGTGACCAGGGCATTGCGGGATTTTTACGCGTCGTTCCTGCCAGAACAGGCCATTACACTGGTTGACAATATCCCAGCGACACATGGCTGGCCGACGCGGGACCAGGGTGTTGCCTGCGGGGAAATGGGCGGCGACTACATCAACGCCTGTGATTACGACGCCGCCGGCGAACTGCTGCAGCATCTGTACGGCTCGTTGAGCCAACCGACCACGGCCCGTGAGGACGGTCTGCAGGTCCTGGACCAGGCGTCGGTCGTTCCGGAAGGTGGCTATTTCGCCGACTCAGGGTTTGCGTATGTGCCCCAGGCTTGCGTCGACAAAACGGGTGAATGCCGCTTGCACCTGGCTTTTCACGGTTGCCGTCAGGGCAACGAGTTCATCGAGGATCGATTCGCCAGGATGTCTGGCCTCAATGAATGGGCTGAGAGCAACCGCATTATCGTGCTCTATCCGCAGGTGAGTAAATCGCTGATGAACCCTCAGGGCTGCTGGGACTGGTGGGGTTATACCGGTGCTGACTATGATCAGCGCAGCGGCAAGCAAATCGCGGGCATAGCGGCCCTGATCGAGGCCTGGTCCGAGTAGAATTATTCTGAGTAGAATTATCAGGGGGGCCGAATACCGGCATGATCTTGCCATTCCAGCTGAAGTGTGCAAACTTATGAAAATCGAATCAGGTTTCATATTTGGGCTGATTTTTCCGATCTGAAGGAACCCGCATGACCAGCATGGGCATCGTCTCCACCGGCACGTACTTTCCGGAGACGTACATCACCGCGAAAGAGATCGCTGAGCAAAGCGGTTTGCCCGAGTGGGTCGTGAGAGAAAAGCTGGGAATCGAGCGCAAGTTCGTCGCGGATCCCAAAGTCCACCCCAATGAAATGGCCGTTCATGCAGCACGCAAGGCGATCGCCGCGGCCGGCATCGACCCTTTGGAAATCGACGTTATTCTCGGCACCACTGAAGAGTGGCGGGAATATCTTCTGTGGACGTCGGCCATCGATCTCGGCTGGGAAATCGGGGCGAAGAACGCCTGGGGCATAGATGTTCACACGCGTTGCGCGACGACGATCGCCGCGCTGCAACTTGCCCGCGGCCTGATGGCCGATGACCCGAACATCGATACCATCCTGATCGGAGGTGGTTACGCCACTTCGCATTTTATCGACCTGTCGGATCTCGATACGTCGTTCCTGTTCAACATAGGTGCCGGCGCCGGCGCGATGATCGTAAAACGCGACTGGGCCGAGAATCATATCCTTGGTATCCACATCATCGCCGATGGCTCGATGAGTCGGCACGTGATCGTGCCGGCCAGCGGATCGGTCCAGCACCCGACCGATGCCGCTGTCGCAAACGGTGATTACAAATTCAGGCTGGTGGAACCCGAAGCCATGAAGACGCGACTGGGCGAGGTCTCGATCAAGAACTGGTTGGAGTGCGTTGATACCGCACTGGCCAGATCGGGCAAGAACCGCGACGGGACAGCGTATACGCGTGACGATATCGACTTCTTCAACATGTCGCTGGTGAAACCGTCCGGTCATCGTGAAATGCTGGAACACCTGGGCCTGACAGAGGAACAAAGCGTCTACATGTCGAGCATCGGCCACATCGGCGAACAGGACGCTATTATTAACATCGAAGCCGGCATCGAGCAGGGTCGTCTGAAGCCAGGCGACACGATGGCAATCATCGCCGCGGGTATCGGTTACATCTGGGGTGGGGCGATCGTCGAATGGGGACCTCTCGCATGACTGTTGCGACGCTGGAAGGAATCAGGGCAGAGGTCATAACGACCGGTCGATTGACTACCCGGGTCCTTTTCTCCGGCCCTGACGACGGCATCCCCGTACTGTTTATTCATGGCAACTTTTCTTCCGCAACCTGGTGGGAAGAATCCATGCTTGCCCTGCCTGAGAAATACCGCGCGATAGCACCCGACCAGCGTGGCTTCGGCGGCGCGGACCCCGCCGTGAAAGTCAACGCACAGAATGGCATGAACGATCTCATCGAAGACGCCATCGCGCTGATGGATCATCTCGGGCACGACAAATTCCACCTGGTCGGCAACTCGCTGGGCGGACTGGTCGCGTGGTGGATGATGGCGGCCTGGCCGCAGCGACTGCTCTCCGTCACCCTCCCAGGTGCCGGTTCGCCATACGGTTTTGGTGCTACCACGGGATGAACTGGGCACACCGGTGAATGATGACTACGCCGGCTCCGGTGGAGGATTGCTGAACCGTGACCTCATCAGGAACATCAGTGAAGGCAACCGCACTGCGGACTCACCTTTCACGCCGCGTTCAGTACTCCGCCTGCTCGTTTGGGGACCGCCTTTCATCCCGGAGCGGGAAGACACGCTGCTGGAGGCGACGATGCAGGTGCACCTGGGCGATCGAGACTTACCCGGTGATCACGAAAGCTCTACGAACTGGCCGTATTTTTCACCGGGGAAATGGGGCGCCACGAACGCCATGTCGCCCAAATACGCCGGCGACCTGGTTGAAAGAATCCTCGCCGCCGAACCGAAACCGAAAGTACTGTGGATCTACGGCGCCGACGACGTTGCGGTATGCAACAACGCCGCGTCGGACCCGGCGACGCGCGGCCAGGCCGGGTTGCTGGAAGGCTACCCGGGCGCCGAGCTGTATCCGCATCAGCCGATGATGAAGCAGATCCGAAAGGTCCTCGACGACTACACGGCACACGGCGGCGAGTACGAGGAAGTGGCCATCAGCGACTCCGGCCATGTGCCGTTCATGTCTCATCCGGACGAGTTCAACCGGTCCTTTCACAATCACCTGGAGTGTTGTGAGACATGAATCGTTCATCGAATCCTGAGAGGCTCCCCAAAACCGCACGCGGCAGACAAACCCGCGACAAGTTGCTGCAGGCGGCTGAAATCGAATTTGGCAACCAGGGTTTTCACGCGGCTTCGGTCAGTGGCATTACCCACCAGGCCGGTGTGGCACTTGGCACGTTTTACAACTACTTCGAAAGCAAGGAAGAGCTCTATCGAGCCCTGGTAGGTTATATGAGCCACCGGGTCCGCAGCTGGATTGCGGAACGAATCGTCGACGCGCCAGACCGTCTCAGTGCAGAGCGCAAAGGCCTGCAAGCCTATCTCGAGTTCGTGCGCGAACACCCCGGCCTGTACCGCATCATTACCGAAGCCGAATTCGTCGCCAACGATGCGTTCATGGAACATTATGGTGGGATCGCGCGTGCCTATGCGGCCAACCTCACCGCTGCCAGCGAGCGCAATGAAATACGAGACGGCGACTCCGAAGTCTGGTCCTGGGCCATCATGGGCATGATGGTCTTTCTGGGCATGCGATACGGCGAATGGGATCAGATAACGGACCCGGCCGAAGTTGCACGGCGTGCCGGCGATCTGATCGCCAATGGCATCGCCAAAAAGGAGTGATTTTTTCGTCATGAGTTTTCCGGTTTTCGATATCCCTGCAAAGCGTGCCGATCTCGATCCACACGGGGTTGCCCTGGAGGACCTGGTCAGCGGAGAGTGCGTGACCTACCGGGACCTCGATGAGCGAACCGGCCGATCTGCCACCCTGTTGGCTGAACTCGGAGCCGGAGCAGGCGATCGAATTGCTCTCCTGTGCCGCAACCGAATCGAATTCTTCGAACTCCTGTTCGCGTGCGCACGCCTCGGCGCGATACTCGTACCGCTGAACTGGCGCATGCCGGCCAATGAACTGGCACCGCTGATCACCGACTGCGGGGCCAAGTGGCTGATCCACGGGGCCGAAGACACGGAAACCGTTGCAGGCTTTTCCGACGCGTCGCTCGTCCGTCTGAACCTGGACGATGACTCCGCCGACGGTTACCGCGCGCGGCGGGATGCGAGCGAAATCCTGGCGGGGCGGATGGCCTGGCCATCGGACGAGCCCTGGTACCTGTTGTATACGTCCGGGACCACCGGCATGCCGAAGGCCGTCATCCAGACGTACGGCACGGCAATGGCCAACTACATCAACATCTCGCAGGCAATGGGCCTGCGCGGCGACGACACGAGCTTGAATTTCCTGCCCCTGTTCCATACCGGTGGCATTAACATCACCACCCTGCCCGGCCTGATCATGGGAGCCCGCGCGTTGGTCATGCCAGGGTTCGACCTGGAACGAATGATCGACCTCGTCGAGGCCGGCCGGCTGGATACGTTTTTTGGCGTACCGGCAATTTATCAGGCGATCAGCCTGCATGAGCGGTTCGATGAGCTCGACCTGTCCCGGGTTCGCTGCTGGGCCTGCGGTGGCGCACCGATGCCCGACACCATGTTCAAACAGTTCGCCGCACGCGGGGCCACGGTGCTCAACGGCATGGGCATGACCGAAACCGGACCGACCTTGTTCCTGATGGACCCTGATAACGCTGCGAATAAAATCGGGTCGGTCGGCAAACCCCAACTGCTTTCGTTGGCGCGGCTGGTCGGCGCCGATGGCAAGGACGTGCCACGCGGAGAAACCGGCGAACTGTGGTTCGCAGGTCTTGGCATGACGCCGGGTTACTTCAATCGTCCCGAAGAAACGGCCAAAGCACTGGTTGACGGCACCTGGCTGCGCAGCGGCGACCTTGGACGTCAGGATGAGGACGGCTACTACTACATCGTCGGGCGACTAAAGGACATGTACATTTCCGGTGGCGAGAACGTGTACGCCGCGGAAATCGAAAACTGCCTGCATGAGCACCCGGCCATTCTGGAGGCCGCCGTCGTCGGTGTGCCCGACGAAAAATGGGGCGAAGTTGGCTGCGCCTACCTGCTGCCCCGCCCCGGGAACCCGTTGCCGGATGACGGCGACCTCATCGCATACTGCCGGCAGCATCTCGCGCCCTACAAGGTGCCGAGACACTTCATCCGCGTAGACGATTTCCCGCGGACCGCGGCCGGCAAGATTCAGAAACACCTGCTGGCCAGGCCGCCTGGCGACTGAGACCGGTGTCACTTTCCGAGGCCACTCTCGTGCGTAGCTTCAGCCAGGCAGATTTCGACCGATTTGCCCGCCTGAGCGGAGACGACAACCCGATTCATACGGATCCGGAGTTTTCCGCGCGGACACACTTCGGCCGGACCGTCGCCCATGGTTTGTTGCTATGCAGCGTGCTGCGCAGTCTCGTCGACCAGTTGTTACCCGGTGGCAACATCCAGGAACAGTCGGTCATGTTCCCGGCGCCCACCTTCACCGATGAACCCATGCGCTTCAGTGCCGAAATTACGCAGGCCGAAGGTGCCCTTACAGAACTGAGCTTCGAGGTAAGGCGCGTGAGTGACGGCGAAGTTACCTGCCAGGGCAATTGCGGGGTAGCGCCGTGAAGCTGGGCGACTCCGCCGAAGTGACGCGTAGCGTTTGCCCGCGTGACCTGAGTGACTACACAGCTTTGAGCCATCACGTTGTTTCCGGAGACCTTGTTCCCGAGCCACTGATCGGAGCGCTGTTCTCCTATTTGCTGGGCGTTCGGCTTCCCGGAAACGGCGCCAACTACCTCAAGCAGGAAACACGATTCCACGGGGCAGCCCGTGTGGGCGACGCATTAACGGCCAGGGTCGAAATAACGCGAATCCGGCCGGAAAAACACCTCGTGGATCTGTCGACGACGTGTACGGACTCCACTGGACAACTGATCGCCAGCGGACGGGCGCTTGTTTCCGTGCGCGACGTTACGACCAGGCCGAATACAAATGACTGAGGACAGCCAATGAAAATTAAACGTTCCATTATCGCCATTACCGGCGCAGCTGGCGGCCTGGGCGCTGCCATGGCAAATCGCCTGGCCAACGAGGGGGCGCGCCTCGCCCTGATCGACTTCAATCCGGACACGCTCGACAAATTCAGTAAGAGCCTGAGTCTGCACAGTGACGATGTCCTGGTCATACCGTGCGATGTCAGCGACGAATCGCAGGTCGACAAGGCGTTCGAAGCCATTACCGAACATTTCGGCGGCCTGGACTTGCTAATCAACAACGCGGGTATCACGCGTGACGCACTGATGTTGAAGTTCAAAGATGGCCAGCGTCAATCGAGAATGTCACTGGCCGACTGGAACGCGGTCATTAACGTCAACCTGACCGGTGTTTTCCTGTGCGCACGAGCCGCCGCTGAGCAGATGATCAGCGCCGGTAACGGCGGACTGATCATCAACATTTCCAGTATTTCCAGGGGCGGCAATATGGGCCAGAGCAACTACTCGGCAGCCAAGGCCGGCGTTGCAGCAATGACAGTAACCTGGGCCAAGGAATTCGCCCGCTACGGCATCCGGGTGAACACCATCTCGCCGGGCTTTATCGGAACGGAGATGGTGCGATCGATGAAACCGGAGGCGCTGGCCAAGTTACAGGCCATGATTCCTGCCGGCCGCATCGGTGAGCCTGATGAAATAGCACACACCGTCCAGTACCTGATGGAAAACGACTTCGTCAACGGCCGAAATATCGAGGTCGACGGCGGCATGAGGCTCTAATTACTGAAACTTGAGAATACGGCTGCTAATTTTGTCTTTGCGATCGCCGAGAGCAAGTAATTGACTGGCGGCTTCAAGTCAATGACACCGAATGGTCAGCCCGACAATGTTCGATATCACCGCAACAGCGAATCGTGTCCCAAATCGTAAGCGCGCCAGTCAGAAACCCTAACCGGCCATCGCCTTGTGAAGCTGATCTCCGATCGGCAGCTTGCGAATACGCACGCCGCTCGCAGCGTAAATTGCGTTCGTCAGTGCGGGCGCCACGGGCGGGATGCCGATCTCGCCGACGCCGGTCGGTGTCTCATCGTAATTGAGAACGTGCGCTTCGAAGTCTGCCGGGATCTGCGCGATGCGTGCGAGCGGGTAGTCGTGGAAGTTGCTCTGCTGCACGCGGCCGTTGCGTACGGTTATCTCTTGTCCCATCGCAACGCTGATGCCGTCGATGGTCGCTCCCTGCAGCTGCGCTTCAACAGCGTTCGGGTGTACGGCATAACCGCAGTCGATGGCCGCGACAATACGATTAATGCTGAGCTCGCCACTCCCGTCAACCGTGACTTCGAACGCGTGCGCAGCATAGCCGCCAAATGTGAAATGCCCGGCAATGCCGACGCCGGTCCCGGCTGGCCTGGCCTCGCCGTAAGCGATTCGCCTGGCAATGAACTTCAGCAACCGGCTCACGCGTCCCGGGTTAAAGGTCGGCCCACCGTGGCCGTCGTACTCCAGCTCACGCGCCTCGCCCAGCAGGTCGAGGCGCAGCTGCAGCGGATCCTGCCCGGTCTCTATCGCGAGTTCGTCGATGAAGCTCTGGATCACGAATGCGTTCGCCGTGTGCGCCGGTGCCCGCCAGGAACCGCGCGGCAAGCCTATCGCATTGTGGAAGTACTCGAGCCGAAAGTTGTCGATTATGCGGCGCGGGAAATCGTCGGGATACAACTCCGCCTGCCACAGATTCTCTGTCGGCATGTTCGGTCGCCGGTAGTACTTGCTGCCGCTCGCGAGTCGCTGTGTCCAGGCAGTAACGGTACCGTCGCCGTCGACGCCCGCGCGCATCTCGTGCAGGCCGCCGGGTCGATAGAAGTCGTTCTTCACGTCGTCCTCGCGGGACCACACGAGTTGGATCGGCCATCCGCTTTGCTTCGAGATCATCGCGGCCTCGGCGACGTAGTCGTTCGTCAGGCGCCGGCCGAAAGCACCACCAACCCGAGTCATGTCGATACGAATGTTTTCGCGCGGCAGGCCCGTGGCGGCCGCGGCAGCGCGCGAGGCACCAGCGGGCATCTGCGTGGGTGCGATGATGTGGCAACTGTCCTCCTTGACGTGCGCGAAACAGTTTTGTGGCTCCATCGGCTGGTGCGAGACGAACGGCACCTCGTAGCGGTGCGTGACGACCTTGCTGGCACCCGCCATCGCCGCATCGAAGTCGCCGTCGTCGAGAACGATCTGTCCGGTGGTCTCGAGCATCGCCGCGTTTTCCTGCCAGAAGCGTTCGCTGCTGTCCTCGGCATTCGGGCCAGGCTCCCACTCGATCTCGAGCGCGTCACGCCCTTTCATCGCGGCCCATGTCGAGGTCGCGACGACGGCAACGCCGCTCGCAAGAATGAGGTATGGCTCGCCAGGTTCCGGGCCCTCGATCGTAAACACGTCGAGCACGCCGTTAACTTTGCGCGCCGCTGCATCATCGAAGGACTTCACGCGCCCGTTCAGGATCGGCGATCGTGCGATTACGGCATAACGCATTCCTTCGACCTGCGTGTCGAGACCGAATTTCGACCGGCCCGTCACCATGTCGTGCGCATCGATCGTGTCGCGGTGGGTGCCGATGACCCGGTAATCGCGCATCGCCTTCAGCGGCGGCGCTTCCGCGGGCATATCAAGCTTCGCCGCATCCTCAATGAGGTCGGCGTAGGCAATCTCGCCGCCGGCCGCATCGCACAGGACGTAGCCGGGCCGGGTGTGGCAGGCTTCGGGCGACACGCCGAGCCGCGCGGCCGCGGCGCGAATAAGCTGCTGTCTCGCTGTTGCGCCGACCTCACGCATGAACTGCCAGTTCGAAGTAAGACCGGTGCTACCGCCAACACCCTGGCCACCGTATTTCCAGGCATAGCCGTCGGCCGTCTTCAGGATGCCGAGCGGCATCTGCTTTATCGAAACGTCCGACCACGCGACGTCGAGCTCCTCGGCCACCATCATGGGCAGCGCGGTGCGCAGGCCCTGACCGATCTCGGGCTGATTGCTGCCGATGATGACCTTGCCCTTGGGTGTGATCTCGACAAAATAGCCAATCTGGCGCTCACCCAATGTGCCATCAGCCAGTTCGGCGCGCGCCATGTTCACGATGGGCAGCCCGAGCACGAAGCTCCCGGTCACGGCCGAGCCGGCGACGAGGAAATGGGGCGCTGATCGTTGATTTAGCCACGGCGACTCTCTCGGAAAATGGCGGCGACTGATCGTTGATTTAGCCACGGCGACTCTCCTTTCGCGCGATCCTGGCGGCGCGATGTATGGCCTTGCGAATACGCACGTAGGTGCCGCAGCGGCACAGCATGCTGGACAGGTTGGCGTCGATATCTGCGTCGCTGGGCTCTGGATGCTTCTCGAGGAAATCGACCGCAGCCATGATCTGCCCCGACTGGCAGTAGCCGCACTGGGCAACGTCCAGCTCGATCCAGGCTTGTTGCACGGCGTGCAGCTTGTCGTCGCCGGGCGCAAGGCCCTCGATCGTGGTTACCGAACGCCCCTCGAGCGACGCGACCGGTACCCGGCAGGACGCCGCGGCGTTGCCGTCCAGGTGCACGACACAGGCGCCGCACAGGCCGAGGCCACAGCTGTACTTGGTTCCGGTGAGTCGTAAGTGGTCGCGAAGGACCCAGAGGAGCGGTGTGTCGTCGTCGCCATCGAAGGTCACCAGCTGGTGATTGACCGTGAAAGAGATCATCTCGGGGCTCCCGCAGCTATACAGCCAGTTAGATGCACAACAGAGCCAAATAGTCGCAGAGTCGGGCGCAGTTTGCATCACACACGGCTTCTCAGCCCCAGCCCAACTCCTCCACATGATCGTCATCCATGCCGAAGTAATGTGCGATCTCGTGGACCAGCGTGCGATGAATTTCCTCGCGTAGCGCATCCGGCTGGAGCCCAAGCTCCAGGTGAGAAAGGCGAAAAATGTAGATGATGTCGGGCAGCTCACCTGCGTGATTGGCGTCGCGCTCGGGTAGCGGTACGCCGGTGTACAGCCCAAGCAGTCCTTCGCCGTCCGGGTCGAGATGATCATCGGCTTTGTCGAGTACGAGAATCTCGACGTTGTGCATCGCTTCCTGAACCCAGTGCGGCAGCTCGGCGACGGTTTCCCGGACCACCTCTTCGAAGTCGACGTGTTGCATCGGCTGATTATAGCGGTGCGGGTCGGGGCCGTGACACGATGACACCCTTGATCTAATTCTCAATCGTCTCCGATGTTTCTGTTTGCGGTCGATACACCTCTGTCATTTCGACAATCATGATGTCAGTGCCACCTGACTGCGATGCGGACAGCAGCACTTCGAAATCACGCTCCTCCCCGCAGCTTCGGACTGTCCATCGCTCCGCGCTCAATTGGTACTCCGCCACTTCGAGCTTTGCCTTGTCCTGCGCGTCGCCGGGCAACCTCGACAGTAACTGACTGTCATCCACATCCATTGTGCTGGCGGACAGAACTTCCCGTTCACACGTCCAGCGGCGTGTGGAATCGAATTTCCAGATGCTCAACTGAATGTCACGCTGCAACTCGGCATCTGCAAGACTGCCGGGAACGTCGGTTCGCGGTGCCGGCAAATCGCGCCAGCCCGAGATCACCATGGCCTGCCTGCTCTCGGGGGTATATGACTTGAACGAGCTCGGGAAATTGGCCAGGAAGTGATCGACGCTTGGCTGATCAAACACCAGTTCGACCGTTTGGCTGCCGACGAGCTTCGTGCGCTTTTCGTCCGCATACGCGCGGATCTCGACGACAATGGCCTGATCGACAATAACGCCCAGCTTGTCAGAGTAAAACCAGTAGCCTCCTCTTAGCGGGATTTTCGGGCTGCTAACAATATTTGATTTTGATGCTTTGTCTTTCTTATTAGCCGGAAACGCCCACGACGCTTCAAACCAAACCGGATACGGAGACTCATTAGTAGGCTGTACAAAATAGCGTGTTGGATATTTCAGTTTGCCGAACGGCAACGGCGCCGGCGCCTCGGGATTGGGCATTACGCCTGCACGAACCGACACGATGCCCCCTTCGACGTTAAACGCTTTTTGCGGCAGGTTCGCCTCGCCAAGGGCAGACTGTGCTGACAGTAAGACCAGCAGTAAAAGGGCATACGCCCAGGCTCTTTGATTCATTTTCGGAGACTCTTAAGGTTCGGCAGCAATCTATTGCGCGGTCGTCAACTTTACGGTAGAAACAACACGCTCGAACCAGGGTAGATTTTGCTCGAAATACCGTACGTCAGTTAACAACACAAAGTCGTAGGTAATGTCGTCCGACGACGCTGTATAGACCAGCATTTGTCGATCCTCGTCTCCGGGAATCTTGAACCTCATCGAGACCCTAAGTCCCTTGCATCCTGCGAAGTCGATCTTCGTAACGTCCGGTTGGCCCACGACTTTTGAGCCCTTTCCGAGTGCCCGCGAATTCGCGATGATCTTGAGCTTGGTTTTTTGTGCCTTGTCGCTGAAACCGGTGCAGACCATACCGCTGCCCGCCTTGTATCGATCCATGAAAAAAGCGGGTGCTGCACCGCTCATCAAATCGTCGGCCAGTGCCATCATTTGTCGCGTTTGTTCTTCACGAACCGCAGGATCTTCATCCAGCTGCATGACCAGGGGTTGCGAATAGAAAGCTACCACACCGGTCTCTCTGTACGGCGTCTGGTCGACGACATACCAACCATCCGGAATGTGCAAAGTAAACTGATCACGGTTGCCGTCGTAAGGCTTCAGCGTATCGCTTTCGTTTCGAATTGGATCGGTCTGGGCAAAAATGACTGACGTAAATAGGACTACGCTGGTTAGCGCAAGTCGAAAACCTCGAGTGCGGTTCATTGTCGTTCCTGGCCCGGGCAGACTGGGTGAATTCCCGGGCCCTTGAGTCTGTTGTCGCGCGAGTATATGCCGATGGTATGTAGGCGCAACAACTATAAATGGCTGAAAATCATGGGCTTGTGGTGGTCGCCAAGGGGGGCAATCGGCGCAGCCGATTAGACGGCGAGCGAAGGGTGAGCGCCGCGAAAAAACTCGACCCATAGGGACATTCGACTGCGCTATTATCCAGAGTCCACCAAAACTGCAGGATGTCGCAATGGCTATCGATTTCGAACTTAACGGCGAGAGTGTGAGTCTGGATGTGGATCCTGCCATGCCTCTCTTGTGGGCAATCCGTGATATCGCCGGATTGACCGGCACCAAGTACGGTTGCGGAAAAGCGCTTTGTGGAACCTGTACGTCCACATCAATGGACAGCCGGTGCGGTCCTGCGTGCTTCCGGCATCGGCGGCCGCAGGCGCCAAAGTTACGACGATCGAAGGTTTGACCAAAGACGGCAACCACCCGGTCCAGGTTGCGTGGCGGGAACTGAACGTCGCTCAATGTGGCTACTGCCAGCCTGGCCAGATAATGAGTGCGGTTGGGCTCCTTGAGCGCATCCCGAATCCCACGGACGCCGATATCGACGAGGCAATGAGCGGCAACATCTGTCGGTGCGGTACCTACACGAGAATTCGCAAGGCGATACACCGTGCTGCGGGGGACAAGTCATGAGCGAACTTCGAAAAATCAGTCGCAGAGAATTCATGAAGCGTACGGGCCAGGCCGGTGGAGGCCTCGTATTCGCACTGACATTTGCCAGTGCCTGCCAGCCGGACGAAGTCGCTGTCGGTCCGGCGGCGAAGGCAAGCGCGTCGGTGGCGCCCAACGTCTACGTCAATATTCGCAACGATGGCATCGTCGAGATCTATTGCCACCGTTCCGAGATGGGGCAAGGCATTCGCACCTCACTGCCGCAGGTCATTGCTGACGAGCTGGAGGCCGACTGGGACAAGGTCGAGGTCATCCAGGCTATCGGACACGAGAAATACGGGGACCAGAACACCGATGGTTCTACGAGCATTCGTAATCACTTCGATTTGCTGAGAAACGCCGGCGCGACCGGGCGCGACATGATGATCGCGGCCGCCGCAAAGATGTGGGCCGTTCCGGCAGACGAATGTGTGGCACGCGAGCACGCCGTGCACCACGAAGGTAGCGGCAAGTCGGCCGGCTATGGCGAACTCGTCGAGACGGCCAATGGCATGCCGCAACCGGAAAGCGCCGAGTTTAAGGCTCGAGAGGACTACCGCTACATCGGCAAGCCGATGGATACGATTGACGGGCTGGATTTCACCACGGGTCGCGCCATGTACGGTACCGACACCGTGTTGCCGAACATGCTGTACGCGTCAATCGAGCGCTGCCCGGCGTTCGGTGGAACCGTGACATCGTTTGACGATGCGGCTGCACGAGCGGTTGCGGGTGTGGCGGACGTCATCAGGATGCCCGAGCCCACCTCGCCGCCACTCTTCAATATTCAGGGTGGTATCGCCGTACTGGCCAGCAACACCTGGTCTGCATCCGAAGGTCGCAAGGCGCTCAAGATCCAGTGGGACCGCGGCGTAAACGCGGGGCACGAGAGTAAGGCGTACAAGGAAGCCCTGGTTGCATCGGCGTCTGCGCCGGGTACGGTGGTTCTTGCCCGCGGCGACGCGGATGGCAAAACACACAGCCAGCATGAGGCGGTCTACTACACGCCGTATCTCGCGCAGGCGCCGATGGAGCCGCCTGCAGCGACGGCAATAGTCAACGAGGACGGTAGCTGCGAGGTCTGGGCTGCCACGCAGGACCCGCAGACGGCGCGTAACACTGTTGCCGCTACGCTGGGCATCGACAAAGAGCAGGTGACCATGAACGTCACGTTGCTCGGCGGTGGATTTGGCCGCAAGTCGAAACCTGACTTCATTGCAGAGGCCGCCTGGCTTGCTCGTGAAACGGGTCGGCCGGTTATGGTTGCCTGGTCACGTGAAGACGATATCCGGCACGGCTATTTTCATTCCGTCGCCGCCCAGTATTTCCGTGCGGGTATGGACGAAGATGGCATGACTCAAAGTTGGTTGCAGCGCAGCAGCTTTCCGTCGATTGCCTCGACCTTCGCGCCAGGTGTGACCGGCCCGAGCGGTTTCGAGCTTGACCTTGGCTTGCTCGATGCGCCTTGGAACGTGCCCAATATGCGCATCGAAACCTGCGAGGCGAAAGCGCATCTTCGAATCGGCTGGTTACGGTCGGTGTGCAACGTATTTCACGCCTTCGGTGCCTGCAGCTTCGTCGATGAACTGGCGCACGCCAAAGGACAGGACCCGAAAGAGCATCTTGCTCGAGATGATCGGGCCGGCCCGCAAGATCGATCCGGCGAATGATGACGCGAAGTACACGAACTACGGCCATGACCTGGCCAAACACCCTGTCGATACCGGGCGCTTGAGCGCCGTTGCCCAGAAAGTCGCCGACATGGCGGAGTGGGGCCGCGACCTGCCTGAGGGTCACGGGCTGGGTATCGCCGTACATCGCTCGTTCCTCTCTTACGTTGGCGCGGTTGCACAAGTCAGTGTGGACGAGCGTGGCAAGCTGATCGTGCACGAACTCTGGATCGCGATCGATGCCGGTACCGTCGTCAACCCGGACCGGGTTCACTCACAGCTGGAAGGTGCCGGGATCTTCGGCATGAGCCTCGCTTTGCACGGAGAACTCACGACAAGTAATGGTGGCGTGGTTGAAGGCAATTTCGATTCTTATCCGATGATACGAATGAGCGAGGCGCCAGCGGAAATTCATACCCATATCATGGAGTCTGATGCACCTCCGGGCGGCGTCGGCGAACCGGGCGTGCCACCGATCGCGCCGGCCATCGTCAACGCGTATTTCGCGGCGTCCGGCAAACGCGTGCGTGAATTGCCGCTCAGAAACGCGGGCCTCACGTAAGGGCGTAAAACCCGGCCGCATTCGACGGGCTCCTTGTCCGAGTGATACCCTTCCACGACGGAAGGAGATCCTGTTATGCCTGAGAAATCCAATGTACTGATGCGCGTGCTCCGCGCACTGTGGCGTGGCATCGATGCCGCGCGCAAGGTGTTCGTCAACCTGCTTTTCCTGTTCATCGTCGTCGCCCTGCTTGCGCTCGTATTCAGGAGCGACAAACCCGATATCGCCGGCACCACGGCACTGGTGATTGCCCCTGAAGGCCAGCTGGTCGAGCAGCTCACAGCGAAATCCATCGATCAGCTCATCGACGAGGCGCAGGGTAGTGCGATTGGGGAAACGCTCCTCAAGGACGTCCTGGACGCCATCGAGGCCGCAAAGGAAGACGAGCGGATCGAGGTCCTGGTCCTCGACCTCTCGGCGTTTCGCGGCGCACGGCTGACCAAACTTCAGGATGTTGCGAAAGCTCTCGAGGACTTCAGGTCGAGCGGCAAGAAAGTCATCGCCCGCGCCGATGGCCTGGAGCAGGACGGTTACTACCTGGCCGCGCACGCGGACGAGATCATCATTCACAAGTTTGGCGGCGTCGTACTGCAGGGCTTCGGGCGCTATCGCATGTATTACAGGGAAGGAATCGACAAGCTCGGGCTCGACGTCCATATCTGGCGGGTCGGCACTTACAAGTCGGCCGTGGAGCCCTTCCTGCTCAATGAAATGTCGGACGATGCGAAGGCAGCCAATCACGAGTGGCTCGGCGATCTCTGGCGCATCTACCTTGACGACGTGGCCGAGGCACGCGGGATGACCGCAGCGCAGCTCGACAGCTACGCCCAGAACTTCCCGCCAGTTGTCACCGAGGCCAATGGCGACACGGCGAAAGCCGCTCTCGATTACGGCCTCGTTGATCAAATCATGACCCGTATCGAGATTCGCCAGCATCTCGTCGAGCTGGTCGGCGAGGACGAGGAGAAACACACGTTCAACCAGGTCGGCATGGCCGACTATCTTCGCACCATAGACGACGACCGTTTTGGCCGTGAGGCGAAGGGAGACAAGGTCGCGATCATCGTTGCGCGCGGCACGATCCTGGACGGGTCGCATCCTGCCGGCACGATCGGCGGCGACTCGACGGGAGCGCTCATCCGCAAGGCCCGCTTCGACGAAGACGTCAAGGCGATTATCCTTCGCGTTGACTCCGGAGGCGGCAGCGCATTCGCCTCGGAGGTCATTCGCCGGGAGTGCGAGGCTGCGCGCGCCGCGGGCATCCCGGTCATCGCATCTATGGGCAGCGTCGCCGCATCGGGTGGTTTCTGGATCAGCACGTCGTCAGACCAGATCTGGGCGCACCCGAGTACCATCACGGGGTCCATCGGCATATTCGGCATGTTTGCCACCTACCAACGACCCCTCGCCGAGCACCTCGGGCTTCGGGTCGACGGCATCAGCACTGCGCCACTTGCGGGTGTGCGTCCTGATCGAGAGCTACCCGCGGACATCAGCGAGGCGGTCCAGCAAATGATTGAGCAGGGCTATCGCGAATTTCTAGTACCTTAACTCGTCCCCCAGGAATGTCTTACTCCACCATACCGATTCGGTGGAGCGGGTTTCTATTGCTCTAAAAAAGGGATCGTTGCCTGGGTACAGATCGTTATCGAGTTCTCAAGCAACTCGGTACTGGCCGCAAGCGTGGGAGGATTTCAAGAGAGTGAAAACGAGTGACATACATGACGATCGAGAGTTCTATCAAGCTGTGCATGAGTACACGCGGAAGGTATGGAATTGGGGGGCGCATACCGACGACGATTACGACAGCGAGCCAACGCCCGATGAACTCATTGAAATGCTCAACGAACGTATCGAGTGGGTGAAAGAACACAAGCGGTCGGTCGACAAGTACCTTCGCAAGCGCGGTCGGCCGAACTGGGCTCGCGTCATCGATGGTTCCAGAGCCGATTCGGCGCCTTAGGGATATGCCAATCAACTCCGCTTTTTTCTTTCACTTTAGATCTGGAGAGCAGAATTACGACCCGGTAGATGCTCTTGAGTGACGCTGGGCATCCTGGATGTGGCACTGGATAGGGTCTCAAGTCCAGAATACGTATAAGCCACTATACGGACCGCCGCCGGAGCCCGGCCCGGCGCGTATAGTGGAGCGGTACTGTGGATCATGATCGAGGTGGACACTATGCCAGCACAGACACTCAAAGGGTTTCTCGACAGCAACCACGTCAAGTACACCACCATCACTCACTCACCCGCGTACTCGGCACAGGAAGCCGCTGCAAGCGCACATATCCCAGGGAAGGATCTCGCCAAGACGGTAATCGTCAAGGTCGACGGTGAATTCGCGATGGCTGTACTTCCCGCAACCATGCACGTGAGCCTGAGTCGCCTCAGAACGGCAGCCGGGGCGGACGACGCCGAAATCGCGTCTGAGGAGGAGTTCGAAAAGCTGTTCCCGGATTGCGAACTGGGCGCCATGCCGCCGTTCGGCAATCTCTACGACATGCGGGTCTTCGCCGCAGAGGAGCTCACCGAGGACGACCAGATCGCCTTCAACGCCGGCTCGCACTCAGAACTCGTGCAGCTCGCGTATAGCGATTTCGACAAACTGGTGCACCCGAAGGTTGTGGCGTTGAACTAGCCTCCAGACCCCAAAAGGCTGGAATGGCGGTGAGGCACGCGCAGCCAATAGCGCACATCTCAAACGCCAATAGATTGTGATTTCGGATAGGAAGCGCTGTGAACGCCGATCTCCTGCAGGGATTCTACCTCGGAGATCTGCTCGTCGAGCCAGTGAAGGGGGAAGTCACCGGTCGGGCAGGCTCCAGGCATCTTCCGCCCAAGGCGGCAGAAGTACTGTTATGCCTTGCGCGCGCACGCGGTGAACTCGTTGCGCGTGAATCGCTGCTCGAGTGCGCCTGGGGACCAGGCCAGGGCAGCCACGAAGCGCTGAGTCACGCGGTTAGCGAGATTCGTCTCGCGCTCGATGATCACGCCGACGACCCGGTCTTTATTCAAACGCTGCCAAGGCTCGGCTACCGCCTGGCGGTGAGTCCCAAACTCCCGGGCAAGCACGCAACAAGCGTTGTCATCGGCGACCAGGGCGGAGTCGGCGTCGAAGACATCGGCTTGTTCGAAAACCTGCAGCGCCGCGGCGTGCTCGAGACGGCTCTCGCCTACCTGATACTCGGCTGGTTGCTCGTTCAGGTCGCCGACACTGTCTTCGATCAATTGCTTTTGCCGCAGTGGGTCGGGACCTTCTTGACGGTACTGGTTATCTCGGGGTTCCCGATCGCGCTCATGCTGTCCTGGTTCCTCGAGTTTCGCCACGGCCGGGCCATCGTTGACAAGCTGTCTGCAGCGGACGACCGCAAGCGCCGCTTCAGCCGGACCTATATCTCCGTTGTCTGCTCGCTCGCGATCGCGGGTGTCTTGGTCACGATCTATGACCAGGTCGTCGGCCTGCCGGACGGCGAACCGACGGTAACGGCCGAAGTTGTGCACGAACCACAGCCGCCACCGATCGTCGAAAACTCTATCGCCGTTCTGCCTTTCGTAAACCTGGATGGCAGCCGTGAAACGCAGATTTTTGCTGATGGCCTGGTCGAGGGCGTGATCAGCCAGCTGTCGCGTGTCCCCGGACTACGCGTCGCATCGCGCGGCGACTCCTACACCCTGGCACCGAACACCCCGTCACAGGAGGTTCGCGACCGCCTGCGTGTGGAGCTGTACCTCGAAGGCAGCGTCGAAATGAACGCCGACGAAATGCGCGTCACGGTGCAGCTGATCAATTCCGAGGACGGCTTTCATCTCCTGTCTCGGCAGTTCGACCGGTCGCGAGAGGATTTTTTCGACATACATGACGAGATTACGAGTCTTACCGTTGCGAACGTGCGTGTCTCCCTGCCTCCCGAGTTACAGGCATCATCTTCCGAGCCCGTGGAAGAACCGTCTCTTAACGCCTATGTGCTCTACCGCCAGGGAATAGAGGCGTCGCGGCAACCGACGTCCATCGACACAGTCGCCTCGGCACTCGGCTGGTTCGATGCGGCGCTTAGTGTCGACCCGGAATACGCGGTAGCGCATGCGGGCAAGTGTGCCGTCTATGTCAAAGGCTACGGCGAGATGGACGATCCGTCGTACATTGAGAATGCCGAGTCATCCTGCGCGACTGCACTCGCGCTGAATCCCAACCTCGATGTCGTTCACAGCTCGCTCGGCAACCTGTACAGATCGACGGGCCGGTACAACGATGCCGAAGCTGCCTACCTGACGGCGCTTGAGAACGACCCGACCAACATCGATGCGCTAAGAGGTACTTGGCATTGCCTACCAGCGCCTGAATCGGTCGGAAGAAGCGGAAGCCGTCTTGCGCAAGTCCATCGATATCCACCCGGGCAACGCCGAGCTGTTCAACTCGCTGGGCGTTTTGCTATTTGAGCGGGGTCGATTCGATGAGGCTGCGACGCAGTACGAATATGCCGTTGCTCTCAGGCCCGATGACATGAAATACCTCGCGAACCTCGGGTCCGCTTTCATGTTACAGGGCAACTTCTCAGCAGCGGCGAGGTACTTCCAGAGAGCCATCGACATCAAGCCCACGAAGAGCGCGTACACCAATCTCGGCCTGATGCATTTCTACACCGGGGATTACGATGCGGCGATCGAAAACCAAAAGGCCGCCGTCGAACTGCAGCCCAACGACCATCTTGCCCGGGCGAATCTCGGCGACACGCTGCGGGCGGCCGGGCGCGTCGCAGAAGCCCGGCAGGCTTTCGAGGAAGCGAACAGGATGGCGGCAAGCGCCCTGCAGGTAAACCCGAACGATCCTATGATCGTCATGGACCTTGCATGGATCAAGACCGGGCTCGGGGAACAGGATGAAGCGCGAAGACTCATCGAACAGGCCATAAAGCTCATGCCCGACGATCCGTATGTGCACTACTACAACGGGCTCATGCACAACCGGGTGGGCAACACCTCGCAGGCCTTCGCGGCGCTACAAACCTCTGTAGAACTTGGTTACCCGACGGTCTTGCTGGCCGGCGATCCAAACATCGAAAATTTAAGAGGCGACTCCCGTTTCCGCGATATCGCCAACGGCTTGCAATGAGCGATATGCAGAGTCGCCATGGGAGGAAAGACAATGAACAAGATTGATCTCTGTGTATTACCGCTGGCGCTCTTTCTGGCAGGGTCACCAGATTTTAGCGTCGCTCAAGAAACCGAGTGCGTTAAGAGCTCCGCCAAAATTCCAAAATGCATGGGAGAACCTCAAGCACCGATGGTCAACTTGAATCTCGAAAAGCTAAAAGCGAATCCACAATGCGTGCGTGTGTATCCAGGGACGACGATTGTGTTCAGGCTCACCTCGAAAAAGAACCTTGAACTCGGCACGGTGAAAATCATTCCCAAGGACGATTTCGATTCTTGGTTGCGAGGCAAGAACGACAAGTTCAACGACCTCATTATCATAAGGGTTCCCGGCGTGTATAACCCCGACGAACCGAAGACCGACGAGCACACCGTTCATGACTACAGCATTTACGTGCTCAATGGCAAGTGCCTCGACCCCAGGGTGGAGGTGCAGCATTGATCGAGGCGCGGTACACGTATCGATCGGCCCGGCTTGAACCATTGCCTGATCCCGATGGGTTAGATCGGGGTCAGGCAGCTTTCAGGGCATCCTCGGCGGAGAGATATTCGTATCCGCGATCACCTGACAACAGCCTCGTTATTGACGTGCCCTGTGTATACGTTGAGCCCATTGGCAATGGTGCGGATCGCACCACCGACACGCGGATTTTCAGCCCGCGCGCCGGTTCATAGTTACCTAGTCTAAGTTCAACGCAGGAACAATATGGCGATACTCATCGAATCGCATCTCTCAGAGCCTGCGACACAAGGCCGTCAATTGACCGTCGGGCGCTTTCCCGTGCAGCTGGGTCACGAGTACCCGGCGAAGTCAGCAACGCAGCGTCCAGCGATTTTTCGAAAGCCGTTGGATTTCGAATTGCTACATCAATCAACTCGGGTCCCATCTGTTCGAGAGCAGCCTCGAAATCACTCGCATCATCGAACATCACACGCAACGCATGGTCGACATCTTCGGGCTCGCGATCTATCACGTTTGCCAAAAGCTCGACTGTATCGCTGAAAATCGCCGCGGTCGGCGGTGGCCCTGCCGCACGTGTGGTGGTGAGGTTGGCCTCCAACAGACCCTTGACGTCGAGAATACCTGCGCCATAGCGACGATCGTTCCAACCGTTAGGTACGAGTGCCGTCTCCTGCATAATCTCTACAAACAAGTCCTGGACCCTATCGCCTCCTGCGGCTAACTCGACCGCATCACGCCCGTGATACGCAAGCCAAAGTGCTGCAGCCCCGGCAACTTCCGCAGTTGCGAACGAAGTGCCGTTACCGGGCCCAACTGCCTGCGGCGTATCTGGATCGGCACGGTTGTTGGCATTCCAGACGTTTTCACCTGGCGCAGCAATCGTAACCGCTCTCCCCCTGGAGCTTCCCTTCCATGGCTCGTCGTCAATATTGGTTGCAGCGACAGCGACCGAGTCCTTGTAAGCGGCTGGCGCGACTACTACGCCAACACAATTTCCTGCAGCAGCCACGATGATCAAATTCTTATCGGCCGCATAACGCACGGCACTCTTCAGTCCGCTGAATGCTCGTCCTCCAAGACTCATTGAAACCACATCACATTGGGCGTCCACGGAGTGCGCGACGGCTTGGGCGACATCGGAATCAAAGAGCTGGACAACACTATTTACGGTACGAATTGGCACGAGCGTAGCGCCAGGGGCTACACCTGTGATCTCACCAGGAGGAGTTGTCCCGCTCACAGGATCGATTCCGCCGTCGCTTATTATTACGCTTCCGGTCGCCGTTCCGTGTCCGGGATTAAGAAACGCCCCGCTATTCTTTGGATCCCTTGCGTTGTCGGAGTCGTCTATGACATTCCATGCCGTATCGAGGTCCAGACCATTGAGATCATCATGCAATGTCCATCCAGTATCCGGGTGGCAAATGCGGGCTCCTTCGCCAAAGCGCTTCCCGCCGGCCGGCGGTGTCAGATCCCAGGCCTCCGCCACATTGATTTTGCGAAGTGACCAAGCCTTGTCGTCAGGCGCATCTTCACCTTCAAAAAGGCATGCCCCGGTAGCTTGGCGAACCCGCTCTGTCTCCGACAGCAACGTGTCGAATTGATCGGGCTCAACATTTGCGAACGCGCCACTTGCCTCGAATTCGTACGCACGATCCCACGGGTTTTGCGCAGTTTCGATCTTACTTGCGTGCACAATGAAGAACCGGTCCAGTTCAGGATCGTCTATGCCTGAGAACATCTTCTCGACCACTGAGTCCGGCCCAAAAATGGCAAACGCGGCGGACTCCACATGTCCAATATTCTGGTCAGCGTGAGTTTCCACAATGAACCGGGATGTCTGAGCCTCGACGCCGGCGACAGGTAGCTCGCCATTTACGTCAATTTCATCTTGTTCAACTGGTTTTGGTACATTTTTTCCACAGCCCGCAAACAACGCGAGAACGCTGAACAGCGCAATCACTATTGAATTTCTCATCAGAGTGCTCCTCGACTAGTCATCGATCGTGATTGATCCACACGGGCGCCGACCAGGCTCTGTCTCCGTCGCCTTGCGTAAGCCTTACGAAAAAGAACTCCGGTCGCCCGGATGCGGCATATTCGTCGAATGTAAGAACCCCGTCGCCGTCGAAACTGAATGACTCGGTCAAGCCATCGACGACTATCCACTTTTCGAGCGTAGTTTCGTCTTGCGCCTCTACGTCCCCGTAAATCAGCTCTGCAATGTAACCCGCCGCAGGCTCGGAGGAATCAGCAACGTGGACCTCGATATCCAATGGCGTATTCTCAGCCAGATCTAGAACGCTGCCCATTGGCAGTCCGTTGATAAATACTTCGATACGAAGATCAGGATCTTCAGTCGCGAACGTACGATTAGACCTCATTGCCGCCATGAGGCTATCCAGTGTTAGCTCTGGGGCAATGACGCCCATTCGCGCAGGAGTAGAATCGCCCCAGGTCTCAAAATGATTATCCTGACCAACCGATGGGCTCAGATGGAAACCCTGCGTCAGGTAGTAATAGTAATCATTTGCATGTACTCGGAACGACGGATAGTGATAGGTAGTGTGAATCTCATCATCGAGTGCGGGTCCTGTTAGAACTTCGATCAGGGAGATATGTCGGTCTGCCGCTGCAACCAAAGCGCCAAAATCCCGACCAAACTCGTCAAAACCGTAGTCATTTCGCATGGCACGAATCACTTTGTCGTCGCTGCCACGATAAAATAGATCTCGATGGATATCGGGGTGGTTCATCTGAACAACCGGCCCCGCAGCCGTCCCACTCGACAGCATCGAGTAGAGCGGCGCAAAGTCACCGTTCGGAACCGTAATTACAGTCTGCGCGCCGAGCACATTGACGTGATTTCCGGACGATATGCTCGAGAATTCCTGACCAAAAATTGCAACGAAATTAGTGTCTGTCGCCTCGTTAGCCGCAGTCATCAGTGACTCCGCAGACAGCGTCTCAGTTTGCTCGACGCCATCGACACGGAAGTTTCTCGTAATGGTCTGTGTATCCGGGCTGTCGTAGAGGTCGGTGTTGTTCGCAATCAGGACACCGTCGCGCCTCGCCCCTTTGGCACCACGCTCCGCGTCACTATGGTTGTGGGCGGTGACCGCCATGAAATCGAGGCCGTTGGCCTTGGCACGTGCAAATGCTGCTTCGGGTAACCCGGAACCGTCCGAGAACAGCGTGTGGGCATGCAGCAGTCCGTACCAGACAGGCTCACTTGAAACCCCGGCGGGTTCAAAAGTGGTATCCCGAGCCATCCGTGCAGCATCTGCCCGTCCGGTACTCCGAAATACCCTGGGCTCATCGGTTACGCTTCGCGGCTCGTATGGATGCTCAGAGTCCAGCGGTTCCCGCTCTGCAGAGGTGCGAACAGGACCCTGCGATCTCGACACAGCGGTCTCGATTGCCGGTACCGCATTGGAGGAATCTTGGGATTGAACTGTCTGGGTGCTGCTACAGGCCGCCAAGAACAGGCAGGCAATGGCAGCGGATGAGATCAGGTGATTCACGGTGGCCCCCAATAATCACAATTATGCTCTTATTGGTAAGAATAGACCACTTCCGGCCGTAATCAATGTTAGGGGCCGGCGGCCAGCCCGCGGGGAAGCCGCTACCGGCGCATCTTGTCGTGCATGGTCTCGACGAGATTTAAGCGTGTCTTATCTTTCTGAATCAGATTCATCTCGGCCAGGCTTTCTAATGCGTCAACGGTATCCGAAGGATACTGCAGTGGATCAATCGCTGTCAGGTTGTAAACGGCCGGACCGTTCTTTCGCTTCCTTTCAATAGAAAATCCGAGGTTCAGTGAGATTTCTCGCAATTCTCTCTCGGTTGTGCTTTCCGTCGGATAAATCGTCGCAGAACTCGTCACGAGAAAGGACTGCTCAGAAGCATCTGTCGCCGTTGTGGCTATGTATGCGACCTCATCCACGACGCCGGTTCGAATAAACGGCATTAGTTGCAGCGCAATGTCATCCATGTCTGCATCATTATCGAACTGCACTACAACCACACGTGTAGACGAAAACTCCGAACTGTCCACCACGGGCAACGATGCTTTCAGCAAACCGAACCCGCGATTATCATATGGGTTAAGCAAGAGGACGCGCTGGTTTGCCGACAAAGTGGCGTCAATGTGCCGATTCCCCAGTGGCACAGAAATCAGTTCATTGCGTGTGGATTCAACGACGTCCGAATCGCCATGAGCGATTGCGGCCTGGTGCTGTACCAAGCCGCAACCGGCCATTAATACCGTCAAAGTTAACAATCTTGGCAGCTGTCTCATGGGCGACATTATCTCGCAAACGAATTGCTGTGAAAGCATCCAACTAATTGGACACTTCGAGTCCTGTTGGTGCATTTGGCCTTGAGGATAGGGTGGCGCGCGCCGCCTCCACTGCCCTGCTCGCATTTACACGACCGTATCCGTGCGTATCACTGTATAAACGATCCTGACCGTCATTCTCATATTGTGCCTCAGAGGAATCAATCTTGTCGGCCGAGTTGAGCAGAATCTCGACAACCTGCTCCCGAGTGAGCTCGGGATTCACACTGAGAACAAGTGCCGCAACCCCTGCAACCAGCGGCGTCGCTGATGACGTGCCCCCGAAACAGGCGGTGTAATTGGGTGATGTGTGGATTTCGGCCACGTTCGGGTTGCAGCTGCAGTCGCTTGACGTGCCTCGATTGTACCCAGCGCCATCCATGAGGTCCGTCGTCGTAATCTCCAAGGTACCGACCAGTTCATCAGGCAGACACCCGAAGTCCTCATCACCGATCGCCGACTGCGTAGGGCCTAGCAGTTCCATCCCGTCCCCAAAGCCGCTTTTGCCCCATCTATCGAGGTTTGTAGAACGGCCAACAGCTATTACCGTCTCGAGCGAAGAGATGTCACGAGTGGGGCCGTTGAAGTTATCGACATTCTGGTTCGTCATTGCAAAGACAACGACTGCACCCTTGCCATCTCGGCCGTCACTTGCGGCAAACGCTATCGCTTCTTCCACCGCGTCAGTTGGCCTTTGAAGCGAGCCGAGCGGGTAGCCCCAGCTGTTGCTGATTACATCTGCTCCCATGCTCGCTGCGTAGTAGAACGCGTCGGCGTCTTCTTCAACCGTCCGTCCCTGCGCTATTCCCAGGATCTTCGCTTCCGGAGCAGCGCCGCATCCACCCAAGTCGTTATCACAAGCCGCCGCTGCAACTCCAGCCGCCGCAGTACCGTGTGGGCGAGAAGTCGTGGGATTATTGGTATTTTGATCAAAATTCCAGCCACTCCAGTCATCCCGAAAGCCATTCCCGTCGTCGTCCTGGCCGTTGTCGCGTGGAGAATTCTCTGCGGTATTGATGAACCGATTTGGCAAGAGATCCTCATGTTCACGTTGAACACCTTGCGGGTCGATCACCGCGATCGTGATGCCCTGTCCCTTGCTGATCGCCCATGCCTCAACAACATGAGCGTCAGCGCCCACCACACCACTGTTCTGACCGGTGTTGTTCAGATGCCACTGGCTAGCAAGAAGCGGGTCATCACTGCGACTGACTTTTTCCACTATGAGATTCGGATGTGCGTAAACCACACCTTCCTGTTCGAAATATCGTTCTGCAAGCTGCAACGCGCCTACCGCAGTTCCATCATTGGATGTGACAGTATATCGGTGCCCAAATGGTTTTTTGCCGCGCCGAAACTCACCTGCCTCAACCTTCTGGTGAATTTGGTCAATTTCCTGGGTCGAAAGGCGGTCTTCGAATCTCACCATTATCTCATTGGTCGCTACTCCAACGATCGGCGCATCATCACGAGCCTCCGCCCGAATCGGAATTCCAAGATAATCCGCCGATTCAGCACGCGCCATCCGCAGGAAGTCAGCGCGCTTCGATTCATTGGCCACTCTGGCAATTGCAATCTTACGATCCGAAATGCCAACAGGCATCGCCCGAAGATCGCTTGTCTGGGCCCTCATGGCCATGCTGACTCGATCGTAATCAATATCGACGGCGACGAAATCCGTCAATAGTTCAATCGGCGCCGAATCACCGTCAGCCCACCTGATCGAATATTGTTCGACCTGACCTTGCGCGGCACTTTCACTCGCCGGAAGCGTGAAAGACAGGACCCCAGCTATTGCGATAAGCGCCATAGTGGCCAGAGCTCCACGCATTCTCATACGGAATAGATTTAAGTACTTCATCTTCGTTGGCTCCTCTCTGCTTATTCTGCGGTACAAATTTTGGGCGACTCACTCGCAGTAGTGTTTCTTTCCCCCAAATTGGTCTTGATCTTGCCGACGCCCGCCCTCTGCCCATACCAGGCTTTGTGGTATTCGGACGGTGAGCCTGCCGCGGCAACTCGGCCGTCTTTGTCAGTAAGAAAGAATACGCTTGTACTTCCGCCGATATAGCTTATGCGCCCACCGGTCCAGATTGAATTGGTGACCTGAACTTCGCCTCCCTGCCCAACGATGCTCACGTACAGAAAGAACGCGTCAGGGTAAGCGCGTAGCAAATCAAGTTGAGCAAGTCTCTCCAAAGGCGCCTTTTCACCAGACTTTGGCGCCGTGGTAAGGGCCTTTACCAAGTCATCGTACAGCTTGATTACTGCTGGGATCTTCTTCTCCGCCGACTGTGCGTACATAAACGCCTTGTCGTCTTCGTGCTTTTTTACCGCCTCGTCAGCTTTTTTGATCTCCGCCTGCTTTGCAGCAACTGCAGCAGCATCGACAGGTTTCTTCGCCTCAAGTGCGGCCTTCTCTGCCTTTTTCTTCGACCGATCTGCTACCAAGACCCTGTACTTCTGAAGTACGTCCTTGTTCGTGTCTTTGATCTTCTTGCGACGCTTCTCAAGCTCGTTTCGTTTGATCAGGAGTTGGTCTAGGCGGCTGACGATGACTCCATTTGTTCCATACGACATGCTCGGAATCACAACTACCGCGTCTTTCTTGAGATCCAGGATCGCGGCAGAAACCTCGGCAAGCAGTGCCTTGTTGTTCAGTGCCAGATTGAATTTGGTCAGTTCCGTATCTTCGCGAAAGTACCCTGCGATATCGGCAATCGAACTCAGGCTGGCGGATATCAACGAACCGGCGGCAGAGGACTCACGAGATCGAGAATCAAGTTCATCTTCCGTAAATGCCAACCCCGTTCTCTGAAAAGTCTGCTCAATAACGTTGAGTTGTTGAAGGACTAGATTCCAGCGAGCGCTCAGCTCAGCTATCTCGATCTGGTCTGTCAGGACGATAGCCTTTCCAGTGTCCTTGGTGGCGCTAGTGACCTTTCTGGCGATATTGCAGGCCGCACCGTCAAGTGATCGATATGCAAGGATTTCAGAGAAATAGCCAGCGCCCTCATTCAGGGTTACCGTGCCTTCGAGTTGATCGGTTTCACCTGCGCCGGCCTTAGCCTCTTCGACCTCCGCCAGAGTTTCCCTTTTCTTGGCCTCGGCAATATCGGCCCTCAGCACCGCTTCTTCCTTTTCCCTCTCCAACGCCGAATTGGGGTCATCTGATGCTGTTGGGCTGTCCCCGACTTCCGGAGTTACATCCTGGGCCAAAGCAGCGGGTACAACACAAACAGCCAGACAAGCTGCGACAATCGAGCCTGCAACCTTCAAACTGATCGTATCCAACATTTTGATTTTTCTCTTTTTTTATGTGGCACGTCGCGCAACGTCACTTGCCAGCCAAGTGAGACCCGCAAGCCGACGTCAGCACGTCTTTAATCTAAGCGTAGCAGGTATTGTTTACCATTTATGGTGGCCGGTCAGATTTAGTGCGGGTATCTGGGCTATTTCGCACAAGCGCGGCGGTATCGAACTTGCAGTAGCGCAGCAGCTGCTCTTCCAGTTCCATCTTTCGAACCATGTCAGTATCGGGACTGCACGCGGAAATGAGGCTGGATTTGGAGAGATAGGGTTTCGTTACCAGTCCTTCAGCGGAAAACTCAGCGGCGTCTTGGGCGGCCAGTTCCCTTCAAGGCATCCCGGCTCCGCCAGTGCTCTTTCCACGCGCCCGGAGAGACCTCGCCAATTACCACTTAGAAAAGCAAGATCAAGTTCAGCAAGATAACGCGCCCGGGTTGTTGGCGCGTGCTCGCTCGCTGCTTCCAGATCGGCGATGGCTGTCGCATAGGCGTCGGCAAGCACTGCTTCCGTGACCCCTTTGCGATGTTCTCCTGCACTTCAATCATGTCTTCAGAAGTACTGTCGAATGTTTCTGACCAGAGATGAAAACCGTCGTTGGCACGAATCAGCTACGCGGTGACGCGCAACCGATCGCCAGACCGGCGCACCGAAATTCTCAAACGCGAACTCGGCGACCTGGGCCAGGACCCAGCCGATAACCGAATATGCGATGGCAACGCGTATGACGTTGCGACGTTTCAGTTCAGTAAAAAAGGACATCCATCCCCCGGTGAACTCAGCAAGTCGTTGTTGTTCTTATTCTTTTTGTTGCTGAATTCTCGCACATATTGGGGGCTTTGTTTGAGAAGCGAGCACAAGACCCCACCAGCGATACGCGGACTTTCTGTCGGTCGAACGATAACCCGAGCTGACTACAATCCATAGCTTGGGTTTGCCAGATCGGCGAGATCCACCGCAACCGCGCCCATATTCATTCTACAATGACCGCTTCGTGTCCAAACTCGCCACCAGGCAACAACCAAGGGTGCCCATGCCATACCGCCGTACCATTGTCCTCCTCGCCACCATCCTCATGGCCGCCAACGGGGCGGCCGAAGTACCGGTGCAGGTCGAAACCGTCTCGAATCGCGCCGTCGTCAAGCAGATCAACGTCACCGGCACCGTGACCTCGCCACGCACGGCCGTGCTGTCTACCGCGGTCGCCGGCATCGTTGCCGAACTGACAATTGACGAGGGTGATCGCGTCGAGACCGGTGACGTACTGCTCAAGCTGGATGCTGAACTGGCACAGCTCGCGCTCGAACGTGCCCTCGCCGAGGTGAAACAGCGTGAAATCGCCGCTGCCGATGCCCGGCGACGTTTCATCGAGGCCGAAGAAGTCGGCACCCAGCGCGGCATTGCGCGCACGCAGATCGAGTCGCTGCGCGCGGAGGTGTCGAGCGACGAGGCCGCGCTGGCCGCATCGCAGGCCGCGGCGCGCGAGCAGCAGGCCATTGTCGAGCGCAGTACGCTCAGGGCGCCGTTTGCCGGAGTCATCAGCGAGCGCTTAACAGAGCTCGGCGAGTGGGTGAATCCCGGTGACGGGCTGTTCGAGCTCGTGGCGACGGACAATCTGCGCTTCGACTTTCGTGTCGGCCAAAATAACTTCGCCGCTTTGTCCCCCGAAACGCCGGTCGAAATCACGCTGGATGCCTTCCCGGATCGTTCGATCCCGGGTTACGTCGATGCGATCGTGCCGGTCAAGAACCCGAGCGCGCGGACGTTCCTCGTCCGGGTGCGTGCGAACACCGATGACACCGGTAATCAGCTCCTGATCACACCGGGTATGTCAGCTCGCGGCAAGCTAATCATCGACATCGGCCGCAGCGGAGTCACGGTTTCCAGGGACGCCATTCTGCGTTTTCCGGACGGTCGCGTGACGGTCTGGGTCGTCGATCCCGGAGGCGATCTTCCCGTCGTCCGCGAGCAGCTCGTGCGCACCGGCTCTGAATTTGACGGCGTTGTCGAAATCACGAGCGGGCTTGCCGACGGCGATGTCGTCGTGGTCCGCGGCAACGAAATGCTGCAGGAAGGCCAGACAGTCTCTATCGTAGACGGCAGTCGCTAGTCATGTTCGAGGCGATCGTAAGGAACGGCATCCTGATGACAGTGGCGGCGCTGATCATCTGTGTGCTGGGTGTGCTGGCCGCGTTTCGCGTGCCCGTGCAGATGATCCCGGACCTCGAAGTCCGGACGATCTCCATCGAGACAGCGTGGCCCGGCGCAACGCCGCAGGACGTCGAGAAGGAAATCCTCATCGAGCAGGAGGAGTACCTTCGTACCCTGCCCAACATGCGGCGGCTCGAATCCACAGCAAACAGCGGCCGTGCCGTGATCGAGCTTGATTTCCCGTTCGGCGTCGACATCACGCAAACACTGATCGAAGTGAACAACGCGCTCAACCAGGTGCCTTCTTACCCTGAGAACGTCGACGAACCGCGGGTGTTTGCCAATTCGTTCTCGGCCAACTCGTTCATGTACTTTGCGATCTCGCCAGTGCCGGGCAACCCGCGCAACATCGACATGGTGATGATGCGCGATTTTGTCGTCGACAACGTACGCACGCGCCTGTCCGGGGTACCCGGCGTCTCGCAGGTCAACGTGTCGGGTGGCGCGGAACGGCAGATCAGGATACTGCTGGACCCAACCCGGCTTGCGGACCGCCAGCTCACCATCCTCGACGTGCGCAATGCGATCCGGGCGCGCAACCGTGACGTTTCCGGTGGCGAAATAGAAGGCGGCAAGCGCCGCTACCTGCTGCGCACCGTCGGCCGGTTCGATTCCGTCGCATCGCTTGAAGACCTGATCGTCGATCGACGCGGCGACTCGTTGATTCGCCTCGGTGATATTGCCGTCATCGAGCTGGACCATTCCGAGATCCGCAGCTACGCCTATTTCAATGGCGAGCCGATCCTCTTTACCTCGGTCAATCGCGAGGCCGGCTCGAACGTCATCGACATCAAGTACGCGATGCTCGACGCGGTGGAACAGGTGAACCGGGATGTGCTGCAGCCCAACGGCATGCGCATGCAGCTCATGGCCGAGGACGCCGGCTACGTCGAGGCATCCATTCGCAACGTCTGGCTGAACCTGGGGCTCGGTGCGCTGTTCGCGACCGCAGTGATGTTCCTGTTCCTGCGGTCGGCCCGCGCAACGGCTGTCGGCGTGCTGGGCATTCCGATCTGCACGATCGCCGCGTTCATTGGATTGCTCGCTGCAGGGCGCACGATCAATGTCATTTCGCTGGCCGGCGTCGCGTTCGCGATCGGCATGACGCTGGACAACAGCATCGTCGTCATCGAAAGCATCGAGCTCAAGCGACGACAGGGTCTCGATCGGTTCCACGCCGCCGTCGAAGGGGTAAGGAGCGTGTGGACGGCCGTGCTGGCCTCGACGCTGACGACGATCCTTGTCTTTCTGCCCGTGCTGTTCATACGCGAAGAAGCCGGGCAGCTCTATTCGGACGTTGCCATTGCCATCTCCGCCTCGATCCTGGCGTCGATGCTGGTCGCCATTACGCTGATCCCGACGGCCAGCGCGCGACTGTCGTTCGGCACCGAGCATCTCTCGCACACCGAAGGCGCGCTGCGGGAACGACTGCTCGCCGGTATCGACGCGCTCATCGCCACGGGCAAGCGGCGACAAATGACGATCGGGGTCATCGTCATAGCCAGCATCGCCGTGATCCTGCTGCTGACGCCGCCGGCTGAATACCTGCCGGAGGGCGAAGAACCAAAAACGTTCGCCTCCATGAGCGCCCCGCCCGGCTACAACCTGGAGACGATGCGCGAGATCGGCCTCGAAGTGCAGGACTATTTCCTGCAGTTCGTTGACGATGATCCGGACCGCTTTGCACGCGGCGAGACCGATGTGCCGGCGATCAGGTACCTGAATACGAGAATCTCGGCCGACGGCTTTCGCATCATCTCGGAACCCATAAGACACGCCGACATCGATGCGCTGATGGACGCCATCACCGCACGCTACCGGAAGTACCCGGGCATGCGCGCCTTCGCCGCTCGCGGTTCGATCATCTCCAGCAACGATGGCGGCACGCGCAGCATCAACCTGGATATTTCCGGGCCGAGTCTCAGCGTGATCT
>CAVROF010000022.1:0-140245 GCA_963722775.1 uncultured Gammaproteobacteria bacterium
TCTTCGATAGCGTGAAAGGTTGCGTAGCCTTTCTCAAGGAAATCCTGCATGGCACCGAACCCGGCCGCGTGTGCCGGAAGGTGCATAGCGCGCAACGTCATGCCGAGCATGGGTCTGCGTACGAGTCGCTTCAGGTTTTGCCCAAGTGCGATGGTAAGGTCGATTAATTCCATGCATTCCTCCAGTGTCGTCGACCGACGGAATGCGCCGCAGTAGTCGTGCTCTGAGATGCCTGCGCTGATGTCGGTTTGCTCGAACAAGGTCCGACAAATGTCGAGATTGATCGAGATAGCCCGGGCGTTCAGTTCCAACGCTGACGCCAGCGCCTGCAGTGCTTTCTCCGGCAATAGCCGGACCATGATCGGTACCACGCGTGCGAGGTCTGCATCACGCGCACTGATGTTGGTGCCAATCAGGTCCGAGATGACGAACTCGACGGCCGCTGCGGTTTCTGGAACCTGCCTGAATTCACTGTAAAACGGCAGCGAGTAGGCGACCTGCCAGTCGAGGAAGTACTCGTACTTGTGCCGCAGTTCCGGGTCGGACATATACTGCTCGTGAACTGCGTTGCTTTCATCGGTGTAGAAACGAAGACGTTCCGCGTGTGATTTGGTCTTCCGGTTCATCTAATCCCCGCGGAGCGTCGGTCGCGATAAACCCACGGTCAGCTTTTCACCCAGCACCTCACGCCGGAACCGGAACAGCTCGGCAGGGCGGCCGCGCCCGACGGCCGTCGTTCTTCCGATCGGTTCAACGAGGTTTGCGTTCATGACCAGGCGACGGAAATTCTGCTTGTGCAGATGTGTACCGCTCAATGCTTCGGCAACCTGTTGTAACAGCAGCAACGTGAACTCGCCCGGCAACAACTCGAACACAACCGGCCTGTAAGCGAGCTTGCCGCGAATCCGCCCGAGAGCCGTTGCGAGTACGCGGCGGTGATCCGAGACCATCGAAGTACCGATGTTGATCGACGATGTGGCGCTGGAATCGCCGCGAATCGCACGCCTGTCGCGATCCGATTCGGCCATGATGCCGGCATCGTACAGCAGCTCCAGTCGCTCAAGCGTCAACACCGCATCCATTTCTATTGTGCCCGGGGTCCCAAACGTCACATTGATGCGTTCTTCCCGATTGCGCCGTGCTGTCTGGCCCACGTGTCTCTGAGGACCACTCTGCCAGTCGTGGAGCGATCAACGAGTCCAGTTCCTCGGGACGCCCATTGCGCCAGTCCTCCCAGGGAAGGAACTCATACCAGTCCGCCCAGCGAGTGCCTTTCAGCGGCGCCTCGTCCTCGCGAGTCAGTGCCACATAGGCAACCGACAGGGTTCTCGGACCGCCATGGATTTCGTCAGCGGTCCGGAAGCGGTTGCCGAAGGTGTAGAGCTGCTCGATGTAGTAGAGGTCAAGGCCCGCCTGGGCCTCAATGAGCTGCCGAAAGCCGTCTTCAAGACTCGCGTGTTCGCCCGGCATGAAGGGACCGTTGGGCAGGGCAATCCCGGTGCCGCGATCGACGACGAGTACGCGCGGCGCCCCTTGCGTGACGGCCACGATGACGCCCAGAAGGTCTACAAGAATGTCAGTCTTTTTCATAGGAAACGGTTGAAATATATGCTCGGTGTGAGCATAATTCCAATATATACTCCAATCGAGCATTAATTGTACAGGTGCGCTATGCCAGTTAACCACATCGACGCTGCGATCATTAGGAAGGTGGCACCGCTCTACGAGCGCGTTAAAAAGGTCATTCCCGATATCGAATGGCCTTCCCACGCACCCTACGTCGCGGCGATCAACGAGCTGAAGAAAGAGAAGAACGCGGTCATCCTCGCGCACAACTACCAGACGCCCGAGATTTTTCATTGCGTTGCCGATATCACCGGCGACTCGCTGGCATTGGCCCAACGGGCCGTTGACACAGACGCCGACGTGATCCTGGTGGCTGGTGTTCACTTCATGGCCGAAACGGCCAAGCTCCTGAACCCTGAAAAAACCGTGCTGATTCCGGACCTCGGGGCGGGTTGTTCGCTGGCCGAGTCGATTACTGCGGCCGATGTGCGAAAACTCCGCGAGCAATACCCCGGCGTGCCGGTGGTGACCTACGTCAACACGTCCGCGGAGGTAAAAGCCGAGTGTGATATCTGCTGCACATCGGGTAACGCACTGGCCATCGTTGAGTCTCTGGGCGCCGATCGTGTGATCTTCCTGCCGGACGAGTACCTGGCTTCCTACGTCGCAGAACAGACCGATGTCGAAATCATCACCTGGCAGGGACACTGCGAAGTTCACGAACGATTTACGGCCGAAGAGCTTGAGTCGTTCCGGGCGGGGCATGATGACCTTACGATCATTGCGCACCCTGAGTGTCCGCCTGACGTACTCGCGACGGCTGACTTCGTGGGTTCAACAGCGCAGATGCAGGACTACGTCGTCAACAAACGACCGCCGAAGGTACTCATGGTTACGGAGTGTTCGATGAGCGATAACGTATCCGCAGGGATCGACGACGTCGAGTTCATTCGCCCATGCAACCTGTGCCCGCACATGAAGAAAATCACGCTGGCCAACATACAGGCGTCTCTCGAGACATTGAGCCCGGCAGTGGAAATTGCCCCCGCCGTTGCGGACCGGGCGCGGGCAGCCGTCGAGCGGATGCTGGACGTTGGTCGGTCAAAGTTGACCGAGGTTGCTGCCTGACAGGTATTTGCGCGATAGTCGCGTAGATGCAGAGAATCGCAATTATCGGATGCGGGGCTATTGGCGAGGCTGTCGCTGCTTACCTGGCTGAACGCGAAGACGTGGTCATCGGTGCAGCAATCATCGAGCCGGGCATGGAGTCGCGGGCGCGAGACCTGTTCGGCCAGGATGTCGAGATCGCGCACAGCGTCGATGACCTGACGACCCAGGTTGATCTCGCGGCCGACTGTGCCGGTCACCCGGCATTGCGTCAGCACGGCGAAGCCATTCTTTCCCACGGCATCAATCTGGTCAGCGTTTCCTCGGGTGCTCTGGCCGACGCCGGCTTGTACGACAGGCTTGCCGCCGCCGCACGGCACGGCGGGACCCAACTGCGCGTCGTGTCGGGTGCTATCGGTGCATTAGACGCATTATCTGCAGCCAGCATCGGGTCACTGACAAAAGTGACCTACCGAGGCCGAAAGCCGCCCCGTGGCTGGCGCGGTTCTCCTGCCGAAGCAAAGCTCGATCTCGATACACTGTCGGAGGCGACCGTACATTTCAGCGGCAGTGCCCGGAATGCCGCGCTCGAATATCCCAAGAACGCGAATGTGGCCGCCTCGGTGGCACTCGCAGGCATTGGCTTTGACGACACACTGGTCGAACTCATCGCAGACCCTGATGTAGAACGCAACATTCACGAAATTGTGGCGGAAGGCGACTTCGGTCGTTATGAATTCAGGATCGAAGGGAAGTCATTGCCCGATAACCCGCGCTCTTCGGCGATTACGGCGATGAGCGTCGTGCGCGAGATATTGAGCCCCGCGTCACCGATCGTTATCTGAGATAAACTGGCGCGACACAAAACAAGGCCGGGTGAGGGCTAATCAACGATGACGAAGCTTGCTGCATTTAACTTTCAGGACTGGATCGAGGAACACCGGCATCTCCTGAAGCCGCCCGTGGGCAACAAGCAGATCTGGGAGGACGCCGACATGATGGCCTTCGTTGTCGGCGGCCCGAACCAGCGCACGGATTACCACGACGACCCTGTCGAAGAGTTCTTCTACCAGCTCGAAGGCGACATGGTTCTGAAGGTATTCGACCAGGGCGAGTTCTACGACATCGTCATTCGCGAAGGAGACGTCTTCTTCCTGCCGAAGCATGTTCGACACTCACCGCAGCGGCCCATGGCCGGCAGCGTCGGGCTGGTGATCGAGCCGAAACGCCCTGACGGCCTGAACGATGCGTTTGAGTGGTACTGCTTTGAATGCGGCAGCCTGGTGCACCGGGTGGAGGTGCTGTTGAAATCGATCGTGCATGACCTGCCACCGCTCTACGAGTCGTTCTATGGCGATGAAAAGGCGCGTACCTGCCCTGACTGCGGGGCGCTGCATCCGGGCAAGGAGCCGCCGGAAGGGTGGGTGTCGATCCCGCCGCAAGAACGAGACTGACGTGCAGTACGAATCAACCCTCGAATTTGCCAGGGCCCAGGACGCGGCGGATCCGCTCAGGGCATACCGCGACCGCTTTCATTTCCCGTCGCTGGGTACGAGCGAACTCGTGTACTTCACCGGACATTCGCTGGGACTGCAGCCGAAGACGGTGCGGGCGGCCGTAGAGCTGGAGCTCGATGAGTGGGCAAACTACGGCGTCGAAGGGCATTTCCATTCGACCAACCCGTGGTACAGCTACCACGAACTCCTGACACCGCCCATGGCAGAAATCGTTGGGGCGAAGGAATCCGAAGTTGTCTGCATGAACTCGCTGACAACCAATATTCACCTGCTGTTCGTGTCGTTCTATCGTCCAACAGAGACGCGCTACAAAATCATCAGCGAAGCAAAGATGTTTCCGTCGGATCGTTACCTGCTGGAGACACAAGCGCAGTTTCACGGCTTCGATCCTGACGATGCCATCATCGAGGTAGCACCGAGAGACGGCGAGACCCTGATTCGGGAAGAGGATATTCTCCAGGCGATCGCCGCCAACGCCGACGAGCTTGCGCTGGTGTTCTTCGGTGGCGTCAACTATTTCACGGGCCAGTTGTTCAATCTGCCGCGCCTGACCGAGGCGGCGCACGCTGTCGGGGCCATCGCCGGATTTGATCTCGCGCACGCTGCGGGCAACGTGCCGTTGGCTTTGCATGACTGGGACGTCGATTTCGCGGCGTGGTGCTCCTACAAGTACCTGAACTCGAGTCCGGGCAACGTTGGGGGCATTTTCGTGCACGAACGCCATGGCCGGAGTTTCGATCTGCCACGGTTTGGTGGTTGGTGGGGGCACGACAAAGCGACTCGGTTCCAGATGAAGAACGGCTTCCAGCCAATGGAAGGCGCGGAAGGCTGGCAACTGAGCAACGTGCCAATACTGGGTATGGCCGCAATGAAGGCGTCGCTCGAAGTATTTGCCGAGGCCGGTATGCCGGCACTCCGGGAGAAGAGTGAGAAGCTGACGGGCTACCTCGAGTACACGATCGACACTCTGGCGGCGGAGTTTCCGGGTGCCGACATCAGCCTGATTACGCCGCGGATTCCTGAGCAACGCGGTTGCCAGATCTCGATGGACGTTGCGGGGCGCGAGCGTCAGTTGTTCGACGATATGATCGCCAGCGGCATCATTGCCGATTTTCGCGAGCCCTGCGTTATTCGCATGGCGCCTGTGCCGCTCTATAACTCGTTCGAGGATGTCTTCACGTTCGGCAAGGTGATGCGGCAGTTGCTGGCGCAGGGAGAACGGTAGATGAAGGAAAAGACGTTTACTGTCGCCGGGGGAGGGCCGGTCGGGACCTTGCTCGCCATTTCGCTGGCCAGGCACGGCTACAAGGTTGGGCTCTTTGAGGGCCGACCCGACTCGCGGCAAACCAGTATCTACCAGGGCAGATCGATCAACATCGCACTGTCCGATCGAGGTTGGACGTCGCTTGAGAAAATCGGCATCAGTTCGGACATTAAAGCCGATGCGATCCCGATGTATCACCGCGCAATCCACGGCATCGATGGTGAAATCAGCAAGCTGCCCTATGGCAAGGAAGGTGACGCTATCTGGTCGGTGTCGCGCGGAGGTATCAATGAGCGGCTGCTCGATATTGCCGATGCGGAGCCAAACATAGCAACGCATTTCGAGCAGCGGCTGGTTAACGTCGACTTCAAGACGGCGAGCGCTGTTTTCCTGGCAGAGGGTGAGCGCGAGCTTACGGTCGACGCGGATTACCTGTTCGGCGCTGATGGTGCGAATTCGAAGGTGCGGCGGCTCGCCCACAATCTGCCGAGATTCAGCTACAGCCAGACTTACATGCCGCAGAGCTACATCGAGCTGAACATACCCGCAAATGCGGATGGCTCACACAAGCTCGAGGAGAATGCGCTGCATATCTGGCCGCGCAAGGACTTCATGCTGATCGCATTGCCGAACACCGATGGCACTTTTACCTGCACGTTGTTCCTTAACTACTCGGGCGATCCGTCGTTTGAGGCGCTGCGGGAGCGATCTGATGTCGAGGCGTTCTTCGAGTCGAACTTCCCGGACGCGATGGCTTACCTGGAGCGGCCCGTAGACGTGTTTATGGAAAAGACGGCAGCACCGCTGTTCCTCGTCCAGGTGTTCCCATGGTCATTCAACCGCAAGGTTGCGCTCATCGGCGATGCAGCCCATGCGATTGTGCCGTTCTACGGGCAGGGCATGAACTGCGGCTTCGAAGATTGCGCCGAACTGCATTCGCTGATCAGTAAACACGATCACGACTGGGACGAGATTTTCCCGGCGTACGAAAATGCCCGCAAGCCGAACGGCGATGCCATTGCGGAGCTTTCTAAACGCAACTTCGTTGAGATGAGCGATCTGTCGGGCGACCCGATGTTCCAGCTTCGCAAAAAAATTGAAGCGAAGTTTCACGATGCGCATCCCGATATCTGGACGCCACTTTATTCGATGGTGACGTTCTCGCCGGAAGTGCCGTATTCCGAGGCGTTACGTGTCGGCGACGTGCAAAAGCAGATCATGGACCAGATCATGCAGCTGCCGGACATTGAAAGCGACTGGGACGAGCAGTACGTGATGGACCAGTTACACAAACTGGCCACCGCGCATCTCTAGACGATTGCCAGGCTGTGCGAAAGGTTCTTGGTGATCATGTAGTTGTACAGACCTTCGGTACCACCTTCACGGCCATAACCACTCGATTTCACGCCGCCGAATGGCGTTTCGGGCAGAGAGGCCTCGAGCGTGTTGATCGATAGATTGCCGGCCTCGACGCCCTCGACCATGCGGTCCACGTAATCGGCCCGGTTGGTGAAGCCGTAAGCCGCCAGGCCGTAGGGTACGGAGTTCGCCTTTTCGATGGCCTCATCCAGCGACGCGACGGGGTTAATGATGGCCAATGGACCAAAGGGTTCTTCCTGCATGACGTGTGCATCGTCGGGCACATTGGCCAGCACTGTCGGCTGAAAGAAATAGCCCTTGCCATCCAGTCTGCTTCCACCGGTTCTGATTTCGGCACCCCGGTCGCGCGCGTCTTCGACCAGGCCCGTTAGCGCTTCGACCCTGCGGTCGTTGGCGAGTGGGCCCATCTCAACGCCGGGTTCAACGCCGTTGCCGACTACAGTTTTGGCAGCGCGGCGCACGAAGATCTCTGTGTAGGCTTCAAAAATACTTTCATGCACGAAAAAACGTGTGGGCGATGTGCATACCTGGCCCGCGTTGCGCATTTTTCGAACAGCGCCGGTGATGGCCGCCGCTTCGACGTCGGTGTCTTCACAGACGATGACCGGTGCGTGGCCGCCCAGTTCCATCAGGACCGGGGTCATGTGTTGTGCAGCCAACATGGTGAGATGTTTGCCAACCCCGGTAGAACCGGTAAACGCGACCAACCGCACCTGCTCCTGCCTGATCAGGTGATCGGATATCTCAGCTGGCGTACCGAACACCATGTTCAACACGCCGGGTGGCAGGCCGGCGTCATGCAACGCCCTTGCGATGTGCAGCGCACCGGCAGGGGTCTCTTCGGCGGCCTTGAGAATAATTGAACACCCTGCGGCGATGGCACCGGCGATCTTTCGGCACGGTTGGCTCATCGGAAAATTCCAGGGCGAAAACGCAGCGACGGTGCCGATCGGCTGGTGATGCACGATATACCTGACGCCTGGCGCGCTCGGTATCACACGCCCGTAGGTGCGCGTGGCTTCACCCGCGTCCCATTCGAAGAACTCGCAGCCGCGGATGACTTCAAGCCGGGCCTGGTCGAGCGGCTTGCCGTGTTCCGCGGTTATCGCGGTAGCGATATCCTCTTGCCGCTCGCGCATGAGCCTCGCGGCCTTGTAGAGGATATTGGCGCGGTCCACCGGGGCCGTTTTGCTCCAGACCCTGAATCCCGCAGCGGCCGCTTCAAGGGCGTCGTCCAGGTCCTGCCGATCCGCATGTGGCAGGCGCCCGATCTCTTTTTCGGTCGCCGGATTCAGGACCGGAATGTCATTGGCGGTCTTGCGCCATTCGCCGTTGATATAGAGATGCAGGTCTGGATAGGTGCTCATCGAGTTTCTCGTATGCATAGCGGATTATAAGTATATTCTGCCCATGGCTACTATCTACTCGAAACTTGATGCAAAAGACTATGCCCGCGAGAACATGCGCGGGATCTGGGCGGCCGCACTCAACCCGTTTGCTGACGATCTTTCGCTCAACGAAGCCGGCTTGCGCGCGAATATCCGTCACTGGATCGACGATCTCGATATCCAGGGACTGTTCATTGCAGGAAAGCAGGGCGAGTTCTTCTCAATGAGCCTCGACGAACGCAAGCGCAACTTCGAGGTCGCGGTCGAGGAGTGCGGTGACAAGGCCGGAGTCATCGTTTCGGTATCGGACCAGAATTTCGATACGGTGCTTGATCTGTCCCTCCACGCACAAAATTGCGGGGCCGATTACATCGTGGTTCATGCGCCCGTGTTGAGCTTCATACACGACCGCGGCGAGGTCCTGTATCAGTACTACAAGGCGCTCTGTGATCGCCTCGATATTGGTATCGCGATGTGGAGCCATCCGGACTCCGGCTACCTGATGCAGCCAGAGGAGTGCGCGCGTATTGCGGATCTTCCCAATATCGTCGCGATCAAATACTCGGTGCCGCGCGACATGTATGTGCAGCTGACGCACATGGTCGGTGACAAGATCCAGGTTTCCACGTCGGCGGAAGACGACTGGCTGGACAATATCGAAGAACTCGGGTGGCAGCTCTATCTTTGTTCCTCACCGCCGTATCATTTGCAGACAAAGAACGACAAGCGCATGGACGAATACACGCGTCTCGCCTTTGCCGGCAAATTCGAGGAAGCGCGGCGCGTGCGTGACAGTCTCAATCCTGTACGCGAGGCTATGGCTCGTGCAAAGCCGGCCGACAAACCACAGGCATTTGGCAAATACTGGCAGGAGTTACTCGGCCAGGTTGGAGGTCGCGTGCGACCGCCGATGCTCGAGCTGACCGATGCAGAGAAGGCGGTTATTCAGGAAGCATTCGAGACTTGCGGCCTGAGACTGTAAGCCCCGCCTGAGCGGGGCTCACAGAAAATACTCCAAGAGCTTCTAGTCGGAATCATCGTCGTCTAATGCACAGACGTCGTCTTTATCGAGTACAACTGGAGGAGCAACGCAGTTCTCTGGCCCCATCCAGGTCGAGTATTGGTTCATATTCCAGCTATTCTCGCATTCAGCGCCCTCAGGCACCGCAAGGTCGTTGGCAAGCAAGTCGTATGCGACCTCAGCCAGGTCGGCTCGGCCACTGGCTTGCACGAGATTCTTCGTGACGACGTTGTCGTACGGATAATCCCAAAACCAAATGTCCCACTTCCAGCCGTACAGCGCAATGCCAGTATCGCCCGTCGCGTTGACGAAGTTGCCGCGCACAACGTTGCCGCTGCTAAGTGGCCCCAGCAGCAATGCCATAAGCATCGTGTTCACTCGTGTTACAGACAAGACGCGAACCGGTTTCGCCCGTATCGACGAACAAACCTGCATCGAAGCTCCCCGTTGACCAATTGTGTTTGAACTCGTTATTGAATCCGCCAAAAGACCGAATGGCATTGAAGTTGTTAAAACCGACGTTGTTCCTGACGACGGTATCAATCGCCTCGATCAGAGTGATGCCGCCCTCGCTGTTGTGGCTTGTTATCTTCGAGATCTTCCCCGATCTGGTGTAGAAAAAGATGACACCATCGCTGCAGTCGGACACTGCGCCGTGCTTGACGCGCACGTTGTTCAGTACGAAGCCCGGTTCAGTGTATTTACCCACTAACACGGCGCCAACGAGTTCCTCCACCGCGGGGCCGCAGGTGATCGTATGGCCCTTGAGATCGACGGTGACATCCGATGAATAGACGGTGATGCCCTGCTGATCGGGACCACAGAAAAGGTCTTGCGTGACAAAATACTTGCCGGGCTCGTAGATAAATGTGCCGCACTCTGACACCGGCACTGGTTTGCCGGCGAGCGCCGGCGCTGCGGTCAGCAGTAGACAGGCGAGCGAGCCAAAACCGCAAATACGCAATTTGCTCATAACAGTCTCCCTTGAGTCACGAATGGTGACCGACGAGAGGTTCTGGGACCCGTCACAAAGTCAATTGGCTCTGCAAACCATCAGAGAATCTCCGAAGCCACCTTTCGGCAGGTTCGAATTTCCTGCGAGGACATTTTAGGACCAACAGGAACGCTGTCAATTCTGAAATACTACTTAGAGAGAACGTTCAGAAATTTCTCATCAGCGCTGTCCCTCTACCTGCACGACGCGCGGCAGCCGCTTGTCCAGGCGAACGGCGGTGAGCTGGCGTCCCCATACGCAGCCCGTGTCGAGGCTGATCAGGTCGGGAAGCACGATCAGGCCGAGTGCCGACCAGTGACCGAAGACAATGCGCGAGCCAAACCACTCCGGATCGTCCGCGTCGAACCACGGACGCATCCCTTTACGCGCTCGCCACGGCGAGCCACCGAAATTGAGGTCGAGGTGGTTTTCGGCCGTCACCATGCGCATGCGCGTGAGGCAGTTGATGATAAAGCGGAGGCGCTTGTAACCGGACAACTTGCTTGACCATGCATTGGGCGTGTTGCCGTACATCTTGCCAAGCACATTTGGGTAATCGCTGCTCTGCAGCGCTGCTTCAACTTCCTGCGCTCGCAGAAGCGTGCTCTTCACGCTCCAGCTTGAGTGCGTGCCTGCGTGCACGAGGAGCGTGTCGAGTTTCTTGTCGTAGTGCGCGAGTGGTCGGTGACGCAACCAGTCGCAGAGTTCATCGGCATCGCTGGCGTTAAGCAGTTTCTCGAGCGTTCCGAAGCGCCTGCCAAACCGGACGGCGCCAGCATGCAGTGCCAGGAGGTGCAGGTCGTGATTGCCGAGCACGGTCACCGCGGAATCGCCCAGATCACGAACGAAACGCATTGTTTTCAATGACTTGGGTCCGCGATTAACGAGGTCGCCGACCAGCCAAAGGGTGTCTTTGGAGGGCTCGAATGCGAGTTCGTCGAGCAGTCTCCGGAAGGGATCGTAACAACCCTGCAAATCGCCGATTGCGTAGACGGCCATACGTATGTCCTAGTGCAGGAGACCCGGGACAGCGAGCGTGAAGGCTTCGATGGGTGCGTCGAAACTCGCGCCGGCGTCAGTTTCCATGTGATACAGACCCTGCATCGCCCCGACCGGCGTTTCCAGTACCGCGCCGCTTGAGTAGCGGAAGCGTTCGCCAGGATTCAGGTGCGGCTGTTCGCCCACGACGCCGTCACCGCTTACTTCCTGGACCTTGCCGTTCGCGTCAGTGATGATCCAGTGACGGCTTAGCAGTGTTGCCGGGATGTCGCCGTCGTTCGATATCGTAATGGTGTAGGCAAATACATAACGATCCGCATTGGGCTCGGACTGGTCGTCGATGTAGCTCGTGTCCACATTAATGCGGATGTCGTATTGCTTGTCTTCCATGCGGGGCATTCTAACGTGATTTCTGCCGCAGGTGATTGCTCAACCGAATGTAGTCGGCGATGGACACCTGCTCAGGCCGCACTCCGCCGTCGATACCAACAGCGTCGAAGTCGCCGGGTTCAGTCACTTTCTTCAGCGAGTTGCGCAGCGTCTTGCGCCGTTGCATAAATGCTGTCGCGACCAGCGTGGACAAACCGGGTTCATCGATAATGTCATACGTACCGGGCGGCAGCGGGAAGAGACGAACAACGGCGGACATGACGTCAGGTGGTGGGGCGAATGCCTCGCGGTCGACATCGAACAGGGATTCCACGCTCAGGTGGCAACCAAGCATGATGCCGAGACGCCCGTAGGCTTTGCTGCCAGGTGATGCTGCCATACGGGCAACCACTTCTTTTTGCAGCATGAAATGCATATCGAGAATGTTGTCACGGTATTTCAGCAGGTGAAACAGTAACGGCGTCGAGATGTTATAGGGCAGGTTACCAACGACCCGAATCTGTTTACCCAACGCCGAAAAATCGAATCGCAGTGCGTCGGCCTCGTGCACGGTTACGTTGGGATTGCCGTCGTATTGACGGCGCAGGCGCGCGACGAGGTCACGGTCCAGCTCGACCGCATGCAGGTGCCCGGCGTTACGGGCCAGCGCATCGGTAATCGCACCCTGACCGGGACCGATTTCGACAATTACATCGTCTTTGGTCGGGTGTATGGCCCGGATGATGGCATCGATAACACCGGGATCGGTCAGGAAGTGCTGACCGAATCGTTTGCGTGGGCGGTGATTGGCCATCAGCTTTGCGCCATGCTTGCCGCAAGCTCGACGGCAGCCAGCAGGCTGCCCGGATCGGCGGTACCGGTGCCGGCAATGTCGAAGGCGGTGCCATGGTCAACAGAAGTACGAATGATGGGCAGACCGAGCGTAACGTTGACTGCGTGTCCGAAGCCCGCGTACTTGAGTACGGGAAGGCCCTGGTCGTGGTACATCGCGAGTACAGCATCCTTGTGACCCGCGGCCGGTGTGAACGCCGTGTCGGCTGGCATCGGCCCGCGCAGCCTGAGACCTTCGGCACGCAGTTCATCAAGTGCCGGTGCGATGACTTCGATTTCTTCACGGCCAAGGTGGCCGGCTTCGCCTGCATGCGGGTTCAGGCCACAAACAACGATATCCGGTTCATCGATGCCGAACTTATCCCGCAGGTCCGTGTGCAGAATGCGCAGCACGCGCTTGAGAATATCAGGCGTGAGGTAGTCAGCCACGTCACGCAGGGGCATGTGTGTGCTCGCCAGCGCAACGCGCAGATCGCCGGCCACAAGCATCATGACGGGATGAGTGGCCTCGGTTACTTCCGCGAGAAATTCGGTGTGACCGGTAAACGCCACGCCACTGTCCGCTATGACACTCTTCGCAAGCGGCGCCGTGACCATGCCCGCGAATTCGCCTGAGAGGCAGCCTCTTGCTGCAGCACGAAGCCCGTCCAGCAGGGTACCGGCATTCGCCGGGTCCGGTAGACCGGGCTCGACATTGACCGGAAAGGGCATGTCGATGACACGCAGGCGCTCGTCGAGCTGCCGCTGGTCGCCAATGACGACGAGATCGTTGGCGTATGGGCTGTCGACCAGGGCGTTACACAGCTCCGGTCCGACGCCAGCGGGCTCGCCGGCAGTAATTACGAGAGGTTTGGTGAGGGCCACAGCATCTCAGCGTCTGGACACTAGATGCGCGTCTCGACGAAAGCTTCGTCACGCAGGCGCTGTATCCAGATCTGTGACTCTTCTTCCATCTTGCCCTGACGGATCTTGGACCCACAGTTGCGCTGCTTCAGGTCCTCGGTGTTGTCGTAAACGCGACGTTCCAGGACCTCGAGAATATGCCAGCCGAACTGCGTCCGGAATGGTTCGGAGATAACCCCTGGCTCGCTGTCACGGATGGTCTGCGCGAACTCGGGAGCAAAACTTTCGGGACTGGCCCAGCCAAGCTCACCACCAAGATTGGACGAACCCGGGTCGTCGGACAGCAACTTGGCTTGCTCACCAAAATCCTCCTCGCCGGCACGGATCTTTGCGAGCGCTTCATCAAGTCGCTGCTTCGCTGTTGCGTCATCGATGATTTCGTTCGGCATGATCAGGATGTGGCGAACATTAGCCTGCTCGATCTCGCTGCGCTGAACGGCGCTCCGCAGGTCGTCGACCTTAACGATATGGAAGCTACTGGCGGCACGAATGGGCGGCGCTACATCACCTTTGCCCATGTCCTGCAGTACGTCGGTGAACAGGGTAGGGACCTGCTGCCCCTGCATCCAGCCAAGCGTTCCACCTTCGAGAGCGGTCGGGCCGGCCGAGTAGCGAACGGCCATCTCGCGGAAATCGGCACCGTTCTGAATCTGGGCATAGACCTGGTTGGCGAGATCTTCTGCTTTCTTGACCTCGGCGGCGCTGGCTCCTTCTGGCATCGTGAAGAGGATATGGGACAACGAATATTCGGAGTTGGCCACGACGTTGCCCTCGAGATCGGCAACACACTGTTCGATCTCGCGCTCCGAAACATTGATGCTTTCCCCAACCTCGATGGTGCGCAGGTTACTGATGGTGATTTCTTCCCGCAATTGACGGCGGAACGCACCATAGTCGACACCATCCTCGGCAAGCAGACGAGGCATGTCTTCGAAAGGCACACCGTTTTCCTGGGCGATACTCCCAATGGCGCGGTTGAGCATTTCGTCACCGACATTCAGGCCGATCCGCTCAGCTCGTTGCAGCTGGATCTCCGCGAGAATCAGGCGCTCGAGAAGCTGTTCCTGGAGTACCTCGGCGGGCGGTAACTGCATGCCCTGGGCGGCTGCGCGCGCGTTAATGGTTTCCAGTTGCTCATTCAGCTGGCTCTTGAGGACGACACCCTCATTGACGACGGCGGCGACGCCGTCCAGAAACTCCCCCGTCTCGGAGAGTTCGTCGGCGACGACAACGGGCGCAGCGACCAATGCGGCGACAGCGCATAACCTATTGAATTTTAACAATTTTTACTACCTGAGATCTGCAGAATAGCCAAGAATACCACGTTCGAGGAGTTTGTCAGCTGCTGTGCCGACGCTCGTCATTCCTTTCAGTACCAATTGCAGACCAAACGAGGAATCGCGAGTTCCGTCGCGCGTTGAAATGTGGCGGCGGGAAACCAGGCGCAGACCCCAGCAGCAGCTCTCGTACTCGAGGCCAAAAAACTGCTCGAGGACCTCCTCGTCGCGGAATGAATAGTTGTAGCGGCCGACGAAATTCCACTGCGAGGCCATCGGCCATGACCACGAAAGATCGCCTTGTTCGAGTGAATCTCGACGGAAGCGATACGCGAGGTTCAGGATGCGGTTGTTGGCGGGGCGGTATTGCAGACGGGCTTCGGATTTTGTGGTGCCGTTCTCTCCGGTACCCCATTGGTGTCCAATATCGAAATTGACGTTTCTGAGCAAGCCAAAGCGCACCTGTGCGATGTAGTCCGACGTTTCGAAGGTCGACACTGGCATGCCGGGCAGAGCTACATCGCGATCGCTGAAGTAACGCGTCTGGCCAATTGTCGCCGTCATTAACTCACGGCCTGAGTCCAGGTCGAGCACGCGCGTCGTTACGCCAACACTGACCCGTTCCGTATCACCGATGCGGTCGCCGCCCAGGAACCTGTTCTTTCGATAGAGCTGCACGAGATTGATGTCCGGTGCAATCGTGTCGAACACAGGTAGTCCATCCTGGTCGCGATACGGAATATTGACGTACAGCAATCGTGGCTCGATGGTCTGGATGCGATTGGCTCCCGCCATCATGCGCTCGAGCACGAGTCCCGTATCGACGCTGGTAATCGGCACGGTGCGCGCCGGATCCGTCTCAGCTCCGAGCAGGGTATCGGCAAGGTCGTAGCGCGTGTAGTCCAGCGCAATCGCGGGAGTGAAGAACCAGCCCGGGCGACTGATCGGGATTTCGACGGACGGCGTCGCATTGAATCGCCATCCGGTTACGCCCACGTCTCGATCGAAGTTCACAAGTTCGCTGTCGAGGCCCAGCTTTAAGAAGCTAACAGGCCAGTGCGCATTGACGAGGATCTGTGGCAGGCGGCGGTAGGGTTCGTCGACCGGCAATATCGCATCGTCAATTGTCTGGTAGTCCTGGGCCTGCGCGAAGAACGACAGATGCTCTGAGTAGTAGTCGAAGCTGGCGTTGCGATTCAGGTGCGTGATACTCGAGATACTCAGGCTACCGCCCAGGTCCTCGAAGTACTGACTGTCCGACACCTCCCTGAAATTGATCCGGTTGCGCCAGCGGTTGTTCCACAATGTACGGTGGTTGAAGCGCAGCTGATGACGCGAATCGTCGACAATGCTGTCGTTAGACAGATAGTCGGCCGTCACGCTGCCTTCGTTACGTTCAGTCAGGTAGCGAAAGTTCGTTTCAAGCTGCAGTCCGCGGCTCGTTAACAAGCGCGGCGTAATGGTCGCGTCGTAGCTTGGCGCGATGTTCCAGTAATACGGGACACGGATTTCGTTGCCGCTGCGGCCGGCGCTGCCGATTTCAGGAGTCAATACGCCGGACTTGCGCGCGTCACTGATCGGGAACGAGATGTACGGCAGGTACAGGATGGGCACGTTCTTGAAGCGCAGCTTCATGTTTTTCGCGGTACCGACACCTTCCCGCGTGTCGAGCACAATGGACTTGCCCTGCAGCAGCCAGTCTTCTGAACCCGGCGGGCAGGTCGTATATTCGACGCCACCCAGTGACAGGGTGCCGTTCTCATTGATTTCCAGGGCGTCGGCAGCACCGCGCGCATTGCTGCTCCCCAGCGAGAATTCCGCCCCTTCGAATCGAATGCGGCCCGTCCCATACCCGAATTCGGCCAGTCGACTCAGGATCAGTGTGCCCGGGTCCTCGTAGCGCACGCCGCCCTCAAGGAACAATGCGCGCTGTTCAGGGTCGTAGCGCGCGGCCTCGGCGGCCGCAAGCTTGTCGTCACGGCGCAGCAACACGCCGCCGCTCATGCTGGCCCTCGGGTCGTCGCCCAGCTGCATTTCAAATGAGCCGAGCTCAAACAGGATGGTCTCTGGATTGTCGGTAATGACCGTGCTGAACGGCGAATCGGCCGATAACGGCTTGCCTATGGACGTCTGGCACGCCAGATCATCGGCAGCGTGCGCATGTGTCACGGCCAACAGGGTGCAGACAAAAATCAGTGGTTTCGCGGACAAAACAGTGTTCGGATCAGCTGTGGGCCGGGGCTTGTAGTAACGGGATGTTATCAAGCATTTGGATTTGTTACCTTCGCATAGTTTATTAGGTCCTTCAACGCGTTACGGAGATCCGACATCGAGAGCCCCAAAACCCCGGCAGATGCCCGCCTCGCCGCATTAAAGACGTGGACCAGCGGCATCGACGCCGTCGCCGGCAGCGAGCCTGTACCCGCATCTGGCGATGCGAGTTTCCGTCGCTATTTTCGATTGCAGTCGGGGGTAAATAGTTTCATCGCAATGGATGCGCCGCCTGAGCAGGAGAATTGCCTGCCGTTCCTGCGCGTGGCCGGCTACCTCGAAGCCATGCAACTGAACGCACCTCGAATTATCGAAGCCAACCTCGATGACGGTTTCCTGTTGCTGAGCGACCTGGGCAGTCGCCAATACCTGGACGTGTTGCTCGAAGATCCAGCCACCGCGCCACAATTGTACGGCGACGCAATACAGGCATTGCTTACAATGCAAAGGCGTGGCGCTGCGTATCAGTCGCAGTTGCCACCCTACGACGATACGTTGCTGCGCTTTGAACTCTCACTGTTTCATGACTGGCTCTGCGGGACACATCTCGATATCGAGTTCAGCGATGAGGCCGAACAGGCCTGGCAGGACTGCTGCGACCTGCTGCTTGCAAATGCACTCGATCAGCCACAGGTGTTCGTGCATCGTGACTACCATTCCCGCAACCTGATGCTGACCGCAGCCGACAATCCCGGAATACTCGACTTTCAGGATGCCGTTGAAGGTCCGCTGACCTACGACCTCGTGTCGCTGCTCAAGGATTGCTACGTGCAATGGCCCGCCGAGCAGGTCTGGCAATGGGCGCTCGAGTTCTTCAACGGTCTTGAAGCGGCCTTTCGCGAACGTATCGATGAAGAACAATTCCGCCGGTACTTTGAGCTTATGGGTGCGCAACGGCACCTGAAAGCGGCCGGAATATTCGCACGACTAGGTCACCGTGACGGCAAGTTAGCCTACCTGACAGATGTTCCGCGGACACTGTCGTACATTGTTGAACTCGGTCCGCGTTACCCGGAACTCGGATTCGTTATCGAGCTGATCGAGTCGCGGGTTCTGCCCGGCATGGACGCCACAGAATGAGGGCGATGATTCTTGCGGCAGGTCGTGGTGAACGCCTGCGGCCGCTGACGGAGAAGATCCCGAAGTCCCTGGTCGAGGTGCGAGGCCGGAGTCTGCTCGAACGTCACTTGGACACTGTGAGGACGGCAGGCATCCGGACCGTCGTCATCAATCTCGGCTGGCTCGGCGACCAGATTGTCGAGCGCATAGGTTCGGGTAAACGCTACGGCCTCGAGATTATCTACAGCCAGGAAGGCGACGATATTCTCGAGACAGGCGGCGGCATTCACAAAGCACTGCCAACACTTGGCACCGATCCGTTTCTTGTTGTTAACGCGGACATCTACACGGATATGCCAGTGCCGAGCGTACAACTGGGGGACAGTCACCTTGGGCACCTCGTCATGGTGCCGACGCCGGACTACCGGGATCACGGCGATTTCGATATTGAGGACGGGCTGATTCGCAATGGCGATTCGGCGGCATATACCTTCAGCGGTGTCGCGATCTATCGACCCGAATTCTTCGACGGGTGTGAAGCAGGGCGCTTCCCGCTGGCACCGATGCTGCGCGAAGCCGCAGATCGCGGCCAGTTGTCTGGTTCACTCTACGAAGGTCTTTGGGCGGACGTGGGCACCCCGGAACGCCTCGCAGCCCTGTAGCCGATCACATCCCTGGGGCGTCGCGCCTTCCAGGGCCCAGGCCGCATTCTTGTGTAAACCGCTCTAACCGCGGTTGGTAGACGGCCGGGATATCGAATTTAACGGGGTCACCGCCCTTGCGCTGAAACTCGATGCTTGCGCCGCGTCCTGCAGCCTGGAGCAGGTAGTTCGATGAGTCATCGGGCAGGGACATGAATACCTTGCCGTTATAGGTCCAGATCCAGGTTTCAGATCGCGCGGGATCGTCGTCGACCTGGTACGTAGCCTTCCACTCCGCCGGATTACGAAACCACTTTTTCAATACGTCGCCGAGTGACAGCGGCACGACCGAGACGAATGCGTAGAGTTTCTGCCGGTGACAGCTAAAACCGAGTGCCGGCCCACTTGCATCGGTCATGTAGAGCGCATGGCCCCGCGAATACTTCTTGCCCCGCTTGATGAGATACAGGCGAGCAATTTCCCAGGCGGCCGAATCGCTTTCAGGTTCCGATGCCGGTACATCAGGCACAACCAGGCAAAGGGTCAGCAGCAACAGTATTCTGCTATTCACGATTTAGGCCTCCAGCCCGAGGTGGTGCAGAAGATGAGGCAAGAGTCTTTCCGACGTTTCCTCAAGCAGCAAGTCTATGCTCAGCCGGTGCAGGTCGGTCATCTCGAGTTCCGCGTAGCCACAGGGATTGATACGCGTGAACGGCTCGAGGTCGACGTCCACATTTAGCGCCATGCCGTGAAAGCTCGAACCACGCCGGATCCGAAGCCCGACGCTTGCCAGCTTGTTGCCTTCCACGTAAACGCCTGGCGCGTCCGCTCGCGCCGCCGCCGTGACGTCGAATTCGGCCGCCAGGTCTACGACGCTTTGTTCCAGTGCGGTGACCAGTGTGCGTACGCCGATATTGGCGCGTCGAATGTCGATCAGCGGATAGACCATGAGCTGGCCGGGTCCGTGAAACGTGACCTGGCCACCGCGATCAATTTGCACGACGGGAATGTCACCGGGTGCGAGCAGGTGCTCTTTGCTTGCATTGAGTCCGAGCGTAAAGACAGGTGGGTGTTCGCAGAACCAGATTTCGTCCGGCGTTGACGCGTCACGTTCGTCCGTAAATTTCTGCATCTCGCGCCATAGCGGCACGTAGTCCTGGCGGCCGAGATAGCGTGTCTTCACAGCGCCATAAGGACGTCTTCGTGGTCGGAAACGTCCTGGTAAATGTCATCGAGTTGTTGCTGGCTCGTCGCTGTGACCGTAATGGTGATCGATACAAAACGCTCATTGCGGCTAAGCGACTCTTTTACGGCGCCGTCCCCGACTGTGCCTGTATGTTTCTCAATCAGCGCTCGCGCCGTCGTACGAAAATCCGGTGAGTTATGCCCCATCATCTTGACGGGAAACTCACAGGGAAATTCGATTACAGATTCTTCAGTCATGCTTATTCGAACCAGAGGCTGATGCTGTCCTTGGTACGTTGCCAGAACGAACCGGTCGGATTGTCATCGAGCGCACGCAACGGCGTGCTCAGGAGCGGGTCTGAGCCAAGACTGATTTTCAATTCGGCGACAGGCTGCCCGGCTGCAATCGGGGCCTCGACGATCGCAGGAATGTCGAGCGTGGACTCGAGTTTTTCGTAGCTGCCTCTTGGCACCGTGATGTACAGGTCTTCGAGTACGCCGAGTCGAGAGGTGATGTTCTCAGACTTCCAGACGCGTGTTGTCGTCACTTCTTCGCCCGCTTTGTACAGCAGCCGCGTTTCGAAAAACCGGAATGCGTAGTTGATGAGAGCCTGGCTGCCATTCGTGCGCGCCTTGGTACTCGAGGTTCCGAGCACGACGGCGACGACACGCATGCCATCGCGCTGGGCCGAGGAGACCAGGCAGTAGCCGGCTTCGTCCGTGTGGCCGGTTTTCAGTCCATCGACTGACGGGTCGCGCCACAACAGGGAGTTTCGATTGCTCTGCTTGATATCGTTATACGTAAATTCCTTGACCGCATGCCATAAGTAATAGTCGGGGAATTCCTGGACAATAGCGCGCGCCAGAGTCGCGAGATCCCGCGCGGTGGTTACATGACCTTCTGCAGGCAGTCCCGTAGCGTTGAGGAAGTGGCTCGAGAGCATGCCCAGCTGTTGGGCGTACTGGTTCATCATCTGGGCAAACACGCCCTCGGTACCGGCGATATGTTCGGCCAGCGCGACGCTTGCGTCGTTACCGGACTGTACGATCATCCCCATCAGCAGATCTTCGATCGTCACCCGCGTACCGACTTCGACAAACATGCGCGACCCAGGCATGCGCCAGGCCCGCTCGGAAATCGTAACTTCGTCATCGAGCTGGATCTGCCCCTGCCTGAGGGCCATAAAGACCACATACGTCGTCATGATCTTGGTCAGGCTGGCCGGTGCAAGCGGCGAGTCAGGGTCAAGGGACGCGAGTTCGTGCCCGGTCCTGGCGTCGATAACGAGATAACTCTTGGCGCCGACGATCGGCGGCGCCGGGGTAGGCATCGCTGACTGCGCGTAAGTGTTTGTCGCAAAAAGAAAAACGAGGGCGAGAAGGGCGCAGGACAAACGTGTAGACATGTGGCCTCTGAAACAGGTGAATCGGTTTGGGCGCGTATTGTACGCGGCTAATCGGAAATTAGGTAAGGATCGGTTATCCCGATGCCCTCGAGCTCCTCAACGAGCACGTCGTACTGCACGACATCCGCTACGGGTCCGATTCGGACCCGGTAGAGCACGCGGTCCGCTGAGCGTTCCTCGTGAATAAAGGCATCCTTGATACCGGCCAGCGACAATGCACCGAGCCGCCGCTGGGCATTTGATCGATCGCCAAAGGCACCGACCTGGACATATATCGGGTGGTCGGCCGATTCCCTGGGAGCGGCTTCAGCCGCTGTGGACGAGGCTTCAGTCCCTGTGGGAGCGGCTTCAGCCCCTGGGGAGCGGCTTCAGTCCCTGTGGGAGCGGCTTCAGCCCCTGTGGGAGCGGCTTCAGCCGCGACCGGGCCTGACGGCCCCCCGACAGGCCGCCTTACCGGCCTGTCGCCAGCCGGCGGGTCGAAACTGATCGCTGTCACTTCAACGAGACTTGTGCCGTCCTTGATCATGTCGAGCTTGATGGCAGCGGCATAGGACAGATCGATGATGCGGTTGTGCACAAAAGGCCCGCGATCGTTGACGCGGACGATAATGGATTTGTCGTTACGCAGGTTGCGCACGCGCACGTACGTTGGCAGCGGCAGCGTCTTGTGCGCCGCCGTCATCGCGTACATATCATAGGGTTCGCGATTCGACGTCAGGTTGCCGTGAAACTTCTTGCCGTACCAGGATGCAACGCCGCGTTCCTGGTAACCCGAGCTCGACGGCATGACCGTGTAGCGTTTGCCGAAAACCTCGTAGACCGGCCCGTTGCCGTAGCGGCTGCGTTTCTCGGGACGCGGCGTAACTTCGCCACGCATATCGGGGATGCGCGAGCTACCCGACGGCGGCCCATCACCTCGGACCTTGTTGCCGCCGCAGGCGGAAAGCGCGAACAGGCTGATTGCCAGCAGCGGCAACCTAGCCTGCATTAGCTGCTACCTCGCGCGCGATTTCCTGGCCGAGCTGGTGCGCCGCAAGCGCGTACATCGCGCTGCGGTTGTATTTGGTGATGACAAAGAAGTTGTGGAAGCCGACCCAATGTTCGGTGCCACCGTCACCCTCGTAAGTCAGGAGTTCGCCCTTGCTGTCCGCGCACAGGTCCGTCGCGAATACGATGCCCTGCTTGCTGAGTGATTCTACCGTCGCGGCGGCCTTGAGCTTGTTCTTCGGCTCTGGCACCGGTCCCACCCAGCGATTGCTCAATGTGGCCTGGCTCGCCACTTCCTCGCCTGATCGCCATTTATGCTCGACGAAGTAGTTGGCAACGCTACCCGCCACATCAGCCCAGTTGTTCCAGATATCGCGCTTACCGTCGCCCGTAGCATCGACAGCGTACGCGCGGAAACTCGATGGCATGAACTGTGGTCGTCCCATCGCGCCCGCGTAGGACCCGACTGGCACAGTCGCATCGATTTCCTCCTCGCGCGCAAGAATCAGGAATTGCACAAGCTCGTTGCGGAAAAATTTCGAGCGCGGCGGATAGTCGAAAGCCAGGGTAGCCAGCGCATCGATAACGCGGTCCCTGCCCGTGATGCGGCCGTAGTAGGTCTCAACACCGATGATGCCGACGATCATTTCGACGGACACGCCGGATTCCTGCTGGATACGCTCGAGCATCTCGCGATTCTCCAGCCAGAAGGTTGTCCCGGCCGCGATGCGCTCTTTCGTAATGAAGATCTTGCGGTACTCGCCCCAGCTCAGTTTCTTCTCGGCGGGCGTGGAGATCTTCTTGATGATGGACGGCTTGATTTCGGCCTTGCCGAGGACGTCGGCGAGCGCGTCCCGGCTGAATTCGTGCTCGGCAACCATCTCATCGATGAACGCCGCGACATCCGGACGCGTTACGTCCACGAACGTCTTGTCGGCAGCCTGTGAGCAGGAAACGGAAATGGTGAAGATCGCAGCGACTGCGAGTAAGCGATTTTTCATCAGTGCGGCAACAATTTCCGGTGCGAGTGAATGGACATCAGAATACCGAAACCCGCCATCAGCGTCACCATCGAGGTGCCGCCGAAGGAGACGAGTGGTAACGGCACGCCGACGACAGGCACAATGCCTGTGACCATGGCCGTGTTCACGAATACATAGACCATGAACGTCAGGCTGATGGAGCCGGCGAGCAGGCGCGAGTAGGTGTCACGCGCCTGTACAGCGATGTACAGCCCGCGTCCGACGACGAACATATAGAGTACCAGCAGCGTCAGGACACCCAGCAGGCCGAATTCCTCGCCAAGCACGGCGAAGATGAAGTCGGTATCGCGTTCCGGCAGGAATTCCAGCTGTGCCTGCGAACCATTGGTCCAGCCCTTGCCAAACATGCCGCCGGAGCCGAGCGCAATCTTCGACTGGATGATGTTGTAGCCGGCGCCGAGCGGGTCGCTGTCCGGATTGAGCAGTGTCAGGACGCGCTGTTTCTGGTAATCCTGCATGAAATTCCAGAGCACAAGTGCGCCGGGTACGGCGGCGGCGACCAGGCCGAGCATCAGCCGCAATGACATCCCCGCCAGCACGATGACGATGATGCCGGAGGCCGCAATGAGCAGGGACGTACCGAGGTCGGGCTGCTTCGCAATAAGCAGCGTCGGCACGGCAATCATGACGGCGATGATGACGAGCTGCCCCAGCCGGGGCGGAATCTGGCGGTCATGCAGGTACCACGCCGTCATCATTGGCACGCCGAGCTTCATGGCTTCGGAAGGCTGGAAACGAATACCGAGATCGAGCCAGCGACGCGCTCCCTGGCCGACGTCGCCTTGTGTCAGCACGAGCACCAGCAGAATCAGGCCGGCGGCGTAGCCCCAGGGCGTCCAGCGCCGCAGGAAATCGGGTGGTAGTTGTGCAACGATCAACATGGCCACAAATGCCACCCCGATGCGCACCATCTGGTTGATGAGCAGGCGATTGCTCTCGCCAACAGCGCTGTAAAGAACGAACAGCCCGAAGGCGCAGATGAACAACAGCGCACCAAGCAGGGGACCGTCTATATGCAGGCGCCGCAGGATGCCGGAAAAACTCGTCATCGGTACCGCGTCGGGTGCGAACAGTCTTTGTGTATCGCTAAGACGCATCGTCACCGAACCCCAGGTACGCATCCATGATGGCTTTGGCTATCGGCGCCGCGACACCACTGCCGCTTTCACCGTTCTCGACAATCAGTGCCACGGCAATGCGCGGGTCGTCAAGCGGCGCAAAAGCAATAAACAAGGCGTGGTCACGCTGCCGCTCCTCAAGTTCCGCGTCATCGTATTCCTCGTCCTGTGCGATTGACACGACCTGGGCCGTGCCGCTCTTGCCCGCCATCTCATAAGGCGCGCCGGAACCGACGGCGCGTGCGGTGCCGCGCGGGCCCTGCATCACGTCATGCATCGCGTCGATCACGTTTTCCCAGTAGAAGTCGTTGCCGATTTCGACATCGGCCATGCGTTCTGGCTGCACCATGCGGCGCTCGCCGGTTAGCACATCTTCGACCGCGGCGACCATGTGCGGCCGGTACCGTTCGCCGCGGGTTGCGAGCGCGCCGGCCGCCGCAGCGAGCTGCAGAGGCGTTGCGAGCATATAGCCCTGGCCGATTGAGGCGATAACGGTTTCGCCGTGATACCAACGCTGGTTGTCGCGGTCCCGAAAGTGGTTCTTCTTCCACTCGCGCGACGGCACCAGCCCCGAGCTCTCACCGCCGACATCAACGCCCGTTTTCGTGCCCAGTCCGAAGCGGTCGAGGTAGTCATGCATGTTATCAATGCCGACTACGCCGCTGATTTCATAAAAATACACATCGCAGGATTGCGCGATCGCATCGTGCAGGTCGACGGGGCCATGGCCCTCTGGTTTCCAGTCACGGTACCGGTGCTCGTCGTTAGGCAGCTGGAAGTAGCCGTGACAGATAGTCTTGCGTGTCAGGTTGGTGGCATTGGTCTCGAGCGCCGCCAACGCGAGTATGGGCTTGATGATCGAGCCGGGCGGATAAGTACCGCTCACGGCACGATTGAACAGCGGCCGGTCCGGATTGTCGCTCAGCTCGCGGTACTGCGATATCGACATGCCGACGGCAAACAGGTTCGGGTCGAATGCCGGGGCACTCACCAGCGCGAGGATCTCCCCGTTTCTCGGGTCCAGCGCCACCAATGCCCCACGCCGGCCCTCAAGTGCCTTTGCAGCGATCCTCTGCAGGTCCAGGTCGATGGTCAGGTAGACATTGGCCCCTGGCGCAGGTGCCTGGTCGACGGGCAGCGAGTCGAGCAGTTCGCTGGTGTCACTCGGTACCTGGCGGCCGCGAGCATTGGCAATGAGATGGCGATACCCCGCATCGCCATGCAGGTCCGATTCAAAACTGCTTTCCACGCCGGTCTTGCCCGTGTGTGACGTTCCGGCGTAGCTCGCAGGGTCGAGGCGCTGCAGGTCTTGTGTACTCAACGCGCCGACGTAGCCAACGGCGTGGGCCACGAGTTCGCCATCCGGGTAGTGCCGCACGAGGCGCGGCCGAAAATCGACGCCCGGGAAGCGCGGCCGCTGAATGGCAAAGTTCGCGATCTCCTCTTCCGTCAGCCGAAACTTGAGCGTGACTGGCTTGAAGCGCGGCCCGCTGCGGCTCAGGTCCTTGAAACGCTGGATGTCCTCGAACTCGATGAGATTGATCGATGCGAGCCGATTGAGTGTGTCGTCAAGGTCGTTAACCTGCTCGGGAATCAGCTCCAGCTGGTAGGCCGGGAGGTTTTCCGCAATCACGCGGCCCTTGCGATCGAATACGAGCCCTCGAATCGGTGGAACAGGTTCGATACGGACCCGGTTGCCCTGTGACTTTTCTGCAAACAGCTCGTGATCGACGACCTGCAGTTGTACCAGTCTCGCGACCACGGTGCCCATCAGCAGCAGCGAGACGACAATCGCCAGGATAACGCGCGCAAGAAACAGGCGGCGCTCGGAATGGACATCCTTGATGGGTGACAGGAGACCGCTCATGGTGCCGGGACCACCTCTCTAGCGTCCCGACCGGGAACTGTAACGAACTCCCGAAAGGAACATGAAGAGGAACGGCCAGATCAGTGTGCCCGTGATGACCGGTGCCCAATACGTAATTGTCGGCGCCGAAACACCGGCGACGCCATTCACCCAGAACAGGATGAACTGATACAAGGCAAGCAGCGCAAAAATCGTGGCCGACAGCTGCGACAACGGGAAGACACGCATAAGCAGGTGGAAGCGCACGGTCGCGAACGCGATCACGCAGAGTGCCAGCGCGTGCTGGCCGAGCAGGGTGCCATAGGAGACGTCGAGCACGATGCCGATGATCCAGGCAGACCCGACGCTCCAGGTGCGCGGTAACTGCATCGCCCAGAAGATCACCACCAACGCAAGCCAGTCGGGGCGAAATGGCTCGACAGAGTCGGCCAGGGGCATCACCGTCAGCATCAGGCCCACGATGAACGTGATGATGACCGGTAATCTGCGAGAGCCGCGATCCCTGCTCATTCGTCGGCCTCCTCGGTAACAGGCGGTGCTGACCAGATCAACATGACCTCGCGAACCTGGTCGAGCGCTGCGGCCGGCGTCGCGGTTACATCCGCGAACGGCTCCTGCGGAATGCGCGTTACGGAATTGACGACGGCGACCGGGTAACCGGCAGGGAATGCGCCGCCGAGACCCGAGGTGACCAGGAGATCGCCGGCGCGGATGTCGGCATTGTTGGGCAGGAACGGCAGGTCAAGGCGATCAATCTCGCCAGTGCCAACCGCAATCGTGCGCAGACCGTTGCGGTTTACTTCAACGGGCAGCGCATGGTCGGCGTCGCTGATCAGGACCGCCTGCGCCGTCATGACGCCGGTACGGATAACCTGGCCGACCACGCCATCTGCATCGACGATGGCCTGGCCGTCATACACGCCGTCGCGGCTGCCGATGTCGATGATGAGGTTGTGTTCGTAGGGATTGGCGTCTACCGCCATGATCTCCGCCACGCGTACTTCATCGCGAACGGTCGCGCGGGCTTCGAGCAATGCGCGCAGGCGGGCGTTTTCCGCTTCAAGTGCCGTAAGCCGTTGCAAACGCGCATTGGTGAGCAAGCGCTCGGCCTGCAGCCGGCCCAGTTCGAGTTCCAGTTGATTGCGTGAGGTTGTGGACTCGCCGAGCCACTCCCACAGGCGTACGGGTGCGTCGACTACAAGCTGTACCGGGTAGACGGCCGCACCGATGCCCTTGCGGATGCCGTCGAGGTGATTCTGGCGATGATCCAGATACATCAGCACGATACTGATGATGATGAGTGTGAGAACCCGCAAACCCAGCGCCGGTATGCGCGCTGGATTGCTGCTATTTCCTCGGGACGCGACCATCGTTAAGCGCGTCTAACGACGATTACTCCAGTCCGAATACAGCGGGGCCATGCTCGTCTATGAGCTCAATCACCCGACCGCCACCGCGGGCGACGCAGGTCAGCGGGTCGTCGGCGATGACGACAGGTAATCCGGTTTCCTCCATCAGGAGTTTGTCGATGTCGCGCAGCATGGCGCCGCCGCCCGTCAGGACGATACCGCGCTCTGCAACGTCAGCGCCGAGCTCGGGAGGCGTCTGTTCGAGCGCTTCCTTGACGGCCCCGACGATGCCTTGCAGCGGTTCCTGCAGGGCTTCGAGTATTTCGTTGGAGTTCAGCGTGAAGCTGCGTGGTACGCCCTCGGAGAGGTTTCGGCCTTTCACCGAGATCTCGAGAACTTCCTGGCCCGGGAATGCCGAGCCGATTTCATGCTTGATGCGTTCGGCGGTTGCTTCGCCAATCAGGATGCCGTAATTGCGGCGTACGTAGTTGGTGATCGCTTCGTCGAAGCGGTCGCCGCCGATGCGTACCGATGCCGCATACACGATACCGTTCAGCGAGATCACCGCGACTTCCGAGGTGCCGCCACCGATGTCGAGCACCATCGAGCCGCGCGCCTCGTGGACAGGCATGCCCGCACCGATCGCCGCAGCCATCGGCTCATCTATAAGGTGTACTTTGCGCGCGCCTGCGCCTTCAGCCGACTCGCGAATAGCGCGCCGTTCAACCTGGGTCGAGCCATAAGGCACACAAATGAGAACGCGCGGGCTCGGGCGGAAGTACCGTGACGAGTGGGCTTTCCGAATGAAATGCTGCAGCATTTTCTCGGTGACCGTGAAATCGGCGATGACGCCGTCTTTCAGGGGCCGGATCGCCGTAATGTTGCCTGGCGTACGTCCCAGCATGTTCTTGGCTTCCATGCCGACCGCTTCGACGATGCGACCACCCCGTGCGGAGTCCTCGCGGATCGCCACAACGGAGGGTTCGTCGAGCACAATGCCGTGCCCCCGGGAGTAAATCAGGGTGTTGGCGGTGCCAAGGTCGATGGACAGGTCATTCGAAAAATAACCCAGGATATTCTTGAACATGCGGGGCAGGATCCCAAAAACGAATTAACGGCGTAATCTAGCAATGCGCACGACATTCCACAAGGCGCCGTGTATTATTGCGTGCCCGCCGCGGCGGGTCCCGGTAACCCTGTTGAATTTAGCGGAAAAATACCGTGTCACTCGATAAAGACCAGGTCCAGCAGATCGCAACGCTGGCGCGACTCAAATTAAGCGAAGACGAGTATGCCGAGAGCGTCAAAAAGCTCTCCAAAATCGTCGATTTTGTCGATCAGCTGTCCCAGGCGGACACGAGCGGCGTCATACCTATGGCGCACCCGCTCGACGTCGCCCAGAGGCTACGGCCGGATGCGGTCACTGAGCCGAATGATCGTGATCATTACCAGGAGAACGCTGCGTCCGTGACGGATGGCCTGTATCTCGTGCCCAAGGTGATCGAGTGATGGCTCTGCACACGTTGACAATGGCTGAGCTGACTGCCGGTCTCGAGCGTGGCGAATTCACCTCTGTCGACGTTACCCGGTCATTGCTTGATCGCATCGCCACGCACGATGCGAAGCTCAATGCCCTGATCACGGTGACAGGCGATGCTGCGCTCGCAGCGGCTGCGAAGGCTGATGCCGATCGTGCTGCCGGAAATGTCGGGATATTGAACGGCCTGCCTGTCATTCATAAAGACATCTTCTGCACGCGCGGCGTCAAGACGAGTTGCGGTTCGAAGATGCTCGACAATTTTATTTCGCCGTATGACGCAACGATTGTCGAACGTATGGCAGCGGCCGGGGCTGTAGTCCTCGGCAAGGCCAACATGGATGAGTTCGCGATGGGCTCGTCGAACGAAACCAGTTTTTACGGGCCTGTCCACAACCCCTGGGATCTCGATCGCTCACCGGGTGGTTCCTCGGGCGGCTCGGCCACATCGGTGGCCGCACGTTTTGCACCGGCTGCTACAGCCACGGACACCGGCGGTTCTATTCGTCAGCCCGCGGCGCTGACCAATACCGTTGGTATCAAGCCGACGTATGGCAGGGTCTCGCGCTACGGCATGATCGCATTCGCGTCCAGCCTCGATCAGGCTGGGACCATTACGCGTACCGCCGAAGACGCGGCGCGCGTGCTGGGCGTTATGGCCGGCTTCGATGAACGCGATTCGACATCGGTCGACGTGCCCGTGCCTGACTACCTCGGAGAAATCGGCGAATCGATCAAGGGTCTGCGTGTTGGCATCGTGCGCCAGCACTTTGATGAAGGTCTGGATGCCGATTGCGCCGTCAAGGTGAAAGAAGCAATCGCGGTGCTCGAGTCGCTTGGTGCCACGACGGTTGAAGTCGACCTGCCGAATATCGACCTGTCGGTACCGACCTACTATGTCGTCGCGCCGGCTGAGTGTTCATCCAACCTGTCGCGCTTCGACGGCGTGCGCTTCGGCCACCGCGCCGAGAATGCTGATGATCTTTTCGACCTCTACTGCCGCAGTCGTGGCGAGGGCTTTGGCGATGAAGTGAAGCGCCGCATCATGACGGGCACCTACGCGCTGTCTGCCGGTTACTACGATGCGTACTACCTGAAGGCGCAACAGGTTCGTCAGCTGATCGCCGACGACTTCAGGAAGGCGTTCGCCGATGTCGACGTCATCGCAGGCCCCACGACGCCGACGCCGGCATTCAAGCTCGGCGACAAGGTCGATGATCCGATCACGATGTATCTCAACGATATCTACACGATTGGCGCTAACCTCGCGGGCCTGCCTGCGATCTCGGTGCCCTGCGGATTCGTTGACGACCTGCCCATTGGCCTGCATCTCGTCGGCACGCACTTTGCCGAGAGCACGCTGCTGCGCTGCGCACACCAGTACCAGCAACAGACCGACTGGCACACGGCCTGCCCGGAGGACTTCGCATGAGCTGGGAGGTGGTGATCGGTCTCGAGATTCATACGCAGCTTGCGACCAGGTCCAAGATATTCTCTGGTGCTTCAACGGCATACGGGGCCGAGCCCAACACCCAGGCGTGTCTCGTCGACCTGGGCTACCCGGGTGTATTGCCGGTCCTGAACAAGGAGGTCGTGCACATGGCGGCCATGTTCGGGCTTGCGGTCAATGCCACGGTCGCACCGCGCTCGGTGTTCGCTCGCAAGAACTACTTCTATCCGGATCTGCCGAAGGGCTACCAGATCAGCCAGTATGAACTGCCGATCGTAGAGCACGGCGAGTTGTTCATCACCGCTGCTGACGGCAACGAGAAACGCATTGGCATCACGCGGGCGCACCTGGAGGAAGATGCGGGCAAGTCGATTCACGAGGGCCTCGACAAGTCATCGGGTATCGACCTGAACCGTGCCGGTACGCCGCTGCTTGAGATCGTATCCGAACCTGATATTCGTTCAGCGAAGGAAGCGATTGCGTACATGCGCAAGATTCACACGATCGTGCGCTACCTGGGCATTTCCGATGGCAACATGCAGGAAGGCTCGTTTCGCTGCGACGCCAACGTATCGGTGCGCCCGAAAGGCCAGGAAGCATTTGGTACGCGTGCGGAGATCAAGAACCTGAACTCGTTCCGTTTCGTCGAAAAAGCCATCAACTTTGAGGTCGAGCGGCAGATCGAACTGATCGAGGACGGCGGTGAGGTTGTGCAGGAAACGCGGCTTTACGACTCCGACAAGGATGAAACGCGCTCGATGCGTTCGAAAGAGGAAGCCAACGATTACCGCTACTTCCCCGATCCCGATCTGCTGCCGGTTGAGATTGCTGCCGACTTCATCGAGTCGGTGCGCGCACAGTTGCCCGAGCTTCCCGACGCGAAGCAACAGCGTTTCGTCGAGGAGTACGCGGTTAAGAAAGACGACGCGGCAATCCTGACGATTTCGCGCCCGGTTGCTGACTACTTCGAAGCAGCGGCAGGGGCGACGGATGCGAATGCACAGCTCGTGGCGAACTGGGTTGTCGGCGAGCTCTCCGGCGCGCTGAACAAAGACGGACTGGAGATAGGCGACAGCAAGGTAGCGGCGGCCGGGCTGGCCGGATTGCTAACGCGTATTCACGACAATACGATTTCAGGCAAGATCGCGAAGCAGGTGTTCGAGGCCATGTGGGCGGGTGACGGGTCGGCCGACGAGGTCATCGAAGCGAAGGGCCTTAAGCAGATTACGGATAGCTCTGCGATCGAGGCGGTCGTCGACAAGGTCATCGAAGCAAACCCTGGCCAGGTAGCCGAGTACAGGGCGGGTAAGGACAGGCTGATCGGGTTCTTTGTTGGCCAGGTGATGAAAGAGACCAAAGGCCAGGCGAACCCGGGACAGGTAAACCAGATCCTGAAAGCCAAGCTTTCCGGCTGACGTGTCCGCGGACAGCGTAACGCCATTCGGGTTCGAGGCGCTTCCCTTGCGGGGAGCACTCATTCACCTGTCACGTACCTGGCGGCGCATGCTGCGCGACCACGACTATGACGCCCTGGTCACGGAAACGCTGGGCCACGCGGCCGCGGCCACCGGGCTGATCGCCCAGAGCCTCAAGTTCGACGGCGCCATCACTTTGCAGATCCAGAGCTCGGGCACGCTGCAAATGCTCGTGATGCAATGCACCAGTGAACTGGATCTGCGCGGCATGGCCACGGTTAAAGAGGGTACTGCGGCGACGAGCTTTGCGGAGCTCACATCCAAAGCACACTGTGCGGTAACCGTCGAGGCAGGCGATCGGCCTTACCAGGGCATTGTAGACATCGACGACACATCGCTGGCCGCAAGCCTCGAGCATTATTTTGCCCGTTCGGTCCAGGTGCCGAGTCATGTGGCGCTGCTGGCTAACGGCGAGTTCGCTGCAGGAATTCTGCTGCAGCAGGTTCCGGGCGTGTCGCTCGACGAAGACGACTGGAATCGCCTGCATTTCCTGATCGAGACGTTGTCGCCCGGAGATTTTGCCAGTGACACGAGTCTGCAGCTTATCGGCAAGCTGTTTGCCGAGGACGATGTGCGTGTCTACGAGCCGCGTCCGGTGAATTTCCGCTGCCGCTGCTCGGCGCGCAAGGTCGAAGACGTTCTCAAGATGCTCGGTGAGGAAGAGTCGCGCCAGACCCTGGAGGAACAGGGCGATGTCGAAATCATCTGCGAATACTGCGGACGCCGCCGCCATTTCGATGCGGTCGATGTCGAGCGGCTGTTCGCGGATAATGTGGTATCCGGTCCCGACTCGGTGCAATAAACAGTGACAGGCATTCTTCGCAAGCTGCAGGACGAAATGGGGTCGGACCTTGTGGTCGGTGCAGAGCGCCTGCGCGACCGTGCTACATCCTACTGGGACTCATCGCCGACTGAGGCCAAATGCCTGGTTCGTCCGGAGACGACTGAGCAGCTTAGCCGGGCCATGCGTATCTGCCATGAGCACGGGCAGAGCGTCGTTGTCCAGGGCGGTCTGACAGGTATTGTGCAGGGCGCGGCGTCTACCGCATCTGACGTCATTGTGTCGCTTGAACGCATGGATGCCATCGAATCTGTCGACGCGGCGGACGGTGTTGCGATCGTCCAGGCCGGCGCCATTTTGCAAACGGTGCAGGAGCATGTGGCTGACAGGGGCTTTCTGTTTCCCGTCGACTTCGGCGCGCGAGGCAGCTGTACCATCGGCGGTGCGGTTGCGACCAATGCGGGCGGTATCAACGTCCTGCGCTACGGGATGATGCGCAATGTCGTGCTCGGGCTCGAGGCGGTGCTGGCCGACGGTACCGTCATCTCGTCGATGAACCAGATGCTGAAGAACAACACCGGCTACGATCTCAAACAGTTGTTTATTGGCAGCGAAGGCACGCTCGGCGTGATCACACGCGTCGTCGTACGGCTTTATCCGCAGACCAGCAGCCGCGACACGGCGATGTTCGCCTGCGCTTCCTTCGATGCCGTAACGCGGCAGCTCAGTGCTTTGAAAACCAACCTCGCCGGCACGTTGAGCGCCTTCGAGGTCATGTGGAATTCCTACATCACCGCGGTAACCGGTGAAGGCGGCCACGCGCCACCACTCGATCGCAGCTACCCGTATTACGTGATTGCCGAGGCTGAGGGCGCTGATCCCGAGGCAGATGCAGAACGATTCCAGCGCCTGCTCGAGGCCGGTATGGAATGTGGCGATATCGTCGACGCTGTCCTGCCAAAGTCGGAAGGTGAGCGTCGAGCACTCTGGAGCATCCGCGAGGAGTTTGACGCGGCGCTGCCGGCGTACCTGTACGACGTCAGTCTGCCCATCCGGCATATGGAGGCCTACGTGGCCAGGTTGCAGGAGCGTCTGTTGGCCTGGCGAGAGGACGCGGTGTTCGAAGTCTTCGGGCATATCGCCGACGGCAATCTGCATATCTTCGTAAGACCCTTCGCGGACAATGCGCATCATGATGCCGTCGATGCGATTGTCTACGGTTGCCTCGAGGGCCTGGACGGGTCGATCTCCGCGGAGCACGGTATCGGGATCGACAAGAAATCCTGGCTGGGCCTAAGTCGCGATGACAATGAGCTGGAGCTGATGCGGGGTCTCAAGCGCCTGCTGGACCCTTCTAACCTGCTGAATCCCGGGAAAATTATTGATTGATTGCTGACTTCGGCCAGCGCTGGTGTATACTGTCCGGCCTTAAATATAAAACAATCCTTATATATTTATATGAAGGCTTCGACGGACAAACTGCTGAACCAGCTCAAGGCCCTGGCCGATCCCGTACGGGTTCGGCTCGTCGCCCTGTGCGGCATCGCCGAGTGCAGCGTGTCGGAGCTGACGCATGTCACCGGTCTCAGCCAGCCGCGTGTGTCCCAGCATCTCAAGCAGCTGATCGCCGAGGATCTGCTGGAGCGTTTTCGCGACGGGCACTATGTTTTTTACCGTGTGCCGTCCAACGGTGACCAGGCCCTGGCCCGTCGACGCTTGCTGGCGCTGTTGCCCGACGACGAACCCGAGTTTGCACGTGACGTTGAGAAACTCAGGAAGCTCCGCGCGGAAGATGAGCCCGCGCCGCTTGTGCAAACGGGCGATGAACGCATGCTGCACAAGGCGCTCGTGGATCTGACGGTCGCGGCACCGCTGGGCGATCTGCTGGACGTCGGCTGCGGGCAGGGCCGCATTCTCAAGTTGCTGGCAACACGAGCACATCGCGTCGTCGGGGTTGATATCGATTCTGACGCGCGGCGGCTGGCTCGGGCTGAGTTGCTGCTCGCTGGCTCGCCAAACTGTTCACTCCGCCACGGCAACATGTACTCGTTGCCGTTCGACAACCAGGAGTTCGACACGATCATCCTCGACGGCGTGCTTGGCGAAGCCGAGCGGCCGACCGATGTGATCACCGAAGCCCTGCGCCTGCTAAAGGCCGGCGGGCGCGTACTGCTGCTGTCCGCTACCGGCAAGCGCACGGCAGAGCAAATCAAATCCGACTTCGCCGACTGGGCCGCGCAAACGGGACTACGCCTCGCACAGCCACGGTCGATCCCAGACAAGAATCCGGGCTGGTTGCTCGGGGTGGCTACCGCATGAATATAAGACTTGAAGATAGACCGGCCGTGTCGTTCGAATTTTTTCCGCCCAACACGGAGAAGATGGAGGCGACGATGTGGCAATCGATCGATCGCCTTGCTGCGCTTGAACCAAGCTTCGTTTCGGTCACCTATGGCGCCGACGGTTCGACACGCGAGCGTACCCATAACGCCGTCGCCAGGATCATGAAGGACACGCATCTTCGAGCCGCGCCGCACCTGACCTGTATCGGTGCGAGTCGCGGTGAAATCGACGATATCGCACGTGAGTACTGGGATATGGGTGTTCGACACCTTGTTGCACTGCGAGGCGATGCACCAAAAGACGTCGACCAGTACGAGCCGCATCCCGATGGCTACGCTTACGCGTCGGATCTCGTCGAAGGCCTGAAGAAAGTGGGTGACTTTGAGATTTCCGTCGCCGCGTATCCCGAGGTGCACCCGGAGGCGCCGGACGCCGACTTCGACCTGGAGAACCTCAAGCGCAAGCTCGATGCCGGTGCGACACGCGCCATCACGCAGTTCTTTTTCGACACCGATGTGTTCCTGAACTTCCGTGATCGTTGTGCGGCAGCCGGCATCGATACGCCAATTGTGCCCGGCATTCTGCCGATAACCCGGTTTCCACAGCTCGAAAAATTTGCCGCAGCCTGCGGTGCGTCGGTGCCCGACTGGTTACGCCAGTGGTTCGCCGGCCTCGAGGACGATGCGCAGACGCGCCAGATGATCGCGGCCAGCATTGCCATCGACCAGGTGCGCCGATTGCAGGCCGAAGGTATTTCCGATTTTCATTTTTACACGCTAAACCGGTCGGAGCTTGCGTTTGCCATTTGCCACGCGCTCGGCGTACGCCCGCCCCACGCAGAAGCCTGAGAAAGAACCATGGAACGTAAAGACAGAATCAGCACACTCCTGAACTCCCTCGAAGAGCGCATCCTGCTGCTCGATGGCGCCATGGGGACAATGATCCAGGGCTATGGCCTGACCGAGGACGACTACCGGGGTGAGCGCTTCGCCGACTGGGAGTCGGATCTGAAAGGCAACAACGACCTGTTGTCGATCACACGCCCGGAAGTGATTCGTGAGATTCATACCGCGTTTCTCGACGCCGGCGCCGACATTATCGAAACGAACACGTTTAACTCCAACGCTCCGTCGATGGCCGACTACGGTATGGAATCACTGGTCACCGAACTGAACACCGTCTCCGCACGGCTCGCTCGCGAGTGCGCTGATGCGGCTGCTGCCAAGACCGGCAAGCCTCGCTACGTGGCTGGCGCGCTCGGCCCGACCAATCGTACGGCGTCGATCTCGCCAGACGTCAACGACCCGGGCTTTCGGAACATCACTTTCGACCAGCTGGCCGATACGTATGAAGTCGTTTCGATCGCACTGATAGAAGGCGGGGTGGACTTCCTCCTGATCGAGACCATCTTTGACACGCTGAATGCCAAGGCCGCCATCGTCGGCGTGAAGCGGGCGTTCCGCGCAACGGGCATTGAGCTGCCTGTCATGATTTCGGGCACGATCACGGATGCGTCGGGGCGTACGCTGTCTGGCCAGACAACCGAGGCGTTCTGGAACTCTGTGCGGCATATCAAGCCGTTCATGATCGGCCTGAATTGCGCGCTCGGCGCGGATGAGCTGCGTCCGTACATCGCGGAACTTGCGCGTATTGCCGACACGCGTGTCAGCGCGTATCCCAATGCAGGTCTGCCCAATGAATTCGGTGAGTATGACGAGACGGCCGAAGAAATGGCTGCGGTGGTTGGCGAGTTTGCCGAAAGCGGTCTCGTTAACCTGATCGGCGGATGTTGCGGTACGCGACCGGAGCACATTCGCGCGCTCGGCAAAGCCGTAGAGAACCGCGCGCCGCGCAAGGTGCCCGATTTACCGGTGCGATGCCGCTTGTCGGGACTTGAGCCCTTCAATATCGGTCCTGACGATCTCTTCGCCAATGTTGGCGAGCGCTGCAACGTCACCGGATCGGCGGTCTTCAGGCGCCTGATCGAGGCCGATGACTACGCGGCTGCAGTCGCCGTGGCTCGCCAGCAGGTCGACAACGGCGCGCAGATTATCGACGTCAACATGGACGAGGGCATGCTCGACTCGGAGAAGGCGATGGTGACGTTCCTGAACCTCATCGCGTCGGAACCCGATGTTGCACGCCTGCCGATCATGATCGACTCGTCCAAGTGGACGGTTATCGAAGCCGGCCTCAAGTGTGTGCAGGGCAAGGCTGTCGTTAACTCGATCAGCATGAAGGAGGGCGAGGCGTCGTTTATCGAACAGGCAGAGCTTTGCCGCGACTATGGCGCCGCCGTCATCATTATGGCATTCGACGAAAAGGGCCAGGCCGACACGATCGAGCGCAAGGTCAATATCTGCAAGCGCTCCTACGAAGTCCTTACCGGGAAAGTGGGCTTTGATCCGGCCGATATTATTTTCGACCCGAATATTTTTGCGGTCGCCACGGGCATCGAGGAACACTCGAGCTACGGCCTCGATTTCATCGAGGCAACGCGGCAAATCAAGGCATTGTTGCCGCACGTCCTGATCAGTGGTGGCGTCAGTAATGTGTCGTTTTCGTTCCGCGGCAACAATGTTGTACGCGAGGCAATCCACTCCGTGTTCCTGTATCACGCGATTCGCGCGGGCATGGACATGGGTATCGTTAATGCCGGTCAGCTCGCGATTTACGAGGATCTCCCGACCGACCTGCGCGACGCCGTCGAGGATGTGGTTCTCAACCGCACGCCTGACTCGACGGAGAACCTGCTCACGGTCGCAGAGCGATACAAAGACCAGAAGAGCGGTATCGCCGCCAAAGGTGCGGACTTGTCGTGGCGTGAAAACGATGTATCGAAGCGCCTGCAATACGCACTCGTCAATGGCGTTGATGAATTCGTGATCGAGGACACCGAAGAAGCGCGGCAGGGAACGACGCGGCCGCTTGATGTGATCGAGGGGCCGCTCATGTCGGGAATGAACGTCGTCGGTGACCTGTTCGGCGCCGGCAAGATGTTCCTGCCGCAGGTCGTGAAATCGGCGCGTGTGATGAAGAAGGCTGTTGGTCACCTCGTGCCGTTCATCGAGGAAGAGAAAGACGGCAAGAGGAGCTCCAACGGCAAGATCGTACTCGCAACCGTAAAAGGCGATGTGCACGATATCGGCAAGAACATCGTGGGTGTTGTGCTGCAGTGCAATAACTTCGAGGTTGTCGACCTTGGCGTCATGGTCTCGTGCGAGAGGATCCTTGAAGCCGCAAAGCGCGAAGGCGCGAACATCATCGGCCTCTCCGGTCTGATCACGCCATCGCTCGACGAGATGGTTCACGTTGCCAGCGAAATGCAGCGGCTGAATTACGAGCTGCCGTTGCTTATCGGAGGTGCGACGACCTCACCGGCACATACGGCGGTGAAAATTGAGCCGCGCTACGAGGGTCCCGTTATCTACGTCAAGGACGCGTCGCGCTCAGTGGGTGTCGCGCAGGCGCTGGTCGAGCCCGGGACGCGTGACGAGATCGTCGCGAAGACGCGCAAGGATAATGCACGCCGGCGCGAGCAGCACGCGAACAAAAAACGTTTGAAGCCACAGCTTTCCCTGGCACAGGCGCGCCAGCGCAAGCACGACATCGACTGGTCTGCGTATTCGGCGCCAGCACCGAGCTTTACCGGTCACCGCGTTTTCGATGACGTCGATCTGGCTGTTTTGCGTGATTACATCGACTGGATGCCGTTCTTTAACGCCTGGGAGTTTCACGGGAAGTATCCGCAGATTCTTGATGATGCAATCGTCGGTGAGGCGGCAACCTCGCTGTTCAATGATGCCACCGCCATGCTGGACAGGATTATCAAAGAGAAATGGCTCACGGCACGTGCTGTGCTTGGCTTCTATCCGGCGAACACGGACGGCCATGACGACGTGCTCGTCTACGCCGATAACGATCGGACGGAGGTCCGGCATCGCCTCGTCCATCTGCGGCAGCAGCGTGCCAAGGCAGAAGGACATGCGCAGTCGTGTCTTGCCGACTATGTTGCACCAGCCGGTAACGGTCACGCCGACTACATTGGCGCATTTGCTGTCACGGCGGGCATTGGTATCGACGAGCATGTCGAACGATTCGAAAAAGATCACGATGACTACAGCGCCATTGTCCTCAAAGCGCTCGCGGATCGCCTCGCCGAGGCGCTGACCGAGTACATGCATGCGCGTACCCGCCGGGAGTTTTGGGGTTATGCGTCTGGGGAGTCCCTGACGAATCGCGAGTTGATCGCGGAAAAGTACCACGGCATTCGTCCGGCGCCCGGTTACCCGGCCTGCCCGGACCACACCGAAAAAGGCAAGCTTTGGGATTTACTCGACGTCGAAGCAAGCATCGGACTCAGGTTGACGGACTCGTATGCCATGTACCCGACAGCTGCGGTCAGCGGTTTCTATTTTTCCCATCCGGAAGCGAAGTACTTTGCCGTGGGCAAGATCGATCGCGACCAGCTGGAGTCTTATGCCGAGCGCAAGGGCCTCAGTGTCGAAGAGGCGGAACGCTGGCTGGCACCGAACCTCGGCTACGAGCCGAACGAGGCCAGCGCCGCCTGATGGCCGCCGGTGTTCTGCCGGCGGCCATGCCGATGCCTAGTGAGTGGCTGCTGCTTGCCTGCGCATCTCTTTCGCTGCTTCCCTGATGTGCTGCAGGTCGCGGACCATCTCGCTCCAGCCATACCACAGTGCGTAGTCAGCGTTAGCGTGGAATGCGCCCTGAAACGCCCGCATGCGATGCTTCAGGTGCATCTCGAACAAGGTCTGTTCGATCGTCGTCGGCGCATCGTGGAAGGCCAGGAGATCCGGGAATGCATAGGCGTATCCTTCAGGTTTTTCCAGCAAGCCTTCTTCGTATAAGGACGCAATTTCGCGGATGGCTTGAGCCAGCAGGTGATCCGCTTCGCGAATCAGGTCGTCGGCCTTGGCGAGTTCGCCTAACGCAAAGTTCTTCGAATGGCAGTCCTCGCAAACGGCGATCATCTTGTTGCGCTCGCGGTCGAAGTCTTCCTGCGTCAGACGCGCAACGTCAGCGGCTTTCACGATATCCAGACGCGCGGTCGGATTCCCGTCCGGGTCGAGGACACCGAGCGCCTGCAGGATCGTTGCCTGGTCGGCCGCCCATTGCTCATCCTCGGGCAGTGGCAGGCGCACGGCGAGGAAGCCCCAGGCAGTCCTTACTTCATGATCGCCATCGACCATATGGCAATCCTGGCAGGTTGGGGCCGGTGTGTCGGCAGGCAGGGTGCCGTTCTGCGCCAGCAGGTAACGAACGCCATGCTTGGAAGTTGACCACATTTCCCACTGCGGATGATCGAAGCCCATGTGGCAGGTCTGGCATGCCTGCGGTTGCTGCGCTTCGATGATAGAGAAGGTGTGGCGTGTATGGCACGCGTCACAGGACGCATGGCCGAACATGCTGCCTTCGTCCTTGAGTTGTGCAATGGTGTTTTCGTCCTTGAGGCCGAGCTTGTGGCAACCGCCGCAGCCTTTCATTCCGTGAGACAGCGCCATCGGCAGGGCGTGCGTCGTCGGCATGGCTTCGACAGAAGCCCACGCGAGTGCATGCTTGCCCCTGGCGAACTGCTCGAATCGCTCTTCATGGCATTTGGCGCAGGTGTCTGCGGTTACGGTCCTGAGCTTGGCGACATCGTCCGCTGATTCGTGTCGACCCTTGTGGCAGTCGCGGCAGCCTACGTCTTCGGTATGGTGCCGGCTGATCTGCCAGTCGTTCACAATGCTGGGCGTTTCGTCGCGGTGACAGTCAACGCAGTCATCGGCGAGAATGACAGGACTTGCGAGCGCGAAAACGGCCACGAAGAATGCGGCTCTTAAGACGGATTGCATGACAGCTCCCCTGATTGTTTTTTTGTCCGGCTTCTTACACGCAGTCTAGGCCTGCGCCCGACGCCCGGCAACGAATCTACGGGTATTACCTACGTGTTGTATCATGACATCAAGCAATAAGAAGGGGCTCGTATGAACAGGGATGCAGTAAACGAGGTGCTGGCCAGTGATGAAGTCTCCTACGAGATGGTCTAGGTTCATATTTGTCGCGGCACTCGTGCCGCTTGTCGTACCACACGCTTCCGCCGACGTACACTGACGCGCGCGCGGAGCTCGTGGCTGCCTACCAGGCGCAGGACTACGACGCCATGGTCGTCGCCGCCCGGGATTCGCTCGACGCGCGCCCCGGCTATCCCGGGGCGCTCTTCAATCTGGCGCTAGCTGAAGTGCTGAGCGGCGATTCAGCCGCGTCGCTACAGACACTGAACACGCTTCTCACCCGCGGTATTGATTTCGGCGCCGACGAGATGGACGAGTTTGCGGCGCTGCGGGACATGCCTGGGTGGGACGCATACCAGCAAGGCATTGAGACCCTGTACAAACCAGTTGGCAAAGCACAGGTGGCGTTACAGCTCGACATCGATCGCTTCGTGCCCGAAGGGATTGCGTTCGACACCAGCGGCAACGCCTATCTGGGTAGCATTCACCGGGGTCAGCTCATCAAGGTGGCGGGCGAACCGCAGATCATCAGCGACCGGGCCGGCCACTGGAGCGTATTCGGCATGCGCTTTCACGATGACGGGAGTTTATGGTTTGCCAGCGCTGCCATTGCGCAAATGGCGGCTGTTGGAGACGACGAAGGGAAGACCGGGCTGTTCCGCATCGATCCCGAGACAGGGGATGTGACCCATTCGGCGATACTTCCTGAAAATGCCGACGCCCAGTTGCTCGGCGATCTCGTTATCAAAGACGACACAATTTTTACTACCGATAGCTTGTCAGGCGCTGTCTACGAATACGACGTTGCTACTCGAATATTCACGACCATCGTTGATCCAGGCGAGATGGGGTCGCCCCAGGGTCTCGTGCTCGATGCGTCTGGACGGTTCCTGTACGTGGCGGACTACATCGGCGGGCTGTATCGCGTCTCACTCGAGACGGGTCAAAAGTGAAACTGGCTGTCCCCGATTCAACTACTGACTACGGAATCGATGGCTTGTACCGCCATGACAATGAGTTGATCGCCATCCAGAACGGCATTCGTCCGCATCGCGTCGTCGCGTATCGGCTCAGCGATGACGGTCTCAGGATCGAGGCGAGCCGAACCCTGGCATCCAATCTTCCTGAGTTCGATGAGCCCACATTGGGCGTGGTTCGGGGCGATAATTTCTACTTCGTCGCTAACAGTCACTGGAACCGATTTGATGCTGAAAACCGGCTTCCCGACGGACTTTCCGGACCGATCGTTCTGAAACTGGGACTTACCCCAAAATAGCGTGTTGACATCTCATATCAGAACGACTATTCTGCTTCGCCATGAACAGAGCCCGCAACTTTGATCCGTCGACTGCCCTGGGGCAGGTCGTCGATCTGTTTGCCTCCAAGGGATACTCCGAGACCTCGATGGAGGATATCGTGCAGACGACCGGCGTCAGCCGTTACGGGCTCTACGGTACGTTTGGCAACAAACGAGAGCTGTTCGAACAGGCGCTCGAGCAGTACGCCGAAGGTATGGGCAAGCAGTCCTTCCTGCGCTTGCTGGAGCCAGGAGCCTCGTTGGACCACATTCGTGCGATTTTCGACGAAAGGGTCGCAGACATGTGCTGCGCCGAGGAAAACAAGGGCTGCTTGTTCATCCACACTGCCATGGAACTGGCTCCACAGGACGAAGAACTGCGCGGCGTGTTGCAGCGCTTCATGAAACGCATGTCGAAGGCCTTCGCCATCGGCCTGGACTCCGCCAAAGGTCGCGGTGAGATCGCGAAGGACGTCGATGTCGATGCGGCCGGTGAGCTCCTGACGAGCTCCATGTTCGGATTGGCCGTCCTGGGCCGAACCGGGTTTCCGAAATCGACCCTGAATGGCATCGTCGACAGTACGCTGGATTCGTTGCGGCGGGGTGGCAAAGGCTGAGTTTTTTTGACCATAACAGAACGGATATTCTGCTAACAAAACTGCCAGGCAATCTGCTTTTTTTTGACCAAAACAGAATAAGTATTCTGATTTAATAACAAGAGGATAGAACCATGATGAACCGTAAAATCGCAATCTCACTGACACTGGTTGGCCTGTTCGCGGCCAACGTTGCATTCGCCGTCCCAGGCTTCTCAACCGATGCTTCCCCGCAGAGCGTCGATGCCTGTCTTGCACAGGTCGCAGAGAACGCTGACTTCGCGAATGCGAGGAGCATTACCCATAATATCGAGACTGAAGATCGCCGTGTCTCCGGCCATAAGTTGAGTATCCAGACGATCATGTATGCCGATGATGGCAAGACGGTGATTCGGGAATATGCGACGAGCTGCGCTGATAAACGGTCAGGACGAAGTCCAGCGCTTCAAGATTCGTCAGAAGGGCATGATGTGAATTATTGGTCCGGCTTCCGCTGGTCGTTACAAAGTGAATGTGACGATCAGCGGGAGATGATCCGAACCGATACGTGGGCCGCTGTATACGCCAGTCACCGATATTGACTCGGACACGAGTACGTGATCGATCGGGATCATTGCGAATGGCATGAACACGGGCCAGGTGGGCACGATGCCAAAACCCTTCCTGGCATTCCTGACGCCGCCCTGTTGTTCAAGGTGTTTGTAGTTGATGTCCCACTGGCTGAGGTTCAGATCCCCGACCAGTATCTTCGGCTCCGCCTGTTTTCCCAGCAGTTTGGCAATGCCAGCAAGTTGTTCGTTGCGCGCCTCGTAGTAGTCGCCGCTGATCGGAATCATCGGGTGCGTGCCGATGAAATGCAGTATCTGGCCGTCAATATCGAGTGACGCAACGATGGTCGGATACCCGAATGGTGGACTGTCGAAGTGACTGACTGACTTCAAAGGCACGCGCGAGAACAGCGCGATACCAAAATTGCCTTCCCGCGCTTCAGCGTAGGAATAAGGATAGTCCGCCCGGAGTTCGTCGAGCGCTACCAGCCAGTCGGGTGAGACTTCCTGCAGCATCACGAGATCCGGTGCCTCGGTATCGAGGAGACTGATCAGACGGTCATATTCGGTATTGCCGGACAACACGTTCGCATGCAGTAACTTCAGCTTCACACCATCAGACGTTTCGTCCTCGCCCACATACCAGGGCAATACAACGACTGCATTTAGCACGGCAGTGGCCGCTATAGCCCCGATCAACCACGGGCTACGCAAGTATTTGAACAGGAACAGCAAGCCGAGTAACACGATCAGGTACTGCAGTCTGAAGTGCGTGAACAGCTGGATGGCAAAGTGGTCGATCGGGAGCAGAGTGCCGACAGAAAATACGACGGTGACGACCGCCGCGGCCTGCAGCAAACCTGTGATCGTTACGCGCACGCCGGGCAGTCGGGGCGTTTGCTCACGCCAAGATGGCGGAACTCGCTCGCCGTTCCATCGTAAAGCCTGAGAAGTGGCGCAGGCGGCGCGATTCCCGCCAGGAACTTGAGACACTCGACGGCCATCAGCGTGCCCACGACACCGGGCACCGGCGCGAGGACACCGTTGCCGGCGCAGTCGCCGAGTGATTCGTCGGCGTCAGCATAGAGGCAGCGGTAGCAGGGCGATTCCGAGTAGTCCGGTCCGAATACGGCAAGCTGTCCTTCAAGGCGGATCGCCGAACCCGATATCAGGCGGCGTGACTCTGCCACGCAGGCATCGTTGACCTCGAATCGCGTCGCAAAGTTGTCACAGCCATCGAGCACGACGTCGACGGCGGCAACGGCTGCTACCAGCGCATCGCCTGTGAGGCGTTCGCTGATTGCCTCGACCTTTATCGCTGGATTGATTTTGCGCAGGCGCGTTGCGGCGACTTCCGCCTTCAGCTCGCCGATATGGCCTTGTGCATACAGAACCTGGCGACCCAGGTTGGTTTCGTCGACCGTGTCGAAGTCACAGACCGTAATGTGGCCAACACCGCTGGAGGCGAGATAGGCGGCAGCCGCACAGCCGATACCGCCCACTCCAATCAGCAGCACGCTGCCATCGGCAATGCGTTGCTGCCCGTTTGCACCAACCTGCGGTAGAGCCAGGTGACGGGCGTCGCGGGTCATTAGTCGATTGTGACTTCGATGATTTCGACGGCCTCTACCGGCACGTCCTGGTGGCCGGCGTGATTGCCTGTTTTAACAGCTGCGATGGCGTCAACCACGTCCATCCCGCTGCTGACCTTGCCGAACACAGCGTAGCCGAAGTCGCGTGTACCGTTATTAAGGAAATCGTTGTCGCGCAGATTAATAAAGAACTGCGACGTGGCGCTGTCGACAACGCCTGTCCGAGCCATCGCGAGCGTACCGCGGGCATTCGTTTCACCGTTGTCGGCCTCGTTCTTGATCGGATCGCGGGTGGGCTTTGGGGACAGGTTGGTATCCATGCCGCCACCCTGGACCATGAAGTTCGGGATGACACGGTGGAAGATCGTGCCGTTGAAGTGTCCGTCGGTGACGTACTGGCGGAAGTTCTCGCAGGAAATAGGGGCTTTTTCCTCGAACAGTTCGACGCCAATGTCGCCGTGATTGGTTTTGATCGTGATCATGATGGCTCGCTATCTGAAATGAGGGCCGTTATTTACCATTCTGGCGCGCGACTGTCACGCGCGGCAGGCCAGCAAGGTCATTATGGCAGCAAATATCCGTCCAGCCGTGCGCTTCGAGCAGCCCGGCCACGGCAGCAGGCTGCTCGGCGCCGTGCTCGATGAGCAGTACGCCCTCGTCGGCGAGGATGGCGCCGCACTCGGCTGCCAGTGCCCGTATGGCATCGAGGCCGTCTTCGCCTGCGGCCAGCGCCGACTGCGGCTCGTGCTGCAGCTTGCGCAGTGCCTCGTCATCACTGCGCACATAAGGCGGGTTTGAAACGATCACGTTGAAGCGACGGTCGCGGACCGGTTCGGTCCAGCTGCCGAGCTGGAGTTCAATATTGCCGAGGGCGAGTACGCGCACGTTTTCACGGGCTATGGCCAGGGCATCCGCGCTGATATCGACGGCGGTCACCTGGCACATGCGGCGCTCGCCTGCGATGGCAATGGCGATCGCTCCGCTGCCGGTGCCGAGATCGAGGATCTGCCATTCGGCCTTGCGGGGAATTTCGCGCAATGCCAGCTCGACCAGCAATTCCGTTTCGGGTCGGGGCACCAGCGTTGCGGGACTGACCAGCAGTTCGTGGGACCAAAACTCCCTCGTCCCCATAATATAGGCCATGGGTTCGCCGCCGAGCCGCCGCTCAAGTACCCTGGCGAAGCGCCCAGCGGTGAAGTCATCGAGTTGGTCCTCCGGGTGCGCGAACAGGTAGCTGCGCGGCATATCGATCGTCCGGCACAGCAGGATCTCGGCATCGAGCCGAGGGGATTCACTGATGTGCGACAGCCGTTCCGTCGCGTCCGCGATTGCGGCATCGAGTCTCATGTTGGAGTACACTCGCCAGAATTTTTCCAAGTTAGTTTATGCGCCCATGAAGGTCTATTCCAACATTCTCGATATGGTCGGCCGGACGCCCATGCTCGAGGTTACTCATATCGACACCGGGCCATGCCGGCTCTTTCTGAAGCTGGAACTCATGAACCCGGGCGGTTCGATCAAGGATCGCATCGGCATTTCCATGATCGAGGAGGCCGAGAAGCGCGGCGACATCAAGCCCGGCGATACCATTGTGGAAGCCACAGCTGGCAACACGGGCATCGGCCTTGCGCTCGTCGCTGCCCAGAAAGGCTACAAGCTGATCATCGTTTTGCCCGACAAGATGAGCCAGGAGAAGATCTTCAATCTCCGCGCGATGGGCGCCGAAGTGATCCTGACAAGATCCGATGTGGGCCGGGGTCATCCCGAGTACTACCAGGACCTTGGTGCGCGTATTGCCGAGGAGCAGGGCGCTTACTTCATCAACCAGTTCGGCAATCCCGACAACCCGCTTGCGCACGAGATGGGAACTGCGCCGGAAATACTGGAACAGATGGGCGGTGACCTTGATGCAATCGTTCTGGGCGTGGGTTCGAGTGGCACCGTGTCGGGCATCGGCAAATACCTCGAGGAAAAGGCGCCGCACGTCAACATGGTGCTCGCCGATCCGGAGGGCTCCATCCTGACCGACTACATCAACAAGGGTGAGATCGGGGAAAGCGGCAGCTGGCTCGTCGAAGGCATCGGCGAGGACTTCATTCCCGACATTGCCAACTTCGACAAGGTGATCAAAGCCTTCGCGATCAGTGACGCGGAGTCTTTCGCCACTGCGCGCGAGTTATTGCGCAAGGAAGGCATCCTGGCCGGATCGTCATCAGGCACATTGCTGGCTGCTGCGCTGAAGTATTGCCGCGAGCAGACCGAACCAAAACGTGTCGTGACGTTTGCCTGCGATACGGGCAACAAGTACCTCTCCAAGCTGTATAACGATTTCTGGCTGGAAGATCAGGGCTTCGTTACGCGCGAGCAATGCGGTGACCTGCGTGACCTGATCGGTCGTCTGCACGGTGAACGCGCCACGATCACCATCGGCCCGACCGATGTGCTGACGACAGCGCACAACCGCCTGCGCAACGCCGGATTCTCGCAGCTGCCGGTCATGGATCAGGGCAAGCTTGTTGGCGTCGTCACCGAAGATGCCATCATCCAGTTTGTTTACGGTCACCCTGACCTGATGACAGCACCCGTTGAAGATGCGATGGAATCGGCGTTCATTAAACTCGACAAATCAGAGAGCCTGAACAACCTGGTCGCGATGCTGCGCGTGCAGCCGTACGCGGCCATCATGGATGGCGACGACTTCCAGGGCCTGATCACGCGCTCCGATGTTCTCAATTACCTGCGCCGGCAGATGTAGGACCACGAATGGCTGACAAAAAGAACTTTGCGACACGCACGATTCACGCCGGGCAGGAGCCTGATCCAACGACGGGCGCCATCATGCCACCGATCTATGCGACGTCGACGTACGTGCAGGAAAGCCCGGGCGTTCACAAAGGCTATGAATATTCGCGGACACAGAACCCGACACGCATGGCCTACGAGCGCTGCGTGGCTGACCTCGAATCCGGCACTCATGGTTTCGCCTTCGCATCCGGCATGGCCGCAACCGGCACGATTCTCGAACTCGTCGATAGCGGGAGCCACATCCTGGCCATGGACGATCTCTACGGCGGGACGCGTCGCCTGTTCTCGGGCGTTCGTGAGCGCAGTGCCGGCGTCAAATTCAGCTATGTCGACCTTAGCGATCTCGACGCGGCAGAAGCGGCACTACGAGACGACACGGCAATGGTGTGGATCGAGTCGCCAACCAATCCGCTGCTCAAGCTCGTCGACCTGAAAGCGATTTCCGCGCTGGCGAAGAAGAGCAGGGCACTGGTCGTTGTCGACAACACCTTTGCGACGCCCTACCTGCAGCGGCCGCTGGAACTGGGCGCCGATATCGTCATGCACTCGGCGACGAAATTCATAAACGGACACTCCGACATGGTGGGTGGCATTGTCGTGACCGGGCAGGAGCACCTGGCAAAACGTCTCGCGTATCTGCAAAACTCCATCGGCGCCGTTGCCGGACCGTTCGACAGTTTCCTGGCACTGCGCGGCGTCAAGACACTCGACGTCCGTATGGAGCGTCACTGCGCGAGTGCAATGCGAATTGCCGAGTGGCTGGAGCAGGACGATCGCGTCGCAAGCGTGCTCTATCCCGGGTTGCCATCGCACCCGCAGCACGCACTGGCGAAACAGCAGATGCCGGGCTTCGGTGGCATCGTGACCTTCTTCATCAAGGGAGATCTCGACAACGCGCGAGCATTCCTCGAACGCTGCCAGGTATTTTCACTCGCTGAGAGTCTCGGCGGCGTGGAGAGCCTGGTCGATCATCCGGCGATCATGACGCACGCCAGCGTACCGGCTGAAGAGCGGGCCAAGCTGGGTATCAGCGATACGCTGATTCGACTGTCAGTCGGTATCGAGGCCGTCGATGATCTGATTGAAGACCTCGATCAGGCGCTGTAGGAGGCAGCCTGCTGGTGACTCATCGCATTGTAGGAGGCAGCTTGCTGGCGACTCTCTTCCTGAGCTCCTGCGCCCAGACACCAACCGAATTGCCTGCTGAGGAAGAGGAATACCGGGGCCTGCCTAATCTCGTTATTCAGGCGTTCATTCCACCTGTCATCCTGGCAGGCGAGGGTGACACGATCTACCTGTCCGATCTGACCGCGAATGTTGGCGACAACGTTTCGGGTGCGACGGTTATGCGCTACTACATCTCAAACATCTCGCCCGTTGATGTCTCGACGGCGCTGGTTATTGGTGAGCGTGAGCTACGCGAACTCAAGCCCAAAGAACATGACGAGAGCATGGAGACGCCGTTCGTGATACCGGAAGGGGCAGGTCGGCCGCCTCTCTTTCTGGCAGCGTGTGTAGACGTGAACGATGTCGTCTACGAAGTACACGAAGACGACAATTGCACGACGAGCCCGGCCGGGGCCGACCAGCTGATCTTCGACAGCGGGGCTGTCTACTAGTTACCCGGTTTTACGAACTTACCTTGTTTGTCCGTAAACGAGCCGACCACGATCATAATGAAGTCGACCAGCGTCCAGATGCCAAGGCCACCTAATGTGACCAGCTGCAGGATGCCGGTGCCCACTTTGCCGACGTAGAAGCGGTGCACGCCTAACACGCCAAAAAAGAAACAAAGCAGAATTGTGGGGACGAACCCCTTGATGCTGGTGTCACTCATTTGCAAACTCCTCGTTGAGTCTCTGACCCGGGTAACAAACCAATCTGCCGTGACCGTCCCGGAATGAACCGGTCAGCAGCAATATAGTAACGATAAATGTGTGGATGGCATCGATCGCGGCGACCAGCAGGGCCCACAGCGGGTGGCCCATCAGGAGCAGAGCGATCGTCGTAATAGCCAGCCCGAAATCAATAATCGCCTCCAGCCAGCGCTCGAGGTAGAAGTGCTGGATTCCCAGGACGCCAAACACTGCCGAAAGGCTGACTGCCACGCCATAGCTTTTGCTGGATCGTGTTTCCATCAGTCGCTCACTATGCCCAGGTTCCCTCGGGCGCCTTATCAATACCGAGCTGTGCGCGGACGGCATTGATGAAACTATGCTGCGCCTCGCTGGGTTGGCCCTCGGCAGCGGCAACACGACTCATCATCTGCAGCAGGGATTCGGACTGCTCTGCCGAGAAACGATGCTGGTTATTGCCGATGAGCTTTTGTAACTGGTCGTCGATTAACTGTGGCGCGGCCAGCAGGTGCGCGGCGGAACCGAACAGCTCGGATGACGCTTTTGCATCCATGGAGAAATTGGTCTCAAACTGCTCCTGTGCAACGCGCTTCTGCTCGACGGTCAGGTCGCCACCCAGCTTCGCGACGCCAATGACAAGCAATGACGCAACATGGAGTGGGTCGTCGATGGAGTAGATCGGATCGGCGCCGAGTCTCTTCGCAAACTGGTGTCGACGATACCAATAGAACGGATTCAACCCGCCGATGTCCACACCCAGGCGGTCCAGCAGGTAGAAGATCGTTACCGCCGATCCGAGGATTCCAATGATCACGTGCATGTCCGGCCCTCCCCAAGCTAAGGGTTTCGGTCATTTTAGTCGTTCAGCGCGGCCAATTGATCGGCCTGGTACTCATTTATTAAAGGATTCACGACCTGATTTAGGCCACCTTCGAGGATTTCGTCCAGTTTATAGAGCGTCAGGTTGATGCGGTGGTCCGTAACCCGGCCCTGCGGATAGTTATAGGTGCGGATACGCTCCGAGCGATCGCCCGAGCCGACCAGCAGCTTGCGCTTCTCCGCCTGTTCGGTTTCCTGCGCCGATACCTGCTGGTCGAGCAGGCGCGCCTGCAGCAGTGACATGGCCCGCGCGCGATTCTTGTGCTGCGAGCGTTCGTCCTGGCACTCGACGACAATGCCTGTCGGCAGGTGCGTCAGGCGCACGGCCGAGTCGGTCTTGTTGACGTGCTGGCCTCCCGCGCCGGACGCGCGATAGGTGTCGACGCGCAGGTCCGCCGGGTTGATGTCCACTGCCTCGACTTCGTCGGGTTCTGGCAGAACCGCTACGGTGCAGGCAGACGTATGAATACGTCCCTGCGATTCAGTGGCCGGTACACGCTGCACCCGATGAGCCCCGGATTCGAACTTCAGCTTGGCGAAGATGCTGCTGCCTGTGACGCGACAGATGATTTCCTTGTAGCCGCCATGCTCACCTTCGCGGGCTGACAGAATCTCGATCTTCCAGCCAGACGTCTCGGCGTACTTCGAATACATGCGGAACAGGTCGCCGGCAAAAATCGCGGCTTCGTCGCCACCGGTCCCGGCTCGTACCTCGAGGAAGACGTTGCTGTCGTCGAAAGGGTCGGGCGGAATCAGCGCCTTTTGCAGGTCGAGTAACATCTGCTCGCGGCGCTGCTGGAGCACTGTAAGTTCTTCCTGGCCCATCTCGCGCACGTCGGCATCGTCGTCGTTCGCCATTTCCTCGGCGGCAGCAATATCTTCAAGAATGCCTTCGTAGCGCTGAAATGACTGCACTACGGGTTCGACGCGCGCGTATTCCTTTGACAATTCCCGGAACTGGTTCTGGTCCCCGATGACATCAGGATCCGCCAGCAGGCCTGCGATCTCTTCAAAGCGATCGCTCACGGTTTCGAGCTTAAGGCGAATGGAGTCTTTCATGGTTCCGCGATCAGTCGTCGTCGAGGCCGAACAGCTTGCGGGCCGATGTGATCAACTCGTGATCCTCAGTTTCGCCCGCTTTGCGCAGGGCCACGCTGGGCCTGTGCAGCATCTTCTTCATTAGTGCCGCCGTAGCAAATTCGATGGCATCCTCGGCAGACTCACCTTTAGCCATGCGCTTGCGCGCCTTATGGGCGACCTGCTTGCGAACCGCCTCGTGGCTCTCGCGCAGTGTTGCGATGATCGGTGCGACCTGCTTGGAACGTTCGATTGCTGCATAGCGCCGGATCTCTTCGTCGAGAAGTCGATGTGCTTCGATCGCCGCTGTCTCGCGATTGCCCTGACCCTGGAGGATGACCTTGTCGAGGTCGTCGATTGTGTAGAGGTAAAAATCGTCGAGGTCACCGGCGCTGGCTTCGATATCACGCGGGACGGCAATGTCGCAGGCAAATATCGGTTTGTGCTTGCGTGCCTTGAGCGCGTTGGCAATCTGCTGCGTGGTGACGACCGGTTCGGTGGCCGCCGTCGATGTAATAAGAATGTCGGCTTCAGGCAGTGTGCCCTCGATGTCGGACAAGGGCAGGGCGAAGCCGCCAAACTGGCCTGCCAGTTTCTGGGCACGTTCGACGCTGCGGTTAGCGACAAACAGGCGCCCGATGTCATGGCTGACCAGGTGCTTGGCGACGAGCTCAATCGTGACGCCGGCACCCACCAGCAGCGCTGTGTGTTTCTTGAAGCCGGCAAAGAACTGTTGGGCGAGATTGACGGCCGCGGAAGCGACTGACACCGGGCTCGCCCCGATTTCGGTGTCTGTTCGAATTTTCTTGGCGACGGCAAAGGTGTGCTGGAACAGGCGACCAAGATTACCGCCCAGTGTGTCGGCTTCCTGAGCGTAGCGATACGCGTCTTTCAACTGGCCGAGGATCTGCGGTTCGCCGAGAACCATCGAGTCGAGTCCGCAAGCCACCCGGAAGATATGCCGAATCGCTTCTTCGTCGTCGAGCATGAACAGAGACTCGGCGAAATTGTCGCCCAGGCGCCGGTCGTCGTGCAGCCACTGCTTAAGCCGCTCCCGGCCCGCGTCGTCGCCGATAAGGTAGAACTCGGTGCGATTGCAGGTCGACAGGAGTACCGCTTCCTCGACCCCATCCAGTGTTGTCAGGCGCTCGAGCGCACGCGACACCTCGTCACCCGCGAAAGCGACTTGCTCACGTATTTCGACAGGTGCCGTGTTATGGTTCAGCCCGAGTATTTGCAGCGGCATACGTTATGTTTTGGGCCCTGGCGGGCGCTCAAGAATTTCGAAGTGCGTATGATAAGCGAACTGAACGGCGAGTTCCTTGTCTGTTTAAGACCGCCTGTAAGAAACGGACGATTATTTATGCATGAAATTCGACGATGGCTGGCAGCGGCCGCGCTGTTTACGCTAATCGCATCCGGTAGCAGTCCAGCCGTGGCGCAGGACGACGACACCACTGATGTCGGCGCCTACATATTGCAGGCCGAGATGGCGTTGCAGCGTGAGGACTATCGAAAAGCTGCCGAGGGGTACCGCAAGGCGGCGGAACTTACCGAAAGTGCCGATGTTGCGCGCCAGGCAGCGATCATTAGCATGACCTACGGATTCGATCGCGAGGCGCTGGTCGCGGCCAAACGCTGGCACAAGCTCGACCGCCAGAGCTCGGACGCGCGAGTCATTCTCGCCCAGCTGAGCTTTCGTACCGGTGATCTCAAATCGGCGCGCCGTCACTTTACCTACCTGCTCGAACAGGGCAAGGAGCCCTCCGGCGAGAAGCTGCTCATGCTGACGCATTACCTGTCGGGCAAGGGCGACCCGGAGAAAGCCGACACCCTGATGCGGTCACTTGCCCGACCTTACCCGGATTCGGCACTGGCTCACTATGCCGTGGCGACCATGGCATTGCGTGCTGGCGATTATGAGCACGCGCTCAAGCGCGCCTCGCGGTCGATGGAGCTCAACCCGGAAGGCCTGAAGCCAAAACTGCTGTTCGCTCGCGCGCTTCTGGCGAGTGGTGAGATCGACCAGGCTATTGAATACACGGCCCGCATCGTTGGCGATGACCCGGACCCGGATCCCGACGCACGCATGGAGCTTGCGGTCCTGTATATCCTGGTGGAGCGCGAGGACGATGCACTGAGCCAGGTAAACCAGGTGCTGCTCGAGCAGTCCGGGCGCCTTGATGCGCTGCGGCTCGGGGCGATCATTCATTTTCACCAGGGACACCTGGACTCAGCATGGGACGATTTTCACGACCTGCTGGCCAGCGGCCAGTTCACTATGGATGCGCTCTACTACCTGGGGCGGATTGCGGACTATCGTGACGAAACGGATCGGGCCATTCGGTTCTTCAGTGAGGTTCGCCAGGGATCGAATGCGCTGGAGTCACAGCGACGAGCCGCGGTCCTGCAAGTGCAACGCAACGACGACCTGAGCGGTGCGCTGGCATCACTCGACGAATTTGCGAAGGCATCGCCATCCCATGCCGTGGATGTTCTTGTCACCAAGGCCCAGCTACTCGCGTTGGTTGACGAACGTGAAGATGCCCTCAAGCTGTTCGACAAGGCCAAGGACTTTCGCCCGGACGATGAAGGAACGGCGCTGGGGCGCGCGGAGCTCCTCCTGAGCATGGGGCGGCTCGATGAAGCACTCGAGGCCTACGCCGCCGCGGCACGCCGCTGGCCGAAAAGTGCGCTCTCGTTGAACGCTTACGGCTACACATTAGCCGATCGTACGGATCGCTATCGCGAAGCTGAAAAACTGATTCGCAAAGCCATGCGTTACGCGCCCGACAACCCGGCAATTATCGACAGCCTGGGTTGGGTCCTGTTCAAGCTGGGAAAATACGACGAAGCGCTCGCCGAACTCGAACGTGCCTATGAGGGAATGCAGGACCACGAAGTGGCCGCACATATCGTGGAGACACTGTTCGTCATGGGCCGCAAGGATGAAGCGCTGCAACAGCTCGAAGAGGCTGAGGAAAAGACTCCGGAAAGCCCGTTGCTTGAAGCCGTTCGTGCCCGCCTGTTCACCGATGATCCCTGAGATTCGTCGGGCCGGCTTGCCGCTGGTCCTGCTGGTGCTGGCAGGATGCGCGACCATACCGGAGAGCGTCGATCTTCCCCCGATCGACAGCTGGGATGTACGCAACGAGGTCCTTGGCTCTGTTCAGGACTGGGAGTTCAGAGGCCGTATTGCGGTCAAAGCCGGAGACGACGGCTTCAACGGCAAGTTCAACTGGACCCAGGCAGGCGAAGCCTTCAATGCGACCGTAGGTGGACCGCTCGGCATGGGCACCGTCCGTATCGAAGGTGATGGCGGAAGCGTGATTCTCACGGATAAGGACGGCGAGTCCACTGTGCTGGAGGACGCGGAACTTGAGCTGCGCTGGCGCTACGGCTGGACCATCCCGATTGCCAGCCTGCGCTACTGGGCCCTGGGTATCCCCGATCCCGGGGAGCCGGCAATCACCAGGCTGGACGATGATGGGCGCCTGGTCCACCTGGAGCAGCGCGGCTGGATCGTGGAGATCTCGCGTTACCAGGAAGGCGGAGGGCAGCAAATGCCGCGCATTTTGTCCGCTACGAATCCGGATACCCGAGTGCGTATGGTCATTGACCGCTGGTTATTCTTCGATCGTTGACAGCTACCGGGCCTCACCGCACAATTGCGCCCGCAACGTGGATTTCGGTTCAATTGGGGCGTAGCCAAGTGGTAAGGCATCGGGTTTTGATCCCGTGTACCGCAGGTTCGAATCCTGCCGCCCCAGCCATCCAACAACCAGGGAGTGACTAGTGGAACTGGGAACAATGGCGGTCTTCTCGGGCAACGCCCATCCGCAACTCGCACAGGCCATCGCCCGCTACCTCCGTATCCCGTTAGCCCGCGCCCACGTTGGGCACTTCTCCGATGGTGAACACCACGTCGAAATTCTCGAGAATATTCGCGGTCGCGAGACGTTTATTATCCAGCCGACGTGTCCGCCGACCTCGGAAAACCTGATGGAACTGCTGGTTATGGTCGATGCGGCCAGGCGCGCATCGGCGGCGCGCATTACTGCTGTGATTCCTTATTTTGGTTTTGCCCGCCAGGATCGTCGTCCGCGCTCCTCGCGCGTACCGATCACGGCGAAACTCGTCGCCAAATTAATAGGCACAGCCGGCGTCGACCGGGTGCTGACGGTCGACCTGCACGCCGACCAGATTCAGGGTTTCTTCGATATCGCCGTGGACAATGTCTATGCGTCGCCGATCCTGCTGGCGGACGTCTGGAAGCAGAAATACAACGACATGGTCGTGGTCTCGCCGGACGTCGGTGGCGTGGTTCGTGCCCGGGCACTGGCGAAGCGCCTCGGCGATGCCGATCTCGCCATCATCGACAAACGCCGCGCCAGGGCCAACCAGTCCGAGGTGATGAATATCATCGGTGAGGTTGAGGGCAAGAATTGCGTAATGATCGACGACATGGTCGATACGGCCGGTACGCTATGCCACGCGGCCGGCGCACTCAAAAATGAGGGCGCAGTCAGTGTGGCGGCTTACATTACACACCCGGTCCTCTCGGGACTGGCTGTTTCGCGAATTACAGACTCCCATCTCGATGAGATGGTCGTGACTGACACGATTCCCCTGAATGAGGAAGCTCACGCCTGCGACAAGATTCGGCAGCTGTCGGTGGCCGAGATGCTTGCCGAAACCATGCGTCGTATCAGCTTCGAAGAGTCTGTCAGCTCTCTCTACGTGGATTAGAACGCCTGCCAAAAGAAGGGGGGACACCTTTCAGGTGTCCCCCATTTGGTTGTGACACGTATTTCGGCCGAGGAAAGACGCGAATAACGTATCGGACACTAGTGGGGTACACCTGAAAGGTGTCCCCCCTTCTATTGAGGGGGGCTATCGGTTAACATGCGCGCCCCCGTGTGAAATGGTCGCGATTTCGGCGGGGCTCAATGTTGAGATAATCTCAGCAAAATCAATTGGATATGGAGAATAGTCATGAATGACGATTTCGATCTGATTGCGGACATCCGTGAGGATCAGGGGAAAGGTGCGAGCCGCCGCCTGCGTCATCAGGGAAAAGTACCCGCAATCATCTACGGTGCAGGGCGAGCGCCCCGTGCACTGGTGTTTGACCACAACCGAGTCCTTCAGCAGCTCGAGAACGAATCGTTCTATTCGAGCGTACTGAACATCAAGGTCGGCAATAAGAGCCAGGCCGCGATTCTGAAGGACGTGCAGCGCCACCCGGCGAAACCTCTGGTTATGCACATGGACTTCCAGCGCATTGTTGCGGACCAGGAAATCAGGATGCAGGTTCCGATTCACTTCCTCGGCGAAGACATTGCACCTGGCGTGAAGGTCGGCGGCGGTAGTATTTCTCACTTGATCACAGACGTTGAAGTCGTCTGTCTGCCGAAGCATCTGCCTGAGTACCTCGACATCGATGTCTCGGAGCTCGAGCTCGATGCGATGCTCAAGATGTCCGACATCCAGGTGCCGGAAGGCGTATCGATCCCTGCGCTGGCGCAGGGCGAGGATGCTGATCGCCCGGTTGTCTCTATCCACGTGATCAAGGAAATGATCATCGAGGAAGAGGAAGAGATCGAAGCCGGTGCGGTACCGGTTGAAGGCGAAGAGGCTCCTGAGGCCGACGAAGACGCTGACGACGATACCGACAGCGAGTAAGCGCTTCACAAAGCTTTGCGAAAAGACCGCCGTTTGGCGGTCTTTTTGTTTAACAATTCGTTTAACATTGCCACGCCATGTCCAAACCGATTCGCATCATCGCCGGCCTCGGTAATCCCGGGGAAAAATACGAGCGAACCCTGCATAACGCCGGGTTCTGGTTCGTAGACGCGCTCGCGCGCAAGTACGGCGGCAGTTTTCGGTATGAGAAGAAGTTTGACGCGGATTATTGCCGCATCAACCTGCACGGTGAGTATGTCTGGCTGGTCAAGCCGCAGGGCTATATGAACCAGAGCGGAGGACCGATTCGTGGCGTGCTGGACTACTATCGCCTGACGATTGCGGAGCTGCTGGTCGCTCACGACGAGATCGACCTGCCGCCGGGTACCACGCGACTCAAGCTGGGCGGTGGTCACGGTGGCCACAATGGCCTGCGGGATATTATTCGGCATTGCGGCGCGGAGTTTCTGCGGCTGCGCCTCGGCGTTGGTCATCCGGGCGAGAAAGACATGGTTACGAATTACGTATTGAAGCGCGGCTCGGGCGAGAGCGAGGACGCGATTCAGCGCGACATTGATGATGCGATGGGCGTCATGCCCGAACTTGTCGACGGCGAAATAAACGCCGCGATGAAGAAACTACACACCAAAGACTGAATAATGCCTATTACCTGTGGAATCGTCGGCCTGCCCAACGTTGGCAAGTCGACACTGTTTAATGCCCTGACGGCAGCTGAGATTGCTGCCGAGAACTACCCGTTCTGCACCATCGAGCCGAATGTCGGTATCGTTCCCGTGCCGGATCTTCGTCTGCAGGCACTTGCCGACATCGTCAAGCCGCAGAAAATCCTGCCGACGACCATGGAATTCGTCGATATCGCCGGACTCGTGGCCGGCGCGTCCAAGGGTGAGGGACTCGGCAACCAGTTCCTGGCGAACATTCGTGAGACTCATGCCATCGCTCATGTTGTGCGTTGCTTCGAGGATGATGATGTCACCCACGTGTCTGGCAAGATTAATCCGATCGACGATATCGAGACGATTAACACGGAGCTTGCACTCGCCGATCTTGAGTCGGTTGAGAAGCAACTCGACAAGGCAACGCGGACTGCAAAGACTGGACAGAAAGACGCTATCGCGCACCGTGATGCACTGGCCGGCATCAAGGCGCACCTCGACGAGGGACTGCCGATTCGCTCGTTGAAAAAAACGGACTTACAGAAGCAGATCCTGAAGAGCGTTCACCTGATCACCGCCAAGCCGGTCATGTATGTGGCGAACGTTGACGAAAACGGCTTCGTTGATAACCCGCACCTGAAGGCAGTCGAAGAATACGCGGCAAGCGAGGGTGCCGAGGTCGTCGCAATCTGTGCGGCGATCGAGGCTGAAATTGCTGTACTCGACGAAGAAGACAAGGCGGTGTTCCTCGAAGATCTCGGTGCCACGGAACCGGGTCTGAACCGCGTCATTCGTCATGGCTACAACCTGCTCGGACTGCAGACGTTCTTTACGGCCGGGCCCAAGGAAGTGCGTGCCTGGACCACGCAGGTGGGCGCAACGGCACCGCAGGCTGCCGGAGAGATTCACACGGATTTCGAGAAGGGCTTCATCCGCGCCGAGACGATCGCCTATGACGACTACGTCACCCTGGGCGGAGAAAGCGGAGCCAAGGAGGCGGGACGTCTGCGCCTCGAAGGCAAGGAATACATCGTGCAGGAAGGCGACGTCATGCACTTCCGTTTCAATGTATGATCCGGAGATGGGGGGACAGTCACCTTTTGAGGTGACTGTCCCCTCATCTCTGAAACAACGCTAGGGGATAGCATGGCTACGTACGAATGTGAAAAATGTGGAATGAGCGTCAACGCGACCTGCGGCAAATGCGACGCACCACTTGAGAACGGCACGCTGGAAGTTGGCGAAGGCAAGGAAGTTCAGATTTCGTCCTGCCCGAACGGCCACGGCAAGATCAAGTCGCCGCTGTGCTGCGGCCAGGATATGAGCTGCTCTATCGGCTAGAACCAAACGACGGCAGTGACCAGTTGTAGCGGATTGCCAGGCCGCGGACCGTTAGCCCGGTAAGCACGCCGAGAGTCAGTGCCACGTTGTCGCCTAACGCCAGTCGGTCTGCAAGGACGTAGGCCAGGCTGGCGGCGAAAGCCGCCGTCGCGTAAATCTCGCGTGACAGGATGAGTGGAATCTCATTGCAGATGACGTCCCGGATCATGCCGCCCGTCACGGCGGTGGTGACACCAAGCATCACCGCCACGAGCGGACCCGTGTTGTAGTCCAGGCAGATTTCCGTGCCGAGCGTGGCAAATAATGCCAGGCCCAGCGCATCGGCCCAGATCAGCACTTCGCGGCGGATGCCAGGCCGCCGGTGCGGCGCGAAAAACACGATGAGCGCGGCGATGATCGCAACGGCAACGTAGCGGTTATCGCTCACCCAGAAGACCGGGACGCGATCGATGATGATGTCGCGGATCGTACCCCCACCCACGGCTGGCATCAGGGCCAGCACGCAGAAGCCGAAGATATCCATGCGCTTGCGTGAGGCGGCGAGGGCGCCGCTGACCGCAAATGCAGCGGTACCCAGCATCTCCAGGGTGTAGACGAAGCTCATGGCGGGACTGTACCCGAACACGCTGTCGCAGCGTACAATATCTTGACAGTGGGGGGCGGCATCGGGACAATCTGCGGCCCTCGCTGACCCTTCAGGTCGCGACGACATAAAGGTGATGTAGCTCAGATGGTTAGAGCGACGGACTCATAACCCGTAGGTCGGTGGTTCAATTCCACCCATCACCACCAAGTAAATGAAATGGGCGCCCTTGTGGCGCCCTTTTTGTTTGCTCTTGTGACGGGGTGAGTTCAAACCACCGAAGGTGGTTCATCCGAGGCCAGCTGTAGCTGGCCGACAGACGCCGAAGGCGCCCGAAGGGTGAGCCGCGAAGCGGCGAATCCATTCCACCCATCACCACCAATAAATGAAAATGGGCGCCCCAACGGGGTGCCCGTTTTTGTTTATGAGTGTGACTTGGTGAAGTCGAAGCACCGAAGGTGGTTCATCCGAGCACGGCGCAGCCGTGCGACAGACGCGCGCAGCGCGAGGGCCGAAGGCCCGTTCCATTCCACCCATCACCACCAAGCAAAAAAGTGGGCGCCCTTGTGGCGCCCTTTTCATTAGGCCGTTCATCGACGATTCAGCATCTCGGCGATAATGTTCCGACCTGTAGGGTCAGTTTATCTGCTCAGCATAGGAGCACATCCCAGTGCGCAAAATCGTTTTCGCTGTAATCATCATGCTACTGCTTTCGACGAGCACGCAGTCTGCTGATAACGACGAGCGTCCGGCAAGCAATCTTACGGGCGCGAAAGCCGACGCCGGTAGCTGGATCTGGATTCCTCTGGAAGACGCTCTTTGCCGTGATGGGTCGACGACCGGTGTTGGCGTACGGATATTGCCGGATGCCAGCGCATTGATGATTTATCTGCAAGGGGGTGGCGCCTGCTACGACGCGAAGTCATGCGAGCAAAATGCCAATGCACCTATCGCGGGCAAGAATTTTTCTCGTGCGAAATTCTATGACTGGGTCGAGACCCTGGGTAATCAGGGCGTCTTCAATACAGAAAATCCCTCCAACCCCGTCGCCAGATGGAATCACGTTTATATCCCCTACTGTACGGGCGATCTACATGGTGGCGAGAGGGAGGACGCCCTGGTTCCCGGCGTGCCGGGGAGACAGCAGTTTGTAGGTTATAGAAACCTCCGGAATATCCTGAAACTAGTGGCGCCGTACTTTCACGATGCTGATGACGTTGCGTTGATAGGCGCAAGCGCGGGCGGGTTCGGCGTACTGATTAACTACCCGCAGGTTGTAGAAGCATTTGACGGCAGATCCGTTGTGGCGCTAGTGGATTCGGCGCCGATAATTCCCGAGTCAGCGATTCGAACAGCCTGTTTTCAACGCAAAGTGACCACGACCTTTGATTTGCAGCTTCCAGGCAGTTGCCCCGAATGTGCTGATCCGTCCAAAGGCGGTCTGCTCAACTTGTACAGCTTTCTCAGTCATACTTATCCGCGCGGTCGCTATGCTTTCGCGTCCGCGGACGCCGACCTTGCAGGCGTTATTCTCTACAATGATGAATCTCGCGCTTGCGGAGGCGCCGGGGTAAACATTTTTAACTATCGTTTGAGCCTATACGCACTTCGCGACAACCATATTGGGCACGACTGGGCGACCTTCCTGCCAGGGGGGATACAGCACACGATGACGCAATCCGACGCGTTATTCCTTGACCGAAAGTTCAGAGGAGTCAGCGCGGGCGACTGGCTCAGTAGAATTAATGACAAGGAGCCCTCCCATGTTCCCGCAGCGAGACTTCGCCCCAAGAGATAGGCGGCACCGTAGCGTCGTCAAGTCAGCAGTGAGAACACGAGTTCCGGACGTTCGCTTGTGGCCGAAAGCAGCCCGTCGGCACTCAATAAATATGGCATTTTGAATGGCCTCGATCGGTGAGAGCCGCCATTCAGTAGGGTCGGTATGGTTTTCTGACATGGATGCCGAGGCTGAATAGAAGCAGGGCCAGGGATACGTACATTGATAGCTTCCAGTAGCTGATGCCAGGTGCAACGATATCGAATCGTTCGATGTACAGGGTTTCGCAGGCACCATCTCCGGTGTCCGCTCGAGTTGTGCTGGTTCCGCGTTTGCCCGCCGGCCCGGTATAGCTGGCCAGGTAACCTCGCAGGCGAATCTGGTCGCCGATGTTCACAGCTTTGACTTGCCGCCGAACGAAGTCGTCATCGGAGAGCAGGTGATTGTTCGACAGCTGTTGCATGTCGAATGCTTCCCATGCCGTTCGGTCGCGAGTCGACGCGTTGCAGGTGAACAGGCCGTTCCAGAATTTGATCCGGTGAAGCGGCACCCGCGTGTTGTCTCCCCAGACGACGCATACGTCGAGCATGTTCAAATGATCCTTGGCGAGGCGGTGCATTCGACTATAGTCGTGGTCGTGGTGCCGATAGGATACGACCAGGCCGGTGATGTCGTATTCGTATTCCGGCTCGACCAGGTATTCGAGTTCGTTGAACGTTACTGTGAAGGGTGGTTGCCGCGTTGCGGTTTGCGCTGGTTCCGCGACGATTGCAGGAACGAAGTCGATATTGCCCGGCAGGTCGTTCCGGTTCCAGAAAGACACCAGCAAGCAAATTGAGCTTGCCGCAATCAGTATGTTGTTCAGTTTCATCGGTTTGGCGGAGTAGCTGAAGACACTGGCGCTAATTGACGTTCAAAGCGATTCTAATAGGTCGTCGGACTTTCGTATGCGGCGCAGGTCCCATTCCACCGCCTATTTCCCCGACAACCTCCGAACATCTCGTGACGCCCCATTTGAAGCCGACGTCGTCATGGCCGCATAAGCTTGCAACGCAGCACTGACCGTCCGGGTTCTTTCTTTCGGTTGCCAGGCAGCTGCTCCACGGTCTTCCATGGCCACGCGTCGCTGCTCGAGTTCCTCATCGGAAAGCTCAACGTTGATCGCACGCTTCGGAATATCAATCGAGATAACATCGCCGTCCTCGAGCAGCCCGATGGCACCGCCGTCCGCGGCTTCCGGTGACACGTGGCCGATCGACAGACCCGCTGTTGCGCCCGAGAACCGTCCGTCCGTCAACAGCGCACAGGCTTTGCCCAGTCCTTTTGCTTTCAGGTAACTCGTCGGGTACAGCATCTCCTGCATGCCCGGTCCACCGCGGGGGCCTTCGTAACGAATGATCACGACTTCGCCGGCAACAACCTCACTATTGAGGATGCCTTTGACCGCGGCTTCCTGACTCTCAAAAATGTGTGCAGGTCCTTCAAACGTCAGTCGATCTGCATCAACGCCAGCCGTCTTCACGATGCAACCGTCGTGTGCGATGTTGCCAAACAGCACGGCGATCCCGCCGTCCTGGCTGTACGCGTTATCGACGTCTCGTATGCAGCCTTCCGCCCGGTCGAGATCGAGATCCGAGAATCGTTTCTCCTGGCTGAAGGCCTCCGTTGTTCGCACATTGCCTGGACCGGCTCGGAAGAAGCGCTTGACGGCTTCATCGTCGCTGCGCCTGACATCCCACTTCTCAATGCCTTCGGCCATCGTGTCGGAATGGACCGTGCTGCATTTACCGTTAATGAGATCGCGGCGCGCCAGCTCCCCGAGAATGGCGAAGATACCGCCAGCGCGGTGCACATCTTCGATATGAAACTTGGGCGACGCCGGCGAGACCTTGCAAACGTTGGGTACACGACGTGACAACTCGTCGATGTCGCTCATCGTAAAGTCGACTTCAGCTTCAACCGCGGCCGCGAGGAGGTGCAGCACCGTATTCGTGGATCCACCCATGGCGATGTCGACACTCATGGCATTTCGAAATGCGTCTTTCGATGCGATCGAGCGAGGCAACACACTCTCGTCGTCCTGTTCGTAGTAACGCTTCGTTATCTCAACGATTCGGCGACCCGCTTCGACAAACAGTTCGCGTCGATCGGCATGCGTTGCGAGTACGGTCCCGTTGCCGGGCAGGGACAGTCCCAGCGCCTCGGTCAGGCAGTTCATCGAGTTGGCCGTGAACATGCCGGAGCAGGAGCCACAGGTAGGGCACGCCGAACGCTCGATCTGGTCAGCGTCGGCTTCGGACATCGAGGCATCGCCGGAAGCCGTCATGCTGGTCACGAGATCGATCTTCTCAGTCACGTTATCGATGGTCACCATGCCGGACTCCATCGGGCCGCCGGTGACAAAGATGGCCGGGACGTTCAAACGCAGCACAGCCAACAGCATTCCGGGCGTGATCTTGTCGCAGTTAGAGATGCATACGATGGCGTCCGCGCAATGCGCGTTGACCATGTACTCGACCGAATCCGCGATCAACTCACGCGAAGGCAGGCTGTACAGCATCCCGCCATGTCCCATGGCGATGCCATCGTCAACGGCAATCGTATTGAATTCCTTGGCAACGCCGCCGGCGGCCTGAATCTGCTCGGCAACCAGCATCCCGAGATTGCGCAGGTGCACATGGCCAGGCACGAACTCCGTAAACGAGTTCGAGATGGCGATGATGGGTTTGCCGAAATCGCCGTCCACCATGCCGGTCGCACGCCACAGGCTGCGGGCCGCCATGGCGTTGCGGCCATGCGTTGTAGTCTTGGAACGATAGTCAGGCATGAATGAGCGCTCTACTTAAGGGGGTTGAACAGGACGGTGTCGCCTAGAGTGCTACGACAACTCGTGCGGCGCAACGAGGATGCCGTCCTCGTCGCAGTAAATCCAGTGGCCCGGCTCGAATCGCACACCGCCAAACTCGACGACGCCGTCCACCGTGCCAACGCCGTCCTTGCTGCTCTTGGCCGCATTGACGCCCAGCGCCTTGGTGCCAAAGTTCATTTTCCCGATTGCGACGCTGTCTCGGATCGCCCCCAGGATGACGACGCCAGCCCAGCCGTTCTTCATGCCCTTCGCGGCAATGAGGTCACCCATTAAGGCCGATTCCAGTGAACCGCCGCCGTCCACAACCACGACAGCGCCCTTGCCGGGTTCGTCCAGCAGGGCGCGGAATAACTGGTTATCCCGGAAGCATTGCACGGTGCGAATCGGGCCAGCGAACTGGCGGGCGGCTCCATAGTCCAGGAATTGCGTTGAGCACGTTTGTGAAATATTACCGTGGTCATCAAAGAGATCGGCGTTTGGACGAGTGTTCATAGTGTTCTCGGCTCTAGCTAAATTTTCGATAGGCAACCATCATCATCGCGATCGCGAGTACCACGAACAAGACGGCAATTGCCCGACGTATCATGTGCGGAGCGACTTTGCCCTGCAATCGCGGCCCAATCTGTCCCCCGATAAGAACACCGGGAATGTCGTAGACGAGCAGGTGCCAGGGCACAGCGGTCCAGCCCGCACTCTTGATCAGCTGCATCGCCAACGTTGTTGAGGCAAATGCGACCGTCACTATGACGACCAGCACCGACGTCGCGGCCGCCACCGCGACGGGCAAGCCCTTGCGTGTCAGCTTGGATATGGTGACCTCTCCGATGCCGACCGATACCAGGCCGGTCAGAAAGGCACCCAGCCCTGTAAGCCCGTAACTTGCTGCCCCGAGCCTGGGAATCAGGTAGGTGTATTCATGTCCGCGCGAGTCCACGATAGTCCTGGTGGCATGATCGCGTGATCCTGAATGTGTGTGTGCGGGCGGGTGGTTGCGCCACATGACCACAGCCAGTACCGCGACGAGCAATGCATAACTCGCGAGCAGCACACTGTCGTGCACATGACTCGCGACCAGTGCACCCGCGACGGCAACCGGTACCGCAAAAAAAAGAATACGCCAGGCCAGCGAGTAGTCGATCAACTTGCGGCGGTAGTAGCCGATGAATCCGGAGAAGAACCCGAATGTCTGGGTGATCAATGCGGCGCTGATCGCAGCGGTCGTGGAATTGAGAACGTACTCGGGGCCAAGCAGGGGAAACACCAGGATGAAGATCGGCGTGAACAGTGCGGCGCCCCCAATGCCGCTGAGCATCGCGCACGTGGCCACGACAATGGACACGGGAAACATGAACCAGTAGAGCGTAAAATCCACAGCGGCCGGATTATAAAGCTGCTTTCACGCTACGGCGACGTCGTCTAATGCCTGCTCAAGGCTCGCAACGGTCCGGTCGATATTTGCGAGTTTGTCCAGCCCGAAGAGTCCCAGACGGAAGGTCCGGAAACCCTCCGGCTCGTCGCACATCAACGGCACGCCTGCCGCAATCTGCAGACCTGCCTCGGCGAATTTCTTGCCCGACTGGATGGCCGCATCGCCGGTATAGGCGACAACGACGCCCGGAGCACCAAAGCCGTCGGCAGCCACACTGGATATTCCCTTGCTGGCCAACAGGTCACGCACCCTCCGGCCGAGCTCTGCCTGGTCCGCGGCAACTTTTGCGAAGCCATAAGCCTCTGTCTCAATAAGGGTGTCCCGGAATCGTGTCAACGAGTCGGTTGGCATGGTCGCATGATAAGCATGACCGCCATTTTCGTAGGCCTGCATGATCTGTAGCCACTTGCCGAGATCGCAGGCAAAGCTGGTGCTCGTTGTGCCCTGCAGTTTGTCGAGCGCCCGGGCGCTTAGCATGACCAGTGCGCAACAGGGCGATGCGCTCCAGCCTTTCTGTGGGGCGCTGATGAGCACGTCGACACCGCTCGCCTTCATGTCCACCCAGATGGTGCCGGAGGCAATACAGTCCAGCACAAATAGCCCGCCCGCTGCATGGACCGCATCGGCGACCGCTCGAACGTATTCATCGGGCAGCATCATGCCGGAGGAAGTTTCCACATGCGGCGCGAACACGACGTCGGGTTGTTCAGCCTCAATCGTGGCCACGACCTCCTCGATGGGAGCAGGAACAAAAGGCGCCTGGACGCCATCGCCCTGGGTACGCGCTTTCAATACCGTCGACGACGCCGGAATGTCGCCCATCTCGAAAATCTGCGACCAGCGATAACTGAAAAAGCCATTACGAATGACGAGGCACTTCTTGCCGGTGGCGAACTGCCGCGCTACGGCTTCCATGCCAAACGTTCCGCTGCCCGGTACGACAACCACGGCGTCTGCGGAATAGACTTTCTTCAGTGTCGAGGAAATGTCCCTCATCACCCCCTGGAAAGCCTGTGACATGTGGTTAAGAGAACGGTCCGTGTAGACAACGGAATACTCAAGCAACCCATCCGGGTCAACGTTAGGTAATAGTGCGGGCATGATTTGTGGCCATGAGTGAGTAGACGTGCGGGGCCTCACTATAAATGATCTGCTGGCCTTAGCGCATCCTTACTGAGCTTCAGGCTTTCGGTCGCGGCGCTGCCGAGCGTCAACGCCAGTGCCACGAGAATCGCATCGAGTAATGCCAGCTGGCCCAGCCTTGAACTGGTCGGTGTGAACACGTTGGTATCTTCGACGACGCGGCAGGGAAACAGAATCGATGCGCAGCCCGAAAGGTCGGACTCGGGATTGGTGATCGCGACGACAGTCGCGCCTCGCTTCCTGGCGATGTTGGCCGCCTGCACGAATTCGGGCCAGCGGCCCGAGTGCGACAGCAGGACCAGCACATCGTCAGGCTCGGTAATAGCGGCAAACTGCAGGATCATCGGCGTGTCCAGGAGTGACGAGCAGGGAATGCCCAGTCGAAAGAACTTGTGGCAGGCATCTCTCGCAACATGGCCTGATGCGCCGAGGCCGGCGAATGCGATCTGGCGGGCTGCTGCCATCGCGCGAGCGGTGTCGTCGACGGGCATGGTCGATAGCTGCGCGCGCATTTCCATGAGTGCCTGGATCGACGCATCCATCACTTTCATGGCGGCGTCCGATGTCGAATCATCCTGGCTCACGTCGCGATGAACGTAACCGCCCGGCGCGCTCAATGACTCCGCGAGCCGAATGCCAAGTTCGCGAAAGCCGCTCAGACCCATGCGCCGGCAAAAGCGGAGTACGGTAGGCTCACTGGTTTCGCACTCGCTGGCAATGCGGGCGAGGGTGGCCTCAGTGGCCTCTTTCGGGTGCTCGATGACCCATCTTGCCACCCGTTTTTCGGACCGGCTCAGGTCAGGAATTGCATGGCTGATGCGCGACAACATGTAAGAAAATTACACAAAATGTCACACAATATCCATAGAAATCGGCTAGAATTGGTAAAAATGTAGTAAACCTACACATTATCTCGAGATATGTATGGCTCAACTTGTACCTGTAGAAACGTTCGACCTCGTCATTTTTGGCGGCACCGGCGACCTGGCGATGCGCAAGCTCCTGCCGGCGCTGTACCACCGTGACGGCGATGGCCAGATAACACCCGACAGCCGCATCATCGCTGCAAGCCGTGGCGAGCTGGGGCGTGATGAATATCTTGGTCGGGTCGAAGAAGCGCTGCGTCGCAATCTCGCCGAAGGCGAATTTGATGAGGAGACCTGGCGGACCTTCGCAGCGCGTATTCACTATGCGCAGGCCGATGCTCACGAACACGATCAGTGGGGACAACTTGTCGATCTGCTGAACGGCGTCGACGATCGAGTCCGGGTTGCCTACCTGGCAACTGCGCCGAGTTTGTTTGGCGCTATTGCCCAGGGTCTGAACCAGAACGGGCTGATCACCGACGCCAGCCGAATCGTTCTCGAGAAGCCGCTGGGCCGCGACCTGGAGTCAGCGCGCGAAATTAACGAGGCGATCGGCAAGTGTTTCGCCGAGCACCAGATTTATCGAATCGACCATTACCTGGGCAAGGAAACGGTCCAGAACCTCCTGGCTCTGCGCTTCGGCAACTCCCTTTTTGAACCGCTATGGCGTCGCAGCGCGATCGATAATGTGCAGATCACCGTAGCGGAAGACCTGGGTGTTGGCGGTCGCGTTGAGTTTTACGACCGGGTGGGTGCGCTGCGTGACATGGTGCAGAACCACCTGATGCAGCTTGTCTGCCTGTTCGCGATGGAGCCGCCGTCGAGCCTCGACCAGAACGCGGTACGCGATGAGAAGATCAAGGTGCTGCGGTCGCTCAGACCCATCTCACCGGCAGAGGTCGGGACGAGTACGGTACGTGGGCGCTACACAAGTGGTGCGATCGACGGTGAGACCGTACCCGGCTATATCGATGAACTGGGTGGCGCCGAGAGCTCCACCGAGACCTTTGTAGCGATCAAAGTCGAAATTGAAAACTGGCGCTGGTCTGGCGTGCCATTCTACATACGCACGGGCAAACGTCTGAAGACGAAGCACTCCGAAATTGTCGTCCAGTTTCAGGATGTGCCGCATTCGATCTTCCCGGAGCAGAAATTCAACGTTAAACCCAACTTGCTGCGCATCCGCTTGCAGCCGGACGAAGGCGTGCAGCTTTCGATTATGGCGAAGGAGCCCGGTCCGGGTGGATTCGACCTGCGGCCTGTCGCGCTTGACCTGAGTTTCGCGGAGACCTTCGGTGTGCGCTACCCGGATGCCTACGAGCGACTTCTTATGGAGGTGCTACGGGGCAATCCTGCGTTGTTTATGCGTCGCGATGAAGTCGAGGCTGCCTGGGAGTGGGTCGACGGGATCATTGCAAGCTGGGAGACATCGAAACAGAAAGTAGAGTCGTACGTGGCCGGTACCTGGGGGCCATCGTCGTCTGCGCTGCTGCTCGATCGCGACGGCAGATCTTGGGTTCAGGAGGACTGAGAATTGAATTTTAATGAGTTTGATACACGCGCGGATGCGGCGATTGCAGCCGGCAAACGGATCATCAGCGCATTGCATCGGCGCCTGGAGACAGACGAGGATGCGGCTATTGTTGTGAGCGGCGGAAGTACGCCGGCACCGGTCTACAGCTACATGGCGCACAAGGAACTCGACTGGCATCGGGTCCACGTGCTGCTCAGCGACGAGCGCTGGGTGGCGGCGGATCATCCTGACAGCAACGAGAACATGCTGCGCACCGCCATGGAAAGATCACGCGCCTCCTACGCGCAAATCGCGGCATATGCTGATCTGACGAAAACGCTCGATGAACGCTGCATTGAACTGGACGAAGAGATCGGCTCTCTGCCGCTGCCGTTTACCAGCGTACTGCTGGGCATGGGCGACGATGGTCACTTCGCATCCCTGTTTCCCGATGCAAACGACCTGCAACAGGCCCTCGACCTGCAGTCGCCTCATTCCTTTGTGCCGGTTGAGACTGCCAGCAGTCCTTATCCGCGCCTCAGTATGACGCTGGCTGCGCTGCTGCGCAGCGACGAAATTCTTCTCCTTATATCCGGGGCTGATAAACGTGCTGTGCTCGAACGCGCAGCCGAGCCCGGGAGTGACTTGCCGATCTCACATCTGTTGCGGCAACTGCGCGTCCCGGTGGACGTCTTCTGGGCGCCTTGAGCCACCAAACTGGAATAACAATGAACTCGACGCTAGAAAAAGTAACGGAACGTATTCGGCAGCGCAGTGCAGAAAACAGAGCCAACTACCTCGAGCGGATGCATCGCGCTGCAGGTGAGGGGCCACTGCGCGGCGCGCTGTCATGCAGTAATCTCGCGCATGGATTCGCAGCCTGTGGCAAATCAGACAAGACTGCGCTTGCCGGGAACACGGTTCCGAATATCGCCATAGTCTCGGCTTACAACGATATGCTGAGTGCGCACCAACCGTTCGAAACGTACCCGGAAATCATCAAGCGCACAGCGGCCGAGAAAGGCGCTGTGGCGCAATTCGCCGGTGGCGTTCCCGCCATGTGCGACGGCGTTACCCAGGGGCAGGACGGGATGGACCTGTCCTTATTCAGTCGTGACGTCATTGCCCTGTCCACGGCAGTTGCGCTGTCGCACAACATGTTCGATGCGGCATTGTGTCTCGGCATTTGCGACAAGATTGTTCCTGGCCTGCTGATCGGCGCCTTGTCCTTCGGCCATCTGCCGGTCGTGTTCGTGCCCGCCGGGCCGATGGTCTCGGGCCTTGGCAATAAGGAAAAGGCCCGCATTCGGGAAGCGTACGCCAGCGGCAAGATTGGCCGTGACGAATTGCTCGAGGCGGAGTCGGCTGCCTATCACTCGCCAGGCACGTGCACGTTCTACGGCACAGCGAACAGCAACCAGATGATCATGGAGTTCATGGGCCTGCAGTTGCCCGGTGGTTCCTTCGTCAATCCGGGCACCGAATTGCGCGACCTGTTGACGAGGGATGCAGTGGGTACCGTGCTCGAAGGCACCAACCTCGGTTCGCAATACAGGCCGCTTGCAGAAATCGTGAGTGAAAAGTCGCTGGTCAACGCTATCGTCGGATTGCTGTCGACGGGAGGCTCAACCAACCACACGATTCACCTGGTTGCCATCGCGGCGGCCGCAGGCATCACTATCGACTGGCAAGACTTCTCGGAACTGTCGGGGGTCGTACCGCAACTGTGCCGCGTTTACCCGAACGGCACGGCGGACGTTAACCATTTTCATGCTGCCGGTGGTCTCGGCTTCGTGATGTCAGAGCTGCTCGGCGCGGGTCTGCTGCACGACGACGTCAATACGATTCTCGGCGAGGGCCTGGGCGACTTTTGCCGGGAGCCGCATGTCAAGGATGGCGCACTAACGTGGCAATCGACACCGGAAGCGTCGCTCGACGAGACTATTCTGCGTCCGGCAGACAATCCCTTCTCGGACGAAGGCGGTCTGCGCCTCGTCTCCGGCAACCTGGGGCGGGCGATCGTCAAAGTGTCTGCCGTAGCCCCCGAGCATCACGCGATCAAGGCGCCAGCAAAAGTGTTCCGCAGCCAGAAGGACTTCGTGGATGCGTTCAACAAGGGTGAACTTGAGCAGGACTTCGTCGCAGTTCTCACCTGTCAGGGTCCACGCGCCAACGGCATGCCCGAATTGCACAAGCTCACGCCGTACCTCGGCGTCCTGCAGGGTCGTGGCTTCAAGGTTGCGCTCGTGACGGATGGACGAATGTCAGGTGCGTCAGGCAAGGTGCTCTCAGCCATCCAGGTGACGCCGGAGGCACTGTGTGGGGGATTGATTGCCAAGATCCGCGATGGTGATTTGATTGAAATTGACGCCGCGCAAGGTACGCTGTCGGTGTCAGCCGAAAGCGTGGACGATCGCGAGCCGCAGGTTGAGACGGCGCCGCAATATGGATTGGGGCGAGAGTTATTCGGCGCCTTCCGCGAGCGGTCCGGACCGGCTGAATCCGGGGCGAGCCTGTTTACAGAGAGTAATTAATGAATGCGACTTCCGCTAAGACTCTTCTGATCGGAGACATCGGCGGCACAAACGCACGGTTCGCGCTGGCATCCGACGACAGGGTTGGCTTCGACAAGCCACTGACATTGAAATGCGCGGACTTCGCCTCCTCCGTCGCCGCTATTCGGCACTATCTGGATGAAGTCGCTGCATCGACTCCGGCGGCAATCTGTCTTGCTGCCGCGGGTCCCGTCATCGACGACACAATCAAGGTCACCAACAATCACTGGACCCTGTCGGCAGAAGAAATAAGACGTGAGCTGGGTACCGACAACGTCAGGCTGCTGAATGATTTTGAGGCGATCGCCTGGTCGATTCCCCATATCGACGAGCAGTTTCTCGAAGCGATCGGACAGGTCTCGCAGAAGCCGCTTCCGAAAGGCGCGTTTAGCGTCGCAATTGTGGGTCCGGGAACCGGGCTCGGCACCGGTGGGCTGTTGAGTCGAGAGGGCCAACTGATTCCGGTTGTGGGTGAGGGCGGCCACATTGGCTTTGCGCCCAAGTCGAAGGTGCAGATCGATGTGCTCGAGGTGCTCCGCGAGAAATTTGAACGCGTTTGCATCGAGCGCTTGGTGTCAGGCAGCGGCATCGAAAATATCTACTGGGCGTTGCATGCGCTGCGCGGCGAAAAGCGCCTGGAGCTTTCGGCCGCAGAGATATTCAAAGCTGCGGAGGCAGGCTCCGATCCTGTTGCGGCAGACGCAACGCAGCTGTTCTTCGAAATACTCGGACAGGTGGCCGGCGATATCGCGCTGGTGCTCGGTGCCCAGGACGGTGTGTACCTCGCAGGTGGCATCGTGAAGCGTTATCCCAAGATGCTGCACATCAGCGGCTTTCGAAATGCTTTCGAGAGCAAAGGCCAGCACCGCTCGATGATGGAGCGCATCCCGACCAAGCTCATTACCTATGACGAGCCGGGCCTGTTGGGAGCAGCATCATGCGTGCTTGAGATGTCTCGAAACGCCGAGGCTCGCTGACCAGGCGACTAGACGCTGCCGCGTCTTGCCTCAAGCTGCATCCTTACCTCGTGTGCCTTTTCCTCAGTGATTGAATACGAGGCAATCGACCAGATCGCTACGCCTGAGGCGACACAGGGAATAATCGCGTCGCAAAGTCGCATCAGCCTGATCGCTTCCGCCGTCTGGTCGCCACCGAGCTCGACGTCGAAGCCCGTCCAGACGAGCAGCAAGCCGCCGCCAAGTATCGCGACCGACTGGCCAAGTTTGACGACCCACCAGAAGATCGACCCGTACATACCTTCACGCCGCTCGTGCGTGTTGAGTTCGTCCGCGTCCACGACATCGGCCACCATCGACGGCATCAGCGTGAACAGGCCGGCCAGGCCAAAGGCCATCAACGGCGCAGGAATCAACACCAGCCACGGGTTATCAGGCGTGTAGCAGAACCACTTGAGCGCGTAACCGATCATTGAGATGCCGGTCGAGAAGTAGAACGCTTTGCGCTTGCCGAACTTGGTGGCCAGCCACGTGACCAGACCAATAACGAGGAGTGCCGAAATGGCCTGCACCAGGCCTGAGTGTCCGACAAACACGGAGCCCGCTTCCTTATCGCCGCCGAATACATAGTAGATGATCACATACGACTGGAAAGCTGCGATCAGGATGAAGCCGTTGAAAACGAGGAACGTGGCAATGCAGAGTTTGAGGAACGGCTTGAACGAGAGCGATTTGCCGAAGCCACGCAGGAAATCCATGACAACGTGGGCTAAACGACTACCGCCTTTCTCGCCCGATTCCTCGGAGGCAACGGCGTTGAACCGCTCACGCAGGAAGATCGCCGGAAGTACACCGAGGCCAATGACGACGACGGCGATGACCATTGCGAGGTAGCCGGCACCCGTGACGACATCGCCGAACACCGGCAGGTACATGATCGCGAGAAAATAGGGCGAGATCATATAGGCGATGTTGCCGAAGAAATTCTGCGTGCCCATCAGGCGAGTGCGCTCATGATAGTCGGGCGTGAGCTCGTAGCCGAGCGCGACCCATGGCGTCGCATAGACGGTGTAAGCAAGGAAGAAGATCAGTGATCCGCCGAGGAAGTACCAGAAATACCAGCCTTCAGTCTTGCCGGCAGGCAGCTGCCACAACAGTGTGAAGACGATGGCGACGGATATTGCGCCAACAAATATATACGGGCGGCGGCGACCCCAGCGCGTCCGCGTGTTGTCGGACGCGTAACCCATTATAGGGTCGGTGAGGGCGTCCGTGAGTCTGGGCAGGGCGCCGAGCAAACCGACGAGCGCAGGACTCATGCCGAGACCGAGGTTCAGGACGATCATCATGTTGCCTATAGCGGCGGCCAGCGTGTTGTTCACGAAGGCGCCCATGCCGTAGACCACCTTGAGGTGGAACGGTATACGGTCCTCAGGCTTTGTTTCGTAATGCGTGGCGTCGGTCATCGCGGCCCCCCCAGGACACATTATTCTTATAGTCTATGTTCTTATTGGTCTATCGAACTATCCTGTTACAAATTGACAGCGCTGTCAAATCTTGCTATCAAACGCGTCGTTGACCTTGTGTTGAAGGCGAATCATGAATGCATCGGTAGCTGGCATGCTTCACAAACAACCCGATATTACACAATCCGTCCAGGCGCTCCTTGGGCAGATGACGCTCGCCGAGAAGATCGGCCAGATGAGCCAGGTCGAGGCGAGCCACGGCTACGCGCCTGAGTGCCTGGGCGATCGGCTGCGTGCGGGCCTGATCGGCTCCGTCATCAATGTGGTTGATGTCGATATCCTCAATGAGTTGCAGCGCATCGCCGTCGATGAGAGCAGGCTCGGGATCCCCTTGCTGATTGGCCGCGATGTGATTCATGGCTTCAAGACGGTTCTGCCGATCCCTCTGGGCCAGGCGGCTACCTGGAATCCGGCTCTCGTCGAAGAGGGTGCTCGTGTCGCGGCGCTTGAGGCCGCCAAGTCGGGTGTCAACTGGACGTTCGCACCCATGATCGATATCTCCCGTGATGCGCGTTGGGGGCGTATTGCCGAAAGCTACGGCGAATGTGTACTCCTTACGAGCGAGCTCGGGGCTGCAACAATTCGCGGGTTTCAGGGCGACGACCTTGCGGCGAATGGTTCGATCGCCGCGTGTGCGAAGCACTTTGCAGGCTACGGGGCCGTGGAGAGCGGCCGTGACTATGCGACGACGAACATTCCGGACACCAAGCTGCGCAATGTGTACTTTCGACCATTCAACGCTGCCGTCGATGCGGGCGTAGCAACGCTGATGACTTCGTTCTCCGATCTCAACGGAATTCCGGCTACAGGCAACCGCTACATCCTCACCGATGTGTTGCGCGGCGAGTGGGGATTCGAGGGATTTGTTGTCAGCGACTGGGACTCGGTTCGACAATTGCAGATTCACGGCCTGACCGAGAACGATCGTGAGTCCGCTTACGAGGCGTCCACCGCCGGTGTCGATATGGAAATGGCCGGGGATGCCTACAGTAACCACCTTGCCAGCCTTGTCGAGGAGGGTCGGGTTAGCGAGGAGTCGATTGACGTTTCGGTCGCCAGTATCCTGCGTGTGAAGTTTGAGCTTGGCCTGTTTGACAACCCTTACACCGATCCTGAGTCTCTGCCCGAATTTGCAAACGAGCATGCCCTGCAAGTTGCGAAGGAAGCAGCACTGCAGAGTGTCGTGCTCCTCAAGAATGATCATGGTGCTCTGCCGCTGGCTGCCGACGAACTGTCCTCGGTCGCTGTCATCGGACCCCTTGCGGATGCCCGCTACGAACAGCTTGGGACCTGGATCTTCGACGGCGATGAGGAACTGAGTATCACGCCATTGCAGGCGATGCGGACGCTTCTCGGAGACGCTGTCGAGTTGCGCTATGTCCGGGCTATGGAGAACTCACGTAGCCGTACGAACGATCAGTTCGATACGGCTGTCAAAGCGGCCCATGAATCAGATGCGGTGTTGCTGTTTCTCGGTGAGGAGTCGATCCTGTCGGGTGAAGCACACTCGCGCGCCGATATTGGTTTGCCGGGTGATCAGGCCGAGCTGGTGCGGCGCGTCCGCGCGACCGGTAAACCGGTGATCGCGGTCATCCTCGCGGGCCGTCCGCTCACGCTGTCGGACATTGTCGATGAAGTCGATGCGATCCTGTACGCCTGGCACCCGGGCACGATGGGCGGTCCGGCCATTGCCGATCTCGTCTTCGGTAATGCGTCGCCGTCGGGCAAGTTGCCGGCAACGTTTCCGCGTGTGGTCGGGCAGATTCCGATCTACTACAGCCAGAAGAACGGCGGCAAACCACCGTCCAAGGACACGGTTGTGCACATTGACGATATTGATACGTTCGCGCCACAGACTTCGTTGGGCATGAGCGCATTTCACCTTGATACCTGCTTCACACCGTTATTTCCGTTCGGGCACGGGCTGTCGTATACGTGGTTCGGCTACGAGAACATTCGTGTCAGCGCCAACGAAATCGGCGTGGGGGAAGAGGTAGTGGTTAGCGTCGAACTCTGCAATCACGGCGATATTGAGGCTGACGAAGTCGTCCAGCTGTACACACGTGATCTCGTGGGGAGTCTTACGCGGCCGGTCAAGGAGCTGAAAGGATTCCAGCGGGTGCGCCTGGCGCCAAGAGAGACACGCACCATCCGTTTTAAATTACACTCGGACGAGCTGGCCTTCTATGGGCGCGACGGCAAGCGGACTGTTGAACCTGGAATGTTCCACGTCTGGATTGGCGGTAGCTCGGATGCTGAGCAACGTACTGAGTTCCGGATAACAGAGCACCGCTAGGTGCCTTTTTTCAGGAGATAACTATGCGCCATCTGCCTGGTGTTCTTGCCCTGCTGGTCATCGTGTCAGCGTGCACACCTTCAACCGATGAAAACGGACAGTCTTTGAAGAAGAGTGACTTTATGCAGCAAACAAGCGATCTCCTGAACGGCGACGTAATGGCGCTCGCTTATTCAGGCTTCCGTGAAGGTCAACACCCTGACCGCGGCACAGGGGCGAACAACCCGAGCCGTGAGGAAATTCTGGAAGACCTGAATATCCTGGTAGATCACGGGTTTGGGCTGATCAGGCTCTATGACTCCATGGAAAACTCTGCGACTACACTTGAGCTGATTCAGGAACACCGCCTCCCGGTGAAGGTACTGCTTGGAATGTGGCTGGATGCAGAAGTGAGCAATCACGAGGGCTGCCCATGGCTGGACGAACCTATTCCCGAGGATAAGCTCGCTCGAAATCGTATCGCGAATGAAACCGAAGTCGCACGTGGTATCGAGCTGGCAAATCAATTTAGTGACGTCGTCGTCGCCGTCAACGTCGGTAATGAGGCATTGGTCGATTGGAACGATCATATGGTGCCGCTGGAGCAGGTGATTGCTTACGTGCGCCGTGTGAAACAGGCGGTGCCGCAACCTGTTACCGTTGCCGATAATTATGAATGGTGGATTAGCGACGGTGCGCCGCTTGCAGCTGAGCTCGATTTTCTTGGCGTGCATACGTATCCGGCGTGGGAACAGAAATCGATCGACGAGGCACTCGCGTATACGATTGAGAATATCGAGGCGGTCCACGCCGCGCTTGGGGACAAACCGATCGTAATCCTCGAAGCCGGCTGGGCAACGGTGGCCGAGGAGTTTTCTGAGCAGGCCAGTGAGGTCAATCAGGCTCGCTACTATTCAGAAGTGAGCGACTGGGCCAGCGATTCGAACATCACCATCTTCTTTTTCGAGGCGTTCGACGAACCCTGGAAGGGAGATCCGGACAATGCAGACGGTGCAGAAAAACACTGGGGTTTATTTAACGTAGACCGCACGCCGAAACTGGTTTTCAAGTAAACCCACCTTAGGCATTGGCTGATGAACGCAACATCGAGATCATCACTCCGCGGCTTGCGGACATTCTGCATGGCCGCACGTTATGAAAGTTTTCGAACGGCAGCAGAGGAATTGTTCATAACCGCTTCGGCCGTGAGTCATCAGATAAAAAGTCTCGAGCAAGAGTTGGGGTTTTCCCTGTTCGAAAGAGGCACGCGCGATCTCAAACTGACGGAAACCGGCAGGTCCTTCTACGAAGAGGTAAACCCGCTGATTGAGAAACTGGATAGTGTCGCCGCGGGTTTCAAAGCCGTTGGGAAACGGATGTCGGTTCGCGTGTCTGTTCAGCCGTTCTTTGCAAGCGAACTATTCGTTCCGCGCCTGAGCGAGTTCACTGCCGAGCATCCGGAAATCGACATCCAGGTCGGCAGCAGCGATGAGACATCGGAGAAACACCCGTCTGATGCGGACCTGTCCATACGCCTCTTCAAGAAACCGCCGGCTGGCATGGAGGCCAACCTGCTATTTCCGCTTAGGCTCGTTCCGGCGGGTTCTCCGGATTTCAAAAGGGAAATGACCGTAAAGAAGAAGCAGATTACCAGTGACTTTCCGTTGATTGTGTATCAGACACTCCCGAAAGCCTGGAAGCAGTGGGAGCGAGACAGTGGAATTGCCCTGCCGCCGGACAGCAAGGTGACGCGTCTCGATTCGATGATTGCAGTAGTCCGAGCTGCGGAACAGGGGATTGGCGCTGCGCTGGTTCCTGTGCCGTTGGCGAACCTCTGGTTCAAACAGGGCAGTATCGTGCGACTGTTCAGGCAGGAGCTGGTGACCAAGGTCAGCTACTACCTGGTATGCAGCAAGGAGCAATCGCGTGATAAAGGCGTGCAACTCCTGCGCGATTGGATAATCCAGAACTTCGCTGTGGAAGACTGAGCTTTTTTCATCCGAGACCTGATTATTCTTCGTTTGTGAACAAGGCCTCCTGGCCTTACATTTTGCGTGTCGGCACCCGGAAGGTGGCCGGCAGATCGCAACAACATGTTCACTATGGAGAGTACACAATGTTCAACAAAGCCAAACCCGCGCGCGATCCATTCGCGTTTAGCCTGGGCGGGATGGCGGCGATCAAATCGTTTGCCATAGCGCCAATAGTAGCCGACGACCGGATCAACAAGGCGTGGGACGAGCGATTCCGTCGCGACCAGTCAGGTGCCGATGCACAACGGGGCACGGCGCAGCCATGCGTCCGTTGGGCCACCTAAACCGCTGGATCCCAAAGGGTTTCCACGAGCCGGGCAAATGCCCGGCTCTTTTTATTGAGCGCCACAAAGCGAGCCCGTCCGCCGTGCCGGACTGCGGCCGGCGTGTAGTGGATTTCCACGAATTGACAGCGTTGTCATTTTTCCCGTATGGTGGCCCCCAGTTTGATCGTCGTGGCGGGGGGTTCTGCCGCGACTCCAGTTAGTCGGGGGCTCACGTATGAAGCACACAGCGGGCGGGCGTTGTCTCGCATTTTCCTTACCCATTCTATTGGCTGTATCGGCCTGCTCGGACGGGAATCGTGCGGTGCCACTATCCGATGTTGAGATCGCGCCGCCGGTCGCAATTCCGCCACAGGTCAACGTCAATTCGGCGAATCCGACGCTGACCCTGGCCGACAACAATGACGTATCTCCAGGCGACGCTCTGACCCTGGTCTGGAGCGATGAGTTCGATGGCGCGCAGCTGGATCCCGACGTGTGGTTCTTCGAAACGGGCGACGGTAGCCAGTACGGCATTCCCGGCTGGGGCAATAATGAGTTGCAGTACTACCTGCCGGACAACGCCCAACTCGGCGGCGGTGTTCTGACAATAGAAGCGCGCGCCGAGTCGGTCGGGCGGTTCGACTACACGTCGGCACGCATCAACACGCGCGATCGTTTCGCGTTCAGGTATGGCCGCGTTGAGGCCAGCATGCGTTTGCCCGGTGGACAAGGTGTCTGGCCGGCCTTCTGGATGCTTGCCCAAAACAGCCCTTATGGTGGCTGGGCCGCCTCGGGTGAAATCGACATCATGGAAGCTGTCAATCTTGGCGGCTCGGGTGGCAACACCGTCTTCGGCACGATTCATTACGGCGGCGAGGTTCCCCAATAACACCTTCAGCGGCGAAACCTACCTCGTGCCCACCAATGCGATGACGGATTTTCATACCTATGCCGTCGAATGGGATGCGACTGAAATTCGCTGGTACGTCGACGATGTGTTGTATGCGATGCGGAACAACTGGTCATCGACCGGTGGACCGTTCCCGGCGCCTTTCGACGAGCATTTCTACATCCTGTTCAACGTCGCGGTTGGCGGCAATTTCCCGGGCAATCCGAATGCGAACACCGTCTTTCCGGTGACCATGGAGGTCGACTGGGTACGCGTCTATTCGGGCGAGCCCTGATCTGACATCGAGCGAGAAATTCATGCGGCCAAGCTCCGTTGCGTACAGACAATAACGAGAGCCGCTAAATCAAAAAAAACACTTAGAGATTTCACCCATGTTATCTATCTCAGCCAAGCGCGTTTCACGATTCTTGACGTTTATCCTTTCAGCCATGGTGCTCACCGGTTGTTTTGGTGAAGGAGACGGTCCCACGCCAATTGCTGGTACTCCAGCACCACCTCCGCCTGTGATCCCGCCGGGTTTCTGTGACCCCATCTTCAACTTCGAGGATGCCTGCGGAGCTGTTTCCTTCACGAACTTCGAAGGCGGTGATGCAGCAATCATCGACAACCCCGATGCCAGCGGCCTGAATACGTCCGACAAGGTCGCGCGCATGCTGAAATTCGAAGTTGTTGGCGGCGGTACCTTTGGTGGTACCCAGTTAGCGCTTACGAATGGCATCGACTTTACCGCGGGCGAGGCTTTCACGATGAAGGTCTGGTCGTCACGCCAGGTGCCCGTGTTGTTCAAATTCGAGGGGCTGAACCAGGAACGCTCACTTGACCATAGTGGCAGCGGTACATGGGAAGAAATCTGCTATGACTTTACCGGGACGACAGCCGGCCCCGCCGCGACTGGGCTCACGGTAATTTTTGATCTGACAGTGATGGGTAATGCCGGCGGCGATCCCGACAACTGGACCTTCTATTTTGACGAGATTACACAGGTCGCGAGCTGCGGCGGCGGTGGTGGAGCGGCGATCGCGCTACCGGTTACCTTCGATGACGCGGCTGTGGACTACGAACTGACGGACTTTGGCGGCGCGGCAACGACCCTGGTCGCCGATCCCGACAATGCAGCCAATACAGTTGCAAGTACCAACAAACCGCCGGGCGCAGAGGTATTTGCCGGTACGACAGTCGCGAACAACAGTGGTTTTGGTGCTCTGCCATTCTCGGCGACGGATACGACGATGACGCTGCGCGTCTACTCACCGGACGCCGGTATCCCGGTGCGCCTGAAAGTCGAGGATCGCACCGACAATACAATTTCGGTCGAGACCGAGGCGACGACGACGGTCGCCGGTGCCTGGGAAACGCTGACCTTTGACTTCAGCAATGAAGTTGCCGGGACGGCAGCGCTGAATCTGGCGAATACCTACGACAAGGCGAGCGTCTTCTTCAACTTTGGCACCGACGGTAATACGGCCGGTGACAAGACCTACCTGTGGGAAGACCTGATCGTTCGTCATCGGTGGTGGCGGTGGCGCCGGGATTACGTTGCCGGTTACGTTTGAAGACGGCGACGCGGCTTTCTACGAGTTGACGGATTTCGGCGGTGTAGCAACAACGCTGGTTGCCGATCCTGACAACGCAGCCAATACCGTGGCGAGCAGCAACAAACCGCCGGGTGCGGAATTGTGGGGCGGCACCACGGTCGCAGACGCCAGTGGCTTTGGTGCTCTGCCGTTTACGGCAACCGATACCAGCATGACGGTGCGCGTGTACTCGCCCGATGCGGGCATCCCGGTGCGCCTGAAAGTCGAGGATCGCACAGACAATACGATCTCGGTCGAGACCGAGGCGACGACGACCGTTGCGAATGCCTGGGAAACGCTGACGTTTGATTTCAGCACGCCGGCGGCAGGCACCGCGGCACTGAACCTGGCGAACACGTACGACAAGGCCAGCGTCTTCTTCAACTTTCGGCACCGACGGAAATACGGCCGGTGACAAGACTTATCTGTGGGAAGACCTGGCCTTCGTCACCGGTGGTGGCGGCGGCGCCGGTATTACGTTGCCGGTTACGTTTGAAGACGGCGACGCAGCGTTCTACGAGCTGACAGACTTCGGTGGTGTGGCAACAACGCTGGTGGCCGATCCTGACAACGCAGCCAATACCGTGGCGAGCAGCAACAAGCCGCCGGGTGCGGAATTGTGGGGCGGCACCACGGTCGCAGACGCCAGTGGCTTTGGTGCTCTGCCGTTTACGGCAACCGATACCAGCATGACGGTGCGCGTGTACTCGCCCGATGCCGGCATCCCGGTGCGCCTGAAAGTCGAGGATCGCACGGACAACACGATCTCCGTCGAGACCGAGGCGACGACGACCGTTGCGAATGCCTGGGAAACGCTGACGTTCGATTTCAGCACGCCGGCGGCAGGTACCGCGGCGCTGAACCTGGCGAATACCTACGACAAGGCCAGCATCTTCTTCAACTTTGGCACCGACGGAAATACGGCCGGTGACAAGACCTACCTGTGGGAAGACCTGGCGTTCGTCACCGGCAGTGGTGGCGGTGGCGGCAGTGCATCGACTGACTTTGAGGGCGGCTCCTACACGTTCAATGATTTCGGTGGTGGTGTTGCAGCCGTTGTGGCAAACCCCGATGCCAGCGGGATCAACGTCAGTGCCCAGGTGGCACAGATGCAGAAGTTCGCTGGCGAGCTGTTCGGTGGCAGCACGCTTGATCTCGGCGGGTCCGTCGATCTTGCCGCCGGCGACTCATACACGATGAAGGTGCGAGCGCAGCGCTCGGTCGTTGTGACCTTCAAACTCGAGACCGGTGCAACAAGAGACCACCGCAACCCATTCTGGCAGCGGTACCTGGGAACAATTGTGCTTCGACTTTACCGGCGTAGCCGCGACGGTCACCGGCATAACCATCATTTTCGACAATGGCACCGCTGGCGATGCGGCGAACTTCCCCGACGACTGGACATTCCAGTTCGACGATATCGAGCAGCTCACCGGCAGTTGCCCGGCGACGGGACCGAGTTTCGCGCCGATAACCTTCGACGATCCAGCGGTGACCTACACGCTGACGGACTTTGGTGGCAATACGGCAGTGGTCACGAATGACCCGGCCGGCGGTACCAATATGGTAATGCAGGCTGACAAGTCGGATACCGCTGAGCTGTGGGCGGGTACGACCATCTCCACGGAAGCTAATGATGCGGTTCCGACAATTCCGCTTGACGCGTCAAATACGACGATGACGGTACGGGTGTACTCGCCGGATGCCGGCATCCCGGTACGTCTGAAGATCGAAGATGCTTCCGATCCTGGGATCTCGGTCGAGACCGAGGCGACGACGACGGCCGTGAATACCTGGGAAACACTGACGTTCGACTTCAGCAACCAGGCAGCAGGTACGGCGGCATTCAACGAGGCCAACACCTACAACAAGATCTCGATCTTCTTTAACTTCGGCACGACAGGTGCTGCTGCTGGCGCGAGGACCTACTACGCCGACGATATCGAGGTGGGATCCAATACCGGTGGTGGTACCGGCATCACCTTGCCGGTGACCTTCGATGTTGCTGCACTTGACTATGAGCTGACGGATTTCGGTGGCGTGGCGACGACACTGGTTGCCGATCCCGATAATGCAGCCAATACCGTGGCGAGCAGCAACAAGCCGCCGGGCGCGGAGTTGTGGGGCGGCACCACGGTCGCTGAAGTTAGTGGTTTTGGTGCACTGCCATTCTCGGCCACGGATACGAGCATGACGGTGCGGGTGTACTCGCCGGATGCGGGTATTCCGGTCCGCCTGAAAGTCGAGGATCGCACCAACAATACGATCTCGGTGGAGACTGAGGCGACAACGACGGTTGCGAATGCCTGGGAGACGCTGACCTTCGACTTCAGTAATGAAGTGGCGGGAACGGCTGCCCTCAACACCGCAAATACCTACGACAAGGCCAGCATCTTCTTCAACTTTGGCACGGACGGAAATACGGCCGGTGACAAGACCTACCTGTGGGAAGACCTGACCTTCGTTAGCGGTGGCGGTGCTACCGGCATCACCTTGCCGGTGACCTTCGATGTTGCTGCACTTGATTATGAACTGCAGGACTTCGGTGGTGTCGGGACGACGCTGATCGCCGATCCGTTGAACGCGGCCAATACGGTCGCCAGTTCGAACAAGCCGCCAGGCGCCGAGGTATGGGGTGGCACGACAGTCGCGAACGTCACAGGCTTTGGTGCGCTGCCATTTACGGCAACGGATACCAGCATGACCGTGCGGGTTTACTCGCCGGATGCGGGTATTCCTGTGCGCCTCAAGGTAGAAGACATTACCAACGCGGCTATTTCGGTTGAGACCGAGGCGACGACAACTGTTGCGAACGCCTGGGAAACGCTGACCTTCGACTTCAGTAATGAAGCTGCGGGAACGCCCGCCCTGAACACCGCAAATACCTACGACAAGGCCAGCATCTTCTTCAACTTTGGCACGGACGGAAATACGGCCGGTGACAAGACCTACCTGTGGGAAGACCTGACCTTCGTTACCGGAGGTGGCGGTGCTGCTGGTGAACTGGCCGTTAACGGCGACTTTGAGACGGGTGACCTGACTGGCTGGGAGATCTTTGACAGCTCCAATAGTGGTAATGGTGGAACCATTTCAGTGGTGAGCCCGGGCGCATCCGGCACCTTCGCCGGAAATCTCAACATCACGGCTCCCGGCAATCCGACGCTCAAGCAATCCAACCGGGCGGCGGGACAACTGACGCCTAACCAGGTGGTGACTGTCACTTTCGACTGGAGGGGTACGGATGCCAACGGAGGCGTAGCGAATATCGTGCTCTTCTCTGAACTGACTGGTGGGGGCGTTTCCGACACATTCACCATTTTTGACGGGCCTGGCTTCCCGGCAGACTGGACGACAGTCGGTCCTTTGAACATTACGACCGGCAATGATGTCAGTGGTGGCGTGACGCTGCAGATCGCCGCTATCTGCGGAGGTGCTGCGGGTTGCGTTTCGGACGTTTTCATTGACAACGTCTCAATCACTGTTCCCTGAGCGGCAGGATGAAGACGATGGATATTTTCGATATTTCTCAAAAAATCAAAACACATAAAAGAGTAGACGCTATGACGGGTTTAAGCTTCTTCAAGCGAATCAAACATGTCTGCGGCATCCTCGCAGTTTCCGTGGTATTCAGCGTGACGTTCTCGGGCCAGGCGCTCGCTGCAGACGTTGTAACCACCTACAAGGATGACAACGGCTGGAAGCTCCAGGTAAACGGCGAGGACTTCTATGCAAAGGGTGTGGTCTGGAGCTATTCGCCACGAGGCCAGAACTATTCCTACAACCTCTGGGCCGAGTCGGATGACCATATCCGCAAGGTACTCGACTACGACATGGGACTGTTGAAGGCGGCCAACGTCAATTCTATTCGCAGTTTTGCGATGATCCCGCCGAAGTGGGTGACGTACATCTACCAGGAACACGGCATCATGTTCGTCGTGAATCCGCTGATGGGCCGCTACGGGTACATGATCGCGGGCAAGTGGGTTCCTTTTACCGACTACTCGGACCCGCTAACCCGCGCGACGCTCAAGGCCGACATGCTCGAAATCGTCAACCAGTACAAGAACACGCCGGGTGTCTTGATGTTTGCCTTCGGCAACGAAAGCAACTACGGCTTGTCATGGTCGAGCTTCGAAATCGAGAACCTGCCGGAGGGCGAGCAGAACACGGCCAAAGCGCGGTATCTCTACAGCCTGTTCAATGAGGTGATCAAAGACGGTAAGACCATTGCACCGCACGTGCCGTTTACGATCGTCAACGGCGACATCCAGTACATCGACCTGATTGCTGAGCTTATGCCGGACCTCGATATCCTCGGCAGCAATGCCTACCGCGGCCCGAGCTTCACGAGCCTCTGGAAAGAGGTTGACGAGAAACTCGACCTGCCGGTCATGTTCTTCGAGTTCGGTTCTGACGCCTTCAATGCCCGCGACTACCGCGAAGACCAGGTGTCGCAGGCACGGCTTCTCAAGGCCCAATGGCAGGAGATGTACAACAAGGCCTACGGCAATGGTGAGGAAGGCAACTCGATCGGTGGCTACGTCTTCGAGTGGCGTGACGAGTGGTGGAAGTACCTGCAGGAAGAGAATCTCGACACGCAGGATAATAATGCTTCGTGGTCCAACCAGGCCTACCTGTTCGACTGGGCCGAAGGCCAGAACAACATGAACGAGGAGTGGTTCGGTATTGCCGCGCTCGGCAAGCAGAACGCGGATGGCGTCTACACGGCGCGCCCGAGAATGGCCTACGACGTACTGGCCGAGATCTGGGGCATGGACCCGTACCTGAACAAGAAAGCCGCGTTCAACCAGGGCATCAATGGCATCAACATGGACTACCTGGAGCTCAAGGGTGAAGTTCGTCAGCTCAAGAGCGAAAACGAGGAACAGAAGGGTAAGCTGGCCTTCACTGGCGGCAGGGTCCAGGGCGAGCTCGTAATGCGTGGCACAGACGAAAGCGTGCGCGTGAACGGCGAAAATGGCATCGATTTCTCCGACGGCCAGATGATCTTTCTCGACTTCGAGTTCCAGCCGACGCAGAGATCTTGAAGGCCAGTTCTCGCTAAACGTTCTCGGCAATGTTGCCGACAAACAGCCTCTTGAGTTCACCTATGGGGATCGCGGTCTCCCGGTTACCGGATTCACTGTGGTCAATCTCGACGGCAATGACATCATTCGTGAGACGGAGCTGAGTACTGGCGAGCGTGTCGAGATCTACGATTTCGAGGCAACCTACACCGGTGAGAACTTCGATATCACCGGGTTCTACCACACGCCTCGATTCCACTGGGGTTACGAAGGCGACTTCTTCGGCCTCGTGCACGAAGCGACCGATGTCTATGGCATGGACATCTGGAATGCCAAGGCACCGGAAGGTATCGAATTCCAGGGCAAGAACAAGTGGAAGAATCTGCGCGTGTTGATGGGCCCCGAAGTCTACTGGGGGGCCAACCCGAAATTCATCGTCAAGTACGACTTCAACCTGGCCAAGTTCGACTGGACCTTTATCCATTCGGAAGACGTAGCACGTTCCGGCGAGGGCGCCAGCGCGACTCAGGCAACCGAGCGACAGTCGAGACAGACCACGCTCTTTGCTGAGAGAGAATTTGCTAACGGCTGGAAGCTCGAGCTGGGCGGCATCATGTCGGCCTACGAGAAGATCGACGACGTCTACACCCGCGTCGATGGAGTGGCAACATTATCTCGACCAGATCGAGTTCGAGGACACGCTGGGCTTCAAGGCCAGACTGACGTATCCGCTGCTCGGGACCGAGACTTATGTGTCACGCACATCATGCCGGTCTCGTTGCCGACGGCGGGCAGGTCCACAAGATCATTTGGCGTCATCGATCCGAGTCGTCTGCCGTACTCGCGGTCTTGGCAACAAGACACGAGTACGAAGCTGGCATGATCATGAATTTCGGCAACCTCATGGTGTACCCGCGCCTCATGTACCGCGACAATCTTGTGGATGCGAATCCGTTTCTCGAGGCGTCGATCGGACCGGGCGGCGTGCTCAACCCTGGCCTGAACCCGCGTGACCGTGACAGCGATGCGTTCGCCGTACTCGGTAATCGCGAGGCCCGTTCGGCTGAGGTGGTGTTTAAATGGGATCCGACCGGTGCGAGCGAGTTCTATCGCTGGGACAACGACTGGCGTGAAGATGCGAAGATTCGCTTTCGACTTCACTGCCAACTACACGGAGTATCCGACGATCACGGACGCCAACCTGTTCTTTCTCGAGCCGCTCGGCGTCAACGCTTCATTTGGCCAGGGTCTGCCGGCCGAAGAGGTCTGGACCGCTTCCAGTCGCATGGTCTTCAACCCGAAACCGGGTCGGAAGTACATCACGCGACTGTCGCGCGGCTTCGACCAGTCGACGGGCAATCCCTACGGCGGAACACGCGACTACTGGCAGTTCCACTGGAAGGCCATATTCGGCGGCAATCGCACACGTTCTCGGGTTACTACATGAAGGATGCCTGGGGACCGTATGACTTCTACCGCCAGTTCAACGTGACGTACCCCGAGCAGGTCAAACTCGATTACTCGATTTTGCTTGGCGGAAATGCCGGATCGTTTGTGTCTGCGGTAGGTGAGAATGAGGCAACCCGGATCGGCATCCGGGCGCTGTATCGCTCCGGCGATGCGGAGTCTGACCTCGACCCGCTCATCGACGGCGATTACGTCTTCATGACGGTCTTGTACCTGACATACCAGTTTTAAGGATCGATTATTATGAATAGCGCAAATCGTCAACTCGGCCGCACGTCGGTCGCGAAGAAACTGGCGTTGCTGGCAGCTGCACTTATCGTGAGTGGCTGCGAGTCGCCCAGTAGCGGTGATGGCACGGTCATCAACGAAATACTCCTGCCGACAGATACGCTTCTGAACCTGGCCTGCGCAGACGCAGGCGTGGGTTTCGAACCCTGCGTACTGACCGATCCGGAGAATCCGTTTGCAACGGTCGCGACGCCGGAGTTCAACGTGAACGACCCGAACGCCAGGACCAAATTCGATCTCGCGAACAACATTCCTGCTGGGCCAACCGGCGCCAAGGCCCGCTTCTACCTGTGGGCGACCGCGCTGGCGCGCCGCCCGTCCGGTGAAAACCAGTGGTATACGGCGCGTGCCTTGCACGAGTTGTTCGATGCCAACAGCGATCCACTGATCCAGGAACAGGCGCTCAAGGCCTACCGCTCCATGCTCGACAACTTCTGGGGCTCTGTGACCTTCTTCGAGTGCTGTGGCGGTGTGTCATTCTCAGTCAACCTGAACGAGCAGACGGCCGACGACCTGTATCGAACGGATTCGACCGGATTCGTCAGGCTGATACCCGGCGATCCGCTCAACGCACAGTCGCTACTGGCCGAATGGGGTTACACCTACCGTCCGGCGACGCCGCCGAACTTCAACGACGGTCTGGTTACCATCAACGGGGGCTAGCCGGCATGCGAGTGATGCTCGCTCTGATTGTCGCCGTGTTTCTGCTGGTGCCAGGCATGGCCGCAGCTGAAGCGATCCCTGTCGAGCTTCGCAATACAGACGAAGGCTGGCTGCTTCTTCGAGGTGGCCAGCCTTATTTCATTCGCGGCGCAGGTGGTGATGGACCTCTGGACGAGTTGGCCGAGGCCGGGGCCAACTCAATCCGCACCTGGGGAGCCGAAGGGGCAGGCGACATTCTGGACCAGGCGCATGCGCTCGGCATGACCGTCACGGTCGGGATCTGGCTGGGCCACGAACGTCATGGATTCGACTATCGCGACGTATCCCAGGTCGCGAACCAACTGCAGCAGGCTCGCGAGGTCGTGCTGAAATACCGCGACCACCCCGCGCTCCTTCTGTGGGGCATCGGCAACGAAATGGAGGGCTTCGAATCGGGCGACGACCCGGTCATCTGGGCGGCCGTCAATGATGTGGCGGCCATGGTGAAGGCGCTCGATCCCGACCATCCGACCATGACGGTGACCGCCGAAGTCGGAGGAGGCCGCATCGCAAGCCTCCACAAACACAGCCCGGCGATCGACATTCACGGCATCAACTCCTACGGCGGCGCGCCGTCTGTGGCTGAGCGTCTGCGTGATGGCGGCGCCACGAAGCCTTACGTGATAACGGAATTCGGACCGGTCGGGCCGTGGGAGATGCCCAAGACAGACTGGGGGGCACCCTACGAGCAGACCAGCACCCAAAAAGCCGATTTCTACCGGCAGAGTTACGCAAAGGGCGTGCTGGAACAGAGCGGTCGCGCGCTGGGGTCCTACGCATTCCTGTGGGGTCACAAGATGGAGGGCACGTCCACATGGTTTGGCATGATGCTGAGAGGCGGTGCCAAACTGGGGGCGCTGGACGTCATGACCGAGCTTTGGTCGGGCAAGCCGCCGTCTGACCTGTCGCCGACTGTTGAACCGCTTGTCATTGATGTCGGCGGCCGAGCTTGATCCCGGCACTGAGATACATGTCAGTACTGCGGCCGCCGATCCCGAAGGCAAGGATGTCAGCATCAGTTGGGTCCTGCGGCCCGAGTCAGGCGAGTACCTGACCGGCGGCGATTTCCGGCAAGCCCTTCCTGATGTCGAAGGTGCGGTATCAGATGCCGCAGACGGCAAGGCCACCATTCGCATGCCGGATGAACCCGGCCCTTATCGGTTGTTTGCCTACATCTACGACCCGGCTGGCAATGCGGCAACGGCCAACATCCCGCTGCTTGTCAAAGGCGAGGCCGGGCCGCGCATGCCGGTTGCCGTGTATGAAGAGGGCCTTGATAGCATGCCATGGATGCCGTCTGGCTGGATGGGCGGTGTCGATTCACTGACCCTGGACGGCGCGCATGCTGAAAATGTCCACGAGGGCTCGCAGGCGATTCGCATGCGTTATACGGGTACCTATGGATGGGTTGGTGTCGCCTGGCAGAATCCGCCGAACAACTGGGGCGACCTGGATGGCGGCTTCGATCTGACAGGTGCGGCGGAGCTGGAAGTGTGGGCGCGCGGCGAGTATGGCGGTGAGAAAGTCACGTTTGGTGTCGGTCTGCTGGGACGCGATCGCGACTATCCCGATTCCGCCGTCGTCAAGACCAAAACGATCGAGCTATCGTCAGAGTGGCAACGCTATCGCGTCAGCTTAAAAGGCAAGGACCTGACAAGTTTGAAGACAGGCTTCGTCGTGACGCTGCAGGGCCGCAAGTCACCAGTGACGATCTACTTGGATAGCATTCGCTTTATACGATAATTCCTGGCGTCACTCAGGTGCCGCCGCCGTCGATTCCCTGATCTGGATCGTTCCAGGAACCACATCGAGGCCCGGTTTGTGTGGATTGCCGCGCGCGCTATTCACCAGCGCCAGCGACGCCAATTCCGACATCGCGCTCAAAGGCTGGCGAATTGTCGTTAGCGCCGGGTAAATCTGCTGGGCCAGTGCAATGTCGTCGCAGCCTGCGATCGACAATTCCTTGGGTACGCTGATGCCGAGGCGATTCGCGACCCGCAGTACACCAGCCGCCATATCGTCGTTTGCCGCAAAGACTGCTGTAGGACGCGGGGAGTCTTGCAGCAAAGCCTCCGCACAACGTTCACCCGAGCCGATGGAGTTGTCACCTTCCGCGACCAGCTCTTCCAGGTAGGGCAGGCCCGATTGCTCCAGGCCGTCCTTGTAGCCTTCGAAGCGATTACCGACTGCCTTGTGTTGCCTGTTACCTTTTACAAAAGCGATTCGGCGATGACCCAGTGACGCAAGGTAGCGTGTCATCTCCGCACTTATCTCGCGATCATTTGTACCGATCGTGTATTCCCTGACGCTGCCCGAGCCGGTCGACAGGCGCACGCAGGGGGTGCCTGTTGCGTCGATCGTACTGACGATCTTTGGCATATTGGAGAGCGGCGCCGCAACGATGACGCCAGCCGGTCGAACCTGGTCGATAAGTTCGGTCAACTGCTTGCCGACATTTTTATTACGGTAGTTGCAGGGGTGGATCAGCAGTTCGAAGCCGGCCATGCGGCATGCTTTCAGAGCACCTTCCTGCATGTTGATGATGTAGCCGGCGCTCGGCACTTCGTACGCGCTGGGATCGTCGTATACGAGCACGATTAACCGTGCCCGAGTGCTGGCGAGATTGCGTGCAGAGGGGTTCGGTCGATAGTCGAGCTGCGCGATGGCTTTCTCGACTTTGTCCCGGGTCAAACCACGCACGTTCGGTTCGTGGTTTACGACACGGGACACCGTTTTTATCGACACCCCGGCAAGCAAGGCGACATCATCAATCGTGGGTCTTGGCATATTTTTTATTATCGGGCGCGCTTCAAATTCTGTGCGCCACACTAATTCCTCTATAACAACGTTGTCGAACCGCCACTTCGTTTCTACCAGTACTTGGGCAAACCATCCTTGTCCCACAGTCCCCAATACGCACCAACATCGCCTTCGGCGCCTACTTTCCATGACTCGTCAAACGACGAGAAGTGGAAGATCTCAATGCCTTCCGCGTCGGCCCAGCGGAACGTGTCCAGGAAGTACTTGATTGCGTTCTCGAGGGACGGGACCGAAGCACCTTCCGCTGTCCCGATATTCGGCCAGCCGGTTTCGCTGATGATGACGCGCTTGCCATTTGCTACGGCGCGTACACGGTTATACATATCCTTCATGTAGAGCAATGCATGCTCGGCAGGACAGCCTTCCCAAAAGGGGTAGCAATTGGCGAGCAGGACGTCGCAGGCATCGGTGACACGTGGGTGATCGACGAACTCGAAGTAGGCATCTACGTAGCCAACATCGACACCCGGCGCGCCTTCTTTCGCACGGCGGATGTAGTCGAGCAATTCGTCCTCGGTAAGATCGCCTCGCAGCAGGACCTCATTACCGACGGCGATGATGTCGGCATTGCCTTCTTTCGCTATGCGTATGGCATTCTCGAGCTCCAGTTCATTGTGCTCGTGATCGTCATCGAGCCACACACCGACCATGGTCTTGAGATTATTCTCCCTGGCGATGGCAGGAATCAGCTCATGTCCTTCTGTGCATGAGAACGTCCGGATCCAGCGAACATATGGCTGAATAATTGCCAGACGCTCGCGAATCTGGGCTTCTTCGACCACGGTTCCGGGGCCCTGTCCCTCGATATAAGGGCTAAAGGAAAGTCCGTGGATTTTTGATTCCAGTATTTTGCGAACGAGGTCGAACAGTTCATCGTTTGTCAGGGCCGATATATCGATCCCGGCAAGTGACATCCTGCGTTTGTAGTAGTTGGACATTGTCTGTTCCTTGCCTGCCTAGTTACCGAATAATCGGCTTGTGCCGAGGGTGACCGTGATTTTTCTCACCCGTCCATTGCGCTCGAAAAGGTCCCTGCTGAGGGATGCTGGCAACGCGAGTTCGGTGAAATGCGAGAGCTCACCACCATCGAATTCGACAACGAGGCCGGAATCCGCGCCATCATCCAGCACATACACGAACGGGACCTGGCACCAGGTGAATCCAAGGCTCGACGCTGGCAACAACAGCGTCTGCCAGGTGTCGTCGATGTCGAGATAGCGAAGCGATGTTGCCACCGCACAGAATTCCCGGGCTCGTAGCAGTGCCGGCTCAATCGATACCAGGCCGCCGCTAACCCGGAGGCCGAGCTCGGCAAAGCGCGTTAGTATCTCTTCTTTAACCTGCCCGGTCATTCCCGGTTGCCGCGCACCCGCATGCCTGGGCGTGTGCGAATAGGGATCGGTTGGAAATGCACCGTATTCGGCAGGCGTCTTGTTGAAGCCGATGCCGCGCCGCACCCGGTAGTACAGGTCACCGAGTCGCTTCAGTGTCGCCTGGTCAACGCCATTGTCACGGGCCGCGAAGAAATTTTCCTCGATTGCCAATAGCAGTTTGGCAACCATGTGCCAGTAGATTGAACCCAGCCCCTCGAAACCGAACATCGTGCCTGAACGTCCTGTGAAGGCCTTGTGGTCAAACACGGATTCATAGAGTTTCAGTACGGCGCGTCGCATCGATCGGTCGCTGGCGTTGTACTGTTCGCCGATTGAATCGAGCATGTCTTCCACGTCACCGGCGTTTGTAAACTCGGCATTGAAGCGCACGCTGCCCTCGGCGTCTCTCAGGACGATACGCTCGTCGCCGGCATCGAGCATTTCTGTTAACAGCGAAATTGCACGCACGTCGTCGTCCGCCACCTTGTTGCGTTCCAGAAAACTCGGTAGCTGCCGGTCCGGGTACAGCATGAAACTGTCCTGGTCCTCCCGATACACTTTGCTTGCAAACAGCGCGTCGACGACATCCGCCGCCTCATCGGCGCTGATTGCTCCGCTGCTCAAGACGGCGACCTGACCTTCAAGCATTGGATACAGGTTGCTGATGCCAAGCGAATCGCCGCCAAATTCGGCAACATTGTAGGCGTGGTACAAGCCATCTCTGCGTCGATTCGCCGTGATGCTGTGATCGACGATCGCAAGCGCGTCATCGACCAGCGTGAGTACCCTGGAGATGTCCAGCTCGCGCACACCGGCGAAGCCGCCACGTGCATAGAGTGTTTCACGAAAATCGCTGGCAACCTGACCAAGCTCCGCTAACGAACTCTGGCGCAAGTTATCGTTGACATGACCGTTGCCGGTCTCGGAGCGCAAACTGGCCAGAGCGGTTGCCGTACCGTCCAGCCACTCTCCGACTTCGGCGGACGCGGTAAAAGTCCCGGACTCGTCCACCAACATTTCCTGCAGGAAGCTCAGGTAACGCCGCATGTAATAAAGCGTCACCATCGAGAGGCCCTGACCGACCAGTGCATTGTTCGCGTCGTTCCATTCGGGACGCTGCGTATTGAGCCAGATGCCGCCGTCAACAACCAGGTTGCCGAGCTTGGCGAGCAGTGGCACCAGCAGTTTCTCGAGCAGGTTAGCCTGGTAGACCCGGCCATCGTCGTCGAGTACGAGTTTGCCATCTGCACCCATTGCAGCGACGCGCTCTTCAATCAGCTCGGCAAGCGACTCGTCGAACACCACAGTATTTTTCGGGTCTTCAAGGAGGTCCGCGAGCGGTTTGATTCGGTAGGGCACATTGGCGTAGCTGAACAAGGGTTCGCGCAACAGGCGTTGCAGGGTATCCGGATGGAAGTGGCGCGACAGTTCGAGCAACTTCAGCAGGTAGATGATCTGGTGGTCACCCCAATAGCCGATGTAGCTCCAGGGGTTGTCGGTTTCCTCGACTTCCCAGTCGATGCCTTCCTTGGTGATTCGGTAAGGGTTGTAGCCATCAACCGTAGAGGCGTTGACGAACTTCGCGATCATATTCTCAACGAAGCCTGGATAGCTGAACGCAAGGGCTTCCCAGTTCTGGAAGATATCGCGCCAATTGCCCTGGTAGGAAAGAAGACCCTCGCCGAATTCGTCTTTTAGACGAATTGCGAACTGGTTCCATGGACGACTCGGGTCACCGTGGCGGCGACCGAACGTGATCGGCAGGTATTCAAGTGTCAGTCGTTGTAACTGGCTGTCGCCGCGCTGTTCCACTGTGGACAGCAGTTCATTGAAACGTAAGCGGTCGGGAAGGCCGTCGAGGAAGTCGCTATTGCGTTCAAAAACGGACTTGTTGAAATGCCGAATCGAGCGCCGGAAATCGCGTGACGAGACGGTGTACTGATCGTCGAAGATACCGCCGCGCAGCACATTGAACAGCACGTTCGCGTAATGGTGGACTGAAACCGGCTCCTCGGCCGTCGCCTGGAAGCCATCGGCAGCGGCCATGATCCTCGCCAGTTCGTCAGAACCTTCTGCCACCGATGCATGGATCCTCGTCTTTATGTCGCCGGGGTTACGGAGTTTCTGCCGCAGAGCAATCGCGTCCGCCTGAGTTTGTTCCGTGTTGAGAACGATGTCCCACTGGCTGGATTCGCCAGCCGCAAGTTCGCACGCGTGGTTTACAAAGTAGGCGCCACGGATGCCGCGCTTGTGACGTTCCTGTTGCAGGACGGCGCCCTGGAGAAAGTCAGCAAGCTGGCGCCCCGAGATCAGGATCTTATGACCTTCCAGTCCGAGGCTGAAGACCGTCGTCGCCTTCAGGGACTCGCAGGGCTCGGCGCGATCGGTAATGCCCGAGTACAGAGTCAGGAACGCCAGGCCGGTCGACTCATCGAGTTCCGTCCACTTGTAGGCATCAACGAGATTACTTGAATTTGTCTGCGTGAAGATCGGGGTGCCGGCCGGCAGTATGTTTTGCAGCCCGTCCACAACTTCCACACTCTGATTCATCGTACCCAGGTTTTCGAGTTCCGCGTGACGCACGAAACCATATTCCTCGGTCGTCGACCACGTATACCGAAAGGCGAGTTCGAGTTCGTGGTTAATTTCCTCGAAACACAACGTGTTGCCGAGCGTGTTCTTGTAAAGATTGCAGCTTAATGCGCTAAGGTTACGCTGATCCTTGTTGAAGGGTTCCCAATACACTGCGTTGGTGCCGTTACCGACGCGCAGCACGGTCCGCGGGCCGGTGCTGTTCGCACAGTCATGCAGCTTGTCGACGGTGATATAAGGAAACAGGGCGGTTTCCGGTGATACGCGTCCCGCCGTTAACCCTCCCGTTGACGAGGCAAATAACCAGTGGTCGTAGGCCGATATGACGCTGACAAAAAACGGCGCCATCTGATCGACGTTGCGAATGACATAGAAGCGTTCGCCGGCAAAGTCGAGGAACTCGCCATCGACTGTTTTATTCGCGATCGGCTGGCCCGGCACCTTGTTGTCCGGAGAGAGCACACTATTCATCAAGCACTACCTCGCCGAAGAGTCCTGCGTCGATCCAGCCCCGGTCTTTCGGGCCGGACGGCACAGACTCTGAACCGATAAAGTTCTCGCGGAGTTCGCTGCCGTCGTTGTCGCAGTAGGCCACCATGAGCCCTATAATTTTTCCGGCAAGCAATGCCACCGGTGTATTTTCGACTGAATCGTCAACGTAGGTATCGTCGTACAGGCTGATGCCGACTTCCCAACTTATGATCTCTTCGTGCTGGCGCCAGGCGCTCTCGACGTGGTGGGAGTAATTTCGTGCCTTCTCATCGGTACCAATGTCGATCGCCTGATTGTCCAGCGAAAAATGGTAGGCAAATGCGTTGTGGTTAAACTGGTGATCGCCGCCGGAATAGTCTTCGTCAACAAAGACCTCAAGACAATCATCGTCCCAGTACTGGACCAGCGGATGGCGATGCGAATCGAATAGAATGTCGTCGACGATCTCGACCAGCAGATAGACCCTTCCCTCAGTCCAGACGACCTTGAAGCGGCCGCGAAAATCCGTTTCGGAGTAATCCGGACCCAGCCACTTGTACTGAATGGCACGCCACTCTGCTTTGTCCCAGGCCGCATCGTGGGAGTTTCCGTCAACCTCGACGCCGGCCGAGGCGAAAGGCGCCATGTACTGGGAACGGGAGGCAGCATGGCTCACGTCCGTTGCCGCCACTGCCAGGACCGGAAAGGTACACGCGGTGACTATCCAGACACCAATAACTTTTGGAAAAACAGACACTTATACTGCCCCCTCTACAATACCCCAATTGCAGCCAGCGTCTCGTTGATTTGTTTTTGACAACGCTGTCATCTAGTATACCAGAGCTTTTAGACGAGTTATCAAGCCATGCCAAATTATCTGAAATACCTCATTGCCGGGGCCGTCTGCATGCTGTTCGCGGGCTGCCAAAAACCCGCCGCGACGCCCGATTCTGAGTGGGCTGTCAACATTGGTGGAGACCGGTACGTTGGGGTCGACGGCACCGAGTACATGCCGGATTCTTCGATTTCCGGTGGGGTTGTCGGGACGCTCGATGCGGTCAAAGGTTCCCAGGATGCGCTTCTCTACGCGACGTATCGCGAGGGTGATATGGAGATCAGTCGCCCCATGGCCAATGGCGTCTATGACATCACCCTGCATTTCGCTGAGCCAGATGACGTTCCCGGAGGGACGCGGATCTTCGACACAATTGTCGAAGGAAATACCGTTATCGATGACCTGGACGTCATGGCATCACGCGACGGCAAAGTGCGCTCTGCCCTGACGGTGACCGTACCGGGGGTCAGGATTGATGATGGTGAGCTGAACATCGAGTTCAAGGCCACGGCCGAAGAGCCGATTCTCAGCGCGTTGTCGTGCGTCCGAAGAAGTCACCCGATTCAGCGTGGAGGCTGACGCACAGCGACGAGTTCGACTATGAGGGCGCGCCACGTAGCTCGATGTGGAACGCCGATCTTTGGCCTGCCAGGGTCGTCAATGACGAAGACCAGGCTTACACGAATAATCCCAGGAACCTGCGGGTTGAAGATGGCCACCTCATCATCGAGGCGCATAAAGAGGATCTCGATAACGCCCAGTACACGTCTGCGCGCATTCATACCTCAGGCAAAGTTGATTTCCTCTATGGGCGTATCGAGGTGCGAGCAAAGTTGCCGCAGGGCATGGGCACCTGGCCCGCAATCTGGATGTTGCCCAGTGCTCCGTTTCGCTATGCGACCCAGTGCGAGGAGGGTGACACCTGGCAGGGCAGTGCGGATTGCGATGCGTGGCCGAACTCCGGCGAAATCGACATCATGGAACATGTGGGCTACGAGATGGGCCACGTGCACGGAACGGTCCACAATGAGGCCTACTACTGGGCCAAATGGGAGCAACGCAAGGGACGCATCATCGTCGATGACGTTGACCAGGCCTTTCACGTCTACGCCATGGAGTGGACGCCCGAGAGAATCGACGTGTTTCTCGATGACACCCTGTATTTCACGTATGTAAACGAGAACGACGGCTGGCGTTCCTGGCCGTACGACCATCCCTTCCACCTGATCCTCAATGTCGCAGTAGGGGGCATGTGGGGACGTGCCGGCGGCGGCATCGACGACACGATCTTCCCGCAGAAGATGGTTGTGGACTACGTTCGGTTCTTTGAGCGGTCGAACCCGCCAAACGACGACTAGTAAGCAGCGATTGCTCTTGGCGCGGCTCGCGTCCATGCCGGGCTGGTTGTTCCTGACAGGAAGAATAATATATTATATATTCTTTCTACTGAGCTGGCCCCAGCCCGCCTTATGTGGGACTTCAGGAGCAATTAATGCAATTCGAAGGCATTTACGTGCCGATCATCACGCCGTTCAAAGACGATTTCTCGATCGACTGGGACGGCTTCGGTGAGGTTATCGATTTCCAGGTCGAGAACGGAACCCATGGGATCATCGTGGGGGGATCGACGGGAGAGTTCTTCTCCCTGACCGACGAGGAACGAGTCACACAGCTTGAGTTTGCCGTGAAGCGTGCGGCGGGGCGCACTCCGGTCATCGCCGGTGTGAATGACCTGCTGGTCGATCGCTGCTATGAACACACGGCGAAAGCACGGGATGCGGGTGTCGACGCGCTCCTGGTGGCGGCACCGCCGTACTCGTTACCGAGCCAGAAAGAACTGGTCGCGCACTGTCTGAAAATCGACCGCATCGCGAACCTGCCAATCATTCTCTACAACTACCCGGGCCGTACAGGCGTCTCGATGGACGAGGAATTTCTCGATCGCGTCGCCCAGAGCAGCAACTTCTGTGCGATCAAGGAGAGTGCGGGAGATATCGACCGAATTCACATGCTCGCGCGCGAGTATCCGCAGCTGCAGCTGAGTGCCGGTGCAGAGGACCTGGTCCTCGAGTTCTACGCCTGGGGTGCGCGCAGCTGGGTGTCCGTGGTTGCAAATTTCTTTCCCCATGAGGCCGTGCGGTTTCACGAGATCTGCGTGCTCGACGGCGACTTTGTCACGGGCCGCAAAATCATGACCGCACTGCTGCCAATCATGAACTGTCTTGAGAAAGGCGGTAAGTTCCTGCAGAGCGTCAAGTACGCCTGCGAACTGATGGACCGGCCAGCCGGGCCTGTGCGCCCGCCGATGCAGCCAATGAAGAAAGAGCTTCAGCGCGAAGTCTTCCAGATCATTCATACCGCCAGGCGAACTCTCCGCGCGATCCTGGACGAAAAGGAATAATCATGTCCGACCTTCTTACACATGAAGAATACAAAGCCATTGCCGCGGACCTGTCATTGCCGGTCAATGCGTTTATCAATGGCAAGTTCACCGCACCGAAGTCCGGCAACACCATGGACTCGCTCAATCCTGCAACCGGTGCGCTGCTCGGCAAAGTTGCCGCCTGTGATACGCAGGACGTCGACTATGCCGTGACGAAGGCCCGCGAGGCGTTCGACCGGGGCGAGTGGTCGCGCCTGCACCCGAGCGAGCGCAAACAGGTCATGATTCAACTCGGCAAGCTCATCAAGCGTCATCGCCACGAGCTTGCGGTCATGGAAAGCCTCGAGTCCGGGAAGCCGGTTCGCGAGTGTGCGCTTACGGACATCCCCGAGACCGTGCACTGTCTGCACTGGCATGCCGAAGCAACCGACAAACTCTACGACCAGGTCTCGCCGTCGGGTGACGATGCGCTGGGGCTGGTGATTCGCGAACCTGCGGGCGTGGTTGCCTGTGTCCTGCCCTGGAACTTTCCGTTGATGATGCTGGCCTGGAAAATCGGGCCCGCCCTGTCAGCCGGCAACTCGGTCATCGTAAAACCAGCCGAACAAACCAGCATGACGGCACTGCGCGTTGCTGAACTTGCCAGCGAGGCAGGCCTGCCGGACGGTGTGCTCAACATTCTTCCCGGAGAAGGTCCGGATGTCGGTGAACCGCTTGGGCGTCACGATGATGTGCAGGTCGTATCGTTTACCGGTTCCACCGAGATAGGTCGCCGTTTTCTCGAATATTCGGCGCAGAGCAACTTGAAACGTGTCGTTCTGGAATGCGGCGGCAAGAATCCGGCTGTCGTCCTGTGCGATGCGGCGAACCTGGATCATGCGGCAAAGCAGATCACGTACGCTGCACTCTGGAACATGGGTCAGAACTGCACCGCAAATTCACGCGTCATCGTTCACAAGAATGTCCGCGATGAACTGGTCGACAAAATACGCGAGCAAATGAGGTCCTGGAAGACCGGCGATCCGCTCGACCCGACCAACCATCTCGGCGCCATCGTGAGCAAAGAGCAGCACGACAAGATTCTCTCTTACATAGAGACAGGCAAGAAAGAAGGTGCGAAGGTCCTTGTAGGCGGCGCGGCGCTCGATGCAGGTGCAGGTTTATTCATAGAACCAACCTTGTTTGATGGTGTGACGCCCGAGATGACGATTGCGAAAGAAGAAATCTTTGGTCCCGTGTTTGCCATTATCGAAGTGACCTCTGACGCGCATGCGCTGGCTGTTGCGAATGACACCTGCTACGGCCTGCAGGCATCCCTCTTCACATCGAATGTCACGAAAGCACATCGATTCGCCAGGGCATTGCAGGCGGGTACCGTGTCGGTAAACTGCTATTCGGAAGGAGATGCGACCACGCCGTTCGGCGGTTACAAACTGTCGGGGTTCGGCGGGCGCGATAATTCCTTACAAGCTCACGACCAGTATTGCGAAACAAAAACGATCTGGCTGGACCTGAGTGACGACGCGATCGATGACGTAATCGCCGGGGATGCAGCGTCATGAAAATTACAGCGATCCATGTATATCAGGTAGATCTGCCGCTGATCGAGGGGCGCTATACCTGGTCGGACGGTCGCTACGTCGACGTGTTCGACAGCACCGTTGTCGAGATTGAAACTGACACGGAGCTGCGCGGATATGGCGAGGTCTGCCCTCTGGGTCCGTTCTACCTTCCTGCGTTTGGCGCCGGAGCGCGTGCCGGCATTGGCGAACTCGCACCGCATCTGCTCGGGCTTGACCCGACGGCGCTTGGTCCCCTGAATCATGTTATGGACACAGCGCTGCTTGGCCATCCCTACGTGAAGTCTGCGATCGACATGGCGTGCTGGGATTTGCTCGGCAAGTCCTGCGGCCGTTCTGTTTGCGACCTGCTCGGCGGTCGACATGGCGATTCGGTCGAACTCTACCGCGCAATCAGCCAGCGGCCGGCCGCCGAAATGGCGGATAACGTTGCCGGCTATCGTGACCAGGGCTACCGGAAGTTCCAGCTCAAGGTCGGTGGCGATCCGACAGAAGATATTGCCCGCATACGTGCAGCAGCTGGCGTGCTGCAGTCCGGGGAAACGCTCATCGCCGATGCCAACACGGGTTGGCGCGTCGATGATGCTGCGCGCGTGGTCAAGGCAGTACAGGACGTTGATGTGTATATCGAACAACCCTGCATGTCGTACGAGCACTGCGTATCGATACGGCGGCGCACATCACTACCGTTTATCCTCGACGAAAATATCGACGGCATCGATGCGCTGCTACGAGCCTGCAACGACAATGCGATGGATGCGATCAATCTGAAGATTTCGAAGGTCGGTGGTATCAGCAAGGCTCGACTCATTCGCGACCTGTGCGTATCGCAGAACATCCCGATGACGATCGAAGACAGCTGGGGTGGCGATATCATCACGGCAGCCATCGCGCACCTCGCTCACTCGACGCCGGAGCGCTGCCGTTTCTCGGCAACGGATTTCAATAGCTATGTCACCGTGCGCAATGCATCCGGCGCGCCGGTTCGCGAAGCCGGGGCGATGGTCGCCGGTGCGTCACCCGGTCTGGGTATCGAACCGAACTTCGACAATCTTGGCAAACCAGTGGCGACGTATTCGTGAGCGGACGACTGACAGTTGCCCAGTCCGTCGCCGAGCAGATTCGCAAGCAGATTCTAAGCGGCGAGATCAAGGGCGGTGAGCCGCTTCGCCAGGAGGCGATAGCGAAGAAGTTCGACGCCAGCATCATCCCGGTTCGAGAGGCGTTGCGTCAGCTTGAGGCGGAAGGCCTGGTCGAATCAAAGTCGCATCGCGGTGCCGTCGCCACCGAACTGACACTCGACAAGGCACGGGAATGGATCAACCTCCGGCGGCTGATTGAAACCGATTTGATCAGTGCCGCTATGGACAAGATTAGCGACGATGATCTGGCCAAAGCGGAGCGTGTGCTTGGCCGGTTTGATCGCGCCCTGGATCAGCGGATCGAGATCGATCAGTGGAACGACTACAATTTCGAGTTTCACTCATTACTCTATGCGCCAGCGAATCGACCGGAAACGATGAAGCTGCTGGCGTCGCTGCACAAGAACTGCGACCGCTACGTTCGCCTGCAGCTTCTCGGCGGCGATCACATCGAGCGAGCCGAGGCCGAGCACCGACAATTGATCGAGCTTTGCCGCAAACGTGACAAGCGCGCAGCGAAGACCCTGTTGCATGACCACATAGTCAGGGTCGAGGAGGACATCGTGGAGGCCTTGCTGCCACACTGAATGGCGCTTCTACAGGGACCGGTAGGTAGTACCCCGAATACTTCCGCGGTTCCCCCGTTGCCATCATGGACATGGCGCATGCAGCTGTGCGCCGCAAAGAGTCAGAGGTGATTTACATGCGCACGTTCTCCCGCATCGTCCTCACAGGATTCATGTTCCTGTTGGCGACGGTCGCCTGGTCAGGCGATTTTAAGAAAGGATGGGACGCTTACAGCTCAACCGACTACGCTACAGCGCTTGCCGAGTGGCAGGAACTGGCTGATGCCGGAGACGTAAACGCCTCCTACGGCATGGGCCTCTTGTACGGCAACGGATTTGGCGTCGACATGAACGACGATATGGCCCTGAAATTCTATGGCTACGCGGCCGAAAAAGGCCATGCCGACGCCCAGTTCAACCTCGCAGTGATGCACCAGAATGGCTGGGGTGTTCCGCCCAGCGATGAGTCCGCCAACGCGTGGTACAAGCTGGCAGCGGACCAGGGAATCATAGGCGCCCAGGTCGCATTGGGTCGTTACTATGCAATGGATTTCCTGGATTCCTACGACCCGATCGAAGCGTACATGTGGTTCAAGCTCGCAGAAGACCTGGGCGACATAGATGCCTCTTCCAAGCGTGAATTTGTAGCAACACGCATGACAGCCGACCAGGTCAGCGAGGCCGATCGTCGCGTCACTGCCTGGGTGGATGCACACCAGGCGCTGTTCGCCAAGTAGCACCAGCTTCTTCTCCATTCTCTCCGAGAGTGCCGGGCCCGGCCAGAAATGGTCGGGCCCATTTGATTCCGGGGTGTACGTGATAAAGTGACCGCCTTCCAATAACAACAATGGGCGGGTCATGAAAAACATTCTCCAGGCGGCCGTACTGGCTGCGGTTATCGCATTACTTCAGTTTGCATCGCCGGTCGTTCATGCGGACGATCAGAAATCCATACTCATCACCGGCGCGAGTACGGGCATCGGCCGTCATCTTGCCGAAACCCTTGCCGCAGATGGCTATCATGTTTATGCCGGGGCCAGAAAAGACAAAGACCTTGCCGAACTCGATGCAATCGAGAACATCACAGCGGTACAGCTGGACGTTACGAAGCAGGATCAGGTTGATGCGGCTGTCGCGATGATCAGGGAGAAGGACACCGGCCTTTACGGACTCGTGAATAACGCCGGTGTTGGCGGCGGAGGGTTCATAGTCGACACGCCGATCGAGGACCAGCGTTTTGTATATGCGGTTAATGTCGAAGGTGTATACCGTACGACTCAGGCGTTTGCGCCTCTCGTCGTAGAATCAAAAGGACGGATCGTCACCACAGGTTCGATCGCTGGCACCGTTTCCTGGCCGGGTGGCAGTGCCTACAGCGGCAGCAAGCACTGGATGGAAGCATTCACTGATGCGCTGGCCGGGGAGATGGCGGAGCACGGTGTGTCGGTCAGCGTAGTGGAGCCCGGCAACTACAAATCCAATATCCGGCGCAGCAGCGTTTCCAGGGAGTTGAGCAAGGTGCAGGCCTCCGGGGATGAGGTGACCGAAGAAATGAAGGCCGACTATGCGAAGACTGCCGAACGGGAGCTTTCGTACAAGGAGCCGGATGAGGTGACTGAAGCGTTCATGCATGCCCTTTTCTCCGACGAGCCTTTGCTACGCTATATGGTCGTACCAAACCAGCGGGAGGCAGAGATGACCATCGGGACGAAGCTCAACGAGCTCGTGCAACTTAACCGGTGGAGTCCACACGCCTACAGCCGCGACGAACTCGTCCAGATGCTTGATAAGGCGCTGAACCCTGAGCCAGCGGCCGAGGAGGAATAACGATGACGAACAGTATCAATCTGGCCGTGCTGGCCGCGATCCTGATTTTTGCGAGCCTTGCTGCGCAACCAGCGGTTGCCGGCGAGCAAAAAGCCGTTCTGATCACGGGTGCGAGTACCGGCATCGGCCGGAACATGGCCGAGCGGCTCGTTAAAGAGGGCTATTTCGTCTACGCCGGAGCGCGTAAGGACAAAGATCTCGCCGAGCTCGACGCTATCGAGAATATCAAGGCGGTACGCCTGGACGTCACCAGCCAGGAGGACGTGGACGCGGCAGTCGCACTCGTCCGGGAAGAAGGGCGCGGACTGTGGGGCCTCGTTAACAACGCCGGCGTCGCGACGTCTGGCACAGTCGCCGAGACGGAGGATGCCGATCTCGACTTCGTCCTTAACGTTAACGTTAATGGTGTGGTGCGTGTCACCCGTGGATTCACCCCGCTGATCGTTGAAAGCAAGGGTCGCATCGTGACCACAGGCTCGATCTCCGGAATCCTCTCACGCCCCGGAGGCTCGGCCTACAGCATGAGCAAGCACGCGATGGAAGCGTTTGTCGATTCGCTTGCAGGAGAGATGGCGCCTGCTGGTGTGCAGGTCAGTCTCATAGAGCCTGGCAGTTACAAGTCGAGAATTCGCCGGACGACGGCGGCCCGCATCGCCGCAAATATTGAGTCGGCAGGGGGTGAAGTTACCGACGAGATGAAAGAACGCATGAAGCAGGCAGCGGAACGCGAAGTCACGTTGAACGAGCCGGATGCGGTTTCAGATGCAGCCATGCATGCTCTGTTTGCCGAGACACCGCGGCGTCGCTACATGGTCGTACCCGACCAGTTTGAGGCTGAGATCACCATTCGCAAAGCGATCGAGGAACTCGTGCAACTTAACGGGGGCCACGCGTTCAGCTATGACCGTGACCAGCTCGTCGAAATGCTGGATCAGGCGCTCGCGTCGGACTGAGCTTCGGGGGCCGCGTCCTGGAATGCGGTAAGTTCGTTGCACGCGTTGGTGGCGGCAATTAGTTTTGGAAAGTCGTCCAGCGGTACTTTGAAGCGCCGCGCGTTGTAAACCTGTGGCACCAGGAATGCATCGGCCAGGGTTATGGTGGCGCCGAACACATAGGGGCCGTCACTGGCTATTGCTTCGGCGGCCCTGAATCCCTCGTGGATCCAGTGTGTATACCAGTCTCCGGCAGGATCGGCGTCGAATTGCTTCTTGATGTAGTTCATCACGCGCAGGTTGTTCAGCGGGTGAATATCGCAGGCGATCATGTTGCAGAAGGCGCGCACCTGGCTGCGTGCAGGTTCTGATTGCGGCAGCAGGTGCGTTCCCGGGTAGGCTTCCTCGAGATACTCAAGTATGGCCATTGACTGTGCGATGCCGAGTTCGCCGTCTTCGAGGTAGGGCACCAGCATCTGCGGGTTCTTCGCGCGATAAGCCTCGGCGCGGTGTTCGGCAACGCCGGGCGCCAGCGACACCGGCACGATCTTGTAATCGAGTCCCTTGAGATTAAGCGCAATGCGGACGCGGTATGCGGCCGATGAACGCCAGTAGCTGTACAGACGGATAGACATGCGCGAGCCTACGGGCCCTCGTACTTCTCGACGATCTGGTCGATGGTACCGAATATCGAGGCGCCACTCGCGTCGTTCATCTCGATCCGGATACGATCGCCGAACTGCATGAATGACGTTGATGGTTTGCCGTTGTTGATCGTCTCGATGGTGCGCATCTCCGCAATGCAGGAGTAGCCCACACCGCCGTCAGCGATCGGCTTACCGGGTCCGTCGTTGAGCTTGTTGGAAATGGTGCCCGAACCGATGATGCAGCCGGCACCCAAAGGTCTGGACTTCGCTGCGTGTGCGATAAGGCGCCCAAAATGGAAAGTCATGTCGATGCCGGCATCCGGTTTACCGAATGGCTCGTCGTTCAATGCGGACAACAACGGCAGGTGCAGCTTGCCGTCACGCCAGGCATTACCCAGCTCGTCTGGCGTAACGGCGACCGGTGAAAATGCACTCGAGGGTTTCGACTGGAAGAAGCCGAAGCCCTTGGCCAGTTCGCCGGGAATCAGGTTTCGCAGAGACACGTCGTTAACGAGCATGATCAGCCGGATATGATCGAGGGCCGCTTCAGCGGAGACGCCCATTGGGACGTCATCGGTGACAACGACGATTTCGGCTTCAAAGTCGATGCCCCAGGCCTCATCGGCCATCGGGATACTGTCGCGCGGGCCGATAAACGAATCGGAGCCGCCCTGGTAAATGAGCGGATCGGTCCAGAATGTCGCGGGCATTTCAGCACCGCGGGCCTTGCGCACGAGCTCGACATGATTCACATAGGCTGATCCGTCAGCCCACTGGTAGGCGCGTGGCAAAGGCGATGCACAGTTGGCCTGGTCGAATGCTTCGCCTTCGCCGGCTTCCACGCGTGCAGCCAGTGCCTCGAGGGCAGGGCGCACGTTGGACCAATCGTCGAGCGCGGCCTGCAGGGTATTCGGGCCTGAAGGCCCTCCCACGACGGTGGGAGCGGCTGGCCCTCCTACAACGGTGGGAGCGGCTTCAGCCGCGAACAGATACCTTTGCAGGTCCTTCGACACAACAACGAGGCGGCCGTCGCGACCACTCTTCAAGGATGCGAGTTTCATTTTATTTTTATCCCGTGAACTCTAGTTCGTGCAGCCAGGCTGCGTGGCGCGGAGCTTTCTTGGTCTGGCTCCATTCTTCGAGCATGGCTGGCGCCACACGTTTCAATTCGTCAACCTGTTCCTGCGTCTGTGTATTGGCTACGAGTTCCAGGCGATGACCGTTTGGATCGAAGAAGTAGATGGACTGAAAGATACCGTGGTTGGTTGGGCCAATGACGTCCAGCCCTTCGGCTTCGACGTGGGCCTTTGCCGCGAGCAGCGCATCGTAGTTCTCTACTTCAAACGCGATGTGCTGTACCCATTCAGGGGTGTTGTGGTCACGATCCATTGGCGGGCGTGTCGGTAGTTCGAAGAACGCGAGCACATTGCCCATACCGCAGTCCAGGAAGACGTGCATGTAGGGGTCCGGTTCCTTGGTGGATGGCACCTGGTCTTCCGCGAACGCCACCGTGAACTCCATGTTGAGTACACGCTGGTAGAAATCAACGGTCTCCTTTGCATCCTTGCAGCGGTATGCGACGTGGTGAATTCGTTTTAGCTCCATGATTCGCTCCTGTCAGGCTTCGGTGCTGACGACGCCGCGTGCCACCTGGTCGCGCTCGATCGATTCGAACAACGCCTTGAAGTTGCCTTCGCCAAAGCCTTCGTCTTCTTTACGCTGGATGAATTCGAAGAACGTCGGTCCGACCATGTTCGCGGAAAAGATCTGCAGCAACAAGCGCGGCTTGTCGCCATCCGTGCTTCCGTCGAGCAGAATACCGCGCGATTGCAGTTCATCGATTGGTTCGCCATGGCCCGGTAGCCGTTCTTCGAGCATCTCGTAGTAGGCCGCGGGCGGGACGGTCATGAATTCAATGCCATTCTTCTTCAGGCGATCCCAGCAGGCCAGCAGGTCATCGCAGGAGAACGCAATGTGCTGGATACCTTCGCCGTTGAACTGCATGAGGTATTCCTCGATCTGGCCGGTTCCCTTGGACGCTTCTTCGTTCAGCGGGATCCGGATCTTGCCGTCGGGTGCGGTCATCGCTTTCGACAGGAGGCCCGTGTATTCGCCCTTGATATCGAAGTAGCGAATCTCGCGGAAGTTGAAAAGCTTCTCATAGTAGGCGGCCCAGTAATCCATGCGGCCGCGATACACGTTGTGCGTAAGGTGATCAATGACGTCGAAACCACAGCCTTCCGGATGACGGTCGACGCCCTCGATAAAGTTGAAGTCGATATCGTAGATCGAGGAGCCGTCTTCGTAGCGGTCGATGAGATATACCGTCGCTCCACCTATACCCTTGATAGCAGGCAGACGAACCTCCATCGGGCCGGTTGGTATTTCGACCGGCTGAGCGCCCTGTTCAAGCGCACGGTTGTAGGCCATGTGGGCGTCCTTGACGCGAAACGCCATACCGCAGGCGCAGGCGCCGTGCTCGCGCGCGAAGTACCACGCCTGGCTCCTGGGTTCGTTGTTGATGATGAAGTTGATGCCGCCCTGACGCCACAGCGCGACGTCCTTGGACCGGTGACGGGCCACCTCAGTGAATCCAAGCAGCCTGAACGCGTTTTCGAGCACGCTCGTGTCGGGTGCCGCAAACTCCACGAATTCGAAGCCGTCGAGCCCCATGGGGTTGTCGAAAAGATCCGGCATGTCTCAATCCTCTGTCTGATCGGAGTCGTACAAAACTTTTCGACATTATGAGCGATAATCGGAGAACAGGGGTCCAAAATGCGCTTTATATTGATCAAAAACGTAACAAACGTCTCAATGAATTAATAATAGTGAATAATATGAGCAAATGAAGCGGGCGTCAAATGCGGGACTTCGAGGGCGCTGCCCTTATAGGTTTTACCCGGAAACCAGCAGCGCGATCGACTGTGCGGGTAATGCGACATTGCGCGCGTCGGTCACTTCGGGTTCTGTCTCTGGCGCTGCAGAATGCGACGCGCCAGTCGCGCACGCGTTCGCTGCGTGACAGGCGCATTTCTGCTGCGTGGTCGTGAGCGTTGACCAGAATCGCGACTGCGGTCTCGCTCCCGTCGGACTTGCTGCGGGTGATCACTTTGGTGAACGCACGGCTGTGAGCCCACTCTGCTTCCTGCTTGGTATCACCATACTGGTTGATCCAGTCAATTCGCACAGTACCGTCCGCCAGCTCCAGCTCGCCATGCACATATTGCGGCAGGCGTAACAGCGGTGTCTGCCGACGCAGCCAGACAAGTTCGCGGGCCAGCTCGGCGAACAGCGGTTCTTCATCAAGATTCGACCAGTCCAGCCAGCCGGTCTCGTTATCCTGCGCATAGGCATTGTTGTTGCCTTGCTGCGAATTGCCGAATTCATCACCGGCCAGGATCATTGGAGTTCCCTGCGACATGAGCAGCGTCGCCAGCAAATTCAGGCTGTGACGGCGGCGCTGACGAATGATCTCTTCGTCATCGCTGTCACCCTCAACGCCGTAGTTGCAGCTGTAGTTATGCGAATGCCCGTCACGGTTATTCTCGCCATTCGCCTCGTTGTGACGGTGGACGTAGCTGACCGCATCACGCAGCGTGAAACCATCATGTGCGGTGACGAGATTCACGCTGGACACAGGTCCGCGTCCGCTGGCCTCGAAAATATCGGCGGAGCCATGCAGGCGCCTCGCCAGCGCGCCACTCTTGCCGGCGTCGCCTCGCCAGAACTGTCGAACACTGTCACGATAGATATCGTTCCACTCGGCCCAGCGCGGCGGGAAATTCCCGAGCTGGTAGCCGCCCGGGCCCGGGTCCCAGGGTTCGGCAATGAGTTTGGCGTTCGCCAGCCGATCGTCGTTGCTGATGTCCAATAGCAACGGGTGACCCTTTGAAAAACCGTGATGGCGGCGCCCGAGAATTGTCGCAAGATCGAAGCGGAATCCATCGACTCCGACAGATTCGGAGAAATAGGCAAGGCTGTCGATGACCATCTGCCGCACACGCGGGTGCTCGACATTCAGTGTGTTGCCACAGCCGGTGTCGTTGATATACGCGCCAGGATCCTCCGGCAGGGTTCGGTAGTAGGTGAGGTTGTCGATGCCACGAAAGCCAACAGTGGGTCCATCATGGTCCGCCTCGCCGGTATGGTTGTAGGCAACATCGAGAATGACCTCGAGCCCGGCATCGTGAATGCTGCGAATCATGTCGCGCAGTTCGATGTCTGCGTCACCGTTCGCGTAACGTGGCATTGGCGCGAAAAACGAAATGCTGTTGTAGCCCCAGAAGTTGCGCAGGCCCATTTTCGCGAGGTGATGTTCGTCGATAAATGCGTAGACGGGCATCAACTCGACGGATGTCACGCCAAGCGCCCTGATGTACTCGATTACCTTGCTGTTGCTGAGCCCCGAGAATTTGCCGCGATCTGCCTCATCGACGGCAGGGTGCCGCATCGTGTAACCGCGCACATTGCACTCGTAGAAGATCGTTTCGCCCCAGGGGACGCGAGGCTTCTGATGCTCCGCCGGCGCGCCGTTCCCTGTAACCACAGACAACGGAACGCTGCCGGCGCTGTCCTCATCGTTCGTATCGAACACCGCATCGGTCCAGAGAAACTCACCCTGCAGGCGCCGCGCATACGGATCGACGAGTAGTTTATTCGGGTTACATCGCAGGCCGCGCTCCGGGTCGTGCGGCCCGTGTACGCGGTAGCCATAACGCTGTCCCTCAGGACAGCCGGGCAGATACCCGTGCCAGACGCCGTCGCTGCAGTCAGGGAGATCGTGACTTGCGACCTGCACGCCGGCTTCATTGAAAAGGCACAGCTCTACCCGTTTCGCGATGGAGGAGTACAACGCGAAATTCGTCCCATCCTTGTCAGGTGACGGGCCGAGTCTGTCAGGTCGCCCTGTCTCGATCATGAAGACTCAAGCGATACCGGCTCGACATGCCAGATGTCTTCGTTGTAATCGCGCATCGTGCGGTCTGTCGAGAATCGACCTGAGCAGGCCGTGTTCAGAATGCTCATGCGCGTCCAGCCGGTTTCGTCCTGGTATGCCTTGCCGGCCTCAGCCTGGGCATCGATGAAGCTGCGGAAGTCCGCTGCCGTCATCCACATGTCCGCAGGTTCCTTGATCGACTGGATGATCGAATCGAAGATGCCCGGTTCGAAGTGATTGAAGTGGCCACTTTCGAGCAGGTCCATGACGCGTCGGAAATCATTATCGCCATCGATGATGGCCTGCGGGTCGTAGCTGCCGCGCAGCGCTTCGATCTCTTCAACCGTATTGCCGAACAGGAAGAAGTTCTCGTTGCCAACAGCCTCCCGGATCTCCACGTTCGCGCCGTCGAGCGTCCCGATCGTGATGGCCCCGTTCATCATGAATTTCATATTGCCGGTTCCGGACGCTTCTTTGCCCGCCGTCGATATCTGCTCGGACAGGTCAGCCGCCGGACAGATCTTCTCCATGCCCGAGACGTTGTAGTCCGGATAGAAGACCAGCTGCAGCCGGCCGGCCATCGCCGGATCAGAATTGATCACGCGCGCCACGTTGTTAATGCACTTGATGACTGACTTCGCCATGACGTAGCCCGGGGCGGCTTTACCCCCGATGATGATCAGGCGGGGCGCCAGGTTGTCACCGTCGCCGCGGCGGATTCGATCGTACAGGTGAACTGCGTGAAGGACGTTGAGCAGCTGGCGCTTGTACTCGTGAATGCGCTTGACCTGTACATCGAACATCATGTCCGTAGACACCTTCACCCCGGTCTTGTTTTCGAGATTGGTGGCCAGCCTTTGTTTGTTCGCCAGCTTGACGGCGCGCCAGCGTGCCTGGAAATCAGGGTCATCGGCTTGTCCCCGGATTCCCTCCAGTTCGTCGAGGTCGGTTTTCCAGCCGTCACCAATGGTTTCGCTGATCAACGACGCCAGCCCGGGGTTGCAGGCGGCGAGCCAGCGGCGCTGCGTTACGCCATTGGTCTTGTTGTTAAACCGGTGTGGCCAGAGTTCGGCGAAGTCGCGGAACAGCCCCTCGCGCAGGAGACGGGAGTGCAGTTCGGCAACGCCATTGATCGAGAAGCTGCCAACGATTGCAAGGTACGCCATGCGAATCATCGGCTGCGAGCCCTCCTGGATCAGTGACATGCGGCGGACTTTATCGGTGTCGCCGGGCCAGTGCTGGCTGATCTCCGCAATAAAGCGGGCGTTGATCTCGTAGATGATGTCCAACAGGCGCGGCAGCAGGCGCCGGAACATCGACACTGGCCACATCTCGAGCGCCTCCGGCAGTAATGTGTGATTGGTGTACGCCATCGTATTGCGCGTGATAGCCCAGGCATCGTCCCAATCCATGCCATGCTCATCGATCAGCAGGCGCATCAGCTCGGCAACCGCGATCGCCGGATGCGTGTCATTGAGCTGGAAGCAGTTCTTGGCAGCAAACTCGGAGAAATCGTCGCCATGCCGCTGGCACCAGTCACGAATAGTGTCCTGCAGGCTCGCTGACGCGAGGAAGTACTGCTGCCTCAGGCGCAGTTCCTGACCATCCTCGGTCGTCGCATTGGGATACAGGACCATCGTGATGTTTTCAGCCTCATTCTTCGAGGCGACAGAGTCCGCGTAGCTGCCTGCGTTGAACTCTTCGAGGTCAAACTCATTGCGTGCGGCGGCCGACCAGAGACGCAGGGTATTGACGATATCGTTCTCAAATCCCGGCACGGGAATGTCATACGGAATGGCGAGCACATCATGCGTATCGACCCAGACATGCCGCGACTTGCCGGCTGCGTCGATTTGCACGTCGCTGCGTCCACCAAAATGAATGGTTTGCGCGTACTCGATGCGTTCGATTTCCCACGGGAAACCCTCACGCAGCCAGGAGTCGGCTTCCTCGACCTGGTAGCCGTTTTCGATGCGCTGGTGGAACATGCCGTACTGGTAGCGAATGCCATAGCCAACGACCGGCAGCGACAAGGTCGCGCAGCTGTCCAGGAAACAGGCGGCAAGCCGCCCCAGGCCGCCGTTGCCGAGACCCGTATCCCTCTCGCGCACGCACACGTCTTCGAGATCCAGGCCAATGCGTTCAAGCGCCTCGGTCGTTTCGTCTTCAATACCAAGATTAAGCAATGCGTTTCGCAGCAGTCTGCCCATCAGGAACTCGAGCGACAGGTATGCGACGCGTCGCGAGTCCTCGACCTCGATCGCGTTGCGCGTTTTAGTCCAGCGTTCCATCAGCCGGTCGCGAGCCGCATACACAACTGACTGGTACAGGAACGGTGAATCAATTTTGATCGTGCGCCGTCCCAGCATCCGCCCAAAATAATGAGTGAAGTCACTCAGGATCGCGTCGGCAGTCATCGGCAAGTCCGTGGTCTGCAGTAACTCCCGATCACCAATCTGTTTTTCAGGTTCTACGGATTTCATTCTTTCTCCAGAAAGATCGTGGCCAGCGGCGGCAACGTCAACTCGATCGAGAACGCTCTGCCGTGCTGGCCGTTGTTGGTTGAGGTGACACTCCGGGTGCCGGCGCCGCTGCCACCATATTGTTCGTCATCGGTATTAAGCAGTGTGCGGTACACGCCGCTCTCCGGTACGCCCACTTTGAAGCCGTCGCGGACCAGTGGCGTCAGGTTCGTCACGCAGACGACAAAGTGGCCACGCGAATCGCGTCGCAACCAGCTGAGGACACTACTGTCGCGATCGTTCCAGTCAATCCACTCGAAGCCCCTGTCGTCGAAATCGATCTCGTACAACGCCGGCGTCTTTGCGTACAGGTGGTTCAGGTCACGCAGCAGCACCTGCATCCCCTGGTGTCCGGCCTCGTCGAGCAGGTGCCAGTCGAGCGAGTAATCGTGATTCCACTCTCGCTCCTGGGCGATCTCGTTTCCCATGAACAGCAGTTTCTTACCAGGATGCCCAAACATCGCCCCGTAGTAGGCGCGCAGGTTTGCCAGTTGCTGCCAGCGATCGCCGGGCATGCGACCCAGGATGGAGTGCTTGCCGTGCACGACCTCGTCGTGCGACAGCGGCAGTACAAAATTCTCGTTGAATGCGTACACGAGGCCGAAGGTCATCTTGTCGTGGTGGAACTTGCGGTGTACCGGGTCTTCCGACATGTAGGCCAGGGTGTCGTTCATCCAGCCCATGTTCCACTTGTAGGTGAACCCCAGGCCGCCGCTGTCAACCGGCCGTGACACACCGGGCCACGCGGTCGATTCTTCGGCATAGGAGGTTGCGCCGTGTGCGTGCAATTCTATGTTCAGGCGCTTCAGGAAGTCGACGGCTTCCAGGTTCTCGTTGCCACCATGCACATTCGGCACCCATTCACCGTCCTCGCGCGAATAGTCAAGGTAGAGCATGGAGGCGACCGCATCGACGCGCAGTGCATCGATGTGAAACTCATCGATCCAGTACAGCGCATTGCCGATCAGGTAGTTGATAACCTCACGACGGCCGTAGTTGAAGATCAGGGTTCCCCAGTCGGCGTGTGCGCCCTTCCGCGGGTCCGCGTGTTCGTACAGCGCCGTGCCGTCAAAACGACGCAGCCCGTGTTCGTCGCCCGGGAAGTGCGCCGGTACCCAGTCCATGATGACGCCGATGCCCTGCGCGTGGCAGGCGTCGACCAGGGCGCGGAAGTCGTCGGGGTTACCAAACCGCTGCGTGGGCGCGAACATCCCGATGGGCTGGTAGCCCCAGGAACCGTCGAAAGGATGTTCCGTTACGGGGAGCAACTCGATATGTGTGAAACCCATGTCGGCCACATAGGGCACCAGTTCTCGAGCAAGGTCCACGTAGCTCAGGTAGCTGCCGTCATCCTTGCGACGCCATGAGCCGAGATGAACCTCGTAAATGCTGGTTGGCGCATCCAGTTCCGGTCCGGCTCTGTGCTGTCGCAGCCAGTCGTCATCCTTCCAGTCGTAACGGCTCTCGAACACAACCGATGAATTTCCCGGCGGCGGCTCGTGCAAGGTGCCGAAGGGATCGGCTTTGAGCGGCAGGAGTCTTCCGGCCGCGTCAGTGATTTCGTACTTGTAGAGTGCACCGCTACCGACACCCGGCAGGAATATTTCCCAGATTCCATTGCCCGGGTGCAGTCGCATGACATGCCGGCGGCCGTCCCAGCTGTTGAAGTCACCGACGACGCTGACGCGCGACGCGTTGGGCGCCCACACGGCAAAGCGGGTCCCGCTGATTCCCTGGACAGTTCGCAGATGAGCGCCGAGCTTGCGGTATACATACTGGTCGGAGCCTTCGCCGAGGAGGTACAGGTCCATTTCGCCCAGCGTCGACGGGAATCGGTAAGGATCTTCGACGAGCTGTGTTTCGCCGGACTGCCAGGTTACGCGCAGCGCATAGCGTCGCTTACGCGGCGGCATTGGCGCTTCGAACAGCCCGCTGTCATGGACACGGCGCATGGATGCCATTTTCCTGCCATCGCCTTCGACGAGATCGACGGCTTTAGCGCCAGGCTGAAACGTTCGGACGACACGACCGTTTGCCGCCGGATGCAGGCCGAGAAACGCAAACGGGTTGTTGTGCCGGCCTTCTGCCAGCGCCTTGATTTCAGACTGCTTACTCATGGTCGTTGAGATAAAGATCCTTGATAGTCTGTTGTGCTGCCGATGCCCAGTCGAAACGTTGCGCGGCGGCGGCTTTCTGGATTTCCTGCCAGCGCACCGGATCTTCGGTACGTAGCGCGAGTGCCTTGAGTGTTACGTCGACGAATGCGTCGGCCTGTGCATCCGGGGTTGTGCCACCGAACAGAAACCCCGTCTCGTCGTGGTTGATTGTATCGCTTAGTCCACCAACGGCATGAGCAACGCACGGCTGACCGCGGCGCATGGCGAGCATCTGGCTGATGCCGCAGGGTTCAAAGCTCGAGGGCATGAGGAACAGGTCGCCAGCGTGGTACAGGGGGTCGGCAAGGACTTCCGAGTAGCCGCACAGGAAGATCAGGTTCGGGAGGTTTTCGGCCACCGCCAGCATCCGTGCTTCGTATCTCGCTTCACCACTGCCCAGCACAATGATGACCGCGTTGCGCCCCAGGCTACCGGCGATGCGCTCGATCGGCGTCTCGCCCGAGGCGTCAGGGTGCAACAGGATTGTCGTCTTCTGGGCCACGAGTCGGCCGATGCTCGTCAGCAAGTGCGATGGCCGGCGTTTAGGCATGGCCGCGACCCGTTCCAGCGCCAGCTTGTGTGCGGCATTGTCCGGGGCATCCTTCTGCCAGTCGTGGAGTTGTGCTTCGAGCATGCCGAGAATGCGCTGCCAGCCGGGACGGCGCCCGGCTGCGGCTCCGTAAAAACAGCCGTTGAGAACGCCGTTCAGGCGCCCGTCGTCGCAGGCAGCTTGCAGCAACGTCTCAAGACCTTCGCCGCCGATAAAGCCGGTGTCCGGATCGCTGGGCTGGCAAATCTCCTGTGCATAGGTCGGGGATACCGTGCTGACCTTGTCAGCGAGGCGTATCGCCGCCGCCATCGGATTGATGCAATGCGTATGCTCGGGGTCGGAGATCTCGCTGTTGTCTGCGGCCATACCGTGATACCAGGCAGCCAGCGACGAATCGTCGCCGTCGAGCGGCCGCGTTCCCTGGTACGACAGATTGTGGATCGTAAATACCGTGCGAATGCTGCGCAGCTCCGCAAACTCGTCGAGGTACTTCGTCACCGGCAGGTACAGTGCGGCATGCCAGTCGTGCAGGTGGATGACGTCAGGCCGGCTCTCGAGCGAATGGATCCAGGCAGCCGCCGCGATACAGAAGAACGCGAACTTGTTGGCGTCCGTCGCAAACGGCCTGTCACCATCTTCTCCGTAGTAGATGCGCCCGGCACCCTGCGCCTCGAACAGCTCGTGGTGCAGAATGATGTTCTCGACGCCACCATCGCTGGCGAGTCGCCAGACTTCGACTTCGTGCTGTGCACCGCGAAACGGCACGGTGACCGTCGCCGATCGTGTGGCGCCGGTCAGGCGGTGCAACATCCCATAGGACGGTGTCGCGACCCGCACGCGCCAGCCTTCGCTGGCCAGCGCCTTGGGCAGGTCGCGCACGACGTCACCGACGCCACCGACTTTACCACCGGGGAGGGCGCCGTTCTCAGAGGCGAGAAACAGGACGGAGTGCATATCGAAGACAGGTTTCCTAGCGCGTGAAGTGCAGCTGTTGCCCCAGCATATCCGGGGTGACTAACGTAATGCCCTTGCGGGTTACTGCGGAAACCGCGCTCGCGATCGGCATCCTGATCGACGCCGATCGTCGTTCCCTGCGGAATGCTACAACCGCGATCGATGATCGCTCGATTGATGCGGCAGTGCTCACCGATATCGACGTCCGGGAGAATGACCGAGTCGGTGACTTCGCTGTACGAGTGGACATAGCAATCGGAAAACACTAGCGAGCCACGCACGATCGAACCCGAGATCACGCAGCCGCCTGCCACCATGGACTGGATAGCCGAACCGCGGCGGTCGTCCAGGTCGAACACGAACTTGGCGGGCGGTGACTGTACCTGGTGCGTCCAGATCGGCCAGATCTTGTCGTACAGATTGAGCTGGGGCGAGACCGAGATGAGCTCCATGTTGGCTTCCCAGAACGCATCGAGCGTACCGACATCTCGCCAGTAAGCCTGGTCACCGGTTTCCTGGTCGCGGAACGGGTAGGCGAAGGCACGGTACTGATGAATCAGGCCCGGAATGACGTTCTTGCCGAAGTCGTGCTGGGTATCGACGGAATCAGCGTCACGAATTACCTGTTCGTAAAGGAACTCGGTATTGAACAGGTAGTTGCCCATTGAGGCGAGGCAAATACCTGGCTTGCCGGGCACTGAGTTTGGTTTTTCGGGTTTCTCGTCGAAAGCAATAATGCGTCCCGTTTCGTCGACGGTCATGACGCCCAGCTCGCCTGCTGCTTCCTCGACCGGAACCTCGAGGCAGCAGATGCTCATGTCAGCCTGCTGCTCGTTGTGAAAGGCGAGGAATGGACCGTAGTCCATCTTGTAGACATGGTCGCCGGCGAGGATGAGTACGAACTTCGGATTGTGGGTGCGAATAATGTCGAGATTCTGGTAGATCGCGTCAGCAGTCCCCCGGTACCACTCACCCCCGACGCGCTGCGATGCTGGCAGGATGTCGACAAACTCTCGATCGCCGGCACCTGACTGGAACCACGACCAGCCATTCAATAGATGGCGGATCAGCGAATGCGCCTTGTATTGCGTCAGAACGCCGATTCGGCGAATACCGGAATTAATGCAGTTCGAGAGCGGAAAATCGATGATGCGGAACTTGCCGCCGAAGTGGAGCCCCGGCTTGGCGCGCCAGCCGGTGAGCTCGTGCAGGCGCGAGCCCCGGCCTCCGGCGAGGATCAGGGCGAGTGTCTGCCGCGTGAGGCGGCTGACGAAACGCGCGTCGTCATGCGTCTTGATGTCGTTCATAGTCGGCGGTTCCCGGTTGGACTCAGAGGCGCACCTCCGCGTCCGGGCGCACGGTCAAGATGCCGATGCCCGTCCCTGAGGCGCTAACCATGGAGGCGATATTGTCGCAGATATCGGGCGAGAGTTGCGCATCAATTACGCGCCAGCGCCAGTTTCCCGCGGAGGTTCCCGGCGTGTTGATCCGCGCTTCGGAGCCCAGTCCGAGATAGTCCTGTAACGGGGCGATGGCGATACGTGCTGCCGTCGAAAATGCCGCACGGATCATATCGGTGCTAATGGTCTCAGCCGAGCCCTTGGTCATTTGAAGTGCTGATTCCTGTGCGAGCGCGATGTCCGCTGTGCTTCGAATATCGTTCGGACTGCCGTGGAACCAGCCGATCGTCGTGTCATTATCGTGCGTACCGGTGTAGCAAATGCTGTTCTCGCCCACATCAGACAATTCGAATCCGGCATCGCACACATCAAATTGCAGCACATGCATGCCCGGGAGCTGGTGGCGATCGCGCAGAGCGGTGACTTCGGGCGTTATGACACCCAGGTCTTCGGCGACGATCGGCAGATCGCCCAACGCGTTGCTGATGGCGTCGAAAACAGCATCGCCCGGGCCCGGCTCCCAGGCACCGTCGCGCGCCGTTTCGGCTTCCGCAGGAACAGACCAGTAGGCCTCAAAGCCGCGAAAGTGATCAATGCGCACAAGATCGACAAGTTCGGCCGTCGCCCGCAGGCGGTCGACCCACCACGCATAGCCGTTGGCAGCGTGTATATCCCAGTCATAGAGCGGATTTCCCCACAGCTGACCGTCCTCGCTGAAGTAATCGGGTGGAACTCCGGCAACGTGATCCGGATGGCCGTCTTCGTCGATCCGCAGGATGCTGCGGTTCGCCCATGCGTCTGCGCTGTCGAGCGCTATATAGATCGGCATGTCACCGAACAGCAAAACATCATTGGCGTTGGCGTACTCTCGCAGCGCGTACCACTGACGGAAAAACAGGTACTGAATTATCTTGATGGCCCGGATACGTGTGCCTTCCTGCGCTGCGAGTTTTGCGAGGGCGTTCGCATCGCGATGCACATACTGCGGTTGCCATTCAGGCCATGGCCTCTCGCCATGGCTCGATTTGAGGATGCGGAACAACGCGTAGTCGTGCAGCCATTCCTTGTCGTTTCTCTCGACGAATCCTTTGAAGTCACCAAGAATTTCGTCGCTAACGGTGTCTTCGAAACGACTGGCAGCGAGCGTCAGCAAGCGGGTCTTGACAGGAATCAGTGAACCGTAGTCAACGTAGCGCTCAGGCAAGGTCGTCAGCTCATTGACTTCACCGTGATTGAGCAGGCGCAGCTCGATCAGGTTGCCGATATCAATGAGCATTTCATTGCCGGCGAAGGTCGACAGCGGCTGGTAGGGCGAGTCGCCGTAGGCTGTCGGTCCGATCGGCAGGAACTGCCAGACGGATAGCTCCATCCGGCGTAAGTTATCGACGAAGGCCCATGCGGCAGCGCCGAGCTCGCCAATGCCGAACGAGCCGGGCAGTGATGTTATATGCAGGCAAACGCCGGCGCGACGGTCGTTTACCAATTTATTTTCATGCCTGTGAGTTCGTTGGGGCGCCGCTGTCTTCGTCGTGCTGAGACTTGTCGGTACGTGGCACGGAGGTAATGCCATCTTCGTGACGCGGGAACTCATCGGCAACAATGGTTTCCAGGTACCCGTGCCAGGCGGCGTAGCCAATGACCGGAACGATGACGATCAAGCCGACAAACGCGGTGGCAACGCCAATCAGCAATGATACGACGACGATCGTTAGCCACACGATCATGGCGCGCTTGTTGCGCAATACGGCATTCACGGAGGTAACAATGGCGGTAATGCTGTCGACATCGCGGTGCATGATCATCGGCAGGGAAAAGGCGCTGGCAGAAAAAGTAATCGCGGCGAACACGGCACCGATCATGGAGCCGAACCCGAGGTACATGAACCAGTCCCTGAACGTCGGGTCGCCTTCAGTCGGGAAAAACACGCTGACCATGACGGCCGCGCGTGCCCACACGAGGAAAATCACGAGCAGCGCGAGGGCGAAGATCATCTCGTTGCCGAAGTGGCGCTTCCATGCGGCTCGCGCACTGCGTGCCATGACGGGTTGTTGGCCACGCTCCAGTTGTGCACTGATGGCATAAAGACCGATACAGGTTAACGGGGCCAGGAACACAAAGCCGCCGACCATCGCAAACATGATCCATTGGCTGCCGCGGAACCAGGCGAGCAGGCAGACGATGCCGATCATCAGGGCTACCGTCAGTCCGTAGGCCATACTGTGCTGAGGTGCCTGCACCAGGTCTTTAATCCCGAGTTTCACCCAGCCAAAGGGCGCCCACGGCGAGAGCTTCTTGCATGGCGCCACAAAGGGCATTTCGTCGCGGTTGAGTTCGGCTTGCTCGGTCATGACCTGCTCCCCCTTCGGGTCGTACTAGTCCGGGTTTGGGACGAGTTCCTCGTAAAGGGCAATCGTCTTCAGGACAGTATCCTCATTCCGAAAGGCGGTCGCAATCCGCTCACGGGCCGCAGTGCCCATTCGCTTGCGCAGTTCTCCGTCACGATAAAGCGTCTCAATCGCATTGGCGATGGCTTGTGCGTCCTTTGGCGGGACCACGAATCCTGATTCACCATCGACGACGAGTTCCGGGCTGCCGCCTGAGTCTGTAACCACCGGTGGGACGCGGTAGACCATGGCCTCAATAATCGATCGTGCCAGGCCCTCACGTTTCGTGGACGGCATGCAGAACACGTCACACGCTGCGCTGAGTTCCGGTGCATTGGTCACGAAGCCGACACGATGAATGCGATCTTTTGCCGGGCTGCGCTCGATACGCCGCGTCAGTTTCGCGGCGTCCATATGACCGACCAGCATCAGGTGGACGGGCAGTTCCTGTGGCAGCGCGTCGATCGCGTCGATCAGGTAGTCGATGCCCTTGCGAGGTCGATAATTGGCCGTGCAGCCGACGACAAAGGCATCCTCCGGGATACCGTAGTCCGTCAGGTCGGCGGGCGTTGCCGTATACCACTCGAGCTTGTGGCCTTTATGGATGGTGACGGGTCGTTCGGCCGGCATCCGCAGGAAGGCCGGCTGCATCTCGAGGAAGTGCCGCCGAATGGCATCGGCAACGCAGATGATGCGATCGATACGAGGGTTCAGGTAACGCATCCACGACATCGGGTCGAGAAAGCCCACGGCACCGACAATGCCACGGTAGCAGACAACCTTGATGGGAAGTCCCTTGCACGCGCGCAGGCCATTGCTGACAGCCTTGTTATTGTACGTGTGCATGATGTGGTAGCGACCGCGCACAAGCTCTTCGCGCAGTGCGGCGATTCCTTTTTTATGAAAGTTGGTCGGCAGTCGGATATCGACAGTCGGCACGCCCGCATCCGTCAGTGTTTTGTGGTTGGGGTGATCCTCAGGGCAGACGACGGTTACTTCGATGCCGGCGTTGTGCATGCCGATAAACGTAGCAACTGACGGCCGATCGGCGCTCTCTGTGATGCAAAGGGACCGAATCGGCATGAGGCGATTCAGCCTTTGTATTCTGGGTTTTCGAGGATACGTACAGCGACCTGCTGGCCGGTCACTGAGAAACAGATGTACTCGTACTTGAGACCCGAGCGCTCCACGAATTCCTGGAATGCCCTGAATTCGTGCTCCTGCCAGCGATGGAAATTGTAGTACTCATCAAACAGTACGATGGCCCCAGGCTGCAGGCGGCCGCCGAGCGCGTCGAAAATCGTGACGGTCGACGAGTACAGGTCGCAGTCGACATGCAGGAAAGCCACCGGATCGCTGTGGTTTTCCAGGAAGCCCGGGAGCGTCGCGTCGAAGTAGCCAATCTCGAACTCAACGTTGTCCGGTACCTTGGGTAGTTTCTTCTGTGCGAACGCCCCGACCGGGTTGCCGTTCCAGTACTCCTGGATCCCATCGAAGGAATCAAAGCCGTACACGGTGCCCTGCACCCGCGGTGCGATCCAGCGCATGGACTTGCCGCGGCCGACACCGAACTCGAGGTGGAGGCCTTCTTTGCGCACCTGGCCCAGCGTGTAGTTCACAAGGGCAGGGTGCTTCTCGAAAAACGGCGCATCGATCATGTTGGCCTTGATGTACTCAAGGGTTTGCTGCTTGGCTTCGAGGTTCATGTCGACAAGCAGGTTTGAGGCGTAGTGCTTCAGCATGAAGCGCCGGAAAATGAACTCGCTCAGGGTGCGTTTGAATAAGGGCATCGTTTCGCTCTGGAGTGGCAGCTTTTTACGCGGCGTAAGGTACCACAAGACGCGCCGTTTGGCTGGCTTTGCCATGCGATGAAACGCGATGAAAAAGCGGACAATTCGCATGATCGAGCCGCGGCCGGCAATCTCCGGAAGGTGCGCTGCGTCACGCTTCTGGCCATTCAGGGATCGTAGACTATGGATGTTATTGTCAAATCTCCCTCACCATGACCAAAGCTATGTTTACATCGTCCAATCGCGTACTGGTTGTCGACAACGACGCACACCAGATTGCGGAGTATGTCGCGTGCCTGGGTGAGGATTTTGAAGCGGAAAATGCGACCGATACGCTCACCGGCCTCGAGAAGGTGTTTCTGGGTGAGGAGACTGATGTCGAGCACAATCCTCGTTTCGAGGTCCACTCGCGCAATCAGGGCGACGCAGCAATCGAAGCGGTGCAACACGCACTTGAACGGCGGCAGCCCTATTCAGCGGTGATTCTCGAGTTGGATTTGCCGCCGGGTACAGGCGGCATCGCGACGGCCCAGCAAATCAGGGCGCTCGATCCGTATGTGAATATTGTCATTGTGTCTGGCTCAACGGACGCGAACCCGGAGAATCTCGGCAAGAAAATTCCACCGGCCGACAAGGTGTTCTTCTTCCGCAAGCCATTTCATGGAGTGGAGTGCAGGCAGTTGGCGGCGGCACTCTGTGGCAAGTGGCATGCGGACCTGGCGCTGCGCCTCGCTAATGAAGATCTGGAACGCCGCGTCGAAGAACGCACGGCGGCTCTGCAAAAAATTGCCTACTTCGACATCGTCACGCGCCTTCCGAATCAGCTATTGCTTATTGAGGAACTCAAAAACCTGATCAGCACGGGCGAAGACGAAGAAGGCGATACAGTGGTTGTCCTGCTGGATATCGATCGCTTCAGCTTTATCAACGAAACGATGGGGTATGACGCCGGTACAGAATTGTTGCGTTCGATTGCCAACCGCCTGAGCCGTACCTTTGCGGAAGACAGCGGCGGTGAAAGAGCTATCGTCGGACGTTCCGGTGCGGACGAATTCGCAGTCCTGATGCCCGGCATTGAATCCGACATCGAAATTCGAGATCTGGCGGAACTCGTGAAACAGGCCGTTGAGGAACCGTTTCTCATCAATGGCCGCGACCTGTTCCTCAAAGCGGCGGTGGGCGTATCCTGGCACCCGGTCCATGGGCGGGATGCCAAGTCTGTTTTCCGTTGTGCCGAGGCGGCGCTGCACCGTTCCATGCGCAGCCTCGACCACGCGATCACCTACTACCACAACGAAATGCGTTACCGTGCACGGCACAAGTTCGACCTTGAGGCCGAGCTGCGTGGTGCGATCGACTCAGGGCAGATCATTGCTTATTACCAGCCTCAACAGTGTACGTCCACGGGCGAACTGGCAGGCGTTGAAGCACTGGCCCGCTGGATCCGTCCGGACGGGTCGATGGTTCCACCCTCCGATTTCGTACCGCTCAGCGAGGAAATGGGCATCTCGGACGTGCTGTTCGAATCCATTATGCGCACCGTGTGTCGCGACGTCGCGACCTGGCGAAGCCAGGGTGACTGGGAAATACCGGTCAGCGTGAACCTGTCAGCGCACCAGCTGCGCAATCGCGACCTGGTGAGCCTAATCAAAGGCATTCTAAGCAGCACCGAGGTCGACAAAAGATTTATCAACCTCGAACTCACCGAAACCGTATTGCTCGAGGACCTTACGATCGCACAGCCGCTCCTCGATGATCTGGCATCTTACGGTGTCGGTATTCATATCGACGACTTCGGGACCGGCTACTCATCGTTGAGCTACCTTGCCCAGTTGCCGGTGCAGACAATCAAGATTGACCAGGCATTCATCGCGCAACTGTCAGATCCCGATGCCAACACCAAGGTTGTGGAGGCCATTATCGCACTCGGCAAAGCCATGGATCTGGAAGTTGTTGCAGAAGGCGTTGAAACGGATCAGCAGTATGCTGCGGTCAGGCGGCTGGGTTGCGACCTGGTTCAGGGCTACTTTATTGCGAAGCCAATGCCGGCCGCACAGCTCCGGGAATGGTGTGGTGGCTACGAAGACACCCAGAGCCTCAAGTATGGTTCGACAGTTATTGATATCGACAAGGCGCGCCAATAAAAAAAGCGCGTACGACAAATGCCGTACGCGCTTGTTCTTTTGCAGGCCGGTAAGCAGCCCGCTGCGACGCGTTTAACGCTCGATAATACGAAGTACTACGCGGCGGTTTTGCGCCTTTCCGGCAGCTGTCGAGTTGTCCGCGATCGGCTGTGACTCGCCATAACCGCGAACCGACATGCGATCAGCGTCGACGCCGTGCGAGGCCAGGTAGTCGTGCACAGTCTGGGCACGTCTTGCTGACAGTCCCTCGTTGTAGTCTGCAGCGCCATCGCTGTCCGTGTGACCGGCAACCTCGACCGTTATGGTCGGGTTCTTGACCAGCGTAGCAGCCGCGTCATTGAGGATGCGCTCGGCACCGGGTACGAGGCGATCGGAGTTCGTCTGGAAGTTCACGCCTTTAAGCGCGATCTCTTCCTTGATCTCGCAACCCTTGATGTCGACCTGCACACCCTTGGCTGTTCCGGGGCATTCGTCGAGGCGGTTAACCACGCCGTCACCATCGTCGTCCAGTTCACAGCCTTTCGCATCAACCGGCTGACCTGCCGGTGTACCCGGGCACTGGTCCTTGTCGTCGGCTACGCCGTCGCCATCACTGTCGTTCGCACAACCGTTCGCGCCAACAGCAACGCCTCGCGGCGTTCCGGGGCACTCATCTTTGGAGTCCTTGACGCCGTCGCCATCGCTATCGAGTTCACAACCCCAGGCGTCGACTGCTGCGCCTGCCGGTGTATTCGGGCAGTTGTCCGAGCTGTCGGCAACACCATCACCGTCAGAATCAACCCACTTGGGCGTGGTGCGCCCGAACGGCAGCTGCAGGCCCAGGCTGAACAAGTTGTCGCTCGTATCGGCGGACGGTAGCGCGGAATCCATACGATGCCGCCACTCGCCGCGCAGCGCCAGGTCCGAATCGAACATGTCGAACAGGAAGCCGGCGCCGGCCGAGTACATCGCACCATCGCCGTCAGGAGCGCTGCCCGGAGCAGTGATTCTTAAATAACCCACCCCGACATGCAGGTACGGGCTGAAACGCTCGGCTCTGCGGAAAACGCGCTGCAGATCGATGCCAGCGCCAAACTGGTCCTGATCCAACGCGCTGTTCGAAATGTACTCAGGGGATGCTAAGGACATGATCGCTTCAATATTGTACTTGTCGCTGATGGCGTAGCCGAGGCCAAATTGGCGGCCACCAAAGGCATTGTCAAGCCCACGCTTCTCGTCGTGATCAGTATAGGTGCCCATGGCAGACAGGTAAGCTTGCCCAGCCTCGGCGTCTGCAAATGCGGTCTGAACGCTTCCAAGCGTCATTACAGTCGCCATTGCGACCCAGATGAATATTCTCATAAGATAATGCTCCCTCGTTAAATTTGCGGTCCCACCCCTTTTTAGTGTCGGCGGGCCCAATATTAGTTTGATCAATAGACGTTCGGGAGCGCGATTTTGTCACTTTACCGTCCGGGAATCGAGCGCAAATTGGCATTGCCCGGTTTTTTGTGACTTCGACGCTGATTCTGCCGTCTATATCACACATCATGGTGCTTACATTGCAATGAAAAAATGCGCCTAATCTGAGCCTGCAGGAAATCGCGGAAATAACCGACCTGAGTCTGAGCGCAATAAAAATGCGCCTGTATCGGGCAATAGACAGGCTGCGGGAGCTCGCTGCTGATATCCTAGGCGACGATCTGCAGAATGAATAAGTATGAAAACGAATCGACAAAGCAAAGGAGAATCAGTATGAGTGTTGCCAAGACTTCCGAGATCACAGCGTCATCCTCGAAGAGCTTCGAGGAGGCAGTTCGCCACGGTATTAGCAAAATGAGCAAATCTGTGGACAAAATCGAAGGCGCCTGGGTCAAGGAGCAAAAAGTTGTTGTAAAGGATGGGGAAGTGACGGCATATCGTGTGACAATGAAAGTCACATTTATCGTCAAGTAATGTGAAGCACTTGCTCAAGAATTAGTTTGAAAGACAGGAGATAGAAATGGCAGGTAAGTTTGAACTTTATAAAGACAAGGCGGGCGAGTTTCGTTTCCGGCTTAAAGCAGGCAACGGCCAGAATATTCTGAGTAGCGAAGGTTACAGCGCCAAAGCCAGCTGCCTGAACGGCATCGAATCGGTTAAGAAGAATTCGCAGAACCCTGATCGCTTTAACAAAAAGACGACAGCGTCAGGCAAATTCCGCTTCAACCTGTGTGCTTCGAACGGACAGTGTATTGGTACGAGCCAGAGCTACTCATCCGAATCCGGTTGTGACAACGGCATGAAGAGCGTTGCTGAAAGTGCTCCTGGCGCGGCTACCGACGACCAGAGCTAGAAGTTAGAAATAGTAGCAACACCGTTTGTTACATGAACCGGTGACACGCAGGTGCCGCCGGTTTTTTTTGCGCGCATGGTTTGGCTTGTATAGGCTGGGCAGCCTCAGTCAACGCGTGGTTCAATAATAATGGCAAAAAGAAACTGGTCGATTGATTCCCTGGTCCTGATTTTCTCGTTCATTGTGTTCGCACAATTGTTGTCCTACGTCGTTCCGCACGGCGAGTTCGAGCGCGTTCCCGCAACGGATAATCCGGATCGCATGGTTGTCGTCGACGGTACCTTCGCGAACCTGAGCGCTGAAGACAGCGCCACTTTGCCGCCGTGGCATTTTCTGATGGCGATCACCGATGGCCTTGAGTCCGCCCAGGGCATCATCTTTCTGATTTTCCTGGTGGGTGGCGTGATCGCCGTGCTGCGCAAAACCGGGGCTATTGACGCTGCGTTGCATGGTGCGGTGGAACGACTTGGCAAGAGTCCGTGGCTTGCTCATCGGCGGCTGTCTGCTGTTATTCAGCATCGGTTCTTTCACGATTGGCATGGGCGAGGAGTATGTGCCGCTGGTTCCCATCATCGTGACGATGAGCCTGGCGATGCGCATGGACGCCATTGTTGCGATGGGCATGGTGTGGGTGCCCTATGGAATTGGCTGGGCGTGTGCCGGAATTAATCCTTTTGGTGTGCTCATTGCACAGAACATCGCGAGTGTCCCATTGACGTCTGGTTGGGCATTCCGCCTGATCATGATGTTCGCGTTCCTGGCCGTCGCGTTTCACCATATCTATCGCTATGCAATGCGTGTCCAGGCCGAACCATCGACCAGCCTCGTGGCGCATATCGACTACAGCACCGGATTCGAGGCGCCAGGCGACCTGCATTTCAATACCCGGCGTGTCGCAATTCTTGCCGTGTTTGTTCTTGGTCTCGTGGCGTTTGTCTATGGCGTATCCGAGCACCACTGGTATATCTCTGAGCTCAACGCCATTTTCCTCGGTATTGGCCTGGTCGCGGCAGTCATCGCAGGAATGTCTGCCGGAGATACAAGTCGCACTTTCCTGGAAGGGGCGGCGGCCATGACTCCGGCCGCGCTGCTGGTCGGCTTCGCGCGCACGATCGAAGTTGTGATGTCCGACGGACAAATCATCGATACCGTCGTGTTTTCAATTGCCGGTCTGCTCGAAGGCCTGCCCGCCGAGGCGTCGGCACTCGGGATGCTCGTCGTGCAGACTATCTGCAATTTCTTCATTCCGTCGGGAAGCGGCCAGGCGTTCGTGACCATGCCAATCATGTCGCCGCTGGCCACGCTTACGGACGTTCCGCAGCAAACCGCTGTCCTTGCCTACCAGTTTGGTGACGGGTTCACGAACATGATCGTGCCGACGAGTGCGCTGGTCATGGGTGCGCTCGCGCTGGGCAAGGTGCCTTACGCGGCATGGTTCCGCTTTGTCGGTCCGCTGCTGCTAAAGTTGTTTGCGCTGGCTGCCGTGTTCCTTGTCGTGTCGATGCATATCGGGACGACATTCGGGTTCCATAGCTAGTCGACGCTGTCAGGCGCGCCGATACCAGGCGACGCCGTCACCATCCAGCTCTGCAGACATGTCGCCTGTGTTGCAGAGGTAGTTAAGGTGCGACAGCGCTTCGCCAGTCGCCATGACCCGGTTGCCGTCACTGATGTTCGAGTTGAACAACTCGCCGAAGACGTCGACAGCGCGGCGCGGTTCCTGGCTGGTCGCAAGGAGCTTGTCGAGATTATCGGTATGTTCCTTGCGCAGCTGTTCGAGACGTACATGCGCGCCGCGAAATGGCTTCCCGTGCGCCGGTAATACCAGCACATCTTCCGGCAGCGCGCGTTCGAGTTTGTCGATTGAATCGAACCAGTCCCGCAGCGGATTTGCCTGCGGCTCGGTTGGCCATATGCTGACGTTTGGAGAAATCGTGGGCAGGATCTGGTCGCCAGAGATGAGGATATTGCGAGCGCGGTCAAAAAGGCAGGCGTGCTCGGGGGAATGGCCGCGGCCGACAATGACTTCCCATTCCTGGCCGGCAAACAGCCACCGTTCTCCATCCTGCATGCGTTTGTAGGAATGCGGTAACTCACCCACAACCCTGCCGAACATGCCGAATCTCTTTTTGTACAGCGCGAGCTGCTCGGCGGAAAAACCAGCAGCCTTGTAAAAGCGCATCCCTTCCTCAGGAGCTTCTTTTCCCGTATCGCTGGTGAGCAGGCGACATAGCATGTACTCCTCGCGCGTCATCCACAGATCAACGTCGAACTCGTCGACGAGCCAGCCGGCACAGCCAACGTGGTCCGGGTGCAGGTGCGTTGCAATGACGTGAGTTGCGGGATCGTTGCGCATGGCTGTCTCAAATGTCGTGCGCCAGACGTCACGGCTTGCGGGTATGTCGACACCCGTATCGACAATGACCCAGCCATCGTCATCGCGCAGCAGCCACAGGTTGATGTGGTTCAGAGACATTGGCAGCGGCATACGCAGCCAGGTGATGCCATCCGCCATGGCCAGGGTCTCGCCCTCTTTGGGGCGCGACGTGTGCTCGTATTGAATGCCTGCCATGGCGGGATAGTCGCACGTCACCCGGTGGCGCGCATCTCCTGTACCGCCTGTTCCTTGACGGGCCCGAATCCTCTTACATCAAGGTAAGCCCGTATGCTGGTGAGCAGTTCATCGTAATTGGCGGCATTGAGCGTTGGCAGTGCGTCACTGAGCAAGCTCTCGAACTCGGTGATGAGCTCACGTTCCATACGGCGCTCTGCGGTATAGCCGAAGACGTCGAACGCGGTGCCGCGCAGTCCTTTCAGGCGTGCGAGCAGTCTGAAAACCGGCAGGATCCAGGCGCCGAATTCGCGCTTCAGCGGCCTGCCGCGTGCATCCTTTTTGCCGCCGAGCAATGGAGGTGCGAGGTGGAATCGGAGCTTCACACTGGTCGCCGAAGTCGCGACGCACTGACGCAAGGAACTCGGGGCTTGTTTGCAGGCGCGCGACCTCATACTCATCCTTGTAGCTCAACAAGCGAAACCAGGCCTGTATCACTGCGCGACTCAGACTGTCGCCGTCGCCAATGGATGCCTCCGCCGCGCGTACCTTTTCGACCAGTGCGACGTAGCGTTCGGCGAGGGCGGCATTCTGGTAGCCAACGAGAAACTCGCGGCGGGCCTCGATCATGTCTTCAAGCGACTCGTTTCTGGGTTCGTCATTCGCGCCGAGCAGTTTTTCGATAGCAGCGGGGTCGTGGGCAGCGATGCGCCCCCACATGAACGCCTGCTTGTTGGCGTCTATTTTGACGTCATTGAGCTCGATGGCGCGTTGCAGGGCTTCGAGCGAGACCGGAATCATGCCCTTCTGCCAGGCGCAGCCGGTCATGATGATATTCGCGTAAATGGTGTCGCCCATGAGCCGCTCGGCCAGTCGGTTGGCGTTCATCGACGACAGGTTGCCGCTGCCTATCGCGGACTCGATGGCTGCAAGCCTCGCATCGACGCGCAGGTTGGCATCGCGTTGCCGAATGACATCGCCGGTGTGCATCTCCGCCGAATTGACGACGGCGCGGGTATGGCCCCGCTGGTAAGTGATCGATGCCTTCGGCGATGAACTGACGACAAGGTCGCAGCCGATCAGCGCATCGGCGCTGGCCGGTTCGATTCGGACCTGGTTGATATTGCCGGGCTGTTCGCCGATACGCAGGTAACTGAGGACCGGGCCGAACTTCTGGGCGAAGCCCATGAAGTCGAGTTCGCTGGCACCCTTACCTTCAAGGTGTGCAGCCATCGTGATGAGCGCACCGACGGTGACTACCCCGGTACCGCCCACTCCGGTAACCAGCAGGTCGTAGCACGAGTCGATAACCGGGATGTCCGCGTCGGGCAGGGCATCGCCAAGCGCTTTCAGCTCATCCTGGTACGCGGCCGCTGCCTGCGGTCGCTCGATCTTGCCTTCCACGGTTACAAAACTCGGACAAAATCCGTTTACGCAGGAGTAGTCCTTGTTGCAGCTGTTCTGGTCGATCTGGCGTTTCCGTCCAAACTTCGTTTCCTTCGGTACCACGGACAGGCAGTTCGATTCGACCGAACAGTCGCCGCAGCCCTCACAGACGAGTTCATTGATCACGACGAACTTGTTCGGGTCTTCGAGTTTGCCGCGCTTGCGACGGCGCCTTTTCTCAGTGGCGCAGGTTTGCGCGTAAATGAGCACAGTGACGCCCGGTATCTCGCGTAATTCCCGTTGCACGCTGTCGAGTTCGCGACGGTGCGAAATTGTCGTTGCTGCAGGGAAATCGCCGGAGCTGAAGAGTTCGGGTTCATCGGAAATAACAGCGATGCGATCGACGCCCTCGGCGCGCATGGCCTGAGCGATACTCTGTACGGACAATGGACCGTCGACAGGCTGGCCACCCGTCATTGCGACGGCATCGTTAAACAGGATCTTGTAAGTGATGTTGGTGCCGGCGGCGATTGATTGCCTGATCGCCAGCGAGCCAGAGTGGTAGAACGTGCCATCGCCGAGATTCTGGAAGACATGTTCGCCGCCATTGAATTTCGAGCGGGCAATCCAGTTCACGCCTTCGCCGCCCATCTGGATCAGGCCGTCTGTTTCACGTCCCATCCAGCTGGCCATGAAATGACAGCCGATGCCGGCCAGCGCTTTGGATCCTTCGGGCACTTTCGTTGATGTGTTGTGTGGACAGCCGGAACAGAAGTACGGCACTCGGGTTGCACCCTCAACGCTAATCTCGGTGCCGCGATTCTGCTCGAGTTGATCGGCCAGGCGGCGGAATCGATCGCCGCCGAACTCCCTGTCCAGGCGACTGGCTACGATGGGAGCAAGCTGCAAGGGTGACAGTTCGCCGACCCAGGGAACGAGGCGCATGCCGTTTTCATCGGCCTTGCCTGCCAGGTGTTTGGGCTTGCGGCCCGGGTAGTCGTAGAAATATTCCTTGAACTGGCTTTCGATAATGCCGCGCTTTTCTTCAACGACGAGAACTTCGTTCTTGCCCTGCACAAAGTCCAGGGCGCCCTGGGGTTCGAGGGGCCAGACCATGCCGACCTTGTAAACGTCGAGCCCGATTCGTGCCGCTTCCGCCGCGTCGATGCCGAGCAGTCGGAGTGCTTCCATCAGGTCGAGATGCGCCTTGCCTGTTGTCACGATGCCAAAAGTTGCGTTCGGCACGTCGAAGATCTTGCGGTCAATCGGGTTGGCGGCGGCGAAGGCCAGCGTGGCCGCTTTCTTCGCCTCAAGTCGTTCCTCGATCTGTGGCCCTGGGAAGTCTGGCCAGCGGTAGTGCAGTCCGGTCGGCGGCACGACAAAACCGCTCGGGGTTACGAACTGCCGATAGGGCGGCAGTTCTACCGACATCGCGGACTCGACCGTTTCGGTGATCGCTTTGAATCCTACCCACATGCCGGAGAAACGTGACAGGGCGATGCCGTACAGGCCGTACTCGAGGTATTCGGCGACACTGGCCGGGTTCAGGTGCGGCATCATGAAGGTCAGGAACGCGACATCCGACTGGTGCGGCATCGATGACGAGATGCAGCCGTGGTCATCGCCCGCGACAACCAGCACGCCACCCGTCGGCGAGCTGCCATAGGCGTTGCCGTGTTTAAGCGCATCGCCGGCACGGTCGACACCCGGTCCCTTGCCGTACCAGATTCCAAAAACGCCATCGACGGTCTTGTTCGGGTCGGTCTCGACCTGCTGGGAACCGAGTACGGCGGTGGCGGCGAGGTCTTCGTTGACGGCCGGGAGGAACTCGATATTGCTCTCTTCGAGAAACCGATGGGCGCGCCAGAGTTCCTGGTCCACCATGCCGAGAGGGGATCCCCGGTAGCCGCTGATGAAGCCTGCCGTATTGAGGCCAGCGGCCACATCGACGGTGCGCTGCATGAGCGCGATACGAACCAGCGCCTGCGTGCCGGTCATGAGGACGCGACCTGACTCGCGTCGGTAGCGATCAAGGAGTTCGTAGTTATCAAGCATAGTCGGGCAGTATTGCAGGTCGGGCGCGAGAAAGGGTGCCTATCATTCCGCATAAAGACAAAATATTCGGTATAATATGCCGAATATTACGAAAAAAACGGGATGAAATTGATGCTTGACAGTAAAGACCGACGAATTCTCTCGGAGCTGCAGCTGGACAGCCGTCTCACGATGCAGGAACTGGGCGAGCGCACGGACATGTCGAGCTCGGCCTGCTGGCGTCGTGTGAAGAGCCTGGAAGAGGCAGGCATCATCGACCGCTACGCTGTGGTCTTAAATCGCAATAAAGCGGGGTTCGGTTTTTCGTCAGTCGTACATGTGTCGCTGGCACGTCACGAACAGGAAAACGTCGATCGATTCATTCGCGAAGTGCATCGCCATCCTGAAATACTCGAATGTTTCGCGACCAGCGGCGAAGCCGATTTTCACCTGCGCGTCGTCGTTGCAGACATCGACGCCTACAATGCCTTTCTGGACGACTTCATATTTCGCCTGCCCGGCGTGTCACAGGTTCGGTCCAACATCGTGCTCAAAGAGATCAAGGCCGACACGGCATTGCCGCTTAAGTAGAACTGAGGTTAATGCGGCTCGAAATTCGCTCGCACCGACCGGCCGATAAGCGCTCGAAAGCAGCCCGTCGAGTGATAAACTACTCAAAGACTGCTACTGATCCAAAGCGGATGCTCATCCTTGATTGACATACTGACAGTATTCTCAGTCTGCTGACTGTTGTAACCAGAAACAGGCAATTATGAGAACTCGAACACGCACAATCCTGCTGACACTATTTCTCCTGTGTGGGTGTTCTTTCGATAATACATTCTTCCCTGTTGATGAAAGATCAGACGACAATATTGTTGCGAACCAGGAAGATGTACTGTTGATGTCGGCTGACGGACACAATATTCATCACGTCCTGATCAAACCTCAATCAAGCCCGAAGGCAACAATTTTTGTATTTCACGGTAGCGGTTCGAAAATATCGAATTGGTCGAAGTTGCTAATGCCATTGGTGGAAGACGGATACCAGTTGTTTCTTATGGAGTACAGGGGATTTGGACTTTCTGAGGGGGATGCCAGCCACAAGGCTGTGGCTTTAGATGCGCACAGAGCGTTCCTGTATCTCTTTGACCGTGAGGACGTAAGAAGCAAACCACTGTTGATTTTGGGGCAATCGTACGGTGGGCAACTTGCCATCAACGTTGCGGCTAGCTATCCGGAAAATGTTGATGTGCTCGTAACAGAGGGTACGTTCACTTCATTTCGAAATATTGCCGTGTATTCAACTCCCTGGATTGGAAAGCCATTCACATGGACTTTTTTCCGAAATCCTTATAGCTCGCTGGAACTGATCAAAGCAGCATCAATGCCAAAATTGATCATACATAGCCAGGACGATGATGTTGTCCCATTCTTCATGGGCGAAGAGCTCTTCGACCATGCCGTTGGTCAAAAAGAGATTTGGAAGATACGCGGACAACACACAGATGCGTTAGTTGATTATCCAGATGAATTCGTTTCGAGAATAAACAAAATAGCTGGGTTGGCTCATGATTAGTGAACCCACTCAACTCGCGACGGATTTGGCGATATCCACGAGCGTCCGCTTCTGGCCGATTGCAGCCTGCCAGGTGATAAACTAACGAACGACTGCTACTGACCCAAAGCAGACGGTCGCAATCGGGCGTTGAGGCCCGACGCATGTGGGGTTGTTTGCGGTTTTTCTTGATGGGTCAAACGCGATGGGCGCTACCATCAAGGCATCGCGGAAAGCTTCCGAACAACCCGGAGGAGGTCATAGCGTGTGATGGCCCCGACGATTTTGCCATCCTCGACCACGGGTAGGCGCCTAAATTTGTTAGCCAAGAACATGCCAGCGACATAATAGATGTCGACCGCTGGAGGCACGGTGATTACGTTAGTGGTCATAAACTCGGCCACCGTTGCCTCAGTAGGAGGCTCGCCCTGAATGCCCTCGGTCAGCAGCTTGAGCAGGTCCGTTTCAGTGATGATTCCGACCAGTCTACCGTTGGGGTCGACAACCGGGGCTCCAGTCACCTGATGGCGCAGCAGGAAGTCGACCGCCGCCATAATCTGGGTCTCAGGGCTGAGCGTGGGCACCGCTGTATCCATGTACTCACTGATCTTGGGGAAGCTCTCCATGTGATTCTCCTGAGAGTTCGTCAGCCCATTTATTAGCTGATATTTGGCGAGCTTGCCATACGGTCTTTCACCTAGCGGGTCGGCAAGACCAATGGTCGAGCATTCCGAGTTTGGCGGGCGAAGTCGCCGCCAACCCAGGTCCGCTGTTGGCCGGTAGCCGCCGGTCACCCTGGCTGAGACTGAACGGCTGGTAAGCATTCGAAAGCAGCCTGTCGAGTGATAAACTACCGAGGGACTGCTACTGACCCAAAGCGGCCGGTCAACAATGAACGTGAAATGCGCAATTATAGTTAGTCGGCGCTAAGGATTTAAGGTTTGTCCGAGTCTCCAACGCAGGAAAAGAAAGTAACTAAGCTCGTGCTCGCTCAGCAGCAACTAAAGACAGCGATTGGTCTCTTTGTGAGTCGGACGGATCGTGTATCTGCAATCACGCTGGCTGGGGCAGCGGACGGAATATTGCACGGCTTGGTGCTGAAAGCCGGAAAACAACCGTTTTCGGATTACGCAATGGGTGTAAGCGAGGCGCTATCCGGTGAGACACCGGCCAAAGCCAAGTACGCTAGGCACATAAACGACAAGCTAAACATCAATGACCTAAAGCACATGGATGAAGAAGAGGAAGACGACGTTACGATTGACACGGATGTTTCCGCTCTTGGGGCGATCCTAAAAGCGATTGCGAACCATCATTTATTGGTTCCTGAACATCCCGATTTTATCAAGGCAATGCTCCAATGGACTTGGATGTTTTGGGACGGAGAGAAGATTAGGGAGGACGAGCCGTACGAGAAGCCCGCTGGCGAGCAGATCATGAAGTGGTATGCCGAGCGACCGGAAAAGATAAGGCAAATGGAAGCTCGATTTGCGAAGAAGTATCAATCTCGGACTAACGAGGTCAAATAGTGGGTGTCCAATACAGCGAAACACAAGTCTTTGCTTCGCCGCCTAACACTGCACTTCAGTGATGCGCGGGGGCCGCTTCTGGCCGTTCTGAGACGGTCGCCAGGAAGCTAAATGAGGGGCCGCTCCACATCGCATAGCAGCCGCTCAAGAAATCTACGGTAAGATAACGGCTACTGACCCAATGCGGTCAATCACATCTGCAGCACATAGAGTTCGACGGACGCCTGCGATCGTCCAGTTTGTCCGTTAGCTAATGGTCTCCCACAAGCCGTTCTTCATGTGCGCGAAGGTCCATTCGGACAATACGGAAACCATCGTGGTATATACGGAGTGACATATATATGTAATATCATATATCGTCGCTCCCATGATGAAGCCCGAATTACTGTTCAACATTCTTTCCGACGCCACTCGCCTGAGAGCACTGATGCTCATTCAGTCGGAGGGCGAAGTGTGTGTGTGCGAGCTGACCTTTGCTCTGAACGAATCACAGCCCAAGATTTCCCGCCATCTGGCATTGATGCGGGATGCGGGAATAGTGCAATCGCGACGAGAAGGTACCTGGATGCACTATCGAATTGGGCCCACGCTTCCCCGAAATGGGGACGGGAGATGACATCGCCAGAGACACACGATCGGTGCACCGGGTCTACACCCGTTATCGAAAGGACCGGCAGCAGCTGGCTCGAATCAATAATCGCCGGACAGGGAATGTGCCTGAATCATTGAACATACTTTTCCTGTGTACGGGAAATTCCTGCCGCTCCCAAATTGTCGAAGGATGGGCACGACACATCGACAGCGATCATGTCGAAGTACAGTCAGCCGGCATCGAGCCGCACGGCAAGAGCCCTAGGTCGATCGAGGTGATGAAGGCGTAAGAACGTGTTCGAAAACCTGACAACGCTGTACCGGGAGAACCGGGGACAGGCCTATCTGCTGCTCCTATTCGTGAGCTTGTTTCTGCTTATCTACTACATTCTCTGCGGGAACAGCCCGCTTTGATAATGCAGTTCTCGAAGGGATACGCCTGACCAATTGGTACGCACGTGAGCACGTCATTCTGTGCCTGCTGCCCGCGTTCATCATGCCGGGGCAATGGCGTTGTACATTACCCAGGGATCGGTCTTGCGATTTCTCGGACCGCAGGCGTCAAAGCCCATTGCCGTAGCGTGGCATCGGTCTCCGGCACGTTGCTTGCCGTATGTTCCTGCACCGTCTTGCCGCTCTTCGGCGGTATTTACAAACGCGGAGCTGGATTGGGAGCAGCGACGGCGTTCCTCTACTCCGGTCCCGCGATCAATATCATGGCAATCGTTGTCACCGCGAAAGTCCTGGGCGCCGAGCTGGGCCTTGCCCAGTGCGGTGGGGACCATCGTATTTGCCCTGGTGATTGGCATGATCATGCACCTGCTTTACCGAAAGGAAGAGCGCGAACGAGCGCAGGTCGCCGCTCGCGGATTCGAGGCCGACGAGGCGGAGAAGCCGCTAGGGACAGTCGTGGCTTTCTTTTCTCTGATGATAGGCATCCTGGTTTTCGCCAACTGGGCAGCCGTCGACAGCTCAGCCTGGATGCGTGTCTATGAGTGGAAATGGCAAATCACTTCATCGCTGGCGATCCTGTTCGCGGATTGCTCATTTTCGTTGGCAATGGCCTGCCAGGCATCTATTAATTCTCGCGGGTCTTATTTTGCTCGGTGCCCTGGTACTTCCCGGCACACCGGAATTTCCGTTCGCGATCGGTGCGTTGGGTGTGATGCTGATCGCCGCAACACGTGAGCGCGACCAGGAGTGGGCGGCGGAAACCTGGAGCTTTACGAAGCAGATCATGCCCTTGCTTCTGGGCGGTGTTTTTGTTGCTGGACTTCTCTTGGGCCGACCGGGCTTCGAGGGTTTGATCCCGTCGCAATGGGTGAGTATGGCGGTCGGGGACAACTCCCTGACCTCTACGGTCGTGGCATCGGTGCTGGGTGCATTTATGTACTTTCTCGACTTTGACTGAGGTTCCCATCGTCGAGGGCTTATTGGGTGCCGGCATGGGCAAGGGACCAGCGCTGGCTTTGTTATTGGCAGGCCCAGCGTTGTCACTCCCCAATATGCTGGTAATACGTTCGATTCTTGGAACCAAAAAGACCGTGGTCTATTGCGCGCTCGTTGTGGTGATGGCAACGATTACGGGCTATGCGTACGGAAATTTCTTCTGAATGATCTGATCGAGGATATGACGTGAAACTGAAAGTCTACGGCAGCGGTTGCAGCAAGTGCAACCTACTGACACAACACGCCGAAGCGGCAGCGCAGGAACTGGGAATCAGTTACGACATTGAGAAAGTGACTGACATGAATACCATCATCGACGCGGGCGTGATGCGCACCCCTGCATTGGCTGTGAATGACGATATTGTGATCGAAGGCACTGTACCCAGTGCGGAGAAACTCAAGAAATACCTGGGCTGATGTACCGTCAGGATAGAGAAGACGAGTGACTGCTTCTGGCCGTAAGGCGACGCTCGTGATTGACTAGTATGAGCGGCTGGTATGCACTCGAAAGCAGCCACCCAGGTGATAAACTGCTGGCAGGCTTCTGCTGACCCTTTGCGGACATTCGCTAGTTGTGTATTTATCCTACAAGCGTCGCAGTACAAATGTCATATCTAATGTCGTTTAGACGCCTTGATGTATTCTCAGCCGGTACCCCGCTTTTCAAGTCCCCAGCAGATCAAGTACAACAGGATGGGTAGCCGTCAAGGGCTCAAAACTGGATTCAGGACGCCTTTGGCACTGAAGCCGCCTGAGACATTTCCGGGTAGCAACCCTAGGAACATTATTGCGAAGAAGCCTCCCAGGACTATCGCCCCAAGGACTGAGCCTGTGCGCTCCCATTTGAGCGCTAAGAACATAGCTAGGACATAAATTCCCATCAGCACTAATCCGAATGCAGCGAACGGTGCCAGTGAGTCGGAGGATGGATTGCGCCTTCCAAGAAGTATCCAAAGAACATAAACAACAGGAAACCAGTCATGATCACCCCGAGTACCCGAGCTGACCACCTAATCACTGCTGTTACTGCGCTACTACCTTCTTTTTCTGTCGTCATGGGATCATTCTTTGGCACGGAGCCGAAGCACATGTTGTCCGCGCATCCTATATCGTATGCCCTTGCGAGCGGAATAGTGGGTTGTACTGGCTAGTTGCGGAAGCCATCATTCAAATCAGAATGACGGCTAATGGCCGGGTCCAGCCGCCCAGGTATTCTGAGGTAGAATGACGGCTACTGACCCAAAACAGCCGCTATGATCGACGACGAATGAACCGCTAGCCCAATGAGCAAAACCGATTTAAAACAGTTAAAGGTAATCAAACGCAATGATCTTGCGCCTCTCTGTTGTCATTGCAGCAAGGAATTGACAGAGGTGTACTCGAAAACAGAAGGCACTGGTTTCATTATGGGCAAAGACACTATGTATTTCTGCCCGCACTGTTTGAAAGTCCTCGGATTCGCACAGAGTCGAATGATCTAATCATGCTGCGCGACTGGCTGCTTCTGGCCGTTAGGCGGCGCTGGTGATTGATTGGTATGAGCGGCCGGTA
>CAVROF010000023.1:0-185833 GCA_963722775.1 uncultured Gammaproteobacteria bacterium
GGGCGGAATCGAACCGACTAGAAAGATGAGGCGCTTTTTCAGATCGAGACCGGCCATGTGGCTATGAGGTATCCCTGCCGCAAATCGGACGCATCGTGGTTCCGGGGAAGCCGCCTTGTATAAGGAATACGGCTCGGAAACGATTTTGCCCTGCCTCAAATGTAAAAGGCCCCTTTCGGGGCCTTTTGGCATTTGGTGGCCAGGGGCGGAATCGAACCACCGACACGCGGATTTTCAATCCGCTGCTCTACCAACTGAGCTACCTGGCCTTTTGGTGGGCGGCTATTAGACCCAGATCGGCTTGTTCAGTCAAGGATAAGGACCGCGAATTCGTGTGAACGCGCGTTCACTGGTCACACGATCTATTTGGCTGACACCTTCCGATGCCAGACGTATTTGCGACCAGGACTCCAAACGTCACCATCGATATCGAAGCTTTCCGTAATGTGTGTATCAGCGTCCGGGAAACGGCTGGCATGCCCTGATCGACTCTCGCCTCCACCGACCGTGTAAAACGTTTGCTCGGATTTCGTGATGTCGTCCTCGACCCACATTCTTCCCGTCCCAATGGTGCCACCCCACCCGAATTGCTCGATCACCACTTGTTTGCGCTGTGGATGCCAGTACTGCCTGAACTCCCAAAAGTTGGCAATTTCCTTGCCGTCCTTCATTGCGAACAACCGACCGCTGATGGTCGTGCCGTCGAACGATGACTTCCATTCGGTTCCATAGGCGTCAAAAGGTTCCTGATCGCTCATGTACTCAACATTGTCCGTAACCCAGAAGCCGGTCCCTGCCGTCAACGTTGCGATCTCGTCCAGAAACCACGCGGGTGCCGCTCCGGGTGGGTGAGCAGTCTCCGAGAGCACCGCGCTGGACGAAAGAAGCATGACGAGAACAACGGTGAGTAGTTTCTTCAATGAAGTATTCCTGTTGACATGAATAGCGATGCGCCAAATCCCGGGGTTGGCGAAGTCCCGGGATTCGACCTCGGCTTGAAACGATGGTTCCGGCTGGGCGAACGCTGTGTTTCTCGCAAATCGACCGGTATCCTGAGCCATGCTCACTCGATTCGAATTATGAAAACCCGCGATCTCATCGACCTGGTCGCACTCGGCGTCCTCTGGGGCGCCTCCTTCCTGTTCATGCGTATCGCCGGTCCCGAGTTCGGCGCGTTCGCGCTGGTGGAAGTGCGTGTGGCCATTGCTGCACTGGTGCTCCTGCCGATGATTCTCATGCGTGGCCAGGGCAGCGAGCTCACCGACAACTGGGCCACGCTCGGCGTCCTCGGTATTCACAACACGGCGCTGCCGTTCTTGTTGTTTACCTGGGCGACGCTGTACCTGACTGCCGGCACCTCTGCCATCCTGAATGCCACCGCGCCGATCTTTGCCGCCGTCATCGCATGGGCCTGGCTTGGTGAAAAACTGAACTTCAGCCGAGCCATCGGGTTGCTGGTCGGCACCGTCGGTGTGTGGCTGCTGGTACGCGACAAGGTCGGCGCCTCAATGGGGGATACGACGCTCGCAGTCATCGCCGCACTGGGTGGCGCTTTCCTGTATGGCATCGGTGGCAACTTCACGCGGCGTTACGCCCGCCATATCAAGCCGCTCGCCATTGCCACCGGCAGCCAGATCGCTGCGGCGCTCGTGTTGCTGCCGGTTGCGGTCCTGACCTGGCCGGATACGTCGATATCGCTCACGGCCTGGGCCGCGGCGATCACCATGGGCCTTTTCAGCACCGCGCTGGCTTACATTCTCTACTTCCGGTTGATCGCCAACACCGGCCCGACCAATGCGATCACCGTTACCTACCTGATTCCCTTGTTTGCCATGCTGCTTGGCGCCGTGGTCATCGATGAGCCGATTACGGGTTCGATGCTCATCGGCTGTGCCGTGATCCTGCTGGGCACTGCGCTCGCGACCGGCCTGTTGCGCCTGCCGGGCGCGTCGCGCAAATAAGGAACTTCACTCCTTACATATCGATGGCTTCGGCCACTTCGATCGAGCCGCCGCTGACCAGGATTGGACACCCTCTTGCCTTCGCCACCGCATCATCGAGATTCGCGGCCTCGATCAGGCTGTAGCCGCTCGCCGGGTTCGGGCCACCATCGTCTGTAAGCGACCCATCCTGGTTGACGGTGTGCGACCCGCCGACGGGATTGCCGCCATCGATCACAGCGGCGCCCATCGATCCAAACCAGCGGCCCCATGCGTCCAGCCCTTCGGCCAGCTCTTCCTCGTTCGCGGCTTTCTTGCCGCCGTGGTACACAAACAGATACTTCGCCATGATTCTCTCCTGTTGTTCGTTTTATTCCCCAATAACTGCACATTACACACAACGAATTACCTGCACATCGGCCATATTGCCCCTTCTGAACCAAATATATTGTGTAAACTACACACTCTATGCCCTCCACGACGGACCTCGACAACCTCCGAGCCACGCTCTCGGCCCTTAAGGCGCCACGGCGTTGTGCCAGGCGTCTCGGCAGCGCTGCATAAGCCGGCGCGACGCCTTCCTGCGAGAGCTGATTCCGGCAGTGAGCGGGGACGTGCCGGCCTACCGGGCGTCGGGCAACCCGGAGCTGATTCCCGAACTGGAGGCGCATCTGGCCGAGGTCGTCGACACGGCCTGCCAGCTCCTGTCCGGTGAGCGCATCGGCACCCTCGACTTCGTCGCCGAACATGCCCGCCGGCGTGCCGCCCAGAAGTTTCCGCTCGACGCCGTCCTGCACGCCTATCGCTGCGTCCATCGCAACCTCTCCCGCTGGGTTCGCGACGCCGCTCTGGAGATCGCCGATGAGTCCGCACAGGTCCGCCGCGTCGTTGCCACGGTCACCGATTTCACGATCGAGTTCACCGGGGCCCTCGGCACGATCCTGACGTCTGAGTACGTTGCCCACACGCGGATCCTCGCCGAGGCCGAAGGCGACCGCCGTACGCGTCTCATGGATACCTTATTAAGCGGCTATGACGAATCCGACCGGATCGCCGCCCAGCTCCTGAGGCGAGCCGGCTATCTCGAACAACGCCAGTCGTATTGCGTGGCCGTCGCGCGCTCAGTCAATCCGCGCGAGATGGAGAACCCGGCCAGGGCACAGCGCATGGCGGATGCCATTACTGAAGTCTTTGCCGGGTCCCCGCTGCGCTGCCTGGTCGGCGTCCGCGACAACCACGTCGTCGCGATCCTGTCCGGTACGCGCCGCCTGTCCGGCTGGACAGCACTACAGTCGCTGGTGGCCGACCGCGTGCATCCACTGCTGCGGCAGGTTGGCCCTGCTGCCGTTATCGGCCTCAGCAATGACGTGCCATCGACGTCGCACGTACCACGCGCGGCGCGCGAGGCGCAGCTGGCCCTGGACTTCGCGGATGTCGCTAACCGCGTTATGCGTTATTCGCATATCCCGTTTCGCCAGATGCTCGTCACGCAGGCACGCGCGTCGGTGCAGTCGGCCCTGCCCGCCTGGCTGGATGCGTTCACCGCTGGAGACCGCAAAGCGCGCGGCGCCCTTTCGGCCACCCTGCGTGCCTACGCCGATGCCGATATGAACGTGCTGCGCACGGCGCAGGCACTGAATATCCACCCCAATACTATTTACGCGCGCATGCGCCGGATTCGCGAGCTTACCGGGCTCGATCCCCTCAACTACCATTCGCTCACCGAGATGCTGCTCGCCACCGAATGCGCGGCTCCGGCGGGCCACGTCTGAGGTATATTAGGAGACACACTTCGCATCTGCTCCAGGGGAGTTGTCATGTCCGATAAGAAGACCTTTCACTATGAAGGTAAGGACGCCACCGTGACCTGGGACGGAGACCACTGCATCCACGTTGGCGAATGCGGTCGCGCCAAGGGCGAGCTCTTTGTCGGCGGACGACAGCCCTGGTGCCAGCCGGACGTGTCCGCAGCCGACGAAATTCGCGAGGTTATCGGGCGCTGCCCGACCGGTGCGCTCTCGGTTGAGTTTGCCGACGGCTCGGCTCCCGAAGTCGCGGCCGACGAGAATTCCGTGCAGGTGACTTACAACGGACCGTTGTTTGTTCGCGGTGACCTGAGCATCGACGGTGCGCCCGAGAACGTACCCGGATTGAAGTTCCGCGCCGCGCTTTGCCGCTGCGGACAATCGAAGAACAAACCCTTCTGCGACAACAGTCACGAGGAAGCCGGATTCCAGGATTATGGCGCGGTCGGTGAGCAGGGCGACGCTGCGGTCGAGGCAGGCGGCAAGCTCGAGCTGCGGTTTGCCGAGAATGGTCCTATTCTTGCTAACGGCAATCTGAAGATCGTCGCATCGAGCGGACGCAGCGCCTGGCACGGGACGAAGGCGGGATTGTGTCGTTGCGGCGCCTCGATGAACAAGCCGTTCTGCGACGGCGCACACAAAAAAATCGGATTCCGGAGCGACTAAGAGAAACCATGGACGAGCCTGACCTCAAACTGCTTTTCGGCGCCATCATCCTGATCGTGTTCGGCGTAGTCGGGTGGACTTACCGTGACCAGCTTTTCGGCCCGCCGGAACCCGAGCCGGTGGTTGCAGCGCCCGCGCCAGCCGAACCCCTCTCGGACACCGGTCCACGACATCCGATGCCCGAGACGACCACCCGTTATGTCCGGCTCCGGTGAGCTTGTTCCGCTGCCCCCGCTCGACGACAGCGATGCGTATTTCCTGCTCGAGATCGCCGCCACGTTCGGGCCGGCTATCGAATCACTGCTGGTTCGCGAGGCCGTCATCGATCGGCTCGTCACTACGGTCGACAACCTGCCGCGTGCTGCGTTGTCTGAAAAGATTCGGCCGGTTGGTCGTCTCCGCGAGAATTTCGCGACCGACGTTGGCGATGACGGTGCCATCGTTCTGGGCATCAACAACTATGTTCGCTACGAGGCGATTGTTGCGCGGCTTTACTATGCCGACCTCGATACGGTTTATGACACGTACCGGCGCTTCTACCCCTTGTTCCAGAAATCCTACGAGCGGCTTGGCTATCCTGATGCGTACTTCAACGATCGCCTCGTTGAAGTCATTGATCACCTGGTTGCCACCCCCATACCCGAAGGACCCATAGTCCTGGTGCGGCCGAACGTCCTGTACGAATTCGCGGACCCGGATCTCGAAGCGCTATCGAGTGGACAAAAGCTGCTGTTGCGGATGGGCCCCAACAACGCCGGGACCGTCAAACGCATGCTTGGCAAGTTCCGCAGTCGGCTGACGGCTACTAACTAGGCGCTGTTGGCCTTTACCCAGCGGACGATATCCGCGGCCCCCATCGCGCCCGGCTGACGGGCAATTTCCTGTCCGTTTCTGAACAACGCCAGCGTCGGGATGCTGCGAATATTGAAGCGCGCGGCCGTCCCCTGCTCCGTCTCGGTATTCAGCTTGGCCAGCCGCACTCGCGGCTCAAGCTCGGCGGCCGCCTGCTCGAAGGCCGGCGCCATCGCCTTGCAGGGTCCGCACCAGGGTGCCCAGAAATCCACAACAATCGGGATGTCGCTGCGTCCGATGTGCTGTTCAAAGCTCGCATCGGTCAGTTCGGTTGGTTTGCCAGCGAAGACCTGCTCACCGCATTTGCCACACTTCGGGCTCTGGGCAAGGCGATCCGCAGGCAAACGATTGACGGCGTTGCAGCTCGGGCAAACCACATGTGTTGAATCACTCATGCCCATATCTTGGCCTTACTCGGCTGAATTCAAGGGCAAGGCCCCACTGGTTTTCGGCCCGCTCGAGCAGGATAAGTCTGTGCGATGAACCCGGTACATGACTCCGGTGCTATGCTGTACCGCACCAAGCCCGACTGGAGGTTACGTGAGCGCCGACAACCTGCACGGCTTCTACCTCAGTGACCGGCTCGTTGAGCCCCTTAAAGGACAGGTCACGAGTAAGAACGGCACAAGACATCTGCCGCCGACCGCGGCCGAAGTCTTGCTTTGCCTTGCCAGGACTCCCGGCGAACTCGTTACGCGCCAGGCCTTGCTTGACGAAGTGTGGGGTGAAGGCAACGGCAGTCAGGAAGCGCTCGGCCATGCCGTGAGCGAGCTCCGGCAGGCGCTTGATGACCATGCCGACGATCCGGTTTTTGTGCAGACTCTGCGCGGACGCGGCTACCGACTCACCGTCGCACCCAGTCCACCGACGCGAGGTGCGCATGAGTCACGACATCAGCATCCGCCACGACCTGCGAGTCGGCGACCTCGGTCGCATTGTCGCCCTGCATGGCACCGTGTATGACGCCCTGCCCGGTTATGGCCTGAAGTTCGAAGCCTATGTTGGCCGCACCGTCGCCGAGTTTTACCTCGACGCAGGTGGCGTCGGTCGCATCTGGATGGCCGAACGAGATGACGATCTCGTCGGCTGCGCTGCGATGGTGCTGCGTGACGGCGGGCTCGGCCAGCTCCGCTGGGTGCTTGTCGATGCATCGGCCCGGGGCATCGGGCTTGGCAAGGACCTTGTCAATCGCGCCCTCGACTACGCTCGTAACAATGCCTGCTCGAGCGTCTTTCTGGAGACCACGGATGGCCTGCCGGAGTCGCAGCAGCTCTACGAAAAACTCGGCTTCGCGGTGACGTCCAATGAACGCGAGGAACTCTGGGATGGCGAGCGTCCACTCATACGGATGGCACTGCCGCTCTAACAAAAACGCCCGGCCATTTCTGACCGGGCGTAGATACTTCAGAACCTGTCGGCGTTTACATGCCCGAGAAGCTCTTGCGGAACGTAATACCGATCGTCCGCGGCTTGTTGGTCCGGAAACCCAGTCGCGCGCGCCCACCGCGCTCACGATCGAACGACAGGTTGGCGTTCTCATCACCCACGTTGTGGATATAAAGCACGGCTGACCAGTCGTCTTTCTCGACACCCGTGCTCAGGTTGATGATCGTGTACGGATCAAGCTCGAGGTCGACCGTTGTCGTTTCGTTGCCCGTTGCACCACCGAACGGCAGGCCTGACGAGAACACGCCGGCGCCAGACTCCTGATCACTCGGCTGCGTAATGCGGTCACCGACATGATGAATCGTCGCGGTGACGAAACCATCCCATCCGCCCAACAGGTCGACCGGGAAGTAGTAGCTGCCCGATGCGGCAATCTGGAAATCCGGTACGGATGCCAGGCGATTGCCACTGCGCAGGCCGCCGATCACGGCGCCTGAGCCATCGACAACCGTCGAATCAAACTCGGACTCAAGGATGCTGCCGGCCAGCGACAGGTACAGTGACTCGGACGGGCTGGCACCCAGCTCAAATTCGACGCCCTGCGTGTGCGCCTTGGGCACATTGAAAGAGACGCGTGACGAGCAGGAGCCCGCATCCAGCGTCGCCTGCAGGTCTTCAATGTCCGAATAGAACACAGCGGCGTTCAGCGTCACGCCGTTGCCGAAACCTGACTTGATGCCGGCCTCGTAGTTCCACATCTTCTCATCCTGGTACGACTGAAAGCTGCCGAAGATCTGAAGATCTTCCGGTGAACACAACGTCGCGTTAAGCGGGTCGTTGACGCCGCCAAGGCGGAACCCCTGCGACACCTGTGCGTTCAGCGTCACGTTGTCGTTCATATCGAAGCTCGCCATGACGCGCGGAGTAAATCCATCTGACGACGTGGTGTCCGTCTGGTCATCGCCGTTCGCGAACAGGCCACCCGAGTAGAATCGACGTGACTCTTCAAAGTCGTACCAACGACCACCGACGGTCACCTGCAATGCGTCTGAGACATCGAAGCTCACTTCACCGAAGATCGCGAGCTGCTCGATGTCGTACGGCAGCAAGGCGTTGTATGGCGAGTCGAGATCCGGGAAGCCATTGGCAACGGCCGCCGACGTTCCGGCACCCAGTGTTGCATCAGTGACAGCCGCGTATCCGGGCGTCGGCAGGTACTGTCCATACTTGCGGTCGGTGTTCGAAATGAACGCGCCGAACAGCCACTGAAGTGCACCGTCTGAATTCGAGCTAAGGCGTGTCTCGAACGTCGTCTGCTTGAGATCCGTGGTATCGCGCAGGTTTGACGGCAGCAGTACGCCTGCATCCGGGTAACCCAGGTCGACCGAGACACTACCGGTCAACGCGCTTGCGTCGCGGCTGACGAGAATCTCGCGATCCATCTGGCTACCGACGAACGTAAAGTCGAAGGCATCGAGAGACGCTTCAAATACCACATCGGCCAGCAACGTTTCGTCCGTAAACTCCTCGTCCAGAAGCAAGTGCTGCTCGCGCTCACCAAGCTGGATGGGCGGACGTGTGGTCGTGTACGGATTGGCGAACAGGTTAAACACTTCCTGACGGTTGAAACCATCGGCTTCGATTTCCTGGTACACGAGACGCGGCGTGATCGTAATCGAGTCACCGATATCGAAGGACAGGGCGGCGCGAAGACCCGTTCGGCTACCACCGTTCACATCGGACTTGACCGAGCCCGACTCCTGACGCGCATCGATGAAGCCGCCGTACTCCGTTGTGTAAGCGACGAGGCGCAGCGCGGCATTGCCATCGCCGAGAGGCAGGTTAACCATGCCCTTGATCGCTCCGCCCACATCGCCGTCTGTGATCGAGTTAAGGCCCAGCTCGACGTTTGCGTCGAACTCATCCCTGTTCGGTTTGTTCGTGATGTAGCGAATCGTGCCGCCGACCGAACCCGAGCCGAACAACGTGCCCTGCGGTCCTCGCAGTGTTTCAACGCGGTTCAGGTCGTAGAGATCAAAGTCCGGGGTAAATAACGAGAGCGAAATAACCGACTCGTCGAGATACACGCCCACCTGCTCTTTGACGCCGGGCTGGTCACGAACGATCTGGCCCGCCGATACGCCACGAATCGCGACCTGGCTCTGGCCCGGCCCGAGATTCTGCACAGTAAGACCAGCAACGTTTCTCGACAACTCTTCGAGATCGGTGGCGCCGGTGCGTTGAATATCAGCAGCCGTTTGCGCATTGATCGAGAACGGGACGTCCTGGATTCTGGTTTCGCGTTTCGTTGCTGTTACCGTAATTTCTTCGAGTAACTGCGCTGTTGCGCCGCCCGACAAGCCCAACAACGCAAGCGCTGCGGGCAACACGACAAGACGTTGTGTTGTTTTTCCGATACTGCTCATGATTTACCCCCTCACATTCTGTGTACTGTCTTGAGTCGACAGATCATTTTGTACCTTTGTACCTGTAAGAATAGTGTGGTTTGACCGCAATACAAGCAAAAAAAGGCCGGGCAAATGCCCGGCCTCAAACTACGCCTGAACCTGAAGGGGGTCTAAAGGGATCAGGCGGCTTTAATAGCGTCCTCAGCAGACAGATACTCATATCCAAGATCACGCGCGACAGCCTCGTAGGTGACATGCCCCGCGTGAACATTGAGGCCATTGGCCAGGTGCGGATCGGCTTTAAGCGCGTCGACCCAGCCGCGATTGGCCAGTGATTTGACGAACGGCAGTGTGGCGTTCGTCAGGGCGAACGTGCTGGTGCGGGGGACGGCGCCCGGCATGTTCGCAACGCAGTAGTGCACAACATCGTCCACTACGTAAGTTGGATCTGCGTGCGTCGTCGCATGACTCGTTTCAAAGCAGCCGCCCTGGTCAATGGAGATGTCGACCAGAACCGTGCCTGCCTGCATGTCCCTGACGTTCTGCGCAGTCACGAGCTTCGGTGCAGCGGCACCGGGGATCAGAACCGCACCGATGATGAGGTCGGACTGCATGGACAGCTCTTCGACGGCATGCTTGGTCGAGAAGACTGTGTGAACGCGACCGCCCCAGATGTCGTCGAGCTGCCGCAGGCGCGGTAACGAACGATCGAGGATTGTGACGTTGGCGCCGAGGCCAACAGCCATGTCTGCCGCATTAGCGCCGGAAACACCGCCGCCAATCACCAGTACGTTGGCCGGCTGTACACCGGGTACGCCGCCGAGCAACTTGCCGCAACCGCCGTTCGCTTTTTGCATTGCGTAGGCGCCGGCCTGGATCGACAGGCGACCGGCCACTTCTGACATCGGCGTCAGCAGGGGCAGACTGCCGTCTCTGGCAGTCACCGTCTCGTAGGCGATCGCCGTCGTACCGGATTCGACGAGCGCTTTCGTCTGCGCGGGATCGGGTGCGAGGTGCAGGTACGTGAACAGCACCTGGTCGGGACGCAGCATTGCGCACTCGTTGAGCTGCGGCTCTTTGACCTTGACGATCATCTGGGCCTGGGCGAAGACCTCCTTCGCTGTGCCAACAACCTTCGCGCCAACGGCCTCGTAGTCAGCATCGGAGACGCCGATGCCGGCACCCGCATTCGTTTCCACGATGACTTCGTGGCCATCGTGAACAACCTCGAGCACGCCTGCCGGCGTCATGCCGACGCGGAACTCGAGCGTCTTAATCTCTTTGGGTACACCGATCTTCATGGCTCTCTCCAGACCTGAAATCGTTCTTATTGATCTGCCATGATACGGGCCTGAGTGCGGCGTGCGCTTGCGTATCTGCAGCCAGAATGCGTAAATAGCGGTGGTTTCCACCATATATTGTACCTTTTACGCAGGATTCTTCGATGACGCTGGACAGGCACGACAAATTGATTCTCAAGGCGCTCCAGAAGGATGGCCGTATCAGCAATGTGCAGCTGGCGGCCCAGGTCAGCCTGTCGGAGTCGGCCTGCCTGCGACGGGTTCGGGCGCTCGAGGAATCGGGCATGATCAGCCGTTACGCGGCCCTCATCAGCCAGAACGAGGCGGGCTTGCCCGGCAACGTGTTTGTGCAGATTGGCCTGCACCGTGAGGTGGAAAGCGACCTGGCTGCATTCGAGCAAGCGGTTCGCGGCATACCCGAGGTGATGGAGTGCTACCTGATGTCAGGTGAGTTCGACTACCTGATTCGCGTGGTCGTGGCGGACATGGCCGACTTCGAGCGTATTCATAAAACCGAACTGACGCGTCTGCCAGGCGTGTCCCGAGTCAACTCGAGTTTTGCGATCCGGACGGTGCAGCGAAAGACAGAGCTGCCGTTGCGTTAGAATAGGCCGATGGCCATCTCTGCGGAAAACCTGGACGAGTCTCCAGAGACGTCAGTCGATATGTATCGGCGCACCCGTACGAATACGCTCCGGCTGATCCGTGACCTGCAGCCCGAAGACACTGTCATCCAGACAATGCCAGACGTCAGCCCGACAAAATGGCACCTGGCTCATGTCACCTGGTTCTTTGAATGTTTCGTGCTCGGCGTTCACCAGCCCGGTTACCGGCCCTACGACGCGCGCTTCCACTACCTGTTCAACTCGTATTACAACTCGGCGGGCAAGATGCACCCGCGGCCCCGTCGCGGCGAGCTGTCACGTCCGACGCTCGATCAGGTTCTCGACTACAGGAAACACGTCGACGAGGCCATGTGTGCATTGCTTGCGTCCGGAGACGATTCGCACGAGCTTGGCGAGGTAACGACGCTCGGGCTGCATCACGAACAGCAGCACCAGGAATTGCTGCTCACCGACATCAAGCACGTGCTGTCGCGCAACCCGCTGCAGCCGGCTGCCGTGCATTCCTCCGCCAGATCGCCGGGCAGCTCTCCAGGCAGCTACACGTTCTCGCCCGGCGAGCCGGGCATCGTGCGCATCGGGGCGTCCGGCGAAGGTTTCTGTTTCGACAACGAGACTCCGCGCCACGATGCGCTGCTGCATCCACACGTTATCGGCGATCGGCTTGTTACGAACGGCGAGTTTCGCGAGTTCATCGCGTCCGGTGCCTACCAGGACGCCCAACTCTGGTTGTCCGACGGCTGGTCGACCATCAATGAGCGCGGCTGGAACAGGCCCCTCTACTGGGACGAGGCACTGGAAACGGAATTCACGCTAAGCGGCCCGGTTGAAATCGATGAGCATGCGCCGGTGTGTCACATCAGTTACTACGAAGCCGATGCCTTTGCGCGCTGGTCTGGCTGCCGCCTCCCGACGGAGTTCGAATGGGAGCACGCCGCCGCCGAACAATCCGTGCACGGCAATCTTCTCAACAGCGATAACTGGCATCCGATCGCGGCCAACGGTGGCTCACAGTTATTCGGTGACGTCTGGGAATGGACCTCTTCGGCGTATTCGCCCTATCCGGGCTTCCGTCCCCTGGACGGATCTCTTGGCGAGTACAACGGCAAATTCATGTGCAATCAGATGACCGTTCGCGGTGGTTCCTGCGTTACGGCTGACGACCACATTCGCGCCAGCTACCGCAGCTTTTTTTACCCGGATGCTCGTTGGCAGTTTCTCGGCCTGAGACTCGCGAAGGACGCGCATGACTGACGAAACAGAAGCACTGATAGCGGGCCTGAGTAAGCCGCAGAAATCGATAGCACCGAAGTACTTCTACGATGAAACCGGCTCCGGTCTGTTCGAGGAGATCACCACACTTCCCGAGTATTACCTGACCTCGACCGAACTCGGCATCATGCACAGCTGCGTCGATGAGGTTGCTGCCGTTGTCGGCCCGCAGGCCAGCCTGATCGAGTTTGGCAGTGGCTCGAGCGTCAAGACTCGCCTGCTGCTCGAGCATCTCGACGAGCTCGCCGCCTATGTTCCGGTCGATATTTCCGAGGAACACCTGCTCGAGAGCCAGCGCAGTATTCGCTCAGCGTTCCCGCATATCGAAGTACTACCCGTCGTGGCTGATTTTACGCACCCATTCAGCCTGCCTGCGCCCGCTACGATGCCGCTGCGGAACGTCGTCTATTTCCCGGGATCAACGATCGGCAATTTCGAGTATGACGACGCTGTAGATCTGCTGCGCGTAATGCACCAGGAAGCAGATGACGGCGGCGCACTCCTGATCGGGGTGGACCTCCAGAAAGACCCGGCGGTAATCCACGACGCCTATAACGACAGTGCGGGTGTTACGGCGCGCTTTAATCTCAATATGCTGCGCCACCTCAATCGCGAGTTCGGTAGTGATTTCGAACTGGGGTCATTCCGTCACAGGGCGACCTACGACCCCGATGAGGGCCGGGTCGTCATAGAACTGGTCAGCACGCGGCAACAAACCGCTCATCTTGGGGGCGCCACGATCCTTCTCGACGAGGGTGAGGCAATCCTTACCGAGTATTCACACAAGTACACGCTCGACGGCTTCGCCGCGATGGCGGGTGTTGCGGGATTCACTGTCAGCGAGGTCTGGACTGACCCAAATCAGTGGTTCAGCGTGCAGCTCTTGCTGCGCGACTAGTCGGTCGGCGGAACGAATTCCTGCGGCGCGGCCGATCCGCCTTCGAAGAAGAACTTCTCCATCTCGGTTTCGAGGAACTTGCGCGCATCGGGCTCGATCGGCGTCAGGCGATACTCATTAATCAACATGGTCTGGTGAGCCAGCCAGCGCTGCCACGCTTCTTTCGAAACGTTGTCGTAGATACGCTGACCCAGTTCGCCCGGGTACGGCGCATAGTCGAGGCCCTCGGCCCCTTCACCCAACATGACGCATTTAATCGTGCGAGACATTCTGTAATTTCTCTAAAAGTTTATTCACGGGAGCGGCCATGCCGCCCGGCAATTCATCGCCCAGTCGGTGCCACGTGGCATCGCCGGAGTCGGCTACTTTACTCAATGGTGACGCGACGCGCACCACTATCGGTCGAATATCGAGATCGTAATGGCTGAAGCTGTGCCGCAAGGTCTCCCAGGCGTCGGTTGACGCGGCCGCGGTGCAGAGGCGCTCCGCGCACCAGTCCTCAACCGCAACACCATCCACTTCCGGCAGGCTCCACAAACCGCCCCAGATTCCCGCCTCCGGGCGACGCTCGAGGTAGACATGCCCATCGTGCCTGGCGATCACCATGGTCGTTGCACGCAACGGCTTTTCCTTTTTCGGCTTGCGCCCCGGCAAAAAGGTGACTGTCCCCTTTTCGAGGGCGACGCAGTCGCTGGCGACCGGGCAGCGATCGCAGGCCGGTTTGGAGCGCGTGCACAGGGTCGCGCCGAGATCCATGATCGCCTGGGTGTAAGCCGCCGTCTTTTCGGTCGGCGTGTTTTGTTCGGCAACCGCCCACAGTTGCTTCGCAACCGAAGTGGTGCCGGGCCAGCCTTCGATCGCCGCGTGGCGGGCAAGGACTCGCTTCACGTTGCCATCGAGAATCGCGTGGTGCTGGTCGAACGCGAGCGACAGGATCGCACCCGCCGTAGACCGCCCGATGCCAGGCAATGCGGTCACAGCTTCCAGCGTGTCGGGAAAGATGCCGTCGTACTCATCCCGCACAATCTGCGCCGCCTTGTGCAGGTTGCGAGCGCGTGCGTAGTAGCCAAGGCCAGACCAGTGCTGGAGAACCTCATCCTGCGCAGCGTTTGCGAGCGACACGACATCGGGGAAACTCTGCATAAAGCGTTCGAAGTAGGGAATCACCGTCTGCACCTGTGTTTGCTGCAGCATGATTTCCGACACCCAGATTCGATAGGCATCCTTCACCTGCTGCCAGGGCAGATCCTTACGACCGTGCTCGTCGAACCAGGTGAGCAGTCGCCCCGGGAAGCTAGTCAACGGCCGGCCCGACCGGCTCGGCCATGCTTTGCGCGATAGCCTCAATCCTGTCCAGCGCCCCGCCGCCATCCTTCCGGAGTTTGCGCTTGATCATGTAAGGGCCAATTGCCGGCGGCACCCAGAAGTCCGGCACCATTTGCAGCGAGTAACGCACGCTGGTTCCGCCGTCGACTTCTGAGAACTCCCAGGACTCCTCGAACTCGTGGAAGTCGCTTAACTGCGGGTCTGCTACAGCACGCAGAATCTGGTTGTGATGCGCCTCGACGTAGCCTTGCCGGGCCATCGATTTGCAGAAGAACAGCACGCAACCCTTGTTGATGACGAAGTAACCCGGGAGACCGCCCGGCTCTGCTTCAATGTCCCGTGCCTCGACAACCGCGCCAGAAAACCGGGTCGAGTACTCCCAGGTTCTGAAGACATGAAAGGTCTCACTGATGCCCGCATCAAACCACGCAACCGAGACCATCGAGTAACGCCCATCTTCGTATTGCATCTCGATGCTGCGCATCTCTGCGGCCGTTGCACACTGCGCGCTCGCGAGTATCGCAGAGCAGAAGACTGACTGTTCGTCTCATCGTTTGAAGAGGTCTTTGAGTTTGTCTTTGATCTCTTCCTCGACGCGCTGGCGCAGCAGTGCCTCGACATCCGGGCTCACCTTGGGTGCCGTCAGTGGCCCCGTGATCTTGATCGGGATAACGGTCTTCGTGAAATCTTCGATCTCCTCGGGCGTCGCCGCGGCGAGAGCTTCGGGCTTCCTGAAGACCCGGGCTTTCATACTGTAGTCCACGGTGCCGGCCGGGATGTTTACGTTGCCGCTACCCGTGAGCTGCATGAATGGCATGTCTGCCACGAAATCGTCGTTGCGCATTATGCCGTCCGTCACAACGCCGGTTGCTGTAACCGAGCTAAACGGTGTGCGTGCCGGCAGGACCGGTTCGGGTGGCGTTTCTTTCTTGAGTAACGCCCGGGCACGCCGTAACTCGTACCACACGTCCGTGCCTTCGTAAGTGCCATCCTTGAGTTCGAAGTTCATCTGGCCGCCAAGCGTGCGCTGGACTTCACCGAGGTCGCTGCCGCGCCCCGAGAGGCGAAAGTTTCCGCTGAGCGACCCGGTGATGTTCTGCTCTTCAAACGTCGCAAGCGCCAGCCTGGCAAGGTCGACAGCCTGCACCGTCTCGTTCATGGACAGGACCGGCGTCGAGTTACTCGCATCGATGCGTACGTCGCCGCTGTAGTTGCCGCCGTAAAGCCCCGCCGTGATCGGATGAATGCGCAGGCGCCCGTCGCCAACGTTCAGGGAAAGGACCACCTGCTGTAGCTGCAGGTTACCCAGGGTGACTGTCCCTATGCTGAGGTCGCCTCGGGCGTTGAGCGACTTGATAAGATCGGCCGGAATCTCCGTGGGCGCGGACTCGCCGGCCGCCTCGCCATTCCCTTCGGCTGGCGGTGCCATGTAGCGATTCAAATCGAGAGCGTCGGCGCTGAGTTTCACAATGTACCTGCCTGCGCCATCCGTCGGCACCGTCATGGCACCCGTAAACGTCGTATCGTCAAGCTCAATACTGACGCCCGTCATCCTGATGTTGTTTGCCCCGACATAGGCTTTTGCCTCGAGCTTCATGCTGCTTAGCGCGTTCGGGTCCGCGGTCTCCGGTGCCTCAACATCAAACAGGTGCATCAGGCTACGCGGTGAGAATGCGTCAACACGAATCTGTGCGACTGGCTCTATGTCATCGGCGTAAGAGAAGGGTTCGACGTCGGCGGTGATATCGAGGTCAAGTAAAGAGATGGATACGGTCCCCACGCTGGCCACGTTTTCGGCGCTGCGGATTTCGATGCCGTCTGTCTCGAAGCTCATGCGGGTCGGCCCATCGATAATGCCTTCCGCCAGCCCCTTCACCGAGAAGTTGTCGAGCGTGAATACGCCCGTGTCCTGATCGAAGGCGACGACAGTGTCGACTTCGATATCGCCCGAAATACCGCTGGGCTGCACGTCAAAATGTACGCTGCCACTGAGCGGCACGGGATCGGCATCGCCCGAAACCCGTCCGACGCCGATGTTCACATTCGTCAGCTCATAGCGATCGCCATCCTGCCGATTCGCGTAGATGATCGATGAATTCCTGATATCGACTCCGGATATGTCCAGAGACCCGCCACCGGCTTTCTCCTCGGTGGCATCACTATCGCCGCCTTCCAGCAGGTCGTCCCAGTTTGCCCGACCTTTGCTGTCGACCTCCAAATGTAAGCGCAGGCCGTCTATTTCCGCGGCGCCCACCTCCGCTTCGCGGCGCAGCAACAAGGGCAACAGGCGAACGCTGAGACGCGCCTGGTCAAACTCTGCCATCGGCTCATCGCCGAAGCCCTCCGCATTGCCGAGCGTCGTATGCCCGACCTCCACCGCCAGCCATGGGAATAGCTTCACCGATATCTCACCATCGATGTGGAGCTCGCGGCCGGTTGACTCGTGCACTGCAGCGGCGATTTTCTCTCGAAAATCGTTAGGCTCAAAGAAGAACGTTAAGGCGATCGCGGCGAGTGCGAAAACCGCAATAATCGCGGCGAAGACCCAGGCTAGGATTTTGGCAGGACGGCCCATTTGGACACCCTTTGGTTGTGGAACCGTAGAGTACCAAATCCGACAAAAAACGGGCCGCTATTGCGGCCCGTTGGTGAAATAAATATGTGTTTTCTAGTCGCAGATCGAGATATCGCCGTTGAGCGTTGACACGTTTACCCGGGCGTTACCATCGCCTTCCTCGAAATTGAGCTCCCAGCCCGGCGTGTACTTGCTGGTACGTACGGCTTTCGGGCCGTAGCAGTTACGGATATTGCCGTTGAACGTGTCGATGTTGTAGCGACCGCCTACCTTCCTGTCGAATTCCAGGTCGACATTGCCGTTCACCGTCTCTGCGTTAATCTTGCCGCCATTGCGCACGTCGCCGTGGAAGACGATATCGCCGTTGACCGTCTCGAGGCTGGCGCGGTCGAACGAACCCTCGTCGACGATCACGTCACCACTAACTGACGCCGCCTCAACAGCTCCGGCGACGCGGAACAACGTCACGTTACCCGACACCGTGCTCGCGTCCGTCTCGGCATCCTTTTTCTGGCCACTCACCTCTATATCACCACTGACCGACTCGGCTGATATGTCGTTGCCGAATGCCTCGGTGCTAATGTCCCCGCTCACGGTATTCAGGCTCTGCTCGCCCCGCACTTCCGTTACGTCGATATCGGCACTCACTGTGCCAACATCGATCGAACTGGCCTGGGGCACCTGGATATGCAGGTCACTATCGATGCCACGGCCGCTCCTCCTTGGAACCTTGACCTTGATCGTTACCCTGTTGCCATCGCGCTCCACGATGAGTTCCTCGACGTTGCGGCCCAGCTCACCGGTTACTTCGACCTCGTTCCGAGACCAGCCGCTGATCGTGACCTCGCCAGCTATGTTGGACACATGCACGTGGCCGTCGGCAGCCGCATCGACCGTCCGGTCAACGTCTTCAGCCACGACAGGCAGCGCGATCAGCGTGCCCAGCAAAATTGCAGTCAGTCTTTTCATCATGCTTCTCTCTTCAGACTCCAGCCGACAATGTGCCGGCTAAATATCGTTTCTCATCGTTACATTGCGTGTCAGGCCACCGACCCGACTCAACAACGTCAATTCTTCCCGATAGGCCCGCAACAGCTTCTGCTGCAACAGGACATTGTCAGGCTCTTTTTCGAGCACCGCATTGATATCCATGATCGCCGCGTGAATCAGGTCGAGGTTTTCCCGGATGTCAGTGCGCGCTTCAGGGGACAGGTGCATCAGCTCGACATCGAGCTCCGCACGCAGGCTGTTGCGCGCATCCTGGAAGCCCGGTCCGAGATTGTAGTTGCCGCCGAACGCCGTCTGTTCGAAGACAAGTTCGGGCTCGATCGACACGACAGGCACGCTATCGTTTTTGACCGCAACGTAGGTGATCGCCGACGACGCGCCGACCAGCAGTACCACTGCCGCAGCCTGCGCGAACATGGGTGTCCACCGCGAGCGCCTCGGCTCCGCTATCGCCGTGGCGATGTCAGGCCAGAGGTCACGCTCCGGAGTGATCTCCGTTGCGAGTTGCCGTGCGGCCCGGTCCCATTTATCGTCGAACAAGTTGTCGTCAAATTCTTCGGTCATTCTCTAAATCCCTGCTCTTTCAGTTGTTGCATCAGGAGCCTCCTTGCTCTGTGCAGTTGTGCCTTGCTTGTGCCTGCGGCGATGCCCAGCATCCCGGCAGCTTCCGCATGGCTGTAGCCATACACTGCATTGAGGACAAAAACGTGTCGTGCTCGTTCGGGCAATCTGTCTACCGCCTTCGCCAGGTCCCGCAGCTCTCCGGTATCACCGGTGGCTACGCGGGCCGGCTCCACATTCGAAACGGCCTGGATCCTGTCGTGCTCCCGTTTCGACTTGCGAATCCTGCCCAGAACCGCGTTAACGGCAATGCGGTGAAGCCAGGTCGCAAATGCACTGTCACCACGAAACTTCGCCATCTTCTTCCAGGCCTGGATGAACGCTTCCTGCGTGCAGTCTTCAGCCTCACTGACGTTGCCCGTCATGCGCAGACACAATCCATAGATCTTGTCCACGTGCAGTCGATAAAGGGCCTCAAATGCCCGCGCATCTGATCGCTGTGCCTTAAGTATCCAGGCTCTTTCGTCTACGGCTATGTCGGAGTCGGCGCTTGCCATTGCCTGACTATAGTCGCTGCCTGCCGCGGTCAAAAGCGCATTCAAATGGCTTTTCTCCCTTTATCGTGACCTTTGGATGCCTGTCGTGACCTTAGGGTTTGAATCTGACCCGTCCAAGCGGTAAAAAAATCGCTTAAGCGACTGTCTTTTCTTACTATTCTGTTATCATGCGATTGGCCTAAACGAACCTCGATAACAACATATGGCGCGCTTTCAAACTTGTCCGTACGATAATCACAGCGATTTATCCACGGCCAAGCTGCCCCTGACAGTTGCGGTTTTTTAGATGACCGGTCATTCCATTCTTTATTTGGGCCGCGGTGAGTTTGCCGCCGAGTACCTGTCCGAACTCGAGACTTTGCCTTGCTGCACGATGTTGACGCGCAGCAATTCGCTCGCGTTGCCGCAAGACGCATCCAGTACTGTCGACCTGGTGCTGCTCGAGGCGGGCCCGATGATTGCCCAGTCCGGACAGACGCTCGGTGAACTGATCCAGTCACTCAGCCCGTATCCGGTCGTGGCGCTGACCCGGAAAGAACATGAGCATCGCGGCATCGCCGCCCTGCGCGCCGGCGCACAGGGGTATGTGTGCATCGACGACGTTACGGTCGAGGGCCAGGACGCGGTTTTCGACCACGCCGTGCAACGCAGCCGCCTGCAGAGGCGCCTGTCCGAAACCGATGTCTCGGTGCTGTCGATACTTCGCAATATTAATGACGGCGCGATCATTGTTGATGACGCCGGGCACGTACTGGATATCAACCCGGCAGCCAGATCCATCCTCGGCCTCGGTCCGCGCACGCAACCGGACCCGACCTGGGAACAGACGTTCTGCTGTATCGATGGCAACGGCGACAACTACCGCAATTCCCACGAGCTACCGCTCATGCGCGCGCGCAGCGGTGAGAAGTTTGCGGACCAGGTGGCGATCCACCGCACGCCCGAACAACCCGACGCTGTGCTCAGCATCAACGGCCAGGGGCTCTTCGATGGCAACCGCGAACTCGTCGGCGGCGTCATCACGTTCCGCGATATTACCGAGATCACGCATCGCACATCCGAACTCGAAAAACTCGCGCAGTTCGATGAGCTGACGGGCCTCGCGAACCGCAGCCTGTTTACCGAGCAATTGTCGCGCGCGATCGGCCGCAGCCAGCGCAAGGGTGCACCGCTTGCCACACTGTCCATCGGTCTCGATCGCTTTAAGTCAGTGAATGACACACTCGGCCACGACATTGGCGACAACTTGCTACGCCAGGTTGCCGAGCGACTGCGGAGCAACCTGCGTATCGGCGATTTCACCGGGCGTTGGGGTGGCGACGAGTTCGTCGTTTGTCTTGAAGACTTCGGCGAGGCGGGCAATGCCGCCGCTGCCGCTCAGAAATTGTTGCTGGTCCTTTCGGAGAAATACGAGATCGGCAGCAGCGAGGTGTACGCAACGCCGAGTATCGGTATCGGACTTTATCCCGATGCGGGCGACACCGCTGCGCGCATGATCAAAGCCGCCAACGTCGCGATGCTGGAGGCAAAGAAACGCGGTGGCGGTCGCTTCCAGTACTACTCGAACGCACTGAATACCAAACTGGCGCAGCACGAGGAACTCGAGATCGGCTTGCGTCACGCGCTGGTTCGCGACGAGTTCGTTCTGCATTACCAGCCACGCATCGATCTTACGTCGGGACGCCTGATCGGACTCGAAGCATTGCTACGCTGGCAACATCCGCGTTTCGGGCTGTTGGCGCCCGCGCGCTTCCTGTCGATCCTGGAAAGCAGTGGACTGATTCACTCGGCTGGCGAATGGGTTATCGGGACCGCATGCCGCCAGCTCGCCGGATGGCAACATCAGTTTGAAATGCCCGACCTGTCGATCGCGATCAACCTTTCGTCGCAGCAGCTCGTGCATAAACGCCTGGTGGATGTCATCAGGAAAACGCTGGCGGACACGATGCTCGATCCAGGTTGCATCGAACTCGAAATCGGTGACGGCAATGTTGTTGGCAAACGCAGTACCGAGATGGAAACGCTGCAAGCCCTGCGCAAGCTCGGCGTGCGGCTGTCACTCGATCACTTCGGCACGGGCGACGTCTCGTTCGAATCGCTCGACAACGGCTTCATCGACAGCTGCGTTCTTGATCGCGATCTCGTAGCCGACATCGTTGATAACAACAGTCACCAGCGCATCGTTCGCGCGGCCATTGCCATGGCGCAGGGACTGGATATCGAAGTTGCCGCCGAAGGTATCGAAACACTCACGCAGCTCGAGTTCCTGAAGAGCTGCAACTGCGACCTCGCCCAGGGCTTCCTGATCAGCCGTCCGATGCAACCGGAGAAGGTATCTGCGGTACTGCGTAGCGAGATAGCCGGCACGTCGCTTCTCGCCCGGGGCATGCCGTAGTAGTCGGCCCTCCTACGTATCGACGCTTTTCCCGCAGTTCCAGCACGCCGCGTACTGCCCTTCGTTTTCCTCACCGCACTTACTGCAGGCCCACGAAGCCGCGTACGGCTCAGAGTCGCCGGACTCAATCAGCTGCGTCGCGCGGTCGAAATCCAGGTCGTTGACGATCCATAGCTGCGGCCAGGTTTCAAAGACCGGCATCTCGCCCATGATACCGCCGAGATGCTGGTTACGAATTTCCGTTTTGATGCCTTCCGCTGCCAGCAGATTCTGGTAGTGAGTAATCGTGACAATCGTCTCTGCGGATGTGAGTTTCTTCATCAGGGCCGCAACGCCTCGAGGAACGGCCGTGGATCATCGCCGCGCTCAAGGACTTCAACCAACGCCGAGCCGACGATGGCGCCGGCCGCGTGTTTGCCGACGGCGGCCACGTCTTTCGCCTCGCGAATGCCGAAACCTGCACAAACGGGGATGCTCGACATCCCCGACACCTTATCGAGGTAGTCCGCCAGGTCGGCAGGCAAGCCCGTTCCACCGCCGGTAATGCCGGTTATCGTTACCGCGTACACAAATCCTCGCGAAGCCTCGCACAAGGTCTGCAGCCGCTTATCCGGAGTGGCTGGCGTAACAAGCTGGATTAGCCCGAGTCCTTTCGCATCGAGTGCCTCGCGAAGGTCGGCTGACTCCTCAAATGGCAGATCGGGCACGATGAAACCGCACACGCCCGCCGCCAGTGCGCGCTTCGCGAGCTCGTCGTAACCGAACGCAAGCAACGGATTCAGGTAAGACATCATGACGAGCGGTGCGTCGATCCCGCCTTCGACCGAGTCGAGCTGGTCAAAAATCCACTTGAGGTTAACGCCTTTCTTCAGCGCCTCGAAACTCGAGCGCTGGATCGTCATGCCGTCGGCCATCGGATCCGAAAACGGAATGCCGAGTTCGACGACATCCCCGGATGCGGCGATCGCCTGCAACGTGGTGATGAAATCTGCCGGCTCGGGGTAACCTGCCGTGATGAACGGCACCAGGGCCGGGCGGCCGGCATCGTTTGCGGCGGTGAGCGCCGCGCCTATACGTTCATGCGCCTGCATGGGTGCGAGTCCTGGCGGGGTACTTGGTGAGTGTGGGCATATCCTTGTCGCCGCGGCCCGAGTTGCCGATCAAGATACGCTTTCCGGGATTCTGTTTCGCATACTCTTTTGCCGCCGCGTAGGCGTGCGATGTCTCTAGCGCAGTCAGGATCCCCTCCGTAGCGCACAGCTCTTCGAGCGCTTCGAGTGCGGCGTCGTCTTCCGCGGAAATGTACTTCACCCGGCCCGTCGCCTGTAGCAACGCGTGTTCCGGACCGACGCCCGAGTAGTCGAGGCCGGCCGAGATCGAGTGTGTTTCCTGCACCTGCCCGTCCTCATCCTGCAAGATGATCGTATAGGTGCCCTGCAACACACCCGGTGTGCCGGTCGCGAGCGTCGCGGCATTCTGGCCGAGGCCAGGGCCGGTACCACCCGCCTCGACACCAATGAGCTCGATGTCGTCGCCGAGCAGAGGATAGAACAGGCCGATCGCATTTGAGCCGCCGCCCACACAGGCGAACGCTACGTCGGGCAAAGCGCCCGCCTGGTCAAGCATCTGCTGGCGTGCCTCCTCTCCGATAACCGACTGCAGTTCGCGTACGAGATACGGGTACGGATGTGCGCCAACAGCGGAGCCAATGAGGTAGTAAATGCCTGCCGGGTCCGTCACCCATTTTCGTAGTGCCTCGTCGATGGCCGCTCTTAACGTCTTGTCGCCTGACTCGACGGCCACCACTGCAGCGCCGAGCCTGTGCATGCGATCGACATTCGGCGCCTGGCGCTCCATGTCCACGGCACCCATATACACGGTGCATGGCAAGCCTACGCGCGCGCACGCTGCGGCCGAAGCGACCCCGTGCTGTCCGGCGCCCGTCTCCGCAATGATGTGTTTTGCGCCAAGCCGCTTGGCAAGGATCGCCTGGCCGATCGCATTGTTGATCTTGTGTGCGCCGGTGTGAGCGAGGTCTTCGCGCTTGAGCCAGACTTCGGCACCCCAGATCTCGGAGAGGCGTGGTGCAAACGTCAGCGCGGTTGGCCGACCCACCCACTCGCGAAGTTCCCTGCGAAACTCTGCCTGGAAGGTTGCCTCGTGCAGGTGCTCACGCACGCCGGCATCCAGTCGTTCGAATGCGGGCACGAGTGTTTCGGGTACGTACCGCCCACCGAACGGGCCGAAGCGCCCGCGATCGTCTGGCATTTCGCCCCTGATGGCTGCGTCGAGTAGCAATTTCGCTTCGTCGGCAGCAAACAATGTGCTCATAGATTGTTCCCCGCAGCTTTCGCTGCACTAATGAAATTCCTGATTAGTCCTGAATCCTTCTGGCCGGGTGCCGTTTCGACGCCACTCGACACGTCGACGCCAAATGGACGCACCTCACCGATGGCATCCGCGACGTTTGCGACTCCGAGTCCACCGGCGAGAATCATGTTGCCGTGCTCAGCAACTTTTGCCGCGCCGGCCCAGTCGACCGCCTCACCGCTCCCGCTGCGTGCACCTTCGTACAAATAGGTGTCCGGCACGCCTGGACTCACTCCAAAGGTACCGGACACCCAATTTCCTTCGCGGTACACGGGCCAGCATTCGATACTGGCTGGCACCTCGAGATCGGCGAAGTCTTCGGCATCCGTCTGCAGCACGTCCGGTGTGAACACTCGCAGTACTTCCTGCCATTCCTTGTTCGAGGGGTGCAGCATGACGGCCACTTTCTTGACGGTGCCTGACACTCTACTTGTGATCGCGGCGGCCTGTGCCGGGTTTATCCTGCGAACAGAATTCGCGAACACAAAGCCCACCGCGTCGGCACCGGCATCGATAGCAACCTGCACATGCTCTTCTGTACTGAGACCACAGATTTTCACGAACATACCGCCGCCCCTGCATCGGTCATTTCCGCGACCAATCGACTGGGATCATCGCTGCGCATGAGCGCAGTTCCAACCAGCGCCATCGAGTAACCCCACCCCGCGACGCGGGCGGCGTCTTCCGGCACGTGCAGGCCGCTTTCGGCCACGCAGGTTGCTTCCGGCAACAGCGGCCCGAGGTTTTGCAGCCTGTCGCCGTCGACCTCGAGGGTCCGCAGGTTGCGTGTGTTCACGCCGATCAACAGCTGTCCCTGTCCGTCAAGGTAGCGTGCCGAGCGTTTGAGGTCCTCTTCGTCAAACGACTCAAGCAGGACGAACATTCCGTGTTCCCAGGCGCAGTCGAGCATCGCCTGCAGTTTTGCGTCATCCAGCATTGTCGTAATCAGCAGTACACCGCTGGCGCCGGCCTTGCGTGCCTCCAGAACCTGCACTGGCTCCACCAGGAAATCCTTGCGCATCACCGGAGTTGCTGGCACCGCGGCGACGACTTCCTCCAGGTGTGCCAACTCGCCATCAAACCGACTCGGCTCGGTGAGCACGGAGATGGCAGCGGCGCCACCGGCAGCGTACTGCCGGGCCCGCACCGAAAGGTGACTGTCCCCTCCCGGGGAAAGTGGGCCTTCCGCCGGGGAACGGCGCTTGATTTCGGCGATGACGCCGAAACGATCGAGGGAGAGCGGCACGACGGGTTTGTCGAAGTCGGCGTCCGTGAACGACGCGGCGTTCGCGGCTCGCGCCGCGCTGCTTTTCGCCATGCCTTCCAGGAAATCGCTCATCAGTCTCTGAAATGCGCTCGCAAGCTACCGAGGAATGTTTCAGCCCGCCCATCGTCGATCGCGGCCAACGCCTGTTCGACGCCGTCCTTCGCGTTCTTCGCCGTGCCCTGCACCTCGAGAACGAGTGACGCACCCATGAGCAATGCATCGCGATGCGCGCCCTTGTCGTCGCCCGTAAAGACGCGAATCAGTTCGCCCGCATTGTGCTGGGCATCGCCGCCGGCGAGGTCCTCCGGCGCGCAACGTTCGATGCCGTAGTCTTCGGGGCTGCGTTTGGACTCGACCACATTGCCGGGAGTTACATCGTACAGCCAGAATTCTCCCGCTGGTGTTGCCTCGTCCCAGCCGGGTTCGCCGTGCACCACGAAGGCGCGCTCGATCGGAAGACCGGCCAGCGCGTCCGCCATGAGCTTCGCCATATCACGACTAAAAGCGCCGATCAGTTGAAACGGGGTCGACGCCGGGTTGGTCAGGGGTCCAAGAATGTTGAACACCGTGCGCACGCCCATCGCAGCTCGTACCGGCATCACGGCCTTCATCGCGGGATGATAGGCGGGCGCAAACAGGAACGTGAAGTTCGTCGCCTGCAGGCAGTCGACAGCTTCCTTCTCGTGCAGCGGCAACGGCATGCCCAGGCACTCCAGCACGTCCGCACTGCCCGACTTGCTCGATACCGAACGATTGCCATGCTTGACGACGCGTGATCCGCACGCCGCGGCAAGCAGGCCGGTGCCCGTCGAAATGTTCAGGCTGCCCGAGCCATCGCCGCCGGTACCCACTGTATCGACGGTCGGCGCACCCTCTGGAATATCCGGGTGAACGGCGAGTTCACGCATCGCCCGGGCGAAACCACGAATCTCATCGGCCGTTTCGCCTTTGGCGCGCAGGCCCGCAAGCAATGCCCCGGCAAAGGCCGGGTCCAGGTCGCCGGCTGCAAGCTGTTGCATCAGGTCATAGGCCTGCTGTTCCTCGAGATCGTTCCCGGCCAGCAGACGGTCAAGAACGCGGCTGTTGCTCATGTCGCCGCCTGACGCATGAAGTTCGCCATCAGCGCGTCACCCTCGGGCGTCAGGACGCTCTCGGGATGAAACTGCACACCTTCAATCTGCAGTGTCTTGTGGCGCACGCCCATGATTTCGCCACGGTCGGTTTGCGCCGTAACAACCAGGTCCCGCGGCAGCGATTCTTCTTCCGCACAAAGCGAGTGATAGCGTCCGACCTCGAACGGATTCGAAAGACCGGCAAAAATGGATTCGCCGTCGTGCTTCACCATCGATGTCTTGCCATGCATGAGCCGCTCGGCGCGCACAATCCTGCCCCCGTGCTGCTGCACGATGCTCTGGTGACCGAGGCACACGCCGAGGATGGGCACGCGTCCGGCAAACGCCCCGATCATTGCCAGAGACAGGCCCGCGTCTTCCGGACGGCCCGGTCCCGGTGAAATAACCAGGTGTGTCGGCTCAAGAGCAAGCGCTGTCCTCGACCGTAATCGCATCGTTGCGATAAACCATGACGTTGGCGCCCATCGCGGCGAATGCCTGCACGAGGTTGTAGGTGAACGAATCGTAGTTATCGATCAGCAGCATCCGTACGTGACCGAATGAATCATTGGCTGGCATTACAGGCCCTCTCCGGCAATTTCGAGCGCGCGCCGCAGGATGGCACTCTTGGCCATGACTTCCTGGTATTCCCGCTCAGGCACCGAGTCGGCAACGATACCGGCCCCCGCCTGAAAACTGTACTCATCGCCCGAGAAAACGAGCGTTCGAATCGTAATCGCCTGGTCCATGTCGCCGCTCAGACCGAAATAGCCGGCAGTGCCCGCATACAGGCCGCGACCGACGCCTTCCATTTCCTCGATGATCTCCATGGCCCGAACTTTCGGGGCGCCCACCAGGGTGCCCGCCGGGAAGCTCGCGGCAAACAGGTCGAACTGGTCATAGTCGGGGTTGAGCTCGCCCTGCACGCCACTCACGATATGCATGACATGGCTGTAACGCTCGATGGCCCGGTACGGATCCACATGCACGGTCCCTGCGGTGGCAACACGGCCCAGGTCATTGCGCGCGAGGTCGACGAGCATGACGTGTTCGGCCGCTTCCTTGGGATCGGCAAGCAGTGCCTTCTCGTTGGCAACATCTTCCTCCGGCGTCGCGCCACGCGGCAAGGTGCCCGCAATCGGCCGCAAGGATGCGGTGCTGTGATTCAGCTTCACCAAGTGCTTCGGGTGAAGAACCGACGACCTGCAGATCGTCGAAATCGAAGAAGAACATGTACGGCGACGGATTGAGAAGTCGCAGCGCACGGTACACCTCGAATGGCGCAACGTTGGTCTTGCCACGGAACAGCACCGACAGGACGATCTGGTAGATATCCCCCGACGCGATGTATTCCTTGCAGGCCTGCACACGGTCGGCAAACTCTTCCTTCGTGAAACTCGCTTCCGCCGGCGAAATACTCACCTCGTGGCCGTTTCCCGGGATCGGCCCGCGCAGTTGTCTCATCACTTCGGCCCGCAACGCCTGACGCTCGGCTTCGGGACCGTCGTGCAACAAGGCGATGCGACGCGTCACATGATCGAATACGAGCAATGAGGCCGGCGCAACGAATGCGGCGTCGGGCACGCTCGTCTGCTTGGTCGTGTCCTGCGGCAGCTTCTCAAAGAGGCGCACGACATCGTACCCGGATACGCCGACGAGACCGCCAGCAAACGGCAGGTCCTCGGCGGGTTGCGGCTGCGGCGCCTGTGCAAGTGCATCACGCAACGCGTCGAGGTATTCCTGCTGGTTCTGTGGTCGGGCGCGCGACTCACCGTTAACCAGCAGCGAACGGTCGTCCATGCGAACTTCGAGCGCGTCGCCAAAGCCAAGGAAGGAATAACGGGCCAGGCGCTCGCCGCCCTCCACACTCTCCAACAGGAAGCGCGGCTTCAGGGACTTCAGCTTCAGGTACGCCGATACCGGCGTATCCAGGTCAGCTGCTATGTCGAACGGTGCTTGCATGTTTGTTGCCTCTTCGCGGCTAAAGCCGCTCCCACCGGATGCCGCTCCCACCGGATGCCGCTCCCACAAAAAAACCCACCCCTGATTTCGGCAGAGATGGGCTTTTGGATTTTACTTTGCTCAGCTAAATATCAGCCAGCCGCCCCCTCGTTCAAGGACAGCCACCACCCGTTGTTGATCGTGTGAGCATTCATGTGTCCGAGTATTCCCGCTGCTGTGGCAGGCGTCAACCCCAAAACGACACTACAGGTCGTAGAGGAGCGGCAGGACCAGCGAGAACCCTATCCACATAATAATCGTTAGCGGAATGCCAACGCGCAGGAAGTCCGCGAACTTATAGCCACCGGCGGTCATGATGAGCAGGTTAGTCTGGTAGCCATACGGTGTCGCGAAGCTCATGTTGGCGCCAAACAGCACGGCGAGGACGAACGGCTCCGGACTTACGCCCAGCTGTGTTGCAATGCTGATCGCAATCGGCGTACCAATGGCCGCCGCGGCATTGTTGGAGACGATGTTGGTCATGATCGTCATGAGCAGCAGGAAGGCGCTGAGGATCAGCGGGGGTGGCAGTGCCGAGGTCATGGCGACGAATGACAATGCGAGATAGTCCGCCATGCCCGTACCGAGGAGGGCCTTGCCGAGCGCCAGCGCCGTGACAATGATCATGATCACAGGAATCGACAGCGAGTTTGCCGCATCGCGCCACGTTAGACAGCCCGTCGCAATCATGAGGCCCAGGCCCACAAGCGCGCTGACCGAAATTGGCATGACGCCGGTGGCGGCCGCAAGTACGACCAAACCCATGATCGCCAGTGCACGCTTCGCGCGATGCGTATGGGGCAGGTCCGTCGTGCCGTCGAGCACGAGCATCGATCCACTATCCTTGAGTAGCGCGATTGCCTCACGCGTTCCCTGAACGAGCAAGACATCACCAGCGCGCAGGCGAATCAGGTTCAGGTCGCCTGTAACCTGCGAACTCGGCGCACGCGCACGGTGCAGCGCGAGCGGCAACAACCCATAGCTGTTGGTGAAACGCGCCGCGGCGAGGCTGCGTAAGTGCAAGGGCGAGCCGCGCGTGATGACGACCTCGGCCAGCTGCTGGCCTTCGTCCTTGAGCGGTGTTTCATCGTCTACCGGGTGCTCGATGTCCGACATATTGAACAGCGTCGCACCAAGCAGGCTTTCATAATGCTTCAGATTCTCGGGAGAGTCCTTCACAAACAGGCGGTCGCCCGGCTGGATGATGACCGACGGCAGCTTGGCGAGAAACAGGGACTCGGTCCGCTGGATCTTGTCGATACGCAGGTTGCCATCGGCTTTGGCCAGGACTTCGGACAACGACTTGCCATCGGCAAAGCCGCCCTCTTTAACGTGCAGCTGCGCGCTGAAGATTCGCGGCGTGGTATCAGCCATCGGCGGCGCACGATCAGGCAACAGGCGTGGCGCGACCAGCCACAGGAACAGCAGGCCAACACCACCGACAATGGCTGTCGGCAACACCCACTCGAACATCGAGAATTCGTGCATGCCCATGTCGCGGGAGATACCCACGACGAGCAGGTTGGTCGACGTACCGATAGTCGTCGACATGCCACCGATGATCGTGGCCAGGCCCATTGGCATCATGACACCCGACACCGAGAACTTGGAGCGCAGCGACGCACCGACAATGATGGGCATGAGCAACACGACGATCGGCGTGTTGTTCATGAACGCACTGAGGATCGCACCGGCAACCAGGGTAGTGAGGAGTGCCAGCACCGGTCGCGTGGACCACGCCTTGCCGACAACGTTTGCCAGGGGTTGCAGCGCACCGGTTGTTTCCAGTGCTTTGCCCACCATCATAAGCGCACAAATAGCGACGAGCGCTTCGTTGCCGAAGCCCGCAAAGAAGTCGATCGGCCCGACCTCGACAACACCGTCTTGCGTGTACGGGAATACTGCAAACCCTGCGGTCAGGATTATCAGAATCGCAAGCGACGACGACTCCAGCGGTATGTTGTCGCGCGTAAAAAGGAACAACGCGAAGCCCGTTAGAAGCAGTACCGCTATGCCATGAGCATCAGGTGTTATCGGTTGCAAAGGGTCCCCTTGCTGCCGCGCTGAAAGACGGTAGACCGTATCCTAGTTCACACCTGTTTCGCAATCGCGGGAATCCCGCTGGAATCTCGCAAGATCGCGCTTGTCCTTTCATGAAAGCCTCTGAATTCCTTGACATTCCAATGACCGATATCAACGTCACGCCGAAACGAAACTGAATTTGCGCATTTCAACAGCGGCAGGAGGTTTGTATAGCGAAAATCGGCCGGCTCCTGCCGTGGAAATACGTCCCAGGGGGATATTGTCAGAAGGTTGCGATGGCGCACAGCATTCTCACCAACGGCCCGTCGCCAGCGCGCATTCATTTCCCTGCCGTGCTGCAGCACGCGAGCGCCGGCAACGTCCAGCGCCGGGCAATAGCCGTTCCTGTCGGCCATCGCGCGGGATGCCGCTGTAAGAACTGTCGCGACATGATTCGCCAGTGTCTGCATATCACGAAGCGTCGCCAGTGATTCGGGATCGACCCCGCGGCGCGCGACAACATCGCCCCAGCCGCGAACGAAGATCGCAAGACGCCGATTGAGCCTGCTGTCGTTATAGTGCGCGGCACAGGACCAGCGCGTGGCGTCGTGACCTTGCTCGCCCTTTTCAACCGCAGCACACAATGCAGCATCGAGAAGAGAGAGTCGCAGCCCGCCATTGTCGCCAACGTATCCGGATAAATTCACTTCCAGGGGCACCCAGGCCGAATCGACCGGAATCGCTGTAAGCGACGCCATGAGCACACCGCTCGCCGCTTCGTCAGGCAGCAGCGGACAGGGCGACGAGACGGCAGCAGGCAGCATCGCGCTGACCCGCGCGAGATTGCGCATCGCCCAGAGGTGTTGCCACACCTCTGCCGACTGCTGCGGAGAGACCTCCGTGTCCGGATCCACAACAAAAAACATGCTCTGCATTCTCCACGCTTGTCGGCCTGCCGGCCTTACTCATATATAGTCACCCTGAGCAGTTTCGGCCGCAGCGCGGGCTGGCACCCATCGCTGCGCAGGTGTACCGTTGCACGTTCGTGTAATGAGGATGTATACATGCCGTCTTTTGATGTAGTCAGCGACTTCGATGCCCATGAGGCACGTAATGGCGTTGACCAGGCAAACCGCGAAGTCACGACGCGTTTCGACTTCAAGGGAACGGGCTCGAAGTTCGAGCTTGAGGACTCGGTCATTTCACTCACTACGCAGTCAGACTTCCAGCTCAAACAGATGATGGACATCCTCCACCAGAAACTCGCGAAACGTGGTATCGACATCAGCTGCCTCGACGAGCAGGAACCGGAATTCTCTGGCAGCGAGGCGCGACAGAACGTCATCATGCGCCGCGGTATCGATACAGATCGTGCACGCAAGCTCGTCAAACAGATCAAGGCAGCAAAACTGAAAGTCCAGGCCGCTATCCAGGGAGACAAGCTGCGCGTCAGTGGCAAGAAACGCGATGACCTCCAGAACGTCATAGCCATGCTCAAGGACACTGACATCGGCCTGCCTCTGCAGTACGAGAATTTCCGGGACTAGGAACGGCCGCGAGTCACGAAAATGGATACCGGTGTTCACAAACCACCACGCCGCCAGGACATTACGTTCGAGGAGAAGGACCAGGCCCTGCGTGACGACGTCCGTACGCTCGGCGCCATGGTCGGCGACCTCATTCTGGAACAAAACGGCCCCGAGCTGTTCGAGCTGGTCGAGAACGCCCGCCTGCGAGCCATTCGCCGTCGTGAGGGCAACGAGAAGCCAGGTGAGGAGCTCTCCGCCCTTGTAGGTGCACTGGATCCCGACACCGCGTCACAACTTATTCGTGCTTTTTCGACCTACTTCCAGATGGTCAATACGGCCGAGAAAGTGCACCGAATTCGCCGCCGCCGCGACTACCTCCGTGATGTGAGGGTCTACCAGCCCGGCGGTCTCGAAGACTCACTGATCAAGTTAAAGGCGTCGGGCAAGACCATTGATGACGTGCAGGACCTGCTCAACTCGATGTCCATCGAACCGGTGTTCACAGCGCACCCGACCGAGTCCACGCGCCGCACGATGCTGCGCAAGGAACAGAACATCGTCAAACACCTCGTCGATTTGCTGAATCCGACGATGACGCCCCAGGAAACGATGGCAGCGCTGCAAAACATTCGCCTGCTCGCCACGACGGGCTGGCAGACCGCCGAACATTCGGCTGGAGCGAATGACCGTGGCGGATGAGCTGGAGCACGTCCTGTTCTTTATTACGGATGTGCTGTACCGGGCGATGCCCCCGTTCTATGAAGACATTCGCTCGGCTCTCGACAGGATCTATGGGGAAGAGGCCAAGCAGCTCGAAATACCGAACATCGTGAACTTCGGCTCGTGGGTCGGCGGTGACATGGACGGCAATCCAAACGTCAACGCCAAAACGATTCGAGCAACGCTGGCGCGGCAACGCTCGCTGATTCTCGATCTGTATTTTAATGAATGTGCCGCGATTGCCGCGAAGCTCAGCCAATCCGAGGACTGCACAAGCTTCGGCCAGGGCATGCTCGACAAGATCGAAGAATATCGCGGTATTTTTCCGAACGCTTACCATGCCGTGCCTGCTCGTCACCGCGAGATGCCCTACCGCGTTTTCCTGCGGTTGGTGCAGGCGCGCCTGCAGTCGACTTACGACGACGACATCTACCCTTACGAGAAAGTTGAAGAGCTTCTTAAAGACATAGAGCTGGTGGCCGAGAGCCTCGCATTGAACAAGGGTCGGCACGCCGGACTGTTTCTCGTGCAGCGCCTGCTGCGTCGCATTCATACATTCGGCTTCCACATGGTGACGCTGGACGTCCGCCAGGACGCCGAGGTACATCGTAAGGTTGTTGGTGAATGCCTGGGCGAAGACGGCTGGCTCGAGTTGCCGGCTGCGGAGCGCGCTGAACGCATTATTGATGCCATCAACACGCGTGAAACCGCACCAATGACGCTCAGCACCCAGGCACGCAAGACCATCGCGGTGTTCCAGGCCATCGCTTTCTGTCGTCGCAAGTACGGCAAACGTGCGATCGGCCCGTTTATCGTCAGCATGACCGAAGGCGCGGACGACATCCTGTCGGTGCTGCTGCTGGCCCAGTGGGGTGAACTCCACAATCGCCGTGGCGAGGTGCCGCTCGATGTGGCGCCGTTGCTCGAAACCGTTGACGATCTGCATGCCGGTCCGGACATACTCAAAGCACTGCTGAGCTCTGACCAGTACCGGGACCACCTGAAGCGTCGCAAGAATCGGCAGACGATTATGATCGGCTATTCCGACAGCAACAAGGATGGTGGTCTGGCGTCGTCTCGATGGGCGATCCAGAACGCACAGGAAATGCTCGTTAGCGCAATGGCGTCCGAGGATATCGAGCTCACGCTGTTTCATGGCCGCGGCGGCACGGTTAGCCGGGGTGGCAGCAAAACGCATGTCAGCGTTCTCGGGGCACCGCCGGGCACGGTCAACGGCCGCCTGCGTGTTACCGAGCAAGGCGAGATCATCAACGAAAAATACGGTCTGCGCGGCATTGCGCTGCGCACGCTGGAACAGATTACAGGTTCGGTGGCACTCGCAACCGCCATGCCGCGCCATCGCGGCAATGACATGCCCGTGTGGCACGAGATCATGGACGACATCGCGGCAGAAAGTCGCAAGGCCTACCGCAAGCTCGTCTACGATTCACCGGACTTCTACGACTACTTCTGCAAAGCGACGCCTCTGGACGTGATCCAGCGTATGCGCATCGGCTCCCGCCCGGCATCGCGACGCTCGCAATCAAGTATCGACGACCTTCGGGCAATTCCCTGGGTCTTCTCCTGGACACAGGCACGGTTCACTCTCCCGGGCTGGTACGGTCTCGGAACCGGGCTCGCCAAGGCGGTCGACAAGCACGGCAAGGAAGCCTTCAGCGACATGTTCCGCGAGTGGTTCTTCCTCCGCTCACTGGTTGCCGACGCCGAAATGGTGCTCGCGAAGTCGGACCTTGGTATTGCGGAGTTGTACTCGCAGCTGGCGGGCGACGAACTCCACGAACGGTTCTTCCCCAACATCCAGGCCGAGTTCGAACTCACGCGAGACCTCATCCTGGACTACTCCGATCACGAGTCGATCCTCGAGGGTGATATCACGCTGCAGCGTGCCATCATGTTGCGCAATCCCTACGTCGACCCGATCAGCCTGATGCAGGTTGACCTTCTCTCTCGCTGGCGCGCATCCGACCACGAAGATAACGAGGTGTTCGACGCCCTGCTCGCGACGGTGAATGGTATCGCCCACGGCCTGCAGAACACGGGCTAATCATTTTCTGACAAAGGCGGCGAACGCATGACTCTGATCAGCCCCGACAACGACTTTGCCCTGATCGCTGCCCTGTTTGTCATTGCGGGTGGCGCATTCCTGGCCGAGAGGACCCGCTTCGGTGCTCACCTGACCGGCGCCGTGATAGCGATCCTGGCGGCGATCGCGGCCGCGAACCTGCACATCATTCCGCACTCGGCGCCGGCCTTTGATTTCGTCTTCGGTTACTTCGTGCCCGTTCTCATTCCGCTGTTCCTGTTCAGGGCGAACCTCCGGCACATGCTGTTCGAGACCACGCGCATGACCGGCGCGTTTTTGATCGCTAGTGTCGGCACGGTTATCGGAGTACTGGTCGCCGTCAGCCTCCTGGACCTCAGTTCCCTTGCACCGGCTGCTGATATCGACCCCGCGCTTCGCGAGGCGGGGATCGCGGGCCTGTTTGCCTCCACTTACATCGGGGGGTCTGTGAACTATGCGGCCCTGGGCGAGATCACGGGACTGAGCAGTGATGCGTCATTCTTCTCCGCCGCGACAGCGACAGACAACCTCTTCAGCGCCGTCTTCCTGAGCGTGCTCGCATTGTTGCCTGGTCTGAACTGGCTCGCGAAGCACTACACCAGGCACGAGCACGGGGAAGAGACGGTCGCGGCAGACACGGGCGAACGCATAAGCGCTATGAGCCTTACCCTGGCCCTGGCTGTTGCGATTACGTTTGTTGCTGTGGGCGATGCGATTACGGGTGCAATTGGAATGCCCAGTTTGCGCTACGCAATCATCACGGGGCTGGCGCTCATCGCAGCAACCGCTTTCCCGGACTGGATGGCGAAGCTGCACGGCGGATTCGAACTCGGCGTCGGACTCGCCTTTGTCTTTTTCGCTGCCATTGCGGCCGGTGCAGACCTCGTCGCCATGGTCAAGATTGCCCCGCTCCTTATCGTGCTGGTCCTGATCCTGCTGAGCGTGCACCTGGTGGTGCTGCTGACGGTAGGCCGCCTGTTCAAGCTAACCCTGCCGGAGCTCGTGACCGCATCGAACGCAGCCATTCTGGGCGCGACCACAGCGCCTGCGCTGGCCGCGGCGCGCGGCTGGCATGACCTGGTCACACCGGGTGTGCTGGTTGGGGTATTCGGCTATGCGCTGGGCACGTTTACCGGGACGGCCATCTTCCACTTCTGGGGCTAGGCCCCTACTCGTCTATCCAGGACGTAAACTCGTCGAGTGCTTTGCGCTGGATATCCGGTACCTCTGCATCATCGGCCGGATAGCCTGCGACGAGTAGCAGGAATGGCCTTTCGCTCCTGGGACGTCCGAGAATTTCGTTGAGGAACTTCATCGGGCTCGGCGTGTGGGTCAACGTTGCCAGGCCCGCGCGATGCAGGGCCGTAATCAGGATGCCTGTCGCCAGGCCTGTCGACTCCGCCGGGTAGTAGTGTTTTACCTTCCTGCCGTCGGGCAACTCACCATACTTCTGCAGGAACACGGCGATCAGGTACGGCGCCGTTTCGAGGAACGGCTTCTTATCGTCGGTACCCAGCGGCGCAAGTGCAGCAAGCCACTCTTTTGAAGCGCGATGTTCATAGAACTCACGCTCCTCGACCTCTGCCGCCTCCCTGATTTTCTTCTTTGTATCTGGACCGCTGACAACGGCGAAGTGCCACGGCTGCAGGTTCGCGCCGCTGGGTGCCGTGTTCGCTACCTTTAACGCTGTTTCAATGATGTCGCGCGGCACCGGGCGATCTGAGAAGTCCCGAACAGTGCGGCGACAATCCATGTCGGCATAGAACGCTTCAAGCCGGTTTCGCATCTCCTCGATGGGATACTCGCGGTACTTGTCCAGCGGTATTGTCGGGTAGTCGTTGTTCGATGTGGTCAAGTCTGAAGCTCTCTGATTCTCGTTGATTTATCGTACATCAAATCGGCTGGCCGGCTCCCATCGCCGGGCAGTGCGGTGTTATCATCAGGTCGCCGCAAGAAGCGCACCCGACGGGTCGCTGCGGAGCGTCAAACCCAGACCCAGGAGTAGATTCAATGTCCACCAGTCTTGACCTGTCCAAGCTCAGCTTAATGGACGCCCTCGACCTCGCCAAACTCATCGAGATGGAGGCGTGCCACCGCTACCAAATGTTCGCTTCCCAGCTCGGCCGCACCGGCGGCTACGATGCCGGAGCCTTCTTCGCCAGTATGGCCGAGAACGAAGCCAAGCACGGCCAGGAGCTGGAGGCCAGGCGCAAGACTATGTTCGGCGATGCCCCCGCGCGGCTGACGCTGGACGACCTGTACGACGTCGAGGCCCCGGAGATGGGGGCGCCGCACCGCGGCATGTCCACCCTCCAGGCGTTCGAGGTTGGGCTCGAGGCCGAGAAGAAGGCCCACGACTTCTACGACATGGCCTTGCCCGGCATCACCGATCCTGATGTCCGGGAACTGTTCACCGAGCTTCGAGACGAGGAGACCGAGCACGTCGAGATGCTGAAAGAGGCGATGGCCAAACTGCCTGCAGCTGCCAGGTCAGAGGTCGAATTCGACATCGACGAAACGCCTATGCTCTAGGGCTTCGCATAGCCTTCAAGTACGCCGTATGAATAGACATCGTGCGCTTTCATTCTTGCCTTAATAGTCGAGTAGCTGAAGGTCTTCGTTGCCGCCCTTCATTGACCGGCCAGTCTGAAGCGTAGCGAGTGATGCCGCGTCGTGCTTCAGGTAGGCGGAGAAGAACAACATCTCCCAGTTATCTCGATCCTGCCAGGAACCGTCCTCGAAAACGTGCGGTTGATCGACCAGCTCCACGACATAGCTCGGACCGGATAGTTGTTTGATGGCCGGCAGGATAAACGAAGCCAGCGTAACGTCGTCCTTCGTGCCAAAGAACGTAATCATGGGCGCTGTTACGCGCTGCAGGCCGCTGTTGCCGGGGCCAAATGCGAAGATGTCCTCGCCATCGTAGTTGCCACCGACCCAGGGCGCTGCGATGACACCGGCCTTGATACGTTTGTCGCTGACTGTCGCGGTGTTCCCCTGAAACGGCCCGCCTGCCAACGCGAGTGCAGTGAACCCGCCGAAACTGTGACCCGAAATACCAATATTGTCGGTGTCGATGTGCGCGCCAAACATATCGCTCTGAAGGAGCGAATCCAGAACAGCTTTCGTGAGCAGTGGCCTTAGAAACGAAACGTGATGTTCCAGGTTGTCCGTACCAGAAGTACGGTCGTCGCCATACGTTATCACCGCAACGATATACCCGTGGCTCGCAAGCTTGTGTGCGTGTCCAACATCATAGAGCCCATGCGCCGACGCGCCATGTGCAAGAATGATCAGCGGGTAGCGTTCTTCGGGATCGGCAAAGCTGGGCGTTTCGCCAGCACGGAGCATGTCCTCGAAAATGCCGTACCTGGCCTCGTGATAGGGGAACGCGTAGCTGTTTTTCTCGTGTCTTGCGGTTGCTGGATACGCGACGAACGTAACCAACGGCATGGATTGACCGCTGGCAGGGCCATACAGCTCGGGCTCGTCCGGGACGGGAACGTCGATGACCCATGCCGACTCGCGGTGTTTCAGCAAGTCGGCTATATAGCGTGGCTTATGCGGTTCCTCGGCAAGGCCCAGCAAGAATTCATGCATCGCCTCATCGCCAATGCCGGCATACTCCGACGCCACTTCCATGTTTGTCGATCCGACCGAATACGGCCCCGGCCCCAGGGGTTCTATTTCCACTGACGCAGCCTGTTCAGAATTGCAACCAGAGACCATGCAGAACAACAGGAGTGACCATACCAAGTAGAATTTCTTCATTAGGCACGCCTATTCGACAGCTTGAATGAAACGTCGAGCGCGACGCACATCTCGTCGCCAATAACCCAGGCATCGTGGCCTGGTCCCACCTCAAAAGCGTCGCCGGGCCCCAGCTCGACTTCGCATCCATCAGCGCCTACGACCGCCATTGATCCCGACTGAATAATTCCGATGTGTGCCTCCGACGGCTTGCCGGTCTGAGCGCCGGCATGCTTCGACCAAACCCAGCCCGGCCTGAAATGCCCCAGGCCTATTCGTACTGACGGTAAGTCAGTCGTCCAATACTCACTGCCATCCAGGAAAGTTCGAGTTGCCCGCTCTGCTGGAATGCTTTTGAAACAGACGTCGCCCACGTCAGTCCTCATTCGCGCCGAGATCCTGCACGATACTCCATTCTTCCGTTTCGTTTTCAGAGACAGCGAAGTCGCGGATCGAGATACCGGCCTCGTGCACGCTGTTTGCATCACCTGTCACCAGCGGATGCCAGGCCGGCAAGTCCTCGCCCTTTGATAAGCGCCGGTAAGCACAGCTGCCCGGCAACCACTTAAATGCTTCTGGCCGGTTCGCTACCAGCACCAGGCACTCGCTGACTTCCTTCGCACGATTCGTATAGTCCGTGCAGCGGCACGTCTCAAGATCCAGCAGGCGACACGCCACGTCCGTATAAAAAACCTCTTCCGTGTCTTCGTCCTGAACCTTGTGCAAACAGCACAACGCGCAGCCATCGCAGAGCGAGTCCCACTCTTCGCGATTCAGCTCGGTTAACGATTTGCGTTTCCAGAAAGGTTCCGTCATCGTCCCGTACTTTGCGACACCGCGGACCGAATATCCACATGAAAGCCGTATTACTCGACTGGGCGACCATGGGCCCGGACCTTGATGTCACCGAGCTGCGTGCGCTGTTGCCGGATCTTGAGTTCTACGACGACACTGATGACGACCAGGTCGCCGAACGCGTTGCCGGTGCAGAAATCGTGCTCGGCAACAAGGTGCTGATCTCTGAATCGCTGTTTGCGAACGCACCCAAAATGCGCTTTATCGGCCTGACGGCTACGGGCACGGATAACGTCGACCTCGTGGCCGCGAAGAAACATGGCGTCGCCGTCGCCAATATTCGAGCGTACTGCACAGCGTCGGTCGTTGAGCATGTGTTCGGCTGCCTGTTGAATCTCGCCCATAACCTCGGCCCGTATGCCACCGATGTGCGCGCCGGTGAATGGCAGAAGGCCGAGAACTTTTGCATGCTCACGCACCCGATCAGCGAGCTGTCTGCGATGACGCTTGGCATCGTCGGCTACGGCGAACTCGGCAAAGGCGTGGGACGCATGGCAGATGCATTCGGCATGGAGGTGATCGTTTCCGCACGCCCCGGCACTGACGAAGTGCCCAGTGATCGCGTCTCTATGGATGAACTGCTCGCTCGTGCCGATGCGATCAGCCTGCACTGTCCTCTCAACGAAGCGACGCGCGGACTGTTCGGCGCCGCCGAATTCAAGGCGATGAAGAACACCGCCATATTGATCAATACCGCTCGCGGGGGCCTCGTCGATTCGTCGGCACTGGCGGGCGCGCTACGTGACGGGGAAATTGCGGCCGCCGCCGTGGACGTCCTGCCAACAGAACCGCCAGCCAATGGTGATCCGCTGCTCGACTACCAGGGCAGCAACCTGCTGGTGACGCCGCATATCGCCTGGGGAACCCTGACCGGCCGCCAGAACGCCGTCGATGAACTCACAGCGAACATCGCCGCGTTTCTTTCGGGTAAGGAACGGTGTCGGGTCGTCTGACCGAAGCCGGCTTCAGGCGCCGATGATCTGGCGCGACCACTGCACGATCGAACGCACCCGCGGTGAGCCCAGGTCGTAAGCCTCATCGAAGGTCACCCAGCGCCACTCGTGATGCTCGGGTTCGCCCGTTTCCGGTGAGATGCCCATTTCGACGTCTTCCTGCGCTGTGGTCGCAATGAAATAGCGGGCCACCTTGCCGCGACTGTAGGGACCCGTTTCGAAGAAGCGGTCCCCCCATTCGAATGACAGGTCGGTCACCCCCGTTTCCTCATCGACCTCTCGCACGGCAGCCTCCATCGGCTCTTCACCGCGCTCACGTATCCCCTTCGGAAAGTCCCAGTGGTGAAACGCTCGCAACATCAGCGTGACCCAGCCATCGTCCGTACGCCTCGCAAGGACCACGCCACACGACAGTGTGCTTTCGCTCATACCGGCGCTCCCCGGAGTACATCGACGGGTGCCGCATTAACAGCGCCACGAGCGGCGAAGAATCCGCTGATGCACACCACCAGGATGCCGGCGCCGACCCCCGCAACCCAAATGACAGGATTGAACACGTACGGCAGGTTGAACAGCTCGACGGCCACGACGGCCGCGAGAATCGAGGCCCCGGCTGACGCAAGGACACCCGCTGCAGCGCCAAGCGCTGCGAACTCAGCCATGACGCCGGCGAAGACCGTGCGTCGACGTGCGCCAAGCGCGCGCAACATCGCGCTCTCGAAACGGCGCTCATCGATGGTCGACTGGACGGCGGCGAACAGCACCGCAATACCCGCCGCAAGTGTGAACATGAAAACAGCCTGCACAGCGAGGCTCGCTTTCTCGATGATGCCGCGTACCTGCTCCAGGATGGCACCGAGATCAATGACCGAGATACTCGGGTGTGCGCGCATCAGGTCGATAAGCATTGGCTGCTTCTCATCCGGTATGCGCATGCTTGAAATGAACGTCGTCGGCATTCCCTCGAGCGCTCCGGGCGACAGGACCAGGAAGAAGTTTGGCTGGAACGAATCCCAGTTCACTTTCCGGATACTGGCGATCTCGGCCTCGACCTCCTGACCTGCGACAAAGAACTTGAGTCGATCGCCAATCGACACGCCCGTGTTCGTCGCAGACTCTTCCTCGATCGATACCAGCGGCGGGCCTGAATAGTCCGGCGACCACCAGGCCCCCGCCACGATTTCATTACTGGAACCAAGTTCGGCCGACCAGGACAGGTTCGCTTCACGATTCGCGAGCCACTCACCATCCCGGTTCGGGTACTCGCGTTCCTTGACCGACTCGTCGTTGATGGTCGTCATGCGGGCGCGAACCAGCGGCGTAAAGGTGGGTACCTCCATGTCGCGTTCGGCGAACATCGCACCAACGGCATCTACTTCTTGTGGCTGGACATTGATCAGGAAATGGTTCGGGGCATTCTCGTCGAGCGTCTGTCGCCAGCCTTCCAGCAGGTCGGTCCGCACGATCGTCAGCAACAACAGCACGGTAATGCTCAGACCAAAGGCAACAACCTGCACGGCACTATCGCGGCCTCGGCGGGCAACATTGGCGAGTCCATACCGCCATGCCACGCCGACTCCCGAGCGCGCACGGCCGATGACCATGACCAGGCCGCGACCTGCGAGATACAGGGCACCGGCGATAACGACAATGCCGCCGATCAGGATAAGCAGCATGCGGGCGTCGCCTACGGAGCGATACAGCAGCGCTGAGACGGCTGCCAGCGACAGGCCCACCACCAGTACCCGTGAGGGCGCGGGTGGCATTGCGTCATGCCGCAACACACGCAATGGCGGTGTATTGCGTAACTGGATCATGGCCGGTAACGCGAATCCCAGCATGAGGATCAGCGCACTGCCGCTCGCGAGGATGACGGGTCGCAAGCTGGTATCGGGCAGGGATCCGGCCAGCAGGTCGGACAGAATGCGCGCCAAGAACTCCTCGGCGGCGTAGCCGGCGATGCTGCCAAGCACAACGCCCAGGATTCCGAGCAGCAACAGCTGCACCAGCGCGACCGTGATGACGAAGCCCTGCGTCGCGCCGAGGCTCTTCATCAGCGCAACGGTATCCATACGCCGGTGTGCAAAGCGGCGCGCCGACATCGCAACAGCGACAGCGCTCAGCAGCAGGCTGATTATCGCCGTAAGAGACAGGAAGCGCTGTGCACGATCCGCGGCGTTATAGGCCCGCTCGCTGCTTTCTTCCTGGCTGCGTACGCGAATTTCGTCGGGCAGGATGTCCTGGATAGCCTCGTTGAAATCGGCGACATTCTCGTCGTCGCCCGCCACAAGCAGCGCGTAAGCAACGCGGCTACCTTCGCCGATAAGACCACTCGAGTCGATGTCCGCCATATTCATGATGACCGTCGGCGCCAGCGACGCGAACCCGATTGACTGGTCTGGACGATACGTCAGCACCGCCGAGACTCTTAGCTGCAGCTCCCCGATGTCGAGCAGGTCGCCTATGTCGGCGCCAACCCGCGCGAGCAACGCACCATCTGCCCAGACCTCACCAGCGGCGGGAATGCCGTCGACGACGCGTTGCTCACCGAACAGTTCGTCTGAAACACGGACCGCGCCACGCAGCGGGTACAGATCGCTGACAACCTTGATCGTTGACAGTGCATTGTCGTCGCCATGGAAAACCACCGACGGGAACGACATCGTATCGGCAGTCAGCAGGTCATAGTCGGCGGCCAGCTCCCGCCACTCATCCGGTACCGGTGCCTGGGAACGCAACCTCAGGTCGGCCGCCAGGACCTCGTTGGCCTGCCTTGCTACGGCCTTGCCGATACGATCGGTAAGAAAGCCGACTGCCGTCAGGGCCGCGACAGCAAGGCCGACCGCAGCGAGGAGCACAAGCACCTCGCCCGAGCGTAACTCGCGTCCAAAACTCCGCAGGGCGAAGACGACTGCTTTCATGCGGCCGTCCTGGCGTCGCTCACGAGGCTGCCGATATCGAGCGCAAGAATGCGGTCGCAGCGTTGGGCGAGGCTGTTGTCATGGGTTACGAGCACCAGGGTTGTCGACGAGTTGCGATTCAACTCGAACATGAGTTCCATGATGTTGGCGCCGGTGCGCGAATCGAGGTTGCCCGTGGGCTCGTCCGCGAACAGGACCGCCGGCTCGGTCGCGAACGCGCGCGCGATCGCCACGCGCTGTTTCTCGCCCCCCGACAGCTGCGCAGGGTAATGACTCCAGCGATCAGCAAGCCCGACCTTGTCGATGATCGCTCGCGCCGCTTTCCGGGCAGCGCCATGGCCTGCCAGCTCCAGCGGCAACATGACGTTCTCGAGGGCGTTGAGCGACGGCACCAGGTGAAAGGACTGGAACACGAAGCCGACACTCTCGGCGCGCACCAGGGCGCGCCCGTCTTCGTCGAGGTCCGAGAGATTCGCGCCGTTCAGGGTGACGTGACCGCGCGTGGGCAGGTCGAGCCCGGCCAACAGGGCCAGCAATGTGGACTTGCCCGCGCCCGATGGGCCAACAACCGCCACCGTCTCACCGGCATCAATACTGAAACTGACGTCCTTCAGAATGGTCAGAGTCCCTTCGGGGCTGCTAACCTCCTTACTTAACTGGTGTGCTTCAAGCACGTTTTTGACTGATATATCTGGCATGCGAAAAATTCTTACTCTTATAGTCCTGTTAATGGTGACCAGCGTTCAGGCTGCCGAGTCGCCGACCATACTGGTCTTCGGCGACAGTCTCAGCGCGGGCTATGGTATTGACGTTGACCAGTCCTGGGTCACTTTGTTGCAAAAGCGGCTGGAAGAAACAGGGTACGAACATCGGGTGGTGAACGCCAGTATCAGCGGCGAAACAACCGCTGGTGGGGCTACGCGGATCGACAGTGCAATCGTCACTTTCGAGCCCGAACTGATCATCCTGGAGCTCGGTGCCAATGACGGCCTTCGCGGATTTCCAACCGCCAGCATCCAGAGCAATATCGAAACCATCGCCCGCAGCGCCCGCGATTCCGGCGCCGAGGTCGTCCTGCTGGGCATTCGAATCCCGACAAATTACGGCGCTCGCTACACGCAGGCATTCGAGGCCGTGTTCAGTAATGTCGCGACCGATCTCGAGATACGCTGGATTGAGTTCTTTATGGATGGCATCGCCCTCAATGACGAGTTGCTTCAGGAAGATCGGATTCATCCGAACGCCGAGGCACAGCCCATGCTTTTGGATAACGCCTGGCCCATAATCCGCGCTACACTTGATGCGCAGTAAAACAAGAGAGAGAACCTTGGAAAAAGTCTGGTTGAAGTCCTATCCGGAAGGTATGCCGGAAGAAGTTCCTACACCGCCGTGGCGCTCCGTTCGCGACCTGTTTGAGCACAGCTTCGCGTCGTACCCGGACAACCCCGCGTATACCAACCTGGGCACTACGCTGAGCTATAACGACCTGAACCAGCGGTCGATGCAGTTCGCCAGTTTCCTGCAGAAGAAGCTCGGACTCACGCGCGGCGAACGCGTCGCCATCATGCTGCCCAATATCTTGCAGTACCCGGTCGCCATGTGCGGCATATTCCGGGCCGGGCTCGTCGTCGTGAACGTGAACCCCCTGTATACGGCCCGCGAACTCAAGCACCAGTTGAAAGACTCGGGCGCACGCGCAATTGTCATCCTTGAGAACTTCGCGCACATACTCGAGGAAGTTATCAGCGATACGGACGTTGACCACGTCGTCACAACCGGCGTTGGTGACCTGCTGAGCTGGCCGAAGGGTGTCATGACGAACCTGGTACTGCGCCACGTCAAGAGGGCCGTGCCATCGTACCGCTTTGCCAACAGCACGCCATTTAAAAAGGCGCTCAAGCAGGGTGCCGGTGAAAAACTCAACGTCGTGGACCTCGGCTACGCGGATATTGCCTACCTGCAGTACACAGGCGGCACGACCGGCGTTTCGAAGGGCGCAATGCTGAGTCACCGCAACATGGTTTACAACGTGCAGCAGACGATTACCTGGCAGGGCGATGTTTATGACGATGTCGACCGGGTGGTCGCCATCACCGCTTTGCCGCTGTATCACATCTTTTCACTCGAGGGGAATTGCCTGACAGTGATGGCGCTCGGTGGTGAGAACGTACTGATCACAAATCCGCGCGACTTCGAAGGCTTCGCCAAGGAGATTGCGCGCTTCGATTTCAACCTGTTCACGGGCGTCAATACGATTTTCGCGTCACTGATGAATACACCAAGCTTCGAGAAGATCGACTTTAGCCACCTGCGGGTGTCCATCGGGGGCGGCATGGCCGTGCAGCCTGCGATAGCCAAGGAATGGAAACAGAAGACCGGGCAGACGATCCTGCAAGGCTATGGATTGACCGAGACCTCGCCTGTCGCGATCTGCTGCAAGATTGGCAGCGAATTCACCGGGACGATCGGCCTGCCGGTACCGTCGACGGACGTCATGATCGTTGGCGAAGACGGCAACGCACTGCCTCTCGGCAAGGCCGGGGAAATCTGCATTAAGGGCCCGCAGGTCATGGAAGGTTACTGGCAGCGGCCAAAAGACACGGCGGACGTTATGCTGCCGGGTGGCTGGCTGCGTACTGGCGATATCGGCCGCATGGATGAAGACGGCTTCGTATGGATTGAGGACCGCAAGAAAGACATGATTCTCGTCTCCGGCTTCAACGTGTATCCGAACGAGATTGAGAACGTCGTCGTCGAACTCGACGGCATACTCGAAGCTGCGGCTATCGGGATCCCGGACGAGCGCTCGGGTGAGGTCGTAAAGATCTTCGCGGTACGCAAAGACGAGTCAGTGACAGAACAGGACATTCGCGATCACTGCCGTAAGAACCTGACGGGCTACAAGCAACCCAAATACATCGAATTCCGCGACGAACTGCCGAAGACCAATGTCGGCAAGATTCTCAGGCGCGCTCTACGAGACGAATAATTCGGGGACACCTGAAAGGTGTCCCCTACTGCTACCGACTGGGGACACCTTTCAGGTGTCCCCTCTTCTTAGGAGTGATACCCCGGACTCATCTCGTGCACGGCGTCAACCAGCACGCCAAGATTTTCAGGATCGATGTCCGGCGTGATGCCGTGGCCCAGGTTAAACACATGTCCGGGTCCGTCACCGTAGCTGGCCAGTGTTCTCGCCACGCCCTCACGGATAAGCTCGGGGCTCTCCCGTAGCGTTGCCGGGTCGAGGTTGCCCTGAAGCGCAACCTTGTCCTGCACATACTCGCGCGCCTGCGCGAGATCGGTCGTCCAGTCCACGCCGAGCGCATCGCAGCCCGTGTCTGCGAGGTCCTTAAGCAACGGCCCGGCGCCTTTCGTAAACAGAATCACGGGAATCTTGCGGCCATCTTTTTCGCGCGTCAGGCCGTCGACGATTTTCTGCATGCTGGCCAGTGAGAACCGACGAAAGTCGTCCGGCTCCAGCGCCGCACCCCAGGTATCAAAAATCTGCACGGCCTGTGCGCCCGCTTCGATCTGGGCATTCAGGTACTCGGTCGTCGTTTCGGCAACCTTGTCCATAAGTTCGTCCAGCGCTTCCGGCGCTTCAGCGGCCAGTCCCTTGATGGTGGGGAACTCCCTGCTGGAGCCGCCCTCAACCATGTAGGTCCCGCAGGTAAACGGGCTACCCGCGAAACCAATCAGCGGAACCTTGCCATCAAGCTCGCGGCGGATCGTGCGCACGGCGTCAAACACATAGCCGAGCTCTTTCTCGACGTTCGGTACGCGCAGGTTGCGGATGGCATCGGCTGTCTGCACCGGGTCGCGGAACTTGGGTCCCTCACCCGTTACGAAGTACAGGCCGAGGCCCATGGCATCGGGTACCGTCAGGATGTCAGAGAACAGAATCGCTGCGTCCAGTGCATAGCGCCGCAGCGGTTGCATGGTGACTTCGCACGCGAGATCCGGATTGCGGCACAGGCTCATGAAGTCACCGGCCTGCTCGCGCGTTGCACGATACTCGGGCAGGTAACGCCCGGCCTGGCGCATGATCCAGAGCGGTGTACGTGGGACGGGCTCCTTCATCAGGGCCCTGAGTAGCAGATCGTTCTTTAGTTCAGTCATCAGGCGCCTACCTGTTTTGCGATTGAGGCTTGCATGGCTTCGGCCATGGCACGCGGACTGTCCGCGTCGCGAATCGGGCGGCCGACGACGATATGGTCGCAGCCGTTCTGGAAAGCCGTCTCGACGGTAACGACGCGCTTCTGGTCGCCAACCGGCTTGTTATCGACCGGTCGAATCCCTGGCGACACGACGAGAAGTTTCTCGTCCACGAACTCACGCAGCGCCGGCACTTCGAGGCCGGAAGAGATCACACCGTCACAACCTGATTCCAGGCATTGTCTTGCGCGTGACAGGACCAGGGCGCCGACGTCACAGTCGAAGCCGAGGTCATCGAGATCGCCACGATCAAGGCTGGTCAGAACCGTAACACCGAGAACCTTGAGGCTATCGCCCTTGTTCTCGGCCGCCGCCTCCATAATGGAGCGGTTGCCGTGCACGGTAACAAAGGTTGCGCCACGATCTTTCAGAGAACGCACGGCGGAACCGACTGTTGCCGGAATGTCGAAAAACTTGAGATCGCAGAAGACCTTCTTGTCGCGCGCGAGCAGCCAGTCGAGCAGGTCGAAATACTCGCCGCTCATCATCAGCTCGAGGCCAATCTTGTAAAACGTGACCGCGTCACCGAGTTCTTCGGCGAGCTCTTTCGCCCGGTCGCAGGTCGGGACGTCCATCGCGAATATGAGCCGATCTTTGGCTGGAATGTCTTTGTGCTGCACGAATAGTCCTTCAGTTGGAGCGGCTACAGCCGCCGATTCGGGCCTGAAGGCCCTCCCACATTCGGGCCTGAAGGCCCTCCCACGGGTTGCGCATTCTAGCAGCCTGCGAGCTCCTCGTGGGCGGCGATCGCATAGCGATCCGTCATCCCGGCAATGTAGTCCGCAATGACCCTCGCGCGGCCAGCCTGATCGACACTCGCCGCCCGTTCCGAAAATTCATGTGGCATCAGTGTGACGTCGCCCGAGTACGCGTTGAACAGATCCTGCACGATGACTTGCGCGCGCCGTGTCATTTCGAGCTTCTGCTCATGGCGGTACAGGTGCTTGTTGAGAAACCGCTTCAGAGACAGGTGCTGTTCGTAGACAGGCGGCGACATGTTCACGAGCGGTCCACCGGCCTCGCGAACGTCGTCAATCGACGTAACGCCGGCTTCCTCGATCTGGCGCCTTGATTCCTCAATGAGGTCCGCCACCACGGTGCCGATCATGCGGCGAATGATCTCGTAGATCAGGCGCCGGTCTTCGAGCTCCGGGTACCGCGCATGGACCTTCTCATACTGCTGGCCGAACAACGCCTGTTCCCGCAGCTGCTCCAGTGTCAGCAGACCGGCCCGGAAGCCATCGTCCACATCGTGGTTGTTGTAGGCGATGGCGTCGGCAAGATTCGCGATCTGCGCCTCGAGGCCGGGCTGCCCGCGATTCAGAAAACGCTCCCCAACGTCACCCAAGGTGCGGGCATTGCGTGCTGAACAGTGCTTGAGGATACCCTCGCGCGTTTCGAACATGAGGTTCAGGCCGGGAAAGTCGGCGTACTTGGCTTCCAGTTCATCGACAACCCGCAGCGACTGCAGGTTGTGCTCGAAGCCCCCATAGTCGCGCATACAGACATTCAGCGTGTCCTGGCCTGCATGACCAAAGGGTGTATGACCAAGGTCGTGCGCCAGGCAGATCGCTTCGGTCAGGGGTTCACTAAGGCCCAGGGCGACGGCCACTGACCGGCCGATCTGGGATACCTCGAGCGAGTGCGTCAACCGCGTCCGGTAAAGGTCACCTTCATGATTAACGAAGACCTGTGTCTTGTACATGAGGCGCCGAAACGCCGTCGAATGAATGATGCGATCCCTGTCGCGCTGGTACTCGCCCCGGTAGGTTGCGTGCGGCTCATCAAAGCGCCGGCCGCGGCTGGTCGCTTCGTTAGCCGCGTACGATTTCATTGAGGCGACTGCTGTCAAACTCAGACGAAACGCGGCTCTCACCGATGGCATCGAGGAGTACGAAGCGCAGCTTCTTGCCCTGCACTTTCTTGTCCATCCCCATGGCATCGAGCCAGGCATCCGCGGCAATCGCCGGCGGCTCTGTTGGCAGGCCCGCTGCAGCGACAAGGGCCGCGAGGCGGTCGACGTCGTCCCCGGGTAGCCCACTCAGCCTGGCTGCCATGATCATGCCAGCCGCCACGGCTTCGCCATGCAGCCATTCGCCATAGCCCTGGCAGTGTTCGATCGCGTGCCCAAACGTGTGGCCGAAGTTAAGTATGGCCCTGCGTCCGGCTTCACGCTCATCCTCGGCGACAACCTCAGCCTTGAGTTCGCAGGAACGGCGGATGGCGTGTTCGAGCGCATCCGGGTTCCGCGCAAGCAGGGCCGCCATGTTGGCTTCGAGCCAGCCAAAAAATTCTGCGTCGCAGATCGCACCGTACTTGATGACTTCGGCGAGGCCGGCTGCGAGCTCCCGGTCGGGCAGGGTATCGAGGGTGTTCGTATCGATGAGTACCACCTGCGGCTGGTGGAACGCGCCGACCAGGTTCTTGCCCTGCGCATGATTGACGCCGGTTTTGCCGCCGACAGAGGAATCGACTTGCGCCAGCAGCGTGGTCGGGACCTGGATGAAGTCTACGCCGCGCATGTAACAGGCGGCGGCGAATCCGGCGATATCGCCAACAACGCCTCCTCCCAGAGCGATCACGGCAATATCACGATTAGCGCGTGACTCCACAAGTCGGTCAAGGATGGACTGCATGGTGGCAACGGTCTTGAAAGACTCGCCGTCGGGCAGATAAATACTGCTTATGTCGCACCCGGCAAGATTGGCGCGCAGCTTTTCATAGTAGAGGGGCGCAACCGTCTCATTGCTGACGACCAGGCAGTCGCTGCCACGCACAAATTCACTGAGGTCGAAGTCACCACCCAGCAAACCACGCCCGATCACGATCGGGTAGCTGCGGTCGCCGAGATCTACGTCGAAGACTTCTGACTCATGCGCCGTAGCTTACCTGACAGTAGAAGGGGGGACACCTTTCAGGTGTCCCCCTTAGGTAGGGATACTTGAGCAAGGTGGTGCGTGCTCACGGGGACACCTTTTAGGTGTCCCCTGATTGGTTCCGATACGCGACGTAAGTTCTTAGCAAGCGAATTACGTGTCCCGACCTAAAGGGGACACCTGAAAGGTGTCCCCTCTTCTAAAAGGTGTCCCCTCTTCTGAACGGTGTCCCCTCTTCTAACTGATTGCTTCGATGATCTCACTCGCGACCGAATGCACCTTCCTGCCGTCGGTCTCGACGATGAGGTCTGCGATTTCCCGATACAGTGGATCGCGCTTCTGCAACAGCTCCTCGAGCGTGCCCCGCGGATCAGCGTTTTCCAGTAACGGGCGTTGCCGGCCTTTCTTTGTACGGACGACCTGCTGGTCGACCGTCGTGTAGAGATAAACGACAAATCCGCGCCCACCGAGGTTGCTGCGGGTGTCTGCATTCATGACTGCCCCGCCGCCCGTGGCCAGCACAACGCCGTCCAGCCGTGTCAGATCGTCGATTGCAGCAGCCTCACGCTTGCGAAACCCCTCCTCGCCCTCTTTCTCGAAAACAAACGCGATGTCGACGCCTGTCCGCGATTCCACTTCATCGTCGCTGTCGACGAACGTCAGGTGCAGGGCGCGCGCAAGGTGCCGGCCAACGGCAGACTTGCCGGCGCCCATGGGGCCTATGAGAAAGATGTTCCTGGGATGTTTCATAGTGTGGCTCTTGAGCCCTTAAGCAGAAAGCCAACCCGAGGGTTGGCTTTCCATGATCATCAGTGGCTTACCAGCTTAGTAGATGGTGGAGCCTTCCTCAAGGATGCGAGGTGTCACGAAGATCAGCAGTTCAGCCTTGTTGTCAGTTCTTTGCTTGCTGCGGAACAGTGCGCCAAGGAACGGAACGTCGCCAAGGAACGGAACCTTCTTGATTGTCTCGCGACGCTCAGTCTCGTAGATCCCGCCGAGAACAACCGTCTGGCCGTTCGCAACAAGAACCTGTGTTTCGACGGAGCGCGTATCGATACTCGGTACCGTGCCGCCCAGGCCACCGGTAGAGATAATCTCACCGACGTTATCCTTGCTGACTCGAAGATCCATGATGATGTTGTTATCCGGCGTAATCTGCGGCGTCACCGTCAGCTCAAGCACTGCTTCCTTGAACTGGATGGTCGTGGCGCCCGAAGAGGCCGCCTGCTGGTATGGAATTTCCACACCCTGCTTGATCGTGGCTTCTTTCTGGTTAGCCGTGATCACGCGCGGTGTCGAAACAATCTCACCGCGGCCTTCAGCTTCGAGAGCCGTCAGCTCAAGATCGACCAGGTAGTCGCTCTGCAGAACCGCCAGCGAGAAACGGCCCGCAGCATCTGCGATCGGCACGTTCACGTTGTAACGATTGTTGAGTAGCGGAACTTCAATCGGGTAGACCGTGCCGTTGGCCGGATCAGCGAGGTTATTCAGCGCGGAATTGATCATTGTATCCGTGCCCGATCCGGAGCCCGACGCAACAATCAGGTCGCCGCCGTCTTCGTTGAAGCCGGTGACACCAAGGCGTACACCCAGATCGCGGCTGAAATCGTCGTTAACTACGACAATGCGCGACTCGATGAGTACCTGCTTGATCGGAATATCCAGCGTGCGAACCATGCGACGAATATCCTGCAAACGCTCTGCCGTGTCCTGGACCAGCAGCGTGTTCGTGCGGTCATCTACGGCAATGCTGCCACGTTCAGAGAGCATCGAGCCCTTGTCGGAACCCGTAATCAGGCCAGCCAGGTCCGACGCTTTCGCGTAGTTGACCTGCAGGAACTCTGAGTAAACCGGCTCCAGCTCCTGGATCGCGAGCTGTGCTTCAAGGTCGGCGGTTTCGCGTGCTGCAATTTCTTCAGCCGGCGCAACCATGATGACATTGCCGTTCTGGCGCATGTCGAGACCCTTGGTCGTCATGACGATGTCGAGAGCCTGGTCCCACGGTACGTTGCGCAGGCGCAGCGTTACGTTGCCCTGGACCGTGTCCGATACCACGATGTTTTTGCCCGAGGTCTCGGCCAGCAGCTGCAGCACCGAGCGCGTTTCAATATCCTGGAAGTTCAGCGACAGGCGCTGGCCTTCGTATTCCTTGTTCTCCGAGAACAGGCTGGCTTCAGCCTGCGACTCTTCCGGCGCCGGATTGATCTCGATTGTGAACTCGTTATCGGACTGGTAAGCAAGCTGCTCATACTTGCCCGTAGCCGAAATAACGATGCGTGTATCGAGATTCGTACGCAGAGCGTCAACGGTCGTAACCGGTGTCGCAAAATCGTTAACGTCGAGACGACGCATCAACTCTGCCGGCAGGCTCGTGTCCTTGAATACGGCAACAACGCGACCACCTTCCTGGCGGATGTCGACTGACGTCGACGGGTCGGTCAGGTTGACGACAACGCGGCCGCCACCATCGCGAGTACGGCGGAAATCAACAGCGGAAATGGCGCGCGTTCCCGGAGCGGCGTAGGAACGGGAATCGGATGCTGGCGCACTGGCGAACTGGGTGGTACCTGCGCTGTAGTCATCTCCGTCACCCAGGGTGACGATTACCATGTTTCCGCTACGACGGGTTTCGTAGGCGACCATTGTGCCGAGATTCAGCACAACACGTGTGCGGCCATTCGCTTCGGCCGTCAATACTGTGTCCAGCGGCCCGAGGTTTACATCACGACGACGCGATGTCATACCGAGCGACGTGCCAGGCAGATCAAGCGCAATCCGTGCAGGATTCTCGATCGTGAAGTCCAGCGGCTCAGGAGCCGTGTCACTCATGATCAGCCTCAGCTCGACGCGCTCGCCGGGCAGACTCTGCACCTGAATGTCCTGCAGACTGTTACCTTCCTGGGCGCTAGCGAAAGCCCCCCAGAAGAGCAGCAGTGCCGCCTGTGCCAATACGGCGAACTTCGCGAAGCGAGGTGTCGCCGTCGGTTGTGTTTTGAGCATCATTCCCATTACTCCCAGTTCCATTCAGGTGTCAGTCTGAAAGACCAACCGCGGCGTCTCTCTCGATATAGCCGCCGATACCATCTGAAATAATTTCCACCAGTGTGATTTCCGATTCAGAAATATCCGTGATTCGTCCGTCATTTTGACCCAGGTAGTTACCTGGAACGACGCGGTGAATCAGTCCGTCCGATGTTTGTAAAAGTCCATACAGCGTGTCGCCGATACTCAGCGTGCCGACCATGCCGAGCGTATCCAGCGGAAAGTCCTCGAGGAACTCGCGAATACGATCAGGATCAGGCCGTGTGCCACCCGCCGCCGAACCACGTGCCTGCGGTGTGTCCGGCACAAACGGCGAACGAATACCCTGCTCGTCTGCTACGTACGCAAACACTTCGTAAGGCGTAATCTCGGGAAGCGGCTCAATGCGGCCGCCCGGAGTCGCTTTCACTTTGTTGATGTACGTGTCGAGCTCGTCCATATCACCGCCGCAAGCCGTGAGGCCGAGCGCCAGAACCGCAACCAGACCAAGCTTGATGACTGACTTAACAGTTGAAGAAGCGTGCAGCATTAGTTTGCCTCCTCGTCAATGTAGCGATATGTCTGAGCGGTCACTTCCATGCTCAGGTTGTCAAAACCCTCACTGCTCTCGGGCGTAATGTTGATGTCATGCAACGTCACGATTCGCGGCAGCCCGGCGATGCCGCTGACGAACTTGCTTATCTCGTGGTAACCACCCGTCAGGCGAATCTTGATCGGCTTTTCAGCGTAGAAATCCCGCGGGATTTCCGGCTGCGGCACGAACAGTTTTTCCTGCAGGCCGGCCGCAAGACCCGTCTGCGAAATATCAACGATCAGGCTTGGGATCTCTGTCTCACCCGGCAACTGCCGAAGCATCGTGCCGAAAGACTGTTCGATCTCTGCGAGCTGCGCTTTGTAGTCGTTGTAGTTTGCCGCCTTCTTCTGCTTGTTCTCGAAGGTCAGGCGAAGCTCTTTTTCTTCACCCTGGGCGCGTTCAAGCTGCGGCGCCTTGTCCTTGACGATGAACCAGTACATACCGAGGCCCGTGACCAGCGCGAACACGATTACGATAACGGCAATCCGGAATGGCAGCGGCCAGCGACCTACGTCATTCGCGTCCAGACTCTGAAGTTCTTCAACGAGGTTCATTCCATCTCCTCCATCTCAGAGTGCATCTGCTTCAGATAAACGACGAATTCCGACTGGCGTGATGAGCCTGCCTGCGTCGTTTCAACTCGTTCAACCTCCGGGTCGCCGAGCCAGTCCGATGCGTCGATCTGGCGCATCAAAGCCGAGACACGTGTACTCGACTGGGCAACGCCGCGAATCTCCACCCGGGCACCCGTTTGTTTCATTCCGGTCAGGTACACGCCTTCGGGCAGCTGACGAGCGAGCTCGTCAAAGAGATGTACGATCTCCGGACGACTCTTCTGCAGCTCTTCGATAATTTCCATACGCGCGAGCAGGCGTTCTTTTTGCTGCTCGAGACCGTCGATTTCCGTGATGCTCTTTTCGAGCTCAACGATTTCGGCCTTGAGCCGATCGTTGCGCGCATTCTGTCCGGAAATCATCTGCGAAAACGCGAGCATAGTGAGCATTACGGCAGCGATGGCCACTACGACCGCGCCGCCCATGGCCATGCCGAAGTCACGTTGGCGTTTTTGCCGTTCCGCCTCGCGCCAGGGGAGTAGATTAATACTAGGCATTAGTCAAAGCTCCTCAGTGCGAGACCACAGGCCGTCAGTAGTGCTGTCGCATCTTTATGCACACCTTGCGACTTGGCCTTGGATGAAATCTTCATCTGGCCGAGCGGGTCGCCGACTTCCGTCGGAATACCTACACGGCTTGAGATGACGTCCGAGATACCCGGGATATTGGCGCAGCCGCCACATACCAGGATCATGTCGGGTTGTTCGCGACCACCACCCGATGCAAGGTAGAACTGCAGCGAACGACTGACCTGCTGGGTCATATCATCGATAAACGGTTCCAGCACTTCCGGCTGGTAGTTGGATGGCAAACCGCCCTGCTTCTTCGCACGACCGGCGTCTTCCATTGAAAGGCCGTAGGTACGCATGATTTCTTCAGTTAGCTGCTGGCCACCGAAGTTAAAGTCGCGCGTGTAGACAACCTTGAGGTCCGCCAGGACACTGAACGTCGTGCTCGATGCACCGATGTCGACTACGGCAACCGATTGCCCTATGCCACCGTCAGGAATCTGGTGGCTGAGCAGGCGGCAGGCGTTCTCGAGGGCGAATGCCTCGACGTCAACGATCTGCGTCGCCAGGCCGGCAGCATTCACTGCAGACTGGCGTTGCTCAACGTTCTCGGTGCGTGTCGCAACCAGCAACACGTCCATTAGCTCGGGGTCCTTGTCGTTCGGGCCAATCACTTCGTAATCGAAGCTCACCTCTTCCATCGGGAAGGGGATGTACTGGTCGGCCTGGATCTCGACCTGGCCCTCGAGGTCCCTTTCGGAAAGGCTCGACGGCATCTGGATGACTTTAGTAATGGCCGCATCACCACTGATAGCGACGGCCACATCTGTTGCCTTTGCACCCGCGCGTTTAACGGCGCGTCGAATCGCCTCGCCGACGGCTTTTGCGTCGACAATGGCTTTTTCGTTCACCGAGCTGGGGGGTGTAGGCTCTGCTGAATAGGACTCGACCCGATAGCGCTTCCCGCTTTGGGAAAGCTCTATCAGCTTGACCGACGACGTCGTGATATCGAGGCCCAGCAGCGGCTGTGATTTGTTGCCAAAAAGCACGTGTTTTTCCTTCTAAGTCGGTAAGTTGCGAGTCAAATGTAAGCCAGACCTGAGCAAAGCGATTTAACTATATATCAATAAAATGTTAAATAAAACGTGACTGTGTTCACGATCCGACAATCCTCATGTTAAGAGGACTTTGGAGCAGTTTCCGTGAACCGGTCGACATGCCGACCTGAGACTCGTTATTGCAGCGTTCAGGTTGGTATGACTATCATCGCCGCCTGATGCTGCTTTACTGAGCCATTGCCCCATAAAAGCCACATTCTCGTCACCGGTTGAACACCACGTTAATCTTTAATGAGGCGCTGTAAGGCCTGCAGAAATCGGGGCATTCCGCCGAAAACGCCTGTAACTATGCATAAATCAACGAAAAAAAAATTGGGTCTGCGTCACAATAGGCGACATAAGCTGATTCGCGCACTCATTGTGCTGCTCGGAATGGGCGTTATTGGCGGTATTGGCGTGACCGCAGGCGTCATCGGCGCCTATTACTATGTGCAGCCAGGTCTGCCGCCGGCTGAGACAATTCGTGATATTCCGCTGCAAATTCCGCTGCGGATTTTCAGCCGTGACGGCTACCTGATTTCCGAGATCGGGGAGCGCCGGCGCATCCTGGTGACCTACGACGAGCTACCACAGCATGTAGTCGACGCGTTTGTTGCAGCAGAAGACCAGCGATTCTTTGTGCATCCTGGCATTGATTATCGCGGCATCGTCCGCGCGTTCGTGCAGCTCGCCGTGACCGGCGATATATCCAGCGGTGGCAGCACACTGACGCAGCAACTTGCTCGCGATTACTTCCTGACGCGCGAACAGAAGTTCACGCGCAAGCTTCGCGAGGCGTTTCTTGCCTACAAGATCGAGCAGGAATTCACCAAGGAACAGATCATGGCGCTGTTCCTTAACAAGATGTTCTTCGGCCAGCGCGCCTACGGTGTCGCTGCCGCGGCACAGGTCTATTTCAACAAGGGCCTTGCTGACGTCAACGCTGCGGAAGCCGCAACACTGGCAGGCGTATTGCCAGCACCGTCTCGCTATAACCCGGTATACAGCGCCGCCAATGCAGAAATGCGTCGTGGCTACGTCCTCGGCCGCATGCATGACCTCGGGTACCTGGATGACAACGCCTATGAGGAGGCGATGGCCTTTGAAATGGAGTCGCGTCTCTATGGTGCAGCCGTCGAGTTAAACGCGCCGTACGTCGCGGAGATGGTGCGCAGCGAAATGCTCAAGCGCTATGGCGAAGGCACCTATACCGATGGCTACCAGGTTGTAACAGCGCTGGATTCGCGGCTGCAGAAGGCAGCGAATTACTCCCTGCGCAACGGCCTGCTCGAGTTCACCCGGCGCCGCGGCTACCGGGGTCCGATAACCTCCGTCGACTTGAGCGACGAGATTCTGGCCAAGCCCTTTGCGGAATGGCCAATCGGGATTCGGGAAATGCTGGAACAGTACGCGCCGGGCGGATTGTCCGTCGCCCTCGTGACGGCCGTCCATGAGAACAACACGGCGTCGCTGTTATTGCGCGGCGGGAAGACGGATACGTTGCCATGGTCCGGCATTCGCTGGGCGAACCCGTTTATCAACCGCGACACATTCGGCCCAGCACCCGAAACAGCGGCAGAGGTCATGGCACCGGGCGACCTTATCTATATTATGCCGACGACCAAGGGCACCTGGGCGCTCGCACAGGTACCTGAAGTACAGGGCGCCGTCGTATCGGTCGACCCGTTTGACGGCGCGGTCATTGCGCTGACCGGCGGCTTCGATTTTACGACCAGTAAATTCAATCGCGCGCGCCAGGCCTATCGACAGCCAGGTTCGGCGTTCAAACCGTTCATCTATTCAGCGGCTCTCGAATACGGCAATACACCGGCAACCGTTGTCCTCGACGCGCCCGTCGTTATTAACTCCTCAGAGCTCGAGGCGGTCTGGCGCCCCATTAACTATAGCGGCCGCTTTTACGGTCCGACGCGCATGCGCGAAGCACTGGTGCGCTCGATGAACCTGGTATCCGTGCGACTGTTGCTGTTCGAAACCGGCATTGGCAATGCCGTGAGCCATATTGAGAAGTTCGGTTTTGGCGACGCCGCCCTGCCGCATAACGGTTCGCTGGCACTCGGCGCAGGTTCTGCTTCGCCGCTCGACATGGCTCAGGGCTATGCGACGCTTGCCAATGGCGGCCACGCGGTTAAGCCTTACGTCATCGACGCAATCTACGGGCCTGAGGGTGAAACGCTGTACCGCGCGGACCCCGCCATCGTCTGCGATGCCTGTGTCCCGCGGGAGCCTGCGTTTACCTACGACAGCAGGCGACAGAAGCAACTGACGCTCGATGAGATGATCGAGATTGCGACGGTCTATCAGCCGGATGCGACCACGGCACCCGAACTGTTCGAAGGCATTAATATCGCACCGCAAACGGTCTCGCCGCAAAACGCGTTCCTCGTGCAGGACATGATGCGCGACGTTGTGAGGCGCGGCACGGGTCGCCGTGCCATGGCCCTGGGCCGCGGCGACCTGTCGGGCAAGACCGGCACATCAAACGACCGTCGCGACGCCTGGTTTGGCGGCTTTAATGGCGACATCGCAGCTATTGTCTGGGTCGGCTACGACGACGACCTGCCGCTCGCGCCTGGCGAGGAAGGGTCTCGTACCGCGCTCCCCATTTGGGTTGAGTTTGCCCGGATCGCATTAAGAGGCGTTCCGGAAAACCAGATGCCCATGCCGGAGGGTATTGTCTCGGTACTGATCGATCGTAAATCCGGCTGCCCTGCCAGAGCAGGACAACGCGATGTCGTCTTTGAAGTGTTCCGTGATGGTCACGTACCCGAATGTGTGGCCATGGACGAAATGATCGATCCGTTTAACAACGCATCGGGCAGCGATCCGGAACCCGAAGAAGAACCCGAAGAAGAACCCGAAGAAAGCGAGCCCTTATTCTGAGCGATGGCACGACGACGCAACAGTGAGACTGAACGTGCGCGGCTGGTGCTTGCGCAGGAGGCTGCGCGCATCATTGTCGATCACGGCATTCGCGATTATCGCGTTGCCAAGCAAAAGGCAGCTGAACGCCTTGGCGTCGGCGCGCGCGGTTCGCTGCCGGGCAATGCCGAAATCGAAGCGGCTGTCGCCGAACATTTGGAATTATTTGGCGGCGAGTCTCATCAGGATCGGCTGCGCTTGATGCGCGTCGCCGCTTTGTCCGCCATGGAATTGCTGTCATCATTCACACCCAGGCTGGTTGGACCGGTGTTGTCCGGAACGGCCGATGAGAACTCCGCCGTAAACCTCCACGTATTTGCAGACAGCCCCGAATTTGTCGCGATGGAACTCACGGACATGGGTGTTAGTTACAAACCGTATGAGCGCCGCCTGAAAAGTCGGCGCGACCAGCTCGATACCTTCGCCGGCTTCGAATTCCACCACGGCAACAGCGCGATCCAGGCGACCGTGTTTCCGGTAGACGGAATTCGACAGGCACCGATGAGCCCCGTCGACGGCAAGCCGATGAGGCGTATCGATACCGACGGTGTGCAGGAACTACTTGAGCACATCTAAATAGAAGGGGGGACACCTTTCAGGTGTCCCCCTTTGGTAGTGATACGCGACCTAAGGTGGTACGTGCTCACGGGGACACCTTTCAGGTGTCCCCGGAACCTCTAGCGGTCGGCGATCTGTGCGTAGTCCCTCGCGGCCGCTCCCGTGTAAAGCTGGCGCGGGCGGGCAATCTTGCCTTTCGGATCCGAGATCATCTCGCGCCAGTGCGCGACCCAGCCGACCGAACGACCCAGTGCGAACATGACCGTAAACATCGAGGTCGGAATTCCGAGGGCCTTGTAGATAATGCCCGAGTAGAAATCGACGTTCGGGTAGAGATTTCTCTCTTTGAAGTAATCATCGTTGAGCGCGACCAGCTCGAGTTCCCGGGCGAGATCGAACAACGGTGTATCTTCCCTGTCGAGTGCGTCGAGTACCTTGTGGCACATCTCCCTGATAATCGTCGCGCGTGGATCGAAGTTCTTGTAGACGCGATGGCCGAAGCCCATGAGGCGGAACGGGTCGTTCTTGTCCTTGGCCTTTTCGACGTATTTGCCGATCTGGCTGACGTCACCGATCTTATCCAGCATGGTCAGAACAGCTTCGTTGGCGCCCCCGTGAGCGGGACCCCAAAGTGCGGCGATCCCGGCCGCGATCGCCGAATAGGGATTGGCGCCTGAGCTGCCGGCCATGCGCACTGTCGATGTCGAGCAGTTCTGCTCGTGGTCCGCATGCAGGATAAACAGGAGGTCGAGTGCTTCCGAGGCAATCGGGTTGATCTCGTAGGGCTCGGCGGGCACGGCAAACAACATCTGCAACAGATTGTCGCAGTAGTTGAGATCGTTGCGCGGGTACATGAACGGCTGGCCGGTATTCAGCTTGTAGGCCGCGGCCGCGATCGTCGGCAACTTGGCGATGATCCGGTGAGCGAAGATATCCCGGTGCATCGGGTTCGAAGCATCCATCTCCGCATGGTAATAGGCCGACATCGAGCCAACGACAGCCGACAGCTGCGCCATCGGATGGGCGTCGTAACGGAAGCCTTTGAAGAAGTTCAGCATGCCCTCATTGAGCATGGTGTGCCGGCGAATCGTATCTTCGAAAGCCTCGAGTTCGTCAGACGTGGGCAGATCACCGTTGAGCAGCAACCAGCACACTTCCATGAAATTCGAATGCGCCGCAAGCTGTTCGACCGGGTAACCGCGGTACATGAGTACGCCTTCTTCACCATCAATGAAGGTGATGTCGGACTCGCAGCTGCCGGTGGCGACGAAGCCGGGGTCGTAGGTGAATACGCCGTGCTCCTTATACAGACGCGCTATGTCGATAAGGTCGGGGCCTGTTGTTCCGCTGCGGACTGGCAGCGCGGACTCGGTACCATTTGGGCTTATTAGCCGATATGCATCCTGACTCATGACTTTCCTCTGTATGTCCCTGTAATCAAACCAGATGAGCATAGCAGAGAGCTCCGCCAGACGGAGTCGTGGTTATACGAAAGTTTAGTACCAGATAGATGGTACCGAGCGATGCCCGGCACGGCCCTGGTTTTAGCCCATTCCGTACTTTTTGCGGAACTTGTCCACGCGACCGCCGGTGTCGACGATCTTCTGCTTGCCGGTATAGAACGGGTGGCACGAGGAGCACACTTCGATAAGGAGATCCTCGCGGAGCGTCGAGCGCGTTTCAAATTCGTTGCCGCAACTACAGGTAACCTTGATGGAATTGTAATTGGGATGAATGTCGGCTTTCATTATTGCTCTCCGGAGCACGCAACCTGCGAAAAAGGCCGCGCATGATATAGCGAAGACGCGGCGTCCGCAAGCCCTCGATTTTTATCCACAGAACCTGTGGATAAGTTTGTGGAGGAAAATTGAACGAGTGGCGTAAGGTGCGGATTTTCAAGCACCGCTGCCAATATGACTATTTTCTGTCCATTTTCATTAATCTATAAAAAACAATATGTTACAGGCCTTTCACGACACTCGAAATGAGATAGGAGCGTTCATACACTGAAAATATAGGTGCGGGCGTTGCCTTGTGCATAATTGACCAAGTCCGGACCTCCAGCGCGAGCTGGATTTTTTGCCGCCGGGTGCTCATCAAATGCGCAGAAATTCGGCCTGCAGATCGTTCAAAAACCGCCGTCCGAGGTCGGTCGGCCTCCAGGTCGAGTCCGTGCGGCGCTCGAGCAGCCCCCTGGCCACCGCCCCGCTCGCCGCCTCCTCAAGCCGCTCTGCCGAGAGCCTGGTTCGCTCCAGGAATACCCTTTCATGAAAGCCATCGCTGAGCCGCAGGGCATTAAGCATGAATTCGAACAGCACATCTTGGTCTTCGACCCGCTCAAGCTCGCCGCCGGCCGGGTTCTCTTCCATCACCAGCATGTACTGCAGAGGATTGGCCGGCTTTCGGTAGCGAAACACGCGCCCGTCGTCACTGAGTTTGCCGTGCGCACCCGCCCCGACCGCCAGGTAGTCACCAAACAGCCAGTAGTTGACGTTGTGCCGGCAGCGGCGACCGCCTCGAGTCCAGGCCGAAACCTCGTATTGCTCGAAACCAGCGTCGCGTAAGAGCGCCGCGCCTGCGTCCTGAATCTCATAAGTGGTTTCTTCGTCGGGCAGGTTTTCCGGCGGGCGGGCGTGAAAGACCGTGTTCGGCTCGAGCGTAAGCTGATACCAGGAGATATGCGTCGGACCAAGCTCGACGGCCGCGTGGACGTCGGCCTCAGCTGATGCGAGGGTCTGCCCGGGCAAGCCATGCATCAGGTCCAGGTTGAAATTATCGAAGCCGGCGGACGTCACTTCACCGACAGCGCGACGAATGTCGTCGCTTGAGTGAATACGCCCCAGTCGCTTGAGGGCATCGTCGTCAAAACTCTGGGCACCGATGGACAGGCGATTGACGCCGGCTTCGCGATAGCCAGCCGGCGCGCCGCACTCAACGGTGCCCGGATTCGCTTCCATCGTGATTTCGACATCGTCAGCGACATCGAATCTCTCACGCACACCCGCGAGCAGTCGGCCGATCTCCTCCGGCGCGAACAGGCTGGGCGTGCCGCCGCCGAGAAACAGGGTCTCGAGGGTTCGATCAGCCGCGCGCCTTGCCTCCTGGTCAAGGTCTGCCAGCAAGGCGTCCACGTAACGTTGCGTCGGTGCACCGGCACCGGCCGAATGCGAATTGAAATCGCAGTACGGACATTTGCGCACACACCAGGGCAGGTGCACATACAGCGAAAGCGGCGGCAGGCTCACGCGTACTTCTGTTGGATCAGCTCGACCAGTTTCCGCAGGGCCTGGCCGCGATGGCTGCGTGCGTTCTTTTGTGCGGGCGCGAGTTCGGCCGAACTGCAGTTGCAGTCAGGCACAAAGAACAGCGGGTCGTAGCCGAAACCGCCGTCACCCTGCCGTGCATGCAGGATCGAGCCGCGCCACTCCCCTGCCGCAACGAGCACTTCGCGATCGGCAGGGTCGACAAATGTCGCGACACAATGAAACGCAGCACCACGATCCTCGACACCGTCGAGTGCCGCAAGCAGCTTGTCGTTATTGGCCTCGTCACCCGCGCCGCCGGCATAGCGTGCAGAGTAAACACCGGGTGCGCCGTCCAGCGCGTCCACAGAGAGGCCAGAATCGTCAGCGATTGCGGGCAGCCCGGTGGCTAGTGCCGCATGCTCTGCCTTGATCAGCGAGTTCTCGGCAAACGTGGTGCCCGTCTCATCCGCGTCCGTCACACCGAGTTCGGTCTGCGCCACAACGTCAACACCGAGACCCTCCAACAGGCGCGCGATCTCGCGAAGTTTGCCGGCGTTGCCGCTGGCCATGACGACCTTTGTCAGCCGGCTGCTCACGATGTTGCCGCGTTAATTGCCTCGTTTTGCGCCTCGATAATCTCTGTGATCCCGCCGCGCGCCAGCGAGATCATCGCTGCGAACTCATTGTCGGTGAACGCGTGACCTTCAGCCGTACCCTGCACCTCGATAAAGTGTCCGGCGTCGTTCATGACGATATTCATGTCGGTTTCGGCCTCGGAATCTTCGGCGTAGTCGAGATCGAGCACGGGTGTACCGCGATAGATACCTACCGATATTGCTGCAACCTGACCGTGTAACGGATTTTTCTTCAGGCGACCGGCTGCCTGCATGCGCTGTATCGCTATCGCGAGCGCAACGTACGCGCCGCTGATCGCCGCCGTACGCGTGCCACCATCCGCCTGGATGACATCACAGTCGAGTGTTATTGAACGCTCACCCAGGGCTTCGAGATTGGTAACGGCACGCAGCGATCGTCCGATGAGCCGCTGAATCTCGAGCGTTCGTCCGCCCTGCTTGCCGCGTGATGCTTCGCGCCCGGATCGGGTATGCGTGGCACGCGGCAGCATCCCGTACTCGCCGGTAACCCAGCCTCGTCCGGTGTTCCGCATCCATCCAGGGACGCGATCCTCAATACTCGCCGTGCACAGTACGCGTGTGTCGCCGAACTCGGCGAGAACGCTGCCTTCGGCATGCATGGTGTAATCGGTAACAAAGCGCAGAACGCGCATTTGCGATGTTTCGCGGCCACTAGGTCGCATGTTGACTCTCCTTTTCGCGGCGAGCGGGAATCTAGCCGCCGAGCCACCTTAACGCGGTACCGGTCGTATTGTCGCTGTAGGGAGAGTTGACGTTCAATGCTTTCATACTGAGTTTCTTGAGATTCTCAACCAGGTTGTTATTCCCCGGCTTCCCAATCTCGGCCATGTCATCGTCGCCGAGCCCCGACCACAGTCCGTCGGAGCAGGCGAGAAGTACATCGCCCGGTTCGAGTTTCTTGCGGTTGGTGATGCTCATGTCGGGAACAGGCGCATCGCCGCCGATACAGCACTCGACGAAGTTGCGCATCGGGTGGTCCTGAGCCTCTTCTTCAGAGATAGCGCCTTCCTGGATAAGCACTTCGACATGACTGTGGTCGCGGGAACGAGTCAGAACCTCGCCCTCACGCACCTGGTAGATGCGGCTGTCACCAATATGCGCCCAGAATGCGCCCCCCTCCTGCACGAGGCAGACGGCGCAGGTCGCGCGCGGCCGGAAGTCCACTGCAACGTCAGCGCCGATCCGAACAACCTCGTCATGGGCCTTGGACAGGGCCATATAGAGAAAGCCCTGCGGATCAAAGATCGGCTGGGTCGCGTTCATGAAGCGGTCCTGGACGACTTTCAGACCAGTCTCTGCCGCCTTGGCACCGTCCGAGTGTCCACCCATGCCGTCGAACACGAGCAGCAGCGCAGCGTCCTCGGATGCCACGACCGCGGCGCGGTCCTGATTGTCCTGACGGTCACCGAGAGCGGAGACTTTGGCGTATTCGATTTGCATAAGACGTCGGTGGTGTGTGGCCTTCAACTGCGGCCAGAGCTTAGAATGTCTGTCCTTATAAAAACGTGATGCAGGCAACAGATGTTACACAGTATGACAGGCTTCGCCCGAGAGTCGGCGGAAACTGCGATCGGTACGCTGACCTGGGAAATTCGGGCGGTCAATCATCGCTACCTCGATGTGCAGTTCAAACTGCCCGAGGACCTGCGTCCCAAGGAGCAGGCGTTCAGGCAACAGGCGAGCTCGTCACTCGGCCGCGGCAAGGTCGAGTGTGCACTGTATTTTCGGCGAGCTTTCGATCAGAGCAGCGAGATGCAGATCGATACCGATCTCGTCGAGCTCATCAGCCACCGCATTTCGGATCTGACCGTCAAGCTGTCCAATGTAGCGGCGGTGAATCCCATCGAGATTCTGCGCTGGCCCGGCGTCATCCAGCAGGCGGAGATCGATGTCGAACCCCTGGTCGCCGAAGCTGGCGCGCTGCTCGACAAAGCCCTGGCGGCGATCGGCGAAATGCGATCGAGTGAAGGGCAACGTATTGCCGACATGCTCGAATCGCGTTGCGCAGAAATAGAGTCGATTGCGGCCAGCGTGCGTACCCGGATGCCCGAAGTACTCGACGCCGCGCGTGCAAAGCAAAAAGAACGCATTGCGAATCTCGACGTCGAAGCGGACCCGGCAAGACTGGAGGTCGAACTTGCGCTGCTGGCCACGAAAATTGACGTCGATGAAGAACTCGATCGACTTGAGAGCCACCTTGTCGAGATCCGCGGTGCCCTCAAGGAGCAGAAGCCCGTCGGCCGGCGCCTCGATTTCCTGATGCAGGAGCTCAACCGTGAGGCGAACACGCTCGGTTCGAAGTCTGCTGACACAGAAACCACCAGGGCCGCGGTCGACCTGAAGGTGCTGATCGAGCAGATGCGCGAACAGATTCAGAATGTCGAGTAGGTAAGCGTGCAGGAACACAAGGGAAAGCTGTTTGTTTTTGCAGCCCCGTCGGGTGCGGGCAAGACGACGCTCGTGCATGCCGTAGTCACGAAGCATCCGGAGCTGCGTTTTTCTATTTCGTACACGACGCGCAAACCGCGCCGCAACGAGGCCGATGGCGTGGACTACCTGTTCGTGACCAAATCCGAGTTCATGCGCCTGCGTGACCGGGGCGAGATGCTCGAGTACGCCGAGGTATTCGACAACTACTATGCAACGAGTCGCAGTCAGGTCGAGAAACATCTCGCGGATGATCGCAACGTCGTCCTTGAGATCGACTGGCAGGGCGCGCGCCAGGTTCGCGAGTCGATGCCCGAGTGCGTGACGATTTTTATCCTCCCGCCGTCGGTCGAGGAACTTGAGCGCCGCTTGCGAGACCGGCGTACCGATGCTCCCGAGGTCATCGAACGGCGTCTGCGCGACGCTCTGTCCGACATGTCGCACTGGGACGAGTTCGACCACGTCATTATCAACGACGACCTGAACCGGGCGATCTCGGAGCTGGAGGACGTTTTGGTGGGTAAAGGGGATGCCTCGTCGACCTCGAATGAGACGCTAAGGCGCGCCGTTGAGCGAATTATCGGCTGAGCCCTTATAACATTTAGCTATATAAGCTGGACGCCACCCATGGGGACAGTCACCTTAGCTATCCCCCGCACAGATCGGTGCAGGGGAATTAAGGTGACTGTCCCCGGAGAACAACCTATGGCCCGTATTACTGTCGAAGACTGCCTCGATAACGTCGAAAATATTTTTGAGATGGTCCTTGTCGCGGCCAAACGCGCACGCCGCATTGCTCACGGTGCCGACCCGATGGTTGAGCTCGAAAACGACAAGCCCACCGTGGTTGCCCTGCGCGAAATCGCAGAGGGCCTCGTCACCTCGTCGATCCTCGAAGAAATCGAGCAGCCGATGGCCGATGAGTTGCTCCAGCCAGAAGCCACCGACGAGATCCTGCCCGTTCGCGGCATCTCGATCGGCGACTAAAAACCCCGTACCCCATACGGCTCAACGCCGTTAAGATGGGGCATGGACTACGCCGCCACCATTCTGTCGAAACTCCCGGGTGCTTCGCGCCGGGACCACGGTGTGCGTCACCTCGTCGATACGCTCGAGACCTACCTGCCGGACGAGCAGGTCAAGAAAGTCCTCGAAGCCTACGAATTCGGCGCCGCCTTTCACAAGGGCCAAACCCGCAAGTCGGGCGAACCGTATATATCGCACCCGGTCGCAGTTGCGCAGGAGCTCGGCGAGATGCATCTCGATTCCGAGGCCATCTGTGCGGCCATCCTCCATGACGTTGTAGAAGACACTTCGGCAACGCTTGAGGAGATCGAGAACAAATTCGGCGAAGAAGTCGCGCTGATCGTCGATGGCGTCAGCAAACTCGACCAGATCCAGTTCCGCAGTCGCGCCGAGGCCCAGGCCGAAAGTTTCCGCAAGATGATGCTGGCGATGATCGAGGATATTCGCGTCATCCTGGTCAAGCTCTCCGACCGTTTGCACAACATGCAGACGCTCGGCGCGATGCCAGCGAAAAAGAAAAAGCGCATCGCGCGCGAAACGCTCGACATCTATGCGCCAATCGCCAATCGACTGGGTATCAATCGACTCAAGGTGCAACTCGAAGATCTGGGTTTCAAACACCTGCACCCGTACCGCTACCGCGTGCTCGAGAATGCGCTGAGGAAGAGCAAGGGCAGCCAGAAGCAAATTGTGCGGCGCATCTCTGACCAGTTCAGCAAGGCCATGGTCGAGGACGGCATTTCCGGTCAGGTCATCGGTCGTGAGAAACACCTCTACAGCATTTACAGAAAGATGGCGGAAAAAAAGCGTGTGCTGTCCGATGTTGTTGACGTGTACGGTTTTCGCATCATCGTTGACGATGTGAGCACCTGCTACCAGACACTGGGCCTCGTGCACCAGCTCTACAAACCGATGCCGGGCCGCTTCAAGGATTACATCGCCATCCCGCGCATTAATGGCTACCAGTCCCTGCACACCACGCTGTTTGGTCCAAAGGGCCTGCCGCTGGAAGTGCAGATCCGCACGCGTGACATGGACCGCGTTGCAGAGGCGGGCGTTGCCTCGCACTGGATTTACAAGGCCGGCGAGAAGTCGGACGCAACGCCGCAACGTCGCGCACGCGAATGGCTTGCCAACCTCGCCGAGTTGCAACAGTCGGGCACGTCCGAGGAGTTCCTCGAGAGCGTTAAGGTCGACCTGTTCCCGGACAAGATCTACGTGTTCACGCCGAAGGGCGACATCATGCCGCTGCCCAAGGGCGCGACGACGGTCGATTTTGCGTATGCCGTGCACACCGATGTCGGCAACCGCACGGTTGCCGCCAAGATCAACCGCGGCCTCGTGCCGCTGCGCACGCCGCTGCAAAACGGCCAGACAGTCGAGATCATCACCTCGCGTGGCGCCAAGCCGAATCCCAACTGGCTGACATTCGTGCGCTCGGCAAAGGCGCGTACGGCGATTCGGAATCATATGAAGAACCTGCGTTCCACCGAGTCTGTTGATCTCGGCAAGCGCCTGCTCGACAAGTCGCTCAAGGATCTCAACTCGTCGCTGCGCAAAGTCGGCAAGGTACGCATGAGCGAAGCGCTGGAGGATCTGACCCTGAACGATACGTCAGAACTGTTCGAACAAATTGGCCTGGGCGAACGCCTGGCGCCATTGACCGCACGCTACCTGATCGGGGCCGATGAGGAAGGCGAGAGCCTTGAAGATGTCGCGAGCCTGGTCATTGCAGGCACCGAGGGCATGGTGGTCAGTTATGCCAAGTGTTGTTACCCGCTTCCGGGCGACGACGTCATGGGCTACCTGACGGCCGGACGCGGTGTCGTCATTCATCGTAATAACTGCGGCAACCTCTCAAACTTCCGCAAGCAACCCGAGAAGTGGATTGCCGTCACGTGGGAGAAGGATATCGACCGCGAATTCCATTGCCAGATCCAGTGCGAGACGCGCAATCGCACCGGCGTGTTGGCCGAGGTCGCCGCGACCATTGCCGATTGCCGGTCGAACATCGAGCAGGTTGAGGTGATCAGTCGCCACGACGACTGCTCCATCCTGACGTTCCTGTTGCAGGTCAAGAACCGCGTTCACCTGGCGCAGATAATGCGCAACGTGCGCAAGATGCCAAACGTCATCCGCGTCTCTCGCGACTGCGCCTGATACCCGTCACCAATTCCGGAAGTTTTCAATGACCAAGCAAACCATTCACACCGACAGCGCCCCTGCGGCGCTCGGCACATACTCGCAGGCCATAAAAGTCGGCCAGTTTGTCTTCTTGTCCGGACAGGTCCCACTCGTTCCGGAAACGATGGAGATCGTCGAAGGCGATTTCGCGGCCCGTGCGCGACAGGTCTTTGACAACCTCAAGGCCGTCGCAGAGGAGGCGGGGGGCAGTCTGAATGATGCCGTGAAGATCACCATCTTCCTGACCGACCTTGGCAACTTCGCTGCTGTGAATGAAGTCATGGCCGAGTATTGTGATGAGCCCTATCCGGCGCGCGCCGCTGTACAGGTATCAGCGCTGCCGAAAGGTGTCGACATCGAGGCCGACGCGATCCTTGCTATCTGACGCATTAACCGTTCTCAAGGGCGTCGGGCCGGCGCTCGTGAAGAAGCTGGAGAAGCTCGGGCTGCATCGTGTCGAGGACCTGCTGTTCCTGCTGCCGCTGCGCTACGAGGACCGCACGCAACTCGTCAAGATCGGCGCGCTGGTTGCCGGCGCTCGCTGTCTCGTCAGTGGCGAGGTCCTGCTTGCCGAAACGGCCTACCGGGGACGACGCAACCTGCTCGTGCGCGTAAGCGACGGCAGCGGCCAGCTCACACTCCGCTTCTTTCATTTCTCGCGTCAGCAACAGGCTCAGTTTCAGAACGGTGTGCATGTGACCTGCTTCGGTGAAGTGCGTCGCGGCACTGCGGGCGTCGAGATGATTCACCCTGAGTACCGCATCCTGAGGGAAGGTCAGGGCGCTGCGATGAGCGATTCGCTTACGCCCATTTACCCGGCAACCGAGGGCGTCCAACAGGGGCGGTTGCGTAACCTGACCGATCAGGCCCTGCGAGCAATACACGACGATCCGCCTGTCGAGTTACTGCCCGAGTCTGTCACCGGGAAACTCGGGATGCCTTCGCTGGCGGAGGCGATTCATTACCTCCACCGCCCGCCGCCCGATGCAGACATCGAACAGATGCTGGCCGGCAAGCACCCTTGCCAGCAGCGGCTCGCTTTCGAAGAGCTGCTGGCTCATTACCTGAGCCTGCGCAATTTGCGCGCGCTTGCAGAAACCGAGGATGCGATCGCGCTGGTTGACGGTAGCGAACAGGTCAGCGGCTTTATCGGGGACCTGCCGTTTACCCTGACAGGTGCACAGCAGCGAGTGGTTGATGAGATCCTCGGCGACCTGTCACAGCCGCACCCGATGATGCGCCTTATCCAGGGCGACGTCGGCTCCGGCAAAACCGTTGTGGCGGCCATCGCGTGCCTCAAGGCCATTGCGTGCGGCGTGCAGGCGGCCATCATGGCGCCGACGGAAATCCTGGCCGAGCAACACTGGCGGAATTTCTCCGACTGGTTCGGGCCACTTGGCATCGAGTCCGCGTGGTTGAGCGGAAGCCAGAAAGTCGCAGCGCGACGCGAGGCCCTGGAATCGATTGCCCAGGGGCGCGCGCAGTTAATCGTCGGCACGCATGCTTTGTTTCAGGAGGGCGTTGAGTTTGACCGGCTCGCGCTGGTTGTCATCGACGAACAGCATCGCTTCGGCGTACACCAGCGCATGGCGCTGCGAGACAAGGGTGTGGGAACGGAGGGGCATCCCCACCAGCTCGTCATGACCGCAACGCCCATTCCCCGAACTTTAGCAATGGCGGCATACGCGGATCTCGATACGTCGGTTATCGACGAGTTGCCGCCGGGCCGGCGGCCCGTGTCGACCATTGCCGTCCCCGATACGCGACGCGGGGAGATCGTCGAACGCGTACGAGCTGCATGCGCGGCCGGCCAGCAGGCCTACTGGGTCTGCCCGCTAATCGAAGAATCCGAGGTGCTCGACTACCAGGCGGCCGAAGCCAGTTACCAGGTGCTGACCGAAGCCCTGCCCGAGTTGCGCGTGGGGCTGGTGCATGGACGCATGCGGCCGGCTGAAAAAGAGCGCGGCATGCAGGCTTTCAAGGAAGGGCTGATCCAGGTTCTCGTTGCGACCACGGTGATTGAGGTCGGCGTTGATGTGCCGAATGCGAGCCTGATGATTATCGAGAACGCCGAGCGCATGGGCCTGTCGCAACTGCACCAGCTGCGTGGCCGGGTCGGACGGGGCGCGGCACAAAGTCACTGCGTCTTGCTTTACAAGCCGCCTCTCGGGCGCATTGCCAAGGAACGACTCGCGATACTGCGCGACACCAACGACGGCTTTGTGGTTGCACAGCGCGACCTCGAACTCAGGGGCCCGGGCGAATTGCTCGGTACGCGCCAGACCGGCCTGCCCGACTACCGGGTCGCGAACCTCGTTCGCGACGCGGAGCTGATGCCGCAGGTACAGATCACCGCGGAGGCCATCCGCAAGTCATCGTCCCGCCGGGCCGCGGCCATCGTGCGCCGCTGGCTGGGCGATGCCGGACGCTACGGCAAAGTGTAGAATCGCGAGCATGAAGACGTTCGCCCTCGCAGATTACGCGCCGGAGATTGCCAGCCAGCTTCGCAACTACGGCAAGCTGATGCGCATCGACAAGCCGATCGGTACCTGGTTGTTGTTGTGGCCAACGCTGTGGGCATTGTGGCTGGCGGGCGAGGGCACACCGGACCAGGGCCTGTTCGTCATTTTCGTGATTGGCGTGTTTATCATGCGCTCGGCCGGGTGCGTCCTGAACGATTTCGCCGATCGCAAGATCGACCCGTATGTTGAACGCACACGCACGCGACCGCTGGCGACCGGCGCCGTCGCACCACTGGAAGCACTCACACTGTTTGCGGCGCTCGGACTGATCGCAATTGGCCTGGCGTCAATGCTGAACAAGCAGGCGCAGGTCCTCGCCATTATCGGCGCCGCGCTGACGATCATCTACCCGTTCATCAAGCGCTACATGTCGATTCCGCAGTTTGTGCTGGGCGCGGCATTCGGCTGGGCCGTCCCCATGGCCTTTGCGGCACAAACCGGCGAGACGCCTGAGCTTGCGTGGCTGGTGTTTGCCATTGCGCTGGTATGGGCGGTTATCTACGACACGTTTTACGCCATGGTCGACCGCGAGGACGACCGCAGGATCGGCGTCAAATCAACGGCGGTCCTGTTCGGCGAGGTTGACCTGTTCGTCATCGCGGGCCTGCAACTGGTTATGCTGCTGGGGCTCGTTTTCGTTGGCTTCCGGGCCGAGCTCGGGCCGTGGTACTACCTGTCCGTGGCTGTTGCGGCGGGCATGATGGCCTGGCACCTCTGGCTGGCTCGTGACCGCCAGCCTGCCGGCTGCTTCGAGGCCTTCTTAAAGAATCACCTGATCGGCATGGTGATTTTCATCGGTATCGTTCTGCACTACACGTTCAACCCGGTGGCGTGACATGACAAAGCAGCTCTGTTGGGTCCTGGGACTCGCGTTCCTGCTCCTCGGCGGCGCGCTTTGGGCTGATGAAGAACCGGCCCCTCCCGCAACGCTCGAAGCGCTGCAGAGCGCCATTCTCGATCTCATGGAAGAGCACGAGGTGCCAGCCATGGGCATTGCCATGGTCGACGAAAACGGTCCGGTCTGGATCGGCGCCCTGGGCAAGGCAGACATTGAGCGGAACATCGATGCCGACGAGAATTCGATGTTTCGTATCGGCTCAACGTCCAAGATGTTCGTCGCGCTGTCCGTGCTGCAGCTGGTTGAGCAAGGTGTGCTCTCACTCGATGACAGGGTGGCGGACCTCGCGCCCGAAATAGAATTCGATAACCGCTGGGAAGACACTGACCCGATAAGAATCGTGCACCTGCTCGAGCACACTACGGGCTGGGACGACATTCACCTGCCGGAGTACGCGCACAACGACCCATCGGCTGTGAGCCTGAAAGAGGCCCTGGACTTTCACCCACACTCGCGCACATCCCGCTGGAAACCCGGTTCGAGAATGTCCTACTGCAACGCGGGTCCCCCCGTCGCCGCCTATATCGTTGCGAAACTGACGGGCCAGGACTTCGAGGACTACGTTCAGGAACATTTCTTCGACACCCTCGGCATGCGCACGGCGACGTACCGCCTGTCGAAAGATGTACAGGAACGCGGTGTCACGCTGTACACCAATGGCGAGCCGCAGGACTACTGGCATATCAACATGCGTCCTTCGGGTTCGATCAACGCATCGCCGGTCGACATGGCGCGCTTCGCGAGCTTCTTTGTCAATCGCGGCAGCGTCGACGGCGCTCAGCTGGTGTCGGAAGAGTCCCTGCGCCGCATGGAAACCCCATCGTCCACGACAGCAGCGGCCGCAGGGCAGGAAACCGGCTACGGATTAAACAACTATTCGTCGCGCCATAAGCACTGGATTTACCGGGAACACAACGGTGGCGTGAATGGCGGACTGACGGAATTCGCCTACCTGCCGGATGCGCGTGTGGGTCATGCCATCATGATCAACTCTGGTAACGGCGCAGCCTATAACCAGATCTCCGACCTGGTGCGTGATTTCGAAACACGTGAGCTGACCAGGCCCGCTGATCTCGACGTGCCAACGGTCGCCCCGGAGCATCGCGACATTGCCGGGCTCTACTACCCGATCAACCCGCGCCAGCAAGTCGCCTATTTCCTCGAACGTGTATTCAATATTCAGAAACTGTCTTTTGACGACAACACCCTGATGCTTGCGCCGCTGCTTGGCGGTGAGCCCGTCAGGTTCGTCGCTGCGTCCCCGGACCTGTATCGGCACGCCGAGACCGGGTCGGTTTCCTTATCCCGCGTTGTGGATCCGCTGGCCGGGCCGGTTGTTCATGCGGGGATGACGGTTCTGAAACCGGCCTCCGCCACGCTTATCTACGCCCAACTCGTCATCGCGGCGTTGTGGGGCCTGGCTATCGTGAGCTCAGTTCTGTACGCGGTGATCTGGGGCGTGCGCCGCTGGCGCGGCAAAATCCCCCCCGGACCCGGAATCTGGATTCGTGTCTGGCCTTTGCTCGCCGGTCTGTTCGTCATTGCGCTCATCACGCTGTTTTCGTTTGGCATGGCAGACCCGTTTGCCTTGCTCGGCAAGCCAACCGCGATATCTGTGGGCATCATGCTGACGACACTGTTGTTTGGCGTGCTTGCGGCTATCGGCGCCTACGTGGCGGTAAGAGATCGCAGGGCCACGATGAACCGAGTCAATTACTGGTACTCGACGGGCTGTGCATTCCTGCACCTGGTGGTTGCGGCCTACTTCGCCTGGTTTGGCGTAATCGGGCTCACCACCTGGAGCTGAGATGGAGAAAGACACGGCCCAGCGTGACGCGATTCGGCGCCATTATCTTTTTTCCGGCCTGGAAGAAAGCGATTTCGATGAGCTGATCACCAGCATCGCCGTGGAGACTTTCGAAAAGGGTGCGGCCCTGTTCCATCGCGGCGACGAGGCGAACAACTTCTACCTGGTCGAGTCCGGGCAGATCGAACTCAGCATGATTTCCGCGGACGGCCAGAAGAAGGTTATCGAGGTCGTTAGCCACGGTGGGACCTTCGCCGAAGCCGTCCTTTTTATGCGCGAAACCAAATACCCGGTCACGGCAGAGGCGCTAAGCAACAGCACCGTCTTTCGCATACCGAACCAGAGCTACTTCGATTTGCTCCGCAATAACCCGGATGCCTGCTTGCGCCTGCTAAGTGATGTATCCCGGCACCTGCATGCGCGCGTTAGAGAAATCGAGCGGCTGACAATTCAGAATGCCCGCAGCCGTCTGTCGAGTTACCTGATCGATCATATTGTCGAAAGCAATGATGATGAGGCAACCGTACGACTCGACCTTCCCCGGCACATCATTGCGTCGCGCCTGTCGATCACGCCAGAGACCTTGTCCCGGCTGTTTCGCGTCATGTCCGACGACGGCATTCTGACGATCGATGACCGCCTTATCTTCGTACACAGCCTCGCGAGACTCCGCCCCTACGACTAGCGATCCGCCGTGACCTGGAGGATCACGGCGCTGCTGCAAGCAGCAGCGCCTTCTCATCCTTTAATAGACGTCGTGCAGCGTGTTGTACACATTGAACTTGCCCGTCGGCGTAACGAGCCCGGCGTCCTTGATCACGGCCTTTAGCTTACGCGTCTTGTCATCGACCACGACGATTGCGGACTCCTGTTCCTTGCCGCTCCAGACCGAGAACCAGACTTCGTCACCCGCTTTATTGTATTCAGGCTGCACAACGCGCTTCGGTCCTTCACCAAGATCCGCCCACTCGGCAATCGGCAGAACCTGGAAACCTGCTTCAACGTTATTCACGTCAAATACCGCGATGCTCTGGCTGAAGTTGGTGTCCGGGTTCAAAGGCGCATCGACCCAGAGGTTCGATGATTTCGGGTGCGATTTCACAAACAGCGATCCGCCGCCCATGCCATCGATTACGCGAACCGTCTTCCAGGCGTTATCCGGATGACCTTCAGGGTCGGTTCCGAGGAACGTGACGTTGGCGTTGCCGAGGGCGCTTGTAACCCAGACCGGCCCGTACTTTGGATCGTCGAGGTTTGCGCCGCGACCCGGGTGCGGTGTCTTGGTCACGTCAGCCAGCGCAACCAGCTTGCGCTCTTTGGAGTCGACTACAGCAATCTTGTCCGACTGGTTGGCCGCCGTCAGGAAGTAACGTTTCGTGCGATCCCAGCCACCGTCATGCAGGAACCTGGCAGCGCCAATATCGGTTATAGCGATGTTATCAATGTCGCTGTAGTCGACGAGCAGGATGTGCCCTGTTTCCTTAACGTTGACGATAAAGTCAGGATGTTCGTGCGAAGCGACGATGGCAGCGACACGAGGCTCAGGATGGTATTCCTGCGTGTCAACCGTCATGCCGCGCGTCGATACGATCTTCAGCGGCTCAAGTGTATCGCCGTCCATGATCGTGAACTGCGGCGGCCAGTAGGCACCGGCAATCGCGTACTTGTCTTCGTAGCCTTTGTACTTGGACGTTTCAACTGAACGTGCCTCGAGACCAACCTTGATCTCGGCAACGCGTGCCGGCGGGTCCATCCACAGGTCGATCATGTCAACCTTGGCATCGCGACCAATCGTGAGTATGTAACGACCGGATGCCGATACGCGTGAAATGTGCACGGCGTAGCCCGTCTTCAGGCGAATGATGATCTCCTTGGTGTCGCCGTCAATAAGCGCGACTTCACCCGCATCACGTAACGTAACCGCGAAGATATTCTCGATATTGCGCTTGTGCTGCGGCTTCGTCGGACGATCTTTCGGTGCAACGATCAGGTTCCAGCTGGCTTTCATTTGCGGCATGCCGTACTCCGGCGGTGCCGGTGGCTCCTGCTGCAGGAAACGCGCCATGATGTCGATCTGTTCCGGCGTCATTTCGCCCGAGGTGCCCCAGTTGGGCATACCGGCCGGCGAGCCGTATGTGATCAGTGCTTTCAGGTAGTCCGTGCCTTTCTCTTTCGTGATATCCGGCGTCAGCGGTTTACCCGTCGCGCCCTTGCGGAGCACGCCGTGACAGCCGGCACAGCGTTCGAAATACAGCTGTGTCGCTGTGCCAAACTCGGCTTCGCTAAGTATCGGACCACCGGCGGCCATGATCTGGCGAGTGTCTGCACCCGAGATCGCTGACGGAGCGCCCTGGTACTTAAGCTCGCCTTCCGTTGCGCCCTGGTGACGTTCGCCAGCGGCGCGATCAGTCTGGCCGAGTTCTGCACGCAATGCGGCAACTTCCGCAACGCTTACGGCTGCACCGTCGTTGCCCCACGATCCAAATACGTAAGTCAACGCCGCGGCGAGATCCTGATCGGGCAGGTGGCCCATGCTGGGCATCACGCCATTGTATTCAACGCCGTTTACCGTAATTGGACCGGACAGCCCAAACAACGCAGCGCCCATGACCTTCTTGCGATCACCCTTGAGGTAATCGCTAGCGGCGAGCGGTGGAAACGCTCCGGTCAGGCCCTGGCCGTTAGGCTGGTGGCAAGCAGCGCAGTTGGCGTTGTAGACGCCCTTGCCCTTGGCCATCAGTTCGTCGGTAGACGCTACCGCCACTTCGGCATCGTGTACGGCCGTGTCGGCGACGCTGGCGGCGCCAGCATCGTCTTGTGCACAGCCGAACACCAGCAGTGCCAGGAACGGTACGAGCAGTCTGTAATTTTTGTACGTCATGAAATGTACTCCCTGGTCATTTCTTACCAATTTACGTTTACGCTAAGCGAGGCACTGCGCCCGGCACGCGCGAGATAGGGCAGCATCGGATCGTCGGGGGACAGGCCCCGCACGTCGGCCCAGTGCCAGTAGGTTCGGTCTGCAAGATTGTGCAATCCGGCCCGGACACTCATCTGTCGTCCAAGCCGTTGCATCAGGTAGAAATCGAGAACGGCGTATCCCGATGGCTCGACCAGCGGACCGCCCGATGCATCGCGCCCCGACCAGTCGTCCGTTAGCGTCGCTTTCAGTCGCAGTTGCCGGCGCTCATCGTCCGAATACCAGTTGAGGCCAATTACGGCCTGTGGTGGACCGACCGAGTTAAGTGGCTCACCCGTCTCTGTGTTCCGGCCCTTTGCATAGAATGCGGAAAGATCGACTCCCCATGATCGCTGCTCACCGAATCGCCAGGAAATGGCGCCTTCGACACCCTTGATTTCGGTCTCGCGGAGATTCTGTGACTGGAACAGGACCCGCCCCGATTCCGGATCAACACCCAATCGAACTTTCGACTCGATGAAGTCCTCATACCGCGTCTGGAATACGGCCAGCCGCACCGTCGCGTCGGACCCCACCACGCGCAAGCCCAACTCCAGTCCATCGGACGACTCCGAGGTCAGGTCCGGATTCGGGATCGCCCGTACATTGAACAGCGGTATTTCGAGGCCGATGTTGGCGTCAGCATACGGCGGCGCCCTGAATCCATGCGAGTACTGTGCATAGATGTCGATCGCGTGATTAAGCTGATAGATCAGGCCCAGTTTCGGAGAAACGTCGGATTCGGTCAGCGGCACAAGCGCGCTAAAAGGGTAGTCTTCCGCGTACATTGAATCGAGGCGCGGCTTCAGTTCGAAGCGATCGGCACGCACCGCCGCAATGACGACCCAGTCGCCGAATGACATCGAGTCCTCGATGTAGACGCCCGCTTCAACCGTATTGCTGATCGGGAAGTCACGCAACGGAAACACTTCGCCGAGGAGGTCCTTGGTCTGCTCACCTGTACCCAGCGTGGTCTGCAGGCCGTCGCGATACTCCTCGATAAGGTGATCGCGCCAGGCAAGGCCGAATCCGATGCGGTGCGCCACGACATCGCCGGTCAGATCTTTCCAGAGGTTCAGCTCGAAACCCCGGGTTTGCTGTGCGAACGAGAAGAAACGATCGATTGATACAGGCGTGCTGGCATTGGCTCGTTCGTCGAGCGTAAATTGCCCGATCTCGGCATCCTGGTAGAACGCCCTTACGACACCCGTGTCAAACAACCGCCAATCTCCGACAAAGTCGTAGGACACATTCAGCATGTCCATCTGGTAGCTGTCATCGCCGAGCAGCGCGGTCGTCGATCGGTAGCGGCCGGTGCCGAGGAGCGACGTCAGGCTCGAATCGATTGCAGAATCCTGGTGCAGCAGTGCCATCCGCCAGGTACCACCGAGGCGATCTTCGGTGACGAACTTCACGAGCCCGGTACGTCGCTCGTAGTTACGTGTATCCAGAGCGGCGTCCGCCGCGGCCGAATCGGCCTGTTCTCCGTCGCGCCAGCTCGCCCCAAGCAGCAGTCCCCGCTGACGATCGCCGATGGCTGTCAAAACCTTTCCGTGCCGGCTCGAGTCCTGGCCCTGCCAGGTCACGAGCGCGTCGCCGCCATGGCCTGTGATGCCGCTCAGCTCAAATGGATCCGGCGTGCGTGCTGCGACGACGCCGCCGATGGCGGAACTGCCATACAGTGCCGACGACGGCCCGTGCAATACTTCGATACTCTGGATTAGCCCTGCGTCGATAAAGTCCCGCGTGGCATTCGAGAAACTTCCCACGTCAAACTGGTCGGACAACGACACGCCGTCGATGAGGATCGCCACGCGATTGCCGCCGATCCCACGGATATTGATTCCCTCGGTCCCGAAGCGCGTGCCTGCGGCCTCGTAATCGACACCCGGCACATAGCGGAACACGTCTTTTAGCGACGTCGCCAGGTCATTTTTCAGTGCGTCCCGCGACAGCGCCGTGACATTCGCAGCCACGCTCCGAATCGAGCGGCGATCCTTATGGGCCACAACCGTGATTTGCTCCACCGGCTTGTCGACAGCAATACCGTCATCTGCCCGGGTAGTGGCCGAACAAAGAAAAGCCCCCGCCACAATGATCGTGACGAGCGCCGGTAGCGCATTGGTGTGCCGCTGCATCGGGTGGCCCTGTAGGAATCTGTACGTGCATCGGGAATGTTCCTCCTGCACTCTGCGACCATCCATGACCTAGATCAAGGCGCTTCGATCAGGCGCGGGCAACGGCCAGCGCACTGATCCTTGGCACGCCGGCACGCCTGAGCACGCGGGCGATTTCGTGGATCGTGGCCCCGGTCGTAATCACATCGTCGACGATGAGGAGGTGCTCGCTCTCAAGCCTGCCGCGAACGCCGAATACCGAACGCAGGTTGCTGGCGCGCTCCCTGGCACTCAGGCCCGATTGGGACCGCGTTGCCCGTCTGCGGACGACATTCGTAAGGATCGGGACATCCAGATGTCGCGCCACGGGTCGTGCAATCTCGAGCGCCTGGTTGAACCCGCGGAGCCACCTGCGCCGCCAGTGCAGCGGCACGGGCAGGACCGCGTCGATATCAGGCGACAACGCGGGGCAGGCATCGCAGAGAAGCTGTGCCAGCGCCGGCGCATAGAACAGTTTTCTGCGAAATTTAAGCGCCTTGATTGCGACGTCGACGGGAAACTCGTAGGCGAGCGGTGCGATCTCATGCACACAGGGTGACGATACCGGGGGAGGCGGCGATTGGACTCGCGGCAGGTCGGCATCGCACCCACCACAAATGTAGTGCTCGTCCTCGCGTGTTCGCGTGCCACAGAAGACGCAGCGCAGGGGCATGACCGCTCTGTCGAAAGCACGCATCAGCATCACATTATTGTCATCGCCGCAGGCTTACCAGGCCACGCGCCTTTCGCCGCGAAACACGGACAAAGCGTGATACGGTTCGCCCATGCTGCGACTGCGAGACATTCAACGGCGCTTTGATCGCGCGGCGCCGGACTTTGACGGCGCCGATTTCGTCCATACCGTCACCCGCGACGGGTTGCTCGGGCGCCTCGAGCCCTTGTTGTTGCAACCGGAAACCATCCTCGACCTCGGGTCCGCGACCGGCGCAACGGGGCGCATGCTTCGCCGGCGCTTCAAACGGGCGCATGTCGTGTCACTCGACCTTAGCCGCGCCATGCTGGGTGCCGCGCGCAAGAGCAAGCGCTGGTTTTCGCGCTCGACCTTCGTGCAGGCCAACGCACGACAGCTGCCGTTCGCCGACGAGGCGTTCGATATGGTCGTAGCGAACCAGCTGTTGCCCTGGACGCCCGATCCACAGGCCGTGTTTGAGCAGGTTTCGCGCGTCCTGAAGAAGGACGGTGTGTTTGCCTTCGCAACGCTGGGGCCCGACAGTCTTCGGGAGCTCGCCCACGCCTGGGCTGCCATCGATAATCAGGCACATGTGAATCCGTTCCCGGATATGCACGACATCGGCGACGGCCTGGTCCGCGCCGGCCTCCGCGATCCTGTGCTGGATGTTGATCGTTTGCAGGTCAGCTACGAAACACCCGACAGACTATTTGCCGACCTGACCCGGGCGGGCGCGCGCAACGCCCTTGCGGGACGCGGTCGCGGCCTGGTCGGCAGGCACCGCTTTCAGGCGATGACCGACGCGCTTGCCTCGGGACGCGCGGACGGCAAGATTGTCCTCGACCTTGAGCTCGTTTACGGGCATTGCTGGGGCGGCGGCCCAAGAAACGACCCGATGAACTACAGAATCGATGCGGATCGCATTCCGTTACGCGGCTAAGCCGTTGTTAAATAAGAATTAATCTCATCAAGCTTTCCATCAGAAGGATTGCATGGGCGCGGCGATTTAAGTACACTGCCCGAGCTTTTTTGCTGGCTTAGGCTGCAAACCGGCCGATCGACGAATTCCCGGGGTCACCGGGCCAGCGCTCACTGGCAGTTCCAGTATTCGTCAACATCCGGAATATTAGACAGATTGCGATCGTTTCGACGGTTGCAGGGTGGACAACTAATGATACGAAAATCGTTTTGGGGCCTGCTGGGCCTGGTAATGGCCAATACGGCGAATGCCGAATGGGCGCTGAATATGCCCAAAGGCGTTACCGACCTCAGTGCCGAGACCTACGACCTTCACATGATGGTCTTCTGGTGGTGTGTGGCCATCGGCATCGTCGTCTTCGGCGTGATGATCATCTCGCTCTTCAAGCATCGTAAATCGCAGGGCGCGAAACCCGCGACGTTTTCGCACAGTACGACTGCCGAAGTTATCTGGACAGCGATTCCGGTCGTCATCCTGTTGATCATGTCCGTGCCGGCGGCGGAAACGATGATCAAGCTTGAAGACACACGCGACCCCGACCTTTCCGTCGTCATTACCGCATACCAGTGGAAGTGGCACTACAGGTACCAGGACGAAGGTGTCGAGTTTTATTCGAGCCTCGCCCGTCCCAGTGTTGATGCTCGTCGCAAACAGTCCGGCGTTGATGTAAACGGCGTTGAAAACTACCTGCTTGACGTTGATAACGCGCTGGTCGTGCCCAGGGGCGCGAAGGTTCGCCTGCTGCTGACGTCCAACGACGTCATCCACTCGTGGTGGGTCCCTGAGCTGGCTATCAAGAAAGACGCTATTCCGGGCATCGTTAACGAGACCTGGTTCAGGGCGAATGAGGTCGGTACCTATCGCGGCCAGTGCGCCGAGTTGTGTGGCAAGGATCATGGCTATATGCCGGTCGTTGTCGAAGTCGTTGAGCCCGAGGCCTTCCAGGCCTGGGTCGACACCCGCAAAGACGACGGCGCCAAACTCGCCAGCGCACAATAAGCAATATTTCGGAGTATTAAGGTATGACTGCTACTACCGTAGACACCAACGCCGCGGCCCACGACGATCACGACCACGGCCCGACCAAGGGCATCGGGCGCTGGCTGTTCTCGACCAACCATAAGGACATCGGCACGATGTACCTTGTCTTCAGCCTGCTGATGTTCTTCATCGGCGGTTCGATGGCAATGGTCATCCGTTCGGAACTCGCCATTCCCGGCCTGCAGTTTGTGCACCCCGAGTTCTTCAACTCGATGACCACCATGCACGCTCTGATCATGGTGTTCGGCGCGGTAATGCCGGCCTTTGTCGGCCTCGCGAACTGGATGATCCCGCTGATGATCGGCGCGCCCGACATGGCGCTGCCACGCATGAACAACTGGTCGTTCTGGATTCTGCCCATCGCGTTCGGCATCCTGCTTTCGACCCTGCTGATGCCAGGTGGCGCACCTGCCGGTGGCTGGACAATGTATCCACCTCTCGTGCTGCAGACGGGCGACGCGTTCCCGTTCCTGATCTTCTCGGTGCACCTGATGGGCCTGAGTTCGATCATGGGCGCCATCAATGTCATCGTGACGATCATCAACATGCGCGCACCGGACATGACGCTTCTCAAGATGCCGATGTTCGTCTGGACCTGGCTCATCACCGCTTACCTGCTGATCGCGGTAATGCCGGTGCTGGCAGGCGCCGTCACAATGCTGTTGACCGACCAGTTCTTCGGCACGAGCTTCTTCCTGGCGGCCGGCGGCGGTGACCCCGTCATGTTCCAGCACATCTTCTGGTTCTTCGGGCATCCCGAGGTGTACATCATGATTCTGCCGGCCTTCGGTGTCGTGTCGGAGATCATTCCGACGTTCGCGCGCAAGAAGCTGTTCGGTCACGACTCGATGGTTTACGCCGCCTCGTGCATCGCGTTCCTGTCGTTCATCGTCTGGGCACACCACATGTTCACTGTCGGCATGCCGCTGACGGGTCAGCTGTTCTTCATGTTCGCGACCATGCTCATCGCCGTCCCGACGGGCGTGAAGATCTTCAACTGGGTCGCAACGATGTGGCGTGGGTCTATGACCTTCGAGACGCCGATGCTGTTCTCGCTCGCGTTTGTCTTCCTGTTTACCATCGGCGGCTTCTCGGGCCTGATGCTCGCTATCCAGCCGGCCGACGTGCAGTACCACGACACCTACTTTGTTGTCGCACACTTCCACTACGTGCTCGTGCCGGGCTCGGTGTTCGCCATCATGGCCGGCGCCTACTACTGGCTGCCGAAGTGGACAGGGCACATGTACAACGAGAGTCTTGGCAAGTTGCATTTCTGGATGTCTACTATTTTTGTCAATCTCACGTTCTTCCCGCAACACTTCCTGGGCCTGGCAGGTATGCCACGCCGCATCCCGGACTACTCGGTCCAGTTCGCTGACTTCAACCTGGTTTCCAGTGTCGGCGCTATTGGCTTCGGTCTGTCGCAGCTGATCTTCGTGTGGGTCCTCCTGACTGCGAAGAAAGGCGCGAAGGCTACGGATCGCGTATGGGAAGGCTCGCACGGCCTCGAATGGACGGTACCGTCACCGGCACCGTGGCATACGTTTACGACGCCGCCAAAGGCGCGCATTGCAACCGAGTCTTTCGAGTAAGGCATGGACGAGCTTGAGCGCAAGAAGGCGTATCCGTCGCACGACCCTGATCGCCGTGGCGATTGCCCTGGCGTTCTACCTTGGCTTCATCATGATGGGCGTTAGTCCGCTCCTAAGCAGGATGGGTATGAGTTCCGAGCAGAAAAACAAGGCAAATCGAAACCTGGTACTGGCGCTGCTGGTGGTCGTTGTTGGTGCGTTTGGTTTTGGTTACCTGCTTGTGCCGCTGTACGACGTCTTCTGCGAGATCACCGGATTCGGTGGTCGCACTAATACGGAAGCGGTGGCGGTAACGGAGGCGCCCGATCTCGATCGCGAGATTCGCGTTGAGTTTGTAACGACCGTTAACTCGTATGCACCCTTCGAATTTGCGGCGGACGCGGACAGCATGATCGTCCACCCCGGCCAGATGTACTTCGCCACGTTCACGGCGAAAAACATGACCGGCGAGGACAAGGTCGCGATGGCCGTGCCAAGCGTAGCGCCGGTCGCGGCAGCCGAGCACTTCGTCAAGATCGAATGCTTCTGCTTCAACAGCCAGTCATTCGCTGCCAGCGAAGAGCGGGCCATGCCGCTGCAGTTTATTGTCGATCCGGACCTGCCGGACTACGTGGACACCATTACTTTGCAATACACATTCTTCGACACCGCACGCGTGGCATCGAACTAAGAACGCTCTTGAATTCCAGAGAATCAAAATGACGACTCACTCAGACGAACATTATTACGTCCCACATGGCAGCCACTGGCCCGCCGTCGGCTCACTTGGCCTTCTGTTCCTCATGGTCGGAGTTTCGAGCTGGCTAAACGGCGCAGGTGCCGGCTTTTACATCATGCTTACCGGCGTTGCGATCATCATTTTCATGATCACGGGCTGGTTCGGCGCGGTCATCGGTGAAAGCGAAAACGGCCTCTACAACGCACAGGTAGATGCGTCATTCCGCCAGGGGATGTTCTGGTTCATCTTTTCGGAAGTCATGTTCTTTGCCGCCTTCTTCGGCGCATTGTTCTACGCCCGCAACATGTCCATTCCGTGGCTCGGTGGCGAGAGCAACAACTTCTTTACGAACCTGCTGTTATGGGAAGGCTACGAGAGCACCTGGCCGACGAATGGCCCGGGCAACATTGGCGGTGACTACACGGCAATGCCGCCGTTTGGCCTGCCGCTGATCAACACGGCGCTGCTGCTGACGTCTTCAATCACGGTAACGATCGCGCACCACGCATTGATCGCCGGCAAGCGTACGCAGCTGTCCGTCTTCCTTGCGGCGACATTCCTGCTCGGCTTCGTGTTCGTCTACCTGCAGGGCGTTGAGTACGTCCACGCATACGATGACCTGAAACTGACCCTCTCGACCGGAATCTATGGTTCAACGTTCTACCTGTTGACCGGCTTCCACGGCATGCACGTAACGATCGGCGCGATCATGCTTACGATTATTTTCTTTCGCGTGTTGAAGGGGCATTTCACGGCAGACAAGCACTTCGCCTTCGAAGCGGTCGCCTGGTACTGGCACTTTGTCGACGTAGTCTGGATCGGCCTGTACGTTTTCGTCTACTGGATGTAAATATAGGTACCGGACACCCTATTTCGGAAATAGGGTGTCCGGTACCGAATCAGGATCAACGACGGGCGCTGCGGCGCCCGTTTTGCTCTTGGTCAGGCCTGCAGCCAGCCCATCAGGTAGGATAAGAGCAGGAACAGCACAAGCATGGCTGACAGCGCTACGCGAATTTGTAACGCCCGCTGTACCTTATGCGAATCGTGACGCTTGCCGGAAAGGTAGTACAAGCCCGAACCGAGGCTGACCAGGATAGCGGCCAGTAAGATGAAGACAATAAACTTCATAATCGACACACATAGAAGACGAGCGCGCAGTATAGCGTGAACAGCAAGACCAAAAAGCCGTTACCTTCCTGGTTGCCCCTCCTGGTCGGCACGATTCTCGTCGTGCAGTTCGCGGGTCTCGGCGCCTGGCAGATCAGCCGCGGCCTCGAGAAGCGCGCCGATCAGCAGCTATTTAAGGACGAGACAGGCTTCGTATCCTGGCAACACGGCATGGAAGTGCGCCCCTACCAGCGCCTGCAGGCAGCGGGACAATACGACAGCGAACACCAGCTTCTGCTCGAGAACATTATTGTCAACAGCCGCTACGGCTACTACGTCATCACGCCACTAATCGGGCTCAGCGGGGAGCCGGTACTGCTCGTTAATCGCGGCTGGATAGAGAAAACGGCCGAGCCGCTGGACCTCTCCCGGCTTGATCTGCCGGCGAACCGCCTGACCGTACGGGGTCGCGCCGGATCGCTGCCGCGCGCCGGCATGAAAATGGGCGATGCCGTCAATGCACAGGATAGCTGGCCGAAGGGCGCCGTCTACCCCTCATCCGAAGAGGTTGCGGCCGCGCTTGGTCGTGACGTGCAGCCATTCGTGCTGCTTATGGATCACGAGGAAGCGCACGGTTTCTTCCGGCACTGGGTGCCCACCGAGTTCGGACCGGGCAAGCATTTTGGCTACGCGCTGCAATGGTTTGCTATGGGCGCCGTTCTCTCCGGCCTTCTGATCTGGAACTACCGCAAGCAACGCTTCAAATAATGACTACTCACAAGACAAGAAAAGGACGCGTCCAGCTGCTGCTGGTTGCCGCCGTCTTCCTGGGGCCGCTGGCAATTGCCACCTGGCTGTATTTCGGTGGACAGGGACTGACGCCCGACGGACGCACTAACAATGGCGCACTACTCGAGCCCATCGTCAATCTGACCGACGCCCTGCCCGAATCGCCGCTGCACGCCCGCACCGATGGGCGCTGGTCGCTGATCTACGAAAATTCAGCAGCATGCGATGCGGCCTGTGAATACTCGCTATACACACTGCGCCAGTCGCGCCTGATGCTGGGCAAGGAAATGGACCGCCTGCTCCGGGTCTTCTTGCACGGTGATACTGCGCCCGATACAGTGCTGCTTGCCGATGAGCATCAGGGCCTGATAACGCTGCAGGACAGCGATCTCAGCGACTTGCTGGAGAACAAGAAACCCACAGACCTCGCCTCCGGTGGCTATTTCCTGGTTGATCCGCTCGGAAATCTCGTTCTGTATTTCCGCCCGGACATCGAGCCGAGCGCCATGGTTGAGGATATCAAGCACTTGCTGGAGCTTTCCCGCATCGGCTAGTTGGAACCCCGAGTGAACACGACGGTAGAGAGACACACAAACTGGAACGACTACTACGAGCTGACCAAACCTCGGGTAGTCATGTTGATTGTATTCACCGCCATCGTGGGCATGTTTGTCTCCGTGCCGGGGTGGCCCGGCGTCGCACCGCTCGTTTTCGGCACACTCGGTATCGGCCTGGCCTCATCCTCGGCGGCCGTCTTCAACCACATTCTCGACGCGCGCATCGATATCCAGATGATGCGTACCCGGGGCCGGCCGCTGCCACAGGGCAAGCTAACCGAGAGGTCGGCGCTCGTATTCGCAACGATCCTGTGCATCATCTCGATGTTTATTCTTGTGTTGCTCGTGAACCCGCTGACGGCGATTCTCACTTTCGTATCGCTGATCGGTTACGCGGTCGTGTACACGGTCTGGCTGAAGCGGGCGACGCCGCAGAACATCGTGATCGGCGGTGCCGCAGGCGCTGCGCCACCGATTCTCGGCTGGACCGCTGTCACGAACGAAATTGAAGCGGGCGCGCTGCTGATGTTCCTGATCGTGTTCGTGTGGACACCACCGCACTTCTGGGCGCTGGCCATTGCTCGCAAGGAAGAATACGCGAAAGTCGACATTCCGATGTTGCCGGTCACACACGGCGAAGCCTACACGCGGCTGAACATTCTGCTTTATACGATCCTGCTCGTGCTGGTGACGATCCTGCCGTACCTGATCGGCATGAGCGGCATTATCTATCTGCTATCTGCGATCGTGCTGGATGTGTATTTTCTCTATTACGCGATCCGGATGTACCGCGATCCCGATGACGTGGAACTACCGATGAAAACGTTCCGGTTTTCGATCAGCTACCTGGGGTTCCTGTTTGCAGCCCTGCTTATCGATCACTACCTGTTGTTCCAGCTAAATATCTAAACTGCCGTGCTCATGAGTGTGCGTTCCCGGGTGACGTATTACACTCCGGGTTAACATGAGCTCCGAAGCGAACAAACAGGCATTTGAAACACTCGTACGGCCGCATTTTGATCGGCTGTACCGCCTCGCATTTCGACTGACCGGCCGCAAGGCCGAGGCTGAAGACCTTTTCCAGGAACTGCTGATCAAGGCCTTCGGCAAACTCGACGATCTCGTCGCCATCGAGGAACCGGGGTCCTGGCTGTCGCGCGTTATGTACAACCTGTTCATCGACGAACGGCGGCGCTTTGCCCGCCGCCGCATGCATACCGTCGAGGAGGGCTTCCTGCCGGTCGACGGCATAGAGGGCTTTGCGGGCACCGAGAACCCGGAGCAGGATCAGCGCCGTCTCGAGAAGCTGAATCAGCTGGACCTGGCGCTGAAACAGCTCAGCGACGAACATCGGCTGATTGTGCTTCTGCACGATACCGAAGGGTATAAACTCGATGAAATTCATAAGCTTATAGGAATACCGATCGGGACGGTGAAGTCCCGGCTGCATCGTGCCCGGGCGCGCTTGCGCGAAATTCTCACCGCAGACGGAACCTTTTCCTGAACCCGGTCGTGTAGGAAGCAGGTAGGACAGGACTATGCACACAAGCGAAACAGACACTTCTCGGAACGAAGGGGATCAGGAGATCCTCGAGCTATTAAAGGACTATCCCATGGCGACGGCCGACGCAGGTTTCTATGATCAGGCACTGGCCCGTGCGACGCATGAGGGATCGCGCCGCCAGCGTAACCGCTGGGTCATGACCGGATTCGGCTCGGCGATCGCCGCCGGCCTGGTCCTCTGGTTCGTCGGCGCCACGTTCCTGGCAACGCCCAACCTGCCGCAGCCCGAGGACAGTATTCCGGGGATCACGATGACGCTCGAGCAACCCCGTACGGTGAACCTCGTATTTGCATCGGCGGCGGCGCTCGACATGGCGACGCTCACGGTTACACTGCCCGTTGGCATTGAACTCGCGGGATTCCCGGGCCAGCGCGAAATTACCTGGCAAACCAGCCTCGTGGAAGGCAAGAATTTTTTGCCGCTCGAACTCATCGCCCTATCCTCTGCGGGTGGCGAAGTACTTGCGCGGCTTGAGCATGATGACCGTGACCGCACATTCCGGTTACGAGTAGAAGTGAGCTAACGGAGTAGGTCAATGAAACAGCTGAACATATTTTTTGCCGTCCTGGCACTCACCTTGATGGCGTTCGCACCGGCCACAGCGCGCGCCGCCGAGGATTTTGATGACCTCGACGTAACCATGGTTGTCCTTGATGACGTGTCCGAACTCGACAGCACCATCGCCAAGATGGACGGTCCCGACGACGATGACGTGAAGGACGAAGACTGGGATGACGAGAGCGAGTCAGGAGACGACGACGCATCTGACCACGATTCGGACGATTCGTCCTCGACCGAAGACGAGTCTGAGGACGAAATGGAAGATGAGTTCGAAGACGAGTCAGAAGACGAAATGGAAGACGAGTTCGAGCATGACGACGCCGACGAAGAAGACGAAATGGAAGACGAAGATGACTTCGAAGACGGCGAGGATGTCGACGACGACGAATTCGACGAAGAAGATGACGATGACGACGATGAATCTGATGATGATTCCAGCGACGACGACTGACGACAATTCCTCCAGCTGAGTCACCCGGCACCGCCTGAACAGGCAGCAACAGGCGCCAAAACACCGAAATCCCCCCGTTTGTGACGCATTCGGGGGGATTTTTTTGCGCCACGTCATAGTTTAGGGAGCGCAATTACCGATATGCTCCCATACCTGACATAACGCTTGGCTACGCTCTACATGCATAACAGGATTTTCATCACCGCGATTCTCGCCCTGATGGCTGCCATCGCTACGCTGGTGCCCTCGGGCACGGCGCACGCGATGACCGCCGACCAGTACTTTGCCGACGGCAACCGGCTGTTCCGGGATGATCTCTACTGGGCCGCCCTGTTGCGCTACAGCCAGGCCGCGGAGGGCGGACTCGATACCCCACTGCTTCACTACAACACGGGTGTCGCACACTATCGTGCCAAGCAGCACATCCGGGCGAGAGAACATCTCCTGCGAGCGGTCGAGGACCCGACCTTACGCGTCGCCGCGCACTACAACCTGGGCCTGAACGCCTATGCGCTTGACGAGCTGGATGAAGCGTTGCGCTGGTTCCGGCTCGCGCGCGACCAGGATGTGAATCCCAGGTTGCAGAAATTCGCGGTCGTGGCCATATCCCGTATTCGTGTTCAGCAAGAGCGGCCGACCGACTTCGAGGTGCTGGTCGAGGAGCGCGAAGAGAAGCGCGAGTTCACCGACCTGGAGCTGCATGCGACCGTCGGCTATGGCAATGACAGCAATATCTTCCGGTCGCCGGACCGGCCGTATCGTGACCTGTCTGACCCGACTCGCCCCGTGGTGGTGCCGGAGGTCCGGAGCGGGGCATTTGTCCCGGTCTCCCTGTCGGCCAAATACAAAATCAACAGCTTGCCGTTTGAGGGCTTCTATGGCGCCTATCGCCTCGTCGGTCGTTACTATCCCGACGAGGAATTCGAGAACGCCAATGAATACCTGCACGAACTCAGTGTCGGCAGCGAATACCGGCGCAAGGAAGAGGGGCGCGACCGCCGTGTACATAGTGCTTTCAAAGTCGCGCAAAATGATGAGGTCTACTACGACCCTGATAACGGCCTGCCACGAAACAGCGGTGGCGTCGATGTCGACGACCGAATGAACTACCTGCGCTACGGCCCCGAGTTCTCCGCCAGGCAATCCGGCGAAATGCTGTCGTTCGGCGTACGCGTCAAGGGTGAGCTCTGGAACTATGAGGAAACGGGCGTGCTCCCGGAGTATGACCACGAGTATTTCCTCTTCAGCGCGTACGGCCAGTTCAAGTTCACAAGCACTTCGCTGCTGCGACTAACCGCCGACTACTACAGCCGCCGCTACGGCGATCGGCCGGCCTTCGATCTGGATGGCCAGCAACGCGTTGGCAACCCGAATATTCGCTATGACTATGTGGCACTGTCCCTGCGCGCCCGCCAGCGACTCGGCCGCAACATGTGGTTCGGCTTTGATATCGAGCGCACCGCGCGAACAGACCAGTACGTTGGCTACAATGACTACACGCGCGACAGCTTCGGGTTCGAGTTCCACTGGTCGCCGGGCGGTCGCTTCGACCTTGAAGCCAGCGGCACCTATAACCTCTATGATTTCCCCAACGCTTTCGCATTCCACGAGCCGACGGCCGGGCGCAAGACGCAGGAGTCTCTTGAGGGTGAGCTACTGGCCTCCTACCGTGTGACGCGCCATATCAGTATCGTCGCCGAGGCGGAGCTGTTTGAGAGAGTCTCGAACGACATCCGTATTCAATATGACCGCACCCGGTACTTAATAGGCGTTCGTTGGCAGCAGTAATACTGCTAAACTTTCGCGCTTTCCCCGGCAGGCTTCAGGCCCGGTTGTCAGCGCCAGATGGACGTCACACCAATCCTCGAAGATCTCAACGACGCGCAGCGTCAGGCGGTTACTGCGCCCGCTGAGCCGGCCCTGATCATTGCGGGCGCCGGCAGCGGCAAGACGCGCGTGCTCGTACACCGCGCTGCCTGGCTTATCGACGTCGAAGGTGTATCGCCGCATAGCCTGCTGGCTGTGACCTTTACCAACAAAGCGGCCGCGGAGATGCGGCACCGCATCGAAGCGCTGCTCAAAATCCCTGTGCAACACCTGTGGATCGGCACCTTCCACGGCCTCGCGCATCGCATGCTCCGGCGCCACTGGCGTGAAGCCAGGCTGCCACAGAGCTTTCAGATCATCGACTCCGACGACCAGCTGCGGCTGATCAAGCGTCTCTTCAAGAGCCTCGAGGTCGATGACAGCCGCTGGGCTCCCAAGGAAATCCAGTGGTTCATCAATGCGCAAAAAGACGAGGGCCTGCGCCCGCAGCACCTCGATGACGAAGGTGACCCGAATCGTCGCCAGATGATCTCGCTGTACCAGTCTTACGAAGAAATCTGCCAGCGCGGCGGCCTCGTGGACTTCGCGGAACTGCTGCTGCGCGCTCACGAGCTGCTGCGCGACAACAAAGAGTTGCTGTCGCACTACCGGCGACGCTTCCAGCACCTGCTCGTCGACGAATTCCAGGACACGAATGCGATCCAGTACGCCTGGCTTCGGCTGCTGGCCGGCGGTGATGGCGTGCCGTTTGTCGTCGGCGATGACGACCAGTCGATTTATCGCTGGCGCGGCGCGCGTGTAGAGCACATTCATCAGTTTCAAAAGGATTTCCCAGGCACGAGGGTCGTCAAGCTCGAACAGAACTACCGTTCGACAGCGACGATCCTGAATGCGGCCAACGCCGTCATCGCAAACAACGCATCGCGACTGGGCAAGAACCTCTGGACCGAAGGCGCGGAGGGCGAACCGATCAAGGTCTACTCCGCCTATAACGAGCGCGACGAGTCGGACTTTGTTATCGGCAAGCTGCGCGACTGGATCGACCACGGCAACCTGCGTGCTGACGCGGCGATTCTGTATCGTTCGAATGCCCAGTCGCGAGTGCTTGAAGAGAGCCTGATCAACGCCCGGATTCCGTATCGCGTTTACGGTGGCCTGCGATTCTTCGAGCGCATGGAAATCAAGGACGCGCTGGCGTACATGCGCCTGATTTCGAATCGCGACGACGACAGCTCGTTCGAGCGCATAGTGAACAAGCCGACACGAGGTATCGGTGCGCGCACTCTCGACATGATGCGCTCATACGCACGCGCCAATGCCTGCTCGATGTGGCGTGCCGGTGGCGCGATCGCCAGCGATGACCTGAACGGCCGTGCGGCAAATGCCGTCAATGCTTTTATGTCCCTTATCGAACGCATGGCGCGCGAGACCAAGGGACTCGATCTGCACGACCAGGTCGATCATGTCATCCACATAAGTGGACTCGCCGAGTTCTTTCGCAAGGAAAAAGGCGAGAAAGGCGAAACGCGGATCGAAAACCTCGCGGAACTCGTTAGCGCCGCGAAGAGCTTCGAGCCCGATCCGGCTGAAGAAATGTCGCCGCTTGATGAGTTCCTGGCCCATGCGGCCCTGGAAGCCGGCGAAGGCCAGGCGGATGCCTGGGAAGACTGCGTGCAGCTTATGACGATGCACTCGGCCAAGGGCCTGGAGTTTCCACTCGTCTTCATTTGTGGCATGGAAGACGGCCTGTTTCCTCACCAGCGCTCAATCGCAGACCCACATGGGCTCGAGGAAGAGCGTCGCCTGTGCTACGTCGGCATCACCCGCGCCAAGGAATCGCTTTACATTACGCATGCAGAACAACGCCGCCTGCATGGCATGGATAATTTCGCACAGCCATCGCGCTTCATCGCGGAGATACCTGACGAATATGTCGAGGAAGTGCGGCCGCGCATACAGGTTTCCCGCCCACTGCATTCGGCGCGGGCTCCGCGTCGTGGACGGACTCCAATCTCCGCTGGCAGCGACATGGGAATTCGGCTCGGGCAGCGTGTACATCATAAGAAATTCGGTGACGGCGTTATCCTCAACTGCGAGGGTCAGGGCGCCCACGCGAGGGTCGAAGTCAATTTTGAGAGCGCCGGCACAAAATGGCTTGTACTCAGTTATGCCAACCTCGATCTGATGTAAACTACGCGCGATGAAAATTCTAATCCTCGGCGCAGGTCAGGTGGGTTCGTCCGCGGCCTATCACCTGTCGCGAGAAGAGGCCAACGAAGTCACCGTTGTCGATAAGCGGCCCGAGGTTCTTCGTGAACTTCAGGACCGGCTCGACATTCGCACGGTCGTAGGACACGCCGCCTATCCGGAAGTCCTCGAACGTGCCGGCGCCAGCGATGCCGACATCGTCGTCGCATTGACCGACTCCGACGAAACCAACATGGTGGCCTGCCAGGTCGCGTACACCCAGTTTCGTACGCCCACAAAAATCGCACGCATTCGCTCTGCCGAGTATATGAATGCAACCAAGCTGTTTACCCAGGATGCGATTCCGATCGATGTGCGCATCAGCCCGGAGCAGCTCGTTTGTTCGTTTGTCGAACAGCTTATCCTCTACCCCGGCACAACCCAGGTTCTGGATTTCGCCGACGGTCGCGTGCGGCTGGTTGGCGTGCGTGCCGACCGTGACGGCCTGCTGGTCGGTCAGCGCATCGCCACGCTCAAGGATCATATTCCTAATTCCGAAGCGCGTATCGCCGCGATTTACCGGCATGGCAATGCCATGCTCCCCGACGGCGAAACCGTCATCCAGGAAGATGATGAAGTCTTCTTTATTGCCGACCGCAAAGACATCCGTGTCTTCATGAGCGAAATCCGGCGTCTTGAGGATCCGGTCCGTCGTGTGGTGATAGCGGGCGGTGGCAACATCGGCGTCCGACTCGCACTGGCGCTGGAACAAACAAACCAGGTCAAGATTATCGAGCGCGATCAGAGCCGGGCGCGCGTCATTTCCGAACAGCTCAACAAAGCTATCGTGCTGGTTGGCGATGCCGCCGATGAAGAACTGCTGCTCGAGGAGAACATCGACAACGTCGACGTGTTCTGCGCACTGACGAACTCGGAAGAAGCCAACATCCTGAGCTCGATGCTGTCGAAGCGCCTTGGCGCCCACAAGGCAATGGCGTTGATTAATCGGGCATCGTACGTGGATCTCGTTGAATCCGGCAGCATCGACATTGCCATCTCGCCCCAACAGGTAACGATCGGTTCACTGCTCGCGCACGTAAGGCGCGGGGATGTCGTCAAGGTGCATTCGCTGCGCCGCGGCGCAGCCGAGGCCATGGAAGCGATCGCTCACGGCAACGCGGACAACTCCAAAGTCGTTGGCCGCAGCATTGAGGACATCGAATTGCCAAAAGGCACCGCCATCGTTGCCGTCGTGCGTAACGACAACGTGATTATTGCGCACCACGACACGGTGATCGAGGCAGACGACCATGTAATCCTGTTCATGACCGACCGGCGCAAGATCGAGAAACTCGAAAGCCTGTTCCAGGTTGGCGTTTCGTTTGTCTAGGAACGCAGCCTCATGAACTGGACGGTCGTACAGCGCATTCTTGGCTTGCTGCTGATGATGTTCAGCCTCACCATGCTGCCGCCCATCGCGTTCAGCATCTACTATAACGACCACTCCTGGCTGCCGTTCGTGGAAGGTTTCGGCCTTACTATCGCCGCTGGTTTTATCTGCTGGTTGCCGGTACATCGCTCGAAGAAAGACCTGCGGCTGCGCGATGGCTTCCTTGTCGTTGCCGCATTCTGGACGGTACTGGGTACGTTCGGTGCGGCACCGCTGTATTTTTCTGATGTCCTGTCGATGTCGTTTACGGATGCCGTGTTTGAGTCGATGTCGGGGCTGACGACGACCGGGGCAACCGTGTTGACCGGCCTCGATGAACTGCCGGCCTCGATTCTGTATTACCGGCAGCAACTCCAGTGGCTGGGCGGCATGGGTATCATCGTACTGGCGGTCGCTGTGCTGCCCATGCTGGGTGTCGGTGGCATGCAGCTGTACCGCGCCGAAACGCCGGGGCCGGTTAAGGACACCAAGCTGACGCCGCGGATTACCGAAACGGCGAAGGCGCTGTGGTATGTCTATCTTGCATTCACGATCACCTGCATGATCGGCTATCGCGTCGCGGGCATGGGCTGGTTCGACGCCCTGTGTCATGCGTTCTCAACGGTTGCGATCGGCGGCTTTTCGACGCATGACGCAAGTATTGCGGCCTTCGATAGCGCGTCGATTGACCTCGTCTGCGTGTTCTTCATGTTTGTGGCGGGCATCAATTTTTCGCTGCACTTCTTCGCCTGGCGCTACGTGTCGATCAAGCACTACTTTCAGGACCAGGAGTTCCGCGCTTACAGCTTTATCCTGATCACGCTGTCCTGCGTGGTCATCGCCTCGCTGTTTCTGTATCGCGGCTTCGCTGATCCCTTCGATACCTTCCTCGACGGCCTGTTCCAGTCAGTTTCGATCTCCACGACAACGGGCTTCACCACCGAGAACTTCGCTATCTGGCCAGCCGCATTGCCGGCCTTGCTCATTTTTGCGAGTTTCATTGGCGGCTCGGCCGGATCTACGGCGGGCGGCATCAAGGTCATCCGCTTGCTGTTGATCTACAAACAGGGTGTGCGCGAGATCGTCCGCCTGGTTCACCCAAGCGCTGAGATCCCGGTCAAGCTCGGCAACAAGGCGGTGCCTTCACGGGTTGTCGAGGCCGTTTGGGGCTTTTTCTCGGTTTACATGATTGTCTTCAGCGTCATGCTGCTCGCCATAATGTCGACCGGGCTCGATCAGGTCACTGCGTTTTCGGCTGTGGCCGCGACACTGAATAACCTCGGGCCGGGACTGGGCGGTGTGGCGTCCGGCTTCATGGACCTGACCGACACGGCCAAGTGGATCTCGGTTGTGGGCATGCTCCTCGGTCGTCTCGAGATCTTCACACTACTGGTTCTGATTACGCCAACATTCTGGCGCACCTGAGTCTTGGGCGCGCCTGCTCCCGATAACGTGCTCGACCGCACCAGCGTGGTCGTCGGTCGCGCGGCTTCCTGGCTGACCCTGTTCATGGTGATAGTCACCTTCGTTGTCGTGGTGATGCGCTACATATTTGACGCCGGTTTGATCTGGGTGCAGGAGTCGGTTGTCTGGATGCACGCGGCCGTGTTTATGCTGGGAGCGGCGTACACGTTGCAGGATGAAGGACATGTGCGGGTCGATGTTTTTTATCGAAAGATGAGCAACCGGCGCCGTGCGTGGGTAGACCTGGTTGGGGTCATTATCTTCCTGCTGCCGCTCTGCCTGTTCCTTGCCTGGAACTCATTCGAATTCGTCACGCAATCCTGGAGCATTCGCGAAATGTCACGCGAGTCGGGCGGCCTGCCATACCCGCTGGTGCCGATGCTGAAGTCGATAGTGTTGCTGATGCCCGTCACCGTTGCGCTGCAGGGGCTGTCACTGTTCCTGAAATCGCTTAAGACCCTGGGACGCGGCTGACATGGAATGGGTGGCCGCATTACTCTTTATTACGGTCATCCTCGTCTTGCTGGCGGGCTTCCCCGTCGCTTTCACGCTGGGCGGTACCGCGCTGATCTTTGCCGGCTTCGGCATTATTGGCGGCAGTTTTAACGAGGCATTGCTGCTCGGTTTGCCAAACCGCGTGTTCGGCATCATGACCAACCAAACACTGGTTGCGGTGCCGCTGTTCGTCTTCATGGGAGTCACTCTTGAACGAGCGCGGATAGCCGAAGAGCTGCTGGAGACACTCAGCGCGCTGTTTGGCAGCCTGCGCGGGGGCCTGGGTATCTCCGTAACGCTCGTGGGGATGTTGCTTGCGGCCAGCACCGGTATTGTCGGCGCAACCGTAGTGACGATGGGATTGCTTTCGCTGCCCACGATGCTGAAGCGCGGTTACTCGCCGGAGATCGCGACCGGGACGATCTGTGCGTCGGGAACCCTGGGGCAGATCATTCCGCCTTCGATCATCCTGGTCATGCTGGGCGACGTCATGACAACGGCCTACCAGCAGGCACAGCAGGAGATGGGCGTTTTCTCTCCCAAGACGGTGTCAGTCGGTGACCTGTTTGCGGGTGCGCTTATTCCGGGCCTGATGCTTGTCGGCCTCTACATGCTGTACATACTCGGCCTGGCGTTCTTCCGGCCGGCGTCAATTCCGCCGCATCAACGCGAGCCCGGGGAGCAGGTCTCTTTTATAAAGGTCATCAAGGCGCTGGCGCCGCCGCTGATTCTGATCTTCGCGGTACTCGGATCGATCCTGAAAGGCCTTGCCACACCGACCGAGGCGGCGGGTGTCGGCAGTATGGGCGCCCTGATTCTTGCGTTGTTAAGAAGCGAGCTGAACCTGGAACGGCTGCAGGACATCATGCGGGCCACGCTGCGCATCAGCAGCATGGTGTTTCTTATTCTCATTGGTGCCTCGATATTCTCGCTCGTCTTCCGCGGTTACGGTGGCGATGATGGCGTGCGCGCCATTCTGGAATCACTGCCGGGCGGTGTAGTGGGTGCAGTGATCGTGGTCATGCTCGTCATGTTCCTGCTGGGCTTTGTGCTGGACTTTATAGAAATCACGTTTGTGGTCGTGCCGATAGTGGGGCCGGTGTTGCTGGCCATGGGCCTCGATCCTGTCTGGCTCGGAATTATGATTGCGATCAATCTGCAGACGTCTTTCCTGACACCGCCATTCGGATTCGCGTTGTTCTATCTGCGCGGTGTTGCGCCGCCGTCTGTGTCTACGGCGCAGATTTATCGCGGCGCTATTCCGTTTGTGGCGATCCAGCTTTTTGCGTTGCTGTTGATTGCCGCATTTCCAGCGCTTGTTACCTGGTTGCCAGAAAGGATCTACGGCGCATGAGGCTCTGACCGATCATGCTCGCCGCAATTTCTGTGTCAGTCGTCGCGGGCAGCAAGGTACGCCTGCTCTGAGAGGCGTGAATTCGCTGACGCTTTCTCAAGGAACTCGAAGTAAGCCTTGCCGATCTTCGCCGATGCCGGGTCGTTCGCCATGAGCTCTTCCACAACCTCTTTCGCGATCGACTTCAGCAGTGACAGCACTTCCCCGGGGAATGGCCGAATCTCGATGTTCTTGTCCTGCTCCAGCTGTGCAAGCGACATTGCATTGCCGTTTGTGTATTCGGCAGCCATGTCTGTCGTAATTGCCTGGCACGTCGTCTCCACGATGGCCTGCAGGTCCGGTGGCAAGGACTCCCACGCCGCCTTATTGATGATTGTCTCGAGCCCTGGTCCCGGCTCCTGCCAGCCCGGGTAGTAGTAGTACTTCGCCGCTTTGTGCAGTCCGAACGAGGAGTCGTTGTAGGGACCAACCCACTCAGTAGCGTCTATCGCACCCGTTTGCAGCGCTGTGAAAATTTCGGCGCCGGGCAACGTGACCGGTGTTCCACCCGCCCGTCGTAGCACCTCTCCGCCCAGGCCCGGGATGCGCATCTTGAGGCCCTTGAGGTCGTCGATCGAGTTGATTTCCTTGTTGAACCAGCCACCCATCTGCACGCCGGTATTGCCTGTCGGAAATGGCACCAGGTTGAATGGGGTGTAAAGTTCGCGGTACAGCTCCAGGCCACCGCCATAGTAGAGCCAGCCATTGAGTTCGGCATTCGTCATGCCGAACGGAATGGCGGTAAAGAACTGCGCAGCGTCGACCTTGCCCTTGTGATAGTAAGCGGCCCCGTGCCCCATCTCGACGGTTCCTCTTGAGACGGCATCGAAGACCTCGAAGGCCGGCACCAACTCGCCGGCGCCGTAGATCTTGATCTTGAGACGGCCATTCGATGCGGCTTCCACCCGGGAAGCGACATTCTCGGGCGCCATACCCAGCCCCGGAAACCTGGGTGGCCACGAGGTCACACAGGACCATTCGAATGTCTCACCGCCGGTTGCGGCCCCATTGCTGCAATCGCCCTGTTCCTGAGCACAGGCCGTCAGGCCCGCCGCAGCGGCCAGGCCGCCTACGAATTCTCGTCTCTTCATGGTGATTCCGGAGAGTGGGTATTGCCGCTAGTGTATTGCTCGGCCGGCGGAATGCCAATTTGGGGCGCCGACCCCAGAGTGGGGAAGAGTTATTTGATGAGTTTTCCCACCTTGATTGCTTAATTGAGGCCTAACCAACCTTTTATGTGACTTATTGGCCAAAAAATAGCCCCGATCACGGGATCGGGGCTAACGCCTTCCTTGGTCCGGCCGACAGAAACGTCGATTTTCGCCATCCGTGGCATTTTCAACGGGTCAATATCTGACCGCTTGTCCCACCGGCCGGTCAAAACAGTCTCCCACGCAGCCCGCCTCGATGTGTCTTATCATTCTCCGGCTTGCATTAACAAAGTCCCCGGGGCCCCCAAAAACAAGGAACACGCACGAGAAATGATCGGATTGCTACAGCGCGTTACCCGCGCCGACGTCACCGTGGGAGGGCAGACTGTCGGGAAAATCGGCCGTGGGCTCATGGTTCTTGTCGCTGTCCATCGCGATGACACCGACAAGGACGTCGCCCGCCTGGCGGAGCGCCTGCTTGGCTACCGCGTGTTCCCCGACGATGAGGGCCGCATGAACCTTAGCGTTCGGGATATCCAGGGCGGGCTGTTGCTCGTTCCTCAGTTCACGCTGACGGCGGATACGAAGAAGGGCACCCGTGCCAGCTTTACCCGGGGCGCTGCGCCGGAGAAGGCGTCAGCGTATTTCGATGCGCTCGTAGCTGCCTGCCGAGAAGGGCTCGGCAAGGTCGCGACCGGTGAGTTCGGTGCCGACATGCAGGTCAGCCTGACCAATGACGGCCCTGTCACGTTCTGGCTCTCCACCCACTAATCAGGTACCGGACACCCTATACCGGGTATAGGGTGTCCGGTACCCATTTGGTGACGCGAGTACGGTTTTGTTGCACAGGCGGGGGTATCATGAACATAATTCGCGCCCTGCCTTTGCTGGCGCACATTTTGAACAGGGGCACAGCCCCGGGAGCAGGATCAAATGCCATTTAATATCAGCCCCGGAAGCCTTCTGCTGATTCTGGTAATCGTGTTGGTGATTTTTGGTACCAAGAAACTTCGGAACCTGGGCTCCGACCTGGGCGGTGCGGTCAAGGGATTCCGTTCGGCAATGAATGAAGCCGAAGAAACGGCTGACCAAATCGGCGACGAAACCAAGGACGCCGATTTCGACAGCACCCCGACCGAAGAACCCAGCAAAGAAAAAGACGCGTAAAGCCCGAGACCAACCATGTCTGGTATCGGCGGTTCGGAATTCATCCTTCTCTGCCTGATCGGGCTCCTGATCCTGGGACCCGAGCGGTTGCCGACGGTCGCCCGTCAGCTTGGCTCCTGGGTCGGCAAGGCCCGGCAGTTGACGCGCAGCCTGCAACGGCAGCTCGAGGAAGAGCTCGACGTAGAAAAGAACCTGGGATTTGATCCCGAAGAACTGAAAGGCCTGAATCCGCAAGAACTCCTGACGCCGCGCGACGACGATACCTACTCGCCGCTGCATGTCGAAGAAGAAGGCGGCGGCGACGACGACGACACGGTCGCACCGGACGCCAAGCAGGAGAAGTCATCTGATGGCTGAGGAACGCGCGGAAGACCTGGCAGAAGGCACGCTGATGTCGCATCTGGTTGAGTTGCGCAACCGGCTCTTCTGGATGTTCGGCAGTGTCTTTCTCGTGTTTCTTGCGCTGTTCCCGTTCTCCAAGCCCATTTTCGAACTCGTCTCGGAGCCGCTGAGAAAAGTGCTGCCCGGCGGTGAGTTGATTGCCATAGGCACGGCCTCGCCGGTGATCGCGACGTTGAAGTTGTCTTTCTATTTGTCGCTGATCATTGCGATGCCCGTCGTCCTTTATCAACTCTGGGCATTCGTCGCGCCCGGCTTGTACAAGAAGGAAAAGCGCTTTGCTTTTCCGTTGGTAGGAACCAGCATCGTTCTTTTCTACGTCGGCATCGCGTTCGCCTACTTCGTTGTGTTCCCACTCGTGTTCGGCTTTCTTGCCTCCTTTACACCGGACACCGTCAACTACATGCCGGACATCTCGGATTATGTCGGCTTTGTCATGATGCTGATTCTCGTCTTCGGGCTGGCGTTCGAGACGCCCGTGGCAACCGTGCTTCTTATCTGGTCCGGCATCGTCTCTATCGAGAAGCTCACCGGCGCGCGACCTTATGTGTTCCTGGGCGCGTTTGTTGTTGGCATGCTGCTGACTCCCCCTGATGTCATCAGCCAGATTATTCTCGCCATCCCGGTATACCTGCTGTTCGAGCTCGGCATTATTCTGGCCAGGGTGTTTCGCTCCCAAAGCGGCGGAACCTGCCGAGGAAACGGCTGTCAAGTAGCAGGAGGCGGGGCAAATAGTGTTTAATGCCTGAGCTTTACCCGCACTAAATAAGCACAAAGGCGCAAGACGCCACCGGGGGATAAATGACAGATTCCGTAGCCGCACCAGCGGAAGATTATTCGCATGACGACGAGCTCTGGGGCCATCCAAAAGGTCTCTACGTCTGCTTCACCACAGAGCTCTGGGAGCGATTTTCGTTCTATGGAATGAAGTTCCTCCTGGTACTGTATTTAACGAAGTACCATTTGTTCACCGATGAGATGGGTCTGGACGTCCTCGGCTCTTACGCGGGACTCGTCTACGCGCTGCCGCTGCTCGGCGGCATGATCGCGGATCGGTACCTGGGAATGAGAAAGTCCGTCGTGTTCGGCGGCATCAGTTTGTCGCTCGGACATATATTGATGGCTGTCGAAGGGCATCAAGCCCGGTTTTATGCCGCCGGTACGACGCTGGTTGATAACCTGACGCTGGCCTCAGGCGAGGTCATCACCGCCGGAACCCTGCTCACAGATGACATCATGATGCGCGACACCGCCGCACTTGATGTCTTTTACTTTGCTCTCGCACTCATCGTCATGGGTGTTGGTTATCTGAAGCCGAACATCTCGACGATTGTCGGCAAGCTCTATTCGCAGGACGATCCGCGTCGCGATTCAGGATTCACCATCTTCTACATGGGCATCAACATCGGGTCGTTCGCCGCGACGCTGATCTGCGGCTGGCTCGGCGAGACCTATGGCTGGGGTTATGGCTTCGGTGCCGCTGGAATCGGCATGATCGTCGGGCTGTTCACGTTCCTGTATGGGCAGAAGTACCTCAAGGGGCACGCCGAACCGAGTGATCCCGAGAAGCTCAAGAAGAGCGCTCTTGGACCGATCAATGTCGAATGGGCGATCTATTTGCTCAGCATACCGATGCTTGGTGTGTTCTGGCTGCTGGTCCAGCACGAACCCGTTGTGCTGATTACGCAGAACGTGTTCCTGATTATCGCGATTGTCGGCCTGATTCTTTATTCAATGATTCATACGAAGAAAGACCACAACAACACGCTGGCGTATGTGATTGCGGCGATCGCCATTGCCTCTGGAATCTGCGCCGTGGTTGCCAATCTGCACCCGGTCGGTGGTCTCGAGGCCGTGGCGGACGAAGTGCTGTATCTGTCGATAGCGCTGATCGTCGGCTTCGTTATCTATGGTTTCATTACCCATTATTCAGTGGAATTCGGGCGCACGGTCGTGCTCATGATCCTTATTCTGTCGACCATCGTCTTCTGGGCGCTGTTCGAACAGGCCGCAGGTTCCATGACTTTATACGCGGATCGTATCGTCGACCGTGAATTAGGCGACACGACATTTACGGCGGCGCAATTCGGCTCGCTCAATGCCGGTTTCATCATGCTGCTGGCCATCCCGTTTGCCGCACTTTGGACCTGGCTGGCCAAGAAGAACCTCGAGCCCAATACGCCGGTCAAGTTTGGCCTTGGTATCCTGCAAGCCGGCCTTGGCTTCGGCGCGCTGGTATTTGGGGCACAGTTCCCGAATGAGGCCGGGCAGGTCGCTATGATCTGGCTCGTGCTTGCCTACCTGCTACACACGACCGGCGAACTCTGCCTGTCACCGGTCGGTCTGTCAGCCGTGACCAAATTGTCGATTGGCAATGTTGTCGGCGTCAGCATGGGAACCTGGTTCCTCGCTACTGCGTTGTCGGAAACGGTTGCGACACGTCTCGGCAAACTGGCGGCCATCGACACGTCGGCGGCAGGTGAAACTGCAGACGCGGCAACGGCGCTGGCCACGTATACCCAGCTATTCGAATTCCTGATGTGGTTCGGTATTGGCGCCGGTGTATTCATGATTATTATTTCGCCTGTCCTGCGTCGCTGGATGGGCGGTGTCCACTAGTACTGGAAGAAACTATGAAAAATCTCGCGAAACTTTGTGCGGGCATTGTGCTCGTCACGTTTGTCGTTGCCTGTTCGGAACAGGCGCCTGAAGAACCCGCTGCTGCGGCACCGACCGAAACAGCAGAAGAATTTGTCGCACGAGCCAATGCGGAGCTGAAAGATCTTGGCAGAGAGCTCGGCGCAGCAAGTTGGGTGCGCTCGACGTACATCACGCAGGACACCGCCATTATCGCGTCCGCTGCAAGCGAGAAATATGCGAAGTGGCACAGTGAGATGGTGCAACAGGCGCTGGCGTATGACGACGCCGAGCTTGATGCTTCGACGCGGCGCGCCCTGAACCTGCTCAAACTCGGCACGTCGGCACCGGCACCCAACGATGCGGCCAAGCGTAAGGAGATTTCGGAAATCTCAACGGACATGGAAGGTACCTACGGTGCCGGAAAGTATTGCAAAGGTGACACCTGCCTGTCCGGGTCCGAACTCGAACAGCTCATGAAAGACACTCGTGACTACGACGAGTTGCTCGACTACTGGACCGGCTGGCGACAGATCGCCGTGCCCATGCGCGAACAGTATGCACGCTTCGTTGAGCTCGCCAATGAGGGCGCGAACGAACTCGGCTACGGCAACCTTGGCGAGATGTGGCGCTCGAACTTTGACATGACGCCAGCCGAGTTCCAGGCCGAGTCCGGCAAACTTTGGGAGCAGGTCAAGCCTTTGTACGATGAGCTGCACTGCCACGTGCGCGCGACGCTCGGTGGTGTCTACGGCGAAGACAAGGTCCCGCAGGATGGCCCGATCCCGGCACACCTGCTGGGCAACATGTGGGCTCAGGAATGGTCGCAGATTTATGACCTGCTCGAGCCGTATCCGGGTGTCGGCGACATCGATGTCGACAGCACGCTGAAGACCAAGAATTTCTCACCGCAGGAAATGGTTCGTTCCGCCGAGAACTTCTATGTTTCGCTCGGCATGCCGCGCCTGCCCGATACGTTCTGGGAACGGTCGATGTTCACGAAGCCTGCCGACCGCGAGGTGGTTTGCCACGCCAGCGCGTGGGGCCTCGACGGTGGCAACGACCTGCGCATCAAGATGTGCATCAACCGGACCTATGACGAACTGCGCGTGATCTACCACGAGCTCGGCCACAACTATTACCAGGGCGCCTACAAGGATCAGCCGCCTCTGTTCCAGGACTCTGCTCACGGCGGTTTTCACGAGGCGATCGGCGATACTGTTGACGTTGTCGATGACGCCCGGCTACCTCGCCGAAGTCGGCCTTGTGAAGAAAGCCGAAGATGACCCACAGGCGGTGATTAATCGCCAGATGCAGATGGCGCTGGACAGCATCGCGTTCCTGCCGTTCGGCAAATTGATTGATGAGTGGCGCTGGGGCGTGTTCTCGGGTGAGATCACTCCGGACAATTACAACCAGGCCTGGTGGGACCTGCGCACGAAGTACCAGGGCATTGCCCCGGCTGTCGCACGCAGCGAAGCAGACTTTGATCCGGGTGCGAAATATCACATTCCGGCGAACGTCTCCTACACGCGGTACTTCCTCGCTCGCATCCTGCAGTTCCAGTTCCATCGCTCGCTGTGCCAGACCGCAGGTCATGAAGGCGATCTGCACGCGTGCTCTATCTACAACAGCAAGGAAGCGGGCGAGAAGTTCTACGCCATGCTCGAGGCGGGCGCCAGCCAGCCCTGGCAGGACACGCTGGAACTCATGACCGGCACGCGCGAGATGGACGCGACAGCGATCATTGATTACTTCGCGCCACTGATGGGTTACCTCAAAGAGCAGAACGAAGGCCGCAGTCCTGCGGCTGGTAATGCCTCACCGCGACCCGGCTAACACGCGATCACGATGAAGGCCCTGATCTACAGGGCCTTCTCTGCTCCGCCGGAGATTGAGCAGGTCCCGGACCCCGTGGCGCCTGACGACGGCGTAGTACTTAAAGTCATGGCAAGCGGCATCTGCCGGAGCGACTGGCACGGCTGGCAGGGAAACGACCCGGACATCGAGCTACCGCACGTTCCCGGCCATGAATTGTCGGGCACCATAGAAGCTGTCGGCAAGGATGTTTCGCGCTGGAAAGTGGGCGATCGGGTCACCGTTCCGTTCGTCGGCGGTTGCGGCAACTGTCCCGAGTGCCACTCGGGCAACCACCAGGTCTGCGATCACCAGTTTCAACCCGGCTTCACGCATTGGGGCTCGTTTGCCGAGTACGTCGCGATTCACTATGCCGACGTCAATCTCATCCGCCTGCCCAACGACATGGACTTCACAACGGCGGCCAGCCTGGGCTGCCGATTCGCGACATCATTCAGGGCGGTCGTAGACCAGGGCCGGGTGTCCGAAGGGCAGTGGGTTGCCGTGCATGGTTGTGGCGGCGTCGGCTTGTCCGCGATCATGATTGCACGAGCCTTCGGCGCCAGCGTCATCGGCGTCGACATCGCCCACGACAAGCTGGCCCTGGCGCGGCAGCTCGGCGCGACGGCCACCATCAATGCGAGGTCCACGACCGACGTGGTGAGCAGTATTCGCGACCTCTCGGGCGGTGGCGCTCACGTCTCGGTGGATGCGATTGGCAGCGCGCCGGTCTGCTTTAACTCGATCGCGTGCCTGAGAAAGCGCGGCAAGCATATTCAGGTCGGCCTGATGGTCGACGACGACCGCAACCCCAGGGTCCCGATGGACAGAGTACTGGCCAACGAGCTGGAAATACTGGGCAGCCACGGCATGCAGGCGCACCGCTACGCTGAAATGCTGGAGATGATCGCCGCCGGCAAGCTTGCGCCGGAGCGCCTGATAGGAAAGACCGTTTGTCTCGAAGCAGCGATCGCCGAGCTCACATCAATGAATAGTTTCGATACTCACGGCGTCACAGTGATCACGGCGTTTTAGGCGCATCGACATCCGCGTTGAGCTGCCGCTGGTACTCCGCATCATCCATATGACCGCGTGACTCGACGATCAGCCCATCATCGTCGAGCAGCCATTGCTCAAGCCCTTGCAAATCAACGGCATTGCCCGTGCCACCGGGCCCGGTGTTGGTCCCCGTCCAGCGCCAGTGAAAATTGATGTGGTCGCCTTCCCGGGTGACCTTGACAGGCCGCACGACCATGTCCGGAAAATTTGTCATGAATCCGGCGGCTGTTTGCGCGATAGCCTCACGGCCGATCGACGGCTCACCGTCGTTAATTCTTAGCGATCCGTTCTCCGCATAAAAGGCTGCAAAAGCAAACGGATCGTTACCGCTCCATGCTGCGGCGTAGCGGGTAGCCAGTGTCGTCACGTCCGTCATGACTTTCGGCTCCACTATCAGGTAAACCACGGTGGAGTCACCGATGTTTAGTACGTCGTGGGCGGCGACCCCGTCGCTCGTATAGCTGCTTCCCGTCGACAGGTCGACTTCACGTGTGCCGCTTGCGCCGTTAATTCGCATGCGGCCGCCGGCGACCGCATAGCCAAAGTGCGCCCGATGATGGTGCCGCTCGTGACCCACACCAGGAGGAAATGTGCAGCGCAGTATTCGGTGCTCTGGATCGTCGTGCAGCTTTTCGCACACCGGCTCGCCCTGCCACCCTGCCTCAAGGGGGTCCGGTAGTGCCGATGACTCAGCCGTGGCGGCCATCGCGAGAAAAGCCAGGGCCAGCTTTGCTATTCCAGGACTCATTGTGGGTTCACTCCGTGCGACAGGGCCGTGTTCTGTCCCTTTTTGGGGCTCGATTGAGTAAACTCCACTGTATAACAAGAACGGGGATTCCTCATGTCAGACCAAAACCAGGCCGCCGCTCCGGGCGGTTTTCTCGGCACTGTAGAGCGCGTCGGAAACAAGCTTCCGGATCCGGCCGTACTCTTTATCGCGTTGTTGTTCATCGTCTGGATACTTTCGTGGTTGCTGTCGTATTTCACGTTCAGTTACATCGATCCTCGCACCCAAGCGCCGATCGAGGTCGCCAACCAGCTTACCGGATCAGCGCTCACGGCATTCATGACCGGCTTCGTGACGAATTTCGTCACGTTTGGACCGATCGGTACCGTGCTGGTCGCCATGCTCGGCATTGGTGTTGCCGAACACTCGGGCTTCATCACGACCGGCATTCGCGCATTGTTGAACGTCACTGCCAAGTGGTTGCTCACGCCGATGGTTATCCTCGTCGGCATCATGAGTCATTCCGCCGTCGATGCCGGCTACGTCCTGGTCATCCCGATCGGTGGCGTGATCTTCTATGCCGCGGGACGCCACCCGCTCGCCGGCATTGCGGCAGCGTTCGCCGGTGTGTCCGGTGGCTTTTCCGCGAACTTTCTGCCGGCCGCACTCGATCCGCTGCTGCAGGGGCTGACGCTGGGTGGCGCACAGCTGCTCGACCCGGCTATCGAAGTCAATACGCTTAATAACTACTTCTTCACCGCGTCATCATCGTTCCTGATCGTCGGCCTCGGCTGGTGGATCACGGACCGAATCGTCGAACCACGCGTCGCGGACACGCCGATCGACGGCAACGCCGAAGACCTGCCGGAGCTTCACGACCTGAAACCCGAAGAGCGCAAGGGCCTGCGGTGGGCATTGTTCGCCATGCTGCTCGGCATCGTCATTCTCGTTGCTACACTCGTGCCAGAAACATCGCCGTGGCGGGACGCAAACGGCGAGCTCGTGTCCTTCGGCGCGCCGATCATGCAATCGATCGTCGCCCTGATTTTCTTCCTGTTCCTGATACCGGGCATCGTGTTCGGCTACGTCGCGGGCACGATGAAGGGCATCAAGGACGTCATCGACGGCATGTCGCACTCGATGCAGACGATGGCGTACTACCTCGTCATCATGTTCTTCATTGCACAGTTCGTGTACGCGTTCAACGCGTCAAACCTCGGCACGCTGCTCGCGCTCGCCGGCGCCGAAATGCTCAAGAGCCTGGAGAACTATCCTTCGATCCTGATTGTCGGCATCGTGCTGCTGACCGGCTTTGTCAACCTGTTCGTCGGCTCGGCGAGCGCCAAGTGGGGGCTGCTGGCGCCAATCTTCGTGCCGATGCTCATGGCGCTCGGCGTCTCGCCGGATCTCACGCAGGCGGCGTACCGCGTCGGCGACTCGAGCACCAACATCATCACGCCGCTGATGCCGTACTTCCCGCTGGTCGTCGTGTATTGCCAGCGCTACGTGAAGAGCACCGGCATCGGCACGCTTGCCGCAATGATGCTGCCGTATTCGCTATGGTTCCTGGTCGCCTGGACGACCTTCCTGCTGATCTACTACGCGATCGGAATACCGCTCGGTTTCGCAGCCAGCTACACCTATCCACCCAGCTAGGACTGAATGATGTACGACTTCGAGAAACTGGGCGCGTTCTATCTTGGCAAGCGCTACGACATGGAGGCGCAGACGCTCACGGATGAGCCGGTCCTGTACGACTCCAAGGATCTGACAACGCACGCAGCCATTATCGGCATGACGGGCTCCGGCAAAACCGGGCTCGGCATTGGCATTCTGGAGGAGGCGGCGCTCGACCACATACCCGTGATCGCGATCGACCCGAAGGGCGATATGGGCAACCTGTTGCTGACGTTCCCGCAGCTCAAGCCGGAGGACTTTCGGCCATGGATCAACGAACGCACGGCGTTGGACAAGGGCCAGACACCGGACGAATTCGCAGCGGCTCAGGCCGCTCTGTGGAAAAAGGGACTCGGCGAGTGGGGCCAGACGGGCAAGCGCATCGCGCAGCTGCGGAAGAATGCCGATCTCGCGATCTACACGCCCGGCAGCAATTCCGGGTTACCGGTATCGGTGCTGCATTCCTTTGACGCGCCCGACCAGAGCCTGATCGACGACATCGACCTGTACCGGGAGCGCGTACAGGCCACGGCGACGGGCATCCTGACGCTGCTCGGCATAGACGCCGACCCGGTTTCAAGCCGCGAGCACATCCTGATCTCGCGCCTGCTCGACAACGCGTGGAGAGAAGGGCGCAGCCTCGACGTCCCGAGCCTGATCGGCGAGATCCAGAATCCGCCTATTACGAAAGTCGGCGTCATGAGCCTCGACTCGTTCTTCCCGGCGAAGGACCGTTTCACGCTGGCCATGGCGCTGAACAACCTGCTGGCGGCGCCGGGCTTTGAGGCCTGGATGACCGGCACGCCGCTTAAGGCGAAGAGCCTCCTGTACACGGACGAGGGCAAGCCGCGCATCTCGGTGATGGCGATTTCCCACCTCGATGACGCACAGCGTATGTTCTTCGTGTCGATGCTGCTCAACGAGCTCATCGGCTGGATGCGGGCACAGCCCGGCACCTCCAGCCTGCGTGCCATTCTCTACATGGATGAGATCTTCGGTTACATGCCGCCGGTCGCGAATCCGCCCTCCAAGAGACTGTTCCTGACACTGCTGAAGCAGGCGCGCGCCTACGGCCTCGGCCTCGTGCTGGCGACACAGAACCCCGTCGACCTCGACTACAAGGGCCTGTCCAACACGGGCACCTGGTTTATCGGCCGGCTGCAAACCGAACGCGATAAAGCTCGGGTCATGGAAGGCCTCGAGGGAGCAACGGCCGGCAACTTCAACAAGCAGGCCATGGAGCGCACGATCGCCGGCCTCGGAAAGCGCCGCTTCCTGCTACACAACGTGCATGAGGACGAACCGGTTGTGTTTGGTACACGCTGGGTACTGTCGTACCTCGCCGGCCCGTTGACGCGCGATCACATTCGCACGCTCATGAAGACAGCAAAGGACAAAGTCGCGGCGGTCGCACAAGCGGTGTCGAAACCCAAGCGCAAGGCTCAGAACACCGCGCCCGCGCTGCCGCCGTCCATTGACCAGTTCTACGTGCGGGGAACCGGCGAGGAAATCGTCTACTACCCGCGACTCATCGCCGGCGGTGACATCGTTTTTACCAGCGCCCGCTACAACATCGAGGACGACCGCGAGCTGTTGCACACCGTCGAATTCGAGGACGGCCCCGTTGACGTTGACTGGGATAACGCCGAGCCGCTGGCGCTCTCGATGTCAGACCTGGGCGAACAGGGCGAGGCCGATGCCAGCTACGCAGAGTGCCCGGCAGCAGCCGACAACGCGAAGGCGTATACGGCGTGGGGCAAAGACTACAAGCGCTGGTTGCGTCAAAACGAAAACATCACGCTGTTTCGCAGTAAGCGCTTCAAGCTGACATCACTGGCGTCCGAAACCGAGGGCGATTTCCGCGCGCGGCTGCAGGATTCGGCAAGTGAGAACCGGGATGCGGCCATCGCGAAGATTCGCAAGCGCTACGCGACGAAAACCACGACGCTGGAGAACCGCCTGATGCGAGCAGAGCAGGCAATCGCCGTGCAGGAAGAGCAGTCGACGAAAAAGAAACTCGACACAGCGATTTCGTTTGGTACCGCGATTCTCGGTGCAGTGCTCGGACGCAAGAAGCTCTCTTCCAGTACCGCGACCAAGATGGGTTCGGCAGTGAGGACGGCAGGCAGCGCCCGCAAGGAGGCCGCCGATGTCGATCGTGCCAAGCAAACCGCGGAGAAGGTGAAGGCCGACATGGCGGAGCTCAACAAGCGGCTCGAAAAAGAGGTTGCTGATCTGGATACGTCGTTCGATGCACAGGCCGAGGAGCTGGACGAAATTGTCGTGCGCGCCAAGAGCACCGACATCAACGTGGCGATCACCGGACTGGTCTGGCTGCCTTACACGAAAGGCGAAAAGGGGCGGCTTCGCCCGGCCTGGTAGGTCCGGCACCGACTAGCGCCCGACGCAGGTTCCCGCGTAGGCCTTGGTAACGCCTGCGTTTTTGAGCTGACACCTGTTGTCGTAGGTCACGCCGTCCATACCGCAAACCGGGGAGTACTCGTCGGGGCAGTTGCTACCCAGGCTTTCACACACGCCGGCGTATTCGACGCGAATGCCCCGACGCTCCGCATGACAGGCATTGCTGTACGTCATGCCATCTGAACCACACACCGGCACGAACAAGATCGGGCAGGCGCGCAGGTCACAGGCGCCTTCTTTTAACGACTCCGCTCCGGCGGCGTCGGCGAAACAGGCGTTGGCGTAGGTTTCGCCATTGCTGCCACAAACCGGGGCATAGACCTTCGGGCAATTCTCGAAGTCGCAGTTACCCTTACGCTGTACCGGCACCCGATCAATGGCCGCTTCACACCGATTGATAAAGGTGCGGCCGTTCATGCCGCAAACCGGCGCATAGACGCTCGGGCAACCGTTCGCGGTGCACGCGCCCAGACCGGCAATTTCAATCCTCGACTTCGCTGCAAAGCACTCGTTGATGTAGGTGTTGCCGTCCGTACCGCATACCGGATCGAAGGTCTCCGGGCAGCCAGACACGGCTTCGCCTTCGCAGCGGCCCTTGCTCGCAACTTCGGTTCCTGCAACACAGAGCCACGCAGTCATTGCTATACGTCTGGCCATCTGCGCCGCAAACCGGATCGTACTGCTGCGTGCACGCCATTTCGTCTCCCTGGGCCAGGAGCACAGACGTCGTGTCAGCGGGGAAGATTGACGGCAAGTCGACCTCGCCCGCGAGCGCCGGCATGGACAGCGCCAGCAGGCAGGTGAGTGACAGGTCTCGAGCGCGTTGCTGTGTATTCATGTTTCCTTAGAGGGCGTAACCATGGCGGGGTTCAACGTGCGGCGCCCCAATAGTTGTAGCTTAGCGCCTTGATTCCTGGAATGTAGTCGCGGTTGTCGTCTTCGATGCGGAAACCGCCGTCCTGCAGCAGCGACCGGAATGTTCCTGTTCATGTTGCAGCCGCCTGCGAACAGCCGCCAGCCCGAATTCATGCGATTCTGCCACTTGTGCACGGCCTCATCCGGCGCCTGGCCATGCTCGCAGAAAAACAGGTGTCCATTCGGCTTGAGCACGCGGCGCATCCCCTGCAACGCGGCGACCGCGTCCCCAATGGTGCACAAGGTGTAGGTAACGAGCACCGAATCAACGGAATTGTCATCCAGCGGAATTTCTTCCCCCGGCAAGTCGATCAGCTCCACATCCATGCCAGACGCCGCAATATTGTCGGCAGCCGATCGGCGCATGCCGGCCGAGGGCTCCAGACCGAAGACTTTCCTGACCTTGTCACGATCGTAGTGGGGCAGGTTCAGGCCGCCACCGAAACCGATTTCGAGCACGTCACCGTAGGCGCGCGGCACGACTTTCTCGCGCTGCTTGCGTGTCGGCTTGCTGCCACACGCGATGTTGATCAGGCGGGGCAGCACCCGGTTCTCGTAGAAGCTCACTTGACCAGCTCGCTTACTTTGACGAGCTCGAAGCCCTGCTCGGCAAGCAGCGGCAGCTCACGCTCAAGCAGCTCCAGTGTCGCCGGGTAGGGATGCCCGATAGCAACAACCTGCCCGCGCTGTTTCGCCAACAGCTTCATACGTTCAAATTCCCGTGCAACGGTTTCAGGCGAACGATCCGGGTCGAGAAACACGTCGCGCTTGGTTGCATCGATGCCCGTCTCGTGAGCGATCTGCAGGGCGACGCTTTCATGGTGTGTATAGCTGTCTATGAAGAACAGGTGCTCGTGGTCGCCGATTTCTTCCATGAGCCACTGCATATGCCCAGGATGCCGTGTCATGAGCGAGCCGCGATGACTGTTGATCCCGGTTACATGCGGCACCGACTGCAGTGCCTCATTGAATACATGGCTCAGGCGCTCGCGGCTCATATCGATACCGATCTCTGATGGTTCGGTCCAGCCGTCATCTGAATAGGCCTGCAGGGGCAGGTGCAGCAAGATCTCCTTGCCATTACCGTAGGCATGCTCAGCGAGCACTCGTGCGCGCGGCGCGCCTGGCAGAAATGAAAATGTGACCGCGCCGGGAAGCTCGATGGCGCGCTTGCCATTGGCCAGGTGGTAGCCGAGATCGTCGATGATAATCGCGACTCGTGGCATGTCGGCCAGTGCTGCGCCGAAAACAAATACCAGGAGCGTTGCTAGCAGGCCGCGCCGGTACACTTCACTTCGCGTTGCTGTGCATGACCGGACGTGTCTGGAGATGCCCGACGGCCTCGGCCAGCTGCATGTCCGATTCGCGATCCAGCCGGCCAGACAGACTCAGGTCCGGAAACCCTGGCGTATCGCTGACAAACACATCAGGTGTAATGCCGACCTCGTGAATAGAGTCGCCCGACGGGGTGTAGTAGCGCGAGGTCGTCAGCTTGATGGCTCTGCCCTTGGACAGCGGGACCACCGTCTGAACGAGTCCCTTACCAAATGTCTCAGTTCCTACGATGAGTGCGCGGTTGTGGTCCTGCAAGGCACCCGCGACAATCTCGGCCGCCGACGCGGAGCCTTTATTGACGATGACGACCATAGCCGCACCGTCGAGAATATCGCCGCGATGGGCGGAGCGCGTGAAGCGCGAGTCAACCGAACGACCGTTTGCTGTGACGATGATGCCGGAATTAAGGAACAGGTCCGACACCTCCACTGCTGAATCGAGGACGCCGCCGGGGTTGTTGCGCAGATCCAGCACCAGGCCCTGCAGCAGGCCGTCGTTGGCATCCTGCAGGTCGTCGACGGCACGGCTAAGCTCGCGAGCCGTATTCTCGCTGAACTGGCTCACTCGTATGTAGCCATACGACGGCGCCAGGAGCTCTTTGTGCACACTCGCCATGCGAATGATCTGGCGGCGCATTTCGTGTGCGACAACTTCGTTGTCGCGCAACACGCTGAGCTTCACGGTCGAGCCGGCATGGCCCCGCAGTCGACCGATGGTCTCCTGCAGATTGTTGGGTTCGACAGCGACGCCATCTACGGCGATGATCTGGTCGCCGCTGCGAATGCCTGAGTGTGCGGCAGGTGAGTCGGCTATGGGGGTCACGACCATGACGTTGCCGTCGACCTCGTCGACCTCAATGCCGATGCCCGTGTAGCTGCCGGTGGTGCTGATGCGAATGTCGCGGTACTCCCCGGCATCGAGATACTGGGAGTGCGCATCGAGGTCACTGACCATGCCGCGGATGGCGCTTTCAAGAAGCTCAGCGTCGTCGATGGGTTCAACGTAGTCGCGTTTGACCCGCTCGAGCACCTCGGCAAACAAGCGCGCCTGCTCCCAGTCCAGCTCTTCCTTGTCCGGTGCCCGGCCGTTACCGATCAGGCCGCCACCGACAGACAGGCTAAAGCCCATGACCAGACCGATCACAACAACCAAAACTGCGCGAACTTTCAATGACATACGAGCTTCCGAATTCCGATCATCGACCTTAGCACAGCAACGGGCAATGATGTGCCCACTCGGTCAAGATCCCGGCTGCTTCGTGACCCAGCGCCTTGGGTTCTCGGGCTTCGTGCCGCGTCGCAGCTCAAAGTACAGGCCGGCCTCAGATTGGCCGCCGCTTTCTCCGACCGTGGCAATGACATCCCCGGGGGCTACCCAGTCGCCCGTGTTCTTGAGGATCGTCTCGTTGTAGCCGTAGAGCGTCATGTAGCCTTCGCCGTGATCCACGATGACCAGCAGGCCCATGCCTGCCAGCCAGTCGGCGAACGCGACCCGCCCGTGGTAGACGGCGCGCACCTCGCGCCCGCGCGGAGCGCCCAGAACCACACCGTTCCACTTGATGCTGCCGCCAACGCGGGGTTGGCCGAAGTCGTGCAGCAATGGCCCCGCCACCGGCCAGGTCAGCTTGCCTTTGTGTTCGCTGAAGGGCTGCTCGGATGTAATCGGGTAGTCGGACAGGATGCTGGTCAGTTCGGCGATAAGGCGCGTCAGGTCTCTTTCCTGCGCCGCGAGACGATCAACTTCCTCGCCTTCATTGGCAATCCGTCTTGCGCAGGGATACGAGCAATGTCTTGCGATTCTCCTGCGAGTTATGCAAACGGCCGAGCTCGTCATAGCGGGCGCGGGCGAGCGTCGCCAGCCGTGCTTCCTCTGCAGCGATCTGTGCGCGTAGCTCGTCCAGCTTGCGGATCTCTGCTACAACGGCCTCAATATTCTCGGCACGGTAATCGTTGAGATAACGGTAGTACGCCATGAGCCGGCCCAGTGTCGCGGGGTCGCGCTGGTTGAGCAGTAGCTTGATCTTCTCCTGGCTGCCGCTCATATAGGCCGTGCGGACCTGCGCGGCGAGCGCCTCGGACTCCGTGTCCAGATGCTCCTCGCGGTCCGCCAGCTCATGGTCGAGTTTCTGCTTCTTGTTGGCCGTGTATTTCTGGTCGCGCTCAATATCCGCGATACGCATGCGCTGCTCGGAAATCGCGATATCGAGCTCCTGCAGCTCGCCGGTCAGGCGATCCCGCTCCTCGGCGGCAGCGTCCATGCTCTGTTTGAGCTCGGAAATGCGCTCGCGAACCTCTTCGAGTTCCTGTTCCTTCACCTTGGTCAACTCACCATCGGAATCCTGCCCCGAGGCGAGGGTCGCGAGGCCAAGCAATAGAAGGGTTGTGAGGGTTCTGGACAGCATGGGCGCCGAGTGTAGCGTTTCGAGGCTATTCACTCTCCCCCAAACGGGTATAATCCCGCCTTTTGGCATCTTCGAGGCGCACACTCCGCGCCGAAATTATTGATTCATGGACAAAATTCTCGAATTCACGGGCAACCACACGTTGCTGGTGCTGGCTTTAGTCGTCAGCTTTTTGGTGGCGATCTTCTCCGAGTTGCGCCGCAAGGCGAGCGGAACGATTAATGTTGAGGCCATCGAAGCCGTCAGGCTAATCAATAACGGCGCTGTTGTTATCGATCTGCGCAGCGCAGACGCTTACGGCCGCGGCCACATCGTGTCGGCACGCAGCGTTCCGCATGACGAGCTGGAGGCCAAAACCTCGTCGCTGGCGAAAGAGAAAACGACGCCGATCGTTGCCGTTTGTGACAATGGAATCTCGTCAACGCGCTCGGTCAACCTGCTGCGCAAGGAGGGCTTCGAGAGCGTGTACGGGCTGAAGGGTGGCATGAATGGCTGGACGCAGGCCGGCCTCCCGGTTGTGACCGGCAAGAAAACGAAGAGCAAGTCGGGCAAAGGCAAGAAACGGGCTTAGCCGCCGCTCGCATTATTTTAATTTAAGAGAACAGGAACCAACATGGCAGAGCAGGAACAGGCCGCTGAGAAAACACTGGCCATCAGCAAGATTTACGTAAAGGACTTTTCCTACGAATCCCCGCAAACGCCGGCGGTGTTCAAGCGTTCGGAATGGAAGCCGCAAACCAACCTCAATCTGCGCAGTTCGCATACGGTCGTTGAAGACAACGTTCACGAAATCGTACTGACGATCACTGTCGAAGCCAAGGACGAGGACAAGACCTTGTTCCTGGTCGAAATCCAGCAGGCCGGCCTCTTCGAAATCGCAGGCTACGAAGGCGAGGAACTGGCCGCAATCGCCGGCAGCTTCTGCCCGAACATCCTGTTCCCATACGCGCGCGAGGCGGTTGCCACGACGATCCAAAAGGGCGGTTTTCCGGAGTTCGTTCTGCAGCCAATCAACTTCGACGCGCTGTACATGCAATCGAAACAACAGGCCGCTACGGCACAGGCCGAGGCGGAAGGCCACACAGGCGGAGACACACTAATCAACGCTTCTGCACCGAAAACGATTGCGGTCATCGGCGCCGGTTCCTGGGGAACCGCACTGGCGCTGCAGTTTGCGCGCGTCGGCTGCGACGTGCGACTCGGCGGAGTGGTTGAACTCGACCTGCTTGAGGCGATGGTCGACGACCGCGAGAACAAACGCTACCTGCCCGACGTACCCTTCCCGGACAACCTGACCGCCTGCCCGGACATCGAGGCGTGCCTCAAAGGCGCACGGGATGTGCTCGTTGTCGTTCCCAGTCACGGACTGCGTGACACGCTCACCACGATCAAGCCGCTGCTGGGGCCGGACTCTCGGGTCTGCTGGGCGACGAAGGGCTTCGAGCTCAGCACCGGTAAATTGCCTCACCAGGTCGCTGCCGAGGTTCTGGGTCCCGACTTTCCGGTTGCCGTACTTTCCGGGCCGACGTTTGCGAAGGAGGTCGGCGCAGGGCTGCCTACCGCCATGACGATTGCGTCCAACGACGATGACTTTGCTCGTACGCTGGCCGTAGCCATCTCCAGCGACAACTTCAGGGCGTATACCTCCAGCGACATTGTCGGCGTTGAGGTCGGCGGTGCCGTCAAGAACGCACTGGCCATCGGGGCCGGTATGTCTGACGGTCTCGGCTTTGGCGCCAACACGCGTATCGCACTCATCAACCGCGGGCTCGTGGAGTTGATGCGCCTCGGCGTCGCACTGGGCGCAAAGAAAGAGACCTTTATGGGGCTCGCGGGCATGGGGGATCTCGTCCTGACCTGCACGGACAACCTGTCTCGTAACCGCCGCATGGGGCTCGCGCTCGCCGCCGGCAAGACCATTGACGAGGCGCAGGAAGAAATTCAGCAGGTTGTTGAGGGCGTGAAGGCCGCCAAAGCTGTACACGATGTCGCCGAGCGACTCGGCATCGAAATGCCTATCGTCAACCAGGTCTACCGTATTCTTTACGAAGGCGCGTCACCGCGCGAGGCGGTCGAAGCGCTGATGAGCCGCGAGCTCAAGCCGGAGTCAGAACAAACCTAACCAGACAACAACAAAAAGAGAGGCGCTCAAAATGGACCGACGCAAGTTCTGCAAGACCACGGTGGCAGCCGGTATTGCTGCTTCATTTCCCGTACTCACCGCATGCGGCGAGAAAGCGCCCGTCGCGACCGAGGCGGTCACCAGCATTCGCGCGGTCTCTCTTGATGGCGCCGAGATCGAGCTTGAACGCGCGGCCGTCAAAGAGCTGGGCGACGCGATTTCCGGGCATGTCCTGCTCGCGGGTGACCCGGACTATGACGGCACGCGCAGGATCTGGAACGGCATGCACGACAAGCGTCCCGCGCTGATCGCGCGCTGCCTGTCGAGTGAAGACGTGGCGCACGCCGTCACGTTCGCTCACGAGCGCAGCCTGCTGACCGCAGTTCGTGGTGGTGGACACAGCTGGCCTGGCAAGTCGGTGTGCGACGACGGCCTCATGATCGACCTGTCACAGATGGCCAACGTCGAGGTCGACACCGATATGCAACACGCTTCAGCCGGTGGTGGCGCGCTGCTCGGTCACCTCGACAACGCAACGCTGCCCCATGGTCTCGTCACAACGACGGGCGTCGTGTCACACACGGGCGTCGGCGGCTTCACGCTTGGCGGTGGCTTTGGCCGGCTGAATCGTAAATACGGTCTGACGATCGACAATCTGCTTGCTGCCGAAATGATCACGGCCGATGGGCAGATTCGCAGGGTCAGTGCCGATGAGGACCCGGATCTCTTCTGGGCCATCCGTGGCGGCGGCGGCAACTTTGGCGTCGTAACGCAATTCGATTACCAGCTGCATCCGTTCGATCGCAACGTGCTGTCGGGCAACATCATCTGGCCTATCAGCGCCGCCAGAGATGTGCTTGAGTTTTACGCCGAGTGGTCGGCCCGCTTATCCGACGAGCTTTACGCTGGCCCCATGCTTGCAACCACACCGGACGGCGACCGCGTCATTATTATGGAGGTGGTCTATAACGGTGACCCGGCTCGTGGGTGAAAAAGAGCTGGCGCCGATGCGCAGCATAGGCACGCCCATCGCCGATGACGTCGCAGTGAAGGACTACTCGATTATGCAAACATCCGAGGATGTGGCATTTGGGCATGGCATCCGTTCATATGCGAAGAACGGCATGGTCAGGGAGTGGTCGCAGGAACTCGTCGATGCCTTGATTGAGGCCTGACGATCCGCGAGTATTCATCGCCAATCATGTTATGGGCGGCGCCGTGAAGAGGGTCGGCGAGCTCGACACCGCGTTCCCACATCGCAATGCGGAAATCATGTTGGTCGTTCGTCTCGGGCTGGATGGACCCGCAGCAGGATGCGGACATGATTGCCGCGACGCGCGCATACCACGAGGCGATTGCACCGCTACTCGGTGGCTACTACAGCAATATCGACTTCGACCAGAGCCAGAGTGTTGGCAACTACGGCCCGGCCTACGAGCGCCTGCGGAAGATCAAGGCGGCAGTACGACCCGGGCAACCAGTTCCGGCATGAACAGCAATATCGAGCCAGCCTAGCTCCCGCCCGGGAAGCCGAGTTGGCGCCACGCCTCAAAGACAACAACCGCAGCCGAGTTTGAGAGATTAAGGCTGCGGTTGCCTTCCTGCATGGGAAGGCGGAGGCGTTGCCCTGGCGGCAACCCGTCAAGCACGTTCTGCGGCAGCCCGCGGGTTTCCGGGCCGAACAGCAGCGCATCACCCTCCTGGAATCGCGCTTCGTCGTAGCGCGTCGAGTTCCGCGTGGACAACGCAAACAAACGCGGCTCGACCCAGTGCCTCAAGGCAGGCGTCCAGGGATTCGTGCGTGCGCACGGTAACGAACTCCCGGTAATCGAGGCCCGCCCGGCGCAGGCGCTTTTCGTCGAGCTCGAAACCCAGCGGCTCTACCAGGTGCAGGTCCGTACCTGTGTTTGCACATAGGCGGATTATGTTGCCCGTGTTCGGCGGAATCTCGGGTTCGTAAAGAATGATGGAAAACATTTGAGGTAGAATGCCGCCGCGATGGCGAACAATCCACTACATACCCAATTCTGTGGCCTGTCGATGGCCTCCCCGATTGTGCTGTTGTCCGGTTGCGTCGGCTTTGGTGAGGAATACACGCGCGTCGAAGGCTACTCCAACGCCGATGTCGGTGCCGTCTGCCTGAAAGGCACAACCGGCGATGCGCGCCTCGGCAATGCCGCCGCATCGGGTGTACGAGACGCCCGATGGCATGCTCAATGCCATCGGCTTGCAGAACCCCGGGGTCGACAAGGTTGTCGATGCCATCCTGCCCGGCCTCGATTTTTCTGAGACTCGCTTTATCGCGAACGTGTCCGGCTCAACGGTCGAAGAATACGAGCGCGTGACGGAGCGTTTCGAGGATTCGGATATCGACGCGATCGAAATCAACATCTCCTGCCCGAACGTCAAAGAAGGTGGCGTGGCGTTCGGCAACGACCCCGAGATGTCAGCCCGCGTGGTCGCCGCGTGTCGCAAGAAGACCAGCAAACCGCTGATCACCAAGCTGTCGCCAAATCAGACCGACATTCAGACCAACGCGCGGCTTTGTATCGAAGCGGGCACCGATGGCTTTGCGGTCATCAACACCCTGATGGGCATGGCAATCGACGCCACGACGCGCAGGCCGATCATCGGCAATATCCAGGGCGGCCTGTCCGGCCCGGCCATCAAACCAATTGCGCTACTCAAAGTGCACCAGGTGTACCAGGTCGCGAAAGACCACAACGTGCCGATCATCGGGCAGGGCGGCATCACAACACCCGATGACGCCATCGAGTTCATGATTGCGGGCGCGTCGGCGGTTGGCGTGGGTACGGCGCTGTTTTACGACCCGCTCGTGTGCAAGAAGATCAACAAGGGTCTCGCAGACTACGTGACGTTTAACGGGTTTTCTTCTGTCAGCGACCTGGTGGGCTCGCTCGAGACATAGGGCGGCCCTTCAATCGAGGTTCAGCGCCTTCATCTTGCGCGCCAGCGTATTACGGCCCCATCCCAGCAACTTTGCGGCTTCCTGGCGATGACCGTTGGTCTTCGCCATGGCGATTTCGATCAGCGTTCTTTCGAATTCAGGCAGCGCGGTGTCGAGCAACGGCTGTTGGCTGGTCGATATCTCACCCTCGGCCCACGCGGCCAGCACGCGCGTCCATTCCTTTGCCCCACGTTTTAGTGATTCGCTGCCGCCAAGATCGCCGGGTATGTCCTGTGACGAGATCACGCCGCCCGGCGCGGTTATCGTCAGCCGACGGGCCGCATTCACCAGCTGCCGGACGTTCCCGGGCCAGCTGAATGCCTGCAGTGTTTCGATCGCGTCGGCATCGAGGCTCTTCGCTGGTGCGCCCAGCTCCTGTCCGGCCTCAGCCAGGTAATGCTGAAGCAGTAGCGGGATGTCCTGACGGCGCTGGCGGAGCGGCGGCGTGTTGATGCGGATGACATTGAGGCGGTGATACAGGTCCTCGCGGAAACGCGACTCCTTAACGGCCCGTGCCAGGTCCTGGTTGGTTGCGGCGATCACGCGCACATCGACCTTGATCGCGGTTTGACCGCCGACCCGGTAGAACTCACTTTCGGCCAGCACGCGTAGCAGGCGCGTCTGCAGACCGGGCGACATATCGCCTATTTCATCGAGGAACAGCGTGCCGCCGTTCGCCTGCTCGAAGCGGCCGATGCGGCGAGCATCCGCGCCCGTGAATGCGCCTTTCTCATGACCAAACAATTCGGACTCGAGCAGCTCGGACGCAATAGCCGATGTGTTTAGCGCTATAAACGATTTGTTCGCGCGCGGGCTGTGGTCATGCAGTGCGCGGGCGACGAGCTCCTTGCCCGTACCCGACTCACCGGTGATCAGCACGGTCATGCTCGAACCTGATAGGCGGCCGATCGAACGGAACACCTCCTGCATCGCCGGCGCCTGTCCAATCATTGACGCCATCTGGCCCGGTGGTTCGTCCGCCTCCGGCTCTGCTCCGTTGAGACGCGCCGCCTTGCGCACCAGTTCGACGGCCTCGTCGATGTCGAAAGGCTTTGGCAGGTATTCGAAGGCGCCGCCCTTGTAAGCCGCAACAGCGTTTTCAAGATCCGAGTGCGCTGTGATCACGATAATAGGCAGGTCCGGGCGGCTGCCGCGCAGCCTTTCCAGTAAGGCGAGGCCGCTCATGCCTGGCATACGAACGTCGGTAATCAGGACATCGGGCTTTCCATCTGCGATCGCCTCGAGCAGGTGTTCGGCGCGCTCGAAGCTGCGCGTCTCCATGTCGGCCTGCTTGAGTGCCTTCTCCAGCACCCAGCGAACGGACTGGTCGTCGTCGACAATCCAGACATTGAGCGGGCGATTAGCCAACGGCGGTCACCTGATCAAGCGGAATGCGCAGAATGAAAATGGTTCGACCCGGCCGGCTATCGAATTCGATGAGGCCGCCGTGACGACTGATGAGTTCTTGTGCGGCCGGCAGTCCGAGGCCGGTACCATCCGGCCGGCTCGTCACCAGCGGGTAGAACACCGAATCCTGCATGTCTTTGGGAATGCCGGGTCCATCGTCTTCGATTTCCAGGCTCGCGATGACCCGGTGGCGCACCTCGCCGATGGTAAAATTCGTAACCGCGCGGCTACGCAGGGTGATGGTTCCCTGGCCATCGAGCGCAGCGGCGGCGTTGCGCATAAGGTTGAGGAATGCCTGCACCATCTGGTCGCGGTCCAGATCGATGAGCGGCAGGCCGGGATCGTAGTCGCGGTGTATTGTCAGCTTTCTGTCGTCCTCCGCCTCGATAATGCGGACAACGTATTCGAGCAGCTCGTGCACGTTTACCGGTTGCTTGTTCGGTGGCCCACCGGGGCCAAGCAGGGTATCGACGAGGCCGGCGAGGCGGTCCGTTTCGCTGATGACGACGTCGGTGTACTCGCGCAGCTCCGCATCATCGAGCTGGCGCTCGAGCAGTTGTGCCGCACCGCGAATACCGCCGAGGGGGTTCTTGATCTCGTGAGCAAGCTGGCGAATCATTTGTCGACCGGCGCCGTGCTGTATCAGCAGGGCATTCTCGCGGCTGATCTGCAGGCGTCGCGTTACGTCGGTGACCTCTACCAGTAATCTGGCGTTGTCGATTGCGACGGGCGACACGTGGCAGTCGATGATCCGTTCTTTTGAATGCACCTCCGTAGGGGCGAGCCGAATCTCGTTGGCGTAGTGATCCCCGGTGACCGCAACACGGCTCAGGATCTCGCGCATCTCCGGTTCGTCGTCGACAAGCTGCAGCAGCGATTGGCCGCGTGCGCGCCGGCTGCTGATACCAAGAATGTTTTCTGCGGCCGGGTTCAGGTCAACGATGAGCAAATGCTCATCCAGCAAGATGACGCCGGCGCTCAGGCTGTCGAGAATGTTGCGTGAGTTGCCGTGAAGCGGGCCGTCGCCCGAACCGGCGCTACCTAGCGGACAGTGCTCTGCTGGACGTAAAAGCGATTCGTTCGTGAGCGAATCATCATCGTTCCCGTCTCGTCCAGCACTTCGGCCTGGAGGTTGTGAACGCCGCGGTAGACGTCCTGCAGCTGGAAGCTCGTTCCCGCAACCATCTGCGGTTTCCCGTCGAAGTAGATCCGCACCTGGTGTCCGGGTTTCAGGGCCGGGTTCAGTGACAGGGAAACGCTGAGAACACCCTCTATGTTCCATAGCGTTTCTTCGGGGCCGGGCGATGTGACTTCGAAACTGTTGTAGCGAACCGGGCCGGCGTTGTCGTCGGCGGCATCCGCTCCGGCATTGCCGCTGGCCGAACGATTGCGTGCCGCCAGCGACTGACTGGCATTCGGCGCGTCGAGGACAATGCGCTCTGCGCCCGGTCGCGGGCGATCCGAATAATGGACGACGCCTTCATCGTCCGTCCACGTCCAGGTGTCCGCAACGGCGACGCCGGCGGCGAGGAGGCCCAAGAGGACGAGAATCGTTCGTATTTCCATGCAGTTAGCATAGCAGTGTAAGCGTGTTTCCGGCTAGTGACCGGGCGGCGAAAAATGCCGCCCGGTTCACAGTTTTGACCTTTAAAGGCTGTAGTACATGTCGAATTCGACGGGGTGCGTTGCCATACGCAGGCGCGTGACGTTTTCCATCTTGAGGTCGATGTAGGCGTCGATCAGATCGTCGCTGAATACGTCGCCGGCTTTCAGGAAATCGCGGTCGTGGTCGAGCTCGCTCAGCGCCTCTTCAAGAGAGAAGGCAACGAGTTTGAGCTGTTTCTCTTCCTCGGGCGGCAGGTCGTACAGATCCTTGTCCATGGCATCGCCCGGGTGGATCTTGTTCTGGATGCCGTCGAGGCCGGCCATCATCAGCGCAGCGAACGCGAGATACGGGTTGGCTGTGGAGTCCGGGAAGCGCACCTCGATGCGACGGCCTTTTGGATTGGCAATGTAGGGTATGCGAATCGAGGCAGAACGGTTGCGCGCTGAGTACGCAAGAATCGTTGGCGCTTCGAAGCCGGGGACGAGCCGCTTGTAGCTATTGGTCGACGGGTTCGCGAATGCGTTTATCGCCTTGGCGTGTTTGATGACGCCGCCGATGTAGTAAAGCGCCGTTTCGGACAGGCCGCCGTAGCCGTCACCCGAGAACAGGTTTTCACCGTCCTTGAAGAGGGACTGATGGACGTGCATGCCGTTACCGTTGTCGTTGACCAGGGGTTTCGGCATGAACGTCGCCGTCTTGCCATACGCGTGCGCGACGTTATGCACAGCGTATTTCATGACCTGGACCTCATCGGCCTTGCGTACCAATGTGTTGAATTTAGTACCAATTTCGCACTGTCCGGCCGTTGCCACCTCGTGGTGATGCACTTCGGTGAGGATGCCGAGCTCCTCGATGGCCAGACACATTGAGCCGCGAATGTCGTGCAATGAGTCAACCGGCGGGACCGGGAAATAGCCGCCCTTGACGGTCGGGCGATGACCCCTGTTGCCTTCTTCGTAGCTGCGATCCGTGTTCCAGGCGCCTTCCTCGGAGTCGACCTTGTAGAAGCAGCCCTGCATGGTGTCGTCCCACGTAACGTTGTCGAACACGAAGAACTCGTTCTCCGGACCGAAGTAAGCCGCATCAGCCACGCCGGTCGACTGCAGGTAGGCCTCGGCGCGCTGCGCGAGTGACCGCGGACAGCGATCATAGCCCAGCATCGTCGACGGCTCGACGACACCGCATCGAATATTCATCGTCATTTCGTCAGGGAAGATGTCGAGGACGGCCGAGTCCGGGTCCGGCATCAGGATCATGTCGGACTCGTTGATACCCTTCCAGCCGGCGATCGAGGAACCGTCGAACATCTTGCCATCCTCGAACAGATCGTCGTCGATGGTGTGTGCAGGCACCGTTACATGTTGTTCCTTGCCAATCGTGTCCGTGAAACGAAAATCGACGAACTTGACCTCGGCCTCTTTGATTAGGGCCATTACCTCTGCGGCTGTCATGGGGTTTCCTCCGGTATTCATGCAGTCAAAAAAAGCGGCCGCAATGTGCGGCTCATTAATTCTCCTGATTGCATGAAGTGTGCCAAAATGGGGCGTTACTTAACCTATTGTTTTTTATAAGATTGCTGCGCGACAGGGCGCCTTGTTCGCACCATTATAGAGCATCTTGTGCACGGGCCGCACTGTTTTAGTGCGGCGCTCGGGGTAGCCTCGGCCAGGAACCGCCGCGTTCGGGCCTGAAGGCCCTCCCACCCGAAAGGCCTCCACCAAAAGGCCTCCCAGCGCAAAGGCCCTCTCACCCCAAAGGCCCTCTCACCCCACCAACAGCGCCAAAAAGTCGTTATACTTCGCGCCTTTACCGCCACCCGAAACGCCCGAATGAATACCGAGACATCGCCCGCGACGCTGAGCTTCCAGGACCTGATCCTCAAGCTCCAACAGTACTGGGCAGAACGTGGCTGCGTGATCATGCAGCCCTATGACATGGAAATGGGCGCAGGCACCTTCCACCCGGCAACGTTCCTGCGAGCGGTTGGGCCGGAACCCTGGTCGGCCGCCTACGTGCAGCCCAGCCGCAGGCCGACGGATGGTCGTTACGGTGACAATCCGTTCCGGCTACAGCATTACTACCAGTACCAGGTCGTACTGAAACCCTCGCCAGACGATATCCAGGAGATGTATCTCGGTTCGCTCGAAGCCATCGGCATTGACCCAACCGTTCACGACATTCGTTTTGTCGAAGACAACTGGGAGTCGCCAACGCTCGGCGCATGGGGCCTCGGTTGGGAGGTGTGGCTGAACGGCATGGAGGTTACCCAGTTCACTTACTTCCAGCAGGTCGGTGGCCTCGAGTGCCGGCCGGTCACCGGTGAGATCACTTACGGTCTCGAGCGTCTTGCCATGTACCTGCAAAACGTACAGAGCATTTTCGATCTCGTCTGGACAGATGGGCCGCTGGGTCGCATCACTTACGGCGACGTCTATCACCAGAACGAATTCGAGCAATCGAAATTTAATTTCGAGGAGGCGGACGTCGAGGCGCTTTTCAAGACGTTCGATCATGCGGAACACGAGTGTGAACGATTGATCGAACTCGGCCTTGCGTTGCCCGCCTATGAGCAGATGTTGACGGCATCGCATACGTTCAACCTGCTCGACGCGCGCCAGGCAATTTCCGTCACGGAAAGACAGCGTTTCATTCTGCGCGTGCGTACGATGTCGCGGTCTATCTGCGACGCGTATTACGCGAGTCGCGAGGCACTCGGCTTCCCCATGGTTGACTCGGTTGCGGAAGGGGGCTCGTCATGAGTAAGGCTGACGACTTTCTTGTAGAAATCGGCACGGAAGAGTTGCCGCCCAAAGCGCTGCGCTCCCTGATGGAGGCGTTCGGCGCAAACCTTTCGGCCGGCATCGATGACGCGCGACTGTCGCATGGCAAAGTACATAGCTACGCGAGCCCGCGGCGCCTGTCCGTGATGGTTAAGAAGCTCGCGCACGCACAGGATGATCGCTCGGTCGAGCAGAAGGGCCCGCCCATAAAGGTCGCCTTCGATGACAACGACAACCCCACAGCGGCGGCAACCGCCTTCGCGACCAAGTGCGGCACAAGCGTTGACGCACTCGAGCGGATCGAAACCGACAAGGGCGAGTGGCTCGTCTTTAATGCCCTCGAGCGCGGCAAGTCTGCTACAAAATTGCTGCCGGACATTATCGAACGCGCTCTCGCGGCGCTTCCCATTCCGCGTCGTATGCGTTGGGGCGCAGGCGATGCCGAGTTCGTGCGGCCCGTTCACTGGATTGTGTTGCTGCATGGCAAGGACGTCATTGATGCGTCGGTCATGGGCATCACGGCCGGCCGTGAGTCTCGCGGTCATCGCTTCCACTCATCCGGTCCGGTTTCGATTCCATCACCAACCGATTACCTTGACGTGCTTGAGAACGAAGGTTACGTCATCGCCGATTTCGAACGACGCCGGGAGATGGTTCGCGAAGGTGTCAACGCCGCGGCAGAGCAGGCCGGTGGTTCTGTTGTAGATGGCGAGTCGCTGTACGATGAGGTTGCCGCGCTCGTTGAGTGGCCCGTGCCAATCGTCGGGGCGTTTGACGAGCCCTACCTTGAGCTGCCTCGCGAGGTTGTCGTGTCAACGCTGACGGGGCACCAGCGCTATTTCCCTGTCGCCGATGGCAACGACAATCTGTTGCCGCACTTCATTACGGTTGCCAACATACAAAGCAAAGACCCCGAACAGGTTATCGAGGGCAATGAGCGCGTGATTCGCCCGCGCCTCGCGGACGCCGCCTTCTTCTGGGACAACGACCGCAAGAAATCGCTGGCTGATCGTCAGGAAACCTTGCGCGATGTCGTCTACCAGCGTGACCTCGGTAGCGTCTTCGACAAGAGCCAGCGCGTCGCCAAGCTGGCGGCCTGGGTTGCCGGTGAGCTCGGCGCGGACGCGTCTGTGGTGGCGCGCGCTGCCGCCCTGGCGAAGTGCGATCTCGTGACCGGCATGGTGGGCGAGTTTCCGGATCTGCAGGGCACGATGGGCCGCTATTATGCGATCTCCGACGGCGAGCCCGATGCGGTTGCCGACGCCATCGCGGAGCAGTATCAGCCGCGCTTTGCCGGCGATGTGCTTCCCGACTCACAGGCGGGACAAATTCTCGCGATTGCGGACAAGCTCGACACGCTGGCGGGCGTCTTCTCGATCGGCAAGAAGCCGAGCGGCAATCGCGACCCGTTCGGCTTGCGGCGCGCCGCCCTCGGAATCGTACGCATTCTCATTGAGAGCGGCATCGACGTTGACCTGAAGGCCATGATCGAGCGCGCCGTTGCCGGCCAGCCCGACGGAAAGATGGGCGCAGAGGAACTGTGCACGGACCTGTACGCTTACATCAGTGATCGCCTGCGCGGTTATTGCCTGGATCGCGATTCGGGCCTCGGTATCGAGACCTTCGAGGCCGTCATGGTTCGCGAGCCCGCGTCCCTGGTCGACTTCGACCGGCGGCTCGCTGCCGTGCAGACCTTTGCCCGCCTGGAGCAAGCCGAAAGCCTCGCGGCCGCCAACAAGCGTATCGCCAACATCCTGCGCAAGGCGGGTGACCCGGAGGGGCTCAGCGTTGCCACCGCGCTCTTCGAACACGACGCCGAACGTGCGCTGCACAGCGCGCTTGAAAATGCACGTGAAAAGGTAGGCCCGATGCTCGAACAGCGTCGATATGCCGAGATCTTGAACGAACTGGCTGATTTACGGGATCCTGTCGATCGCTTCTTTGACGACGTGATGGTCATGGCCGAGGACGACGCCGTGCGGAACAACCGTTTGGCGATTTTAAGCGAACTTCGGGCCCTGTTTCTCGATGTAGCAGACATTTCGCGGCTTTCCCTGGGCTGATATGGCGGCGGGTGTCGGTGCAAAGGGCCTTTTGATCCTCGATCGTGATGGCGTGATCAACCAGGACTCGGCGAGCTTCGTAAAGTCTGCCGAGGAGTGGCTGCCGCTGCCGGGCAGCATCGACGCCATTGCGAGCCTGAGCCGTGCCGGCTACACGGTGGCCGTTGCGAGCAACCAGTCCGGGCTCGCCCGCGGGTTGTTCGATCGCAACGCCTTGCGCGCCATGCACCGCAAGCTGCGCCGGCTCGTGGGCAACGAGGGCGGCAGGATTGACCGCATCGTGGTGTGCCCACACGGCCCTGACGATGACTGCAGCTGCAGGAAGCCGAAACCCGGACTCCTTACGCGGTTGGCGCGCCATTACGGCGTGAGTCTCGTCGGTGTGCCCGTTGTTGGCGACTCACTGCGCGACCTGCAGGCCGCCGTCGATGCGGGCGCGACACCGATTCTGGTACGCACGGGTAACGGCAGAAAAACCCTGACGAACCTGCCGGCCGCACTGCGCGACGTTCGTATCTACGACGACCTGGCCGCGTTCGCGACGGACGCGTTAAGCAGATAGATCAATGACCAATGGTTTCGCTCACTTCTGTTCCTGACCTTCGGCTTTTTAACGGTTGTGATCTATGCCGTCGTCGTAATGCTGATGTTCTGGGCACCGAAGTCCTGGTTGCATGCGCTCGTCGTCAACTACTGCAACCTCACCCTGTGGGCCGGCGACTTTTTCTGCGGCATGAAGGTCGTTGTCGAGGGCCGGGAGAACATCCCGGACGAGCCCAGCGTCATCATGATCAAGCACACGACCACGCTCGAGACCTACGGGCACGTTCCCTTCTTTCCTACGACCGCGTGGGTGGTCAAGCGCGAGCTGACCTGGGCACCGATCTTTGGCTGGGCCATCGGCCTGGTGCTCGAGCCGATTGCGATAAAACGCAGCGCTCGCAGCAATGCGGTAAAACAGGTCATACGCAAGGGAAAGGAAAAGCTGGCAAACGGCGTGTGGGTGACCATCTTCCCGGAAGGCACGCGCATGCCGCCCGGCGAGACCCGCAAATATGGGGTGTCCGGCGCAGCGCTTGCCCAGGCGGCGAACGTGATGATTGTTCCTGTGGCACATAACGCTGGCGACTGTTGGCCGCGCCTCGTGTTCACCAAGCGCCCGGGGGTCGTGCGTTTCTGCATCGGCCCACCGATAAGCGCGCAGGGCCGCCCCCCCAGGGAAACAAACCTCGCTGTGCAGGAATGGATCGAAAACAAGATGCTGGAGATCAGCACGACCTACCAGGATAAGCAGAAGGCCGAATGACCGGTGACGTCGGCTAGCGGTCGCCGCCGACGGAACGGCCGAGCTCTTTGATCTCATCGGCCTGTCCGGGCTGCAGCGCATAGATCGCCTTAATACGACAACCGCGGAACGTATCGATCTTCGGATACAGTGCGCGTGAGTCCTGGCGAACATCGGGCTCAACGCGCCCATCAAAACGCCTCATGCAGCGACTGTAGTACTCGAGCAGGAAGTCTTCTCTGCGCGCGCTAACGATGATGTAAAGGTCGCTGACGTCGCTGGACGACAGCTGGTCCATCGTGCGGATAGCCTTCACAGACTCGAGCTCATTCGTTGCAATGAAGTCTGCGATTGCCGTTTGTTCGCGGCGATCTTCCTTTTCATCCGATGCTGCACATGCGGCCAGTAGCATCGAAGCGACCAGTAGTGCGGTAATTTTCATGCTGCTCACCTATCGATCCTTGTACATCGTCTCCACCCAGGAGACCGCGTTCGGATACGCATCGATCCAGCGCTCAATGTCGGCGCGCATTGCCTCGGGCGCCCGGTCTCTCTCAATGCGCACATTCTCCGCCTTGCCGCCACCGTAGCCCTGGGGCATCAGCCAGAGGCCCGTAAACGCGGCGAACGTCAGGTCCGTGTAGTTGATCTCCTCACCGCCGAGCAGTGACTTCCGGCCGTCGGTGAGGTCGGCATTGATGTCGGCCATCAGCTCTTCGATGCGCGCGGCCGACTTGGCAAAGTGCGTGTCATTGATCTTGAACGAGAAGCGAATCATGAATGCCAGGAACGGAAAGAGAACGCGCAACGCGACGCGCTGCCATGCCGGCGTTGCGGGATTGTCTACGCCCCAGGCATGCAGGGTGAGTTCGCGGTCATGGAGCAGATGGTAGTACACCCAGACCTGCAGGCTGACGCCGTAGCCGTCGAGCCGATGCTCGAATGCTACCCGCTCCGCGGTCGGCTCAAGAAACGCCGCTTTCTCGGGGCGCTCCGGCAGGTAGCGGCCGTAGACATAGCGAAGAATGTCCGGCGAGTTACCGATGACCGACCGAACGATGCCGGTCCTGATCTTCAGCTGTGGGACAGTGCGTCCGCGAAAGTAGGCGCCCAGCGTCCCGCCCGACGATCGTTCTTCGTAGTCGACGCCAAGCCGGTCGAGACTCCAGCGAACCTTTTCTACAAAGTGGCTGGCCGAGATGGTGGCCAGCACGAGGTCAGGGGTGCGTTCCGGCGCAATGATACCGCTCAGGGTAATAAGCCAGCGGCACAGCAGCAGCAGGACAACAATACCTGCTGCTGCAGCGACTGAAAGCCCGTACCACGCGACAACGATCGGCGCGATAAACAGGATCGCCGCGAAGATCGTTGTGCGCTTGTCGGTCATCGTCTTACCAGATCTTCACGCGCTCTTCGGGCGGCAGATAGAGTGCGTCCGTTTCCTGGATGTCGAATGCTTCGTACCATTCGGGCACGTTGCGAACGGGGCCGTTAGCGCGATAAACGCCGGGCGAATGCGGATCCGTCGCGATACGCTTGCGCAGCTCTTCATCGCGGATGATGCCGCGCCACACCTGACCGAAGCCGAGGAAGACGCGCTGCGTACCTGTGAAGCCATCGATGATCGGCGGCTCTTCACCATTCAGTGACATCTGGTAGGCCAGCAGGCCAATGGTAATGCCGCCCAGATCGCCGATGTTCTCGCCGAGCGTAAATTCGCCGTTGACCGCGAGATCGTTAAACGGCTTGAACGCATCGTACTGCGCGACCAGTGCGCCGGTGCGTTTTTCGAACTCGGCGAGATCTTCGTCTGTCCACCAGTTGCGCATCACGCCGTCACCATCGAACGTGCTGCCGGAGTCGTCGAAGCCGTGTCCGATTTCGTGTCCGATAACCGCGCCGATAGCGCCGTAGTTCATTGCGTCGTCCGCCTCCATGTCGAAAAACGGCCACTGCAGTATGGCCGCGGGGAATACGATCTCGTTCAGCGGTGGCATGTAGTAGGCGTTAACCGTCTGTGGCGTCATGCCCCACTCCGTGCGATCGACGGGACCGCCCTGGCGATCGAGGATGCGCTGGTATTCGGCGAGCGCTGCGCGCTCCCCGTTACCGTAGTAATCGTCCGCCTCAATTTCGAGCGCGGAGTAGTCGCGCCAAACGTCCGGGTAGCCAATTTTTGGTGTGAACTTCGACAGCTTATCCAGGGCTTCCTTTTTGGTCTCTTCGCCCATCCAGTCGAGCTCCTTGATGCTCTTCTCGTAGGCTTTCACAAGATTGCCGACAAGCTCGAGCATGCGCTCCTTCGCCGCGGGCGGGAAATGCTCTTTGACGTACACCTTGCCAACAACTTCACCCAGCGTCCCGTTGACGGTATTCACTGCGCGGCGCCAGTCTTCCTGTTGCTCTTCTGTGCCGGACATGATTTTGCCGTAGAACTCGAAGTCTTGCTTGTCCAGTCGCGCGTCAGGCGCGACGCCGTGTTGTTGAGCGTCGTCCATGTCAGGTAGGTCTTCCACGTGTCAAGGTCCGTGTCGACGATGATGCCGTCAAGGGCCTTTAAGTAATCGGTCATGAATATCACGATCGAATCGACATCCTGAATACCAATTTCGTTGATGTAGCCGTCCCAGTTAAAATTCGGCATGACAGAGGGCAGGTCTTCCATCGCCACTTTGTTGTAGTTGGCGGTCCAGTTACGTGAGTCTTCCTTCGTCATGTTTTCTCGTGCCAGCCGCGTCTCCAGCGCCATGACCGTTGCCGCCGCAGCGGCGCCGTTTTCGAGCCCGGCGAGGTCATACATCGTCTCGATGTGTGCAACATACTGCCGACGAAGTTCCTCGGACTTCTCATCGTCCTTGAGGTAGTACTCACGATCCGGCAACCCGAGCCCGCTCTGTCCCGCATAGATCATGTAGTAGTTCGGATCCCTGAAGTCAGCAACCTGGCCCAGCCCGAACGGCGCGTCGAGGTTACGCTTGACGGTTTCGGCAAAGTAGACAGCCAGGTCGTCGTAGTCGGAAATCGAGGCGATACGATCGAGCTCGGGCTGCACCGGCGCCATGCCGCGCGCGTTGCGCGTATCCCAGTCAAGAAATGACTTGTACATGTCGCCCACTTTTTGTTCGTCGGTGCCGTTCTCGAAGTCGCCGTTAGCGGATGCCTCGATAATGACCTTGACGGCATCCTGGGATTCGTCACGCAACTGGTCGAACACACCGAAGCGGCTCTTGTCAGCTGGGATTTCAGTTTCCGCGACCCACTTGCCGTTGACGTAGGAGAAGAAATCGTCGCCGGGCTTGACACTGGTGTCCATCGCCGAAAGATCGATGCCGGAGCGCAGCGGCTTGGTTTCTGCGACAACCGGCTCGGCTGGCTCCTGGCCACAGGCGGCCACGAGCAGCAGCGCGACGGCGCTGATAATTAAGTTTTTCACTGTGTCTCCCTTTTGAAAGGTGGGTCACGACCGGCCTGCACCGGACGCTTTCTAATTCGTTTTTTATGACTCGTTTCGAGTGAAATAATTCACTCGGGATTGCGGATCAAACGTCCAGGTTCTCGACCGTGAGGGCGTTCTTCTCGATAAATTCGCGACGCGGCTCAACCTGGTCGCCCATGAGCGTGGTAAATATCTCGTCAGCCTTGACAGCATCTTCGATTTTTACCTGCAGGAGACGACGCGTTTCAGGGTTCACCGTGGTGTCCCAGAGTTGGTCGGGGTTCATTTCACCAAGACCTTTGTAACGCTGAATCGCCTGGCCGCGGCGGGCCTCGCTCATGAGCCACTCAACCGCTTCGGCAAACGACTCTATCGCCTGCTCTCGATCGCCGCGCTTCACAAATGCGCCCTCGGACAACAGGTCGTTGAGCTTGGCGGCAAGCGCCATGATGTGACGGTACTCGTGGGTACCGAAAAATTCGCGCGGCAGGTAGCGCGTCGTACCGACGCCGTGTTGAACTTTGGTAATTGCAATGCGAACGCCCTCACCATCCTCGTCACCACGATCAAGCACGGCGCTATAACTTCCGCCGCCGCCCTTCTCTGCGCGATCACCGGTGTGCTTCGGTAACGCCTCGCTAAGCCGCTCCGCCCAGGCGCTGAGCGCATCGAGGTCTTCTGCGTCGGCTGCGCTTACCTCGGGCAAACGGCTGACGCAGCGCAGTACCGCGTCTGCGTAGCGATTGGATAGACGCGCGAGAATGTTTTCTACCGCTATATATTCTTTCGCGAGCGTTTCGAGAGCAACGCCGGTTAGCGCTGGCGCGCCCGAATTGACGTACAGTGACGCGCCGTCCATCGCGGCGTTGAGCAAATATCCGTCCAGCTCGGCATCGTCTTTGACGTAGACCTCTTGCTTGCCACGCTTGATTTTGTACAGCGGCGGCTGCGCAATATAGATGTGGCCGCGCTCAATGAGCTCCTTCATTTGCCGATAGAAGAACGTCAGCAGCAGGGTCCGAATGTGTGATCCATCGACGTCGGCATCCGTCATGATGATGACGCGGTGGTAACGCAGCTTGTCGGGATCAAAGTCGTCCCGGCCGATACCACAACCCAGCGCCGTTATCAGCGTGCCAACCTCGGCGGACTGCAGCATCTTGTCGAAGCGCGCCTTCTCGACATTAAGAATTTTTCCCTTGAGCGGCAGGATGGCCTGCGTGCGCCGATCTCTGCCCTGCTTGGCCGAGCCTCCGGCGGAGTCACCCTCGACCAGGAACAGCTCGGATAGCGCCGGGTCTTTTTCCTGGCAGTCAGCTAATTTACCGGGCAGTCCGGCTACATCGAGCGCGCCTTTGCGGCGGGTCATTTCACGCGCTTTGCGTGCGGCCTCCCTTGCCCGCGCCGCGTCGACGATCTTCGACACGATCGCCTTCGCCTCCTGCGGGCTCTCCAGCAGGAACTCCTCAAGGCGCCCGGCCATCGCCTGCTCAACAATGCCTTTGATTTCAGATGAAACTAATTTGTCTTTGGTCTGTGACGAGAACTTCGGGTCCGGCACCTTGACCGACAGTACCGCCGTCAAGCCCTTCACGGGCGTCGTCGCCGCTCGGTGTAAATTTATCCTTGCGGCTTGAAAGCTCTTTTTCGATATAGGTATTCAGCGTGCGCGTCAGCGCCGAGCGGAACCCGGCCAGGTGAGTACCGCCATCGCGCTGCGGAATGTTGTTCGTGTAGCAGAACATGTTTTCCTGGTAGCCGTCGTTCCACTGCAGGGCGGCCTCCACGCCAACGTCGTCGCGCATCACCGAGAAATGGAACACGGTGCTGTGAATCGGCGTTTTATTGCGGTTGAGGTGTTGGACAAAAGCCCTGATGCCGCCCTCGTACTCGAAGACCTCTTCCTTGTCTTCTTCGCGCTCGTCGACCAGGCGAATGCGGACGCCCGAGTTCAGGAACGACAGCTCACGCAGCCTTCGCGCCAGGATGTCGTAGTGGAACTTGATATTGGTAAAAGTGCCCGGGCTGGGCTTGAACCGCAGCGTCGTGCCCGTGCGGTCGGTGTCCCCGACCACGGCTAGCGGCGCCTGTGGTTCGCCGTGCACATACTCCTGCTGATGGGTCTTGCCGTCACGGTGAATGGTAAGGACAAGGTGCTCCGACAGGGCGTTAACAACCGAGACGCCGACGCCGTGCAGGCCGCCCGACACCTTGTACGAATTGTCGTCGAATTTACCGCCCGCGTGCAGGACGGTCATGATGACTTCTGCGGCCGAGACACCCTCTTCCGGGTGCATGTCGACCGGCACGCCGCGACCATCGTCGCTGACGGTGACGGATTCATCCGCGTGAATCGTTACCGTAATCGTGTCGCAGTGACCGGCCAGGGCCTCATCGATGGAGTTATCGACAACCTCGAAAACCATGTGATGCAGGCCGGTGCCATCGTCCGTGTCGCCGATGTACATGCCGGGCCGTTTGCGCACGGCCTCCAGGCCCTTTAACACCTTGATATTACTGGAAGTATATTCTGTCTGGTCGGTCATCCGAGGTCCTTTCAATACAACCGGCGCATTGTATCAAAAACGGGGGTGCGAAGTACCCTCAAAGCTTTATATTTCAAGCCTTTTCAGGTGTTTTTGGCGGGGCTGAGAACACCGTGTTCCACGTGGAACGTCGCGCTATCGGTGGGGATGCTCAAAGCGCCCTTTTCGAGGCTGGTCGCAACCACCTGACAACCGAGCCCCAGGACCGCATCGAGCAGCCGCGAAAGCGACTCCGCATCCAGTTCCGCTGCGGGATCATCGAGCAGCAGCAGCAACGGGCGCTCCAGCGCGGTTTGCGCCGTGTCCGTCGCCGCCAGGATCATCGCGCTGGCCAGCAGCTTCTGTTGCCCACGAGACACGAGCTTACGAGCCTGGCGCTCGTCGTAACGAATCTTGAGGTCTGCGCGATGCGGCCCCTGCTGGGTGGCCCCAAGCTGAAGGTCGCGCCCCAGCCCCTCCTCCAGCGACCGCTCCAGTTCCTTGTCCTTCGTCCAGCCCTGCAGGTACTCGAACCCAAGCTCCGTCCCCAGCAAACCGAGCCCATACTCCGCAAGACTGTCCGCCGCGATTTCCAGCGCCCCGCGCCGCGACCTGTCGAGGGCGTGGCTCAATTCGACGAATTCCGCGTTCCAGCTCCTGATGGCCGCCGGCGTTGACCTGGCTTTTAGCGCCGCGTTTCTTTGTTTTAGCGCCCGCCGAAACCGGCGCCAGGTCTCAAGGTGATCATGTTCCACGTGGAACGCGACCCAATCCAGAAACCGCCGGCGTAGCTCCGGCCCACCCGCAACGAGGTTATGGACCTCCGGATCGATGACCTGGAGCGGCAACGCGTCGGCGAGCGCAGCCACCCCGCCGTCCCCGCTGCCGTCCACGCGAACCTCCAGCCCGTCCTTGCTGTTGCGCACGCCGAGCCGCTGTGAGCGAAGCTCTGTCTGGGTCTCGCCGAACAAGACGAATTCTGACGCACCGTGGCGAATCAGGTTCGATGTCGCTGCGCCGCGGAAGGATTTCCCACGACCCAGATACGCCAACGCCTCCAGAAGACTCGTCTTTCCGGAGGCGTTGGCGCCGTAGATCAGGTTGAAATCGGGGCTAAGCACCAGCTCAGCATTTTCCAGGCAGCGGAAATTGCTGACCTTAAATCGGCGAATCATATCGTCCCATCACCGATACTAAAGAGCCCCCGAGCCTAAAGCCGCATTGGCATGACGACAAACGTGCAGTCGTCATTGCCCGGCTGCCGAATCAGGCAGCTCGAGTTGCTGTCCTGAACCGACAGTGTCACCTCATCGCTTTCCACCGCACCCAGCGCATCGAGCAGGTAATTCACATTGAAGCCGATTTCTATATCTTCCCCGCTGTATTCAACCTCAAGCTCTTCCTCTGCCTCTTCCTGCTCCGGGTTGTGCGCCTGGAGCACCACGCCGCTATCACGAATGACAAGGCGAATACCGCGATACTTTTCATTGGAAAGAATCGCCGTTCGCTGCAGCGCGCCGCGGAACGAGCCCCGATCGGCCTTCAGTTCGTTCGACGATTCTTTCGGTATCACGCGCTCATATTCCGGGAACCGCCCATCGATGAGCTTGGAGGTAAATCGAATGCCATCCAGCTGAATTCGAATATGGTTCGCACCAAGCTCGATATTCAGGTCCCCTTCGCCCGTCATCAGCCGCTGTAACTCCAGGACGCCTTTTCGCGGAACGATGACCTGTTGCTCGTCCATCTTCCCGTCGACCTCTGCCTGGCACAACGCGAGTCGATGGCCATCAGTAGCAACGGCACGAAGATGGCCCCCGCCCGTCTCGAGCAGCATCCCATTCAGGTAGTAACGAACATCCTGTTGCGCCATCGAAAAGTGCGTCTTCTCGATGAGGCGACCCAGCGTCGCCTGGCCGACGGTAATTGACTGCCCCGCCTTAATATCCTCAACCACCGGAAACTCCGCCGCTGGCAGCGTCGCCAGGTTGAATTTGCTACGGCCACCCTTCACGGCCAGCTTCTCGCCGCTGACGCTGACGTTAATATCCGTTCCTTCCGGCAGCGCCCTGCATATATCCAGCAGCTTGCGCCCCGACACCGTGATTTCGCCACCAGACTCCGTCTCCACTTCCGCCTGAGCTACGAGCTCAACCTCGAGATCGGTAGCGGTGACAGAGAGCTGCCCATCACGCGCGATTAGCAGGACATTGGAGAGTATCGGCATTGTCTGGCGACGCTCCACAACACCGATCACGGCCTGGAGTGGTTTCAACAGCGCTTCCCGAGCTGCGGTAAACTTCATAGGTTCCACCTGTTAATAAATGTTGGAATATAGTTAATTATAGTTATTATTAAGCAAGCCAATGCCTGTGCATAACTTTTTTAACACTAACCAAATCAATGACTTACAATCGAAAAGTAGGCCTAACAAAGAACCTATCCACGGTAGGCCGCCTGTGTGTAGCTTGTGGATAAAAAATCACGCGAGAGTTTTCCACGTCTTATCCACATCATCCTGTCAACGTTCTTAACAAATTCAAATAATCGTCATCAACGCGTTTGTCCGTCTCGCGAAGCGACGCGATTCTTCGGCAACCGTGCAACACCGTCGTGTGATCCCGCCCGCCAAACGCGTCACCGATTTCCGGCAAGCTGTGGTTGGTTAGCTCCTTCGCGAGCGCCATGCCAAATTGCCTGGGGCGGGCGATGGATCGGGTGCGCTTCTTCGATAACAGGTCTCCGACCCGAATCTTAAAATAGTCCGCGACGGTTTTCTGAATGTTTTCGATGGAAACCAGCCGATCCTGTAACGCCAGGAGGTCACGCAGCGCCTCCTTCGCAAAGTCCAGGTTGATTGCCCGGCCGGTGAATCGGTAATTCGCGATGACGCGCCTCAACGCGCCTTCTAACTCCCGGACATTCGAGCGAATTCTCTTGGCGATGAAAAAGGCTACTTCGTTTGGAAGCTCGATGCCTTCGACCTGCGCCTTACTGATAAGAATAGCCACCGATGTCTCAAGTTCGGGTGGCTCGATTGCCACGGTAAGGCCCCAGCCGAACCGTGACTTCAGTCGTTCTTCAAGACCGTTTACTTCTTTCGGGTACCGATCACAGGTCAGGATGATCTGTCGCTGGCCTTCGAGCAGTGCGTTGAATGTATGGAAAAACTCTTCTTGCGAGCGCTCCTTGCCCGCAAAAAACTGAATATCATCAATAAGTAACGCGTCAAGCGTGCGATAGGCTCGCTTGAACTCGGAAATCTTGTTGTGCTGCAAACCCTTGACCATGTCGCTGACGAAACGCTCGGAATGCACATAACTGACGCGAGCCCCGGGTTCGTTCTTGATCATCGCGTTGCCGATCGCGTGCATAAGGTGTGTTTTGCCAAGGCCAACGCCACCGTAAATAAACAGCGGGTTGTATGACTTCCCCGGGTTCTCGCCGACCTGTGTTGCTGCGGCCTTCGCCAGCTGGTTGCTCTTACCCTCGACAAAGCTTTCAAACGTAAACTGCGGATTGAGCCTGGGTGCGACGCGGGCCTGGCCGCCCGTCCTGATGGGCATTGGCTGCGGGCGCTTGTCAGTCGCGACCCCGGCCGGAGTCGGCGCCTCGCGAGAACCGACCTCCAGAACCACCTCGATTTCCGTGCCGGTGTCGTCAACGATCTCGAGAATGCGCTCCAGATGGTGCTGTTGAAGCCAGTCGATAACGAATCGATTGGGGGCCAGCAGGCGCAAAACGGCGCCGTCATCGACCGCCTGAAGGGGGCGGATCCACGTGTTGAATTGCTGCTCGGGCAGCTCCCCCTGCAGGACGCGAATGCACTCGTTCCAAAGCGTCGAATCGGCAGACAAGAAATTCCCCGGCGCGGCACAGAATGTGCCGAAATTCATTATTGTGATAAAGGCCGAGGCAGTCTATACCGTATCCTGTGGTCCCGCCAGATGCAGTTATCCACAGGCCGGGGCAGGGCGAAAGTCCAATGTTTACATTAGTCTATTGACAGTGTCTGGCCATCTGCGTACCCTTGCCGCCCTTCTTGAAGTACGGCCTTGCAGGGGCCGTTTTTGAACCGAATATTGGCCCTCGAAAAGGGCACCGGGAAAGGCTATGAAACGCACATATCAGCCCAGCAAGATCAAGCGCGCACGCACGCACGGATTCCGTGCCCGTATGGCGACGAAAGCCGGGCGTCTCGTCTTGAAGCGCCGTCGCGCAAAAGGCCGCGCACGGTTGACGCCGTAACCCATCACCCGTCCTTCGCGACGACGAGTAACAATTCCAGGTTGACGAGCAGCTCAAGTAACCGGTTCACCAGAAATAACCGGCTTCTTGATGCGGCGGCTTTCGGCCGCGTATTCGACAAGGCGACGAGGAGCCGCGATCAACTTTTTACCGTGCTCTGCAGGCGCAATCAGACAAGCATCGGAAGGCTGGGTCTGGCAATCTCCAAGAAGCACTGCCGCCGAGCGACAGAACGCAACCGTATTAAAAGAATTATTCGAGAGTCTTTTCGCCAACAACAGGCACTACTATCAGGATTGGATGTTGTCGTGATCAACCAGCCGGGCGCCGCCGCCGCGAGTCGGCAGGAGCTCACCGACAGCCTCGACAAACACTGGCAGCGATGCAGCAAGGCGAGAACCCAGGGGCCGCGAACAGATGGATAACCAACGACTGCTGATTTGGGCAATTTTTGCATTCCTCGCCTGGATTACCTACCAGACCTGGGTACGGGAATACGCGCCACAGCCCGTGCCACCCGTTGCCGAGCAGGCTGGCGAGGCGGTCAGCGCGCCGGGCATCACGGCGGGTGAGGATGAGCTCCCGGCTATCGTAGATGTAACGCTGGCAGATGTGACGCAGGCCGATGCGCTGCCGAGCTCACCGGGCGTCACCGACGAACCCGCCGCGAAGACCAGCGCACCCGGTATCACCGTCAGCACGGACGTGTTCGATATCGTCATTAGCACGGCAGGCGGTACGCTGCAGAGCGCGACGCTCAAGGCTTACCCGGTCGCTAAAGACCAGCCCGATACCCTCGTGCGCCTGCTTGCGACTGACGGCAAAGAATATGGCCTGATCGAGTCGGGCGTTCGAGCCACAGGTGGCGCGGCGGAGGCCACGCACCTCGCAACGTTCCAGGCGGCTCGTCACAGCTATGATCTTGGCAGCGCCGACGAGCTGGTCGTACCGCTGACCTGGCAGGACGAAAGCGGCGTTACCGTCGAGAAGCGCTACCGCTTCAAGCGCGGCAGCTACGCCATCGGCCTGGAGCAGGTCGTGACAAACGGCAGCGCGACACCATGGCGCGGCGCCGAGTACGTGCGGATCAAGGGGCGCTCAGCTGAGATGGAGCGGTCCATGTTCGATGTCGACACCTACTCGTTCATCGGACCAATTGTCTACGATGGTGACAAATCCGAAAAGCTGAAGCACGACGACCTCATCGACGATGGCAAGCTCGAGTTCAATTCACAAAGCGGCTGGGTGGGCTCTATCCAGCATCACTTCCTGCGCGCGGCCGTGCCGACGCCGGGCGTCGATTACAAGTATGCCGTTCAGGCGACGGGTGACGTTGCGACGAGCAGTGCGATTCGCCGCAGCCTCGTGACAATCGCGCCCGGCGCCAGCGAGACCTTCGCCACCGCGCTGTTTGTCGGCCCCAAGCTGCAGGAACAACTCGAACAAATCGATGAAAGCCTAAAGCTCACCGTCGACTACGGCTGGCTGACGATTATTTCGCAGCCGCTCTTCTGGCTCCTGAGTTTCGTTTACGGCTACGTCAAGAACTGGGGCGTCGCCATTATCGTCGTGACGTTCCTGATCAAGCTCGCGTTCTACAAGCTCACCGAATCGAGCGGCCGCTCAATGGCCAAGATGCGCCAGATTCAGCCGCGCATGAAGGCCCTGCAGGACCGCTACAAGGACGACAAGCCGGCGCTCAGCCAGGCAATGATGGACCTGTACAAGCGCGAGAAAGTAAACCCCGCCGCCGGCTGCCTGCCCATCCTGATCCAGATGCCGTTCTTCCTGGCGTTCTACTGGGTGCTGCTTGAAAGCGTCGAGATGCGCCAGGCGCCGTTCGCGCTCTGGATTACCGACCTGTCGACGCGTGATCCGTACTTCATCCTGCCGTTGATCATGGGCGCCGCGATGTTCGGCCAGCAAAAGCTGAACCCGGCACCGGCCGATCCTGTGCAGGCCAAGGTGATGCAGATCATGCCGATCATGTTCACCGTCTTCTTCGCGTTCTTCCCGTCAGGCCTCGTGCTCTACTGGGTAACCAACACGCTGTTGTCGATCGCACAGCAGTGGAAGGTCAACAAGGTCGTTGAGGCCGAGACCAAGGCCCAGAAGGGCAAGGCCCAAAAGGGCGGCAAGAAGGGCGACTGACATCCGCAAGCGGCGGGCCGGCCCGCCGAGCGGTGGGTCATCCGGCGAGCCGCGTTCGCACCTTGATCTCATTGTGCAGCGTCTTGTGGACGGGGCAACGATCCGCAATTTCAAGCATGCGCTCTCGCTGCGCCTCGGTGAGGTCGCCCTCGAGCAGCAGCTCACGAGTGAACTCGTGAATCTGCCCGTCGCGTTGTTCGCAGTCGACGCAATCGTCCGCGTGAACGCGGTTATGGCTGACACGCACCGTCGCTGATTCAAAATCGAGTTTCTTGTGCGCCGCGTACATGCGCAGCGTCATGGTCGTGCAGGTGGCGAGTGCGGCGGCAAGCAGGTCGTAAGGCGTCGGCCCCTTGTCGGTGCCGCCGACCGAGATGGGTTCGTCTGCGAGGAAAGCATGGTTGCCGGCGCGCACCTCGGTGGCGAAGCCATCGACCCCGGTTCGTGCAACCACCTCACCGCTTGCCGCGCTGAGGCCGCTGGCTCTCAACATCGTTCGGCAGGTAACGCTTTGCCCAGGCAGCAAGGATCTCGCCCGCGTAGCGCGAGTCCTCGCTCCGCGACAGCAGGTGATCGGCCTTGTCGAGGCTGACAAAACTTTTCGGGTGCTTTGCAGCGCCAAACAGCGCGGAAGCATTGTCGATTTCGACGATGCTGTCGAGCGGTGCGTGCATGACCAGCAGCGCCTTGCGTAATGACGCGATCGTCGCGGGCAGGTCGTGTACCGCGAGGTCGTCAACAAACTCTTTTCGGATGCGGAACGGACGACCGCCCAGCTGTACTTGGGCAACGCCATCCTCGGCGAGCGCGGCTTCGGCACCCGTCAGCATATGAGTGACGTGCTCAGGGTCCGCCGGCGATCCGATGGTTGCAACGGCCACCGCCGACGGTATTTTCGATGCGGCCTGCAGAACGGCCGTTCCACCCAGCGAATGACCAAACAGGATTTCCGGAGCGCGATGTTCTTTCTCCAGCCAGTCGACAGCAGACAGCAGGTCCGCGATGTTGCTGGAGAAGCTCGTTTCCTCGAAAGCGCCCTCACTCTTCCCAAGCCCGGTGAAATCGAAACGCAGCACAGCGATACCCGCGTCGGTCATCGCGCGAGCGATATTGGTAGCGGCCTTGAGGTTCTTCGAGCAGGTAAAGCAATGTGCGAACAGCGCATACGCCCGGGGATCGCCATCAGGCATATCGAGAATGCCCGCCAGCGTTTGACCATCGGCGTTCGGGAAGGAGATGTTTTTGCTCTGCATATCTTGGGTACCTGTGGTTTTATACGCGTGTGAATAATCTCTCGGATACCATCGTCGCGCGGGCAACGCCACAAGGAACGGGTGGCGTCGGAATCGTGCGCATCTCTGGACAGGAGACCGAGGCAATCGCGAGAACATTACTGGGCAGCCTGCCAGAACCGCGTACCGCAACATACCGCAGTTTCCGGAATGCGGCCGGCGAACGGCTGGACACCGGCCTCGCGTTGTATTTCCCGGCACCCACGTCGTTCACGGGCGAGTCGGTTCTCGAGTTACACGGGCACGGCGGGCCAGTGGTGATTTCCCTTCTGGTTGACGCCATCGTCGACCTGGGTGCGCGGCACGCCGCGCCTGGCGAGTTTTCGCAGCGCGCGTTTCTCAACGACAAACTCGACCTGGTTCAGGCGGAAGCGATCGCCGACCTGATCGGCAGCGGTACGGCGCAGGCCGCACGCGCCGCTTTGCGTTCGTTGTCGGGCGCGTTTTCCAGGGCCGTCGATGCGCTGGCGGAGCAGCTGGTGCGATTGCGCATGCACGTAGAGTCGGCCCTCGACTTTCCTGAAGAAGAGATCGACTTTCTGGCCGACGACGCGCTGCAGGCGCGCATAGACGAGTGCGCGACGGCCTTCGAAATATTGTTGGCCGAGGCACAGCAGGGGCGTGTACTCCGCGACGGTTTCCAGGTTGTTATCGTGGGTAAACCGAACGCGGGCAAGTCGAGCTTGCTGAACCTGCTCAGCGGCCAGGAGGCCGCCATCGTTACCGAGGTGGCCGGCACGACGCGCGACGTTCTCAGGGAGCAAATCGACATCGACGGCCTGGCGGTCGAGCTTGTCGATACGGCCGGGTTGCGCAACGATCCGGATCGCATCGAAGCCGAAGGTATAAGGCGTGCACGCGAGGCGCTGGCGCAGGCGGATGCCGCGCTATGGATTCAGGATGCAACCGAGACAGAACAGGAACAGCCGAGGGAAAAGCTCCCGGACGGCCTGCCGGTCACGATCGTGCATAACAAAATCGACCTGAGCGGTGACCCGCCCGGCCTGATCGATGGCGAAGTGTACCTTTCTGCCCAGACGGGAGAGGGCGTGGACGCGCTGCGCCGCTGCATTCGACATATTGCAGGCTACGAGAATCAGGGCGAAGGCGCGTTCACGGCGCGTCGCCGCCACATCAAAGCGCTGGAGCGGGCTGCGGGCCACTTTGCAACGGGCCGCGCAGCGCTGGAAGAGTCGCGCGCAGGCGAGCTGCTGGCGGAGGAGCTGCGCCTGTCGCAGCAAGCGCTTGGTGAAATTGTGGGGCACGTCACAGCGGATGACTTGCTGGGCCGGATATTCTCCGCGTTCTGTATCGGCAAATAGGCCGAAATTCCATCACAAAAGGATCAGCCGCCCATCAGGTACCGAAGGGGTGGATTATCCCAATGTGTCAACCCCGAATTGACGGGCCGCCGACCTGGGCGGACATTATTAAATGGCCGGTCTGACAGACCGCCGAGGAGGACTAATGTTTAAGAAACTTCTATTGGGCACAGCGCTCGTTTTTGCCATGTCACCCGCTTTTGCCGGTGACCTGAGCTACAACTTCATCGAAATCGGCTACCAGAAAGCGGAGCTGGATGACGACCTGGCCGGGTTCAGCGTTCGATGGCGACGGCTTCGGTATCGGCGGTTCGTTCGAGGTTGGCGAAAGCTGGTTCGTCGGCGTGGGCTACAGCACGATCGGGTTCGATTTTGGCATAGACCTTGACCAGATCTCAGTTGGCGGTGGCTATCACGCCGGACTGTCGGATCGCACGGACTTCTTTGCCACGCTTTCCTACCTGAGCGTCGAAGTCTCGGCAAGCGGACTCGGCTCCGCTCGATGAAGATGGATACGGTGTCGCCATCGGCGTCCGCAGCATGCTGACCGATAATGTCGAGCTGAATGGCAGCCTCGGTTACTCAGACCTTGGCGACGGTGCTGACGGCACGGCGTTCAACGTGGGAGCGCTTTATAGCTTCACCGAGAAGCTTCGCAGTCGGGTTTGACATTGGCATTGAAGAAGATGTGACGCTGTACAGCCTCGGCGGCAGGTTCTACTTCGGAAACTAAGGTCGAAAACGCGGTTCGGTGATCGACATTTCGGTCACCGAACCGTACTTCGCGATGTCATCGCGAATCAACGTCGGCATCGCCGATGATGACAAATACCAGGCTGTCCCGGTCGGGATAGACCTCAGCAATGGACTTGGCGACGCTCTCTTCTGTCGCCGCGGCGAGCGCCGCGCCATACCCATCGATATAACGACGATCGAGCCCGTGTTGTTCGAGGAACGCGAGCATGCTCGCGACGGCCGAACCCGTCTCCAGGCTTGGCGGAAACTGCCCCATGATGTAGTTGCGCGCAGACGCCATCATGGCGTCGTCCAGGCCGCCGTCAAGCAGCCGCCCCAATACACTGATGGCGAGGTCGATCGCTTCGACGGTTGTACCGGTCTCGGTGAACGACTTGATCATCACAGAGCCGGGCTGCGAGCGGCGGTCAATCGTCGACCGGGCGCTGTAGGTCAGGCCGGTATTTACGCGCAGCTCGGTAACGAGCATTGATGTAAAGCGGCCGCCGAAAACCGTATTCGCGAGATTGAGTTCGGCGCGTTGCGGGTAATCGATGGCAACACCTTTATCACCGAACCAGAAATAGGTTTGCGTCGCACCCGGCTTGTCGACCAGCAGGACGCGGGGGCCGGGCACGGTTTCGGGCGCGGGAACGCTAACGAGCTCACCGGCAGCCGGCGCCCAGGTCGCCGAACACGGCGCTCAGCCGCGCCTTGAGGGAGGCAAGGTCGAAGTCACCGACGACGGAAACGATGAGTCGATCGCCCCCGAAGCTGTTCGCATAGTGCTCGACGAGGTCGGCATGCTCGATATCGGCAAGAGACGCTTCGCTGCCGATGGTGGGGCTGCCGTAAGGGTGGTCACCGAACAGGAAGCTATTTGCATAGTAAGGCAGCAAACCATTTGGGTCGGCATCTTTCGCCGCCTTGATCAGGCCAATGGCGCGCGCCCGCTCCTTGACGAACTCCGCCTCGGTAAGCGCGGGTTGCAGCAACGCGTCGGAAACGAGCTCGATCATGAGCTCGGTATCACGCGACAGGAACTCGGCCGAAACCGCGACGGCCTCGACGCCGGAGCTTATCGACAGGCGGCCGCCAACGCCGGCAGCGGCGGCGGCGAACTCGGCGGCGCTGCGGTCGCCGGCGCCTTTCTGCAGGACCGCCGCAAGCAGCTCTGTCAGTCCGGCCTTACCCGCAGGGTCGGTGACGCTGCCACCACGAACCACGGCCCGCAGGCCAATCAATGGCACGTCGTGTTTCTCACTGAGTAGCAGCACGACGCCATTCTCGAGCTCGACGCGCTCGTAGTCTGGCAGGGTGATGTCGGCAGACCAGGCGAGCCCGGCGAACAGGGACAAAACGATACACAGGGCAGACCTCATTGTTCACCCTCATCAGGCGGCGCACGCAATACGCCAACCGTCATGTTGCCGTGCCGGAAGACTTTCGCTGCAACCGCCTGCAGATCGGCAGCCGTCGCAGCGCCAAGCTGTTCGGGAACCGCAAACAGGTTCTCGTAGTCGCCCGTAAATACTTCGTAGTTTCCAAGCGCCGACGCTTTGCCGTTGATCGTTTGCAGCGAGCGCCAAAATGATGCGATTCGGAGGTTGCGCGCCTTGGTGAGCTCTTCGGCGGTAACGCCGTCAGTCACAACCTCTTCAAGCAGGCTGAGCAGGCGCGCCTCGGCCGCCAGCGGGTCGCCGCCGGGCGTTAACGTCATGGCAAAGTAGGCGAGCCCCGGGTCGAAGCCGCCCGACTGCCAGGCATCGACGTCCAGCGCTATCTGTTCTTCTTCTACCAGGGCCTGATAAAGGCGCGATGAACTACCCTCAGCAAGAATGGCCAGCAACAGCTCGAGGTGCAGCGTTTCCGGGTCGCCTTCCGCACCCGCATGAAATACGACATGCACCAGGGGTGCCTGAGCGCTGGCCTCCACGAGCACGCGCCGCAAGCCCTGCTGCGCGGGTTCCACCGTGGTTATCGCGGGCGGCGGGTGCTGCCGCGGTATAGACGACAGGTACTGGTTGGCGAGCAGGTAGATTTCTTCCGGCGTGACGTCGCCGGAAAAGATCATCGTGAGATTGTTAGGTGCGTAGTAAGTCTTGAAGAAGGTCCTCGAGATCTTTCTGCGTCCAGTTTTCGATGTCGGACGGCCAGCCGATCACCGGGTTCTGATAAGGATGCGCGACATAGGCGGTGGCACGGACCTGTTCGTACAGGCGGCCGAAGTTGTCATTGTCGATTCTCAAGCGACGTTCTGAGTAAACGGTCGTGCGCTCGGTCTCGACCACGTCCGGGTCGATCGCCAGGCGCATCAGCCGGTCGCTCTCAAGTTCGAATATCTTCTCCAGGGCGGAACGCGGGAACCAGTCCTGGTAGACCGTCAGATCGTTGCTCGTATAGGCGTTGTTGGCGCCGCCCGCCGCCTCCATCTCCCGGTCAAACTCACCCTGTTCCCGCGTCTCGGAACCGTTGAACATCATGTGCTCAAAAAAGTGCGCAATGCCCGTGATCCCCGGGTACTCATTCCGGCCGCCGGCACGCACAAAGTTGTACAGGACCACATTGGGGATGTCGTGATCGGGCCAGACGATGATTTCGAGGCCATTCGGCAGGCTGAATGAGGTGATCTCTCGCGGGACTTCGGCCTTTGCTGAGAAGTCGAAGACCGGCTTGAGCGGAATTTCCTCGAGCACCAGCGGCGGCGGTGGCTCGAACTCCGGGAGCAGCTGTTCGCCGATTACAGCGGCAACACCGAGGACGGCCAGAACGGCTACGGCCGCGTTCAGCTTCTGCCCGGTTTTGTAGACGATCGATTGGGTCTGGTCGACCTCGACGGCCTTCTTGAGGCCAACCGGTGTGATCTCGTAAGTCCACGCAAAAATCAGTGCAACCGGAAAACCGATAGCAAGCAACAGCAGAATGTAGTCCGAGACCCAGGCCGACAGACCTACGCCGCTGATCAGGTGGCTGACGATCCATATCAGCAGCCAGCTGGCGACGGCGTAAAGCAGTGCGACCTTGATGACATTGCGTCGCCGCAGTTCGGAGAACAGGGACATGGTGGATATTCTAGCCGAGCAGGCCCTCTCTACGATACAGGCGGGCGCATGCCCAGGTCAGGATAATGCCGATGACGAGCGTGCTGATGACCGAGATAGCAACGTGCAGGCCGTTAATTGGTTCGTTCTTGACCATGTCTACGAGCAGCAGGTGCTGGCTGAGCGACGGGATGAACATGAATTCCGTGCGCGGTCGCAGCGTCAGGATGCTGACGATGAGAATCGGCATCGTTGGCGCAATCAGCACCACGCTCAGCCAGGTTTGCGCCTCGCGGTAGCTCTTCGTGAACGAGGCGACCAGGGTCATGAGCGCCGCGCCCACCAGGATAAACGGCAGGAAAATGGCCAGCGCCGTGAGCACGACCGCCGGGCCAAAATTCGGGGTCATGCCCAGCTGTTCGAGCGGCATGAACTTAAGCGAGACATAAAACGCCGTCAGGCTGAGCATCAATGACAGGGTCATGAACAGGCAGGTCGCCGCAATCTTGCCGTAGATCAGCTGATCGCGGGTGACTGGTAACGAGAGCAACGGCTCGAGAGAGCCGCGCTCCCGCTCGCCAGCCGTCGTATCAATCGCGAGGTACATGCCGCCCATCAGGGCCGCAAACACAAAAAAGTAACTCATCATGCCCAGCAGCATTGCGGAACGCCCGCTCGGCGTGGACACGTCAACCTCGTCGATATTCAGGGGCTGCAATGCGCGCGGATTGATGCCACGTGCGAGCACGCGGGTTCCGGCAAGCACCTGCTGGTAGGCAAGCAGCGCGTTTCGTGCGCGACGCGCATCGCGGTCCGCGTCACTGTTGGCCTGGTCGGAGATGAGCTCGATCCTGGCGGGGATCATTTTGCCAAGCTGCTCGCCGAAGGACGCCGGGATAACCAGCACGACGTCATGGGTGCCGAGCTTCACGGCCTCCATTGCCGCAGCGGTGTCGGCAGGACCGTCAACCGCGTCGATGTTTCTGCTGCGCAGGAACGACACGAGGTTCGGCGCATGCTCCTGGCCAATGACCGGCAATTCCAGCGTCGTCTCGGCGCTTTCCAGCGAGCGCTCGATCGACAGGTTAATTACGAAAGCGAACAGCACCGGACCGAAAATAGGCCCCATGAGCAACGCCGAACCCAGCGTGCGGCGGTCGCGGAAGTTATCGAGCACCTCTTTCAGGAAAACGGTAAACGAAGTGCCCATTATTCCGGCTCCACCCTGTGGATGGCTTCGACGAACGCGTCCTCGATGTCGTCGCAACCGGTGCGTTGGCGGATGCCGTCAATCGAGTCGTCGATTGCTACGCGACCGTGCGCGATGATGCAGATGTCATCGCAGAGCGCGGCGACCTCCTGCATGACGTGACTCGAAAACAGAACGCAGCGGCCATCGTCTTTGAGCTTGAGTATCAACTCCCGCAATGAGCGTGTCGCCATGACGTCGAGGCCGTTCGAGGGCTCGTCGAGAATGATGTTCTGCGGGTTATGCACGAGCGCGCGGGCAAGCGACACCTTCGTGCGCTGGCCCTGCGAAAAGCCCTTGGTGCGGCGCTCGGCGAACGCGCCGATTTCCAGCAGCTTCACGATCTCGTCGACGCGATCATCGACTTCTGATTTGTCCAGGCCGCAAAGCCGCGCAAAGTAGGCGATGTTCTCGCGCGCGGTGAGGTGCGGATACAGGCCGGCGCCATGCGGCAGGGCGCCGATTTTCTCGCGCGCCGCCAGGCCGTTCGTGGCCACGTCGGCCCCATCGATATCTGCGCTGCCGCTGTCCGGCTTCAGCACCGTGTAAAGAACGCGGAGCGTGGTGGACTTGCCGGCCCCGTTGGGGCCCAGCAACCCCGTAATCTTGCCGTCCGGCGCATCGAAGCTTACGCCGCGAACCGCCTTTACCTTACCGAACGACTTGTAAATGTCTCTGACGGTAATCATGGCGCCGGCCCGGAAAAATCGAGAAAGAAGGGCATGACGAAGCTGCGCTCCAGGCATTCGTCATCGATCGCGCCAGGGTCTGCCGCAGCAACGAAATCGGCAACCAGGTGGCGCATACAACCCACCGCGATCTGGCCGTGCCCCTGGTGCTTGCCGACCAGCGGCAGGAAATTCGTAAGCTCTGCGGCGGCCAGGTCGGCATAGCGCGGCGGCGTGATCGGGTCGGCGTCGCCGGACAACAACAGGAACGGCAGATCGGTGGCGAGTGGCACCTTGAAGGCGTCATCGATTACGCCGGCCGGCCAGATCTCGCACATGGCCTCCAGCGTCTCGAGCTGGAACGAGCCCATGTAGCTGGCATTGATGCCCGCGTAGTCAATGATGGTGCGATCCAGAAACGGCATGTCCTCGGTGCACATGACGGCATTGTGCATGCCAAGCGCCAGCGCGTCGGACATTTGCAACGCCGTCATCAGGTATTGCGCGCCGAGCGGCACCCAGTTGCCCTCGCCGGCCTCGTGAATAAAAAGAGGCAGCAGGGCGATCGTCGCCGGATCGTAGGCCAGCAAGCGGACGGCGCCGGCGAACTGGGCCTCACCAAACGAAAACGCTTCCATTCGTCCTGTGCTCGGATGGGGCACAGCGATGTCAACCGGCACCGCTCGTAGTTCCGCGACAATGCGGGCGAAGGTTGCCTCAATGCCGGGGAAGCGCTCGCCGCAATCGGGGTCTTCGGCGCAACGAGCGAGAATGTTATCTAAGGCCCTCTGGCTTTCCGTTGCGATTTCGGGCCCCAGCGTGACCTGCGGCGGCACCACGCCGTCGATGACGACCGTGCGGGTTGAGTCCGGGTAGCGACGAGCGAAATGCTGCGCGACGCGCGTGCCGTAGGACACGCCGTAAAGATTGAGTTTCGAATAACCGAGCGCAACACGTACGGCCTCGAGGTCGGTGACGGCAACGCTCGTCGTGAAATATCGGGGGTCGTGTGGCAGGGCCTCGAGGCAGTCTCTGACGAACTGAATGGTTTCTTCGAGTGAGGGTGTGGGTTCAAACAGAAGGGCGTCGTCTTCGATCGGACAGTCCATGCGAGACGATTCGCCCGTGCCACGCTGATCGACGAGCAATATGTCCCGGTTCCGGCGCAGCGGCTCGAACGCGCCCCGGTAGATGGCGTAGAACTCGACCGAACCCTGGCCGGGGCCGCCGGCAATCGGCACGACCGGGTCGGTTTCGGGGTTCAGGTTTAGCGCAGGCACAACGGCGATGCGCAGCTCGATATCCGGAGAGTCGGGGTCGGCCGGGTTTTCGGGCCGCAACATTGTGCCGCAGCGCGCCTTGATTCCGGCATGGCCCGGGCCGGCGCTGATGCGGCATTCCTCGAGGGCCAGGTCCTGTGCGCTGGCGCCGCCGCAAAGGGCGAGCAAAGCGAGGCTCGTAGCCAGGCGTCGGATGGGCTTGCAGGCCATGAAGGATCCGCTGGTTGGAGGAACGGGGTATCTTGGACAAACGCCTGTTGTTAGTAAAGTTTCCGTAGGGATTAATAGACGATAGAATCCGCGCCCCTGACTGCTTAAGTATTGATCAATGTCTGAAGCGTTTGATGTCATCGTAATTGGCGGCGGGCACGCCGGCACGGAAGCCTCCCTGGCTGCCGCGCGCGCGGGCGCCCGTACCTTGCTCGTGACCCACCGCTTCGAGACGCTTGGGCAGATGAGTTGCAACCCGGCTATCGGCGGCATCGGCAAGGGCCACCTGACGAAGGAAATCGACGCGCTGGGTGGCGCGATGGCTCGCGCGATCGACCTGGCGGGCATCCAGTTTCGCACCCTGAACGCATCGAAGGGTCCGGCCGTGCGCGCGACGCGGGCGCAGGCAGATCGCGAACTCTATCGTGCCGCCATCCAGCAAATCGTTCGGGCGCAGGCGAACCTCGAGATCGTCGAAGCGGCCGTGGATGACCTGGTCGTCCACGGCGGACGCGTCGCAGGCGTGGTCACCGACAAGGGGGACAGTCACCTTGCGAAAGCGGTCGTATTGACGGCCGGGACATTTCTCGGTGGCCGCATCCTGATTGGCAGCACCGAAAAGGCCGGCGGCCGCGTGGGTGACGAGCCATCGAACAAGCTGGCGGCGCGGCTTCGGGAACTGCCGTTCAATGTCGCCCGCTTAAAGACCGGCACGCCACCGCGCCTGGATGGCGGGACGCTTAACTACAGCGTCATGCAGGAACAGCCTGGCGATGATCCGGTACCGGTGTTCTCGTTCATCGGCGAACGGCGCCAGCATCCGCAGCAGATCTCCTGTTTCATCACCAAAACAACCGAGGAGACGCATGACATCATTCGCGGCTCACTCGACGAGTCACCGATGTACTCGGGAATGATCGAGGGCGTGGGTCCGCGCTATTGCCCGTCCATTGAGGACAAAGTCGTGCGTTTCGCCGACAAAGCCTCGCACCAGATCTTCGTTGAGCCGGAAGGGCTGACGACGAACGTGGTGTATCCGAACGGCATTTCGACGAGCCTGCCCGCCACCACCCAGGCGCGCTTCGTGCACTCGATTATCGGTTTCGAACAGGCCGTAATCACGCAGCCGGGCTACGCGATCGAGTATGACTATTTCGATCCGCGAGACCTCAAGCCGACACTGGAAACAAAACACCTGCCCGGCCTGTATTTCGCAGGACAGATTAACGGCACGACCGGTTACGAGGAGGCCGGCGCGCAAGGCCTGCTGGCCGGCATCAATGCCGCACGCAATGCGCACGAGCAAGCGGAGTGGTTCCCGGAACGCCATGAGGCATACCTTGGCGTACTCATCGACGACCTCATCACGCGCGGCGTGTCTGAGCCGTACCGCATGTTCACGAGTCGCGCCGAGTATCGCCTGTTGCTTCGTGAGGACAATGCCGACCAGCGGCTGACCGAAAAAGGCCGCGAGCTCGGCCTGGTCGATGATGAGCGCTGGGTGGTTTTCAATACGAAATACGATGCGGTCTCCGCCGAACAGCGGCGACTCGCAGGTTTGGCGGCGAATGGCGCAAAAGCCACCGCGCTGCTCAAGCGCCCCGAGTTTGGTTATGCCGAGGTCGTCGACCTGGTCGGCCGCAGCGACGCGCTGGACGCGATGCCGAACGAACGGCGCGAGCAGGTGGAGCTCCAGCTCGAGGTGCAGGCGAAGTATGCGGGCTACATCGATCGCCAGGAACGCGAGATCGCGAAACACGCGAAACAGGAGTCACTGCGCCTGCCCGAGGACATTGATTACGACCTCGTCGACGGACTGTCTAACGAGGCCCGCCAGAAACTCGTTGCGGCGCGCCCGGCCACACTTGGCCAGGCGTCACGCCTTGAAGGCATGACGCCCTCGGCCGTGTCGCTGATCCTGGTTCATCTGAAGAAGCGGCAGCTCAGGAAAAGTGCCTAGCGCGTCGCACCCGCCGGGCAAGCAGTCAGGTATGCTTCGCGTATGAACATGCTACGAATTCTGGGGCTGACCCTGATCCTTGCTGTTGTCGCGGCCTGCGGCGGCGCCGATGAGGTGACGGGACCACCGGACACCCTGCAGCGCGGCATTTCGAGCGACCCGGAAACGCTCGATCAGCACAAGTCGCGCAGCATCCAGGCGGCCGACGTCATTCGTGATCTGGGCGAAGGCCTGGTCGGTTACTCGGCAACAGGCGAGCTCGTTCCTGCGGCGGCCCAAAGCTGGGAGATCTCTGGGGACGGCCTCAAGTACACGTTCCACCTGCGCGATGGCCTGCGCTGGTCAAATGGTGAAGCGCTGACGGCCAGTCATTTCGTGGCCGGCATGCGGCGGCTTGTTGATCCGTCGACGGCGGCGTTTTATGCAGAGATGCTCGGAGGTCTGGAGAACGCAGCGGGCATTACGTCCGGAGAGATTCCGGTGTCCATGCTGGGTGTCGCGGCCCCCGATGAGCGGACCGTCGTGCTCCGGCTCGTGCAGCAGACACCGTACCTGATCAGCCTGATGACCCATCCGAGCACCTTCCCCATCCACCCGGGATCTATCGCCGAGCACGGCGACAGCTTCGCGCGGCCGGGCAAGCTTGTGTCGAACGGTGCTTACAGGCTTGAGGCCTGGGTGCCGGGTTCCGTCATTTCCCTCAGGCGCAACGAGCACTACTGGAACAATGCGGGGACGGCGATCGATGCCGTCAACTACCATGTAATCGTGCAGGACAGCGCGGAACTGAATCGCTATCGCGCCGGTGAGCTGCACACAACCAGCACGGTACCGCCCGACAGCTTTGCGCAGGTGCGCGAAGAATACGGCGAGCAGCTGCACGTCGCGCCTTATCTTGGCGTGTACTACTACGGTTACAACCTGACCAAACCGCCGTTCAAGGACAACGCTCCGCTGCGACAGGCGCTGTCGATGGCCGTTGATCGCGAGCAGCTCGCCCTCAGGGTGACCGGGCGCGGCGAAGCCCCGGCGTATAGCTGGGTTCCACCGGGCGTCAACAACTATGAGCCGCCATCGTCGGGGTTTGCGGCGCTCAGCAGGGACGAACGCGAGCAGGTCGCGCGCCGCCTTTACAAAGAGGCGGGCTACAGCGCAGAGAACCCCCTGAAAATAGAGGTGCGCTACAACACCAACGACACCAACAAGAAAATCGCGGTCGCAATACAGTCCATGTGGCGCGAGGCGCTTGGCGTCGAGGCGACGCTCATCAATGAAGAGTTCCAGGTGTTACTCGCCAACATGAGGGACGCGGAAATTACGCAGGTGTTTCGCTCGAGCTGGATGGGCGATTACAACGACGCACATACGTTTCTCAGCGTACTGCAAAGCGGCAATGCGACAAACATGCCGCGTTATGAGAACGAGGAATTCGACGCGCTGATGGCGCTTGCTGCCGCTCAGGTCGATCCGGAGCAACGCAAGTTGTACCTGGAAGAGGCAGAGCGCGTGATGCTCGCCGACTATCCCGTTATCCCGCTTTACTTCTTTGTATCGAAGCATCTCGTCAGCCCCGAAATCGAAGGCTGGGGAGACAATGTTCTTGATTACCATTACTCTCAGCAACTGAGCTTCAAAGCGGTCCAATAGCCGCGCTGGATCAAAGACTTGCTGCGATACACGTTGCTCCGCATTCTGGGAGCAATACCAACCCTGCTGTTGGTAATTGCCCTCGCATTCCTGATGGTGCACGCCGCACCGGGCGGGCCGTTTGACGACGAGCGCGCGCTGCCCGCCGATGTGGAAGCCAACATCGCGGCGGCCTATCACCTCGATGAGCCGCTCCCGCAACAGTTTCTGCGCTATATGTCCGGTTTGCTGCAGGGCGATCTGGGTCCGTCGTATCGCTATCGCGATTACTCGGTCGCCGAACTCATAGGCATCGCGTTCCCGTACTCGCTGAAACTCGGCGCCATGGCCATGGCGCTTGCGCTGCTGCTTGGCGTCACGGCAGGTACCGTCGCCGCGTTGCGGCAGGGAACCGCGCTCGACAAAGTCGTGATGGGCTTCTCGATGACGGGCATCTCAATTCCGGTCTTTGTCATCGCGCCCGTGCTGGTCCTCCTTCTTGCTGTAAAGCTGCAGTGGTTACCGGCAGGCTGGAGCGGCGCGACAGGGATGAGCCGCTACCTGTTGCCGGTAATTACGCTTGCCCTGCCGCAGATCGCGTACATTGCGCGGCTGACGCGCGCGAGCATGATTGACGTACTTGGCCGCGACTTCATCCGCACCGCGTATGCGCAGGGTCTCGGCACAGCCACTGTCGTGCGCGTGCATGCGCTGAAGCCGGCGATGTTGCCGGTACTTTCCTACATGGGTCCGGCGATCGCCGCCATCCTCACGGGCTCGGTCGTCGTCGAGGAAATCTTCGGCATTCCGGGACTCGGCCAGTCCTTTGTGCGCGGCGCACTCAACCGTGACTACACGCTGGTGCTTGGTATCGTCGTGTTCTACGCGTCGCTCATCGTGTCCCTCAACCTGCTTGTCGATATTCTCTACGGCGCCATCGATCCGCGGGTGCGCTACCGATGAGCGGCAATCGCAGCATTCGTGTAACCGCAGGCATTTTGCTCGCGGTCGCCATCGCCGCGCTGGTCGGCCCATGGATAAGCCCGCACGACTACGCGACAACCAACCTCGAGAACATCCTGTCCTCACCATCGTTGAGCAACATGCACCTGTTCGGCACGGATGACCTTGGGCGCGATCTGTTTGTGCGCACGATGCTGGGTATTCGCATAACGCTGCTTGTCGCCATCGTCGCCAGCCTCGTGAGCCTGGTCATCGGCGTAAGCTATGGCGCCATCGCGGGCCTCGTTGGCGGACGGCTGGATGCGGCGATGATGCGCCTTGTGGATACGCTGTACGCATTGCCCTTCATTTTCTTCGTCATTCTGCTGATGGTCGCGTTCGAGCGGAACTTCCTGCTTATCTTCGTTGCGATCGGCGCGATCAACTGGCTCGATATGGCGCGTATCGTGCGCGGGCAAACCCTGAGCCTGCGCGAAAGGGAATTCGTGGAAGCCGCGCGCCTGAACGGCGTGAGCACCCTGCGCATCGTGTTCCGGCACATCGCACCGAACCTGGTCGGTATCGTGGTCGTGTACGTCACGCTGACGATTCCGCAAGCGATCCTGGTGGAGTCCTTCCTGAGCTTCCTCGGGCTTGGCGTCCAGGAGCCACAGACGTCGCTCGGCGCCCTCGTCGATGCGGGCGTGAAACACATGGAAGGCGCGTCCTGGGCGCTGCTGATTCCCGCGACGCTGCTCGCGCTGATACTGATGTGTTTCAACTTCCTGGGTGACGGGCTGCGGGATCTCTTCGATGCGAGGCACCCCTCATGAGCCTGCTCGATGTCCAGGGGCTGACGATTCGCTACGGCGACGAAACCGTCGTCGACGGCGTGGACCTGTTTGTCGATCACGGCGAGTCCGTCGGCCTTGTTGGCGAGTCAGGTTCCGGTAAGTCGCAGTCGGCCCTGGCGATCCTTGGCCTGCTGCCGAGACAGGCGATTGCCAGTGGCAGCATCGAGTTCGACGGGCAACAGATACTCGGCGCAAGCGACAGCGTTCTGAATACGCTGCGAGCGCGGCGCATCGGCATCGTATTCCAGGATCCGATGCAGGCGCTGAACCCTTACCTGCGCATCGGCGCACAGCTCCGCCAGGTTCCATTGACTCACGGCCTTTGCGACAAGGCCGAGGTCGATGCTCGCGTTATCGAAATGCTTGCCAGTGTCGGCCTGCCCGATCCGGAGCGACAGTTTCGCGCGTATCCGCACGAGCTGTCGGGCGGTATGCGCCAGCGGGTCATGCTGGCATCGGCGCTGATCGCCGAACCGGATCTGCTGATTGCGGATGAGCCGACGACGGCGCTGGACGTGACCGTCCAGGCACAGATACTCGATCTGCTTGAGGACCTGCGCGACGACACGGCGCTGCTGCTGATCACCCATGACCTCGGCATCGTCGCAGGGCATTGCGAGCATACGATCGTGCTCGACAGGGGTCGGCTCGTTGAGCAGGGCCCGACGACGTCGGTGTTCGCAGCGCCGAGCCATGCTCACACGAAGACGCTGCTGGCGGCGGCGCCGCGCGTGGATCGGGGCGATGTTCCGGAAGCTGTGAAGACCAGCACGATTCTGAGTGTCGGTGACGCGGTCGTCGATTATCGGGACCTGCAGGCGGTCAGCAAGGTCAGCTTCTCCGTCAAGAAGGGCGAGACGGTTGCCGTCGTCGGCGAGTCGGGCTCGGGCAAATCGAGCCTGGTGCGTGCGATGCTGGGACTGGTGCCGATGGCGTCCGGGCGAGTCGTCTATGCCGGCAACAACCTCGCAGGGCGGGTCGAAGGCCGGGCGCAATCGCAGCGGCGCGACCTGCAGCTCGTATTCCAGGATCCGGTCAGCGCACTGAATCCCCAAATGCGCGTGCAGGCTATCGTCGGGGAGCCGCTGCTCGTGCATGAACCGCGGCTCAAGGCCGGGGCGCGGGCAGAGCGTGTCACCCAGATCCTCGAGAGTGTTGGGTTGAGCCAGAAATTCCTGCGGCGCTTCCCGCATGAGCTGTCCGGCGGCCAGGCGCAGCGCGTGGCGATCGCGCGAGCGCTCATTCTCAATCCCAGGGTGCTGGTTTGCGACGAAGCCGTCGCTGCGCTCGACGGATCGGTCCGCGAGCAGGTCCTCAACGTGCTGCGTGAAGCGCAGGCAGACACGGGACTGTCGATCATCTTCATCTCGCACGACCTTGCGGTCGTGCGCTCGATCAGCCACCGCGTGCTGGTCATGTATCTCGGGCGACTGGTCGAGATGGCGGATAGCCAATCGCTGTTTGGGGCACCGAAGCATCCTTACACGCGAGCGCTGCTTGATTCAGTGCCGGTGCCAGACCCGGTGGCTGTGCCGAGGCGCGCACCACTGCGCGGTGAAGTGCCATCGCCGGTCAACCCGCCGACCGGCTGCGTGTTTCATCCGCGCTGCCCGAAGGCTGACGCCCGCTGTGCTTCAAAAGCCCCCGCTCTGCGTGACTTTGAGGGTGCACGGGTCGCGTGCCATTACCCCAACGCTTAACGCATGGCCCCGAACGGGATCGGAATGGGTGCGCCGTTTACGGTGAGTAGGCCTTTTTTCATTTCGGCTGCGAGAACGTAGGCGTCGCCGCTCTTCACCAGGTAGCCGCCGCCGATCGCCATGGCCGCCCCAGGCTGCACCTGCAGGAGCATCTCGACAAGGGGTTCGGGTATTGAGAGGTCGATCGTCGCCTCGGTGGTCATCAGCAACGACGTCCAGGCGAAATCGGCCGGGTCTTTTTCTTTAAACGAGAACAGCATTCTTCGACGTGATCGTGCCCTCCGGCACGGTCATATTGAATTGCTCGAAATTCATCTCGAAGCCTGAGGCAAACAGCGCCAGCAGGTCATCTTCTGCCGCCGTATAGGCCGCCATCGGATCCTGTGACGTGCCAGCACTCTCCATCGCCCGCTGCACGCGTCCGAGCAGCTCGGCATCGGCACCGGCCAGCCCGAACTGCATATCGAAGGACATCTCGCCAAACTGGGGCAAGCCCTGCATAACCATATTGATTGTTGCGTCGGCATTGACGTCAGCGCCGTTGAGCTCGGTTGTGGCCTTGACGGACATCGATCGCAAACCCCCCGCATCGTTGCCCCCAACGCTCACGCTCAGGTCGTCAAGCTCGAAGCTGACGTCGCCAACCGCGATGCCGTATTCCGTGAGGGCCTGGGTGCCCGCAAACCTCAGGGAGCCGAGCGACACTTTTTCAGTGCCATCGTCCACCGACACCGAACTCACGGTTCCGTGGAACGTCGCCGTGCCGTTTTTGGGATCTGTCTTAACCTCTATGTCGGTCGCGCCCCAGAACGCAGTCGTGCCGTCTTCGGAGTGCGAGCCGGGCTCAAGCACGTAGTTCGATACCAGCTCGCCGGCCAGCCCAACCTTGCTGTAGATCGTGCCGGGGATGTCGAACGTCTCGCCGTTCTCCAGCTCGACCTGCAGCGTGGATACCGCACTGCCCAGCCCGGGCGCGAGCGAGCCGTGTTCCCGTGACATCGAGGCCACCGGGATCAGGCCATGATCGAGCTTGGTGCTGATAATCAGGACCGGCAGCTCGTCTGCCAAATCATCAGGTCCTGCAAGCGCCATGAGCGTGCTCTTCAGGTCGCCATCCTGCAGCTCTACACGATGTGTGCCCTCCGACGAGAACCAGCCCCGGGTGAAGTGCTCGGACGTAACCCGGACCTCGCCGCTTTCCTGCGCCGCCCAGTTGAGGTTCTCGTCCATGGATTTCTCTGCCAGCCGGCCGACAATCGCGGGCGACACGAGCACCACCAGTGCCAGTAGAATAAGTACGCCAACAACACCTTTCTTCACGTCGATTCCTTCTCAATAAAGCGCGGGGAAGCCCCGATGCTAGCATGGGTGTACCCGCAGACCCTGCATGAGTGCTAGAAATCGGCGCCGAGTGTCACTACCATAGCGGCCTCATTCAACGCCCGGTCTCGAGCCGGGGTTTGGAACAAACGACCTATCAAGTGATTATGAACATGAAGATCGTCGCCAGTGCCACGCTGCTGCTTCTCGCAGCCGCACTTTTTGCCCAGCCCGCCGTCGCTGCGGGCGATGCCGCAGCGGGCAAGGAAATCGGCTATACGTGTCTCGGATGCCACGGCATCGAGGGCTACCGCAATGCTTACCCCTCTTACCGTGTCCCGAAGCTCGGCGGCCAGAAAGCGGGCTACCTTGAGATCGCCCTGAAAGGCTATCGCGATGGCACGCGCAAGCATCCGACGATGGTGGCTCAGGCGACCAGCCTTACGGACCAGCAAATCGAAGATGTAGCCGCGTACCTTGCCAGCATTGGGGGCGACACGGTCGCAGCAGGCGGCACGCAGGGCACCTCGTTCGACAAGGCGGCAGCCTGCACGGCCTGTCACGGCCAGAATGGCATCAGCGTCAATGCGGCCTGGCCGACGCTTGCAGGCCAGCATCAGGATTACCTGCTTAACGCACTCAAGCAATATCGCGACGGCACGCGCACCGATGCGATCATGAGCGCACAGGCCGCGCTGATCGCTGAGGAAGACGTTGCGAAGCTCGCGCTTTATTTCTCACGCCTCAAGGGCCTCGAGACCACCAGGCCTGACTAGTCACGCACACATAACCACACTCGACGATGGCATCTTTGCCATCGACACGGAGTATGTCCGCCCGCTACAGGATGCGAGTCACCTCATCATTGAAGGCGGCCGGGGTGCTTTCGTCGATACCGGGACGAATGACAGCGTGCCTTTCCTTCTCGACGGGCTGCAACAACAGGGTCTCGACGTCGGCGACGTCGACTTTGTTTTCCTGACGCATATTCACCTCGATCATGCTGGCGGTGCCGGCTTGCTGATGCAGCACCTGCCGAATGCACGGTGTGTCATTCACCCGCGCGGCGCGCCGCACATGGTAAACCCGGAGCGGCTTATTGCCGGGACCATCGGCGTCTACGGTGAAGAGCGCACGCGCGAGATGTACGGGGATATTGTTCCAATCGACGAACCCCGGGTTCTCGTGGCAGAGGACGAAGACTGGTTCGATCTCAATGGCCGGACTATGCAGGCGCTGCATACCCAAGGGCATGCGCGCCATCACTACGTGCTCAACGACCCGGCATCGCGCGGCGTATTTACCGGCGATAGCTTCGGTATTTCCTATCGCGAATGCGACACGGTGAACGGCGAATTTATCTACCCCACGACAACACCGGCGAGCTTCGATCCGGACGAGGCGCACAAGTCGGTCGATCGCATCATGGGCTGTAATCCTGAGCAGGTTTATCTAACGCATTACAGCCGGGTCCGAGACCTGGACAGACTGGCCGCGGACATGCACGCTGGTATCGATGCCTTCGTTGAGATGGCGCTTGCGCACCAGGCGGAACCGAATCGCGGCGAACGCATCCAACAGGCCATGGATGATTACCTGAGCGGTCGTCTTGTTGAACATGGCTTTAAGGGCGACCGCGATGCGATCTGGTCGCTGCTCGAGATTGATATTGTTCTTAACGCGCAGGGTCTTGTGTCCTGGCTGGAGCGTATGGAGAAACATCATGGATAACTTCCGCGCATTTCGTATCGATGAGCAGGACGGCAAAATCGTCGCCGGGTTTCAGGAGCTCAGCGTTGACGACCTGACCGAAGGCAATGTCGTTGTGCGCGTTACGCACTCAACAATCAATTACAAGGACGCGCTGGCGGCGACCGGTAAGGGGCGCATCCTGAGACGCTATCCGCTTAATGGCGGCATCGACCTGGCGGGGGTGGTGGTCAGTTCAGAGGACGCAGATTTCCAGCCAGGCACCGATGTGCTCGTGACCGGCTGCGGGCTTTCCGAAACAGTCGATGGCGGTTACTCCGAGTACGCTCGCATCGACAGCAAGAGCCTGGTCGCCATTCCTGAGGGGATGACGTGCGCCGAGGCGATGCAGATCGGTACGGCCGGCTACACGGCAGCGCTGGCGATTCATCGCATGGAGCAGAACAACCAGATGCCCGACCAGGGTCCGATTGTCGTGACGGGCGCAACGGGCGGTGTTGGCAGCGTGGCCATCGACATGCTCGCCGGCCGCGGCTACGAGGTTGCCGCTGTGACCGGCAAAGCGTCGGAAGAAGACTACCTGCGCAAGATCGGGGCACAGCAGATTCTGCCGCGCGACGAGATCGACTTCGGCAAGCGACCGATGGAAAAAGCACTGTGGGCCGGCGCAATCGACAACCTGGGCGGCGACTATCTCGCATGGCTCACGCGCACGATGAAGTACGGCGGCAACATCGCGAGCATTGGGCTTGCGGCAAGTCATGAGCTGCACACGACGGTGATGCCATTCATTCTGCGCGCGGTTTGTCTGCTGGGCATCAACTCGGTTGATACGCCCCACGAGTTGAGGCGCGCAGTCTGGGGTCGAATCGGCGGCGACCTGAAGCCACAGCATCTCGACACAATCGGATCTCGAACCATCTCTTTCGACGAACTCCCGGACGCGTTCCAGGCGTACATTGACGGCACGGTTACGGGCCGCATCGTCGTCCGGATTTCAGAGGGCGGATAGCCCGATGCCATTACGACAGTCCTTGACGGTCATCCTCGCCGCGTCGTTAGTCAGCTTTGTTGCTCTACGGGGCCCAGGCAGGCGACGTCGAACGGCGCGTCCTGAACAATGGCAACCTCGTGCTCGAAGACATCCCCGAGATACCGCAGTCCGTTCGCCATGAGCTATACCGCTGGCAGGACGTACGTGCTGCGGGCTTTCGCGCCTGGTCAGCAGACAGCAGAAGCATCTACGTGTCGACGGGCTTCGGCAGCGTGGACTCTCTCCACAAGGTCGTAATGCCTGGTGGCGCCCGGCGTCAGCAAACGTTCTACCGGGAGCCAATTAGCGAGATCTCGCGCCGCCCCGGCGCGGACCAGCTTGTTTTCTCGCGAGACGCAAATGGTAGCGAGTTTGCGCAGGTCTTTATGTTTGACAGCGAGAGCGGCGAAGCAACCATGCTAACTGATGGTGAGTCGCGCAATGGCGCCACGGTGTGGGATCGACGGGGGTCGCGCATCGCCTACAAGAGCACCCGGCGCGACGGCAAAGCCAACGACATCTGGGTTATGGACCCCGACGAACCTGACAAAGCCGAGATTGCCGTGCAAGCCGATGACGGCTTTCTTTGGGCGCCGGTCGAATTCTCGCGCAACGGCGGCCGCCTGCTGGTGCAGAACTACGTGAGCGTCACAGATTCGCGGGCCATCATGGTCGACCTGGACACCGGCGCCCGGACGCTATTGGCTGGCGGGGGCGAAACCGAGAGTCTGAATGAGCCCGTTGCGTTTGACGACGACCGCGGCGGCTTCTGGCTGATTACCGACCGGGGCGGCGAGTTCAACCAGCTCGCCTGGCAATCGCTGGTCCCGGGAACCGCCCCCAGGATCGTGACGTCGGACATCCCCTGGGACATCAGCAATGTCGTGATCAGTAACGATCGAAAGCGTATGGCGTTTGTTGCCAACGAGAACGGCAACTCTCGCCTCTACCTGATGGATCCCGCTACACGGGCATACCGAATGGTCGACAACCTGCCGACAGGTCTTGCCTACGGGCTGAGCTTCAGTCCGGATGATAAGAGGCTCGGCCTGACCCTGAATTCGGCGAATGCGCCAAGCGATGCCTACGTACTGAAGCTCGGCCGCGACCCCCTGCGGTTCGGGCGTCTCGTCCGCTGGACGGAAAGCGAGGTTGGCGGTCTCGTCGCAAGGCAGTTCGTGGTACCGGACCTGGTGCATTATCCGTCGTTCGACGGGCGCGAAGTGCCTGCATGGATTCACAAACCGCTGGGCGAAGGCCCGCACCCGGTAATTATCCGCATCCATGGTGGGCCCGAAGGGCAGGCGCGACCGATGTTCAGCACGACCTACCAGTTCTGGGTGGCGAGCCTGGGTGCCGCGGTTATCCAGCCGAACGTGCGCGGCTCAACGGGTTATGGCAAGACCTGGGTCGGCCTCGACAACGGTTTCCAGCGCGAAGATGCCGTCAGGGACATCGGTGCATTGCTCGACTGGATCGAAACGCAGCCGGACCTCGACGCCAGCCGGGTAGCACTCTACGGCGGCAGCTACGGGGGCTACATGGTACTGGCCAGCGCCGTGCACTACAGCGACCGATTAAGCGCCGTGATCGACAATGTGGGTATCAGCAATTTTGTGTCATTCCTCGAGAACACCCAGGACTATCGCCGGGATCGTCGACGCCAGGAGTACGGGGATGAGCGCGATCCGGCAATGCGGGCACACCTGGAGCGGATCAGCCCGCTAAACAACGTGTCCCGCATTACGGTGCCGATGTTCATTATCCAGGGCCAGAATGATCCGCGGGTTCCGGTCACCGAGGCGACGCAAATGGTCGAGGCCCTGCGGGAGCGGGGACAGTCCGTCTGGTTCATGAACGCCCTCAACGAAGGCCACGGCTACCGGAAGCGCGAGAACCGCGACATCATGCAGCAGGTGATGACGATGTTCCTGCGCCAGCACCTGGCTGGAGCAGACGAGGCCCCTTAGCGTTACCGCAGGGTCGGATCCACGATCATGGCGTAGGTACCGATCAGTATCAGCAGCCAGAAAATACCGCCGAGTACCATCCAGGCCCAGTTAGCCACGGTTAGCTTCGAGTTGCTGTTGCCGGCATCGTCTCCGCAGACAGCGTTAATCGCCTTTTGTGCCGGAAGCAACAAAAACGTCGCGAGGAGCGTCGAGCCCAGCGGCAAGAGTGAGCTCATAAGCGGGTAGGTGTCATACGGAATAAAGCGGTCAATGATGTTGCCGACAAGCGTCACGATAATGAACAGTGTTGCGAGGAGCCCGGGCTGCCAGTCCCATTTTCGCCCCTGTGTTTTGAAGCGCTCCTGCACGTCCGTGAACAACGAGTGCGTGAAGAAGATGTAAAAGAACGCCCTGGCCGGAGGCCAGATATCGTCATTGTCGTCTATCTTGATGCGCTGCCAGTTCTTGTAGAACCAGTAGACGAAATACAGGGTAAAGGTCAGGACAGAGAGCAGGATGAACTTGAACGGCGCTACGATGTAGTAGCGGGGCTCGTCGCCGGCAGGCGCGGTTACATCTGCCTCAGGCGGCGCATAAATCGAGTCAGACATCCTGGTCTCCTTGGTTTCTGTTCGTTACCGGTCCGAACCGATACTATGCACGAGCCAGGTAACACGACTCGATACGTATAAATATTTTGTGAGCTTCAATTGTAAACAATTTCTGGAGACACTCGAGCACCAGGCGCACGCTGCGCAGTTTGACGCGCTTCTCGCTGAGCTCGAGCGCTGGAACCGTAAGGTCAATCTTACCGCTATCCGGGATCGCCGCGAGATGGTTACGGCGCACATCCTCGACAGCCTCGTGGCGCAGCCCCTGCTGCATGGCAAGACCGTGCTCGATGTCGGGACGGGTGCCGGGTTCCCGGGGTTGCCACTCGCAATTGTCGAGCCAGACCGTGAGTTCACACTGCTCGACAGCAACAACAAGAAGATTATGTTCGTGCAGCATGTGGCCGGATTGCTGGGCTTGAACAACGTTACTGCCGTGAAAGGCAGGGGCGAGGACTATGCACCCGGCCATCGCTTTGATACCGTGATTGCCCGGGCGCTGGCCGCATTGCCGCGCCTCGTGGAAATCGCCGGACACCACGTACGAGAGGACGGGGTGTTTGTGGCGCTCAAGGGGCGCTACCCGACAACAGAATTAGAAGAATTGACGGCTCCGTGGAGCCATGAAGTCGAAGAGCTGCACGTGCCGGGCCTGGAGAGGGGCTCGCGGCATGCAGTGCTATTGCGACGGGCAGGATAAATGACGCGAATTATTGCTGTAGCAAACCAGAAGGGCGGGGTGGGCAAGACCACCACCTGCGTCAACCTGGCGGCGTCTCTTGCCGCGACCCAGCGCCGCGTGCTGCTGGTCGACATGGATCCGCAGGGCAACGCCACGATGGGCTGTGGCGTGAACAAGATGGAGCTCGAGAACTCGACCTGCGACGTCCTGCTTGGCGACGCGACGGCGGCCGACACGATCGTGTCACCACCCGAAGGCGGCTTTGCAATCCTGCCGGGTAACGAGGACCTGACACTGGCCGAGGTCAAGCTGCTTCAGGAAATCGGACGGGAGATGAAGCTCAAGAAGGCGCTGGCGCCCGTGGCGGGACTCTACGACTTTATCCTCATCGACTGCCCACCGTCGATAAACATGCTCACCGTGAACGCCCTGACCGCGGCGGATGGCGTGCTGATTCCGATGCAGTGCGAGTACTACGCGCTCGAAGGCCTGTCGTCGTTGCTTAACACCATCGCGCAGGTTCGCGAATCGGTGAATCCCGATCTGGAGGTGTTCGGCATTCTGCGGACTATGTTCGATCCACGCGTGAATCTTTCGAACGAAGTGTCCATGCAGCTCCTCGAACACTTCGACCGAAAGGTGTTCAGGACGATAGTGCCGCGCAACATCCGCCTCGCCGAGGCGCCCAGCTTCGGACGCCCTGTACTTTTGCATGACCGGTCGTCGCGCGGTGCGATTGCGTACCTGGCGCTCGCCGGCGAAATTCTGCGACGCGAAGATGCGCGCATGGCGGAAGCTGTATAGAGATTATGACTCCCAAGAGACGACTGGGCCGCGGCCTCGATGCACTCCTTAGCAAACCGTCGGCCAAAGCGGACACCCCGACGTCCAGAGAACAGCCGCCAGTTGACGACACGCTTCGGCAGATTCCGGTCGAGCTATTGCAGCGCGGCCAGTATCAGCCGCGCGTCGATATGCGGCAGGACTCGCTCGAAGACCTGGCAAGCTCAATCAAGGCGCAGGGCGTTGTACAGCCGATCGTGGCCCGCCCGATATCGAGCAAGGGCAAGGAGCAGCGGTACGAAATTGTGGCGGGCGAACGCCGTTGGCGCGCCGCACAGCTGGCCGGGCTCGCGGAAATTCCGGCTGTTGTGCGCGACATTCCGGATGAGGCCGCCATCGCCATGGCGCTCATCGAGAACATTCAGCGCGAGAACCTCAATCCACTGGAAGAGGCTCGGGCGCTCGATCGCTTAATTCGTGAGTTTGACCTGACCCACGCCGAGGCGGCACAAGCGGTTGGTCGGTCGCGTGCATCGGTCAGCAACCTGCTTCGCCTGCGGGACCTGTCCGAAAAGGTGAAGCCGCTGCTGGAAGACCGGCGCATGGAAATGGGGCACGCAAGGGCCCTGCTTGCCATATCAAACCCGACACAACAGTTCGATGCGGCACGCCAGGTAGTGAAGAAGGGCCTGTCTGTTCGCGAGACCGAACGCCTCGTAAAACGCATGCTGGAGGGTGACAAACCAAAGCCCGCAAAGACGGCGGCGACCAAGAGCGCGGACATACGACGCCTGGAAATGGAGGTGTCTCAAAAGCTGGGTGCGAAGGTCAGCCTGGATCACGGCTCAAAGGGCACGGGCAAGCTGGTCATCAGCTACAACAGCCTCGACGAACTCGACGGCATCCTCAAGCACATCAAGTAGGTACGGACTCAGGCGGCGGAGTTGGCGGTATCTTCCTTCGAGGAGTAGACGCGGCGAATGATCGACGGGATTACGGCTTCCGAGATCAGGAAGCCCTGCATCTTGTCGCACTCGATAGTCTTCAGAAACTCAAAGGTCTCCTGGTCCTCGACGCCCTCGGCGCAGACGGACATGCCGAGATTGTGTGCCAGGCCGGTTACGGCGGCGAGCACCGCCATGGCGACCGTGTCGCCCTGAGCGCGCTTCAGCGCCGAGGCGTGAATCTTGATTTCATCAAACGGCAGGTGTTCGAAGGTCCCCAGCGATGACGCCGCCACCCGGAAATCGTCCAGGCAGATCCGGAACCCATGGTTACGCAGCGCCTTGATTGCTGCGAGGTGCGGTGCCGTTGGGTCGGTCAGGTCCTGCTCGATAACCTCAAACGTGAAGGAGGCGCACTCGAGGCCGGCTTCCCTGACGATGTCGCGGTACTTGCTTGCCAGGTCCGGAATATACAACTGGCTCGACGCGAGGTTAATGCAGGAGTTCAGCTCGATGCCCTGATTTCGCCACGTCACCTGCTGCTTGGCGGCCTCGCGCAGGACAAATTCGCTGAGGTCTGCCATCAGTCCGAATGCCTCGGCCTCGGGCAGGAACTCCAGCGGCCCGATCAGGCCATGTTCCGTGTGATGCCAGCGGATCAGGGCCTCGGCCTCATGTGTCAGCCACTCGTTTCCGGCGTTGCGCTCGACTTTGGGCTGGTAGCGCAGCACGATTTCCCCGTTTTCGAGGGCGCCCTCCAGTTCCCGACGCGAAACCCGCAGCATCCGGCGCCGGCAGCGCCGGGCTGAGGCGCTCAGCTTGTCGAAGTCGAAATGGCTGCCGATCCACTCGATATTGTCGTAGCTGGCCAGCTTGTCGACGAGCTCCGCCTGCTTGCTGCTGCGCAGCGACGCCCTGTCGGCGGCCACAATGATGCCAAACGGCGCGCGGTCCGTGGCGTCCTTGAGCGTCCGAACCACTTCAGGCGTTACGTCATTCTCCGTCAGGACCACGATCCGGCGGGACTCGCCCAGCATGAGCTCGACAAACTTGCCGGGGCTGGCGAAGAAACTCAGGGTAAAGCTCATCTCCCGGACCACATCGTTCAGGGTCCGGTTGGTTCGAATTGTTTCGCTGGCAATCAACAACATAGCGTTAAGTTAAGGGGCAATAGACAGCCTATTTATACGCGGAGACCGCCTCCTCATATGTGCGCTGTGTCGCATTGGGAGAAATCGGCCGAAACCCCCTAAAATCCCGGGAAAAATGCCCGGGAAACCGCCCCTTTCAGGGCAGGGTTTTTTGTTGCCTTGCCCCATACCTGCCTCTATAATGCGCACGCTGTTCACAGGCCCGCCTGTAAGAATCACACCACATGCGCCACCAACCGCCGGCCCGAACCGATGGGAGTGGCGTTTTTAGTGCCGGAGGCATAGAGAAATGGATCTCACTATCGCCCGGGTACTGATGTGGCAGTTCGTGGTTGGGGCGGTTCTGGCCGCAGGGCTTTGGGGCGCCTTTGGCGGCGTAGCGGGTTATTCGGCAATGCTCGGAAGCCTGGTCTGCGTGATTCCAAACGGCTTCCTGGCGCTTCGGCTGATTGTGCCGAGACGAGACCCCGGAGCGCAGGACCTCATGCGGGCGGCGTGGATAGGTGAGATTGGAAAGCTGGCGTTGACCGTGCTGTTTTTTACGCTCGTGTTTACGTTAGTCAGGCCGCTGTCGGTAGCGGCGCTTTTTGCAGGATTCATAGTTACGCAGCTGGTGGTCTTTTCGGGCCTCCTGATGCGCAGCGAACAAGAACAGGAAACGGACAACAGCAATGGCAGCTGAAGGCGGACACGGCCCACAAAGCTCGGCCGAATACATCCAGCATCACCTCCAGAACTTACAGGTCTGCAAAGCCGAAACGGGCGAGTGGGTCTGGAATAACTGCGCTGGCAACTTCTGGACGATTAACGTGGACACGATGGGCTGGTCTGTCGTGCTTGGCGTGCTGTTCATCTGGCTGTTCGGGCGTGCCGCGAAGAAGAGCTCGGCCGGCAAACCGACCAAGTTTCAGGCGCTGGTCGAAATCATCGTTGAATTTGTCGACTCGAGCGTCAAAGACACCTTCCACGGAAAGAGCAGGCTGATCGCGCCGCTGGGCCTGACGATTTTCGTCTGGGTGTTCCTGATGAATTTCATGGACCTGATCCCGGTCGACTGGATTCCAATGGCGTCGGCCGCTGTGGGTATCCCGTACATGAAGGTCGTGCCGTCGACAGACGTCAATATCACGTTCGGCATGTCGATTGCCGTTTTCTTCCTGATCATTTTCTACACGATCAAGAACAAGGGCGTGACGGGGTTCATTGGTGAGCTGACTTTGCATCCGATTGCTCCGCCAACCAAAGGTTTCGGTCTGATTGCCGCACCGCTCATCATTGCATTCAATTTGCTACTCGAGAGTGTCGCATTGCTGGCCAAGCCCATTTCGCTGTCCTTACGACTGTTCGGCAACATGTTTGCCGGTGAGTTGATCTTTATTCTTATTGCGTTGCTGGGTATCTGGCAACTGCCGCTGCACTTCGGCTGGGCGGTGTTCCACTTGCTCATCGTGACGTTGCAAGCGTTTATTTTCATGATGCTGACCATTGTTTATTTGAGCCTTGCGTCAGAATCGCACTAATCGATTTACTTTAATTTTCAATATTTGGACTTGATCCTCCGTAGGAGAAACTGATGGAAACTGTTATTGGCTTCACGGCAATTGCTGTCGCACTTCTGATTGGCCTCGGCGCCCTTGGCGTTGGTATTGGTATGGGCCTTCTGGGTGGCCGCTTCCTCGAAGGTGCTGCGCGTCAGCCGGAACTGGCTCCGATGCTGCAGACGAAGATGTTCATCGTTGTCGCACTGCTTGATGCTGTTGCGATGATCGGTGTTGGTATCGCACTGTTCTTCGCTTTTGCAAACCCGTTTGTAGGCCAACTTCAAGAAGCGCTGAAGCCGGTCGCAGGCTAAATAGAAAGAGCAATTTTTTGACGCTGCGTCGCCAGCGACGCAGTCGCTTTTTCTTTAGGAGAAATCCGTGGATATCAATTTAACGCTGTTCGGCCAATCGTTTGCGATGATCGTTTTCGTCGCCTTCTGTATGTGGAAGATCTGGCCGCCCATTCTCAAAGCGCTTGAAGAGCGTCAAAAGCAGATCGAAGAAGGTCTCGCCGCGGCCGACAAGGGCCAGGAGAAGCTGGTCGAGGCACAGGCGCAGGCCGACGAGATCGTCAACGAGGCTCGCCAGCAGGCCACCGGCATTCTTGACCAGGCACATGCCCGCGCCAACGAGATTGTTGCCGACGGCAAAGACGCCGGCGTCAAGGAGCGTGAGCGTCAGCTTAGCGCCGCCAAGGCCGAGATCGAGCAGGAAGCCAACAAGGCTCGCGAAGAGCTGCGTGGCCAGGTATCGGCGATTGCGATCGCCAGTGCCGAGAAGATCCTGAAGCGTGAGATTGACGGCAAGGCGCACGACGACATCCTGGGCAAGCTTGCGCAGGAGCTCTAGATAAGTGGCTGATAACAACACAGTAGCAAGGCCCTATGCGCAGGCAGCTTTTGAGGTTGCTCAGGAAAATAATGCGCTGGCGGAATTATCGGAGTCGTTTGCGGTTGCGAGGGACCTGATGAGCGATGGTCAGGTCGCCGCGTTTCTGGCGCGTCCATCTCTGAACGACGCGCAGCGGCTTGAGTTTCTGACGGGACTGTTCGCAAAAGCCGTTGGCGAGGGCTCGGTATTCGCCGGGGGTAGCGACCACGGCAGTAATTTCCTGAAGTTGCTGTTGGAAAATCGTCGTGTTGCTGTACTGCCCGAGATCGCTGATCACTTTGACGCACTCAAGGCCGAAGTAGAGAACAGCGTTGACGCTGTTGTCACATCCGCCGCCCCGCTGAGCGCGGAGCAGAAGCAGGAAATCACGGCCTCGCTCAAGGAGCGTCTGGGCCGTGACGTGAAGCTGACAACAGAAATAGATGAAAACCTTATTGGTGGCGCCGTGATCCGCGCTGGCGATGTCGTAATTGATGGATCATTGCGCGCAAGGCTGGAAGGTCTTGCCAACGCACTGACCAAGTAAAGAGGAAAAGGAAATGGCACTCAAAGCTTCTGAAATCAGCACGCTGATTAAAGAACGCATCGAGAACTTCGAGGCTTCCGCGGAAGCGCGTGACGTTGGCACCGTAATCGCGGTTACCGACGGCATTGTTCGCATCCACGGCCTGGCCGATGCTCGCTACGGCGAAATGCTCGAGTTCCCGCAGAACACCTTCGGTATGGCACTTAACCTTGAGCAGGACTCGGTGGGTTCGGTTGTCCTGGGTGACTACAAGCACATCTCGGAAGGCGACACGGTCAAAACGACGGGGCGCATCCTTGAGGTTCCGATTGGTGAGGCGCTGCTGGGTCGAGTGGTTGATTCACTGGGTAACCCGATTGACGGCAAGGGCCCGATCGATACCGATCTGACCGCGCCGATCGAGAAGGTTGCGCCAGGTGTAATCGAGCGCCAGTCAGTCAGCCAGCCGGTTCAGACGGGCCTGAAGTCGATCGACTCGATGGTGCCAATCGGCCGTGGCCAGCGCGAGCTGATCATTGGTGACCGCCAGACGGGTAAGACCGCGGTCGCAGTCGACACGATCATCAACCAGCGCGGCACGGGCATTAAGTGCATCTACGTCGCCATCGGCCAAAAAGCCTCTTCGATCGCGGGCGTGGTACGCAAGCTCGAAGAAGAAGGCGCACTGGCGCACACGATCATTGTTGCCGCCGCCGCCGCTGACAGCCCCGCGATGCAGTACATCGCACCGTACGCGGGCGCATCGATGGGTGAGTACTTCCTCGACAAGGGCGAAGACGCGCTGATCATCTTCGATGATCTTACGAAGCAGGCATGGGCATACCGCCAGGTATCACTGCTGCTGCGTCGTCCGCCGGGCCGAGAAGCCTATCCGGGTGACGTTTTCTACCTGCATTCACGTCTCCTCGAGCGCGCTTCGCGCGTCAACGCCGAGCACGTTGAGAAAGTGTCAGGCGGCAAGGTTAAAGGTAAGACGGGCTCTATGACCGCTCTGCCAATCATCGAGACGCAGGGTGGTGACGTTTCCGCTTTCGTGCCCACCAACGTTATCTCCATCACCGATGGCCAGATCTTCCTTGAGTCCGATCTCTTCAACGCAGGTATCCGCCCGGCGATTAACGCTGGTCTGTCGGTATCGCGTGTAGGCGGTGCGGCCCAGACGAAGATCATCAAGAAGCTCGGCGGCGGTGTACGACTCGCACTTGCTCAGTATCGTGAGCTCGCGGCGTTCGCACAGTTCGCGTCGGATCTCGATGCGGCAACGCGCCAGCAGCTCGAACGTGGTGAACGCGTTACCGAACTCATGAAGCAGAAGCAGTATTCGCCGCTGTCAGTTGCCGAAATGGCGTTGTCACTGTACGCGGCAAACGAAGGCTTTATCGATCCGGTACCGGTCAACAAGGTTGTTGCTTACGAAGAGGCATTGCATGACTTCGCACGGGCGAACAACCAGGCCGACCTCGACGCGATCAACGAATCGGGCGATTACAACGACGACATCGTGGCGACCCTTAACGACATCTGCGAAGGGTTCGCTAAGAAAGGCGCTTATTAATTCGATGGTTGGAGCGGCTTCAGCCGCGAGAAATTCGGGCCTGACGGCCCTCCCACCGTCCGATTAGGAAAAGTTATGGCAGGCGAAAAAGAAATCCGCTCAAAGATCGCTTCTGTAAAGAACATGCAGAAGATCACGAGCGCGATGGAAAAGGTCGCGGCGAGCAAGATTCGCAAGGCCCAGAAGCAGATGGAAGCGTCGCGACCTTACGCGGAGCGCATCCGTCGCGTGATTGGCCACCTTGCGTACGCCAATTCCGAAAGCGGGCATCCATTCCTGAACGAGCGTGAAGTGAAGCGCGTCGGCTACATCGTCATCTCGACCGACCGCGGTCTTTGCGGCGGCCTCAACGCCAACCTGTTCAAGTCGACGATCGGTGAGATCGCCGACTGGCAGGAAAAAAGTGTTGCGGTCGATCTTGCGCTCGTTGGTGCCAAGGCGGTCGCGTTCTTCCGTCGCATGGGCGGCAACGTCGTCGGCACGGCGACGCATCTTGGTGACAAGCCGAGCATCAACGACCTGATCGGCTCGATCAGCATCATGCTCAGGGCGTACAGCGAGGGTAAGATCGATCGGCTGTATGTGGTGCACAACGAGTTCGTGAACTCGATGACGCAATCGCCGGTAGTGTTACAGCTGTTGCCGGCAAGCGGTCTAGCGAAGGATAAGGATGAGCTGCAGGCGCACTGGGACTACATCTACGAGCCCGGTGCCACCGAGCTGCTCGACGACTTCCTGATGCGGTACATCGAATCGCAGGTTTACCGCGGCGCGGTTGAAAACTTCGCCTGTGAGATGGCGGCGAAAATGGTTGCGATGAAATCGGCTACAGACAACGCAGGCGACATCATTGACGGATTGCAGCTCCAGTACAACAAAGCTCGACAGGCTGCGATCACACAAGAAATTTCAGAAATTGTCGGCGGCGCTGCTGCCGTATCAGGTTAGAGGACCTACTAATGAGCACTGGAACTACTGTGCAGGTTATTGGCGCTGTTGTGGACGTTAAGTTCGCGGCGGGCCAGATTCCCAAAATTTACGACGCACTCATCATCGACGAGCCGGGCATTACGCTCGAAGTTCAGCAGCAGCTGGGCGACGGTGTTGTTCGCACGATCGCAATGGGTTCTTCGGAAGGCCTGAAACGTGGCATGGGCGTCACTAACACGGGTAGCGCGATTACTGTGCCGGTTGGTGAGAAGACGCTGGGCCGCATTATGGACGTGCTTGGCAAGCCGATCGACAATGCCGGCGACATTGGCGCCGAGGTGCATATGCCGATTCACCGCACTCCTCCTTCTTACGAAGAGCAGGCGGCAACGACCGAACTTCTGGAAACGGGCATCAAGGTTATCGACCTGATCATGCCGATCTCCAAGGGCGGTAAGGTCGGCCTGTTCGGTGGTGCCGGTGTCGGCAAGACCGTAACACTCATGGAGCTGATTCGTAACATTGCCCACGAGCACTCAGGCTACTCGGTATTCGCCGGTGTCGGTGAGCGTACTCGTGAAGGTAATGACTTCTACCATGAGATGACAGAGTCAGGCGTAATCGACAAGGTGTCACTGGTTTACGGACAGATGAACGAGCCACCGGGTAACCGCCTGCGCGTTGCTTTGACCGGCCTGACGATGGCCGAAGCGTTCCGCGACGAAGGTCGTGACGTTCTCATGTTCATCGACAACATCTACCGCTACACGCTGGCAGGAACCGAAGTATCGGCATTGCTCGGTCGTATGCCGTCGGCGGTGGGCTATCAGCCAACACTGGCTGAGGAAATGGGCATTCTTCAGGAGCGCATCGCTTCGACGAAAACCGGTTCCATCACATCGTTCCAGGCCGTATACGTACCTGCTGATGACCTGACCGACCCATCTCCGGCCACGACGTTTGCTCACCTCGATGCAACGCTCGTACTGTCACGCAACATCGCCGAGCTGGGTATCTACCCGGCCGTTGATCCGCTCGACTCGAGTTCGCGAATTCTTGACCCGCTCGTTATCGGCCAGGAGCACTATGACTGCGCGCGTGGCGTGCAGGCCGTACTGCAGCGCTACAAGGAGCTGCAGGACATCATCGCGATTCTCGGTATGGACGAGCTGTCGGAAGAAGACAAGCAAATCGTTAACCGCGCTCGCAAGCTCCAGAAGTTCCTGTCGCAGCCGTTCTTCGTCGCTGAAGTCTTCACGAACTCGCCGGGTAAATACGTTTCGCTCGCTGAGACCATTCGTGGCTTCAACGGCATCGTCAACGGCGACTACGATCACATTCCCGAGCAGGCGTTCTACATGGTCGGCACGATCGACGAAGCGGTCGAGAACGCGCCGAAGTATCAGTAGGAGCGGCTTTAGCCGCGAACATTCGGGCCTGAAGGCCCTCCTACAAAGGAAGACATAGATGGCAACAATCCAGGTCGACATCGTTTCAGCAGAAGGCGAAATCCACTCCGGCGAAGCCACGATGGTATTCGCGCCGGCGTCAATGGGTGAGGTTGGTATCGCGCCGCGTCACGCGCCGATGCTGACGACCCTGAAGCCCGGCGAAGTGCGGGTTCAGGATGCCGACGGCAAGGAAGAGAGCTTCTATATCACGGGCGGCATGCTCGAGGTGCAGCCACGCCAGGTCACCATTCTGGCGGACACGGCCCTGCGTGGCGACCAGCTCGATGAGGCCGCTGCACTTGCTGCCCAGCAGCAAGCAGAAAAAGCACTCGAAGGCGCGTCTGATGAAACCGACGTTGCCCGTGCCCACGCTGAACTTGCTGAAGCGCGTGCGCGCTACCGCGCCGCACAGAAGCTGAAAGGCAAACGCTAGGCGTCTTTTCGGGTCCCGCGCAGCGTCCCCAACCGGTCCGCCAGGACCACAGGCCTGCCGTCAATATCTGTCAGCGGACGCGGTGGACAGACCTTCTGTGTCGCCAGCGAAACGGCAACCATGCAGACCAGCGACGCGCCGAAACCAATCATGTCCGGTGGAATCGAGCTGTCCAGCACGCCGGCGACGCTCCAGCTTATGAGGCCACCGCCCATGCCCGCGAGTGCGCCATATTTGTTCGCCTTTTCCCACCAGAAGCAAAGCACAAACGGCACGATGATCCCGGCGAGCAACGGTGCCGCGGCGTCGATGAGCACCTCAACAACCCGGCTCGCGCTGAAGGCGACATAGGTCGCCAGCAATCCGGCTATCGGAATCGCGATGCGGGCAACCCTTAGCCGAAGCACGCTGTCCGGGTGTTGGCGAACCAGCGGTAACAGGTTGGTGCTAACGACGGACGCGACCCCCAGTAACACGCTGTCCGAGGTACTCATAATCGATGACAGGATGGCGCCCACAAAGACGACCACGAGAACCGGGTGCAGGTGTTCGACGGCCAGGATCGTGAGCACGGCATTAGGGTCTTCGAGATTCGGCATCGTTACGCTGGCAACAAGACCCAGGATGATGGGTATCACGCCGACGCCGAGGTACAGGACGGTCGCCACGTAGAACGAATTCTGCGCGACGGCTTCCGTCCTCGCCGACAGCGCGCGCTGGATGACGGCTGTCGACGCAATGGCTGCGACGCCCAGCGTCATCCACACGTGAATCCAGTCAATCCAGTTTCCGGCCGTATGCACCAACGGCATCAGCCGCATCGAGTGCTCGGGTAGCTGTGCGGCGATGGCCGACCATCCACCAACGTCATTCAGCACGACGTACAGCAGAATTAACAGGCCGAGGATCAATACAATTGCCTGGACGAAATCGGTGAGCGCAACGGCCCACATGCCACCTGCCATCGTATAGATGACGATGACGGCCAGGCCCCCGAATACCCCGATCGCCATCGGCAGTCCGGTCAGCGCCTCAAGCAGCACACCGAACGTAAACAGGATGCCGCCGAGCCAGATGATGCTCGCCGCAATATCAGCGACAGTGCCGAAGACGCCGGCAAACCGTCCATAGCGTGCCTCGAAAAACTCGATCCAGGTCAGCCGTCGCGAACGTCGATAGAGGCGCGCGAAGAACAGTCCGCTCAGGAACAGTGCGAGCGCCGACCCAAAGGGTTCACCGACCATCAACAGCATGTCGCGGTCGTAACCGGACGTGGCAGCGCCCATCATGATGCCCGTCCCAAACCAGGTTGCGAAAATGGACGCCGAGCAGATCCACAAGGGGAGATTGCGGCCCGCAACGATGAAGTCGGTTAGCGAGTGTGCACCGCGCGAGGCAAAAAAACCTATCGCGAGCATCAATACAACGTAGATGCCGATCCCAAGCAGTATCAGGGTTTCAGTGTCCATCGTTGTTCTTTTGCCAGAGCGCCATTGAGCAAGCATGGCATTCTCGCACGCCACCGGCGCGACTACCTCAGTAAAGCCTCAGCGGATCCTCATGTGTTCGTCAGTCTTTCGATCCTTCTTCCCGCGATCATTGTCATGGGCCAATGCGACCACGAAGGAAAAGACATGACGAACAAACTGGCAGCGAATCGAATCTCCGGCGTCCTGCTTGCGACGCTGATGCTGACCGGAACGGCTATGGCGCACGACGACGCGCCGGCAGGGCCAGCCGGCCGCTGGGATGTGTCGCTCGACGTCCCGATATGGCCGGCCCTGAGCGATATTCAGCCTGTCGCGCTGGGCTCGTTCGACTCCTCGGGCTTCGGTCTGGGCGCTTCCTACCACCTCCCGGTCGCCAGCTATGCAAACAGTGAAGTCCTGCTCGGGTTTGACGGCAGCATCGCCGCTACCGACAGCAATATACCCGGCCGCCTCGGCAATCTCCTGGCGCGCCAGCTGTACCTGGGTGGCTCGGTCAAATGGGTATTCGGCAGGGCGCGTAATTTCTCCCTCGACGCCGGCCTTGGTTACCACGAGGTTGATATGGCCGATATCGAGACCAGCTGGTTGGGCACGCTCGAATATGAAAACTGGGGAACGTCAAAGGCCAGCGGATTTGTGGGAGCGACCTGGGATATTGGTGCTGGCCGACCGGATAAGCGCAGCGGCCTGTTTGTCGGGTTGCGAGCGCATTTTGTCGACTTCGGCCGCGTTCATGACGAAGATGCCGCGGCTTTCTTTCCGACCCTGGGCAGCGATGCGGGCCAGCTGGATGGCCCCCTGTACATGCTGCGTATCGGCTACAGCGGGCGGTAGTTCCAGGACCCGATGATGCGCGTCTGGGGTCGGTGACGGCGCAGGTTTTCACGCTGCCATGCATGAAAGTCCGCGGCCCTGACTTCGGCGGGCACCTGCCAGTGAGCGCGTCCGAAATAGCGGACCGTGTATTCATCCAGGAAGCCGGCGTCGCGGACCCGCAGCAGGCTGTTCAGGTAATCGTCGCTTGCGTCCGTATGCTCGGCGCGCTGTGACTCCCAGGCTTCGAGGAGATGCCGGCGCGCGGTGAATTCGCAGCCGTAATCGCTGTTCCGGGCCGGGTTGGTGCCGCCCAGCTCCAGCTGGCACGCGCTCCTCATCAAGCTGTAGGCGACCCAGCTTTGGAGAACGGGGTCGTCGTCGATGTGGGCCCGGGGCGCCAGGTAGAACGTATCGCCGTCCGTGACCCCGTCCCTGGTGTAGATCGAGGTGTTGCATCCGGCGATGGCGAGGCAGGTCAGGATGATCATCATTCGCATGCCGGCAGGATACGTCACGAGGGGTTAACGAGACCTGAATCAAGTTCGCAGATAGCGACTTCATGTATCATTCGCAGGCCAGGAATCAAGGAGTTATGTGGCTTTGGGCCTATCCACCATCATCCTCGCAGCGGGTCAGGGGACGCGTATGCGTTCAGCCCTGCCGAAAGTGCTGCAGCCGCTAGCCGGACGGCCGTTACTGGGCCATGTGCTCGACTGTGCCGCGGCGCTCTCGGCCGACGATGTGTGCGTGGTCTACGGTCACGGCGGCGAGGTCGTCAAGAAGGCATTTCCCGACGACTCGTTGCGCTGGGCGATGCAGGCGGAACAACTCGGCACCGGCCATGCGCTGCAGCAAGCGATGCCGGATACGCCCGAAGACAATCGGGTCCTGGTTCTCTTTGGCGATGTCCCGCTGCTGACGCCGGAAACCTGCCAGCGTTTACTTGATGAAACGCCGGCGGACGATGTCGCCGTCCTCTCTGTGGACATGGACGACCCGACGGGGTACGGCCGCATCATTCGCGAGGGGCACAAGGTAAGCTGCATCGTCGAGGAAAAAGATGCCGGACAAGACGAAAAAGCCGTGTGCGAAATCAATACGGGCGTGCTGGTCGGCCCGGCCGCCAAAATGCGCGGCTGGCTCGCCGGTCTCGGCAACGACAACGCACAGGGCGAGTACTATCTGACCGACGTGATTGCGATGGCAGTCAATGACGGTGTGGCCGTACATGGCGTAAAGGCTGACAGCTGGACTGAGGTAATGGGCATTAACGACAAGAAACAACTGGCCGAGGCCGAACGTGCGCTCCAGGCGCGACTGGTCGACGAACTCATGCAACAAGGTGTCGGTTTCGCCGACCCGGCGCGCGTGGACATCCGCGGCACGCTCAAGTGTGGCAAGGATGTATTCATCGATGTAAACGCCGTGTTCGAAGGCGACGTGGAACTGGGCGATGGTGTAAAGATTGAATCGAACAACCTCGTTCGTGAGAGCAGGCTGGGTGCTGGCACGGTGGTGCATTCAAACTGCCACATCGAAGGTGCGCGTACCGGCAACGACTGCGAGATCGGGCCGTTCGCGCGATTGCGCCCAGGCGCCGAGCTTGCGAACGACGTAAAGATTGGCAATTTTGTCGAGATCAAGAAAAGCACGGTCGCTGATGGCAGCAAGGTGAATCACCTGACCTATATCGGCGATGCCGAGATCGGAACGGGCGTCAACGTCGGTGCCGGCACGATCACCTGCAACTACGACGGCGTCAACAAACACAAAACCACCATCGGTGATGGGGCGTTCATTGGCTCGGGTGTCGAGCTTGTCGCACCGGTTAAGGTGGGTGCTGGCGCGACCGTGGGTGCCGGCGCGACGATTACCAAGGACGTCGGCGATAATGAGCTGGTGATTGAGCGGTCACGACAGAAAGCGATTCCAGGATGGAAGAAACCGACCAAGAAGGAAGCTGAGTAGATGTGTGGAATTGTCGGCGCGGTCGCCGCCAGAGATATTGTCCCTGTACTCATCGAAGGCCTGCGGCGCCTCGAATATCGCGGTTACGATTCGGCGGGGGTTGCCATCGTTCGCGAGGATGGCTCGATTGGACTGAGCCGTACCGTTGGCAAGGTCGTCGAGCTCAGTAAAAAGCTGGAGAAGGATTCGCTGGCCGGCAATATCGGTGTGGCCCACACGCGGTGGGCAACGCACGGCGGCGTAACCGAGGCCAACGCTCATCCACACTTGTCCGGCGGTCGTGTCGCCGTGATTCATAACGGCATCATCGAGAATTTCCAGCCGATCAAGGATGAGATGCTGGCGAAGGGCTACGAATTCCATTCGGAGACAGATACCGAGGTCGCCGCGCACCTGGTCCTCGACTATCTGAAGCAGGGGCTGGACCTGGTCGAGGCAGTCGGCAAGGCCGTCGAACGATTCGAGGGTGCTTACGCACTGCTCGTTATCGATGCCGAAGACCCCGACCGAATTGTTGTTAGCCGCGTCGCAAGCCCGCTGGTTATTGGGCTTGGCGACGGTGAGAACTTCGTGGCCAGCGGCGTCCCCGCGCTACTGCCGGTCACGCAACGCTTCATTTACCTGGAGCAGGGCGACCTCGCCGAGATCCGTCGCGACGGCGTGCGCATCGTCGACACAGACGGCAACGAGGTGACCCGCGAAGTTCACGATACGGAGTGGGACAGCGCGTCAGCTGAGAAGGCACCGTACGAGCATTTCATGCTCAAGGAAATCTACGATCAGCCGAGCGCGCTCGCCGACACGCTTTACGGTCGCGTTTCAAATCAGCGAGTCATTCCGGAGTCGCTGGGGCCGAAAACGGAAGAGATGCTCGATCAGGTCGAGAATATTCACATCGTCGCCTGCGGTACGAGTTACAACGCGGGCTGCGTCGGCAAGTACTGGATCGAGGCGATCGCCGGCGTGCCGACACAGGTCGAGATCGCCAGCGAGTATCGCTATCGACATGTCGTCGTACCGCCCAAGACATTGTTCGTGACGTTGTCGCAATCCGGCGAAACGGCCGACACGCTCGAAGCGCTGCGTATGGCAAAGGACCTCGGCTATATTGGCACGCTGACGATCTGTAACAGCGCGCATAGCTCGATGGTTCGTGAGTCCGACCTCGTCATGATGACGCAGGCCGGTCCGGAAATCGGGGTTGCGAGCACGAAGGCCTTTACCACGCAGCTGCTGTCCATCCTGCTGGTAACCCTGATGATGGCCAAGCACCGTGGAATGTCGGCCGAACAGGAGCGGGGGTTCGTCGCCAACCTGACGCACGCAGCCGCGGCATCGGATCTGACGCTAAAAATGAGCGATGAACTTAAAGAGCTCGCCAAGGATTTTGCCGACAAGAGTCACACGCTGTTCCTGGGTCGCGGACCGATGTGGCCCATCGCGATGGAAGGCGCACTGAAGCTCAAGGAAATTTCCTATATTCATGCCGAGGCGTATGCCGCCGGTGAGCTCAAGCATGGACCGCTGGCGTTGATCGATGAGGAAATGCCCGTTGTTGTTGTCGCGCCTAACAATGAGTTGCTGGACAAGCTGAAGTCCAACATGCAGGTGGTGCGGGCACGCGGCGGTCAGCTGTATGTATTCGCGGACGCCGAAACGGGCATCAAGAGCGAGCCTGGCATGAAGGTCATTACGATGCCGCACGCCGACAGACTCATCGCACCGATTGTCTACACTGTTCCGTTGCAGCTACTGGCGTATCACGTTGCCGTGCTCAGGGGCACGGATGTTGATCAGCCGCGCAATCTCGCAAAGAGCGTCACTGTCGAGTAGGCCTTAATCGTAAAGGCGATGTTGGTGGTTCGTCGTAATAAAGTTTCAAACTCGATAAGTACGGGTGGCTAGCGCAACGGCCGCTAATCCCAAAACCGGCCGTTCAAAGGTCTGCTTTAGGGAAGCTGCGACGGTCTGCAAACGGCCAGAAGCGGCCAGTGCAGTTTCTTAGCATCCGGTCGTACCTATTCTCTAAGTGCCTTAATTAGGTGCGGTAAACCGATGACTGTAATTACGGTGTCGGGATCCAGGATTACAGCCAGAAAGATCCACCAGGAAAATTCGATTGGTAATGCCGAATAGCCGATGATTATAAACAGAGGTCCTAAAATGGGGGCAGGAGAACTCCAGTGACCGTCTTTCTTCCTGTTTCGAAAATTTGAAATTTGCCTAACATAGTTAGAGACAACGATAAATATTCCGAACAGAAGAAGAACCCCGCCGAAGAGATCACGCAATACTTCCATTAATCTGCTCCAACATACTTTCCACTAAACTTGACGGCGGCAAGGGGTCAGTAGCCGCCATTGTAACTCAGACAAAGCGACGGGCTGGAATGCAAAGTGAACCAGCCGTTCGTCTCCGCTCAGTAGACGGGCCAAGCGAGTTCCACTGTGTCGGTTCCGTCAACGAAGCTGTGACTAATTACGATTTCCCCGAACGGATGCCCGATAAATTGTGTATCTGTCTCGTCTCCCGCGACCGTCTCTAAAGCGCGATTGTCAATTGCTTCAACGACTAGCTTTAGGTTCTGCTCTGTCATGAACTTCCGAGCGAGCGCAATGGCAACCTCTCGCACCGAATCGTCGTCTCGTGCTTCGACCATTCGCGTTTCGCGCCCAGCTTTTTCGCCATAGTCATGGCAGCCACCTGCCTCGAAATACTCGACTGTTCCCGCGTCGAGTTCCCACGACGCACGTAGACGTTGTGAGTCGACAGACGCACCCGGGTGCGCGTCTGCAATGTGCATGATGTTCTCCAGAATCCCTACTTCACTGAACGTGCACTCATCGGAAGCAAAGGCAGGAACCGCCAAGCACGCAAGCGCGCTCATTGGAAGCTTGATGAAGTCAGTGATTGATACGTGCACGAACTCGATCCAGATCCGACTCTAGTGTGTTGTTGAGCGAATGGCTGCTTTGGGTCAGTAGCCGTCTTTGAGTAGCTTATCACTCGACGGGCTGCTTTCGAGCGCTTACCAGCCGTTCACCCTTAGCCAGGGTGACGGGCGGCTTCCGGCCACAAGCGGGCATTCACGGTCTGTTGGCTTGAAACTATGCCTGGCGGGTCCTCCTTAGACCGCACCGGTGGCATTCAACCGTCTCGATACCTCCCCCGCCAAAGCTGAATGTCTCAGTGATGACGCGGAAATCGTGGAATCCCAGCCAACACAGAATGCCGCCGAACAACCGATTTGCCATATGCGTTCCCTCCGGTCCGCGTGGGATTCTGCTGTATTTTGAGTGCTCTTCTTGCTTCTTCCAAAGTGGTGCCGGGAGCAGGCGCCAATGACCGGTAAGGGTCAGCAGCAGTCGTCCGTCATCTTAACATTCGAACTTCTGTTTACGGCCAAAAGCGGTCCTTCGCTGCAAAGAAAAACCCCGCACACGGCGGGATTTTTGAGCAAAAAAAGACTGACTAGTTACTAGTCGTCATTTCCATGATGGCCTTTATCACGATCACTGCAAGCAGCCATAACGACCAACAGCGCAAAGAGCGTCACAACTAGCGAATGATAGTAGTTCAGTTTCATTGCCAGTAAAATAGCTGGGTTTTCCTATCACCTGTCACTGTCTCGTTTAGCGTGGCGGCGTCGTATAGCCTTCCATTTAGCATGACCATGCTCACCTTGTCGGTCTGGAATATATCCTCAACGATATTGGCGTCAATCACCACAAGGTCCGCGAGCTTACCGACTTCAAGTGAGCCGATATCATCAGCAAAGCCGAGCGCCGTGGCCGGCGTTATGGTCGCAGCACGCAACGCTTCGATCGACGTCATGCCGCCTTGCGCGAAGCCCCAGATCTCCCAATGACAGCCGACAACAAAAAGTACTCCCGACCAAAAGTCGACGGCGGGTGGTAAGTGCGACTATCACACTATCGGTGCCTGTTGGGACGTGCTGCGAATAGCGGGTAGTGATTGATCCCCGGCTTCATAAGGCAACATTCGTACGCGAATGACATAGGCGGTGGGTTCGTTTTATGAGCCTGTCCCAGCGGCAAGTCACGAACTCGTCAGTGTGTGAGAATTGTGTGACTGAGGGCTGCACGGTTGTGATGAGTACTGCATTTGCAATGGGCGCCTCACCAGTTGGTTTCAATAATTTCAGTTAGTTACGAATTAAACGGCGTGCTCCGAAGGTAGGGGTCACTTGCGCGTTGGATTGTCGCTGGTGCATTTATGGTGTATTATTGCACCATACTCGCTTCCCACGGACTCCTCTAATGCCAAGACAAAGTATTTCATTAACCAACCCCAGTTCCGAGTGGCTCAAACAAAAGGTCGAGGTCGAGGGCGAATATCGGAGCAACAGTGAAGCTGTTAACGACCTGATCCGCAAGGCCCGCGAGATTGAGGGGATCTGTGCCCGGCTCATTCAAGCAGAGCAGAGCGGATTTACGACCCAATCTCGTGACGAGATACGCGCGGAAATCAGGGAAGAAATGCAGCGCGATGGCCAAC
>CAVROF010000024.1:0-19197 GCA_963722775.1 uncultured Gammaproteobacteria bacterium
GGGCACATCCTGCCAGTGCATTTCGATGTCGGGATGATCGAGGCGCGCGTAGTTGAGCATCGAACTCACGAGGTCGTCGATTTCTTCCACGTCTTCATTCATCGCCCGGAGCTTCTGTTTCAATGCATCCTCCGCGTTGTCGTCTATCACGGCGAGAGCGAAGCGGATACGAGCGAGCGGTGTGCGCATCTCATGCGACAGTGCGGCAATCAGTTCTTTCTGGCTGCGCAGCACTGCGCTGAGTTTCGCGGCCATCTCGTCGATGTTCTGCGCGAGCGGCGTGAGTTGGGTGGTATCGACGGCGGTCGATGGCGGGTCCCGATAGTCGGCGGCAAAACGCTGCGCGCCTTTCGAGATCACATTGATATCCCTGAGAAGAGGCCGGAGCCACAGGCCGACGACGACGAATATCGACAGGTAGAAGATGGGTGGCAACAGATCAAGAAGCAGACTGTCCTGCGGCGCAGCGATCGGACCAAGACGAATGATCGCACTTATCGACTCCGCGTCTCGCAGGTATGAGGTGTTGCCCTCGGAGTCCCCAAGGGAAACCAACCCATTGCCGGCGATATCGTTCATGTGAACCTCGTCGCGCGCGAAGAGATGCACGCCGACGCCAATTTCGGCGGCAAGGTCCGCCGCAACAGCGTCGCGTTCTCCGGCCGGCGCTTCCTCGAGGCGCGCCGCGATCAGGTGAAACGTTGATTCCAACCAGCGATCTACATCCGGTTGCTCTCTGTGCTGCAGACGGCCGAAGCCAAAATCGAGCACAACTGCGACCACGAGTAAGCCACCGACAAGCCAAAGGTAAGAGCGAAACAACAGCCGACGGTTGGGTTCCTCGAACACGATTCCTACTCAGCCCCGCCCCACGCGTCGGGCACGAGCAGGTAACCTTTGCCCCAAACGGTCTTGATGCGGGTCGGTTCGGTCGCCGAGTCGCCCAGTTTCTTACGGAGTTTCGAAACGCGCCCGTCGATCGAGCGGTCGGTACCGTCGTAGTCGATACCACGCAGGTGGTGAAAAATGTCGTCGCGACTGAGCACGGTGCCGGCCCGCCTGGCGAGTAGCAGCAACAGTTCGAATTCGTGCGTGGTGAGCGGCACGGGTTTGCCGTCCAGGGTCACTTCCTGCGCGGACCGACTGATGTGCAAAGCCCCGAGCACGATGTCACCGCTTTGCGTCGTGGGCTTGTCCGCACCCTCAACGCGGCGGAGAAGCGCGCGCGTACGCGCGAGCAAAACCATTGGGTCGACAGGTTTGGTCACATAGTCGTCGGCACCGGCCTCGAGCCCGATAACCTGGTCGATGTCGGAGTCCTTGGCGGTGAAGATCAGGATCGGGCCGCTGAAGGTTTCGCGCAGTTCGCGACAAATAGTGAGACCGTCTACACCGGGCAACATCAGGTCCAGTAGCACGACGCGGGGCTTCACCCTGGCGAACTGCGCCAGTGCCTTGTCGCCGCGAGATTCGATTGCAACCGTGAGACCGTTTTGTTCAAAGTACTCGGCCGTGAGGTCGGCGAGGCGCCGATCGTCTTCCACGAGCAGGATGTCTACAGCCTTGTTCGTCAATTAATGTCCCAGACGTGACGTGTGCGGCGCTTGCGTCGTCGATCGTCAGAATCCATGCGCAGGACTTCCACGCTGACCTCCGCGAGTCGGTCCGCTGTGTCCGTGCCGGTCATCCAGAAGCTAAACGTTTCGCGCACGCTACGATCATCAGTCAGTTGGCCCTCGCTTTCTTCGCTCCAGCACCGCATCGGCGCTTCGCCGTAATCGTTGAAGAGACAATAGTAACCCCTTTCGCCGCTTTCCCACACGACCAGGAACGACATCTCGCAAACCGTGTTGCGGTTGTCGGTGATACAAAGAAGCGGCTTCACGCTAAGTTCCAGGTCGTCGGCCTGCGCCGGCGGTGTGACCGCAAGAACGAGCAGGGAGAGTGCGAGAAGACGCATCATCGCCCGAACCTGTAGGACATACCCGCGAACCAGCCAAGCACGCCGTCACTCTCGACGACCGGGCTCATCGCCGCCTCGTCATTCAGGCGCTCGTATTCGGTGACAAGTGAGACGGCCCAACGCCTGTCCAGCTGGTAAGCCACCATGAACCGCGCGTGCCAGTTGACCCCGGCATCAGCCTCGTAGGGCAGGGTAACGACGCCCGCCTCCTCAGGCGTGACGCCCCAGTAGTAATTGTTGAGCTTGGAGCTCTTGTAGCTCAGGCCGAACGACGGCTCGAGATAAAGTCGTTGTTGACGCCAGCCAAAACTGTAGTCGGCGTAGAGCTCGTAACCTTCGTGTGTGCCGGAGATGTCGTGGAAGGCCGTGAGCTGCAACGCGCCCCAGTTGCCGCTGGTGAGCATTTCCACGCCGAGCTCGATCGCATAGTCGCGCTCCGGTGGCTTGAATTCGACGGCCTGGGCAAGGGGTGCGCCGGCGACGTCGAAACTCACGAAGCGAGTTTTGGTTTTGCCGAAAAACACGCGATCCGAATTGACGCGCGCAACGACGCTCGCTGTGAGCGCTTTGTTGTCCACAAACGTCAGGCCGAGGTCGCCATTGTCGAAGAACCAGTGGTCGCCGAACCAGGCGATGTCGAGATCCACGATGATTGGGATGTCGTCCGATTGCACGAGCGGGTTGGACCGGACGCCATAGCCGAGCGCCGCGCCCAGGCGCCAGTTGGACTCCTTCTCCTCTGCCAGCGCTGCGGCGGCGAGGCAGGGCGACGCCAGGACGGCAAGAATAGCCAGCCAGGTAGTTGGTCGAGTCATGCAGACACACCTCCGCCTTCCTGTAAATGCATTACCAGTGTCGCAAGCGGGCTGCCGCGAGCCGGTATTAAAGGTGTATGAGATTTGTCGATAAATGTAAAGCAAGTCGCAACAACTCCATCACACATTTACACAATGTTGCGTAACATCTCTACAGACGAGCCGTGTCGGCGGAGCTAGGCTTTGAGCATGGGCAAAAAGGAATCGATGCGATGAGAGCGCTTACCTCATATCTTTGTGGCTTTATTCTTCTGGCGCTGGCGGGCTGTGGATCGAGCTCGTCGCCCAACAATGACTCCCCGGAGCCCGTACAGGGCCTGCTGAGCCCGGTATCGACTGCCGCGGTGTTGGAGGCATCACTGAAAGGTGGCCTTACCGTCTATGGCCAACCCGGAACAGCTCGCCGTGGCCGACGCGGCGGCCGCGACGTCGGCGGGTGCCGGCAACTTCACGGGTACCTATACGCAGGAACTGAACGTCGACGAGCTCGATGCTGTGCGCTACGACGGCGAGCACCTTTACGTGGCTCCGCGCCGCTATTTTCATTGTTGTTTCGTGCTGGCTGGGGCCGGCGCAGCCGTGGATGACACGAGGCCCGAGCCCGAACGCGCAATCCGGATTCTCGCGACGGATCCGGCCAATGGCGATGCCGGCACCGTCAGCAGGATTCCGCTAGAGGACAATGTCTCCGTGCAGGGCATGTACGTCGAGGCGGACAGGTTGTTCGCTCTGACCGGGCAAGCCATCTACGGCCATTATGGCGAGCTGTGGGCTGATCTCGCGATTTGGGCGCCGGAGAAGCTGGGCTTCCGGATTTACGATACGAGCGACAAAGCGAATCCCCAACTCGAGATAGAGGCGATGATCGACGGCGTGTTCGTCGATAGCCGGCGTATCGGCAATACGGTCTACATTGTGAGCCGCTACACACCGTGGATTACAGGGCTGCACTACTCCGTACAGACGCCCCAACAGCAGGCCGAAAACGAGGCGCTGCTCGCAACCGTGACACTCAACGACTTGCTGCCGAAGATCACCTTCGGCAATGAAACGGAACTGCTGGTTGCGCCGGACCGTTGTTACGTAACGACAGACGAAGTGCGCCCCTACGCGGTGATCACGAGCGTCACCGCCATCCCGCTCGATAATCCGCGCAATTTCTCGACGACGTGCTACAACGAGAATGCGTACGGGGTGTACGTTTCCGAGAACGCGCTCTATTTCACACAGTCCAGGCCCGACCTGGCCGTCGAGCGCGACGTGACGCGCATCCACAAGTTTGGGCTAGCCGGTACGAACGTCAGGTACCGCGGTTCCGCTGATATCGATGGCACCGTGTGGCGTGGTGGACAGGCCGACTTCCGCATGAGTGAACACAATGGGGACCTCCGCCTGATGGCCTCGCAGTTCGACTGGAACAGCGACGACTTTGTTGATCACCAACTCTTCGTTCTGCGCGAGTCGAGCACGCGACCAGGCCTCGACATCGTTTCGACGCTGCCGAACGACAGCCGGCCCCAGGAAATCGGCAAGCCGAATGAGGCGCTCTATGGCGTACGGTTCCTCGGCGACGTCGCCTATGCCGTGACCTTCGAGCAGATTGATCCGCTGTATGCGATCGATTTATCTAACCCGGCTGATCCTTTCATCGCGGGCGAGTTGCAGGTGACGGGCTTTTCGGATTTCCTGCACCCGGTCAACGACGACCTGCTGCTTGGTCTCGGCCGCAGCGCGGGAGGCGGTATCAAACTGGAGCTGTTCGACGTGTCGAACATCGCGCAGCCGCTGTCTCGCGGCAGCTCGGTTATTGGCGGGCGAGGCTCTTACAGTGAGGCACTCTATGACCGGCATGCGTTCACCTACCAGGCGGACATTAATGGCGTCGATCGCTTCACGATCCCGGCACAGGTCTTTGCTGCAGATGGCAGCTGGCAGTTCCGGGGATCTGCGCTGTATCTCTTCGAGATCCTCGACAAGAACGTGCCGTCAGTCGCAGCGATGAACCGCGTCGGAGCGATCGAACCGCCGCCGCTGGATCCGAACTGGCCGGACTGGGTAGAGCGCAGCAGGGCGTACATTCACAACGACACGGTGTACTACATCCGTGATGAGGATGTGTGGGCGGCGTTCTGGCAATCGCCATCCCTGGTGAATGGACCGTTCTAGGCGCATTAAATGCTTAGCGGCGAACGACCGGCAGTACCAGGTAAGAAAGCCGATCCGGTGAATGGTGCACCGTATTCGTCGCCGCTACTCCTTCCGACTCGTCGACATTGTTGCCACCCGTATTCAGGTTACGCACGTACTTCGGAAAGCTCGACGAAGACACCTCCACGCGGATGCGATGGCCCGCCTGGAACTCAATCGATGTCGTCATCGGCGTGAAATCGAGTTCATACACTTCGCCGGCTTCCATAAAGACCTGCTTGTCGTAGCCGTCACGGTATCGAGCCCTCAGGATCGTGTCGTCGACAATGAATGCCGTTCCATCGGGCAAGACATCGACAAGCTTGATCGTGAAATCAGTGTCGCGTGCATCGGATGACACGGAGAGAACGGCGTCCACGAAGCCGCTCACCTCAAGCGGCTCTTCGAGCGGCTCACTCGTATAGACCAGCACGTCGGCGCGTGCCTCTATTGCACGCTGGTCGAAGGCTCCCGGAATGACCGTGCCACCGTTGCAACAGTCGCCGCCGCCGATTGTCTGGACGGGGTTCATGGGGTCGTAAACGAAACTGTCCGTGCTCGCCGAACTCGGCGGCTCAAACGACAGCCGGCCATCGCCGTACAAGCTATTGGCATTGCCGTCGCTGACGAGATAGAGACGCCTCTCTTCGGCCTTCTCGGGCGGCCAGTCATCCGCCTCGCTCCAGCGGTTCGCGCCCATTGTGAAGTAGCGGACCTTCGGAGTAGTACCGGCTACGGTGCCGCTGCCGCCGGGCAGGAAACGATCGAAGAACGTGTAGATCTCCCCGGTGACGTCGAAACGCGTGTCACCCATGTCTCGCTCGCCGACGATGGTCTCTTCCTTGAGGCCCCAGAACTTGCAGTGCTCGACCGGAGCGATAACCGCGAACTGGTTGTTGCGTACCTCCGCATCATTGCCGTTTTCGCGCGCATGGCTGTACAACGCCATGTTCGGTCCAATCGACACGTCATACCAGGAGTTGAACCACAGGGCCGGTACGCCCCAGCCCTCACTATCGTGATAGAGACCGCCTTCGTACCAGCGCTTGTCGCCAGGTTTGCGGGCGATCAGCGCTTCGAACGTGCCGGGCGGTTCTCCAAGGTCGAGTAACAGGTCCTGGATCGGCAGGAAGGCGAGATGCTTCTTCCAGTCGACTTCAGGCTTGTCGGTATCGAGATCGTTGTAACCGGAGATGCGTTCGCGCGTTTCACGGTCGAGGCCCGCCGGAATCTGCGCACGAAGCGGATTGTCGACCCAGTAGAGCCACGGATAGAACAGAGTGCGCTGCGCACCGCCGCGGTACCAGTTGCCCTGTTCATGAAATTCACCGACCCGCCCAATGCCGGCGCCCGACGCCATGGGGATCATTGCCGCGTGCGCCGGATGATCCATCGCAGCCAGTGCGAGTTGCCATTCGGCCGATGACGAACACCCGATGGTGCCGATCTGACCATTCGACCAGTCCTGTTTGGCGATCCACGTGAGCGTGTCATAACCGTCCGTGCGGGGACTGCCGAGAATTTCGAACTCACCTTCAGAAAAATAACGGCCGCGCTCGTTTTGAATCACGAAGGCATATCCGCGACTGACCGCTTCGAGCGCATGTATGAGGCGGGCACCGGACAGCGTGTTGTAGTTGTAGGGGGTACGCCAAAATACTGTCGGCAGTGCGTCCGGAGATTCTTTCGGTACGTAGACGTCGGTCGACAGATGCACACCATCACGCATCGGTACGTTGACCTTCCGCGTCGCGTCAGCCAGCTCGCCGAGCTCCTCGCGCAGCTTGTCTTCGTCCCACTTCTGATAGTCCTGTGCAGTGGCGACACCGAACGCTAACAGTAAAGCGAGTATCAGTTTTAGTCGCATGACGCTGCCCCTATCCCCTGATTTTCTGTCTGGTCTACCGTGCCTTGAGTTTCAGGCGCATAACGACGTCAAGACTGACGTTCAACATATCGCTGACTTTCAGTACCAGTGAGTTCTCGTACTCGTTGAGCTCGCCGTCGGCGTAGGCGGTGGACCAGAGCAATTCCACGACGCGCGCTTTCTCGTCATCGTCCAGGTGCTGGTGCAGCAGTTCGGTGAATTCATGTACCGAGACCAGCTCATCGGCCTCTGCATTGGCTGCATTGATGAGCTCTGCAGCCGCCTGTGTGCTCAGCCCGAAGTGGTTCTTGACCAGGCCCAGCATGCGCTCGAATTCGACTTCTTCAAAGCTGGAGTCGACCAGTGCCACGTCGACCATAAGCACCGCCGTTGCCATGCGTATTGCCGCGTCCCGATCATCTGCCGCCGCATCTTCGGCCGAGATCCGACCCATAATGTCGTCGAAGAGTTTTTTGAACATCTACCGCACTTCCTGGATTCGGGCCAGAGCCGGCCCCTGATCTGGAGTATACGTTGCGGCGGTTGGTGCCGACCAGCCTGCTAGAGCAGTCCCTCCAGCCCATCGAGATCATTAATCACTCGCCATTGCCCGCCGGTCTTCTCAACCCGGCTCTGCCACAGCGCTATACTGGAGGCCTGAGTTGCTCGCGGGACGTCTAAGCAATTGCCGTGTGGGTGGAATTGAACGAAGACGCCAAAAATAAGGATCAGTCGCGGTCCGAGAAATCGGAAGAACGTTCTGACCAGTTCCCGGGATTGGAAGGCACGAATCTGCCTTCGAATCTGGAAGTTATTCGCGTGCTCGGTACGGGGTCAATGGCACACGTCTTCCTTGCGCGGGACAAAGCGCTCAAGCGTCTTGTTGCAGTCAAGGTCCTGCAAAAAGAACTGGCGGTCGATCCAGTTAACCGCAAGCGATTTATTCGCGAAGCACAGGCCGCAGCTCGAATTTCTCATCCCTGTGTAACAGCTGTCTACACTGTTGGCGTACTGAGCAATGATATTCCATACATTGAAATGGAGTATATCGAGAGCACGAACCTCGCGGATCTGCTCCGAAGTCAGGGTCGACTGGATGCTTCGGTGACGCGAAAGCTGCTGCAACAACTATCGAGCGCCCTGGCGGCGGCACACGATAATCGAATCATCCACCGCGACGTAAAGCCGGCAAATGTACTGATCGAGTCGGACACCCGCAGGGTCTTTCTGACAGATTTTGGAGTCGCCGGCATTCTCGAGTCCGGTAGTGAAGCAGTTACCCGACTGACCAGGGATGGCGAGCGCTTCGGCGACCCGGCGTATATGAGCCCGGAGCAACTTCGAGGCGATGTGCTGACCGTTCAGACCGACATTTACGGCCTTGGAATACTTGGCTATGAAATGCTGACCCTGCGCGGGCCCTTCGACAATTCGGAAGTCACTGATCTGGCAAAAGCACACTTGCGGCGACCACCCCTCGATTTGCACGAACAACATCCGCAAATTCCGATTGACCTAAGTGACGTGCTAAAGCGATGCCTGTCAAAGAAACCGGAGCATCGTCCGAGGGCCAAAGATCTCGCAGAATTATTCGAGGACGCCGATTCTGTCGGCGCGACAACAGGGGCGGCACCTGATGCGGCCTTGCTGCCGCAAAACGCCTTCGCCAGTTTCTTGCATGAGTTGGAGAAACGGCGCGTTTATCGGGCGGCCGTAGCATATGCAGCAATCACCTTTGTCTTTCTTCAGGTAGCCGACCTGATTCTTCCAGGCCTTGGCGCCCCGGACTGGTTGTTCAAGTTTTGTGTTGTTGCGTCCCTCTCTGGATTTCCTGTTGCGGTGGTGCTGGCGTGGATCTTCGATATTCGACAGGGCCGGCTCATGCGTACTGACGAGACGACCGGTTCGTTTGCGCGCAGGGCTTCGCGGTTGCAGCGAATGATATTCCAGGTCCTGGGTCTGGGCCTGAGTGTCGCTATTGCGGTGGCGATTGCCTGGTGGCTACTTGCGCCGAACAAATGAAAATATTGCGTGATTTTCGCGTCGACTGACGCCGCCCGATGTTTCCTGATCTATACTTGTAAACGGCTGATGCGCGCACAGGGGGCGCGTCAATGAGTGACGAAAAGAGCAAGAATAGCGATTTGGCGTCGGTTGACGAGCACCCGAAGTCTATAGGTCCATACCGCATCCTGGGCACGCTGGGTGAAGGCGGCATGTCGGTGGTGTACCTGGCCGAGCAGTCCGAACCGGTCAAACGGCGCGTCGCGCTGAAGATTCTCAAGCCCGGCATGGACAGCAAGCAGGTTGTGGCCCGATTCGAATCCGAACGGCAGGCACTAGCCGTGCTGGATCATCCGAATATTGCCAAGATCTTCGACGGTGGCATTGCCGAGTCCGAGCGACCCTATTTTGTGATGGAACAGGTGAAGGGTGTTCCGATAACGGACTACTGCGATGATCAAAGGCTCAACAACGAAGAACGACTGAGGGTATTCATCAAGGTCTGCTCAGCCGTACAGCACGCGCACCTCAAAGGCCTGATCCACAGGGACCTCAAACCATCGAATATCCTGGTCGGCGTTGTTGACGGGGAGCCGCAGCCAAAGATAATCGATTTCGGTATCGCAAAGGCAACGGCCACGACGCTGACTGACTCGACACTCTATACCCGCGTCGGCCAGATCATCGGTACGCCGCAGTATATGAGCCCCGAGCAAGCCGATCTCACTGGTCTGGATATCGACACGCGGGCCGACATCTATTCGCTGGGTGTCGTTCTCTATGAGCTCCTCGTCGGGACTGTACCGCTCGATCTCCGGGCGATTGGTGATCACGCGATGCAGCTGGCCATTCGCGAGAAGGAACCTGCCAAGCCCAGCACACGATTTACCGAGCTTGGCGATACGCGGGAAGAAGTTGCAAGGGTCAGGAGCACCGACGCGGATCACCTGCGGCAGCAGCTCAAGGGCGACCTGGACTGGATCGTCATGCACGCGATCGAGAAAGATCGTACGCGTCGATACGAAACCGCGAATGCACTAGCCATGGAATGCCAACGCTTCCTTAACCATGAACCCGTGCTGGCGCGCCCACCGAGCACGGGGTACATAGTGCAACGCTTTGTGCGACGGAACCGGCTGCCGGTCGTTGCGGGGTCGATAGCAATCCTTGCGATTATCGCCGGCGCGGCCCTCGCTACAATCGGATTCCTCCGGGCGACAGAGGCCGAATACATCGCGCGACAGGAAGCTGAAACGGCAAGCCGGGTATCTGATTTCCTGACCGCGCTATTCGAAGTGTCTGATCCGTCCGAAGCCCGCGGAAACTCCATAACCGCGCGAGAGATCCTGGACCAGGGGTTGGAGTCCATTAATGCAGGACTGGATGATCAGCCGGAAGTACGCGCCACATTGATGCTGACCATGGCGGAGGTCTACAAGAACCTGGGCTTGTTACGAGAAGCCGAGGAGCTAATCAACAACGCACTTGACGTGCGGCGCCAGGAATTAACGGCGCCACACGACGGTATCGCATGGGTATTGAACAAGCTTGCCGAGGTGAAGTTGATCCAGGGTGACTATAAATTAGCCAGGGAGTACGGCGAAGAGGCACTTGATATGCAGCGGGCGGTCTACGGTGGGATGCATGAGAATATCGGGCATACATTGACGAATCTCGGTGTCGTTGAATACTACGAAGGGAATTATGAGGGCGCGGTCGCACTGTTAACGGAATCACTGGATGTCTATGAACATACACTCGGTGAGGATGACCCGGCTGTCATCAATGTGACGAGCAACCTCGGCTCAGTGCACGGGCGGCTCGGCAATCATGTCGAATCCGAACGCCTGGGGCGGCTTGCGCTTGAGCGCCGGCGCCGTCTATCCGGTGATGATCACCCGGACGTCGCAGTAATGCTTAACAACCTCGCGATGATGTTGAAAACAACCGGCCGTCACGACGAGGCCGAACCGATGTATCTCGAAGTATTGGAATTGCAGAAAAAACAACTGGGCGACAGTCCCTCGGTTGCTAACACGATGAACAATGTTGGGTTGCTATATGTGGAGACTGACGACCTGGAGCGCGCCGAAGCGATGCTTCGCGGTGCGCTGGAGATGTGGTCACAGACGCTCGGCGCCGACAACATCAAAGTTGGTGTCGCCAATCACAATCTCGCAATTCTCCATATCAACAAGGGAGATCTGGAGCAGGCCGAGGAATTTATAGAACAGGCAATAGGAATCCGCTCGAAGATCCTGGGCGAAGAGCACGAAGCGACATCTGTGTCACGTATGTATCTCGCGGAGATCTACATGGACACCGGCCGGCTCGAAGAGGCTGAGCAAATTCTTCGTCGGGTTGTCGACATCCTGGAAGAAAGGCTCCCCGAAGGACACAGGCGCACAGTAACCGCGAGAATGAGACTCGGTGCTACGCTGGCAGCGCGGGGCCAGGTCGCGGAGGGCGAATTGCTGATGCTCCAAAACCTTGCACGCTTGCGAGAATCATTACCGGGCTCAATCACGGAGCGGCGGGCGTTGCGCTGGGTTGTGCGTAGGTATGAAGAATGGGGCCGGCCCGAAGAGGCTGCAAAGTATCGCGAGTAGCGGCGACCCCTGCTACAACAGCCCCTCCAGCCCATCGAGATCATTAATCACTCGCCATTGCCCGCCGGTCTTCTCAACCCGGCTCTGCCACGCCTGCAGCCGGTCAAGGTACTCACGCGGGTCGATGTTGTCTGAGCGGAGCTTGGTCACGTTGAGGGCGATGACATTGAACCCTTCTAGCTCTACGTCGATGTCACGTATGTAGCCTTTCTCGAGGTCTTCCTTGAGGTCCGAGAAGATCAGGATCGTCTTGGTGCCCGTGCCTTTCTCGTTGAGGAACTCCACGGCCTGCAACAGGCCACCCGTGATGTCGGTGTACGGCGCTGGCTTCGCGTTTTCAACAAACTCGCTGACCTGTTGCGCGAACAGTCGTTTTTGGCGATTGATGGCGCTCGGTCGATCATCGAATGAAGCCTTGGCGATAATGTCTCTCTCGCTAAAGCTGCCGGTATCGATGCGGGCCACCGCGAACGAGTCCGACGCGTCCAGTCGTGAGAGCGTGAAGCGAATGATCTGCTCGGCCTTGACCAGCTCCTCGGCGTAGGTGCCGGAGGTATCGAGCAGCATGTAAACGCCCGTGTTTCTCGGCGCGGTGTCGCTGCTGCAGGAGGCGAGGAGTACGCACAGTGTCAAAAGAACGCTGCGTTTCATAGTCTTGCTCCTTTCAGGCCCTGGTCACTCGCGGAGCGTGCTTCCGCTTTGGCCATGCGTTCCTCGATCCAGAGCGGCACGAACAACGGCAGGTCGTAAACCTGCTTCAGGAGCGTACCGAGATAGAGAAAGATGTTGCCGAGCAAGCGCAGCGCCAGTGCCAGCGCGCGCAGTATCGATATCGCCATGAGACCGATCACCGTTCTTAGCGAATGCACGAACGTCTCCATGGGAATGGCCACGAATGTCAATGCAAACGGCAGGATGAAACCCATGCCCATCTGCGCGGCGGTCGTGATCCACATGTATTCGCCGGTTGCCGTCGCACCCGCGTCACCGCGCAGCAGTGCGCTCGTTGCGAGTTCGTCGTGTAGCAGAACCTCGCGCATGTAGGCGAGTCCCGCCTCGACGCCGGCCAGCAGGAACAGGATGGTGAACGTGATGTAGATCATGCGTACGCGGGTCTTGTCGGGCAGGGCACCGATCACCGGGAACAGGCGCGTAATGCGCAGCGACTCCATCAGGAACAGGCCCATCGATATTTCCACGAGGATGATGACGAGGGCTGCGATATCCGCGGTGCGGAAGTCGCCAATGAGACTCGTGCCGCCAACCATTTCAGCCATGGGCCTTGCGATCAGGGAGAAGTTGATCGTTGCACCACCGATCGCAATACACAGCACGAACGCCGAGACAAAGAAGTTAACGAGCGACGAGGAAGACAGCACGGACATGGCGCGGTCCTGACCGTGGACCATGTCCTCGTATTCCTGCATGTGCCGGTCGATCGTGACCGAGCGACTCAGGAGGCTGTCCACGTTCTTGCCGACGGCGGCGAGCGTCTGCTGAATCTTGCGCCAGTCCGGCCGCATGTGGCGCAGCAGCTTGTGGCGCTTCGCGCTGGCCGCGTGATAGGCCGTCATCGCTTCCTTGTGCGCCTTGACCAGGGACTTGTGAATGTCACTCAGGATGCTGCCGATATGGGCACGCCCGTCCTTGGCGTCCATGTCCGCCACGGCTTCGACCGCCTTGACCCAGCCGGGTGGGTCGGGCGGTACGTCGACCGCTTCCTGGTGGTCTTTCTCGATACGCCCGATGGACTCACTCAGGGAGCGATGCAGCGCCGAGTAGTTGGCAAGGTCCTTCCGGACGGTCTCGTTGATGCGATCGAACTCACGCTCGATGATGCGTTCTTTCGCTTCGCGCCCGGCCGCGAGCAACACGTCGCGGTTACGGGCAGCGAGATTGGTTTCAGACCGCGACACGGCTTTGGACGCCATGCGAAAGCTACGGTGCAAGCCTTGCGCCGCGGCCTGAATAGCCTTGTGTACAGTAGTGCGAATGAGATAGAGCGCGGCGTTGATCAGGACGATCCAAAGTAACGCCGACACAGCTGGCCATGGGGTGATGCCAAGCATAAAGCTCATGATGGTAACTCCGCTGTCTTGGTTAAGAACCGTAGACCGGTGGTTTTGCGAAGCGCCCTTTCGAACGCCGTGCCTTTTTCATCTTCGGGTGGAGCGTTTCACATCGAGGCAGGGGATGCCATCGGTTTGAGACATAATGGTGTTCATCCGGAGGCGGTATGAGTAGACGATGGTCTTATGGCGAGCATTGAGTGGCCCCTCACGGCCCTTTCCCCTCACGAACGCGGTAGAATTTCCGCTCCTTCTACTTGAAAGGACGAAAAGAGATGAAACAGCTGAATCATGCTATGAAACTGCTCACCAGCCTGGTAATGCTCGTCTCTCTTCTGGCCCTGAACGCTTGCGGAAAAGAACAACAGGCAGCAGCGCCGGAAGAAAGCAAAGTTGAGAAGCAAGTTATAAGCTGGAAGCTGGCGCAGACCTGGGGGACAGGTTTTCCTATCTTTGGCGATGCGGTCATCAAGATGGCCGATATGGTCAAGGAGATGTCCGGCGGCGAGCTCGAAATTCGAATCGACTCCGCAAACAAGCACAAGGCGGCCCTTGGCATCCTCGATATGGTCAAGGCCGGCCAGTACGAAATGGGCCACTCGGCCTCGTACTACTGGAAGGGCAAGGACCCCAATACCATGTTCTTCTCCACCATGCCTTTCGGCATGATCGCCCCTGAACAGTACGCCTGGTTCTATTACGGTGGCGGTATGGAGTTGATGAAGAAGGTCTACGATGAACACGGCGTCTATTCTTTCCCCGGCGGCAATACCGGCAACCAGATGGGCGGCTGGTTCCGCAAGGAAATTAATACCCTCGATGACCTTGACGGCCTCAAGATGCGAGTCCCGGGCTTTGCCGGCGAGATCCTCTCCAGGCTTGGTGTGGTGGTAACGAATATCGCCCCTGGTGAACTCTATACGGCGCTCGATCGTGGCACTATCGATGCCCTGGAGTGGGTCGGGCCATCGCTTGATCTCAACATGGGATTCCAGAAGATTGCGCCTTACTACTACACGGGCTGGCACGAGCCTGCGACAGAACTGCAGTTCATGGTCAACAAGGCGGCATTTGATTCTCTGCCTGCACATCTGCAGGAGATCCTGACCATTGCCATGCAATATGCGGCCTACGATATGTATGCCCGTTCCTACCATGAAAGCGCAGTCAACTGGGCTTCAATCGAGGAGGAGTATCCGGACGTCAAGATCCGTACGTTCTCTCCTGAGATCATTGCCGCGATGAAGCAGATCAACCAGGAACTGCTGGCGGAAAGTGCGGCGGACAATCCGACCTTTAAGGAAATCCTCGATTCGCAAAATGCCTACATGAAGATGGCGCGCAAGTGGACCGAGATTTCCGACTACGCCTACCTCAAGGACAATCTCGACTAGTCACGATCGGACTCCCGGCTTCGGCCGGGAGTCTTTTGTCATCGTGTAAAGGCAATCTATGCTCCTCAGGCTAGAGCAATTCTTCGATCGTTTCTCCGACGTGATGGGGTGGACTGCCGGCGCTCTCAACCTGGTGATGCTGCTCAACGTCTTTTACGACGCGATCATGCGGTACTTCTTCAACAGCGGGTCGATTGCCCTGCAGGAAATGGAGTGGCACCTGTTTGCCATGGTCTTTCTGTTTGGCATTGCCTACGCGCTGAAGGAAGACGGCCACGTGCGGGTCGATATCTTTTACGAGCGTTTTTCACCCCGCTGGAAAGCCACTGTGAATATCGGTGGCACCGTCCTGCTGTTGCTCCCGCTGAGCGTGATGGTCATTGAGGGATCCGTCTGGTATGTGCAAGAGGCCTTTAATTCAGGCGAGGTTAGTGGTGATCCGGGTGGTCTGCGCTATCGCTGGCTGATCAAGCTGGTCATCCCGGCGTCCTTTGTATTCCTGATTGTCTCGGCAACGGGATTTGTCATTCACAACATCAATGTCTTCCTGGGCGTGGCAGCTCCGCCGAAACGTCGCATTGAGAATGAGATTCTGTAGATGACCGGCCTCATCATGTTCGCCGTTGCCCTGTTGATGCTGCTCATGGGCTTTCCGGTGGCGTTTACCTTTGGTGGGGTTGCGTTGTTTTTCGGCCTGCTGGCAGAAGGGCCGGAGATGTTCTCGCTGATGCCGCACCGCATCTGGTCGATCATGAATAACACGATCCTGATGGCCATCCCGCTGTTTATATTCATGGGCATCGTGCTGCAGAAATCCAACCTGGCCCAACGTCTGCTCGAGTCGATGGGCTTTCTGTTTGGTGAGGTTCGTGGCGGCATCGCCATTTCAACGATCCTGGTTGGCGCCTTGTTGGCAGCCTCCACCGGTGTAGTCGGCGCCAGCGTGGTGGCCATGGGCGTTATCTCCCTGCCGGTCATGCTCAAGTACAACTATGACAAACGCCTGGCCAGCGGCACCATCTGTGCCGCAGGTACGCTCGGCCAGATTATTCCGCCATCTATTATTCTCATCATCCTCGGCGATGTTTTCCAGGAGCCGGTCGGCGATCTGTTCAAGGCAGCCCTCTGGCCGGGCCTGTCGCTGGTCGTCTTTTACATCGCCTACATTGTGATCGTCACACTGATGAGGAAGGATCTGGCGCCACCCATTCGGCTCGAGCAGATGACCGGCTCGAAAAGGCATCAGATATTTCAGGCGCTGAAGGCCGTCGTCCCGCCACTGGTGTTGATCATCCTCGTGCTCGGCTCGATCCTGACCGGCGTGGCAACACCGACAGAGTCATCCTCGGTCGGCGGCGTCGGCGCTATCGTTCTGGCTGCGTTTTATGGCCGGTTCTCGATTCGCATGGTCTGGGAGAGTTCCCTGGAGACCGTGAAGATCACGGCCATGGTCTTCGCGATCCTGATTGGCGCTACGGCTTTCTCGATGGTCTTTACCTACACCGGTGGCGACTGGATTGTCGAGGAATTCATGCTGAGTTTGCCGGGCGAGGAATGGGGATTCCTGATCCTGTCCATGCTGATCATCATGGCACTGGGGTTCTTTATCGATTTTGTCGAGATTTCCTACATCGTGGTACCGATCCTGGTGCCCATCGCCGCAAGTCTGGGCATCAACCCGGTCTGGTATGCAATCCTCGTAGCGATGAACCTGCAAACGTCATTCCTGACACCACCATTTGGCTTCAGCCTGTTTTATCTCAAAGGTGTTGCGCCACCCGAGGTCCGCACCACGGATATCTACTATGGCGTCGTACCATTTATCGTCCTGCAGATGATCGTGCTGGGCATCCTGGTATTTCTACCCCAGTGGTATGGTTTTTCACCGCACTAACCCGTGAATGACCAGCCCCCAAAGCCAGCCCTGCTAGAAAGCGCTGACCCCAGCGGCGTCGTGGCATCCCTGGCACTGAGCCGAAATCTCTTCCGCGGCCAGTCGCGCGGTTTCCAGATCGTTTGCCGTTTCGACTTCGTAGGCGGCATTGCGCATGCCGGTAAGAAAGTTCTGCCATTCCTCCGGAACCCCCTCTACAGCCTCGTGTTGCGATAGCCAGTAGGCGGGTGTCGCGGCACCCACGAGGTCATCATCCGCCAGCGCAAACATCAGGTCGTCCAGCTTTGCGGCATGTTCGTGCATATGGTTGACGAACGCTTCGTCAAAGCCGGCTTCTGTCGGCTGCGCCTCCAGCACGTCCTGCGCCTCCTCGGCAGCCTGGCCGCTCTCCGGTGCCTGAGGTTCCGCTGGCTCCTGCTTGCCGCAGGCTGACAGACACAGGGCTATTGAGGTGATCCAAAGCATACGGGTTTTCATAAAGACTCCCCTGACGGTATCGATGACGTGACGTCGGCTGACGTCGTGCCTTTTTTGATCTTCGCGTATAGAGTTCCACATTCGGGGTCAGGAATCCATGGGTTTACTACCTAGAAGCGAATGAAAAGACCAGGGCTGGACATCCACAAGATCCGCTCATTCCTGCTGAATGCAGGGCTGATCGCCGTTGTATTCTTCGGCGTGATGGCGTTCCAGTCGCGCAACATGCTCGCGGCCGATGGCGAGGCAGCGCCTGAATTGCGGGGTATGACGCTCGCCGGCCAGCCCTACGACCTTGAGGATGCGAGCGCGAAACCAGCGCTCGTGTACTTCTTTGCGCCGTGGTGCCATATCTGTGCGGCCAGCTCCGGCAACCTGAACCGGCTGCGTCGCTGGCGGGCCACGGACGAGATCGAGATCGTCGCCGTCGCGCTCGACTGGCGCGCGGCGGAGGAGGTCCGAGACTACGTCGAGCGCCACGACCTCAATGTCACGGTCGTGCTTGGCGACACAAACGTCGCCCGGCAGTGGCAGATCCAGGCCTTCCCTTCCTATTATGTGCTCAACAGCGAACACCGCGTCGTACGACGCGACATCGGCTACAGCACCCAGCTCGGGCTGTGGTTGAGGGCGTGGCTGATCTAAACAACCGCCCCGTCATGAACTCCGAAACTGGTGGGTGATACTATTCGCGCCAGCTCACTCTGGACTCCCTGAAAAATGTTCGAACAAATGGGCACGATTCATCCCCTTCTGCCGCCTGCCGTCGGCCTGGCAGCACTGCTGGCAGGTGTGGCGGTCATTGATCTGATCGTCAAGTACGTCGTGATTCGCCTCGTCCGCGCGTTCGCCGAGCGATCCAGCACGACCTGGGATGACGCATTGGTTAGCCACAATGTCTTCGGTCACCTGGTGCATGTCGTGCCGGCACTGATCGTCTTCGTCGGCACGCCGCTGATCCCCGATTTAGCGGAAGGCGGTGTCGAGCTCATTCGCAATGTCGCGATGGGCTACATGGTGTTGATGTTGACGCTAACGCTGACGGCATTGCTCAGCGCGGCCAACTCAATCTACGAAACCACGCCGGTGTCAAAGGACCGTCCGCTCAAGGGATTCGTGCAGCTCCTGCAGATCGTCATCTGGATTCTCGGCGGCGTGATGATGATATCGGCCGTGCTGGACCGCTCACCGTTGTTGCTGCTCAGCGGCTTTGGTGCGATGACGGCTATCCTGTTGCTGGTGTTCAAGGACACGATCCTGTCGCTGGTTGCCAGCGTGCAGTTAACCGCCCAGGACATGGTCCGCGTCGGCGACTGGATCGAGATGCCACAGTTCGGTGCGGACGGTGATGTGGTCGATGTGCAGCTGCACACCGTCAAGGTGCAGAACTGGGACAAGACGATCACCACGATCCCGACGCACCGCTTGATCACAGACTCCTTCAAGAACTGGCGCGGCATGTCGGCGTCGGGTACCCGGCGGATCAAGCGCAGCCTTCATATTGATGTATCCACGATCCGCATGCAGACGGACGACGAAATCGAGTACTTCAAACGTTTCGCGCTGCTGAAGGACTACATCAGGAACAAGGAGCAGGAACTCAGAGACTACAACGCAGGTCTTGCGAACGAGGTGGATGAGGCGGTGAACAGACGGCGGCTGACGAATATCGGCACCTTTCGTGCGTACGCGTACAACTACCTGAAGAATCACCCGAAGATCGACAAAGACGCGACGCTGATCGTTCGTCAGCTCGGTCCGGGGCCAGAAGGACTGCCACTGGAAATTTATTGCTTCACGAACACAACCGTATGGGCCGTCTACGAAGGCATCCAGTCGGATATCTTTGATCACCTGCTGGCCATCGTGCCGGAATTCGGATTGCGTCTGTACCAGAAACCGGCAGGTTCGGATTTGG
>CAVROF010000025.1:0-46201 GCA_963722775.1 uncultured Gammaproteobacteria bacterium
AAGCCGACACTCGTTTAGCGCTCCCATGTTGATTCGTTCCCGACACCTCTAATCGCAACAGAACAACTCTTTCGAAACTCGCCGTTGTCTGTAGAATTGCGTGCCTGCCTTGCATCAGTTACTGCCTCTTATCGCATGCTGTGGCTCAATGAAAACAGGCACTTAACGGTGCTTCAGGGTGCAAATAAGAGGCGCGAAAAAGGACTGTAAGTGACGGAAAGTAAAGAAAAAACGAGTGTTCTATTTGTCTGCATGGGCAATATCTGCCGCTCGCCGACGGCGGAGGGCGTATTCCGTTATCACGCAGAACAGGCGGGACAGGCTGAACGCCTGCACATCGATTCAGCCGGCACTCATGCCTATCACACCGGTGAGCCGCCTGATCGCAGGGCACGAGCTGCGGCAGCACGTCGTGGCATGTCGCTGGACGATATTCGGGCTCGGCGGGTGACCGCCGAGGACTTCGAGTTGTTCGACTTCATCATCGCGATGGACGAGGACAACCTGGAACGATTGCGTCAGGAAGCGCCCGAAGAGCATCAGGCGAAACTGCGCCTGTTCCTCGAGTTTGGAGATTCGACCGAGCGGGAAGTGCCGGATCCATACTACGGTGGATCAGCGGGATTTGAACGTGTACTGGATCTCGTGGATGAAGCGTCCCGAGGCTTGCTCGGGACGCTTTTCCGCGATTGATTCCTAGTCCTGGCCGGGCTCTGCCGGCTTAGCTTCCGGCTTAGCTTCCGGCTTGGGTGCCGGTGCCGGTTTTTCGATCTTCGGTTCGGGCATTGCCGCAGGTTTTGATTCTGCTTTCGGCTGCGGCGTGGGCTCGGGTTTTGGGGTCGCCTTCGGTTTCTCGACTGGCTTGGCGGCTACCGGTAATGAAGGCCGTTCCCACGGCAGCAGTTTCGGCGTTCCGCCAGTACCATTGCCATCTGCAGCTGGTTTCGACTCGGCCTTCGGCTTCGACTCGGCCTTCGGCTTCGGCTCGGTCTTTGGTTTCGACTCGCGCCGCGGCTTCGATTCACTCGCAGGCTTCGTTTCAGGTTTTGCTTCAGGCTTCGCGTCGGGCTTTGCTTCCGCCTTGTCCGCAGCGGGCTTCCTCGTACGACGTGGCTTCGGCTTGCTGTCAGTGTCAGTGACGCGTTCTGCATCCGTGCGCGCGCGCGGCGGTCCTGACGGTGTCTCCGCGGCGGGAGCCTTGTCAGCGGTCTTCGGTTCCTGTGCCTGCTGTTCCTGAGCCTGCTGCTCCTGAGCCTGCTTTACGGGAGCCTTCTTGCGTGGCGCGCGCTTCTTGGGCGTCTCAGCCTGCGATTCCTGTTGCGGCGCCTCATCTGTCTGTGGCTGCGTGTCAGCTGTCTGCTCTGGCTTGTCTTCGCTGCGCCGGCGACGACGCCCGCCACGACTGCGACGACTCCGTGATGAACGTTTTGGCTCGTTCTTGTTCTCGTCACCCTGATCCGGACGTTGTTGAGGCTGCTGTTGTTGCTGATCCTCATTCTGGGCCGGCTTGCGGCGAGTGTCAGTTTTCTTGGCAGTTTTCCTGGCGGTCTTCTTGGAAGGCGCCTTCTTGGACGCCGTCTTTTTCTGGGCCGGTTTGCGCTGTCCGCCCCGACTATCGCTGCCACGGCGCCTTGCTTGCTGGCCCCGGCCACCACGACTCTGCTGGCCGCCCTTGTTGCGGCGTGACTGCGTCTGCGCCTCGTCTTCATCGTCGCCACTGAACAGCGAAACGATGGAGGCAAACAGCCCTTTCTTCTTCGCCTTCGGCTCGGGTTCCGGCTCCTGACGCTTGGGGGCAGGTTTGGACGGCTTTATTGTGCCGACAACCGGCGCTTCAATAGCCTTGCGCTCCAGGATGGCCTGTGGGGATTCTGGCTCAGGTGCCGTATCGGCGAGCGAATAACTCACACCCGTGTTCTCGGGTAGGTCCGTCTGATCATCGCGCACGCGACGGACTTCATAATGCGGCGTCTCGAGCAGTGAATTGGCGACGAGCACAACCTGCGTATCGTTACGATCTTCGAGGCTCTGAACCCAGTCCCGTTTTTCGTTGAGCAGGTACGTCGATACCTCAACCGGCAGTTGCGCAATGACTTTGGAGGTACGTTCCTTGCGCGCTTCCTCACCGACGAGTCGGAGAATGGCGAGCGCGAGGGATTCAACGCTGCGGATAGTGCCGAAGCCCGAACAGCGCGGACAGGTCATGTGCGACGATTCGCCAATCGACGGGCGCAGGCGCTGGCGTGACATTTCGAGCAGGCCAAAGCGGCTGATTTTCCCGATCTGCACGCGCGCACGATCCTGACGAACGGCATCGCGCAGTCGATTCTCGACATCGCGCTGGTGTTTCGAAGGGCCCATGTCGATAAAGTCGATGACGATCAGTCCACCCAGGTCACGAATGCGTAACTGCCGAGCAACTTCGTCGGCGGCTTCCAGGTTCGTGTTGAGCGCCGTGGCCTCGATATCGCCACCCTTGGTTGCGCGCGCGGAGTTGATATCGATGGAGACCAGTGCCTCGGTGTGATCGATCACGATGCTGCCACCGGATGGCAGGTGCACCGTGTGCGCGAAGGCGGATTCGATCTGCGATTCGATCTGGAAGCGTGTGAACAGCGGCACGGGATCGACGTAGTGTTTTATCTTCTTGATGTTGTGCGGCATCGTCTGTTCGACGTGCTCAATGGCGTCCTTGTAGGTCTGCTCGTCGTCGATCAGGATCTCGCCGATATCGTTGGTCAGGTAATCACGCAGGGCGCGGACCACGGAATCGCTCTCGCGGTAGATCAGGAACGGTGACGGGCGTTCGAGGACGACGTTCAGGATTGCCGTCCAGACCGTCAGCAGATTCTCGAGATCCCAGGCCAGCTCTTCGGCGCTGCGATCAATGCCGGCTGTGCGCAGGATGACACTCATGTCATCGGGAATGATGATTTCGTTAAGTGACTTTCTTGCCGCGTCGCGGTCTTGCCCCACGATGCGGCGTGAGACGCCACCGGAGCGAGACTTATTCGGCTTGAGGACGATGAAGCGGCCGGCCAGGCTGACGAACGTCGTCAGGGCTGCGCCCTTATTGCCGCGCTCTTCCTTGTCGACCTGGACGACGATGTCCTGGCCTTCCTTGAGCACGTCCCTGATGTTGGTTTTGCCGCCGCTCTTGGCGTCCTTGACGAAATACTCGCTGGAGATTTCTTTTAAGGGCAGGAAGCCGTGGCGATCGCCACCATAGTCAACAAACGCGGCCTCGAGGCTGGGCTCGATGCGCGTGATCTTTCCTTTGTAGATGTTGGCTTTTTTGCGTTGGCTAGCCGGTGCTTCGATATTGAGATCGTAGAGGCGTTGGCCGTCGACCATCGCCATGCGCAACTCTTCTTCCTGAGTTGCATTGATTAGCATTCTTTTCATGTTGTCCTACTTGAAGGTTGGAGGACAGCATTACGGGGCAGGGCGCCGAGCGGGCGCAGGGGATCTCACGCACAGGAGTCCGGCGCCGGATTGCGCCGTGTACAAATTTCACTATCTCTGTGTAGGCATGGCCCAGAATGGCCAGTGCCAGCAAAATAATCAGCATGATTTCCCTGCGGCTAAGCCGCTCTGGCGCAGGCCGGAATCCGTGCTTGCTGCCTTCTGAAATCAGGTCTCGCAGGCTTGCGGGACCAAAAAATAAGTCGTATCGAGTGTCACGGCTGGTATGCCGGAACGCCTCTGGGCGGTAATATAGCACACCTCATACGCGCTTAAGCAACTGATCATGCAAGAAAACTCCCCTAATGACGCCACCATGCGGGTCACCGGCGTCCGGAAGGTCCTGGTCGACAGTGACCGGGCCGGCCAGCGAATCGACAATTTCCTGCGCAGCGAATTGCCGGGTGTGCCCAAAGGACGCGTCTACCGTCTGCTGCGGCGTGGCGAGGTTCGGGTGAACGGTGGCCGGATCCGGGCCGAGTACAAGCTCAAGGAAGGCGATGAGGTTCGGATACCCCCGGCTCGCATCAGCACGGGCGCGCCGCCACCGCCGGCGAAACTCGCGGCGGAAATGCTCGATCGGGTGATCTACGAAGATAAACGGCTGCTGGTTATCAACAAGCCGACGGGATTCGCCGTCCATGGCGGCAGCGGCATCAGTCATGGCGTCATCGAATTGTTGCGACACGCGCGGCCCGATCTCAAGGAACTTGGGCTCGTGCATCGCATTGACCGGGAGACATCCGGGTGCCTGGTCATGGCCAAGCGGCGCAGCGCACTGCGGGAACTGCACGAGCGGTTCCGCGAAGGGCAGGTCGAGAAGAACTACCTCGCCCTGGCCGTCGGGGACTGGCAATACGGCGAGCAACTGATCGATGTGCCTCTGTATGTGCAAAACCGCAGAGGGGGCGAACGGCACGTTATTGTCAGTGACAGCGGCAAGTCAGCACAGACGCGTGTGAGCCTGTCGCGGACCTATGGTGTCTACAGTCTGCTGCAATGCTCACCACTGACGGGCAGGACCCACCAGATTCGCGTGCACCTGCTGCACGCGGGTCATCCGATCGCAGGTGATGATCGCTACGGTGACGCTGACGCCAACAGGCAGTCCCAACGTCTTGGTCTGAAACGATTGTTCCTGCACGCACAGTCGATAGCGTTTTCGGACAAGAGCGGCAATGACCTGCATTTCACGGCGCCGCTGGCCGATGACCTCGAGCAGTTTCTCACCGTCGGGGTCATCGAGGCACAGCGACTCAAGAAGCGTTCCTGACCTGAGATTGGGTGTTGTCACTCGACGCGATACTCAATTATGCGTGTGTCATCGTGTGGTTCGAAAAGCAGCAGATGGGCGACATAGCCGGTTGCCACGATGATCGGGCCAACGGTGAAGTAGAGCGGCAGCAAAGAGCCTGGAAAATCCAGGTTTTGCAGACTCGCCAGTGCCAGCGGAGAGGTAGCGGCGATCCCGGCCAAAAGGCCGGGAACGGTGTTTTCAGTGAAAGTGCCGCTCCAAACTCGCAACAATGTGCGTGCACCAGCAATACCCGCCATTCCCCAGCCAGTGAACAGCGCACCGCGGGCTGGGTCCTCCAGGAGCATTGCGATGCCACCGGTTAACGGGACGAGTGCGAGAAGCGCGAGTGCGACAACTGGCAAGATGCCAAATAAGGCGACCAATAGTCCGGTCATTTCAATCCCGCTCTCGTGTACATGCCGAGTCCGCGGCGTGCAATGCGGAGCACAACGTTGACACTAAAGAAGTGTCCGATGCCGAGGACCAGCAGGACCAAACCGAGTCCCTCGGCCTGGTAGACGAGCATTTCTTCGAAAGTCTCGACCTGGACTCTGGTCCGCATGCGCAGCAGAACAAATCCCAGGCTGACAAGGTAGACGCCTGCCATAAGCAATCGGCTGATGGCATAGGCGAGGCCGTTGTCACCTTCAAATCCTTCGACAAGAAAAGTCCGCCCGTCGCGATTCAGGGTTGATGAAACATAGGCTACGGTGAATACGCTGAGGACGAGGTACATGACGTAATTGGCTGTGGTCAGCATGGTTGTCTCCTTGTTGTTTGATCTGGGGGAGACACTAGGCGGCAGGGGCAGGCTCGACTTCCTGCATGACCAGAACGGAGCAAGAATCGAAAAAGAATAATTAAATCAGAAGGATATAGCCATCCTATTTGATCATTCCGGATCTCGATTCATCATCGTCACGCCGATTGCGCCAGGCACCGGGCGACATGCCCGTGATTTCCCGAAACGCGGAATAGAAATTCGACTGGGAGCGAAACCCGGTCGCGAGGCTGATGGACAGAACAGATGCTGACGGGTCCGCACGCAGCAGCCTGCGCGCGGCGTCTACACGGTGTTCGCGGACATAGCGCGAAAAACTGTAGCCGAATTTCGTATTGATCAATTCTGACAACTGGTGTCCCGAGAGTCCGATAGCGTCGGCGAGCATTGAAAGGCTGAGGTCTTCGTTCTCGTAGAGCTTGTCCTCAGTCATGATGCGCTTGAGGTCTGCGAGCTTTGCGTCGACATCCACATTACCGAGCGTCGACGACGCATACGCCAGGCGCGCCGCGTCGGACATGTCAGCGAGAATTTCCGGGAACCAGATCATTGCCGCGGTCACCAGTACGAAGCTCGCGCCGGTGAATAGTGCATAGGCGAGGTAGAAAACATCATTGCCCAGGGCTTTTGCGGACGTTGCCAGAACCAGCATGACAATCGCGAGTACGGCGAAATAGCAGAAGAAGAACAGTTCGAACAGGTAGCGGTATACGTGCCGTCGCAGGCCGAACACAAACATGGCGAACCACACCGAATACCCTGCGCCAAGGATGAATGAGATTGGCGGGATCCAGGTCAGCGGCAGAAAAGGAGCTGCAGCGAGCGGCACGAGGTGTAACACGTGCAATGGCGAGCGTGTGCTACCCGCGACGAGGACTTCGCGACTGAAGAAAAAGAACGCCGGTGGCGTCATCAGCTGGAGCAAGACGTAGGTCCGATGATCAAACGGTTCGAGCCCGATCTGCAGAAAGAGCCAGTGATAGACCTGAAGGCCGGTCATGGCAAATAGCAACCCGATGCACGCAATGTACCCGAGCGCGGACTTTCCCATGTCGCGGAGAAAAAACAGGTAGGCGACAAGCAAAATCGGCGCCGCGATAATCGAGAACCCGACAAGAGTGAGCGTAAGCGACGTCATCATGTAATCGTCACTCCAGGTGAAGACTATGGGAGGAGGTACCCGAGCTGTCGCAGACGATCCGCAACCCAGATCATCGGTAGCCCGACCAGCGCTGTAGGGTCGTCGGTGCGCACACTCTCGAACAGGACAAACCCGGCGCCCTCGAGCTTGAAGCTGCCGGCGCAATCGTAGGGCTCGTCATGGCGCAGGTAGGCTTCGGCAAGGCGGCGGTCGAATTGCCTGAAGCGAACAATCGTCTTGTCGGTGTGTTCGTAGCGTGCCCGACCAACCGGGTCGAGGATGCAGACAGCGGTCAGAAACGTCACCGTCTTGCCCGATGCCGCAAGCAGCTGTTCGACGGCCCGGGCATGGTCGCCGGGCTTGCCCAGTACGTCGTTGTCGAGCACCGCCAGCTGGTCCGCGCCGATCACAAGGCTGTTACGCGCATTGACGGCGACCGCCTCGGCCTTCTTGCGCGCGAGATAGTGTGCGAGCTCCTCGGGGCCCAGATTCTGGTCATTGGATTCGTCGACCTCCGGGTCGATCGCTTCGTAGCTATCGAGGAAGCGATTCAGGAGGTCACGGCGGTACGGGGATGACGATGCCAGGACGATCGCGGGTGCGGAAGGATTTTGCATAAACAAATCAAAACCTTAAGACAGGACCACGAGATTCTACCCGGTTTGCTGCGGACGTCCGAGATTTCTGTCAGTGAGGCTTTGACTTCGACGGCGGTGGTCCTTATCATGCGCGCGCCATGGGTAATCCGCTGCGTGAACGCCGCTCCGCGGCCGAATGGTCGGCGGGCTCACAAGTAATTGAAATTGCTGAAAAAATCGGTAATTTCGAGCAATTGGCGGCAATTGTTGAGGCGGACCTTGCAGCGCTCGATGCTGCTAAGATACCGGCAGGCTGGCGCGATGTGATCGTCGCCGGGCAAATGGAGTTCGGCTTTGCCGACGCGCAGCAGGCGCTGCCGATGGTGAAATGCCGGTTCGCGGTGACCGTTGATGCGGTGTGCCAGCGGTGCCTTGAAGCGTTCAGGTTGCCGCTCGAGACAGAGGCCGACTTGCTGTTGCTCACGCTTGAGCAGGAAGCCGATGGTTACGATGAATACGAAGTCTGGGAACTGGAGGAGAGCGTGCTCCAGCCCCTGGACATAGTGGAAGAAATGCTGATCATGGCACTGCCGTTTTCGGCGCTGCACGTGGAGTCAGCTGCGTGCAAGGCACTGTCGCCGGTGACGGAAGAGAGTGCTGATGATGTAACGACGCCGTTTGCCGCTTTACGCGAACAGATGGCAAAGGACAATGAAGGTTCGGCCTGATACGCCGAATCGATTGGAGAGAATTATGGCAGTTCAAAAAAGTCGCAGGACCCCTGCAACGCGTGGCGCTCGTCGTGCACACGACAAGCTCAAGAAGCCGGTGTTGTCGGTCGATCCTACGTCAGGCGAGACGCATCTGCGTCACCGCGTGACGCCGGATGGTTTTTACCGCGGCAACCAGGTTGTTTCGCAACCTGAGTCGACCGAAGACGAAGAGTAAGTTATCCCCTGATTGACTGGACTTAGGTCCGGTTCATCTATTGGTGGGCTCTCACTCGACAATCTCACTTGACGCAATGAGCGGCGATCTCGGTGCTGAGGTCGTCGTGCGCGCGGCTGCCGCCACACTTCGCAAATACAGGAACCTCAAACTCATCCTTGTCGGTGACGAGGGTGAACTTAAGCGGCTTGTCAGCGACATCGTTGGCGAAGACTCCCGGCTGCATATCGCGCACGCAAGTGAAGTGGTCGGCATGTCGGAGCCACCGGCAGATGCGTTGCGCAAGAAGAAAGACTCGTCAATGCGCGTGTCGATTAATCTTGTGAAGGAAGGCGAGGCTGACGCGTGTGTCAGCGCCGGCAATACCGGTGCACTGATGGCAACGGCCAAGTTTGTTCTCAAGATGCTTCCCGGCATCGATCGCCCGGCAATTATCGCTGAGCTACCCGCCATGGGAGGCTCTGTGCATATGCTCGATCTGGGCGCGAGTACGCAGGCGACTGCAGACCAACTGTTTCAATATGCGGTAATGGGTTCCATCGTTGCAGCCGATATCGCCGGTGTCGAGAAACCACGCATTGGACTGCTTAACGTCGGCGCCGAAGATATCAAGGGGCACGAGACGGTAAGGGAGGCAGCGGCCATGCTCGCTGACAGCACCCTTAACTATGTCGGATTCGTCGAGGGCACGGACCTGACGTCCGGCAAGGTGGATGTCGTCGTGACCGACGGTTTCACCGGCAATGTCGCGCTGAAGACGATGGAGGGGACCGTCGTGCTCGGGAAGCACTATCTCGCGCGTGCATTCAAACGCAACTGGCTTACCAAACTCCAGGCCTTGCTGGCGGGCAGTGTATTACGGCAACTCAGTGCCGAACTTGATTCGCGCAACTACAACGGTGCGACGCTGGCCGGGTTGAATGGTATTGTAATCAAGAGCCACGGTAGCGCGGACGCTTACGCGTTCCAGCACGCGATCGACACAGCTATTGTTGAAGTGCGCAACCAACTGCCACAACAAATCGGTACCTTGCTGCAAAAGGAAGCTGCATGATCTATTCGCGAATGGCTGGCACCGGGCGTTATCTTCCCGAACGCATCATGACTAACTTCGATCTCGAGAAGATCGTTGATACTACCGATGAATGGATTCGCACGCGCACCGGCGTCGAGCGTCGGCACGTTGTCGAAGAAGACCAGACGACGTCGGACATGTGCGTGAGGTCAGCGCAGAATGCGATGGACGACGCGGGCGTCACACCGGCCGATATCGATATGGTCATAACGGGTACAACGTCACCGGACGTTGTATTCCCCAATGTTTCGTCAATTATCCAGCATCGTCTCGGCATTCCTGCCTGTCCCGCTTTCAGTCTGGAGGCGGCCTGCTCCAGTTTTATTTATGCGCTGACAGTCGCCGACAAATTCATAAAGACCGGCGAGGCGAAATGCGTGCTCGTGACCGGTGCCGAGTGCATCACGAAGCTGCTCGACTGGAGCGATCGAAATACCTGTGTGTTGTTTGGTGATGGTGCAGGCTCGGCGATTGTCGTGCCGTCAGAAGAGCCCGGCATCCTGTCTTGTGAACTGGGTGCGGACGGTCAGTACCGCGAACTACTGCATTACCCGGTGGGCGTATCGAAGAACCTGGCTGCGGCCGGAACCGACGCGGTAAACATCATCATGCAGGGTAACGAGGTGTTCAAGGTCGCCGTCAAGACGCTTGGCAGAATTGCCCAGGCGTCCCTGGACAAGGCCGGTGTCAGCAAGGAAGAGCTTGACTGGCTGGTGCCACACCAGGCAAATATTCGCATCATCCAGGCAATGGCCAAGCGGCTGGATATGCCGATGGAAAAGGTCATCGTGACCGTGCAGGATCACGGCAATACTTCAGCCGCGTCTGTGCCTATGGCACTCGACGTGGGACGCCGCGACGGGCGTGTAAAGAAAGGTCAGTTGATTCTGATGGAGGCCTTCGGCGGCGGTTTCACCTGGGGCTCGGTCCTGATGCGAATGTAGCCCTACCAGAGGCTGCTTTTCTTTTGCCGTGCTGAACGGCGACGCATACGCTGGTGCAATTGCTGGCGGCGACGATCGATGCGATCACGTCGAATCACAGCGTCCGTATTTTTGCTGTGCTCTTTCTCGTACTCATCCCGGAAGTCACAGAAGTCGTCGTAGGCTTCACGCACATGTTGTAGTTCCCGTGCGACGAGTTCGATGATGATGACGTCGTCGAGGTAACCAATGACCGGAATATCATCGGGGAGAATATCTTCCGGATCCGCAAAATAGACGAAGGTCGCCAGCAGGCGTTCACGGTCTCCTTCCGGTAACTGCCATTCGTCATCGGTCAGCATGCGGATCAATGACTCGAGCTCGGGAATACGCTTGCCGACAAAATCGGGCAGGGGGTCGCTGGCGCGGATCTCCTCCAGCACGGCCTGTATCGCCTCGATGATCTCGGTGTCTTCCGCATCCTTGACGGCTTCGCGGGACTGGCGCAGTGCTTTGCGGAAAAACGTCAGGTCGCGGTCAGTCAGTTCAAAGGAGATTCGAAGGCCCATACGGACAGGCTAACGGCAACTCCCTATGTCGGTCAACGCGCGATGGTTTACCATAGGGCCCAAGGCGGCGCGGTCCAATCCAATGAAACCAAAACTCGTAATAGGCAACAAGAACTACTCGTCATGGTCGCTGCGGCCGTGGCTTCTCATGAAAGAAGCCGGCATCGACTTCGACGAGCACCGTATCGTCCTCGATACGCCGACCACAAAAAAGGAAATCGCGGCATATTCGGAAGCCGGGCGGGTACCCATATTGCAGCTGGGCGATGTCACCGTGTGGGATTCTCTGGCGATCGCCGAGACCGTGGCGGAACGCTGGCCCGACAAACAGCTCTGGCCGGATCACCCCGACGAGCGTGCGCATGCACGCGCAATTTCGGCTGAAATGCATTCCGGCTTCCCGTATTTGCGCGACTGTATGCCCATGAATTGCAGGGCGATGGGGCGCAAAGTGACTATTCCGGATGAGCTTGCGGAGGACATTGACCGGGTCATCAGTATCTGGGCCGAGTGCCACAAGCACTATGGCGACCGTGGCGGCTGGTTATTCGGGACGTTTTCAGTCGCCGATGCCATGTATGCGCCCGTCGTGCTGCGGCTTCGCACCTATGGCATCAATCTGCCGGAGTCGGCCGGCTACTATCCGCACCGCCTGCTCGAGAGTGCAGCCATGCAGGACTGGCTCGCCGCAGCTGAGTGCGAAACCGAAGTTATCGACGCGGACGAAAAAGGCCAGTAATGCGCAAACGGGTTTTCAGCCTGGCCGCCTTGTTGCTGGCCATCACACCGGTTTATGCGGATGTTTTCGAACTGCCGCCTGACGGCCACGATGTCATCGGTTCGGTATCGACGGTAACGGCGCGCTACGAAGACACGCTGGTCGATATTGCGCGTCGCCATGGGCTGGGCTACACCGATATGGTGCGCGCCAATCCCGACGTCGATGTCTGGGTGCCAGGCGAAGGCACGGAAATCGTCCTGCCCAATCGCTTTGTGTTACCACCCGGGCCGCGCAAAGGGCTGGTACTGAATCTCGCTGAGTACCGCATGTACTACTTCCCGGAACCCGCGGCAGGTGAACCGGCGTACGTATACACCTATCCGATGAGTATCGGTCGCATGGACTGGGAGACACCGCTCGGCAGCACAAAGATTGTTGCCATGGCGAAGGACCCGGCCTGGTACCCGCCACAGTCGGTGCGCGATGAGCACGCGGCGGATGGCGATCCGTTGCCGCGCATTGTGAAACCCGGCCCGCAGAATCCGCTGGGATCGCGTGCGCTGCGCCTCAGTCTTCCGGGTTATCTGATCCACGGTACCAACCGTCCGGCGGGTGTTGGCATGCGTGTTTCGCACGGCTGTGTGCGGATGTTCCCCGAGGACATCGAGTTTCTGTTTGACAGGATTCGTGTGAACACACCGGTGCGCATTATCAACGCGCCGGTGAAGATTGGCTGGGACGGGGAGACCCTGGTTGCCGAAGTGCATCCGCTGCTTGAAGCGCCACAACCGCTGGTCGTAGAGTCTGCCGAGCAACTTGAGCGACTGGACGCCGATGTCGAGTTGCCGGAGCTGGATCCGAATCACAAGGATCCGCTGACGTACGTCACCGAGCAGTTTATTGCCGCGACGTCAGAACGCGCGGGCCAGCTTGACTGGGATCGTGTGGAAGAACTGGTGGAACGTTCCGACGGTATCCCTGAAGCCGTTGGCGCAGGCATAAAAAACGCCGCGACAAGCGCGGCGTTTGAATGAAACAATTTTTGTCCTGATTTACTTGGACATAGACTTCTGGAACATACGTTCCATGCTTTCTTTGTTTGCTTTGCAGCAGGCCTGAGATGCCGTAGCGGCAGCGAGGGCCTGGTCAGCGGTGCTCTGTGCCGAAGAGGCGGCCTGAGCTGCACGATCAGCAGATGCGCGAGCAGCTTCAGCTGCAGATGCGGCTGCAGATGCGTCAGCAGCGGCGCGATCAGCCGTAGCCTTTACATCATCGAGCCCCGTGGTGGCGCAACCAGCGGCCATTGCGACGAACAGTGCAAGTGCGCTTGCTCTGAGTGCGGTCTTTTTCATTTTGGAATATTCCTTTGTTGGGTAAAACTGCAGGCGCATTATTTCCCAATATGCTCCGCGCTGCAATGAAAACTCCTGTTTTTATTGTCTCTTGTCTGTCGTTAGCGACAGATCGGGGCGGGGGGACAGTCACCTTTTGCCTGGAACACCAATAAGTGACTGTCACTTCTTAGTCCCAAATTCAAAAGGTGACTGTCCCCTGTATTTGTTGTTGCACTGATGTTGATACTGTATATAATCCCATATACTGTGAATCCATACAGGAACTGCTCAAATGCGCGAACTGACCCCACGGCAAAAGGAAATTCTCGAGATGATTCAGGAGTTTATCGGTGAAACCGGTATGCCTCCGACGCGCGCTGAGATAGCTCGCGCGCTCGGTTTCAAGTCGGCCAATGCGGCTGAAGAGCATCTTCGGGCCCTGCAACGCAAGGGCGTACTTGAGCTGCTGCCGGGTGCATCGCGTGGTATCCAGCTCAAGGACTCGTTGCGTGATCAGATGGGTTTGCCGCTCGTCGGTCGTGTCGCGGCGGGCAGCCCGATTCTTGCCCAGGAACACATCGAGGCGCATTACAAGATCGATTCGCAGCTTTTCAGCCCCAAACCGCACTACCTTTTGCGTGTTAGTGGCATGAGTATGAAAAACGCGGGCATTCTTGATGGTGACCTTGTCGCCGTGCATCGCACACCCGAGGTTCGCAGCCGGCAAATCATCGTTGCCCGCCTCGATGACGAGGTAACGGTCAAGCGCTATCGGCAGACCGGGTCAGTGGTGTCACTCCTGCCCGAAAACGATGATTTCGAAACGATCGAAGTCGATCTCAGGGAACAGGCGCTGGTCATCGAAGGCGTCGTTGTCGGCGTGATTCGTGACGGCCTGCTGTTGCATTGAGCATTGTCATCGTCGCTCGACAAGATCCTTGCGAACCCGCGCGTCTGGCGCGGGCGTGACCAGGCCGGGCGACGGGCAGGGCTGGCAAGCGGTTACCCGGAACTCGATCGGCACCTGCCAGGGGGTGGTTGGCCTCGTGAATCGCTGACTGAAGTTCTTACTGAACACTACGGCATCGGCGAACTGCGCCTGCTGATGCCAGCGCTTGCGCGCTTAAGCACCGAAACATCAACTCAGGATCTTACGGAGCCCGGCTGGATCGCCTGGGTGGCACCGCCATTTCAACCGTACCCACCCGCACTGCAGCAATGCGGCATTGATTTGTCGCGCATGTTGATTGTGCGCCCCCGGGATGACAGCGAGATTCTGTGGTCGGCCGAGCAGGCCCTGTCATCGGGTACCTGCGCGGCTGTATTGCTGTGGCCTTCGATACTCGACGACCAGGCCAGCCGGCGCCTGCAACTGGCAGCCGAGAAAGGTCGCAGCTGGGCGATTGCGTTTCGTCCGCTGGCCGCACGCCGGCAACCTTCGGCCGCCGCATTGCGCCTTGAACTGCATCCTGACGGGCAGGCTACGCGCGTTCACATCCTGAAAAGCCGTGGTGGCCGTCCGGCTGTTATCACTCAGCTTTTATAGATGAAACAACGGGCCTGTAAACCGCCCGCCCTGGCGCGGGCCGCTGCCCCGACTCCCCCTGTCGTACAGCAGGATCTGCCATTTGTTGAACAGGCACCCGCTGTGGAAGCGAAGCGGCCTGTTTTGCATCCGCAGGTAGCGGATCGATTGTGGTTTTGTGTGTGGTTGCCACAACTGCCACTGGAGGCCAATCGCTCATCGGAAGCTGCGACGGCGATTGTCGAGGAGCAGCACGGCATTCATCGCATCCTGCTGGCCGATGCCGAGGCGAGTGCTGCCGGTGTGATGCCGGGGCAGGCCGCCAATGCGGCACTTGCGTTACTGCCGACGCTGCAACTTGAAGAACGTAGCCTGCTAAGGGAACAACAGGCGCTGGAAGGGCTTGCCACCTGGCTGGAGCGTTTCTCCTCGTTCGTCTCGATCGCCGACCATGATGTACTGGTGCTCGAGATTGCCGGCAGCGTGCGGTTGTTCGGTGGCTTGCAGGAACTCCGGCAAAGAATGTCGAAGGGTTTACGGGAGCTTGGTCTTACGGCCGCACTTGCAATTGCACCGACGCCACTCGCAGCCACCTGGATGGCGCGTGCCGGCCGTCGTGCCTGCATACGTGATGACGCGAATCTCGCAGCAGCCCTGCGCAAGCTGCCACTTTCCTGCATGGACTGGCCGGCGGGTTTGTGTGAAGCATTGACCGGCATGGGCGTTATAACAGTGGGTGATTGCCTGCGTTTACCGCGTGAGGGTTTCACACGTCGCTTTGGCGCCGAGTATTTGTTGCAACTGGATCGTGCGCTGGGGCACTTGCCCGACCCGCGTAATTCCTGGCGTGCTCCCGAACGGTTTTGTGTTGATTACGAAATGACCGAGGAGCAGACAGACCGTGAGTTGCTGCTCAATATCTGCCGTGAGTTGCTGTTGTCACACGAGCAGTTTCTGCTGGCACGCCAACTTGGCACACAGCGCGTGTGTTTCAGTTTTTTCCATCTCAAAGGCCCTGCAACCGAATTACGTCTGGGCTGTGCGCGAGCAGAACGTTCCGCCGGGCGCTGGTTCGAGTTACTGGGCATTCGTTTCGAACAGCTGGTGTTGCCGGGGCCTGTTATCGCTGTGCGTTTGCGCAGCGGTATGGCGCAACCGCTGCAGGCCGAGTCGGGCGCTTTAAGTTTTCATGGCAAACCCGGTGCAACGGCGCGGCGTTTTTCCATTACACAGCTCGCCGAGCGCCTTATCGCACGTATCGGCGACCAGTCAGTGCAGGCGGCGTCGATGGTGGCAGAACACCGGCCGGACTATGCCTGGCGTTCGCAAAGCCTGCTGGCCGACTGGTCCGGCACAACCCTGGATACACCTGAGCAGTCGGTACAACGTCCGCTCTGGATGTTGCCCGAACCGGCTTTGTTGCCGGCAGATAGCGGCTACCCCGTGCATCAGGGCTGCCGTTTACGCCTCATCGACGGGCCGGAGCGTCTTGAGACCGGCTGGTGGGATGAAGATGGTATTTCCCGCGACTACTACACGGCGGCGGGTACGGATGGCAGGCGGCTGTGGGTATTTCGCAATCGCAATCGCACATCATCCTGGTACCTGCACGGCTATTTTGGTTAGCGGCATGGCCGGTCGCTACGCCGAGTTACACGCGCTGAGTAATTTCACCTTCCTGCGCGGCGCTTCCCATCCTGAGGAACTTGTTGAGACGGCCGCGGAACTCGGTTATGAAGCGCTTGCCATTACCGATGAGTGTTCGATGTCGGGCGTTGTGCGTGCCCATGCAGCCGCAAAGGAATGCGGGCTTAAGAAATTAATTATCGGTTCCGAACTGCGCTTGCGCAGCGGACGCAAGCTGGTGGTACTCGCACGCAACAAAGCGGGCTATGCGTCACTGTGCCGCCTGATCACCAATGCACGTCGTGCTGCAGAGAAAGGCAGCTATGAACTGGCGCGTCTCGATTTTGAGGAAGGCCTTTCCGGCTGTCTTGTGCTGTGGGTTCCCGACCGGCAGCTCACGCTGGACGTTGAAGATCACTGGTTGCGCGAGACGTTCCGCGATCGCCTGTGGATTGCCGTCGAATTGCTGGCAGACGGCCGACAGCGTGAGCAAATGCAAAGGTTGCGCGAGGAAGGACGGCGCCTGAAGCTGCCGTTGGTCGCAAGTGGCGATGTGCATATGCATTGCCGGGCACGGCGCATCGTACAGGATGCCGTGACAGCGATACGTCACGGGACGACCGTCGACAATGCGGGTTTTGCGCTGTACCCGAACGGTGAACGGCATTTGCGTCCCCTTGATGTTCTGCAGCGTGTCTACCCAAAAGACCTGCTCGAGGAAACGGTATGCATCGCCGACAGCATCGACTTTTCACTCGACGAACTGCGTTACGAATACCCGAACGAAATCGTCCCTGAAGGTGAGACGCCGGCGACTTATCTGCGCAGGTTGACGGAGGAGGGCATGCAGCGTCGCTGGCCCCGGAGTATTCCGCAGAAAGTGACACGACTCATTGAGCACGAACTCAAGCTGATTGCCGAACTCAGGTATGAGCAGTATTTCCTGACCGTGTATGACATCGTCGCGTATGCACGTTCGCAGGATATTCTTTGCCAGGGACGCGGGTCGGCGGCGAATTCTGCCGTGTGTTTTTGCCTGGGGATAACCGAGGTCGACCCGGCGCGTATGGAGATGCTTGTCGAGCGTTTCATCTCGAAAGAGCGTAACGAACCGCCCGACATCGATGTGGATTTCGAGCATGAGCGGCGCGAAGAGGTTATCCAGTATATCTACGCAAAATACGGTCGTGAGCGTGCAGCGCTTGCCGCGACCGTTATCACCTACCGGCCGCGAAGCGCGTTGCGCGACATGGGCAAGGTTCTCGGTCTGAGTGATCTGCAGGTCGGTCGGCTGTCACGTTCGATGCAATGGTGGGACGGCCAATCTGTCGACGATAGCCGCATTCTCGAAGCTGGCCTGTCGCCCGACAGTCCGGTAATCAAGCGCCTGCTGTATCTCGTACGGGAGCTGATCGGCTTTCCCCGGCACCTGTCGCAGCATGTTGGCGGCTTTGTCATTTCCGATGCACCACTGTACGAACTGGTTCCGGTCGAAAATGCCACGATGCCGGAGCGTACCGTCATCCAGTGGGAGAAAAACGACCTCGAGGAGCTGGGTTTGTTGAAAGTCGACGTCCTGGGTCTGGGTATGCTCACAGCGATACGCAGGAGTTTCGACCTGATTCGCGACTTTGACGGTCGTGAGTACACACTGGCGACGGTGCCGGCCGAAGACCCGCAGGTCTACGACATGATATGCGACGGCGATACGGTGGGGGTCTTTCAGATCGAGTCGCGCGCGCAGATGACGATGCTGCCGCGGCTGCGGCCGCGCTGCTATTACGATCTCGTCATCGAAGTCGCAATTATTCGCCCGGGCCCGATCCAGGGCGACATGGTGCACCCTTACCTGCGCCGGCGTAACGGTGAGGAGGCCGTCGACTACCCGAGCGAGGAAGTGAAAGGTGTGCTGCAGCGAACGCTGGGTGTGCCGATCTTCCAGGAACAGGTCATGCAGCTGGCTATCGTCGCTGCCGGCTTTACCCCGGGCGAAGCTGATCATCTGCGACGTGCGATGGCTGCCTGGAAGCGCCGTGGCGGGTTGGGTCATTTCGAGGATAAGCTCGTCAACGGCATGCGCGAGCGCGGCTATGATGAGACGTTTGCACGGCAGATTTTCCAGCAGATCCTGGGGTTTGGTGAGTATGGTTTCCCCGAATCGCATTCGGCGAGTTTTGCCTTGCTCGTGTACGTTTCATCGTGGCTCAAGTGTCATGAGCCTGCCGCATTTACCTGTGCCTTGCTGAACAGCCAGCCGATGGGGTTTTACTCGGCATCGCAACTCGTTCAGGACGCACAGCGTCACGGTGTGGCGATACAACCGGTCGATATTAATCACAGTGGCTGGGATTGCTCGCTTGAAGCTGATGAGGCAGGAGCAGCAACGCTGCGCCTCGGGCTCAGGATGGTGAAAGGGCTGTCGGAGGATGCCGGACAGCGCATCGTCGCGGAGCGCACCGGTGGCGACTATACGCAGGTGCAGGCGCTGCTTGAGCGTGCGGGTCTGGATCGGCGCGACCTTGGCGTACTGGCCTCCTCAGGAGCACTGCAGCCACTCTCGGGGGACCGGCACCGTGCACGCTGGGCCGTTGCCGGTGCCGAAAAGCCGATGCCGCTGTTTCCGAGCATGGCGCGTTACGAACCGGCGCCGTTATTGCCGAAGCCCACCGAGGGCCAGAACATTGTCGCGGACTATCGCAGTACCGGACTCACGCTCGAGCGCCACCCGATGTGCCTGTTACGGCGACACCTTGATCGTTACTGCTACGCACAGGCGAGGACCTTGCCGGTTCTCGGTGACGGCCATGCGGTCAATGTTGCGGGTCTCGTGATTACCAAGCAGCGTCCGGGTACGGCCAGTGGCGTGATTTTTGTAACGCTCGAAGACGAAACGGGACAGATTAACCTGGTGTTGTGGAAACAGATCGCGGAGCAATATCGTGCTGAGTTGCTAAATGCACGCCTGCTCGGCGTGGCCGGGGAGCTGCAGATAGAGGGGCAGGTGATCCACGTGGTTGCGCGACGCCTGTTCGATCACTCGAACCTGTTGGGGAACTTAAGCGTACGTTCGCGCGACTTTCGCTAGTATCGAATCAGTCGTCGTCGAGGTTGAAGTTGAAGGTACTGTCGAGATCTGCCTCACGCATTTCCCGAATCTCCTCAAGCCGGCGACGGATCTCGCGGCGATGGGCTACTTCACTCGGGTCGGTTGCTTCGAGCTTCTTCACCAGCGAATCGATGTCGAACTCGCCTGACAGACCCACGATCGTGTCGCCACTAAAATCGGTGACAATGTCGGTATCGTCGTCGTCGTCGTCGTCGTCGTCGTCGAGATCTTCGTCTTCGAGATCTTCGTCTTCGAGTTCTTCGTCTTCCAGCTCGTCCAAATCGTCTTTGTCGCCGATCATCACGCCCGCTCCACAGTCATCGGATTTCACAAACAGATCAGAGAATCAGGTTATTAATTTCGAAGATTGGGAGCAAAATTGCAAGCACTATTACCATGACAATTGCACCCATGGCGACGATGAGGAGTGGCTGCAGGATGCCGAGCAGGGCGGCGATCAAACCATCGACCTCTCGTTCCTGCCCACTCGCAGAACGCGCCAGCATTTCTTCAAGACGACCGCCTGCCTCGCCACTGGAAACCAGGTGAATCATCATGGGTGGAAACAGCTTGCTTGCCGCGAGTGATTTGCTGATCCCTGCGCCCTCACGAACGCGCAGGGTGGCCTCGGTCACAGCGTCGCGCATCGGTAAATTCTCGATAACCTCAGCCGAGATTTTCAACGCTTCGAGAATCGGCACGCCACTGCCTGCGAGGATGCTCAGCGTGCGCGTAAACCGGGCTGTGTTCACGCCACGCGTCAAGCGACCAATGATTGGCAGACGCAACAGCAGGGTATGGTAATTGCGCCGCGGCCCCTCTTTTTGCAGGATCCACCAGCCCAGCCAGCCAACCGCAGCTGCGCCGGCGATAACCAGCGGCCAGTAATTAACCAGGAAATCGCTTGTGGCAATGAGTCCGGTTGTCAGGGCAGGTAGTTCGGCTGACGTGTTTTCAAAAACACCGACAATTTTTGGCACGACGGTCGCGAGCATGAAACTGATGATGCCGATGGCCATGACGATCAGTGCTATCGGGTAGACGAGGGCATTGGTAATGCGCTGTCGCAATTCCTGGCGTGCCTCGGTGTAATCGGCCAGTCGCTCAAGCACGACATCGAGGTGCCCGGACTGTTCGCCGGCGGCAACGGTCGCCCGGTAGAGTTCCGGAAACGCCTGGGGAAACTCGCTGAAGCCATCGGCGAGTGAATGGCCTTCCATGACCTTGGCGCGAACGCCCAGGAGGATACTCTTGGTGCGCGGCTGGTCATTCTGTTGTGCGACTGCGAGCAATGCTTCCTCAAGCGGCAGGCCCGACTGAGACAAGGAGGCAAGCTGTCGTGTAATTAGTGCCAGTTCGGCTGATGACAGTCCTTTACGAAACGAAAACGTACTCTGCCGGTGCGCCTCTTTCTTTGCGACCTCGGTAACACTGACAGGAAACAGGTTGCGATCACGCAATATCTGGCGGACGTGCTTGGGCGTGTCGCCTTCAAGCAGGCCTTTAGCCTGCTTGCCGGACTGATCCATCGCGACATATTCAAAGGCACCCATGGTTCAGGCTAATCCTCGCGTGTAACGCGCAGAACTTCTTCGACCGTCGTGCGGCCGGCCAGGACCTGACGGCGACCGTCGGCACGGATGCTCGGGCTGGTCTTGCGCGCGTGCCGGTCCAGTTCCTGTTCACTGACGCCGCTGTGGATCATTTCCCGCATTTCATCGTCGACCGTGATGAGTTCGTAAATACCGGCGCGGCCCAGGAACCCTCCGCTGGGTACATCGCCAGGGTGGTAGAGCGTCGGTGGATTATCTGCATCGAGCCCGAGCAGGTTGCACTCGTATTCGCGAGCCGTGTACGGGACCTTGGAATCATCTTCGAGCACGCGAACGAGACGTTGTGCCAGGACGCCAAGCAAACTGGATGCCAGCAGGAAGGGTTCGACTCCCATGTCGCGCAGGCGCGTGACGGCGCCGGCCGCCGTATTGGTATGCAGGGTAGAGAGAACGAGGTGACCGGTCAGGCTGGCCTGGACCGCGATCTCGGCCGTTTCAAGGTCACGAATCTCGCCGACCATGACAACGTCCGGATCCTGGCGCAGGATCGCGCGGAGACCGCGCGCAAACGTCATTTCGACCTTGGTGTTGACCTGTGTCTGGCCGATGCCGTCGATGAAATACTCGATCGGGTCCTCAACCGTCATGATGTTGCGGCTGTTGTCGTTGATGCGCTCAAGCGCGGCATACAACGTCGTCGTCTTACCCGAGCCGGTCGGGCCGGTAACAAGGATGATGCCGTGCGGTTTGTGTATGAGGTCGTCGACCTTTTTTTCCGTTGCCATATCCATGCCGAGCGACATCAGGTCAAGTCGACCAGCCTGCTTGTCGAGCAGTCGCAGCACGACGCGTTCGCCGTGCCCGGATGGCATCGTCGAGACGCGCACGTCGACCGCGCGTCCGGCAATACGCAGGGAGATACGGCCGTCCTGTGGGAGACGCTTCTCGGCGATATCCAGTTTTGACATGACCTTGATGCGCGACACAACCAGCGGCGCAAGCCCGCGCCTTGTTTTCAATACTTCGCGCAATACGCCGTCTACTCGAAATCTCACGCCGAGCCGATTCTCATACGGCTCGATATGGACGTCGGACGCGTTCTCCTTGATCGCCTGAGTAAGCACCGCGTTGATGAATCGAATGATCGGTGCGTCGTCATCGCTGTCCAGCAGGTCGGACGGTTCCTGCAACTCCTGCGCAACCTGCGTCAGGTCAAAATCCTCATCGAGGCCATCGACCATCTGAGACGCCTGCCCCGAGTCCTGCTCGTAGGATTGCTGCAATAGTGTGTCGAATACTTCGGATGACACGCGCGACATTTTGAGCGGCACACCGACAAATCGCCGCGCCTCGGCGAGGCTCAGCGGCGATGCGCCGCTGCGATAAACCGCTTTGCCCTCCGACGGGGTGAGTTCCTGGATCAATACGCCATGCCGCTTGGCAAACGTGAAGGGCAGGTTATGCCGCGGTACCGTTGATTCGGGAACCTCGGCCTCCAGGACGATAGTAGTTTCAGCTTCCATGACGTTTACTGCTGGTCTTCCTCTGACGTTACGGGCTTCAGGTACTGTTCGATGGGCGGCAACATCGGACGTACCTGTCCCGGCATCAACTGCACATCAGTCCCTTCGTGGCCCTGCTGGATGTCACGGATGTAGTTGTATTTCTGGTTCGTTTCGAATGCCGTCTGGGCCGCATCGCGCAAGATGGTCGGTCGAATAAAGACCATCAGGTTGGTCTTCAGTTTTTCGGTCTTGCGTGAACGAAACAGGTTGCCAAGAAGTGGAATTCGCCCGAGAACAGGTACACGCTGGTCACTCTCGCGCAGAACGTCCTCGAGTAGTCCGCCAAGAACGAGAATCTGACCGTCGTCGACGATCACGGTCGTATCTATGGTGCGCTTGTTGATAATCAGGTCGACGGCACCCTGAGCCGACTGTGCGATGCTCGAAATTTCCTGGGAAACGTTGAGGACCATCGAGTCGCCCTCGTTAATCTGTGGCGTGATGGCAAGTTTGACGCCGACCGTTTCACGGTTGATTGTCTGGAACGGATTAACGGCACCCCCAGCCCCTCCCGTGTTACTGAACGAACCACTGACAAAAGGAACGTCCTGGCCGACATTGAGTGTTGCTTCCTCGTTGTCGGTTGTCACGATCGACGGCGTCGAAATCAGGTTCGTGTCGGCAGCGCCTTCGACGGCGCGGAGAATGGCGGCGAAGCTGACACCGTCATCCGTGATGCGGCCTACACCAATAGTGCCGCCTTCGCCGATCAGGCCAGTTGGGTCGACCACACCGCCCCCGCTGGCACTGCCTAACTGCACGATACCGGCCAGGAAGTCCGGGAAGTTGGTGACGGCGATTGGGGCGTCAGACCCACTGCCTTCTACCGCCACAGAAACGCCCAGCTCCTTGGACTTGTCAATGATGACTTCGACAATAATGGCTTCAACGAGAACCTGGGCGCGCCGAATGTCGAGTTTGTCGATGATCTGCATTGTCGAGCGCATGATCTTCGGCGGCGCATTGATAACCAGTGCGTTAGTTTGTGTATCCGCCCACACACTGATGCCATCCGCCCCGGCGGCTGTAGCGGCCTGGCCTGCGGGAGACTGCGTCTGGCTCGTGAAATTCTGCTGTAGCTTGGTCGCCAGTTCTTCGGCGTCCGCGTAACGCAGGTACCGGACCTGGGTGTCGCCGCCATCTTCGAGCGGTGTATCAAGATGCGCAATCAGCGTCCTGAGCCGCAGGCGTTCGTTCATGTCGCCGCCGATGAGTACGCTGTTGGTTCGAGCATCGGCGACGAGACTTGTCGTGACGGATGCACCGTCCGCACGGGGCGCCGAGGTCAGGGCGGTCATGATGCGCACGATCTCGCCGGCGGAAGCATGTTGCAGCGACACCACCTCGATATCCTCATCGCTGGCCTGGTCGATGCGGCGAATGATGCTGACCACACGTGCGACATTTGCGGCTCTGTCGGAAATAACCAGCATGTTCGAGCCGGCATGGGCTACGAGGTGTCCGTATTGCGGCAGCAGGGGGCGCAGCAACGACACGAGTTGTGTGGCACCGACATTGCGCAATTGCACAACCTGCGTGGTCAGATCGTCCGGGCCGTAGGTGCCGCCTGCGCCAATCGCCGTGGGCAACTGTCGAGCCGTCGCGTCCGGGACGATCTTGACGAGATTGTCGCTTTCAATAGCGACGTAGCCGTGCACCTGGAGAATTGACAGAAACGCCGCGTACATCGCGTCGGGACCCAGTGGCGTGGGCGACAGCAATGTGACCTTGCCCGTAACCCTGGGATCCAGGATGACGTTCTTGCCGGTGACGGCGGACACCGCTTCGACGACCTGCCGGATGTCGGCGTCTTTCCAGTTGACCGTTGCGGCAGGCTGCTGGGCCCATGCCAGTGCCGCCAGGGCACAACAGGCCTGATGCGAGTAGCAGCCGCAGTGGTCGGGAGAGTGTGTTTATTGATTTTTTCGTCATTGGGTTTGCTCACCGCTCATGTCGAGCTGGCTGGTCTTGAGGACAATGGTTTGCTGCTCGCCGTTGCGTTCGAGAGTGACAGTCACCTGTTCGGCGGTGCCAAGAGATTGGAAGACCTGCATGGCCTGGGTCGGATCATTCAGGGGCTGGCCGTCAATATCCTTGATCAGGTCACCAGGGCGCAGACCGAGTGCAGCGAACTGTTGCCTGTTTCGTCCAGGATACACACGGTAACCGGTTTGCTGGCCATCGACTGCATACGGTGTTGGCCGGATGACATCAGACAGGCTTGCCAGGTTCTGCGACACGACGCTCTGAATGCTCTGGGCATTCTGGTTGTTTATTGCCTGGCGTGTGGTATTCGTATTTCGCCGCGATGTCGAGGCCTGCCCCTGCGGAAACTCCGATGGAATTCGAAGGTTGGTCAGTGCGCCGCTTTCATTGAGCACAACGCGTTCGCGATAGACCGCGTGCAGGGTGGCACCGGAGGCGACCGAATCACCTATCACGTAGACTTTTTGCTCGGAATTGCGATCGGCAATGATGGCCACCGAGAATTCAGGAATTGTCGATGCGATCGTTCCCTTGAGAACGAGGTTCGTCAGCTGGGTGTCGCTCAGGTTGTCGTCGGCAGCGACAACCGGTGCGGGCGCGGCTTCGGCATCAGCGGTGCCGAACAGGTGGTTGTCAGCGATGGCCTGAACGTCGGCCGTCGTACCCGACGGTGCAGACATAGCCTGCATACCCGTCGGCGCCACGATGACATCGCCGATTGCCGGGGCTGGTACGAGCACCCAGATGATTCTGGCGATTTGCCAGCCGATCGCAATGACCAGCAACAGACTGACCCACGGCGGCAGAGTCCTGTTGAGGTTGGTGAGCGCATTGCTTCCGGCGACGCTCGAAAAATCGGTCCAGTTTGCTTTGCTAATCATGTCCTGCCAAGCCAGCTTCCGTTGCCACACGCCATATAAACGCAGGGACCCGATGATACGGGTTGAGACCGCAGAGCTACAAGGAGGAATAACCCGAAAATGCGTTATTTGGCAATAATATAACGGTACGGCAGTGGGGCCATATATACTGGTTGCCCATTGAGCCAAAGGCGACTTGCCGCTATTGACATAGTCTGATTTGACCGTATATCCGCTAACTGATTATGAGTGACCACCCCGAAAAACACGAGCAACCCGGCGGCTATGATCTGGCTGTTGAGGAGGCGCGCCCGAAGATCAAGCAACCGCCGTTATATCGGGTGGTGCTGATCAACGATGATTTCACGCCTATGGAGTTCGTCGTGGAGATCCTGGAGTCGGTTTTCGGCATGGAAAGGACGCGCGCAACGCAGGTTATGCTGGAGGTACACACGAAAGGCAAGGGCGTCTGTGGCGTATACAGCTTCGAAATTGCGGAAACCAAGGTCGCCCAGGTCATGGGTATTGCAGAACAGCATCAGCACCCCTTACTTTGTACGATGGAAGAATCCTGAAAGGAGTCGTCGACTATGCTCAGTAGTGAGCTTGAATTTTGCCTGAATGAGGCCTTTCAGAGGGCCCGCGATCGCCGCCATGAATATATGACGGTCGAGCACCTGTTGCTCGCGATGCTGGATATCCCGAAGGTTCACGAAGTTCTTAAGGCCTGTGACTGCAATATCACGGAATTGCGCCGCCAGCTCGTGGAGTGTATCGACGAACAGACGCCGCTCCTGCCAGACGATGATGAGGCGGATGTGCAGCCAACGCTTGGCTTCCAGCGCGTGCTGCAGAGGGCGGTATTCCACGTTCAGTCGAGCGGCAAGAAAGAAGTGACGGGCAGCAACGTCCTCGTGGCGATCTTCAGTGAAAAACAGTCGCAGGCCGTGTATTTCCTTAACTTGCAGGATGTGACGCGACTCGACGTCGTCAATTTTATCTCGCACGGCATGCCCCAGGTGTCCGGCGAACCGGGTGAGGAGGGCGAGACGCAGCTCGAGTCCGAGGCAGAGGTCGAGGCGTCGCCGCTGGAGCTATATACGACCAACCTCAACCAGCGAGCTATCGAGGGCAAGATCGACCCGCTGATTGGGCGTGAACTCGAGGTCGAACGGACCGTGCAGATCCTGTGCCGGCGCCGCAAGAACAACCCGCTGTATGTCGGCGAAGCCGGTGTTGGCAAGACGGCGCTGGCGGAGGGGCTGGCTCGTATGATCACGGAAGAACGTGTGCCGGAGGTGCTGCACGACAGCACGATCTATGCGCTCGACATGGGAACCCTGATCGCCGGCACCAAGTACCGGGGTGACTTCGAAAAACGCCTCAAAGGCGTCATCGCCGAGATCCAGAAGGATCCGGGCGCCGTGTTGTTTATCGACGAGATTCACACAGTCATCGGCGCGGGCGCGGCTTCGGGTGGTGTGATGGACGCCAGCAACCTGATCAAGCCGGTGCTGGCGAACGGTGAAATTCGCTGCATTGGCTCGACGACCTATAAAGAATACCGAGGTATTTTTGAGAAAGATCATGCACTTGCACGACGTTTCCAGAAAATAGATGTACCTGAGCCGACGATTCCCGAAACGATTGCGATCCTGAATGGCCTCAAGTCCCGTTTCGAGGAACATCACGGCATTCGCTACGAGCCGGCGGCGCTTGAAGCGGCTGTCGAGCTGTCTGCCCGCCATATCAACGATCGTCATTTGCCGGACAAGGCAATCGATGTCATGGACGAGGCAGGCGCCAATCTGCGCCTGGTCCCGGTCGCCAAGCGCGGCGAAAAGGTGACCGTGGAATTGGTCGAGAATATTGTGGCAAAGATGGCACGGATTCCGGCCAAGAGCGTGTCCGCCTCGGATCGCGACGCACTACGCACGCTGGAACGCGACCTGAAACTGACAATCTTCGGCCAGGATCGCGCGATCGAGGCACTGGGCGGGGCCATCAAGATGGCGCGCTCGGGTTTGCGCGAAGAGGAAAAGCCGATCGGAGCCTTCCTGTTTGCGGGTCCAACGGGCGTTGGTAAAACCGAGGTGACTCGGCAACTGGCCATGCTGATGGGCGTCGAGCTGATTCGCTTCGATATGTCCGAGTACATGGAGAAGCACACGGTATCCCGCCTGATCGGCGCACCCCCGGGCTACGTCGGATTTGACCAGGGTGGATTGCTGACCGAGGCGGTCACGAGAAACCCGCACGCGGTCGTGCTGCTCGACGAGATCGAGAAAGCGGATCCCGAGGTCTTCAACCTGCTGTTGCAGGTCATGGACCACGGCACGCTGACGGATAACAACGGCCGCAAAGCGGATTTCCGCAACGTGATCATCGTCATGACGACGAATGCGGGCGCGCAGGAAATGAGCCGTACGTCGATCGGTTTCACGCAGCAGGACAACACGACGGATGGCCTGGAGATCATCAAGAAGAAGTTCTCCCCCGAGTTTCGCAACCGTCTCGACGCGATTATTCAGTTCGCCTCGCTCGAACTCGACTCCATTATTCGGGTCGTCGACAAGCTCGTGGTTGAGCTCGAAGCGAAACTGGAGAACAACAACGTCACGCTGGAACTCGATGACACAGCGCGAACGTGGATTGCGGAGCGTGGCTACGATCCGATGATGGGTGCACGCCCGATGGCACGTATTATCCAGGAAGAGATAAAACGGCCGCTCGCCGAGGAGTTGCTGTTCGGCAGCCTCGAAGCAGGCGGACACGTGAAAATCACCGTGGGTGAAGACGGTAAGCTGGAGTTGATTGCGGAGCCGGTGCTGAAGGAGCTGGCGCACCTGCCAGAATAAGGGTCAGGACGCGGGGCTAACGACCACGGTAGACGATACGGCCCTTGGACAGGTCGTAAGGTGTCAGTTCCACGGTGACCTTGTCACCCGTGAGAATACGAATGTAGTTCTTGCGCATTTTTCCGGAGATGTGCGCCGTCACCACGTGACCGTTCTCGAGTTCAACTCGAAACATCGTGTTGGGTAGCGTCTCATTTACGACGCCTTCCATCTGAATGGCTTCTTCTTTCGCCAAGGGTCTATAAGTCCTGTACTGCTAAAAGGCTGGCGAATTGTGCAGAAACGGCCCCGGTATTGCAATGAGCAACAGCCACGGGACCTCAGTCCTGCACCAATTCACTCACAGGTATTGGGCCTTTCGGCCAGTTTTCAAATGCGTCGGGTGTCGCGCACAGCCTGCCCAGCGTCTCGACGAAGCTCGACCGTGGAATCACTGAAGCGCCCAGGCTGAGCAGGTGGCTGGATTGCATCTGGCAATCAACGATACCGAAGGTGCCGTCAGACAACATGCGATCCAGCGCGAGCAAGGCGATCTTGGATGCATTCGAGCGCAGGCTGAACATCGATTCGCCGAATACGGCGCGGCCAATAACAAGCCCGTACAGCCCGCCAATGAGCGCGTTGTCCTGCCAGACTTCGATCGAATGCGCCCAGCCTGCACGGTGCAGGCGCTCGTAGGCGTCGATCATGTCATTGGTAATCCAGGTTCCCTGTTCGTAACGGCGTGGCGCGGCGCAGGCCCGAATGACATCGGCGAACGCCGAATTGAAGCGCAGCTCTGCCGTGGAACGACGCAGCTCTCGGCCCATACGGCGAGAGACGTGCAAATCGCCTTTTTGGAACACACACCGCGGATCGGGTGACCACCACAGGAGCGGTTGCCCCTCGTCGTACCAGGGAAATATGCCGCGCTGATAGGCAGCGAGCAGGCGCTCGGGACTGAGATCACCTCCGGCAGCCAGCAGACCGTCGGGTTCGCGCAACGCGGTCTCGACCGGCGGAAATTCCTGCGGCGGGTCGTCAGCCATCAGCCACACCACACGGTTGTTGCTCATTCTTCGTCCTTGTAGGGCGTGTGCTGATCAACGGCGTCAATGTAGCGTTCGATATGGCGTCCTTCCTCGTCGAGGTAGCGACTGATCGCATCGGCGAATTCGGGATGCGCCAGCCAGTGGGCGGACCAGGTCGTGACCGGTGAAAAACCGCGGCTGATCTTGTGCTCGCCCTGCGTACCGGGCTCGAACAACTGCTTGCCCGTATCGATGCAATATTCGATGCCCTGGTAGTAGCAGGTCTCAAAATGCAGCGCGTCGAAATGCCCGTCGCTGCCCCAGTAGCGTCCATACAGCGTCGTCGGGCTCTCGAAAAAGACGGCAGCGGCGACGGCCTTGTCTGCCTGCTCTGCGAGAATGACGAGGATGTTCTCTGGCAGTTGCTCGCTGAGTCCTTCGAAGAAGGCCTGATTAAAGTAGGGGAGCGAGCCGCGAATCATGAATGTACGGGCTATGAGCGCGTATACGGTAGACCAGGTGTCGGCATCGAGTTCGGCACCGCGCAGGCGCCTGAAACGGATGCCGTTTTCATGAACACGGCGGCGATCTCTGCGGGCTTTCTTGCGTTTTGCCGACGTAAACGTAGACAGGAAATCATCGAAGCTCCGGTAGCCCCGGTTGTGCCAGTGAAACTGGCAGTCCTTCCTGAGCAGCAGGCCACTGTCTTCGAACAGGCTTACTTCCTGCTCCGCCGGAAACAGGAAGTGAACGGACGAGCAGTCGGTTTCGACGGCGAGTTGCGTGGCCGCTGCGATCAGCGCCTGTGCAGCTTCCGTGTCGTTCTTGTCTGCCAGCAGGATGCGGGTACTCGGCGCCGGCGTAAATGGCACGGCCGACACCAGTTTCGGGTAGTAGGCGAGGCCAGCTTCCTCGTAAGCATGCGCCCACGCCCAGTCAAACACGAACTCGCCCCAGGAGTGACTCTTCTCGTAAAGCGGCAGCGCAGCGCGCAATTTCCCGTCTTTTTCGAGTGTCAGGTGTCGCGGTGCCCAGCCCGCATTCGGCGCAACACTGCCCGTGGTTTCGGCCAGTTCCAGGAAGGCGTGGTCGAGAAACGGGAATTCATCACCGGCCAGGGCATTCCAGTCCGCGCGGGCAATTGCCGAAATACTATCGTGGACGGTGACCTTCAAGAGGGCACCGTTACCTTAAGCTGCCGCGTCGTCCGCAGCCTGCTGCGAGTCGATCGCGTCGATGTACTTCTCGGCATCCAGCGCAGCCATGCAGCCGGCACCGGCCGATGTGATCGCCTGACGATACACCTGGTCGGCGACGTCACCGGCGGCATATACGCCCGGGATGCTTGTGGCCGTCGCATCGCCCTCAATCCCGGCCTTGACGATGATGTAGCCGTTTTTCATGTCCAGCTGTCCGTCGAAAAGTCCGGTATTCGGCTTGTGACCGATGGCAATGAAGACGCCATCGAGGTCGATATCTGTCGTCTTCGAATCGTCCTGGTGCTACGTATGCGCATGCCGGTCACACCCGAGTCATCGCCGAGGACCTCATCAAGGACGTGGTCCCATTTGATCTCGACCTTGCCTTCGCGTTCTTTTTCGAACAGGTGGTCCTGCAGAATCTTCTCGGCGCGCAATTCGTCGCGGCGGTGCACCAGTGTCACCTTGGAGGCAATGTTGCTGAGGTAGAGCGCTTCCTCGACGGCGGTGTTGCCGCCGCCGATAACCGCAACCGGCTTGCCGCGGTAGAAAAAGCCGTCGCAAGTTGCGCAGGCCGATACGCCGCGGCCCTTGAATGCCTCTTCGGACTCGAGCCCAAGATACATAGCCGTAGCGCCCGTAGCGATGATCAGGGCATCGCAGGTGTAGTGGCCTGCATCGCCTTCGAGGCGGAAGGGCCGTTGCGTGACATCGGCCTTGTGAATATGGTCGTTGACGATCTCGGTATTGAAGCGTTGCGCGTGGCGCAGCATACGCTCCATGAGTTCCGGACCCTGCAGGCCCTCCACATCGCCGGGCCAGTTATCAACATCGGTGGTCGTCATCAGCTGGCCACCCTGCTCGATACCCGTAATGATGACCGGGTTCAGATTGGCGCGCGCCGCATAGACCGCAGCGGAGTAGCCGGCCGGGCCCGAACCCAAAATCAGAACCCGGTAATGTTTTGAGTCACTCATGTATAATTTGTCCGTAATATGACGTTGCACTGATCTGCCCGCGCAGAGTCCCGAAATGCGGTCCCAAGGACGACTTTCAAGGGCTTGTGATGCGGGCAAGCTTTATGCGGATCGGCGCGTTATTGATCTGTCGCTGGGCAAGTGTAGGGAAAACAGATTCTTTATGGCAAGAGCCGCTAAAGTCAGGCAGCCGGAATCGCGATTGTCATCGCAGGTTCATCGGTCATTGCGCGAGGGTGCGCTGTACGTTTTTGGCGCGCTCGCGCTGATTCTTTGGTATGCGCTGTTTACATACGATGCGGCAGACCCGAGCTTCAATCACGCTACGACCGATGAGACGGTGCGCAATGGTGTGGGGCGCGTCGGTGCTTATACCGCGGATCTCCTGTTCAGCGCCTTTGGTCGGCCAGCGTACCTTTTTACGCTCATGGTGTTCTACCTTGGCTGGATGCTGTATCGGGAGCAGAAAACCCAGATTGAACTGACCAAGCTGGATTTTGGCCTGCGGGTGAGCGGCTTCCTGGCGACGCTTGTCACCAGCTGCGCGCTGTCAACGCTGCATTTCTCCTCGGCCGGATTTACGAATTCGGCAGGCGGTGCCCTTGGCAAGATTGTGGGTGAGAGTCTTGAGGGCGTGATGAAGCTGCTGGGGGCCAGTACCCTGTTGTTCTGTCTTTGGGTCGCCTCTCTTTCGCTGTTCCTTGGCATTTCGTGGATCAACGTCATGGACAGGATTGGGCGTTGGTGCCTGGTCGGTTATGAAACAGCATTGCTCAAGTTCGGCGAATTGCGCGACAAGGCCGAAGGCCGTAAGCAGGCCGCGGCCCGCCAGGACATCGTCAAGGTTGAGAAGAAACTGAAGGCGAATCGCGAGAAACCTCGAATCGAGCCAGTGTTGCCGTCGCTCGAACCGAGCGCACGCGCAGAAAAAGAGCGCCAGGTGCCGTTGTTTGAACCGGCCACGGCGGGCGAATTGCCGCCGTTGTCGCTGCTGGACGATCCGCCCGAGCAAAAGCAGGGTTATTCGAAGGATTCGCTCGAGGCCATGTCGCGGCTCGTCGAGCTCAAGCTCAAGGACTTCGGGATCGACGTCGAGGTGAGATCGGTTTCACCGGGGCCGGTCATTACGCGCTTCGAACTCGATCCGGCACCGGGCGTCAAGGTCAGCCAGATCGCGAATCTCTCGAAAGACCTGGCGCGGTCGCTGTCCGTCGTCAGCGTACGCATTGTGGAAGTGATCCCCGGCAAGTCATTCGTCGGTCTCGAAATTCCGAACGAGAATCGCCAGCTCGTGACGCTTGGCGAAATTCTCAAGTCGCGCGCCTACGATGAGATGGCGTCGCCGCTCACGCTGGCGCTGGGCAAGGATATCGGCGGCAACTCGGTTGTCGCAGACCTGGCGCGCATGCCGCATTTGCTTATCGCGGGCACGACCGGCTCGGGTAAGTCGGTCGGTATCAATGCCATGGTGCTGAGCATTCTCTACAAGACCCAGCCCGAGAATGTGCGCCTGATCATGATCGACCCGAAGATGCTGGAGTTGTCGGTGTACGAAGGTATTCCGCACCTGCTGGCACCGGTCGTGACGGACATGCAGGAAGCGTCAAACTCGTTGCGCTGGTGTGTGGCCGAGATGGACCGGCGTTATGCCGTCATGTCCAAACTGGGCGTGCGCAACATTGGCGGCTTCAACCGCAAGGTCAGGGAAGCCATTGACGCCGGCGAGCCACTCAAGGATCCGATGTTCAGGCCGCCCGAGATTTTTGACGAAGAGAAACCCATTGAGCATCCCACGCTGATGCCGCTGCCGTTCATTGTCGTCGTTATCGACGAGCTGGCGGACATGATGATGATCGTGGGCAAGAAGGTCGAAGAGCTGATCGCGAGGCTTGCACAGAAAGCGCGTGCTTCCGGAATCCACATGATCCTCGCGACGCAGCGTCCTTCCGTCGATGTGATCACCGGCCTGATCAAGGCCAATGTACCGACCCGCATCGCGTTCCAGGTATCGGCCAGGGTGGATTCGCGGACGATTCTCGACCAGCAGGGCGCAGAGAACCTGCTCGGCCATGGCGACATGCTGTACCTGCCGCCCGGTACGTCGCTGCCGGTGCGCGTGCACGGGGCGTTCGTGGCCGACAATGAGGTGCATGCGGTGGTTCGGCATCTGAAGAAAACCGGATCTCCCCGCTATGTTGATGAAATTCTTGAGGGCCCGTCAGGTCTAACTCCGGGACTGATTGGAATCGACAAGCCGCCGGCTGGCAGCGCCGATGCCGAGCAGGATCCGCTTTACGATCAGGCTGTGCAGGTTGTCATGGAAACCCGCAAAGCGTCGATCTCGGGCGTCCAGCGGCGTCTCAAGATCGGCTACAACCGTGCGGCGCGGATGGTCGAGTCGATGGAAGCGGCCGGGATGGTTGGGCCTCTGCAGTCGAATGGATCGCGCGAGATTCTCGTGCCGACCAGTACGGCTGACGAATAGGCGGATGTGCAACAGCTCAAGGATTAGCGTGTGACCAAAAATACCATTGTGCTTTTAGCCGTTCTTGCGATCAGCCTGCCAGGTAAGGCAGCGCTGGCGCAGGCGAGGACAGACGATGTCGGCGAGAAACTCGTCAACGATTTCGTGACCGATGTCATCACATTGCAGGGCCGCTTCGAGCAGTCGCTGATCGACGCGGGCGGGGCTGTAGTCGAGCGCTCGAGCGGGACGCTCGAGATTGAGCGCCCCGGGCGATTCCACTGGGCCTACTCGGAACCCTACGAGCAGCTTCTTGTTGCCGACGGCCTCAATATCTGGAGTTACGACGTCGATCTTGCCCAGGTGACCGTCAAGGGTCAGGCAAAGGCCCTGGCGAATACGCCGGCCTTGCTGCTGGGTGGCGATAAAGACGCCATCGCGCAATTTCGTTTCGATGGTTCGATGGTCGAGAAAGGGACGACCTGGGTCCGCATGATTCCGTTGGATACGAAGAGCGGCTTTGAGCGTATGGAGCTGGGTTTCATCGGGGGTGAGCTGAGCCGGATGGTCTTCTTCGACAACCTGGACCAGAAAACGCTGGTGTCACTTTACGACGTGACGACCAATGAACCGATTGACGCGGAGCGGTTCGAGTTTTCGGTACCTGACGGCGCCGACCTGGTCGGCGCACCTGTCGTCGCAGAAGCAACGTCTCCCTGATGTTACCGCTCAGGCACGCCCGCTGGTGGCGGGTCCTCAGTGTCCTGATCCTGGTGCTTCGTCCTGACCGCGGCGATGTCGCGCGCGATCTGGTTTTTCGACGATCTCGGCAAGGCACTGTCGTGGCTTCAGAACGCTGACAAGTGGCTGCACGGGCTTACATTCGTTGTCTTGTCGGTGTGGTTCTCGGGCCTCGTTGAGGAACGCCGCTACTGGCTGATTGCGCTTGGGCTGATGCTCTTCGGCCTCCTGGTTGAGTTCTGCCAGCTGCAGGTCAGCTACCGCATGGCCGACTGGATCGACATCGTCGCAAATACACTCGGTATAATCGTCGGCCTCACGATTGCGGTTGCGGGCCTCGGTGGCTGGGGTCCGCGCTTTGAAGACTGGCTCTCAAGACAACACGCGCATTGACCGATCTATTTGCTACTGACGCTGTGACCGCCAACGATCGGCCGTTGGCGGACCGCATGCGGCCAGCGACGCTGGCTGAGTTTTTCGGGCAAAGGCACCTGCTCGAAGCGGGTAAACCGCTGTTACGCGCTATCGAACAGGGTCGCGCGCATTCGATGATTTTCTGGGGACCGCCGGGCACGGGCAAGACGACACTTGCGCGGATGATTGCTGCGACGACCGATTCACATTTTATTGCTCTGTCCGCGGTTATGGCGGGCGTCAAGGACATCCGCGCCGCTGTCGCCCAGGCGGAGCAGCACCGGCACATGAGCAACCGCGGCACGGTTCTGTTCCTCGATGAGGTGCATCGCTTCAACAAGTCGCAGCAGGATGCGTTCCTGCCATACGTTGAGGACGGCACCTTGACGTTCATTGGCGCGACGACGGAAAACCCGTCGTTCGAGCTGAATAACGCATTGCTCTCTCGCGCGCGCGTTTATGTGCTCAAGTCGCTGACAGAGGATGATTTGCTGGCAGTGCTGCAACGCGCACTGGCCGATACGGAACGTGGGCTTGGCGGCGCGTTTACCGTCGCCGACGAGTCCCTGCAGTCGATAGCCTCGGCAGCGGATGGTGACGCGCGGCGCTCGCTGAATCTGCTCGAACTTGCGGCAGACCTCGCGACCGACGGCATCATCTCCACCGAGATTGTCGCCGCGGTCGCCTCGGGCAGCCGCCGGCGTTTTGACAAGCAGGGCGAGTATTTTTACGACCAGATTTCGGCGCTGCACAAGTCGATACGCGGGACCGATCCCGATGCCTCCCTGTACTGGCTGGCGCGCATGCTCGACGGTGGCTGCGATCCGCTCTACATCGCGCGACGGTTGGTGCGGGTTGCCTCGGAGGATATCGGCAACGCGGATCCGCGTAGTTTGCAGATCACTCTGGATGCATGGAGCGTGTATGAACGCCTCGGCAGCCCGGAGGGCGAACTGGCGATCGGCCATGCCGTCGCCTATCTCGCGTGTGCGCCGAAGAGCAATGCTGTGTACACCGCGTTCAAGGCCGCCATGTCCGATGCGCAGGAGAAGGGCTCGCTCGAGGTACCGATGCACCTGCGAAATGCGCCCACGAACCTGATGAAGGATTTGGGATACGGGGAGAAATATCGGTATGCGCATGATGAAGACGGCGGCGTCGCGCTCGGCGAATCCTACTTTCCCGACGACATGAGCCCGGTTAAGTATTATCATCCCGTGCCTCGCGGACTCGAGATTCGTATCAAGGAAAAACTCGAGGACATCGAGCGTCGCGCACGCGAAAAACAAGCAGAAAAAAACAATGATTGATCCCAAACTACTTCGCAATTCAGCGGCCGATGTTGCCGCCAATCTCGCCCGGCGTGGCTTCGAGTTTGACGTCGCGGCCTACCTCGCACTTGAGGAACGCCGCAAGGCGCTGCAGGTCGAGACCGAGCAGCTTCAAAGTGAGCGCAATACGAGCGCCAAGAGCATTGGCAAGGCCAAGGCTCAGGGTGAGGACATCAAACCCTTACTGGCTGCGGTGAAGGATCTCGGTGAGCGTCTTGAAGCCAGCGAATCATCGTTACAGGCCGTGCAGGGCGAGCTCAGCGATATTGAGTTGGGCCTGCCGAACCTCCTGGCGGATGACGTGCCGGTGGGTACCAGCGAGGAAGATAATCTCGAGGTGCGGCGCTGGGGTGAACCGGTCGAACTCGGATTCACGGCGCGCGACCATATTGAACTCGGGGAGAACCTGGGGCAACTGGACTTCGATGCGGCGAGCCGTATCTCCGGCGCCCGCTTCGCCGTGATGACCGGACCACTGGCCCGGCTGCAGCGCGCACTGATCCAGTTCATGCTGGACACGCACACCAGCGAACACGGTTACACAGAAGCCTACGTGCCGTACCTGGTGCGCAGCCAGGCACTGGTCGGTACCGGGCAGTTGCCCAAGTTCGAGGAGGACCTGTTCAAGACGGCGACGGAAACGGCCGACGACTCCGAAGCGGAAGCGCCATTTTTCCTGATTCCGACGGCGGAAGTGCCGGTCACCAATCTCGCCCGCGACACGATATTTGCGGCTGACGAACTGCCCGTGCGGCACGTCGCGCACACACCTTGCTTCCGTTCGGAGGCGGGATCGCACGGCCGGGACACGCGCGGCATGATTCGTCAGCACCAGTTTGAAAAAGTCGAGCTCGTGCAGTTTGTCGCACCTGATGCCTCGATGCAGGCGCTTGAAGAACTGACGGGCCATGCCGAGGTGATCCTGCAGAGACTGAAGCTGCCGTACCGTGTTGTGACGCTGTGTTCAGGCGACATCGGATTCGGCTCAACCAAGACCTATGACATCGAGGTCTGGCTGCCCGGGCAGGACAAGTACCGCGAAATCTCGTCCTGCAGCAACTACAACGATTTCCAGGCGCGACGGATGAAAGCGCGCCGCCGTAATCCCGATACCGGAAAGCCCGAGCTGATTCATACGCTCAATGGCTCAGGTGTCGCAGCGGGCAGGGCGCTGATCGCCGTCATGGAGAACTACCAGGAGGCCGACGGCAGCATCCGGATTCCCGACGTGTTACTGCCCTACATGGGTGGCCTCGAGCGCATCGAGGCAGCAACAGCCTGAACAAAAAAAGGGGCCCGCAGGGCCCCTTTTTCATAGTCCAGCTTGTTGCGTGTCAGTCACGGCTCATGAACAGTCGCAGAATGTAGAAGAACATCATCGCGATCGAGGCGAAGAGTGCCATCGATGCAGCGACGTACTTGTCCTGCGGGTAGTGGTGCATGATGTTCGATGTGTCGTACAGGACAGCGACGCCGGCAAAGCCGATCATGCCGACCGAGAACCAGGTGCCGAGATTCCAGCCAAACGCCCAGGATGCGGCGATCAGGCCAATGGCGATGAAGAAGCCCCAGACCAGGACGCCGCGCAGGAACGAGAAGTCCTTGCGAGTGATCATGACGGTAGCAATCAGCGCAGCGCAGCCCGCCACCGTGGTGATGGCCGCGCTTTCGATCATGTTGCCGCCGCTCCGTGCGTCCATCTGCAGCGCGATGGCAAGAATCGGCACAAACATGACGGCCCACAGGAACACAAAGGCGCCAAACGCGGCGTACTGTGCCATGGTGGATTCAAGCCGATGCGCGACGTGACCCGCGCCCCAGCTGAGCGCGACGAACCCGATCAACACGATCATCGGACTCTGCATCATGGCGTTGGCGATCGGCGCAGCGGCGCCCGAAGTGAACAGGTAGGTCTCAATGGCTACCAGGGCCAGGATTGCACCAACAACATGGGCATAGCACTTCCAGATGAACGATGCTCTGTCTTCAGTGGCGAGTGCCGAGACCGGCGCCATGGTGTTCAGGTTATCTTGCATGCGAACAACTCCAGTATGTTCAATAGTTAACGGATCTTAGCAAATATGAGGCAACGATCTGGTGACAAAGTTCCCGATATTCAAGACCTCACCAGGGCAGGGTATAGCCTTCTGCGTGCCAGAACCCGCCGGTGTTCTCCATGTTGAGCTCGTCGATGCGCGCGATCAGGCCGCTGGCGGACTCCACCGGTCGAAATGCCGTGATTACCGGTCATATCCGTGGCAACGAGACCCGGATGCAGGAGCGCTACGGCGATGCCGCGCGGCCGTAGTTCGTGCATCAGGTTGGTGCCGATCATGTTGACCGCGGTCTTGGAGGCCCGATAGCCCCAGTTGCCGCCGGAGCCGTTGTCATCGATCGAGCCGACCCGGCTGGATACGATGGCGACCTTTGAGCCGTCCTGGAGATTGCCAGCCAGCGCCTCCGTGACCCGCAACGGGCCCAGCGCATTCACGTCGTACTGCTCCAGCATACTGTCGTAGTCGAGCTCACCAAATGCGTCGCGCCGCAGAATGCCGGCGTTATTGATAAGAACATGAATGACTTCGTCACCCAGTTCCGCTTTGAGTTTCGCGACGGATTCACCGCTGGAGACGTCGATGCCTTCGATAACGCGGATACCAAGTTGTCTGAGTTCGCTGCCGGCATGGCGACAAACACCAATAACGGCGTCGCCGCGGGCGTGTAGCTGGGCGACGAGTTGCAGGCCGATACCGCGGTTGCAGCCGGTGACGAGAGTGGTAGGCATTGCTGGATTCCGTCTGGTTGCCAGGAAGAATGGCGGAGAGGGTGGGATTCGAACCCACGATAGGCTACAAACCTATGCTGGTTTTCAAGACCAGTGCATTCAACCGCTCTGCCACCTCTCCGGCGTTGCGACGGCGCATTGTGCTGGCAGAGCCGTGCCGATTCAACCTTTTCGGGTCAATGCTTGCCGGAATTGAGAACCTGCTGCAGGATCGATGGTCTGAAGCTTGAGGGGCTACGGGGGAAATTGATTATGTCAGTTCGGGAAAACGGTTGTATAAATATTAATATTAATGATGTTATCAACTCCATGCGACAGCGGACTCCTCACCACCGCTGGATGGCAACGGCTGGTACCAGAGCGCCCAGGCTGCCAGAGAGGCAAACGATTACCCGGCGGCGCATGAGGCGCTGAAGCTAGCAGAGCAGCTTGAATTTTCTCCGCTTCGCATCGGTCTTGAGCGCGCGCGCCTGCACACGCTGGCTACTGACCATGATCTGGCGATAGCCGAACTGGAGGCGATTGCTGCTACCGGGTTTACCGGTGTTGGGTTCATCATAAACGACCCCATACTGGCTACCTTGAAGGCCGATGAGCGCTACGAGGCGATCGTCGCCACGATGTCGAGATCGGCGTATCCCTGTGAGCACGATGAGGCGTTTGCAGAGTTCGATTTCTGGGTCGGGAACTGGGTGGTCCACGGCGCTGGCGGCGGGCCGGCCGGGACAAACTCAATTACCAAAGAAGAGCGGGGCTGTGTCCTGCTCGAGCATTGGAAGAACACGGCAGGCGGCACTGGTCAGAGCATCAATTATGTCGACAAGACGACTGGCGAGTGGGTGCAGGTCTGGAACGCAGAAGGTGGCAGCCAGATCAATATTCGTGGTGGAATGACTGACGACGGCATGCGGCTGACTGGTACGCTACACACAATGGGCAACGACACCACCATTTTGTTTCGAGCGCTATGGACGTTGCTGCCTGATGGTCGGGTTCGACAGTTCTTTGAGCAGTCGACCGACGGCGGAGAGACCTGGACGACATGGTTTGAAGGGTTCTACACAAGGAAAGAATGAAATATTCGTCATTTAATCGCGGCATTCCCGCGGGAAATCCGATCGCGAATGCGCTTGTTGTCATCGTTGGCGCGTTAGCGATCGGCGTGTCCATCGTGCTGGGTTTCTTTGCTTTTGTCGTCCTCGGCAGCATCATCCTGGTGCTCGGGGCGATCATTGCATTGCGCGTCTGGTGGTTCAATCGCAGGCTCGCCAAACAGGCGAAAGGACAGCCGCCACCGCGGCAACCGCCGAAGGCTGGCGTGATTGAAGGCGAATATCACGTGGTCAAGGGCGATAAAAACTCGTAGAGTCGCTTCCCATGCGAAAACCCATTTCCGATATCGATCGCCGCAAACGCCGCCGGCGGCGGCAAATTCAGGTCATCGTCATCTACACAGCGCTGGCCTTCGGCCTCGCGTGGTTTCTTGAGTCCCAGGCCACAACTACTGTCATTTTCGTGCGACATGCGGAGAAGATGGCGATGCCTGAGGATGACCCGGGGCTTAGCCCGGCCGGGCAGCGTCGGGTTGCTGAACTGACACGGCAGCTGGTCGATGCCGACGTTGTCGCCGGTATCGATGCCGTCTATGCGACGCCTTTCCGCCGTACCGAAGAGACGGCACGTCCGTTGGCGGACGCGCTCGGGTTGCCGCTGAACTCCTATGATGCAGCCGATACCGAGGCGATCATGGAGCACATTGTCAGTGCACATAAGGGCAAGATCGTTCTGGTTGTTGGCCACAGCAACACGCTGCCTGCCCTGATCGGCAACATGGGTGCCAGCAAGAAGGTGCCGGAGATCGGTGAAAACGAGTACGACAATATCTACATCGTCTCGATTCCCTGGTTCGGGAAGACCAAAACGATACGGCTGCGTTACGGCGAGCCCTACATTCCGTGATCGCGCAATCCGAAGTCCGGATTTCTACCGACGGTCGGGGCACCTACGACCTGAGCCGCGACGTGCAGGCCGCCGTGCGAGCCTCGGGTATTCAAACCGGTCTCTGCCACGTTTTTGTCTGTCATACGAGCGCATCGCTGATGCTGTGCGAAAATGCGGATCCCAGTGTCATGCGGGACATGGAAGCCTTCATGTCCGCGCAGGTTCCGGACGGCGACCCGATGTTCACGCACAGGGCGGAGGGGCCCGATGACATGGCAGCCCACGTACGCAGTGTTCTGACGGGATCCGACCTGAACATCCCCGTTCGCGAGGGCCACTGTGCGCTGGGCACGTGGCAGGGTGTGTACCTTTGGGAACACCGCTACTCGCCGCATGAGCGGCGCGTGGTCGTAACGGTGCAGGGCGAAGCCTAGTCTTTGGTGCGTTTGCCTGCGGTCTCTCGCAGAATTACCGCCTTCTCAATGAACTCCTGGTGACGTCCGATTCGCACGTCAGCCATCACGGCATCCTGGATCTTGCGGTCCTGGTTGATCAGGAACGTGGCGCGCCGCACACCGACGCTGAACGGGCCGTCAACGTCGTACATCTTGATCGCCACCTTCTCCGGGTCGCTCAGCAAGGTAAATGGCAGGTCATGTTCCTCGCGGAAGCGTCTGTGGCTATCTTCGTCCTGTGGGCTGATGCCGGCGACCTGCAGTCCGACGGACTGAATGTCGTTGTGAATATCACGGATCGAGCACGCCTCCTTGGTACAGCCCGGCGTGAAATCGGCCGGGTAGAAATAGAGGATCAGGGGGCCATCGGCTATCAGGTCAGTCAGCGATATTTCGACGCCTTCGTCGTTGGGCAAAACGAACTCGGGCGCGCGCGATCCGACTTCAAGCATCAGTATTCTCCGTTTGGGTGATTCGAATTTCCGGCCAGCAGTGATTCTACATGGCGATAGGGTGCGCTGAACACACCTTTGCGTCGCCAGTCCGGATCAACATAGACGCTCTGGATCCACCAGATTGTGCCATGGCGCCCGGACCGAATACTCGGTTTGTTCGTATGACAATTACCACGCGATTCCGTATAAATCGTTCCAGTGAAGTGTCTTCCACTTATCGGCGTATTGGTTTATCTCGGTCTGGCGTCGAACGCCGGGGCGTCCGAGCGCGATCCGCTGTTTCAGGACCACGCAGTTTTAAAGGCCGTACTGACCGCACCGATTGCGCAGACTTATGCGCAACGCAATTCGGAGGTGCGCCTGTATCATCCTGGGCAGTGGACCTATATAGCCGACAACGGTGAGGCACAACGCCTCGATGTGTCCATTCGTATTCGCGGAAATTTTCGGCGGCAATACTGCGAACTGCCGCCGCTGCGCCTGAACTTCAGGAAGTCGCAGGTAAAGGGCACACTGTTCAAAGGACAGGACAAGTTGAAGCTGGTTGCACCGTGCCAGCACGGCCTGGAGTCGCAGCAAAAACTGCTTCTCGAGTACCTGGCCTATCGCACCTACGAAATCCTGTCAGACCACAGTTTCGGCACGCGCCTGATTCGCCTGAGTTACGTTGACAGTGACGAAGCTATGCGCTCCTGGACCGATCTTGCCTTCGTCATCGAGGATGAGGCGGATATCGGTAAGCGGCTTGGGCTCGACAAAGCGCGCGTCAAGGAAAACCGGTTTGACGAACTGGACCAGCCGTCGACCGCACTGGTCGAGTTGTTTCAGTTACTCATTTCCAATCACGACTATTCCGTAATGCAGGGGCCGGAGGGCGAGTACTGCTGTCACAATGCGGAGATGTATGTCCGTAAGGAAGCGGCGGGCAAGCGCATTCCGATTCCCTACGATTTCGACATGTCGGGTCTCGTGAATGCGCGCTATGCAGCACCACCCGACCATCTGCCTATTCGCCTGGTTCGGACACGGTACTACCGCGGGCTCTGTCAACCACCCGAAGTGATGGACGCGGCACTCGCACACATATTGTCCAAGAAGGGCGAGATCATAGCGTTGTACAGCGACATGCCTGAACTCAGTCGGGTTTCAAGAAATCGTACGCTGGGCTACATAAAGAACTACTTCGCCATTCTCGAGGACAAGGCCAAGCTCAAGACGCAAGTACTTGATCGCTGTCGCGGACGCGAGCAGCTCGAAGAGATGATGACCGCAGACGACGCTGCGGCTAAAGATCCGACATAGGGCGGGCTGGGTCTGCGCGAGCTTCTTTTTCCCTGGCCTTAGCTGCCTTGGCGCTCTTGCGCCGGATCTTGTTGCGCGCCTCATATTGTGACTCAAGGCCGTCTCCGAACGCACAAACACTCAGCGACGCGTAGTTAAAGAAGACTGTGATCACGACGGCGATTTCTATCGACTTCACGCCGGCGGAAATTCCCACTCCGATCGATGCGAGAATGAACAGTGTGTCAAACGTGTCGCTGAGCGCTCGTCGGAACCGGACTCCGGCGACGATTCCGGCAAGACTGAATGCCAGCGCCAGGCTGTGTTGAACGACTGTGACGATGCCGGCAACAACGGCGGGAAGGACAAGGGCCGTTGTATCGATTGAATGATCGTAGACGCTGCCATCATGGATTGCCCGGTACACCCACGACACAGGAAGCATCAATAGCAGTGTCGACATCATGGCGTAAATCAGTGACATCGCCTCCAGCAACCACGCGGGACCGCGTGCCAGGCGAGCTCGAGTATTCTCGGTGACGATGTCTTCTATTTGCTCATCGTCGGCACTTAGAAGCGCCTCCTCCAGATCGTAGATGCTGGACGAGCCGAAGTCTGCGATTTCGCCAACGCCCCCCAGCGGTAGCTGGTCGACGAACCCGGGCGCCACAGCTGCGGCGAGCGCGAGTGCCGAGCCGAGTACGACGTAGTAAACCGTGATCCTGAGCATCACGCGCAGCAGCAGATTCCGATGCTCGGAGATCATTGAGTTGATCCGTGGCTCTTCGTTCATGGGGGCAACCATAGGTTGTATTACTGATAATGGCAATCGTGCACACTGCTAAAATTGACGGGCACCGTTACGGAGTCTTGGTATGGGAAATCGAATTGCGATTCTGGCGGATTCGAGCAAGCAGGTTCGCAAACATGCCGAGGCGGCTCGTCGCGGCGCGGACGGCGGCATCATTCTCGTTCCGGTGGATTTTTCTGAGCATTCAGAAGCCGCTTTGGTTAAAGCATCCGAATACGCAAAGGCGATGAGCGCATCGCTGGTCGTGCTGCATGTGGTGCACGATCCGGGTGAGATGCCAGGTTACTACGCGAAACTCATCAAGAAAAAACGTGCTACGCGAATCCAGGACTTGGCTGTCGAAGCGTTTGGTCAGTTTATGGATCGCGTGAGCGAAGATAATCCGCAAAATAAGTCGTTGCGACAAGCGGGGCGCCTTATGGTTTCGGGCTTGCCTGTTACCCGCATCCTGGAAGTCGTGGACTACCTCGATCCGATGATGGTGGTGATGGGAAGCCAGGGACGCACCGGGCTCAAGCACCTGGTCATCGGCTCGAAAGCGGCACAGATCGTCCAGCTGTGTCCCGTGCCAGTTACGATCGTCAAGAAGCAAGACTCAGGCGAGTCGCGCTGACGACTTATGGCGCGCCTTCCGATACTGATTGCCTGTCTCATTAGTGCCGCTCCGGCATTCGGGGCCAGTAATGATTTGGCACCTGCCGCTGTAGGGCAGATGGCCATACAGTTGTTCGGTGGACTTGCGCTGTTCCTGTTCGGCATCGAACAGATGACAGAAAGCCTCAAGGTTGTCGCCGGCGAACGGATGCGAGCGGTACTTGCTCGACTGACTTCGAATCGGTACATGGGTGCACTGACAGGCGCATTCGTAACGGCGATTATCCAGTCTTCTTCAGTGACCACCGTTCTGGTTGTGGGTTTTACGACGGCAGGGTTGATGTCCTTTGCCCAGTCGATCGGTGTGATCATGGGTGCGAATATCGGCACGACCGTGACCGCGCAGATTGTTGCGTTCAAAGTCACAAAAGCGGCGATGTTGATGATCGCGATCGGTTTCGGATTCCTGTTCTTCAGTAAGAAAAGCAATCTGCGACACTACGGCGGCATCGTCATGGGTCTTGGTCTCGTGTTCTTTGGCATGACGATCATGAGCGAGGCGATGCAGCCGTTGCGGGAGTTGCAGCCGTTCCTCGATTTGATGATCCGCATGGAAAATCCGTTCATCGGCATCCTGGTGGCGGCGGCGTTCACTGCGTTGATTCAATCGTCTTCGGCGACCACAGCGATCGTCATCGTTCTGGCCGGGCAGGGCTTCATAACGTTGCCCGCCGGTATTGCACTCGCGTTCGGCGCAAACATCGGCACCTGCGTGACCGCTCTGCTCGCAGCGATCGGCAAGCCTCGCGAGGCGTTGCGCGCGGCCGTAACGCATGTGATGTTCAACATCGCCGGCGTTCTTCTCTGGATTGCCTTCATCGATCAGCTGGCCGAGTTCGTGACGGCAATCTCGCCGACTCACAATGACCTGTACGGCACACAAAAGCTGGCTGCAGAGGCGCCGCGCCAAATCGCAAATGCGCACACGATATTTAACGTCGCGAACACCTTTATCTTTATCGGGTTTACGACCCTGATTGCGCGCCTTGTTGAATGGCTGGTTCCGGACCATCCGATGGATGCGGACAGCATTATCTCAGCCAAGTACCTCGACACCGACGTGCTGTCTACTCCGTCGATCGCGCTTGATCTCGTGCGGCGAGAGATTAAACACATGGGCGCGCAGGTCATCGCGATGATTTCAGACATCATGCCAGCGATTCTGCATGGCAGTGCAAAAGCCCTCGATGAAGTCAGGGCGATCGACGAACGCGTCGACATCCTGCATGCTGCGATCGTCATCTATCTGGGCAAGATCAGCCAGTCAGAGCTGACGGAACAACAGACCGCAGATCTGATGCATCTCATGGACGCCGCCAATGACCTGGAGAACATAGGTGACGTCGTGGAAGTGAACCTGGTCGAGCTGGGCAGGCGACGCATTGGCAAGGGGGTTGCTATCAGTGCGCCGACGCAAGTCATGCTCAGCGATTTTCACCAAATCGTTCTTGAGGCCGTCGGCGCGGCAATTCGTGCGGTGGGCGACGACGACTACGATGCGGCGCGGTCGGTGACGAGTATGAAGACAGAGATTACCCGCATTACCAACTCGGCGGCGGCCCATGAGGCGCAGCGCCTGGTCGCCAACGAGCCGCACCGGATCGAGGCCTATACGGTCGAGATGGACATTACCGAAAAGCTGCAACGCATTTACTATTTCGCGCGGCGCATGGCGAGGACAGTTAGTGAATAGAAATGGCGCGCCCGACAGGATTCGAACCTGTGGCCCCCAGATTAGGAATCTGGTGCTCTATCCGACTGAGCTACGGGCG